>NZ_JACCCN010000002.1:0-1508574 GCF_013410075.1 Xanthomonas sp. JAI131 | reverse complement strand
TGATAGGTCAGGTGTGTAAGTGCAGCAATGCATTGAGCTAACTGATACTAATGATCCGTGCGGCTTGACCATATAACCTCAAGTTGCTTCCTCAAAAAGCAACCCTTAGCACGACACACGTCGATAGCTATCCAAATGCTCGCTACGTCACACCCTATGAGAGGCTGGCGCCAGTTGCCGTCCTTCCGATAATCCGCACATCCGTGCCTTGTCCGAAGACGCAACCCGGCGACACTCCAACCGTCTCCCTGGTGAAATTAGCGCTGTGGAACCACCCGATCCCATCCCGAACTCGGAAGTGAAACGCAGCTGCGCCGATGGTAGTGTGGCTCAAGCCATGCGAGAGTAGGTCATCGCCAGGGGCTTTACCCCAAATCCCCGTCCGCAAGGACGGGGATTTTTTATTGGCCGCGAGATACACAAACACCACGCCCTCAGTCCCCCGCTGCGCTCACCACCCCTCCATCCGTCGGGTCCGCGTAGAGTTCCACCCGCTGACCCGCCGCACTGTGCGCACGTGCTTCCCACAGCCCGTCGTCGTACTTCAGGTCGTGGACCTGCGTGACACCACGCGCCTCAATCCCCCTCCGCGCTCACCACACGCCCGTCCAACGGGTTCGCGTATACCTCCAGTCGAACACCCGTGGCCGATCCGAGCGATCCCGCGACGGCGTCCTTGGTTCCCTGGCCTGCCTGCCACGATGGTTCGCTCCGTTCCACCGGCGATGCGTGCTTTTAATGCATCGCGGCTTAGACTTTTCGTCTGCCGCGCCAGCCGGCTTCGACCTGCGCTGTCGGCTCCGACGACACCGGAGTCCCTCAAGCCGCTACCCCTTCCCCCGTCACGAGAGAACTCTCCCATGAGCCAAGCCAATGGATACGCCGCACTGGCGTCCGATCAGCCGCTGACCCCTTACGCGTTCGAGCGCCGCGCGACCGGGCCGCAGGACGTCAGCATCGAGATCCTCTACTGCGGCGTCTGCCATTCCGACCTGCATACGGCGCGTAACGAATGGCAGAACACCCAATACCCGTCCGTGCCGGGACATGAAATCGTCGGTCGCGTGACCGCGGTCGGCGAGCAGGTCGAGGCCTTCAAGGTCGGCGACCTGGCCGGCGTCGGTTGCATGGTCGATAGCTGCCGGCATTGCGCGTCCTGCGCGGACGGCGAAGAGCAGTATTGCGAAAGCGGCTTCGTCGGCACCTATAACGGCCCGATGTTCGGTGGCGAGAATACCTATGGCGGTTACTCCGACCATATCGTGGTCGACCAGAAGTACGTGCTGCAGATCCGCCATGCCGAAAAGGACCTTGCTGCGGTGGCGCCACTGCTGTGCGCCGGGATCACCACCTATTCGCCGCTGAATCACTGGAAGGTGGGACCGGGCAAGAAGGTCGGCATCGTCGGCCTGGGCGGTCTGGGTCATATGGGCGTGAAGATCGCGCACGCGATGGGCGCGCATGTGGTGCTGTTCACGACTTCGGCGAACAAGAGGGAGGATGCACTGCGTCTGGGCGCCGACGAAGTGGTGGTGTCCAAGCTGCCGGAGGAGATGGCGGCGCATACCAACAGCTTCGACTTCATCCTCAATACCGTCGCGGCCTCGCACGACCTGGACGCGTTCCTGACCTTGCTCAAGCGCGACGGCACGATGACGCTGGTCGGCGCGCCGGCCGAGCCGCATCCGTCGCCGACGGTGTTCAATCTGATCATGAAGCGCCGGCAGTTGGCCGGCTCGCTGATCGGCGGCATCCGCGAGACCCAGGAAATGCTCGATTTCTGCGCGAAGCACGGCATCGTGTCGGACATCGAGACGATCGAGATGGCGCAGATCAACGAGGCCTACGAGCGCATGCTCAAGGGCGACGTGAAGTACCGCTTCGTCATCGACATGGCCAGCCTGGAGAAAGCCAAGCAGGCCGCCTGACGCAGCGGCATGGTCGGCCGCGCAACGTCGCGGTCGGCCCATGCGCTATATAGGAAACGTTCGACGATGCGCCTGGACACGCGAGTGTCCAGGCTTTTTTGTGCGCGTCATGCGGCATGTCCTTGCGTTGCAGCAGTTTGGCGTTCCGGTGATTACGGGCAAGGAAACGTGTAGAGGCGGCTCTGGGGTACCGCGGGACCATCAGCTGCAACAGGCCATATCGGGAACGCCTGTCGCGGCTGAAGCCGCTCCTACAGGAAAGCGCGGGCTCATGCGCCAGCGGCGATGGCCGATAGTTCGAAACGACAACGGCGCCGCAGCGCCGTTGTCGTGACCGTCGCCAAGAACGCGTCAGCCGGTCATTTGCCCGGCGTCGCCGCTGCCTGCTTGGCATTGCCCATCATGCTGTCGCGGGCGGCCTTGAACGGATTGTCCTGATACCAGTTGGGCCATGCGTCGCCCGCCGCCAGTCCCTTGCCGACGCCGTAGACGGCCTGCAGGTCGTCCATCACCCCGTCGAGCTTCCAGGTCGCCGGATCGTACTGGTCGGCGGGCGTGTGGTAGCGATGCTTGCCGTAGTCCTCGGCAGCGCGCTTGCCGGCATCGATGCCACCGTCGACCAGGTCTTCGCCGCCATCGATGTACAGCGCCGGCACGCCGGCCTTGGCGAAGTTGAAGTGATCGGAGCGGAAATAGAAGCCGCTCTGCGGCGAGGACTCGGCATGCAGCACGCGGCCCTGCGCGGCGGCGATCGGCTTGAGCAGGTCCTCCAACTCGGAGCTGCCGAAACCGTTGACCACCAGGTCCTTGGCGCGGCCGGCGACCGGCATCGCGTCGAGGTTGATGACGCCGGCGATCTTGTTCAACGGGAAGGTCGGGTGGGCGACGTAGTACTTGGAACCGAGCAGCCCCGACTCTTCCAGCGTCACCGCCAGGAACACCACCGAGCGTTCCGGCTTGGGCTGCTGGTGCACGAATGCGTCGGCGATCTCGAGGATGCCGGCGACGCCGGTCGCATTGTCGACCGCACCGTTGTAGATGTTGTCGCCGGTCTCGCCCTCGTGCTTGCCCAGGTGATCCCAGTGCGCCATGTACAGCACCGCTTCGTCGGCACGGCTGCTGCCGGGCAGCACGCCGACCACGTTGCGCGATTTCTTCTCGGAGATCGTGCTCTTCAGGTCCACCGACAGCTTGGCCTTCAGCGGCACCGGCTTGAAGCCGCGCTTGCTCGCGTCCTTGTAGGCCTGGTCCAGGTCCAGCCCGGCGTCTGCGAACAGCTGCTTGGCGGCCTGCGCGGTGATCCAGCCCTGCGCCGGGATGCGCGGTTCCGGATCGTCCTTGGCCGGCAGGTCGTACTGCGCGCCGGACCAGGAATTCTTCACCACGTCCCAGCCGTAGCTGGCACCGGGGGTGTCGTGCACGATCAGTGCGGCGGCTGCGCCCTTGCGCGCGGCTTCCTCGAACTTGTAGGTCCAGCGCCCGTAATAGGTCATGCGCTTGCCTTCGAACAGCGCGCCGTCCTCGGTGTGGAAGCCGGGGTCGTTGACGAACATCACCACCGTCTTGCCCTTCCAGTCCTGGTCCGCGTAGTCGTTCCACTTCTGCTCGGGCGCGTCCACGCCGTAGCCGACGAACACCATGTCGCTGGCGTCGATCTTGACCTCGGTCTGGCCGGTGCGGGTGCCGATCACCATGTCGGTGCCGAACTTCAGTTCGCGCGGCTTGCCGTTCTGCTCCAGCTTCAGCGTGGTGTTCGGATCGGCCGTGGTCTCGGTCATCGCCACGTCCTGGAACCAGCTGTCGCCGTTGCCCGGCTGCAGGCCGATGCGCTGCATCTGATCGCGGATATAGGAGACCGTCTTCTCTTCGCCCGCCGTGCCGGGACCGCGGCCTTCGAACGTGTCCGAGGACAGGGTCTTGACCAGCTCGCCGAAGTCGGCCGGCGTGATCTCGGGAGAAAAGGCGTGGCCCGCGGCGGCCACAGGAGCGGGCGCGGGCGGCGCGGCATCGGCGGCCGGGGCCGGCGCCTCGCGCTTGCACGCGGTCAGCGCGGCCGCGGCGGCCAGGCACAGCACAAGCTTGCGGGACATGGGGGCTCCTGGGGTGTGAGGAATCCCGATTCTATAGGCAAGTCCCGCGCGCGCGCCGCCGGCAGTGCGGACGACGCGGCCGGATCAATTCTCCGGCGCGGTGTCGCCGTCGAACGGCTGCGCGGTGGCGCCGCTGATCGGGCCGGTCTTCGCGCTGCGATGCACGTACAGGGTCACCTCGCGCTCGAAATGCAGCGGACCGTCGATCACCGCGCGCGGACCGATGATGATGCGCGGCTTGCGCGTCGGCTTGAACGAGATGCTGAAGCTCGGCTTCTTGATCTCGATGCCGCCGCCGAGGTGCGAATCGTGGCCGACGGTGATGTCGCCGTTGACCGTCTCGATGCCGCCTTCCAGTTGCGTGGCGACCAGGCCGATGCTGCCGTTGACGCTCTCCACGCTGCCGCCGATGCGGCCGCCGCGGTCGACGAAGATGCCGCCGTTGACCGTCTCGATGGACTCGGAAATCTGCACCTGCTGGCCCACACGGATGCCGCCGTTGACCGTGGACAAGCCTCCGGTCTGCGCGTTGTCGGCGATCTTGAGGCTGCCGTTGACGGTTTCCACATCGCCGACGCTGGCGCCGGATTCGACGGTGATGCCACCGTTCACGGTTTCCAGGTCGCCGTACTGCTTGCCCGATTCGGCGGTGATGCTGCCGTTGACCTTGCTGATGCCTTCTGCGGCCAGGGCGGGGCCGGCGGCCAGGGCCAGCGCCAACAGGACCGATACATGCGTACGCTTCATCACCCACCTCCGGGACGCCGGCCAGTCGCGGCACCTACTTGTGCGGCGATCACAACATGCTTCGTTACAATCCGCACCTGCCTGAAGTCATTGGACCAGCCCTTGCCCGCAACCGCCTCCGCTTCGTTGCGCTCCGCCTCGCCTGCCGCGCCGGGGCGGCGCCTGCGCGCGCCTGGGTACGCGGCAACGAGGTGGCTGGCGGGAACGGTGTTGCTGCTGATCGCGACGCTGGCGCTGGCGCAGAACCCGCGCGAGGCCGAGCGCCGCCTGGAGAAGGTGCGCGGCGAGCTGAAGAGCGTGGCCGAGGAGCGGCGCCAGCTGGAAGGCAAGCGCGGCGATGCTGCGCGCCAGCTGCGCGAGGCCGACGAGAAGGTGGCCACCACCGGGCGCAGCCTGGCGCAGACCCAGCAGGCGCTGCAGCAGCACCAGCAGACCCTGGCCGAACTGGAGCGCAAGCGCGACACGCTGCGCAACGGCCTGGTGCGGCAGCGCGCCGAACTGGCGCAGCTGCTGCGCGCGGCCTATGCGATCGGCGGCAATGCGCCATTGAAGCTGCTGCTGGCGCAGGACCGGGTGGCCGACGCCAACCGTCTGCTGGCCTATCACCGCTATCTGCAGCGCGAACGCGCGCAGCGTATCGCCACACTGACCCATGAGCTGCAGGCGCTGGAACAGGTACAGCGCGAGGTCGCGGCAAAGCGGCAACAGCTCAGCGCAGCGCAGCGCCAGCAGCAGGAACAGGCGGCGGCGTTGCAGCGCGACCGCAAGCAGCGCGCCAGCCTGGTGTCCGAACTGGACGAGCGCTACCAGGACCGCAGCGAGCGCGAGAAGGCGCTGGGCCAGGACGCCAAGGCGCTGGAGACGTTGCTGGCCAATCTGCGTGCGGCGGCGGCGCGGGCCGAGGCCGAGCGCCGTGCGGCAGCCAGGCGCGCGGCGGCCGAGCAGGCCGCGCAGGCCAAGGCCGCAGCGAAGAATCCGTCGCGTGGCGGCAGCAAGGTGCCGCCCAAGGTGGTGGCCTCGGCGCCGGCGCTGAAGGTCGGGGGCCTGGGCTGGCCGCTGTCCGGCGACCTGATCGCGCGCTACGGCGGCAAGCTGCCCGATGGACGCACCAGCAACGGCGTGCTGATCGCCGCGCCGGCCGGCAGCACCATCACTGCGGTGGCCGACGGCACGGTGGTGTTCTCCGACTGGATGACCGGGTACGGCATGATCCTGATCGTGGACCACGGCAACGGCTACATGAGCCTGTACGCGCACAACGACACGCTGTTGCGCGATCCCGGCGCGCGGGTCAAGCGCGGCGATGCGGTGGCCAAGGTCGGCAATTCCGGCGGGCAAGGGCGCCCGGCGCTGTATTTCGAATTGCGCCGCAACGGCCAGCCGGTGGATCCGTCGTCGTGGCTGCAGCGGCGCTGAGCGCCACCGAGGCCGTGCATTCAACGCGGATTTAGCCCGCTTTCGCGCATAATCCGGACAGCTGCGCCGTGGACGGTGCAGGTCATCCCCCAATCGGAGTGCTTCATGCGCGTAGTTCTGTCCGCTGCCCTGTTGCTTGCTCTGGCGCCGCTGCCGTCGATGGCGCAGAGCGCCGGCGAACAGACGCCCTCGGCCTCCACCGCCAGTGCCGACGATCCGGACGCCACCGAATCGGCCACCTCGCGCGTGCCGCTGGACGAGATCCGCCGCTACGTGGCGGTGTACAACGCGGTGAAGGAAGCCTACGTCGATCCGGTCGACGACAAGAAACTGATGCAGTCGGCGATCCGCGGCCTGCTGCTCGACCTGGATCCGCACAGCACCTATTTCAGCAAGGAAGACGCCGAGGCCTTCGACGAACAGGCCACCGGCGCCTACGACGGCATCGGCGTGGAACTGCTGCAGCTGCCGGACAACACGCTCAAGGTGGTGTCGCCGATCGACGACACGCCGGCCGCGCGCGCCGGCGTGCGCTCGGGCGACATCATCGTCGCCATCGACGGCAAGCCGATCAGCGCGGTCAAGGCGATGGAGCCGTTGCGCGGCGAGTCCGGCAGCAAGGTGGTGCTGACCATCGTTCGCGAGAAGGTGGACAAGCCGTTCGACGTGACCCTGACCCGGCAGACCATCCGCGTGGCCAGCGTGCGCAGCCGCATGCTCGAGCCGGGCTACGGCTACATCCGCATCAGCACGTTCCAGGCCGATACCGGCGCGGACTTCCACAAGCAGCTGCAGCAGTTGCAGGCGCAGTCCGGCGGCAAGCTGCGCGGCCTGGTGCTGGACCTGCGCAGCAATCCCGGCGGCCTGTTGACCGCGGCGGTGCAGGTGGCCGACGACCTGCTCGACAAGGGCACCATCGTGACCACGCGCGGGCGCATCTCGGTCAGCGATTCCAAGTTCGACGCCACGCCCGGCGATCTGCTCAACGGTGCGCCGATGGTCGCGCTGGTCGATGCCGGATCGGCCAGCGCCTCGGAAGTGCTGGCCGGTGCGCTGCGCGACAACAAGCGTGCGCGCATCGTCGGCAGCCGCACCTTCGGCAAGGGTTCGGTGCAGACCGTGCTGCCGCTGGACAACGGCGATTCGGTCAAGCTGACCACGGCGCGCTACTACACGCCCAGCGGCAAGTCGATCCAGGCCAGCGGCATCGTGCCGGAGGTGGTGCTGCGCCCGGAAGAGAGCAAGGAAGACGCGGACAAGCCGGCGGTGCTGGCCGACTACAGCGAAGCGACGCTGCCCGGCCACCTGCACGGCGACGACGAAGGCGCCGAGGGCTATAGCGCCGGCGACGTGCTGCCCGGCGACGCACCGATCGCGCAGGCGCTGGCCGAACTGAAACAGCCCGGTGCGGTGGCCAGGGCCGCTGCGGCCAAGCAGGCCAAGGCCAAGCCGAAGGCGGCCGCGCCGACCGCGGCCAAGCCGGCGACGCTCGCGCCAAAGAGCGTGGCGCCGAAGACCGATGCGCCGGCCGCAGAGGCGCCGAAGGTCGATCCGCCCAAGACCGACACGCCGACGCCGCCTTCGGGCGACTGACGCGGCGCTTGCCGTTCGCCGCGCCGGCAGGGTGCGCGGCGTGGTGCGCCGTGCATGGCGCGCCACCTGCGATCGAGCGCATTGCGATCCGCACGATGCTCTTGCAGCAGCGGCTTCAGCCGCGACCGGGCGTTACCGGCAACGCCCGGTCGCGGCTGAAGCCGCTCCTACAAAAGCACTGGATGCCGACAGCGGCGTGGCGCTGACCGGCACTTCACCCCGCATGCGCTCAGCGCGGTTTGCCCGGCATCGGGAACGGGGTGATCACCTTTTCGCCGGTGGCCGCGTCGCGGATCGCGGACTGGCCTTTCTTCTCCACTTCCTCGATGCGCACGATGCTCTGCATCGGCAGGTGCAGCATCTTGGTGTCGCCGAATTCCTCGCGCAGGCGTTCTTCGGTGGGGTCGACTACCAGGCCGTCGTGCAGGTCGAACACCAGCCCGCCGATCTCGCTGAAGCCCCACAGGTGACTGCTGCCCACGTGCTGCGCGTACAGCTCGTACACCTTGCCGTGGTTGAGGAACGTCACTTTGTACAGGGACTTGGCCATGCGCGAAGTATAGAGCGCGGTAGCGCGATGGCGTGGCGGATCAAAAGCCCTTGCGCTTGCGCAGGCGCCGCGCGATCGCCGCGCGCACGTACAGCCCGTACGCCATGCCCAGGGTGAAGCCGGTCAGGTGCGCGGACCAGGCGACCATGCCGAAGGCCGGGCCGATATAGGCGAACACCACCTGCAGCGCCGCCCAGGTGCCGATCAGCAGCGAGGCCGGCGCGCGCACGAATTCCAGGAACAGCCCCAGCGGCAGCACCACGCCGAGCTTGGCGCGCGGAAACAGCGCCAGGTAGGTGCCGATCAGCGCCGAGACCGCGCCGCTGGCGCCGATGATGACCCGGTCCGGGGTGCCGATCGCGAACACCGCGGCCAGGTTGGAGAGGGCGCCGCCGCCCAGGAACAGCAGCAGGAAGCGCCACGGCCCGAGCACGCGCTCGGCGGGCAGGCCGAAGATCAGCAGGAACACCAGGTTGCCGAGCAGGTGCGACCAGTCCGCATGCAGGAACAACGCGGTGAACAGCCGCAGCACGCTGCCGTCCTGCACCGTCGCCAGCCAGTCGCGCGGGCTGGCGACGCCGGCCGACAGCGCGCCCCAGTCCAGCCACAGCGTGGCGCGGGCCTGGTTGGGGCGGCTGATCGACCACAGGAACGCCAGCCACATCGCCGCGAACAGCAACGGCGTGGCCCAGCGCAGCGTGGTCCGGTCGCGGGAGGGAATGGAGACGAACATGCCAGTACCGGGGAACGCGGCCCGTAACGATACCGGCTCCCTCCGGCTGAACGCACGCCTACTCCGCGCGAAACTGAACGGGCGGTATTGTTATTGTTCGGTTAACGCAGAGGGGTATACTGCATACGGCGTCGTATGTCGGGAGGGGACTCCGGCGCGCATTTCCGGCTTGCTCAGCGGGGGATGCGCAGACGCGAACACAGACATTTTCGTCTTCCGGAGAGTAACAAGCCATGCAAAACGCAACCCAGTTCGTCCGCTTCACCGCCCTGGCCGTCGGCATCGTCGGCGCCCTGACCATCGGTCAGGCGCACGGCGCCGCGTTCCAGCTCAAGGAGAACAGCGCCAAGGGCCTGGGCCGCGCCTTCGCCGGCTCCGGCAGCGCCCCCGGCGACGCCTCGATCATCGCCAACAACCCGGCCGGCATGCGCCAGCTCGACGGCAAGGTGTTCCAGGCCGACGTCAGCGCGATCCAGTTCGCGGCCAAGTACGAGGGCACCGGCACCTACGCCACCGGCTCGGCGATCTCCGGCGGCAACGGCGGCGATGCCGGCACGATCGCGCCGGTCCCGGCGGTCTACTTCCACCTGCCGTTCGGCGAAAACAACAACATGCACTTCGGCACCTCGCTGACCGTGCCGTACGGCTTCAAGACCGAATACGACCGCGACTGGAAAGGCCGCTACAACGGCGTCAAGACCGAGCTGCAGGCGATCGACCTCAACCTCGCCTTCTCCTACGACGTGAACCCGTACGTGTCGTTCGGCGCGTCGGTGTTCGCCGAGCGCCTGGACATCGATCTGTCCAACGCGATCGATCTGGGCAGCGTCCTGGCCGCGCGCCGGGTGCCGGGCTTCGCGCCGGGCAGTGCCGACGGCTACTCGCGCATCAAGGGCAACAGCACCGATATCGGCTACACCCTGGGCGGCCTGTTCAGCATCGACGAGAACACCCACATCGGCTTCAGCTACCGGTCGAAGGTCGAGCACAAGATCACCGACGGCACCGCCGACTTCACCACGCCGGCCAACGCCGCCACCGTGCTGGCCGTCGCTGCGCCGGGCACCTTCGTCGACACCAAGGGCCGCGCCACGGTCACGCTGCCGGCCAGCGCGACCGCCAGCTTCACCCACACCATCAACGAGCAGTGGACGGTGATGGCCGACGTCAGCCGCACCGCCTGGAGCAAGTTCGACCAGGTGACGGTGGACTTTGCCAACAACCAGCCCGACAGCGTGCTGAACTTCGCCTACAACGACACCACCTTCGTCTCGATCGGTGCCGACTACCGCATGAGCGACACGCTGACCCTGCGTGGCGGCCTGGCCTACGACGAAACCCCGACCAGCAACGAGCACCGCGACGTGCGCGTGCCCGACGCGAGCCGCAAGTGGGTCTCGCTGGGTCTGAGCTGGCGTCCGTCCGAGCAGGCCGAGTACAGCTTCGGCTATACCCACCTGTTCACCAGCGATCCGAGCATCAACTCGACCACCGCTACCGGCAACACCCTGATCGGCAGCTACGACGTCAGCGGCAACGTGCTGGCGGCGTCGGTCAACTACAAGTTCTGATCGAGCGCTTGCGCGACAGTCTCGCGGCGCAGGCCGCGAGCCACCAAAGCCCCGCTTCGGCGGGGCTTTTTTGTGCGTGTTTCCCTTCCCCTGACGCGGCTTCGCGCATATCGCCGCGAATGCTTGACAGACATCCCACCCCGGCGTAGAAGGCTTGTGAAGCCGATGGGGATGTGACATCGGCATGCGGCCACGGCAGTCATGCCGTCGCCATCCGGCCTGCGGTCGTCGAATGGGAGAGGTTGGCAATGCACCACCGCGAATCGACTCCTTCGTCCTGCGCTGCAACGCCGCTGTTTTCCTGTACCGCGCCTTCGGCACTGGCTGCCGTCCGCGTTTCCCGAGGCGAGCCGGCATGACCGTTCGCCACAAGCTGAGTGCCCTGCGCTCACGCGACAAGTGCGTCGCCGGCTACTCGCCGCCTCGACGCTAATCGTGCATCGCGGTCTGATCTGACCGACGCCGTCGCGTTTGTTTCCCGTGTCCCGTTGCCCGTGCGCGCCCGTTGTTGCGCGCAGCGCCGCAGCGTGCGCGCCATGCATTCGCCGTGCGTCCGGTCGGTCCCAACGACATCCGGGTTGCCGACATGCGTCGCGCCCGGTGCATGGCACTTTTGGCGAGGGGAAGCATCATGTGCAGTGGCAAGCGTTCGAACGGCAAGATCCTGGTTGAGGCGATCCTGGCGGTACTGGGGGCGAGCGCCGCATTGACGGCGGTGGCGGGGACGGTGACCGGTCAGGTCAGCGTGCAAGGCGGCAAACCCGCCGCGAACGCGCGGGTCGGCATCGCCGGGACCGCGTACAGCGCGGTGACCGATGCCAATGGGCATTTCGCCATCGCCGATGTGCCGGCAGGGCAATACGCGCTGGAATCGAGCTATCCGGGCTTCAGCGCGGCGCAGACCAGCTTCGAGGTGAGCGACACCGGCACCACCGCGCTCACCGTCGCGCTGGACGAGGTCAAGCAGCTGAAGAACATCACCGTCGTCGCCAACCGCTACGACGCCAGCAACCTGAAGATGAATGCCGTGAACACGGTGGACGTGCTGTCCGCCAACGACCTGCAGCACACCGCGGTGCACAACGTCGCCGAGGCGCTGGGGCTGATCTCGGGCATCAACATCACCACCACCGGCTCGGGCTATTTCGGCGGCGTGGATGGCGCGGCGCGCGGCGAGGGCATGTTCGCCTCGGTGCGCGGATTGCCGTCGGAGTACAACGTCAACCTGATCGACGGTGTCACCGTCGCGCAGGGCATGCCCTACAGCCGCAGCGTGCAGCTCAGCCTGCTGCCGCCGTCGGGATTGCAGACCATCGTGGTCAACAAGACCTCCACCGCCGACATGGACGGCGATGCGATCGGCGGCACCATCGACTTCCGCACGCCCACCGCGTTCGATTTCAAGCAGACCACCAGCGGCAGCGTGACCGGCAGCGGCCGCCTGGAGAGCCGCGCGCGCGACTACGGCGGCGACGGCCTGGGCGGCGGCCTGGCCGGCGAGTTCCAGCACAAGTTCGGCGACGAACAGCAGTTCGGCTTCTATGCCAGCGCCTATTACGACTACCGCACTTCGACCAACAGCGAGGTCGCTGCGGCGACCAGCGCGCTGAACGACCATTCGTGGGCGTTCCTGCATGCCGATGCCGACGGCGGCAACGCCGCCGGTTACGATCCGCAGCACAACCTGACCAGCACCGGCATGAACGTCGGCGTGGTCGCCGGCTGGGAGCGCCGCTACGGCGGCAACGCCTCGTTCGACTGGCAGGTCGACGACAGCCTGTCGCTGTACGCGCGCGCCACCTACGCCTACGCCAAGACCGACCAGGGCACCACCTTCGTGCAGCTGCTGCCGCAGGACGTGACCTATGTGCCGAGCGCGACCGCAGGCGTCTACACGCCCAACATCGGCCGCATCGCCTCGCGCTTCTGGTACGAGACCAATCCGGAAATCGCCGACCTGGCGACGTTCCAGATCGGCGCGCGCAAGACCTCCGGCGGCTGGACCTTCATGCCGAATCTGTTCTACAGCTTCGGCGACAACGACCGTCCCAACCATGTCGAGATCGACGGCCGCGAGGACAAGTTCTCGCAGACCAACTACGCCTACTCCGGCAGCAGCCTGGTCAACTACGGCAGCGGCGCCTTCCCGTATCCGCAACTGACTCCGGCGCTGCAGGCGCAGGTCAACAATATCCCGTCGCTGTACGCCAGCAGCTACGGCGAACTGACCAAGATCTATTCCGGGCAGAAGAAGGGCGGCGCCAAGTTCGACGTGCGCTACGACTTCGAGGACGGCGCGCTGTCGGCGCTACAGTTCGGGGTGAAGTACAGCAAGAGCTCGCGCAATTTCAGCAACCGCGACTGGTGGACCGGCGGCGTCGACGACACCAGCACGCTCGGCGACCTGGGCATCTTCAACGGCAACTACAGCGCGATCTTTCCCGGCAAGTATCCCTGGGTCACGCCCAAGGTCAGCGAGACCGCGGTCAGCAACGTCATCTACAGCCATCTGCGCGACGACGACCTGGACAGCTGCGGCAAGGCGTATTACGTCAACAACTGGAACTGCAACACGATGCGCGGCACCGAGGCGGTCGCCGCAGCCTATGCGATGGCGACCTTCTCGCTCGGCAACCTGGAAATCGTGCCGGGCGTGCGCTTCGAACACAGCAGCATCCACAACACGTTCTGGGTGACGCCGTCCGATGCCGACGGCAACGAAACAGTCGGCTATTTCGACAGCAACCACACCGCCTACGACGAGCCGTTGCCGAGCGTGTTCCTGACCTGGCGCCCCGACGCGCGCACCGCCTACCGCGCCTCGCTGTGGACCAGCTATACCCGGCCCGCGTTCGTGCAGTTGGGCGGCGGATCCAACATCAGCATCTCCAACAGTGTCCCCGCCGTCACCACGATCACCCAGGGCAACCCGGACCTGAAGCCGATCGAAGCGACCAACCTGGACCTGTCCGGGGAATGGTCGACCGAGCACGGCGGCTTCTTCTCGGTCGCCGGCTTCTACAAGCGCCTGCGCAACTACATCTACGACGCCGGCTCCGGCCAGGCCAATCCCGGCACCAGCGGCAGCGGCACGGTGTTCTATTCGATGCCGACCAATGGCGGCGACGGCCGCGTCTATGGCCTGGAGGTCAGCGCGCGCCAGCGCTTCCAGGATCTGCCCGAACCGCTGAACGGCCTGGGCGTGAGCTTCAACGCCACCCGTCAGCATGCGCGCGCCGACCTGGGCATGGACGGCTTCGAGAACGAGCACATGCAGTCGGCGCCCAATGCCATGGCCAACGTCGAACTGTTCTACGAACGCGAGCGGTTCTCGGTGAACCTGAGCTACCACTTCAGCAGCTCGTACCTGCTCAGTTACGACTATCTGCACCAGGGCGCGACCTGGGACGACCTGTGGGCGCGTCCGACCCGGCGCGTGGACCTGCATGCCGGCTACCACTTCGACAACGGCCTGAGCCTGGATCTGTCGATCTCCAACCTGACCAAGGAGTACAGCTACTGGGCGCACGTGGGCCGCAGCGATCTGGCGGTCTCGGACATCGTCGATGCCGGCATGACCACGTTGCTGACCGCCAAGTACGCGTTCTAGCCAGTTCTCCGCGGGATCGGGGCGATGCAGGCCTGCATCGCCCCGTGCCGCGCTGCCCACGGAGACTTCGATGAAACGTCGCCATTTTTGTTTGCTGAGTGTGCTGGCGCCGCTCGGGATGGCGGCCGCGCCAGCGGGTGCCGTCGCCGCGGCCGTCGCGCCCGAACCGGATGGACGCCCGCACGCGTTCGGTTTCGCGCAAGGGCAGTTCGTGCTCGACGGCCGGCCGTGGCAGATCCGCAGCGGCGAGATGCATCCGTTGCGCATTCCGCGCGAGTACTGGTTGCAGCGGATCCGCATGGCCAAGGCGATGGGCCTGAACACCATCGCCCTGTATCTGATGTGGAACGCGCTGGAATCGGCACCGGGCGTGTTCGACCTGGACAGCGATCGCCGCGATTTCGTCGCCTTCATCCGCCTGTGCGCGCAGGAAGGCATGTGGGTCTATCTGCGGCCGGGTCCCTACGTCTGCGCCGAGTGGACGCTCGGCGGCCTGCCCGCCTATCTGTTGCGCGAACCCGGCATGCGCCTGCGCGACGCCGGCGATGCGCGCTACATGGCCGCAGTGCGGCGCTACATCGCGGCGGTGGCGCCGCGCATCGCGCCATTGCTGGCGGCGGCCGGCGGGCCGGTGCTGATGCTGCAGATCGAGAACGAGTATTCGATGTTCGGCGACGACGTCGGTTACCTGCAGGCGTTGCGCGCGCTGTGGCAGGAGCACGGCATCGACGGGCCGTTCGCGGTCGCCGACGGCATGAAGGACCTGCGCCGGCGCAAAGCGTACCTGCCCGGCGCGGCGCTGGGCCTGGACGGTGCCGACCTGGCCGATCTGGAGCACGGCCGCGTGTTCGCCGGCGACGCGCCGGTGTGGGTGGCCGAGGGCTATCCGGGCTGGCTGACGCACTGGGGCGAGGCGGACTTCGCGCGACGCGACTACCTGCCGACGCTGCGCCGGCTGCTCGCGCATGGCCATTCGTTCAACCTGTACGTGGTGCATGGCGGCAGCAACTTCGGCCTGAGCGCCGGCGCCAATGCCGACGACGACGGTTCCAACTTCCAGCCGGCGTTGACCAGCTACGACTACGGCGCGCCGATCGACGAGCGCGGCGCGGCGACGCCGGCGTACTGGGCGATGCGCGACGCGATCGCCGCGTCTGTGCCACAGCGCTTGCCGCTGCCGCCGGCGGCGCCGCCACGCACGACGTTCGCGCCGACCCTGGCGCTGCCCTATGCGTCCTTGTGGGACAACCTGCCCGCGGCACCGGTCGCGACCGTGGTGCCGGCCGGCAACGAGCTCCTGTTCGGCCAGGACCAGGGACTGGTGCTGTATCGCCGCCGCATCGGTCCCGGCGCGCAGCTGCGCGTGGACGGCGTGCACGACTACGCGGTGGTGCAGGTGGATGGCGAGGAAGTGGGGCACGTGTCGCGGGTGCGGCATCGCACGTTGCAGTCCTCGCCGCAGCTGACGCTGCCGCGGGCGCAGCAGGCCGAGCGCACGCTGGAGATCCTGGTCGACAGCTTCGGCCATGTGAACTTCGGTCCGGCGCTGGGCGATGCCAAGGGGCTGGTCGGCGAGGTGCAGTTGCAAGGCGCGCCGCTGCAGGAGTGGCAGGCGTATCCGATCGCGCTGGACGACGCCTGGATCAAGACGCTGCTGCCGCTGCGCGCGGCGTCGTCGCGGCCGGGGCTGTTCTTCCGTGCGGAGATCGTGGTCGAGACGCCCGGCGACGCCTACCTGGACATGCGCGAGTGGGACAAGGGCTATCTGTGGGTCAATGGCCGGTTGCTCGGCCGCTACTGGCGGATCGGGCCGCAGCAAGGCCTGTACTGCCCCGGGCCGTGGCTGCGTCCAGGCCGCAACGAGGTGCTGGTGCTCGATCTGCATCGCCGCCGCGCCGCCGCGATCCATTGCGCGGACTCGCTGCGGGGAACACACGCATGAGCCTGCGCCGCATACACACCGACCGTTTCCATCCGATCCACTGCGTCGCGCCGGCGACAAGGGAGTCTGCATGCTGCTGACCACGCCCGATGCGACGCGCCACGATGCCGAGCACGTGCCGCCGCGTGCGATCGGATTCTGGGGCGGGCTGTCCGCGAACCTGCTGAACATGGTCGGCATCGGCCCGTTCATCACCATCCCGTTGGCGCTGTCGGCGCTGGCCGGACCGATGGTGCTGCTGGGCTGGGTGGCCGGCGCGCTGCTGTGCCTGTGCGACGGCCTGGTCTGGGCCGAACTGGGCTCGGCGATTCCCAAATCCGGCGGGCCGTACCACTACCTGCGCGAGGCCTATGGCCGCGACCGCCTGGGCAGCCTGTTCGGTTTTCTCTACCTGTGGCAGACGCTGCTGACCGCGCCGTTGTCGATCGGCGCAGCGGCGGTCGGCTTCACCCAGTACCTGGCCTTTCTGGCGCCGGGCCTGGCGCCATGGCAGCTGACCGCGATCGCCGCGGCGCTGTGCCTGTTCAACACCGCCTTGCTGTACCGCGAAGTGCGCTCGGTGCAGGTGCTGTCGCTGCTGGTCACCGCCGCGGTGGTGGCGGCGGTGGTGTGGATCGTGGCCAGCGGCCTGCTGCATTTCGACATGGCGATCGCGCAGCGATTCCTGCATGCCGGTGCGGTCTCGCCGCACGGTTTCTGGCTCGGCTTCGGTGCGGTGGCGCTGATCGCGGTGTACGACTACGGCGGCTACAACAACGTGTGCATGCTCGGCGGCGAGATCCGCCAGCCGCGGCGCAATATCCCGCTGGCGGTGCTGTGTTCGATCCCGATCGTGGCGGCGCTGTACCTGGGCTTGAACGTGGCCATCCTCGGCGTGCTGCCGTGGCAGCAGGCGGCGCACTCCAAGGCGGTGGTGGCCGACTTCATGCAGGCGATCTACGGGCATGTCGGCAGCACCATCGCGGTCGCGCTGATCATGCTGGCCAGCTGGGGTTCGGCGCTGGTGGTATTGCTGGGCTATTCGCGGGTGCCGTACGCGGCGGCGGCCGAGGGGCAGTTCTTCCGGGTGTTCGCGCGGCTGCATCCGCGCGGCCGTTTCCCGACCGTGTCGCTGCTGTTCGTCGGCGCGACCTCGGCGCTGGCCTGCCTGCTGTCGCTGGACGATTTGATCGCCACGCTGATGGTCATCCAGATCATGTTCCAGTTCATGGCGCAGTGCCTGGCGGTGGTGCTGCTGCGGCGGCAAGCGCAGCGTCCACCGGATGCGTTCTCGATGCCGTTGTATCCGTGGCCGCTGTGGGTGAGCGTGGCCGGCTGGCTGTACATCCTGGCCACCAGCCAGGGCCGCCACCTGCTCGCGGCGGTGGTGGCGCTGGGAGTGGGCACGGCGCTGTTCTTGATGCAAGCCAGGAGGCAGGGCACATGGCCTTGGACAGCGCGATGAGCGCGTGCGACGTCGCGGTGGTCGGCGAGATCTATGCCGATCACATCCTCAGCGGTTTCCAGCGCTGGCCGCAGCTGGGCGAGGAAGCCCTGGCCAGCGCCTATCTGCGCGAGCTCGGCGGCGGCACGGTCAACACCGCCTGCGGGCTGGCGCGGCTGGGGCGCAGCACGCGGCTGATCGGCCTGATCGGCGAGAGCGACCGGCCCTGGTTCGCGCAGCGCCTGGGCCAGTTCCAGGTGCGCAGCGACGGCTTGCGCAGCGACCCGGCCGGCACCGGGATCACGGTCAGCGTGTCGATGCCCGACGACCGCGCGTTCTTCACCTACCTGGGCGCCAACGCCCAGCTCGATGCGCTGCTCGCGCGCGCCGAGGTGCTGGACGAACTGTGCGCGGCGCGCCACGTGCATTTCGCGATGCCGCTGTCGCGCGCGCTGGCGCAGACGCTGCTGCCGGCGCTGGCCGCAGCCGGCTGCACGACCTCGCTGGACGTGGGCTTCAGCCCGGACTGGCTGGCCGCGCCGCACAACCTCGCCACCTGCCGCGAGGTGGACTATTTCCTGCCGAACCAGAAAGAGGCCGCGCTGCTCGGCTGCGGCGATGGCGCCGAGGCATGCCGCCAGTGGGCGCAGACGCTGGGCTTGCGCCATGCGGCGATCAAGCTTGGCGGCGCTGGCGCGATGGCGGTCGACGCGGCCGGCGCGCGCCGCGTGGCCGCGCCGGCGGTGCAGGTGCGCGACACCACCGGCGCCGGCGACGCCTTCGACGCGGGCTTCATCGATGCGCTGCTCGACGGCGCAGGACTCGACGACTGCCTGCGCCGCGCCTGCTTCTGCGGCGCGTCCTGCTGCGCCGCGCTCGGCGCGCTGGACGGCCTCCCCGATTTCGACCAACTGAGGAACTTCAATGACAGCAACGAATCGTAAGATCGCCTTGATCGGCGGCGGCGGGGTGCGCTCGCCACTGGTCGTGTATGGGGTCAACGAGGCGGCCACCGCACTGGGCGTGGAGGAGATGGTGCTGTACGACCCGGATCCGGAGCGCGTGCAGCTGATGGTGGCGATGGGCCGCGCGGTGGTGACCGAGTTCGGCGGCGACTTGCGCCTGCGCGCCGCCGATTCGCTGGAGGATGCGATCGAAGGCGCGGACTTCGTACTCAACAGCATCCGCATCGGCGGCATCGCCCAACGCGCCGCCGACGAGCGGGTGAGCATCGACCAGGGCTATCCGGGGCAGGAGACCACCGGCCCGGCCGGCGTGGCCATGGCCTTGCGCACGGTGCCGGTGTCGATCGCGCAGGCGCGGCTGGTGGAACAGCTGAGCCCGGATGCGTGGCTGGTCAACTTCACCAATCCGGCCGGGCTGATCACCCAGGCGGTGACCACGCATACCCGCGCCAAGATCGTCGGCATCTGCGATACCCCGACCGAACTGTTCCACAACATCGCGCATGCGCTGGGCGCGCACCACGCCGCGGTGGAATGCGATTACGTCGGCCTCAACCATCTGGGATGGGTGCGTGGCGTGCGCCTGCACGGCGAAGAGGTCATCGACCGGCTGCTGCAGGACGACGCGCTGCTACGCCAGCTGTACCTGGCACCCCTGTTCGACTTCGACATGATCCGCGAGTTGCGGCTGATCCCGACCGAATACCTGTTCTTCTACTACGAGCGGCGCCGCGCGCTGGCCAACCAGCGCACCCAGGGCGGCAGCCGCGGCGCCGAGATCGAGACCTTGAACCACGCCTTGATCGCCACGCTCGGCAGCCGCCTGCAGGCCGGCGACGGCCACGGCGCGGTGCAGGCGTATGCGGCGTATCTGAACCAGCGTTCGGGCTCGTACATGAAGCTGGAGGCCGAAGGCGGTTCGGCGTTCGATGCCGGGGTCAGCCTGCAGGCCGATCCGTTCCGGGTCAGCACCGGCTATCACCGCATCGCCATCGATGTGATGAGCGCGCTGACCGGCGCGGTGCCGGCCAAGATCGTGGTCAACGTGCGCAACCAGGGCGCGATCGCCGATCTGCCCGACGACGACATCGTGGAGATTTCCTCGCACATCGACCGCGACCGCATCGTGCCGTGCCCGACCGCGCCGCTGCCGGATGCGGTGCATGGCCTGATCCGCGCGGTGAAGGCCTACGAACGCGCGGCGATCGAGGCGGTGCTGTCGGGCAGCCGCCTGACCGCGCGCAAGGCGATGCTGATCCATCCGGCGATCGGCGAATGGACGCCGTCGCACGATCTGTTGGAAAGCCTGTTCGGGCACCTCAGCGACGACGGCCAGTGCCTGTGCCAGGGGCCGATGCATTGGCATGGCTGATCGGCGCGAGTGCGCGGCGACGGAGATGGATCCGTCGCCGCGTGTGCCGAGTTTCTGTGTGTGTTTTCTGTAGGAGCGGCTTCAGCCGCGACATTGCCTTGCCGGAGAGTGCCTGTCGCGGCTGAAGCCGCTCCTACAGAGGTGCCGGCGAACTATTTCGCCGATCAGTCGCCCAAGGTCAGCAACGACGCATTGCCGCCGGCCGCGGTGGTGTTGACCGTCACCACCTTCTCGGTGGCGAAGCGCAGCAAGTAGTGCGGGCCGCCGGCCTTGGGGCCGGTGCCGGACAGGCCCTGGCCGCCGAACGGCTGCACGCCGACCACCGCGCCGATCTGGTTGCGGTTGACGTAGACGTTGCCGACCTGCACGCGTGCGGCGATGCGCTCGATGGTCTCGTCGATGCGCGAATGCACGCCCAGGGTCAGGCCGTAGCCGGTGGCGTTGATCTGCTCGATCACCGCGTCGAGCTGGTCGGCCTTCCAGCGGATCACGTGCAGCACCGGGCCGAAGATCTCGCGCTGCAGCTGCGCCAGCGACTGCAGTTCGTAGGCACGCGGCGCGAAGAAGCTGCCGTGGGCGGTGCCGTCGTCGCTGGCGGCCACCGCGATCAGCCGCGCTTCGCGGTCCATGCGCGCGGCGTGGTCGGTGAGAATCTGCAGCGCGTCGGCGTCGATCACCGGGCCGACGTCGGTGGACAGCAGGCCCGGGTCGCCGATCTTCAGTTCGGCCATCGCGCCGGCGAGCATGGTCATCACCTTGTCGGCGATGTCGTCCTGCACGAACAGCACGCGCGCGGCAGAGCAGCGCTGGCCGGCGGAGATGAAGGCGCTGGAGATCGCGTCCTTGACCACCGCCTCGGGCAGCGACGAGGAGTCGGCGATGAACGCGTTCTGGCCGCCGGTCTCGGCGATCAGCACGCCGATCGCGGCGTCGCGCGCGGCCAGTGCGCGGTTGATCGCGCGCGCGGTCTCGGTCGAACCGGTGAAGGCGACGCCGGCCACGCGCGCATCGCGGGTCAGCGCGGCACCGACGGTGGCGCCGTCGCCTGGCAGGAACTGCACTGCCGCTTCGGGCACGCCGGCTTCGTGCAGCAGCTTCACCGCGGCATGGCCGACCAGGTTGGTCTGCTCGGCCGGCTTGGCGATGACGGCGTTGCCGGCGGCCAGCGCCGCGGCGACCTGGCCGAGGAAGATCGCCAGCGGGAAGTTCCATGGGCTGATGCACACGAACACGCCGCGGCCGTGCAACTGCAGTTCGTTGGACTCGCCGGTCGGCCCGGGCAGGCGCTCGGGTGCGCCGAACTGGGCGCGCGCCTGGCCGGCGTAGTAGCGCAGGAAATCCACCGCCTCGCGCACTTCGGCGACGCCGTCGGGCAGGGTCTTGCCGGCTTCCTTGACGCACAGCGCGATGAACTCGGGCATGCGCGCTTCCAGCAGGTCGGCGGCGTGCTCGAGGATGGTGGCGCGGCTGGCGGCCGGGGTGCGGTTCCAGCCCGGCTGCGCGGCGACCGCGTTGGCCAGCGCCTTCTCCACGGTGGCGGCGTCGGCCGGTTGCCAGCGGCCCACCACCTGGCGGCGGTCGGCGGGGTTGGTGACGTCCAGCGGCGCGCTGGCGATCACCGCGCCCGGCACCAGCGGCACGGCCTGCCAGGGCTTGATCGCGGCGTTGAGCTGGTCGGCCAGCGCGCGCAGGTCGTTGTCGTTGGCGAGGTTGGCGCCCATGGAATTCTTCCTGTTGTGGTTCTGGCTGCGCAGCAGATCGGCCGGCAGCGGAATCTTCGGATGCGGGATGGAGGCGAACGCGGACACGGCTTCGACCGGATCGCGGATCAGGTCCTCGATGGCCACGTCCTCGTCGGTGATGCGGTTGACGAAGCTGGAGTTGGCGCCGTTCTCGAGCAGGCGCCGCACCAGGTACGGCAGCAGGTCCTCGTGCGAGCCGACCGGCGCGTACACGCGGCACGGCACGCCCAGGCGGTCGGCGGGAATCACCTCGGCGTACAGGTCGTCGCCCATGCCGTGCAGCTTCTGGTGTTCGTAGTCCTTGCTGCCGGCGATGGCGCGCACCGCGGCGATGGTCTGCGCGTTGTGGGTGGCGAACATCGGGTACAGCGCGTCGCTGTGCGCGAACATGCGCTTGGCGCAGGCCAGGTACGACACGTCGGTGTTCTGCTTGCGGGTGAACACCGGGTAGCCCGGATGGCCCTCGACCTGCGCGCGCTTGATCTCCGCGTCCCAGTACGCGCCCTTGACCAGGCGCACCGGGATGCGGCGGCCGACGCGGCGCGCCAGGTCGGCGAGGAAGTCGATCGTGTACGGGGTGCGCTTCTGGTACGCCTGCACCGCCAGGCCGTAGCCTTCCCAGCCGTCCAGCGACGGATCGGAGAAGGTGGCCTCGATGATGTCCAGCGACAGTTCCAGGCGGTCGGCCTCTTCGGCATCCACCGTGTAGCCGATGCCGTAGGACCGGGCCAGCTGCGCCAGTTCCAGCACGCCCGGCACCAGTTCGGCCATCACCCGCGCGCGCTTGGCGTGCTCGTAGCGCGGATACAGCGCGGACAGCTTGATCGAGATGCTGGGCGCGGCGAACACGTCGCTGCCCTTGTACGAGCCGTTGGGGCCGCTGCGGCCGATCGCGTGGATCGCCTGGCGGTAGGCGTCGAGGTAGCGGTGCGCGTCCTTCATGGTCAGCGCGCCTTCGCCGAGCATGTCGAACGAATAGCGGTAATGCGCGTTGTCGCCCTTCTTCGAGCGCGACAGCGCCTCGCCGATGGTACGGCCCATCACGAACTGGTGGCCCATGATCTTCATCGCCTGGCGCACCGCCAGGCGGATCACCGGCTCGCCGACGCGGCCGATCAGGCGCTTGAACGCGCCGGCCACGTCGGCGCGGGTCAGGTCGTTGATCTGCACCAGCTTGCCGGTGAGCATCAGCCCCCAGGTGGAGGCGTTGACCAGCACCGAGTCGCTTTCGCCCATGTGCTTCTTCCAGTCTGCGTCGCCGAGCTTGTCGCGGATCAGCTTGTCGGCGGTTTCCTGGTCGGGGATGCGCAGCAGCGCTTCGGCCACGCACATCAACAGCACGCCCTCTTCGCTGCCCAGGTCGTACTGGCGCATGAAGGCCTCGATCGCGCCCTGGTTCTGGGCGCGGGCGCGCACCCGGGTGACCAGGTCGGCGGCCAGCGCCTGCACCTTGGCCTGGTCGGCGGCGGGCAGGCGCGCCTGTTCGAGCAGTTCGCGCACGTGGTCGGCCTCGTCCTTCAGCCATGCGGCGGTGATCGCGGCGCGCAGCGCGTGGGAGGCGGGGGGCAGTTCGGGGGCAAGCAACGGCGAGGGAGACGCGGACGGCATCGCCGGTGAGGAACCGGCGCCAGACAGAGCGTTCATGCAGGGAGGACCAGGGAAGATGCGCGCATTTTATGCCAGCGCCCGCTCGTGCAGCGCGTCGGCGCGGTGCACGGTTGCCGGCGGCGGGCACCGATGGCTGAACGCCTGCGGCGAGAATTTGGTTGCAATGCAGCATTTTTTATGATGAACGCGCGCTTGCCGGCGCGCAGGCCCGGGGCTACCATCGAATCGTTGCTCGCGGCTGGTACAGCGCGGCGGCTCGGAAGCGCGGTTCGACATGATCGAAATGTGTCCGTTTTCTGCGGAGGGAGCGGGTACGCAGCTGCGGCTGCGGCCGCCGCGGGCGCTCAGTGCCCGGCAATTCGTGATGTTGTTCGCGGCGCTGGCCGGGGCGATGTGGGCGGTGGCGGTGCTGGGGTGGTTCGCCGGCAACGTGTTCGCGCCGGCGTTCGCCTTGTTGCACAGCATCGTGGTGGCGCTCGCGCTGCGCTGGTCATGGCGCAGCGGCGAGCGCGAAGAGGACATCCGGGTGGGTCCGGGCTGCGTGGAAGTGACCCGCACGAATGCAGGAACGCCGGCGTTCCGCGCCCACCCGCATTGGGTGCGGTTGCGGATCGAAGGCGACGACAGGGTGGTGCTGGCGTGCAGCGGCAAGCAGGTCCGGGTCGGCGAGTTTCTCGGCCCGGGCGAGCGCCGCGAGCTGGCGCAGACCCTGGAAGGCTTGCTGGCGGCCGCGACCGGCCGCAACCGATGACGCTCCAAGGGGTCTAGGCAATGAAGCAAAGCGGCAGATGGAAGCAACAGGCGGTCAGGGGCGGGATGGCATTGGCGGCGGCGCTGGCCGTCCCGATGGCGTGGGCACAATCGGCCGATCCGAAACCCTGGCAGTTGAACATGGGCCGCGGCGTCACCCAGAGCGCGCGCAACGCCTACGATTCGAACATGCTGTCGCTGTGGATCTGCGCGGTCATCGGCGTGCTGGTGTTCGGCGCGATGGGCTATGCGATGTTCAAGTTCCGCAAGTCCAAGGGCGCGGTCGCGGCGCAGTTCAGCCACAACACCAAGGCCGAGGTGATCTGGACGGTGATCCCGGTGCTGATCCTGATCGCGATGGCGTGGCCGGCCACGGCCAAGCTGATCGCCATGTACGACACCCGCGACGCCGAGCTGACGGTCAAGGTCACCGGCTACCAGTGGATGTGGCGCTACGAATACCTGGGCGAGAACGTCTCCTTCACCAGCCGCCTGGCGCGCGACTCGGACCGCATGCGCCAGAGCGGCCAGGTGCCGACCCTGGAGAGCAATCCGCACTACCTGCTCGACGTGGACAACCGGCTGGTGCTGCCGGTGAACACCAAGGTGCGCTTCGTGATCACCTCCGACGATGTGATCCACGCCTGGTGGGTGCCGGCGCTGGGCTGGAAGCAGGACGCCATCCCCGGGATCATCAACGAAGCCTGGACCGACATCGACACCCCTGGCGTGTACCGCGGCCAGTGCGCCGAACTGTGCGGCAAGGACCACGGCTTCATGCCGATCGTGGTCGAGGCAGTGTCCAAGCAGGACTTCCAGAAGTGGCTGTCGGCGCGCAAGCCGGCACCGGCGGCGGCCCCGGCCGCGCCGGCCGCCGCACCTGCCGAAGCGCCCGCCGCGCCGGCGGCTCCCGCTGCGCCCGCGCCCGAGGCCACTGCGCCGGCCGCGCCGCCGCAGGCCCTGCTGCCCCGTCTTCGTTCCGGTTCGCACCTGACCGTGCAAGCCGCCTGATCTCCTGCATTCTTTTTTGAGGTAGCCGCCATGGCCCATTCCGCAGTCGATCACCACGACGAGCACGGGCATCAGCAGAGCTTCGTGGAACGGTGGTTCTTCTCCACCAACCACAAGGACATCGGCACGCTGTACCTGCTTTTCAGCTTCACGATGTTCATCGTCGGCGCGGCGATGAGCGTGATGATCCGTCTTGAACTTGCGCAGCCGGGGTTGCAGTACATCAAGCCCGAGCAGTTCAACCAGATGACCACCGTGCACGCGCTGGTGATGATCTTCGGCGGGGTGATGCCGGCCTTCGTCGGCCTGGCCAACTGGATGATCCCGCTGCAGATCGGCGCGCCGGACATGGCCCTGCCGCGCATGAACAACTGGTCGTTCTGGCTGCTGCCGGTGGCGTTCACCCTGCTGCTGCTGACCTTCTTCCTGCCCGGCGGCGCGCCGGCCGGCGGCTGGACCCTGTACCCGCCGCTGTCGCTGCAGGGCGGCTACAACGTCGCCTTCAGCGTGTTCGCGATCCACGTCGCCGGCATCAGTTCGATCATGGGCGCGATCAACATCATCGCCACCGTGCTGAACATGCGCGCGCCCGGCATCGACCTGCTGAAGATGCCGATCTTCTGCTGGGCCTGGCTGATCACCGCGTTCCTGCTGATCGCGGTGATGCCGGTGCTGGCCGGCGCGGTGACCATGCTGCTGACCGACAAGTTCTTCGGCACCAGTTTCTTCAATGCGGCCGGCGGCGGCGACCCGGTGATGTACCAGCACATCTTCTGGTTCTTCGGGCACCCGGAGGTCTACATCATGATCCTGCCGGCGTTCGGCGTGGTCAGCGAGATCATCCCGACCTTCAGCCGCAAGCCGCTGTTCGGCTACCAGGCGATGGTGTACGCGATCGCCGCGATCGCGTTCCTGAGCTTCATCGTCTGGGCGCACCACATGTTCACCGTGGGCATGCCGCTGGGCGGCGAGATCTACTTCATGTTCGCCACCATGCTGATCTCCATCCCCACCGGGGTGAAGGTGTTCAACTGGGTCAGCACCATGTGGCAGGGCTCGCTGACCTTCGAGGCGCCGATGCTGTGGGCGGTGTCGTTCGTCATCCTGTTCACCATCGGCGGCTTCTCCGGGCTGATGCTGGCGATCGTGCCGGCCGACTTCCAGTACCACGACACCTACTTCGTGGTCGCGCACTTCCACTACGTGCTGGTCACCGGCGCGGTGTTCGGGCTGATCGCCGCGGTGTACTACTGGTGGCCGAAGTGGACCGGGCGCATGTACAGCGAGGCCTGGGGCAAGTTCCATTTCTGGTGGACGATGCTGTTCGTCAACCTGCTGTTCTTCCCGCAGCACTTCCTCGGCCTGGCCGGCATGCCGCGGCGCATTCCCGACTACAACGTGGTGTTCGCCGACTGGAACCTGGTCAGCTCGATCGGTGCGTTCGGCATGTTCGTCACCCCGTTCCTGATGGCCGGCATCCTGCTGGCGTCGCTGCGCAACGGCGCACGCGCCGAGGCGCGGGCGTGGGAAGGTGCGCGCGGCCTGGAATGGACGGTGCCGTCGCCGGCGCCGGCGCATACCTTCACCCTGCCGCCGGTGCTCAAGCCCGGCGACCTGGCCCACGACGACATCAGCCACTGATGACCGCGCAGACGCCGCTCGACGATCTGGCCCTGCGCCGCAAGCGCGCCGTGCGTACGGCGCTGGTGGTGGGCGCGGTCGCGGTACTGATCTATGCCGGCTTCATCCTGTCCGGGGTGATCGGCCGATGAGCGCGCCGGCGCCGCGCGTGCACAGCAGCGCCGGGCTGTTCAAGCTGGTCGGCGTGGCGCTGGCGGTGTTCGTGCTGACCTTCTCGCTGGTGCCGCTGTACCGCATCGCCTGCGAGAAGGTGTTCGGCGTGCGCCTGGAGCGCGGCCCGGGCGAAGGCCCGCAGGCCGGCAAGCCGCTGCTCGGCAAGCGCACGGTCAAGGTCGAGTTCGACGGAGGGGTGAATTCCAAGCTGCCGTGGTCGTTCCATCCCGAGCAGCTGACCATGCAGGTGGTGCCCGGCGAACTCAACGAAGCGCTGTACTACGCGCGCAACGACGGCGAACGCGCGATCGTCGGCAGCGCGGTGCCGTCGGTGGCGCCGGCGCGCGCCTCCGGCTACTTCACCAAGACCGAGTGCTTCTGCTTCACCGCGCAGACCCTGCAGGCCGGCGAGAAGCGCGACATGCCGGTGCGCTTCATCGTCGATCCGAACCTGCCCGGCGACATCACCACCATCACCCTGTCGTACACCTTCTTCAAGAACGATGCGCTGAGCGCGGAACTGGGATCGCCGAAACTGGCCGGTTCCGCGCGCGCGGCCCCTTGACCTCACCCGGAACGCCCGCCATGGCCCAGCCCAGCACCGACGCCACTGCCTATTACGTGCCCAGCCAGAGCCGCTGGCCGTTCATCGGCTCGATCGCGATGTTCGTGACCATGATCGGCGTGGCCAGTTGGCTCAATGACGCGGCCTGGGGCAAGTGGACCTTCTTCATCGGCATCGCGATGCTGGTGGCGACCTTGTTCATGTGGTTCGGCGACGTGATCCGCGAATCGATCGCCGGCCATTACAACCGCCAGGTCGACGTGTCGTTCCGCATGGGCATGGTCTGGTTCATCTTCTCCGAAGTGATGTTCTTCGGCGCGTTCTTCGGCGCGCTGTTCTACACGCGCACCTTCATCCTGCCGTGGCTGGGCGGCTCCGGCGACGGGGTGATGACCAACGCGCTGCTGTGGGACGGCTATTCGGCGGCCTGGCCGACCAACGGCCCGGGCGCGATCGGCGGCCAGTTCCAGACCATCCCGGCGTGGGGCCTGCCGCTGATCAATACGCTGATCCTGCTTAGCTCCGGCGTGACCCTGACCATCGCCCACCATGCGCTGAAAGCCGGCCATCGCACGCGCCTGCTGGTGTTCCAGGGGCTGACCGTGCTGCTGGGCTGCGCTTTCCTGTACTTCCAGGCCGAGGAATACATCCACGCCTACAAGGAGCTCAACCTGACGTTGGGTTCGGGCATCTACGGCTCGACCTTCTTCATGCTCACCGGCTTCCACGGCGTGCACGTGCTGCTGGGCACGATCATGCTGCTGGTGATGTGGCTGCGCTCGGCGCGCGGCCATTTCAGCCGCGACAACCACTTCGCCTTCGAAGCGGCGGCATGGTACTGGCACTTCGTCGACGTGGTGTGGCTGGCGCTGTTCCTGTTCGTCTATGTACTTTGACGGCTGGGATTAGGGATTCGGGATTGGGGATTCGGCAAAGCAGGGCGCTGCTCTTGCGATTCCCTATTCCCGATTCTCCATTCCCGGCTAGGCCGCGTCAGCGGCCTAGCCCATGCGGCTTGATCACGCCGGTGTAGATGCCCAGGATCACCAGCAGGATCAGGCATACCGATAGGCCGATGCGCCAGGTCAGTGCGTTCACCGTGCGCTTGCTCTGGCCGCGGTCCACCAACAGGTAGTACAGGCCGGCGCCGAGGTTCCACAGAATGACCAGCAGGAACGCGACGATCAGCAGGGTTTTCAGCGAGTCGTTCATGGGCGTCTCGGTGCACGGTATCGCCGCATTATGACCCTCGCCGCGTCTTCGCGCGTCGCCGCGCGCGCGCGCATGCCGCTGTGGCTGGGCTGGAGCATCGCCTTGGCGGTGGCGCTGGGATTCTGCGCCCTGGGCCGCTGGCAATTGCTGCGCATGCACGAGAAACAGGTGCTGCTCGCGCAGGCCGCGCACATCCGCGATCGTCCGCAGGCCTTGGCCGCTGCGCTGCGCGCGGCGCGCCCGACGCAGCTGGCCTGGGTGCACGGCGCTGGCCGTTTCCTGCCCGGGCAGATCCTGCTCGACAACCAGCTGCGCGAGGGCCGCAGCGGGGTCAAGGTCTACCAGCCGTTCCTGGCCGATGGCGCCTCCGCGCCGCTGCTGGTCGAACTCGGCTGGTTGCCGCTGCCGGCCGATCGTGCGCTGCCCAGGCCGCTGCCGCTGCAGGGACGGTACACGTTGGTCGGCCTGCTCGGGCCGGTGCCGTCGCACGGGCTGACCCTGGGGCCGGCGCTGGTCGCCGCGCCGGCGCCGCAGCTGTGGCTGGCGATGCGCATCGAGCCGGCGGCGATCGGCCAGGCGCTCGGCCGCCGCGACATTTTGTCGCAGGTGCTGCGCCTGGATCCGGCCCTGCCGCTGGGCTATCCGCGCGACCTGGACATGCTGCCGAACACGCTGCCGCCCGAGCGCCACTTGGGTTACGCGGTGCAATGGTTCGGCCTGGCGCTGGCCGTGCTGATCACCGCGGGCCTGCTCAGCTGGCGCGCGCGCAAGGGGCGAGGCGGGCGCTGAGCGCGCGCGCATGAGAAAATCCCCGGCATGAATGCCTCCCCTTCGGCTCCACGCCAGGCGACCGCACGCGGTCGCTGGACGTTGATCGCGCTGTTCGCCCTGTTCTTCGGCTCGATGCTGGTCGCCGGCGCGCTGCGGTTCTCCGGCTGGCAACCGCCCGGCAGCCGCAACCATGGCGAGTTGCTGAAGCCGCCGGGCGACCTGCGCGCGCTGCAACCGCGGCTCGACGATGGCAGCGTCTACGCCTGGCAGCCGCAGCAGCGGCTGTGGCGCATCGCGCTGGCGCCGCCAAGCGACTGCGCCACCGCGTGCAAGGCGCTGGCGCGCGACCTGGACAAGGTCTGGCAGTTGTTCGGCCACGACGCCGACCACGTGCAGATCCTGTGGATCGGCACGCCGCCGGCGGCGGTGCGCGCGCTGCCGCAGGTACGCGTGCTGCGTGCCGACGCCGCATTGCTGGACGGTCTGCCGCGCGTGCACGACGCGGCCGGGGTGCCGGTCTACGTGATCGATCCGAACGGCTTCGTGGTGCTGCGCTACGCGCCGGGCTTCGACCCGGCCGGGTTGCGCGCGGACCTGTCGAAGCTGCTGAAACTCCTGTGAGCCGTCCCCCTATGAACCTGTTCGCGCCACCGGCGCTGTTTCGGCACTTCCACCGCATGGCCTGGCTGGCGGCGCTGTTCACCGCCAGCACGATCATGTTCGGTTCGTTCGTGCGCCTGTCCGATGCGGGCATGAGCTGCCCGGACTGGCCGACCTGCTATGGCCGGGTGACCTGGCCGCAGAGCAGCGACGAAGCCAACGCGCACGCGGCCAGCAAGATCCGCCCGCTGGAGACGCACAAGGCCTGGCGCGAGCAGGTGCACCGCTTCCTGGCCGGGGCGCTGGGCGTGGAAGTGCTGGTGCTGTCGCTGTTGGCCGCACGACGGCGGCGCCTGGGCATCGCCCAGATCGTCGGCGCGGCGCTGCTGGTGGCGCTGTCGATCCCGCTGTACATGTCCGGCTGGCCGTCGCTGGCGATGGCGCTGGCCGCTGCCGGCGAAGCGATCCTGCTGCTGGCGGCGCTGCGCTGGTCCAATACCGACCTGGCGCGCGCGGCGGTGCTGACCCTGGCGGTGGTGATCTTCCAGGCGCTGCTCGGCATGTGGACGGTGACCCTGCTGCTCAAGCCGATCGTGGTGATGGGGCATCTGCTCGGCGGCCTGCTGATGTTTTCGCTGCTGGTGTGGATGGCCTGGCGCGCCACCCACCTGCCGATCACCCTGGCCGACGCGTCGCGGCTGAAGTGGCTGCTGCGCATCGGCGTGGCGCTGCTGGCGCTGCAGATCGCGCTCGGCGGCTGGGTCAGCGCCAACTATGCGGCGCTGGCCTGCGGCGGCGGCAGCTGGTCGGCCGACAACTTCCCGCGCTGCGTCAGCCAGTGGTGGCCGCCGCACGATTTCCGCGAAGGCTTCACCCTGTGGCGCGGCATCGGCGTGGACTACGAAGGCGGCGTGCTCGACGGCGCGGCGCGCATCGCGATCCAGATGGCGCACCGGATGATGGCGCTGCTGGTGGCCGCCTACCTGCTATGGCTGGGCTGGCGGCTGAGCCGCTCGCCGGGCATGCGCGGCTGGGCCGCGGCGCTGGCGCTGCTGCTGGTGGCGCAGGTCAGCCTGGGCATCCTCAACGTCAAGCTGGCGCTGCCGTTGCCGGTGGCGGTGCTGCACAACGCCGGCGCGGTGGCGCTGCTGTTCGTGCTGGTGTCGCTGCTCGCGCGGCTGCGGGTGCCGCAATGAGCGCCAAGGGCCTCCACTGGCGCGACTACTGGGACCTGACCAAGCCCAAGGTGGTGGCGCTGATCGTGTTCACCGCGCTGGTCGGGATGTGCCTGGCGATTCCGGGCGTGCCGACCTGGGCGCAGGTGCGCACCGGCTTGATCGGCTTCTTCGGCATCTGGCTGGCGGCATCGGCCGCGGCGGCGATAAACCAATTGCTGGATGCGCGCATCGACGCGCAGATGGCGCGCACCTCGTGGCGGCCGCTGGTGGTGGGCAAGGTGCTGCCGTGGCAGGTGCTGCTGTTCGCCACGGCACTGACCGCGCTGTCGATGGCGATCCTAGTGATCTGGGTCAACACCATCACCGCGGTCCTGACCTTCGCCTCGCTGATCGGCTATGCGGTGATCTACACCGTGTTCCTCAAGCGCACCACGCCGCAGAACATCGTCATCGGCGGCCTGGCCGGCGCCGCGCCGCCCTTGCTGGGCTGGGCCGCGATCACCGGCATGCAGGGGCAGTGGGACTGGGCCTACGCGTCGTTGCTGGTGCTGATCATCTTCGTGTGGACGCCACCGCACTTCTGGGCGCTGGCGATCTTCCGCCGCGCCGACTACGCGAAGGCGTCGGTGCCGATGCTGCCGGTCACCCACGGTGTGGCGCATACGCGCAAGCAGATCCTGGTGTATACGCTGCTGCTGGTGGTGGCGACGCTGCTGCCGGCGGCGGTGGGCATGAGCGGCGTGTTCTACCTCGGCGGCGCGCTGGTGCTGAACGCGGTGTTCGTCTGGTACGCCTGGCGCATGCTCGACCCGCCGGACGAGATGTTCTCGATGCGCATGTTCGGCTATTCGATCGTGTACCTGATGGCGCTGTTCGCGTTCCTGCTGGTGGATCACTGGTTGCTGCCGGCACTGCCGATGCCGACCGGCGCGTGAGCCGCCTGCGCCACGCCGGGTTGCTGGCGCTGGCGGCGCTGCCGTTGCCGGCCTCGGCGTGGGACACGCCGGAACAGGCGATCGACGCCTACCTGGCCTTCGAGCTGGACGGCGGGCGGCTGCAGGCCTGGCCGTTCGCGCGCTACATCGTGGCGCCGCGCGGCTACGACGAACCGGGCTGGGACGTGCTGCACGCGGTGCGCGGCTGGCAGCGCGGCGCGGTGCGCTGCGACCATCCCGCGCGTTGCGAGGTCGTGGTGCTGTTCGAATACGCCGACACGCTGGCCCTGCCGGCGGCATGGCAACTGATGCCGCATCCGCATGGCGGTAGCGAGCGGGTGCGCTATACGCTGCAGCATCAGCCCGCGCCGGACGGCTGGCGCGTGGCCTCCACGCTTGGCCCGCCGCGGGTCAGGTTGAAGGTGGTGGCGACGCTGTGGCCGGAAACTGCGGCCGACTGAGCCGCGCCGATCGACCGCGGCGCGCGGGCGCTGGCGCCGCAGCCGGTGCAGGCCGGAGCGGCTCCGATGGTGCAAGGCCTTCGTTCGATGGCGCCCGGTGCGGCGCGCGCGCTGCTCGGCAGGCGCGTGCGCCAGCACCGACGCATGCCGCGATGACCCGGGCGCTCAGCTCAGCCAGTGCTGGCAGCTGTCGCGGTCCTGGCTGCCGCAGCTTTGCTGCATCTTGTGCTGCAGGCGTGCGAGCACGGCGCTGCCGCCATGGCCCTTGCTCCAGCCCTGCAGGGTCTTGGCCAGGGTGTCGAAGCGCTGCCTGGTGCGCTGGTGGTAGCCGCCGGGCTGCCCGGCCAGTTCGCCGATGACCTGGCCGGCGGCGGCCTCGATCGCGGCCGCATTGTCCGGCTGCAGCCGGATCAGGCCATCGACGTAGAGCACGCCCCACTGCACCCGGGTGGCGGGGCCTTCGGCTCTCTCGTAGGCCTTCTTCAGCCAGTACAGCGCGGTCTGCCTGTCGCCGCGCGCTTCGGCCAGGCCGGCCAGTTCCGGCATGTAGTAGTACGGCGTCTTGCTGCGTCCCAGCTCGGCCAGCAGCAGCTGTTCGGCGCCGGCGCTGTCGCCGGCGTCGTCGAGCAGGCCGGCGGCATTGCTGATCGTGGACTGGCGTTCGTAATCGGTCTTGGCCGCCTGCTCGGCCCACTGCACGCGCTGTTGCACCTTGGCGACCACCGCAGCCGGCAGCGGCGGATGCGGCGCGTTGCCGGCGTCGGCCGGCTGGCCCTGCGCCAGCCGCGCCAGCTGGATGTCGGCGTACGCGGTATCCAGGCGATCGCTGATCGGCAGGCTGCTGTCGGCGTAGACCCGGTCCAGCGCGCCGGTCAGCGCATTGGACAGTGTGGTCCGTTCGCTGGCATCGGCCGCCGCGGCCTGCACCAGTTCGCGCGCCGAATAGGTCAGGGTGCTGCGGTTGGCGCGCGTCTCGGCCGGATCGGCGAGCACCGCCTGCAGCAGGCTGCGATCGGCGGCGCGGCGCTTGGCGTCGGTGGCGCCTGCCTTGTCCGGTTCCCGTGCGGCCAGCGCCAGCAGCGCGAAGCGGCGCTGCAGCGCCGGCTGCGGCGCGGCGGCGGCCAGTTGCGCGAGCACGCCGGCGGCCTGCTCCGGCTTGACCAGCCGGCTCGCGTCCACCGCCCAGCCGTATTCGCCGAGCAGGGTCCAATCGTCGGCGCTGAGCGTGGCCGGCGCCTGCAGTGCCTTCTGCAGCAACTGCGCCGAGGTGGTAGTGCGGGTCGCGGCCACGCGCAAGGCCTCGGCCAGGCGCCCGGTGTCGCTGTCGCCGGCCAGGCGGGTGATCTCGCTGCGATCCGGGCGCAGCACGATGATGGTCGGGTAGCCCTTGATGCCGAAGCGTTCGCCCCAGGCCTGCGCGCCTTCCGAATCGCCGTCCAGATGCACCGCGACGAAGGCGCGGGTACGGGCGATGAAGGCCGGGTCCTTGAACAGCGTGGCCTTGAGCCGGTTGCACGGCGGGCACCAGGCCGCGCCCCAGTACAGCAGCACCGGCTTGTTCTGCTCGCGCGCTTCGGCGAAGGCGTCGTCGACGTCGCCCTCGCGCCAGGCGATGCCGGCGCTGTCGGGCGCCCTGGCCGGCGCGATGGCCTGCGGCTTGGCGGGAGCGGGCGGCTTGTCGCAGCCGCCCAGCGCCAGCAGTGCGGCAAGGCTGGCGGAGGTCATGACGGAAAGGCGGAGCGTACGGCGCATACGTCGGTCACCGGGCGAAGAGGGGAGGGCGGCAACGGCGGATGCCGTGCAGGCCATGGCGCCAATCGCGCACTCTACCTAGCCGATCGCGCTGCGGGTACCTGGCGGACATGCCGGTTGCGCATTTGCATATGCCGCGACTCAGCAGCGGCGGCCAGCGCGCTTGCGGCTCGCGGCACCGGCGATGGTGCGGCGCCGGGCGGGTGGCGTTGCGCAGCGTTCCGGTCTCGCCAGCGCAGACCTGATCGATCGGCGTGTGGCGCCCGAGCGCGGGCAGCGGCCGCGGCTTGAACTGGGACAGGCCGCGCCGGGCCGCTGCCGCCGCGACGGGCCGCGGTCGCTAGTCGTGCTTGGCCGTCTTCGCATCGCGCGCATAGCGTTGCGCGACGAAGGCGCAGACGATCAGCTGGATCTGGTGATAGATCATCACCGGCAGCACGATCGCGCCCAGGCTGCCGCCGGCGAACAGCACCTTGGCCATCGGCACGCCGGTGGCCAGGCTCTTCTTCGAGCCGCAGAACACGATCGGGATCTCGTCGCGGCGGCTGAAGCCCAGCCGCCGCGCGGCGAAGGTGATCAGCCCCATCGCCAGTGCCAGCAGCAGCGCGGCGACCAGCGCCACGCCGAGCAGCGCCGGCAGCGGCGTCTTGCGCCACAGGCCCTCGATCACCGCGGCGCTGAAGGCGGTGTACACCACCAGCAGGATCACGCCCTGATCGGTGTAGCGCAGCACTGCGCGGCGCCGCTCGACCCAGCCGCCGACCCAGGGCCGCAGCAGGTGGCCGGCGACGAACGGCACCAGCAGCTGCAGCATGATCTTGCCCATCGCCTCCAGCGGGTTGGCCATCGCGCTCTGCGCGCCGGCCAGCAGGCCCATCAGCAGCGGCGTCAGGAACACCCCGAGCAGGCTCGACAGCGAGGCGCTGCACACCGCCGCCGGCACGTTGCCGCCGGCCATCGAGGTGAACGCGATCGACGACTGCACCGTGGACGGCAGCGCGCACAGGAACAGCACGCCGATGTACAGCTCCGGGGTCAGCAGCCAGTGCGACAGCGGCTTGAGCAGCAGCCCCAGCAGCGGGAACAGCACGAAGGTGGCGGCGAGGATGGTCAGGTGCAGGCGCCAGTGCAGCGCGCCGGCGACGATCGCCTCGCGCGACAGGCGCGCGCCGTGCAGGAAGAACAGCGCGGCGATGGCGATGTCGGTGACGTCGTCCATGATCGCCGCGGCCTGCCCTTGCACCGGCAACAGCGAGGCCAGCAGCACGGTACCGAGCAAGGCCAGGGTGAACGGTTCGATGCGCAGGCGGGCGAGCCAGTGTCTGATCATGGCGGGGAGGTGGGCGAGGGGAGGCTCATTCTAGGAAGCGCTGCGCGCGGATGCGAATCCGTCAGCAAGCCGTAGACAACTCGCAGACATGTTGCTGCGTACGCCGCTCCGGCCACAACCGGCGATCGCGTGCTTGCTAGATTGCCCACGCCCCGTCGATGAGCGCGGCGAGCGAGCGTTGGGTCACGCGATCGTCGGCGCTTGCCTTTCCAAGGATCGCAACGGAGAAGGAGCAAGCCATGCAATACGATCAATACCAGACCGTGTTCGCGCTCTCGAGCCTGTCCAACTGGGTCAGCACGCGCAAGGGAACCGCGCAGGCGCTGCAGGCCGACTACCAACATGTGCTGCATGCGACGCTGGCCTCTGCGGCGGCGCAGAACGCCATCGGCACCTGGGAGCTCGTCTGGGGACCGCAGGTCTGGCAGGCGCCGGACTCGCAGCGGTCGGACAATGCGATGTTCGTGGCCAAGGCGGGTACGGTGCCGGGCATCGAAGGCGATGTCTATGTCGTGGCGATCTGCGCCACCAATCCGAATTCTCTCTACGACTGGTTGGTGGAGGATTTCGATGTGTCCGTGGTGGTCGATTTCGCCACTTACGATCCGTTGGCCGGCACCGCCCCGGTCAGGACCCCGAAGCCGGTGGCGCCGGGGACGGTCGTCATTTCGATGGGAACCGCGCTGGGGGTATGGCATCTGCTCAACATGGTCAGCCCGGGGTCGGCATCGGCGCCAGGCACGACCCTGGCCAGCTTTCTGCGAACCGCCGCGAACGAAAACGCGACCGTGATCTTCGCCGGCCACAGCCTGGGCGGCGCGCTGGCGCCGACCATGGCGACCTGGTTCGAGCGCACCGGCAAGCTCGATGGCTGCAAAGCGGTGTACTGCTATCCGACAGCAGGCGCCACGCCAGGAAACACCGATTTCGCGGCGCTCTTTCAGGCGACGCTGCCGCCGGTCATCGGGAACAAGCCGTACCAGACTTGGAATCGCGATCTGTGGAACACGCTCGACGCGGTGCCGCATGCATGGGTGTTGGCGATGCTGCGGCAGATCAAATCGCTCTACGGCAACAAGCCGATCGCGGGTGTCGATGCCCTGGTCTCTTTCGCCAGGGCCAATGCGCGCGCCTCAGGGGTCATCTACAGCCAGATCACCAATCAGCCGCTGCAGGGGACGCGCAGCGGCGATCCGCCGACCACCACGCTGGCCTTCCTTGAGCAGATGCGGATCCAGCACGGCACGGCCTATGAAGCGCTGATCGCGGACTGGTTGCAGCCGGTGGTGCCGCTCGGGCACGCGTTGCAGACCGCCGAGGTGGACATGGATGCCCTGCTGGCCGAACTGGCCAGGCGTCTGGATGCGGGCAGCGACACGGTGAAGGCATTGGAGGCCGAGGAGCGCGCCGCACTCGGAGAATGATCGCCGCCGCCGCTCGCGGGATCCGGGCCATGGCCTGATCCCGCCTGCCGCCCTCAATGCAGCGCCGCGCGCGCCTTGAACAACTCGCGCAGTTCGTACTTGTCGGTCTCGTCCAGGCCTTGCGCGCGCTGCTTGGCCTGCAGTTCCTCCAGCCGCTGCTGCAACGTCTGCCGTTCCAGTTGCACCACCACGTCGTGCAGTTCCTGGCGCCAGCTGGCGGTCTCGCCGGGAATCTCCTGCACCGCCAGCTTCTGCAGCGCGGGCAGTTCCTCGCGATCGTGGAAATGCTCGAGCAGGGCGCCGGTGGAGATGTCCGGGCGCGTGTGCACGATCTCCAGCAGTTCGATCATCAGTTCGATGCCGGGCAGGCGCAGGCCGGCGAACGGGTAGGGCGGGGGCAGGTCCAGCGCCAGCGAGGGCGTGTGCAGCAGGCGCACGATCGCCTCGCGCACCAGGCTGCGTTTTTGCGTCGGCCGTGCCGCTGCGCGCGGCGGCGGCTTGGCCAGCTGCGCGGCGGCGGGCGCAGGGCCGCCGATGCCGGTGATCTCGGCCAGGCGCTGGCGCATCAGGTCGCCGAACGCGCCATCGGGAATCTGCGCCAGCATCGGCCGCGCGCGCTCGGCCAGCCGCGCCTTGCCGTCGAGCGTGGCCAGGTTGACCTCGCGCGAGAGTTCGTCGAAGAAGAACTGCGACAGCGGCGTGGCCTGCTGCAGGCGCGCGGCGAAGCCATCGGCGCCTTCCTTGCGCACGATGCTGTCCGGGTCCTCGCCGTCGGGCAGGAACAGGAAGAACGCCTGGCGCCCGTCCTTCATCCGCGGCAACACCGATTCCAGCGCTTTCCAGCCGGCGCGGCGGCCGGCGGCATCGCCGTCGAAGCAGAAGAACACGTCCGGCGCGTTGCGGAACAGCAGCTCGGCGTGTTCTGAGGTGGTCGCGGTGCCCAGCGTCGCCACCGCCTGGGTGACGCCGAACTGGAACAGCGAGACCACGTCCATGTAGCCCTCGACCACGATCAGCCGCTCGATCTTCTGGTTGGCCTGGCGCACCTGCCACAGGCCGTACAGCTCGCGGCCCTTGTGGAACAGCGCGGTCTCCGGCGAGTTCAGGTACTTGGGGCCGTCGTCCTTGTCCATGACCCGGCCGCCGAAGGCGATGACCCGGCCGCGGCGGTCGAAGATCGGGAACATGACCCGGTCGCGGAACTTGTCGTAGACGTGGCCGCGCTCGTTCTTGGAGAACAGCCCGGCGCGCTCGAGCAGCTTGTGGCGGCGCTCGTCGGTGCCCAGTGCGTCCTTCAGCGCGCTGTAGCCGTCCGGCGCGTAGCCGATCTGGAAACGCGCGCGGTTGTCCGCGTCCACGCCGCGGCCGTCGAGGTAGCTGCGCGCCTTGTCGCTGCTGTCGAGCTGGCGCTGGAAGAACTTGGTCGCCGCGTCGAGCGCCGAGTACAGGTCGCGATGGTCGTCGCCGGCGGCCTGCGCGGCGCCGCGCTGTTGCGCGTCGCGCGGCACTTCCATGCCGGCGCGCTTGGCCAGTTCGTCGACCGCGTCGAGGAACTCGAGGCGGTCGTAGTTCATCAGGAAGCTGATCGCGGTGCCGTGCGCGCCGCAGCCGAAGCAGTGGTAGAACTGCTTGGTCGGCGACACCGTGAACGAGGCCGAGCGCTCGTCGTGGAACGGGCAACGCGCCGCGTATTCCTTGCCCTGGCGCTTCAGCGGCACGCGCGTGCCGACCACCTCGACGATGTCGGTGCGGGCGAGCAGGTCGTCGATGAACGCGTCGGGGATGCGGGCCATGGGCGATAGGATGCCATGCGTCCGCGCCACCGCCACGGATCGGCCCGCAAACCCTGGCGTTGCGGTGCTACAGCGGCGGCGGAATCGCGGTGATCGCGCTGGCGTCGATCCCGGCCGCGGCGAGCTTGCGCCGCGAGCGCAGGCGCTCGTCGATCACCGCGGTGATCAGCGCGCCGACGAAGAACACCACGGTGGCGTAGTAGATCCACACCAGCAGGATCACCAGCGCGCCCATCGAGCCGTAGGCGCTGCCCGGCGCGGCGGTGGCGATGTACAGGCCGATCGCGTAGCGCCCGGCCACGAACAGGCAGGCGGTGATGGCGCCGCCGATCACCGCCTGGCGCCATTCCACGCGCCGGTCCGGCAGGTAGTGGTAGAGCACGGCGAAGGCCAGCACGTAGATCGCCAGCGTGGAGGCGTAGCCGACCGCCGGCAGCAGCGACGGCAGGCGCGCGAAGGCGACCTGCAGCACCGTGGTCAGGATCATCGAGATCAGCAGCAGGAAGCCCAGCGCGAACACCACGCCGAACGAGAACACGCGCTTCTTCAGCCACGCCACGATGCCTTCCAGGCGCTGCTTGTCGGTGCGGAAGATCAGGTTCAGCGCGTTCTGCAGCTGCGCGAACACCGCGGTGGCGCCGACGAACAGCAGCAGCGTGCTCCACAGCCCGGCCAGCGAGCCGACGTTGGGCTGGTTCTTGGCGTTGTCGATGATGGTCTGCGCCACTTCGCGCGCGCCGTGTCCGGCCAACTGCCCGATCTGCTCGATGAAGGCCTGCTGCGCCTGCGGGTACAGCGAGGCGGTCAGCCACAGCAGCAACACCAGCAGCGGCGCCAGCGACAGCAGCGCGTAGAACGACAGCGAAGCGGCCTGGGTCATCACGTCGATCTCGACGAAACGCCGCAGCAATGCCGCCGGCAGGCTCTGCTGCAGGCGTTCGAGGTGTTTTTGCAGGCGGGTGGGCGACAGCGACAGGGACATGGGAGCGGCGACGGCCTTGCAGCGGGCGCGGCAGGTGATGCCGGGCCCGCGGATGCGCGTGGAAGGTGTCGCAGGCTCGCGGGGGTTGTAGCAGCCCGGCGCCGAAAGGCGGGTGAAGCCCGCCTGCGCGATCAGCCGGCCAGTTGCTGCTTGACCAGCACCGAGACCAGGCTCATGTCGGCCTTGCCGGCCAGCGCCGGCTTCAGCACGGCCATCAGCTTGCCCATGTCGGCGGCGCTGCTGGCGCCGGTCTGTGCGATCGCGGCCTGGATCGCGGCGACGATCTCCGCCTCGCCGAGCTTGGCCGGCAGGTAGCGCTCGATCACCACGATCTCCTCGCGCTCGATCGACGCCAGGTCCTCGCGCCCGGCCGCGGCGTACTGGCTCACCGAGTCCTTGCGCTGCTTGACCATCTTGTCCATCAGCGCCAGCACCGCGGCGTCGTCCACGTCCTTGCGCTCGTCCACTTCCTTCTGCTTGATCGCGGCGTTGATCAGCCGGATCACGCCCAGGCTGTGCGTGTCGCGGGCCTTCATCGCGGCCTTCATGTCGTCGGTGAGCTGCTGCTTGAGGGTCATGAGGGGCTCCAGGGGAAAGGGAAGAAGGGGGTGGACATTCTAGGCGCTGCGCCGTATCGGTCCGGACACGGCGCAGGCGGCCACGCGCCGAGGCGGGCGCAGGGGGCGGTGGCGGGTGCGCCGGCGCGATGCCGAGGGCGGTGCGCCGCGACGCGGGCTGGCCGGGCCTGACCCGCGGCCACACAAAAAACCGGCGACGCTTGCGCGTGCCGGCTTCGTGGGCTTACCGTAGCGGATGCCGAAACCGGCACAACCCGCTACCGCAAACCGCGATCCTCAGTACAGACGCTGGCGCTTGGTGACGTCGCGAGACGTACGGCGCAGCTGACGCTTCACCGCGGCTGCGGCCTTGCGCTTGCGTTCCTGGGTCGGCTTTTCGTAGAACTCGCGCTTGCGGGTTTCGGCCAGCACGCCGGCCTTTTCGCAGGTGCGCTTGAAGCGACGGAGCGCAAACTCGAAGGGCTCGTTCTCGCGGACTTTGACGCTGGGCATGGAATCTCCGGGACACAATGGTGACCGGGTCACGCCCGGCGAGCCGCACATTATAGCGACTGATTTCCTGGCTGCAAGCGGGACGTTTGCCTGCCGCCGATTCGGCCCCACAATGGCAGCCATGAGAGTCCTCGGCATCGAATCCAGCTGCGACGAAACCGGCGTCGCCGTCTACGACACCGCCCTGTCCGGCGCGGCCGCGCTGCGCGCACACGGGCTGTATAGCCAGATCGCGCTGCACGCCGAATACGGCGGCGTGGTGCCGGAACTGGCCAGCCGCGACCATGTGCGCAAGCTGCTGCCGCTGATCCGCCAGACCCTGGCCGAGGCCGGGCTGCAGGTGCGCGACATCGACGGGGTCGCCTATACGGCCGGCCCTGGCCTGGTCGGCGCCTTGCTGGTCGGCGCCGGCGTCGCCCGCGCGCTGGCCTGGGCGCTGGAGGTGCCGGCGATCGGCGTCCACCATATGGAAGGCCACCTGCTGGCGCCGCTGATGGAGGACCCGGACCCGGTGCACGGCGTGCCGGCACCGCCGTTCGTGGCGTTGCTGGTGTCCGGCGGGCATACCCAGCTGATCGCGGTGGAGGCGATCGGCCGGTACCGGCTGCTCGGCGAGACCCTGGACGACGCCGCCGGCGAGGCCTTCGACAAGACCGCCAAGATGATGGGCCTGCCGTACCCGGGCGGCCCGCAGCTGGCCGCGCTGGCCGCGCAGGGCACGCCGGGCCGGTTCCGCTTCGCGCGGCCTATGACCGACCGGCCCGGGCTGGATTTCAGTTTTTCCGGACTCAAGACCCAGGTGCTGCTGGCCTGGCGCGGCAGCGACCAGAGCGAGAGCACCCGCGCCGACATCGCCCGCGGCTTCGAGGACGCGGTGGTGGACACGCTGGCGATCAAGTGCGAGCGCGCGCTGCAGGCCGCCGGCAGCGACACGATCGTGGTCGCCGGCGGCGTCGGTGCCAACGTGCGCCTGCGCGCCAAGCTGCAGGCGATGGCGCAGGCGCGCGGCGGCCGCGCCTGTTTCCCGCGCCCGGCGCTGTGCACCGACAACGGCGCGATGATCGCCTTCGCCGGCGCGCTGCGCCTGCAGGCCGGCCAGTCCAGCGACGCGGCGGTGCGGGTGACGCCGCGGTGGGACATGGCTTCGCTGCCGCCGTTGGCGGCAGCGCGGGATTCGGGAGTGGGGAATGGGGATTCGTAGAAGCGGCTCCGTGCGGCTCCTGCCTGTGCTTTCGCCTCTGCTTTTGCCTTTGCTCTTACCATTCCCGAATCCCCAATCCCGAATCCCGGCCCCCAATGGATAAAGTTTTCATCGAAGGTCTAGAGATCGACGCGCTGATCGGCATCTACGATTGGGAGCGGCGGATCCGGCAGACCTTGCGCTTCGATCTGGAGATGGGCTTCGACAACCGGGTGCCGGCGGCCAGCGACGACATCGCCGATACGCTCAACTACAAGGCGGTCAGCAAACGCCTGGTGGAGCTGGTCGAGCAGTCCGACTACGGCCTGGTGGAGACGCTGGCCGAGCGCTGTGCGGCCGCGGTGCTGGACGAGTTCGAGGTGCGCTGGCTGCGGCTGAAGCTGAGCAAGCCGGGGGCGGTGCGCGGCGCGCAGGCAGTGGGCGTGATCATCGAGCGCAGCCGCGACGCCGGCTGAGCGCGCGCCGGCGCGGCATTGGCGCAGCCGCTTGACGCTCATTCCGGTTCCGGGCATGTTGCTGTGCAACGCAACACTCGGCCGATCGCGCCCGGTGGCGTACACCGACGGGGCACGATGGACTGGAGCAAGTACCGCACGGCCACCTACGACGAGCTGATCCAGGCAGATGGTCAGCCGCGTCCCGCCGCCCGCCGGGTCATCGAATACCTGTCCAGCCTGTCCGGCCGCGAATTGTCCGAGCGCCAGCTCGCCGCCGATGTCGCCGCACGGGTCATGGGCATCACCTTCACCGTCTATTCCGATGGCCGCAACGTCGATCGCACGCTGCCGTTCGACCTGATCCCGCGGGTGATCCCGCTGCGCGAGTGGCAACGCACCGAGGCCGGGCTGAAGCAGCGCATGCGCGCGCTCAACCTGTTCATCGGCGACGTCTACGGCGCGCAGCGCATCGTCAAGGACAAGGTGTTTCCGGCGATGCTGCTGGAGCATTCGGTGAACTTCCGTCCGCAGTGCGTGGGCATCACCCCGGCGCTGGGCGTGTGGGCGCATATCTGCGGCTCGGACCTGGTGCGCGATGCCGACGGCACGCTGTACGCGCTGGAAGACAACCTGCGCATTCCCAGCGGCGTGTCGTACATGCTGGAAAACCGCATGGTCGCCAAGCGCGTGTTTCCCGAACTGTTCGAGACCAGCGCGATCCTGCCGGTGGACGAATATCCGGCGCAGCTGTACGACACCCTGGCCGCGCTGTCGCCGCGTCCGGGCGACCAGCCGGTGATCGCACTGCTGACCCCGGGCATCTTCAACAGCGCGTATTTCGAACACGCCTACCTGGCCCAGGCGATGGGCATCGAGCTGGTCGAGGGCGACGACCTGTTCGTCGCCGACGACGACTGCACCTACATGCGCACCATCTACGGGCCGCGCCGGGTCGACGTGATCTATCGCCGGGTCGACGACCTGTTCATCGATCCGGAAGTGTTCCACCCCGATTCGGTGCTCGGCGTGCCCGGGCTGATCCGCAGCTGGCGCGCCGGCAAGGTGGCGCTGGCCAATGCGCCCGGCGCCGGCGTGGCCGACGACAAGGTGGTGTTCGCCTACGTGCCGAAGATGATCCGCTACTACCTGGACGAAGAGCCGATCCTGCCCAACGTGCCCAGCTACCTGTGCCACGACGACAAGGACCGCAAGTACGTGCTCGAGCACCTCGACCAGCTGGTGGTGAAGCCGGCCAACGAATCCGGCGGCTACGGCATGCTGATCGGGCCGCGCTCGACCAAGCGCCAGCGCGACGAGTTCCGCAAGCTGATCCAGGCCGATCCGCGCAACTACATGGCGCAGCCGACGCTGGGCCTGTCCACCGCGCCGATCGTGACCGAGGTCGGCCCGTCGGCGCGGCATCTGGACCTGCGCCCGTTCATCCTGTCGCGCGAGGACGTCTACGTCACTACCGGCGGGCTGACCCGGGTGGCGATGGAAGAGGGTTCGCTGGTGGTCAATTCCTCGCAGGGCGGCGGCGCCAAGGACACCTGGGTGGTGGACCTGGACGAGGAGATGGACTGATGCTGTCGCGGGTCGCCGACAACCTCTACTGGTTCAGCCGCTACGTGCGCCGCGCCGAGACCACCGCGCGGCTGGTCGGCGTGGGCAGCCTGCTGCAGCTGGACCTGCCGCGCTCGGTGCGTTTCGCCTGGCGGCCGATGATCGACACGGTCGGCGCCGGCGAGATCTTCAACGTCTGGTTCCCGAACGCCGGCGACGACGTCGGCGACGCCGACGTCGTGCGCTTCCTGCTGCTGGACGAGCGCAATCCGTCCTCGCTGCGCAGTTCGGCGCGGCAGGCGCGCGAGCTGCTGCGCGGCATCCGCGATACGCTCCCGCAGGAAGTATGGGAGGCGGTCAACGACCTGCACCTGTACATCGACGCCAACGGCGAGCGCAGCGTCGGCCGCCGCTACCGGATGGAATTCCTCGGCCACGTCACCGACGCCTGCCTGAAGGTCTCCGGCCTGCTCACCGCCAACGTCAGCCGCGACATCGGCTTCCAGTTCCTGCGCCTGGGCACGGCGATCGAACAGGCCGACATGACCACGCGCATCATCGACGCCGGCGCCTCGGGCCTGATCACCCCGCGCAAGGCCGACGATCTGGAGGCCTACCAGAACATGCAGTGGATGAGCGTGCTGCGCTCGCTGGCCGCCTACCAGATGTACCGGCGCCACGTGCGCCAGCGCGTCACCGGCGAGCATGCGCTGCGCTTCCTGCTGCAGAACAACGATTTCCCACGCAGCGTGCATTTCTGCCTGACCCGCGCCCAGCACATCCTGCCGACCATGCCGCCGCGGCCGACCGTGGAGCGCGCGCTGATGCGGATCAACGGGCTGGTGCGCAATGCCGACCCGTCCTATCTGGCGCGGCACAATCCGGCGGAATTCATGGACGAGATCCAGACCCACCTGGGCTATCTGCACAGCGCGATCGCCGAGGCCTACTTCAGCTCGTGAGCGGCGCCTGGCCGGCGCGGCGCCGGTCGCCTCGCGTTGCCGCCTGGGCTGTGCGGCCAGCGCGTCGCAAGGTGGTTGAGACGCAATCCGCCATGGACCGAGGGCGCAGGACCGCTACGATCGCAGCCGCGCCCGCTGGGCGCGAGACACCTGCGCCGGCCAGTGCGGAGTGCGACGCGCGCGGCGCAAACCGTTCGGCAGCGGGATGCGGGGGCGTATGGCGGCGTTGGTCGCCAGCGGCGGGCGACGGTAGACAGTTCCCTGAATAGGCGGATCCGGCGCCGGGATTTGCTCTTTCGTCTGGCCGGAGAGCTAGAATTGACGGCTATGTAAACGTTTTCTCAAAGGACCCCATGGCTTCGGATCGTATCGAATCGCTCATCGCCCGCATGACCGTCGAAGAGAAGGTCGGCCAGCTCGGCGTCTTCGCCGACATGGTGCGCCCGTTCGCGCCGGACGTGAATCCGGAAGCGAACGTCAGCAATGCCGACGAGGTGCTGCAGCAGGTGCGCGCCGGCCTGGTCGGCTCGCTGTTCAACGGCGTGGGCGCCGAGCTGGGGCGGCGGATCCAGCGCACGGCGCTGGAAGAGAGCCGCCTGGGCATTCCGGTGATCCTGGCCGCGGACGTGATCCACGGCATGCGCACCGTGTTCCCGATCCCGCTGGGCGAGGCCGCCAGCTTCGAGCCGGAGCTGGCCGAGCGCACCGCGCGCGCCACCGCGGTCGAGGCCACCGCCGCCGGCATCCACTGGACCTATGCGCCGGCGGTGGACATCGCCCGCGACCAGCGCTGGGGCCGCGGCGCCGAGGGCGCCGGCGAGGACGTGGTGCTGGGCTGCGCGTTCGCCGCCGCCCGCGTGCGCGGCTTCCAGGGCCCGGACCTGCGCGCGCACGACGCGCTGCTGGCCACGCCCAAGCATTTCGCCGCCTACGGCGCGGTCGCCGCGGGCATGGAATACAACAGCGTGGACATCGCCCCGCAGACCCTGCGCGACGTGCACCTGCCGCCGTTCCAGGCCGCGTTCGGCGCCGGCGCGCTGAGCGTGATGACCTCGTTCAACGACATCAACGGCGTGCCGGCCAGCGCCAACCACGAACTGCTGACCGAGATCCTGCGCGGCGAATGGAAATTCCCCGGCGTGGTGATCTCCGACTACACCGCCGACATGGAACTGATCGCGCACGGCTATGCGGCCGACGAGCGCGACGCGACCAAGAAGGCGTTCCTGGCCGGCATGGACATGAGCATGCAGAGCGGTTTCTACGCTGCGCACCTGCCGTCGCTGGTAGAGGATGGCGAAGTGCCGATGGCCGCGCTGGACGAGGCGGTGCGGCGGGTGCTGGCGCTGAAGGAAACCATCGGCCTGTTCGACGATCCGTACCGTTCGCTGGACCCGCAGCGCGAGGCCGACCAGTCGCACATCGCCGCGCACGATGCGCTGTCGCGCGAGGCGGCGCGGCGCTCGATCGTGCTGCTGAAGAACGACGGCGACGTGCTGCCGCTGCGCAAGCGTGGACAGAAGATCGCGCTGATCGGGCCGTTCGTGCAGGACCGCGAGAACATCGAGGGTTGCTGGACCCTGTTCGGCGACAAGACCCGCTACGTGACCCTGGAAGCCGGCGTACGCGCGGCGCTGGACGACGCCGATGCGCTGAGCGTGGTGCCGGGCTGCGAGCTGGAAGCGCCGCTGGACGGCGGCATCGACGCGGCGGTGGCCGCCGCGCGCACCGCCGACGTGGTGGTGCTGGCGCTGGGCGAGCCGCAGCGCTACAGCGGCGAGGCGCAGTCGCGCACGCAGATCGTGTTGCCGCCGGCGCAGCAGGCGCTGGCCGAAGCCGTCGCCGCCACCGGCACGCCACTGGTGGTGTTGCTGCGCAACGGCCGCGCGCTGGCGCTGCAGGGCGCGGTGCGCGACGCGGCGGCGATCGCGGTGACCTGGTACCTGGGCACGCAGACCGGCCCGGCGGTGGCCGACGTGCTGTTCGGCGACTACAACCCTTCGGCGCGGCTGCCGGTCAGCTTTCCGCTCGATCCAGGTCAGCAGCCGTACTTCTACAACCACGCGCGCACCGGCCGGCCGGAACTGCCGACGATGAGCGAGTTCAAGGCGCGCTGGCGCGAGATCCCGAACGCGCCGCTGTATCCGTTCGGCCATGGCATCGGCTACACCCGCTTCGCCTACGGCGCGCCGCAGCTGGATCGCGTGCAGCTGGGCTGGGACGACACGCTGACCGTGACCACCCGCATCGACAACGTCGGCGAGCGCGACGGCGAGGAAGTGGTGCAGCTGTACGTGCACGACCGCGTCGCCAGCCGGGTGCGCCCGGTGCGCGAACTGAAAGGCTTCCGCAAGGTGCGGCTGGCGCCGGGGCAGGGCATGGATGTGGTGTTCACCCTGGACCGCCGCGCCCTGGCCTTCAGCGGCCGCGACGGCCGGTTCGAGGCCGAGCCGGGGTTGTTCGATCTGTGGGTCTGCGCGTCGTCGGCCAGCGGCGAGCCGGTCGGCTTCGAACTGCTGCCGCAGGCCTGACAGCTGCGCGCAGGCGGCCGCGTCACGGTCGTCTGCGCGCACGTCTCCCTTGCCCGCCGTTGCGTCGCGCGCAGGCCGCTGTCTACGCCGCGCGAACGCCGCGCGTGACCGCGGCCACGGCTTGGCCATTGCATGCTTGCCGTCCACACCTGCTTTGCTAGGTTCGGCCTTCGACCCCATTCGATAGGTGCGCGTCATGCAACGTTCTCCCCTGGGTTTGGCCTGTGCATTGGCGATGAGTCTGGTCGTGTCCGCGGCAAATGCGGCGCCGCCCGCCAAGAGCGTCGAACGGCGCGGCGACTGGCCGTTCTCGGCGACGCCGTTCGCCACCTTCAACGAACCGTGGGCGATGAGCTTCCTGCCAGACGGCAGCGCGCTGATCAGCGAGAAGCGCGGCACGCTCAAGCGTTTCGACCCGGCCAGCGGCCGGACCGGCACGGTGAGCGGCGTGCCTGCGGTCGCCTATGGCGGCCAGGGCGGTTTCGGCGATGTGCTGGCGCATCCGGGCTTTGCCCAGAATGGCTGGGTGTACCTGAGTTACGCCGAGGCCGGCAGCGGCGACACCCGCGGTGGCGCGGTGGCGCGCGCCAAGCTGACCCTGGACGGCAATGGCGGCGGCGCGCTGTCGCAGCTCAAGGTGATCTGGCGCCAGCAGCCCAAGGTGTCCGGCAACGGCCATTACGGCCACCGCCTGGCGTTCGGGCCCGACGGCAAGCTGTGGATCAGTTCCAGCGAGCGGCAGAAGTTCGATCCGGCGCAGGACATGAGCGGCAACCTGGGCAAGATCGTGCGCCTCAACGACGACGGCAGCGTGCCGGCCGACAATCCGTTCGCGCGCCGCGGCGGCGTCGCCGCGCAGGTGTGGTCGCTCGGCCACCGCAACGTGCTCGGCCTGGCCTTCGACGCCAACGGCCAGCTGTGGGAACACGAGATGGGCCCGGCCGGCGGCGACGAACTGAACCTGATCCAGCGTGGCGCCAACTACGGTTATCCGATCGTCTCCAACGGCGACCATTACGACGGCCGGCCGATCCCCGACCATTCCACGCGCCCGGAATTCGCCGCGCCGAAGGTCAGCTGGACGCCGGTGATCTCGCCGGCCGGTTTCGTGATCTACAGCGGCAGCAGCTTCCCGCAGTGGCGCGGGAACGGCTTCATCGGCGGGCTGTCCTCGCAGTCGCTGGTGCGGATCGAGTTCAACGGCGATAACGCGCGCGAAGCGGCGCGCTACGACATGGGCAAGCGCATCCGCGAGGTGGAACAGGGCCCGGATGGCGCGCTGTGGCTGCTGGAAGACGGTAGCGGCGGACGTCTGCTGCAGCTGCAGCCGGTGGAGAGCTGACGCCACCCGAGCCGACTGGTGATGCGTTGCCGCGCCGCTGAGAGCGGCATGACGATGTGTTGGCGGGATGTGGCCGCTATGTGTGGGAAATGGTGTGCGTTGCGGCCATATCGGGCGCTCGATTGCGCCGGTCGCGGCTGAAGCCGCTCCTACAAGGTGGGCAGCGCGTTGTTAGGCCGCTTCGTGTAGGAGCGGTTAGGCCGCTTCGTGTAGGAGCGGCTTCAGCCGCGACCAAAACCGTCCGCATGAGACGCTCGCCGAAACGCACAAGCTCATCCGACATCGCGCAAACCCGAATCCGCGCCACGTCGATAACCGCGCAGCGACTCGGAAAGACCCACCGAAGCGACCGCAACGGTAGCCCTTCCGGCTGCGATCACCCTCAGTCCTGACCCGCCCGCTCCCAGGCACGGCGCACCGCATGGCGGGCCTTGCTCCAGCTCAGGGTCTGCGAGCCCTTGGTGCTGTCCCAGTTGCGGTGCAGTTCGGCCTCGACCTGTTCGTAGGCCAGATTGAAGTTGCGTACGCGCGCCTCGTGTCCGGCATGGTAGGCCGGCTCGTAGTCCTCGAAGCGTTCGCCGTCGCTGTAGTAAGGCTCCTCGGCAAACCGCTCGCGCCAGTATTGCGACACCAGGCTGCGATCGTCGTCGTTGGGCGCGCGACCGGGGATCTGATAAGGAACGCTCATCGTTGTCTCCTGTGCGAATGGGGTGTCCGACGTTAGCGACGGCGCCGTTAATGCGATTCCAGCATCGCGTGATCGAGGCATGAAGCACGGCGCGGCGGTCAATTGCCGCCGCCGCGCCGGCGCCGGCTACGCCACGGGCCACGGATGGATTACGATCCGGCAACGCCGCTCGTCCCCCGTCGCAGGATTCCATGGCCGCCACCGGTATCGCCTTGCTCACCCCGTACCTGGCCACCGCCGGCATCGGCTGGTTGTACTACCGGCGCATCCGCCGCTATTTCGGCCGCCAGCCATGGCAGCCGCGGCGGACCGTGGCGCGGATGCTGCTGCTGGCGCTGGCGGCGGCAGGGCTGACCTACCTGGCGGCGGTAGTGCCGCCGGTCCGCCTCGGCATGGCGCTGGGGGTCCTGGCGGGCGCGGCGCTGGGGGCCTTCGCCTTGCACCACACCCGCATCGACGTGATCGAGGGCCGGCGCTATTACACGCCCAATCCCTGGATCGGCGCCGGACTCAGCGTGCTGCTGATCGGACGCCTGGCGTGGCGTTGGGCCAGCGGTGCGTTTTCCGGCGGTAGCGCGCAGTCGCTGCAGAACGCCAGCCCGCTGACCCTGGCGATCGCCGCGGTGCTGATCGCCTATTCGTTGGTGCACACCGGCGGCTTGCTGCTGCGCATGCGCGCGCTGGCGTCGGCGCAAGCCTCCTAGCGGCGCGATCCTGTGCCGCGTGCAACGCGCAGGGGCCCGTCATTGCGCGGCAGCGGCGGACTGGTAGGGCAGCGCGATCGTGCCTGCGCCACGCAGTGCCGCATCGGCGGCATCGAGTTGCGACGCTTCGCCCTCGATCACCACCAGGATGCGGCCGGCCTCGATTTCCTCTTCGAAGTTGCGCCGCACCGGATCCGGCACGGTGGCGCCGACCAGGGCCGAGGACCAGCTGCCGACCAGTGCGCCGGCGATGGCCATCACCCCGGCGCCGGCCAGGGTGATGCCCAGCGGCGGCACCGCGATCGCCGCGAGTCCAGCGAGCAAGCCGGCCGCGCCGCCGCCCAACGCACCGCGTGCGGCCGCGGGCAAGGCGTCGGTCTTGACGTCCTTGCGCTCGTCGGGGATCGCGTCCAGTTCGATGTCGCTGCGGGCGATCAACGACAGGTCGTCGTTGTCGATGCCGGCGCCGCGTGCCGCTTGCAGGGCACGGGTGGCGGTGGCCAGATCGGGGGCGCTGTAGACACGGCGTAGTTTCATCGCGGACTCCATCGCTGAGGCTGGCGCCCAGAGTCGAAGCGATGCGGTTACCCGCACGTGACAGCGGCGCAAGGCCGCGTGAAGGCGCTACGGCGCCTTGCGCGGGAAGCGGTAGAACAGCGCGCCGACCAGCAGCGCCACGCCGGCCGCGGCCAGGTTCTGCCAGCTGGCGCTGAGCAGCAACGCCAACGCCAGCAGCAACGCGGCGACCGGGATCAGCGGGCCGCCCGGCAGGTGCAGCGCACCCGGCCGGTCGCGGTAGCGCCGTGCCAGCACCAGCACCGCCGCGGCCGTGCCGATGTAGGCGAACAGGCGGGTGACCATCGACAGCAGCGCCAGCTGCACGAACGAGCCGGACAGCGCCAGCGCCAGCGACAGCACGCCCTGCAGCAGGATCGCCGCGGCGGGCGTGCGGAAGCGCGGATGCACCCGCGCCAGGAACGCCGGGCCGTAACCGTCCTGCGCCAGCGCGAACAGGAAGCGCGGCCCCAGCATCACCGTGTTGCTGGTGGTGCCGAGGATGGAGATGGTGGCGCCGACGGTGAGGATCAGCGCCAGCGCCTCGCCGCCGAAGCCGCTGGCGGCATCGGCCAACGGCGTCGCCGACTGCGCCACGTTCGCCAGCGTGCCCTGCGCGACCACCTGCACTGCGGCATAGATCAGGGTGACGGTGACGATCATCGTGATCAGCGCGAACGGCACGTCGCGGCGCGGATTGCGGTATTCGCCGGCGGCGGCGGGGATGTTCTCGAAGCCGGCGTAGGCGAACAGCAACAGCAGCGCCGCTTCGCCCATGTTGCCGAAGTCGCGCGGGTCCGGCGCCTGGCCGGAGAACGCCCACGACCAGTCCACGTAGAACAGGCCGATGGCCACGAACAGCAGCAGCGGCACCAGCTTGCCGATCACCAGCGCCACGCCGGTGCGCGCGGCCGATTTCACCCCGATCACGTTGATCGCGGTGAGCAGGCCGAGCGAGCCGACCACGATCGCCAGGCGCGCGCCGCCGCCGGCCGCGGCCGGCCAGAAGCGCACCACCGCATCGGCCAGGCCGTTGCCGAGCGCGGCGGCGGAACTGATCCGGGTCAGCCAGATCATCCAGCCGATCTCGAAGCCGGCGAAGCGGCCGAACGCCTCGCGCGCATACAGGTAGCTGCCGCCGGGTTCGTCGAAATAGCTGGCCGCCTGCGCGTAGCACAGCACCAGCAAGCCCACCGCCAGCCCGGCCAGCAGCACCGCCCACAGGCTCATCGGTCCGAGCAGCGCGGCGGTGGCGGCGGGCAGCAGATAGATGCCGCTGCCGATGACGTCGTTGATCGACAGGCCGACGATCTGCCAGCGGCTGACCGCGCGGACCAGGCTCGGTTCGGGTGCGTTGCTCATGGTGCCGGCTCCACGGCCGGCAACGCCCAGGCGCCGCGCAGGCGTGCGTAGTCGTTGCGCGGCAGCAGCACGAACAACGGCGCGGCGTCCGGCCGCAGCCAGGCCAGCAGGCGCTGCATGTCGGCCGGCTCCATCGCGGTGCAGCCGGCGGTGGCTTCGCCCGCGGCACGCCACAGGTGGGCGAAGATGCAGCTGCCGGCGCCGGGCCGCGCCTGCGGGTTGTGGCCGATCACGAAGCCTTCTTCGTAGCGGCGATCGCCGTCGTGGTGCAGGTCCAGGCGCATCGGCTCGGTCGAGCCGGCCACCGCGTCGGCGCCGACCCGGTCGGCGTCGACGATGCGGTTGTACAGCGGCGAATCGGGCACGTCGATGCAGTAGCTGCTCTGCTGCATCGGCTGGTACGGCAGCGCGCTGTCGATGCGCTGCGCATAACCGAACGCCTCGCCGATGGTGAAGACGCCGGCCGGGCTGCGGCCGTCGCCTTCGCGTTTCTGCGGGCCGTCGGTCTGCGCCGGGTGCAGGCCCAGCCCCCAGGCGCTGCCGTTGCGGCCGAGTGCGACATCGAAGCGCTGGCCGTGCGCGCGCCAGCCCTGCGCCGTGCGTTCGAACGCCTGCAGTTGCCCGCGCGGGCTGTCCCAGTCCGGGGCCACGACCAGCACCAGCTGGCGCGCCTGCTGCAGTGCCGGCGGCATGGTGTCGCCGGTGGCGGCCAGGCACGTGCCGGTCACGGCGGTGCACAGCACTACTGCCATGGCCGCCAGGCAGCTGCGGCGGAAGCGGCCGGTCTGCGTCAGGGCGGACCACCATGGGAATTTCGGCATGCGCATCTCCGGTCGCGATCGGGCATCGAGCGGGTGCTGGGCCCGCTGCAGGTTCACCGCCGGCTGCCGCCTGCGGTCGGGGTGGGTTTGGCGCGTCGGCCCGACCGCGAAGTCGAGCAGATGCGGCAATGCTGCACGGTACAACAGTTGTTCGATCTGCGGCGCGGGATCAGGCACGCAGACCGTCCGTGCGGTGTCGGTAGGCGCTGTGGATTGGTGCGCCGATGGTGTGGTGTGCTTGGGGCTGTTGGCAATGCACGACGCGGCAAGCTCGGTCGGTTTGCTACGCAGCTCGATCGTGTGGCGCGGCTGATGCTATTGCTATTGCTATTGCTGCTGCTGCTGCTGCTGCGGTTGGGGTTGCTGTTGCTGTTGCTTTTTTGCTTTTGATCTTGATTTACCGGGTCCCTTACGTAGCGGCGAATAGGGCGGGAAAAACCCCGAAGGGGCGGCGCACAGGGATGTGCGCCGTTCGCGGCAGGGGCAGGATGCCCCTTCCGCGAATCCCGTCCTATTCGCGGACCCGGAGCGCGCAGCGCGGAGGGCGCGGAGGAGGGTGTGCTTTCTTTTGGTTACTTTTCTTTGCACAAGCAAAGAAAAGTAACTCGCCGCAGGCGAAAGCCTTTGCTTTTGCTTTTGCCTTTGCGATAGCGATGAAGGAATCACTGTAGGAGCGGCTTCAGCCGCGACCGATTCTGTCAGGAAGGTGTCGCGGCTGAAGCCGCTCCTACAAAAGCCAATGCCCAAGCAAAAAAGCAACAGCAAAGCAAAGGCTTCCGCCCTTGGCGGGTCACTTTTCTTTGCTCGTGCAAAGAAAAGTAACCAAAAGAAAGCACGCCCTGCCTTGCGCCCTCCGCGCTGCGCGCTACGGGTCCGCGGATGCACCGGGGATTCGCGGAAGGGGCATCCTGCCCCTGCCGCGAACGGCGCACATCCATGTGCGCCGCCCTTCGGGTTTTTCCCCGGTCCATCCGCCGCTGCGGAAGGGAACCCGGTAAAAGCAACAGCAGAGCACAGCAGAGCACAGCACAGCACAGCACAGCAGAGCAGAGCACAGCAGAGCAGAGCAGAGCAGAGCAGAGCAAAAGCAGGTGGCAACCTGGATCTGTTTAGCGTTTCAGATGCGCGTGCCGGAGTCCCGGTGGTTGTCCGCCCTGGCGCGCAATGGCGTCACAGCGATACGCGATGAAGGCAAGCGCGATCGCGATGGAAGCCATCGCATGCGTCGGCCGTGCGCATTGCAGCGCAAGCGCCAGCGCGCCCAGATCACCCGCGCGGCGGCAGCAGTTCCAGGCCGCGGATCTCGCGGATGCCCAGGCCCGGCGCGTCGGTGATCGTGATCTGCGAGTCGTTGAAGAGCACTCCGCCCTGCACCGGGTCGAACAGGCCCAGCGACGGGCCGTCCAGGTCCACCTTGGTGATGACCTCCGCCTTGGCCACCGCCAGGTGCACCGCCGCCGCCACGCTGATGCTCGACTCGAGCATGCAGCCGATCATGCACTCCACCCCGTACAGCGCGGCGATGTCGGCGATGCGGATCGCGTTGGACAGTCCGCCGGTCTTCATCAGCTTGATGTTGACGATGTCCGCGGCGCGGCGCTGGATCAGGTCGAACACCTGCGCCGGCCCGAACACGCTCTCGTCCGCCATCACCGGCGTGTTCACGCGCTCGGTCACGTACTTCAGCCCGTCGATGTCCCAGGCCTTGACCGGTTGCTCCAGCAGCTCCAGCGCCACGCCGGCGTCTTCCAGCGCACGCATCGCGTACACCGCCTGTTTCGGCGTCCAGCCCTGGTTGGCGTCCAGCCGCAGCGAGGCGCGGCCTGCGACCGCGGTGTGGATCGCCTTGACCCGCGCGATGTCCACGTCGATGTCCTTGCCGACCTTGATCTTCAGCGCCGCGAAGCCGCGCGCGAGCGCCGACAGCGCATCGGCCACCATCTTGTCGATGGCGTCCACGCTGATGGTGATGTCGGTGGTGATGGCTGGCGTGCCGCCGCCGAGCATCCTGTACAGCGGCGCGCCGTACAGCTGCGCCCACAGGTCGTAGACCGCGATCTCCACCGCGGCCTTGGCGCTGCTGTTGCGCTCCAGCGCGCCCTGGATCCGCCCGGTGATCCGGTTGAGGTCGGCCACGTCCTCGCCGATCAGGCGCGGTGTGATGAAGCGGTCGATCGCCGCGATGATCGAACCGTGGGTGTCGCCGGTGATCGGCGCCGTGGCCGGCGCTTCGCCATAGCCGATGTGGCCGCTGTCGGTATGCACCAGTACCACCACGTCTTCGACCGTCTCCACGGTCCGCAACGCTGTCTTGAACGGGGTCTTCAACGGCACGCGCAGCATGCCCAGTTGGATGTCGGTGATCTTCATTCGATAGATAACGGGCGGACGCGTTGGATGCGGGTGATGCGGTCGATGAAGGGCGTGCCGTCGCCCAGCAGCATCGGCTCCAGCGGCGTCACCGAGACGCCGTTGAGGCGCACCCGCTGCAATTGCCCGGACGCGTCGCGGTAGCCGGCGCCGGCCACGTCGTGGATCACCCAGGTGTGGCCGCGGTCGTGGCCGATCACCATCATCACGTGGCCGGGGATGTACACCAGATCGCCGACCTGCAGCCGCGCCAGCGTTCGCTGCCGTTGCGCCAGCGGCGCGTCAGCGGCGTAGGACACGCTGGCGAGAGTGGGGCTGCGCGCCTGGTCGCCGGTATTGCGCGGCAACGCGATGCCCAGGCTGCGGTAGACGTCGGAGACGAAGCCGCTGCAGTCGCGCGCGTCGTAGTCGTTGCCCCAGCCGTAGCGTTCGCCGAGGAACTTGAAGGCCTGCCGCAGCAGGTTGCGTTGCGTCGCCGCCAGCGGCGCGGCGGCGACGTCGGCACCGCGCGGCACCAGCGCGGGCGCCAGCCGCAGTCGGCCATCGTCGTCGCGCAAGGGCAGTTGCACTACGTAGGCGGCCAGCGGCGACTGGCCGTTGACCGCCTGTTGCGCCGGCCAGTCCTGCAGCAGCGGCAGGCTGCTGCCCATGTCCAGCGACAGGTGCGACGCCGCGGGCAATTCCGGGGTGAAGGCGGTCAGCGTGCGCGCGCCGGTCGCCACCAGCCGCGGCGTGCGCTGCGCGTAGTCCAGCACCGTGGCGCGATCGCCTTCGGCCACGCGTTCGCGCGCGATCCACGCCGCGTAGTTCGGCGCCAGCACGAACAGCCACTGGCCGTCGCGGCTGGCATGCAGGATCGCCACCGCGGTGCCGGGATACAGCGCCGATTCCTGGAAGCGATCGATGTCGTGGTCGTCGCGGGTGCTGAAAACGCGTTGTCGGGTCGGGAAGGTACGCAGATCGGCGCGGCGCACCACCAGCGCGTAGCGCGGCGCGACCTGCGCGGGAATCGCATCCAGGGCGAGCGCCGATTGCAGGGCGGCCAGCTGCGCGGCGTCGAGCGCGGCGCCGTGCGCGTCGTAGAGCGTGCGCGTCGGCGGTGCCGACAGCGCCAGCACTTGCGCGCGCACCTGCGCTGCGCTGTAGCGCTCGGGCAGCGCCTGCAGGTCGTGCATCGAGGCATCGTGGCGCAACAGGTGCGCGTTGAAGGCCTGCACCTGCGCCGCGTCGAGCAGCGGGCGCGGCGCATCGGGCAAACGCGCGATCCAGTACTCCGCCTGCAGTTGGCTGGCCTGCAACTGGAACGGCGCCTCGCTGGCGACGCTGGCCGCGGCGATGGGCGCGCTGAATGCGGCGGCCAGTAACAGGCACAGGCCACGCATCGTATTCATCGGACCCCGGGCGGTGGAAAGAATGCCGGACCGCTGCGCGCCGGCTTCCGAATAGTCTTTTCCTCGATGGGGCTTGTCAAGAATGCGCGATTGACATGCGATTTCGCAGCGTGCTACACCCGAAACGCAGGGGCGAGGAAGCGGAGGCGACAGGCGCCGTTCCCGTCAGCAGCGAGGCGCTGGCCTGGGGATCACGGGCGTACGTCGCAGGGGGCGCTGTTGGGCATCCGCACCTGGGGAAAGTAGCGAGTACAGAGAACGGCGCCGTGCTACGGCCGTGCGCCATGTTGTCCGCGTGGGTGCCCAGGGAAGGCGGCCGGCTGCCGGCCTGCGTCGACTTGGGGCGCCGTTGTCAGCGTCCGTCGTCGATTGCAGGAGAGAGCCGCATGCCCATCCGAGTCCAGCATTCCCGTTGCCACGTCCGACCGTCCCGCCTCGCGCTCGCGCTGCTGGCCGGATGCGCATTGCCGCCGCTCGCCGCGGCGCAGGACACCGCCGTCGCCACGCACGACCTGGACAAGGTCACCGTCACCGGTTCGCGCATCGCGCGCTCGCAGGTGGAAGGGCCGGCGCCGGTGACCGTCATCACCGCGCAGGACATCCAGAAGCAGGGCTTCAGCACGGTGTGGGAATCGCTCGGCACGCTGACCCAGTTCAGCGGCAGCGCCTTCAACGAAAGCGACCAGACCGGCAGTTCGCCCAACGGCCAGTACCTCAACCTGCGCGGCCTGGGGCCCGGCTACCAGTTGATCCTGCTCAACGGCAAGCGCATGGCCGACTACCCGCAGTCCTACAACGCCAACGGCACCGCGGTCAGCCTGGGCAGCATTCCGGCGGCGGCGGTGGAGCGCATCGAGGTGATGAGCGGCGGCGCCTCGGCGATCTACGGTTCCGACGCGGTGGCCGGCGTGGTCAACATCATCACCAAGCGCGATTTCAGCGGCGACACGCTGCGCCTGCGCGGCGGCACCACCACGCGCGGCGGCGGCGACAGCGGCCAGCTGCAATGGAGCGGCGGGCGTACCGGCGATCGCTGGAGCCTGACCTACGCGTTCGAACGGCTGGACCGCGAAGCCATCGTCGCCAGCCAGCGCGACTTCCTGGATTCGTACGACGACCACCCCGGCAACAAGGCCGATCCGTCCAGCCCCAATGCCTCGATTTCCGGCGTCTACCTGCGTCGCGGCAATACCTATCTGTGGCCCAGCGGCGGCGCGCTGTCCACGTCGGCCGGGGCGCTGGACGCGGCGTGTGCGGCGACCAACCCGGCATTCAGGCCGTACAAGACCGCCGACAGCCTGGCCGCGGCCAACCGCTGCGGTGCGTTCGGCTACTACGAAGGCCGCTCGGTGCAGAACGGCTACGGCAAGACGTCCGCGTATCTGTCCGGCAGTTTCGATTTCAGCGAAGAAGTCACCGGCTATGCGCAGGTGCTGGCCAACCGCTCCAAGGACGAAAGCTCCAGCCAGACCCACTACTACATCGGCGAAGGCGCGTTCACCGTCTACGATCCGGACCTGGGCCTGGTCACCGCGCAGCGCATCTTCCTGCCCTCGGAAGTGGGCGGCATCAAGAACATCGAGTACGACGAGAAATCCTGGAACCTCAACGCCGGCGTGCGCGGCAAGCTGTTCGACGGCCGCTTCGACTGGGACGCGAGCGTGTCGATGTCGCGCTACGACATCACCACGCGGCGCCCGCGCTTCCTCACCAACGCGGTGCGCGACTACTACATGGGGCCGCTGCTCGGCTATCGGCCCGACGGCACCGAGATCCGCGAGTTCTACGCCGACAAACTGTTCGCGCCGGGCAGCGCGGCGTTGTACGACCAGCTCACCACCGAGGTGGTGAGCCGCGGCGAATCCAGCACCGACCAGGCCCAGTTCGTGTTCAGCGGCGACCTGTTCGCCCTGCCGGCCGGCATGGTGCAGATCGCCACCGTGCTGGAGGCGGCGCGGCAGAAGTACGACCTCGCGCCGGATCCGCGCACCACCGTGGACTACATCGGCAGCGAGCGCATCTACAACCTGACCCAGACCCCGGGCGGCGGCCCGCGCGACCGCTACGCCGCAGGCCTGGAACTGCGCGTGCCGATCTTCCGCCGTCTCAGCGCGACGCTGGCCGCGCGCTACGACAAGTACGACGACATCACCGCGGTCGACGATGCCGCGACCTGGCAGGCGGGATTGGAGTGGCGGCCGTTCGACAGCCTGCTGCTGCGCGGCAGCCACGCCACCAGTTTCCGCGCGCCGGACCTGCTGTGGATCTATGCCGGCACCAGCGCCAACAATCCCACCGTCACCGACGAATACCTGTGCCGCCGCGACGGCCTGGATCCGCTGTCCGATGCCTGTTCGGCCGCGCACGAATACCAGACCTTCTCCACCCAGTCGTCCAATCCGTTGCTGGAAGAGGAGAAGGGCAAGTCGACCACGCTGGGTTTCGTGTGGGACGTGTTGCCGACCCTGTCGCTGAGCGCGGACTACTACCGCATCGAACTGGAAGGCCGGGTCGAGTCGATTTCCAGCGAGACCTTGCTGGAGAACAACGCCAACTGCCTGCTCGGCAGCGACCGCGCCGGCAATGCGGTCGATACCGCATCGGCGGCCTGCCAGTTCTACATCCAGTCGGTGACCCGCAGCCCGGGTACCGACCTCACCGCCGAAGGCCAGATCACCGCGTTCGAGACCTTCCCGATCAACCAGTCGCTGATGCGGACCGACGGCGTGGACGCCAACCTGCGCTACAGCTTCGACCTCGGCGACTGGGGCGCGTTCGGGTTGCAGGCCGGCTATACCCGCGTGCTGAAGATGGAAGTGGCGCAGTTCGCCGGGGCCAGGCCGGTGGACGTGATGAACGACGTCGACTACCTGGCGTTCCGCACCCGCGCCAACTGGCGTGCGAACTGGAGCGTCGGCGACTGGTCGACCAGCCTGTACGGCTACCGCTACGGCTCGCGTCCCAACTACGCCGAGAGCGGACGCGTGGCGCCGTACGTGATCTGGAACGCGGACATCGCCAAGCGGATCACCGACAAGGCCACGCTCGGCATCAGCGTGCTCAACGTGTTCGACAAGATCCATCCGCGCGACGACACCTACACCGCCTGGCCGTACTTCCCGCGCGTGTACAGTGCGATCGGGCGGCAGTTGTACGCCAATTTCACCTACACCTTTTGAGGGAGCGCGTGCGAGGCGAGGCTGCCACGCTGGAGTCGACGAGACCGGGGACGCCGTCGCGCAGCGTTGCAAGCGCGGGACGCCTGCGCAGCGCGTTGCTCGCGGTCTGCCTGGTGTTGCCGGCGTTGGCGGCGGCCGCGCCTGGCGCTGCGGACACGCCGCCGCCGCGCGCCGAGCTCGACCGCCTGTTCGAGCAGGCCATGACCCGCTACCGGCTGCCGGGGTTGGCAGTCGGCGTGATCGACAACGGCGAAGTGGTCTACACGCGCAGCGCCGGCGAGCTGCGTGCCGGCAGCGGCGAGCGCATCGATGGCGCGACGCTGTTCAAGATCGCCTCCAACAGCAAGGCGATGACCACCGCATTGCTGGCGCGGCTGGTCGATGCCGGCAAGCTGCGCTGGGACGATCCGGTGACCCGGTATGTGCCGGAATTCCGCATGTACGATCCGTGGGTCACGCGCAACATCCAGGTGCGCGACCTGCTGATCCACAACAGCGGCCTGGGCCTGGGCGCCGGCGATCTGATGCTGTGGCCGGAACCCAACGCGTTCGCCCGCGCCGACATCATCGCCGGGCTGGCCTACCTGAAGCCGACCCACAGCTTCCGCGCGCACTACGCCTACGACAACCTGCTGTACGTGGTCGCGGGCGAAGTGGCCGCGCGCGCCGGCGGCAAGCCCTACGAGCAACTGCTGCGCGAGCAGGTGTTCGCGCCGCTGGGCATGCGCCGCTGCCAGGTCGGCGCCTGGGAGCGCGACGCGGTCGGCAACGTCGCCCAGCCGCATATGCGCCAGGGCGAGGCCAACGTCGTGGTGCGCGCGGACCCGGCGCGGATCGCGGATACGCCGTCGATGGCGGCTGGCGGCGTGCGCTGCAGTCTCGACGACATGCTGACCTGGATGCGCGCCTGGCTGTCGCCCGACACCGGCACTGCGCCCTGGCTGTCGCCGGCGCAGCGCCAGGCGCTGTGGACGCTGCACACGCCGATGCCGATCTCGGCGCAGATGCGCGACTGGGACGGCACGCGCCTGTACGGCTATGGCTACGGCTGGCGCCTGTCCGACGTGGACGGGCAGTGGCAGGTCGCGCACACCGGCACCCTGATGGGCATGTATTCGGCGCTGGTGCTGCTGCCGGATCGGCGCAGCGGCTTCGTCATCCTCAGCAACGGCGAGGGCGGCGAGATGCGGACCGTGTTGAGCGAAGCGCTGCTCAAGCAGTTCACCCGTCCCGGCGAGCGTGCGCTGGATGTCGTGCACTACGCCACGTTGCTCGAACGCGCGCGTGCGCAGGCCGACAAGGCGGCGCCTGCCGCAGTGGATACGTCTGCGCGCACACCGGTCGCCAGCGCCGCCTCGCGCGATCGGCAAGGCGTGTGGCGCGATCCGTGGTTCGGCGAGGTCGTGCTCTGCCCGCAGCAGGGACTGCTGCGCTTCCAGGCGCGCAAGTCGCCGCTGCTGCGCGGCCGGGTCATGCAGGCCGGCGCGCGCTGGCTGGTGGACTGGGACGACGCCAGCGTCGATGCCGAGCCGTGGCTGGACTTCGCTGTCGGTGCCGACGGCGTGCAACGGATGCAACTGGCGCATGTCGATCCGAACGCGGATTTCAGCTACGACTATGCCGACCTGGCGTTCGTGCGGGTGGGATCCTGTCCTGAGGGACTTCAGTCCCGACGCTTTAGCGGTAAGGCCCGTCGGGACTGAAGTCCCTCCCACAACAAGCATCTCGTTCACCAAATTTCCAGATACTGCTATTGCTTGCGCTTGCCGCTCACTGTCAGATGCCCCGGAATCTTCTCCATGACCCGACGCTTTCCCCCTCCCGCATCGCCCCGCATCCGCTGGCTGGCACCGCTGGCGCTGGTCGCCCTGCTCGGCGCCTGCGCGCACGCGCCGCAGCGCAATCCGCTGGCCGAGTGGGTGCCGTCGCCGAACCAGGATCTGCGCCGGCCGATCCTGATCGTGATCCATTACACCGACCAGGACTCGGTGCAGCGCAGCCTGGACACGCTGCGTTCGCACAACAGCAAGGGCAAGGTCAGCGCGCATTACCTGATCGGTCGCGACGGCAAGCGCTACCAGCTGGTCAGCGACGAGCGCCGCGCCTGGCATGGCGGCGCCGGGCGCTGGGGCACGATCACCGACATCAACTCCGCCTCGATCGGCATCGAGCTGGACAACGACGGCAAGACTCCGTTCGCCGCCGCGCAGATCGACAGCCTGCTGCTGTTGCTGGAGGACCTGTGCACGCGGCTGCGCATCCCGCGCACGCAGGTGGTCGGGCACGAGGACTTCGCACCCACGCGCAAGGTCGATCCGGGTCCGCTGTTTCCGTGGAAGCGCCTCGCCGACGCCGGTTTCGGCCGCTGGCCCGCCGCGGACACGCCGCCGGCGCCGCCCGGCTTCGACCCGTGGCAGGCGCTGGCGCTGATCGGCTATCCGATCGACGACCGCGCGGCCACGCTGCGCGCCTTCCACCACCATTACCGCGGCAACGACGCCACCGCGTTCGATGCCGAGGACCTGCGCATTCTCTATGCGCTGACCCAGCCGGCGCAGGCGCGACCGCAGCCGCAGCCGACTCCGGCGCAGGAGCAGGACGTGCCGTAGCGCTGCCGGGTCGTCCGGCACTGCATGCAGGCGACCACGCCTGTGGCGCCGCGCCGACCTGGCGCGGCATCCATTGGAGCCAACGCGTTCTTGGTAGCATGAGCGCGCCAAGAACTCCAAAGGACGCAGTGATGAGGCTCGCAAAGACAGCCCTGTGGGCGGCAACGCTCCTGTTGATCGGCGGTTGCACGGACAAGCCCGCCGACCCCGCGCCGGCGGGCACGCAGGCGCAACCCGCGGCGACCGCTGCCGCCGCGCCTGCACCCGCGTCCGCGGCCGCGCAACCCGAGCCGGTCGGCGTCGAGGTGCCGGCGCCCGGGCAGGTGCTCGCCGATATCTATGGCATGAAGGGCGACGGCTCGGCGTCCTACACGATCGACAACAACGCCCTGGCCAGCTTCTGGTACGGCTATCGCTTCGACCTCGGCGGCAAGCACTACTACACCGGCTTCGCCAATGCGGGTCCGGAGAAGTACGGCAAGTCGGAGGAAGAGAACACCCCGGATCCCGCCGTCGGCGTGAGCATCAGCCAGGCCACCTATGTGCTCGACAGCACGGACGGCAAGCCGACCTGGACGCTGTTCCATGCGCAACGCTGGGTTGGCGATTTCGGCGGCAACGAGAAGGCCGATACGCTGGACCAGAAGCGCAAGCCGCAGAGCACCGAGACCAAGGACGGCCACTTGCTGCTGGCGCTGCCGACCACGCGCTTCGCCGACGGCATCACCAGCTCCGGCTTCGCCGTGTTCACCTTCGACCCGAACAAGAACGACCTGGGCGACTACAAGGGTTGGGTCTACCTGGGCACCGTGGCCACCGGCGAAGACAACGGCGCGGCCTGCGACGATCAGGGCACGATGAAGTGCGCGTCCAGCACCGGCACGCTGAGCTTCGAACCCGGCACCGGGCCGCTGCCGAGCCTGCGCGTGGCCATGAGCGGCACCGCCATCGCCGGTCCCGGCAAGGTCCGTCCCCTGGGCGCCGGCGACGTGGCGACCTACACCTACGACCAAGCCGCCGGCAAGTACGTGCCGCCGCTGGATCGCTGAACAGCCGCCGACCGGCCCGCGCCAGGGCCGGCCGGCGGTGGGCGCGGAGGGGGCTTGCCCGCTGGTCGCCGGCACTGGAACTGGGTAAGATGCCGCCACGGGGCCTGATGATCAGGCGAGTCATTCGCGAGCGGCAATGGATGCTGCACTCGCCCGAAATGCCGGAGTGGATCGCCGGCTTGCGGTTCGCCATGCGCGAACGCCATCACCGCCCCTGCTTTGGGGCCGGATTGCAATCCACCGTTCTCTGTCCGAAGCCGCGCCTGCGAGGAGTTCTTCATCCGCGTAGGTCGCGCTGTGTCTGCGATGCGCAAGAGGGCGGCATCCGGATACGGCGGCGTGGCGTGTCGGGATTTTCAGGAGTGTTTTTCGGCTTCTTCAACGAATACAGGATGTTCTGCACATGTCCAATGACAACAAGCTCGCCGTCGCCACCGAAGCGCCGCCCTATCCGGGCAGCGTGCTGTATCTGATCTACGGGATCGACGGCGATGGCGCCCTCTCGTACGAAATCGACAACGGCGCCGTGGCCAGCTTCTGGTGCGGCCAGCATTTCGATCTGGGCGGCAAGCACTATTACACCGGTTTCGCCTACGCAACGCGCGGCAGGTACGGCAACGACGACGAGGAAACCTTTCCCGGTCCGGACGACAGCGTTTCGCTCAGCCAGGCCACCTTCGTCCTGACCGACCCCGGCAGCGAGCGGCCGTGGATGGTCTTCCACGCACAGCGCTACGTCGGCGCCTTCGGCAGTTACGAGCGCGCCGATGCGCTCGACGAGACGCGCAAGCCGCAGCAGCACGTCCTGGACAATGGCCACCTGCTGCTGGCGGTGCCGACCTCGAGCTTCGGCAATGGCGTCACCAGCGCCAGCTTCGCGTTGTTCACGTTCGATCCGGACAAGAACGACCTGGGCGACTACCGGGGCTGGGTATACCTGGGAACGGTCGCCGCCGGCGAGGACAACGAAGCCAGCAGCGACGAAGAAGGCGTCGTCCCGCATGTCTCCAGCGTCGGCACGCTGAGCTTCGAGACGGTACCGGGCGAACCCATGCCTGCTCTGCGCGTGGCGCTGAGCGGCACCGCGATCGCAGGTCCCGGCAGGGCGCGCATGCTCGATGCATCCGACGCGGTGGTCTATGCGTACGACCAGGCGAGCGGACAGTACCTGCCGAAAGATGGCCCATGAATCCACCGGCGCGCCGATCCGCCGATCGACGCACCGGCAGCAGCAAGAACGCATTCCCCGCAGTACCCGAATTGTTTTGTTGACCGCGCACTAACAAGCTCACGGACGAGCTCGGTTGACCTTGTCGGCGCACGCCGCCGTATATCAACCTCAAGGAGTAACACGAGATGGCACGCGATTACACGAAGGCCGAGAACCTCGACATCATCGAGCGTGAGGCCAAGGAACGCCACATTCCGGTCGACGATTTCATGCGTTTCGCCTATATCGAAACCGGCGGCAAGTTCAACGAGCAGGCCAGCCGCGGCCCGAACAGCGCCAAGGGCCTGTTCCAGTTCACCCCCGGCACCGCAGCGGCCTACGGCATCAGCGGCCGCGAACTGGATGCAGTGGCCAATACCGACGCCGCGGCGCGTCTGTACCAGGACAACCAGCATTCGCTGACCCGGCAGCACGACAAGGACCACCGTCCGTACCTGTCCGGCAAGCCGCAGCCCGATGGCCTGGACATGTACATGGCGCACCAGCAGGGCGCCGGCGGCTACCGCTCGATCCAGGCCGCGGTCGCCACCGGCAGCTTCGCGCGCGAAGACACGCGTCCGAACATCCTCAACAACGTGCCGCGCGAAAAGGATGCGGCCGGGGCCAAGCAGTTCGAGGCCTACACCGGATCTTCGCTGGCCGAGTTCAAGAAGATGTCCGACCAGGACATGGCCAAGACGTTCCTGAAGTACTGGGACACCAAGTTCGACCACATCGCGATCCCGGAAAAGGGCATCAAGCCGGTCACCGAGGGTCATGCCCCGCAGCCGGTCCCGGCGGGTCGCATGCAGCCGCATGCGCCCGTGCATCCGGCCGCACATCCGGCCACGACCGCCAAGCAGGACGGCCACGACGGGATCAAGCTCACCGCCGCGTACGAGATGGGCATCAAGTACGACGACGTGAAGTACGCGATCAACATCAAGGACCACAAGCTTTCCCACCCCGGCGTGGACGGCAAGCATCTGGAGCAGGGCTACATCGACTGCTCCGGCTGGGTGACCGAGCTGCAGAACAAGACGATGCTGGAGATCAACCGGAAAGCCGGCCACGAGGTGTTCGGCCAAAAGGATCTGCTGACGCAAGGCATGGTCGGCTCCGGCGACATCGTCAAGAAGGCCTCCCTCAGTTCCGGCGCGCTGCTGCAGGGCCAGGACGTGTTCAAGCCCGGCGCGCTGAAGGAAGGCATGGTCATCGGCGTCGATGCCAAACACAAATCGGGCCATGACTACTGGCACGGCATCGACCACATCATGATGGTGGTGCGCGATCCCAAGAGCGGCGAACTGCTGATCAGCCAGTCCAGCGGCAGCAAGGGCGTCAACACCATGCCGTTGGATGACTATCTGGCCAGCCACAAGAACGCCAAGCTGTTCGCGGCCGATCCGCTGGCCAAGGCACGCGACCTGCTGCAGGACAGGCAGCAGACGCAGTCGCAGACGCACGGCCAAGGCCATGACGCGCGCACCTCGCTGAAGCCGGGCGAGCAGGGCCCCGACGTGAAGGCGATGCAGCAGAGCCTGATCGAACTCGGCATCAAGGACAACAGCGGCAAGTTGCTGACCGGCACCGGCTACTACGGCGACAAGACCAAGGAAGTGGTGGCCAACCTGCAGCGCGAGAAGGGCATCGAGCCGACCGGCATCGCCGACAAGGTCACCCTCGATGCGCTGAGCAAGCTGCAGACGCAGGGCAAGACCGACGCCAAGCTCAACCCGGCCGCCGCCGAGGCGCAGCGTGCCGACAATCCGCTGTTCACCCAGGCTCTGGAGAAGCTGCAGAAACAGGGCCCGAACGGCGGGTTCAATAGCCGCGAGGAAATGCAGCGCGCGGCCGGGCAGGTGGCGTTCGAAGCCAAGGTCGGCGGCATGTCGCGCATCGACGACGTGGTCCACAGCACCGACGGCAAGGGCCTGATCGCGGTGGAGCGCAACCCGAACAACCCGCACGACGTGAACCGCGCCTACGTGGACAAGCAACATGCCGCGACGGTGCCGCTGGAACAGAGCCAGCAGCAGCTGGTAGCGGAAACCCAGCGGCAGGCGCAGGAGCAGAGCCAGGATCAGCGCACCCAGACGCAGTCGCAGACACCGACGCGCTGATGCCTGTCGCCAGCATCGGCTGCCGCCGGCGGGCGTGTCGGATGGCAGCCGATGCCGGTTCGATCATCGATCGGGCTGGCATCCACGCGCGTTCGGAACTGCGTGGCGTTCCTGCTGGGCGGCGCACGCGGCATCGAGCCGGTGCCGCGTGCGAAGCCCTCGATCGTGCCCGTGAAGTGGACGTTGCCGATGCAAGTCGCTTGCGGCTCGTCGAGACGTTGTCGGCAGACTGTCTGCGTTGTTTGAACGGCCGTGTAGCGGTGTCGTGGCAATCCGGCGATCCGATGGACACGGTTTCGACGATCGTTTAGAACTGCCCTCCCTTACACGCATCACCACAAGGCGAATTCCAACAGTGGCCATCGTCAAGGTTCTTCCCCTTTCCTGCCTGCTCGCGCTCTGCGGTCTGACCGCAGCATGCAACGGCGGGTCTTCCGCGCCGGCGCCGGCTGCGGCATCCGCCGCGCCAGCGCCAGCGCCAGCATCGGCACCGCCCGCGAGCGATGCGCCTGCGGCGAATCCGCAAGCGCCGAGCGCGCCGTCCACCCAGGCGGATGCCGCCGCCGCACCATCGAAACCTTCAGGAGAAAACGTCGTGCTGCGACCTTCCTATGACGCCTGCATCAGCGCCGCCGCAGGCGTGACCCCGACGATGCAGGACTGCATCGACACCGAATACGCGTACCAGGATGGCCGCCTGAACACGGTCTACAAGGCGCTGATGGCCAAGCTGGGCGACGCGGAAAAGAACGCGCTGCGCGAGCAGCAGCGCAAGTGGATCGCCGATCGCGACGAGAAGTGTTTCTACGATCCCGACAGCGGGCAGGCGGGGCGCGTGGATGCCGCCGAGTGCCGTCTCGACATGACCGCCAAGCGCGCGGACGAACTGGAAGCGCGCTGATTGCTGCAGTGGTTTTTGCGATGAACTTTTTTAGACAAGGAGATGGACGATGAGCGACAAGGATTGGGAACTGGGTCAGACCTCGAAGCATTACGAAACCGGCGGACGCGGCGCGAGCACGGTGTCCTCCGGCATCGACGATCCCGGCGGCGTGTCCTACGGTTCCTATCAGATGACCTCGCAGGTCAAGACCAAGGAAGGCACGGTCATCGTGGGCGGCACCGTCGCGGCCTTCGTGAAGGACAGCAAGTACGCCGACGACTTCGCCGGCCTGAAGCCCGGCTCGGCCGACTTCAGCGCGAAGTGGAAGGAGCTGGCCAGGACCGACGACAGCTTCGCGCAGGAACAGCACGACTACATCAAGCGCACGCACTACGACAAGCTGGTCGATCGGCTCAAGGACAAGGGCCTGGACCTGTCCGACCGCGGTCCGGCGGTGCAGGACGCGCTGTGGAGCACGGCGGTCCAGTACGGCCCCGGCAGCGACAAGAAGCCGGGCGGCTCGGGCGTGTTCCTGAAGGGGATGGAAGAGAAGTTCGGCAAGGACTACGACCTGTCCAAGCTCTCCGACAAGGACATCGTCGGCGCGGTGCAGGATTACAAGGCCGACCACGTCAAGGGGCTGTTCCCGCGGGTGGAGAAGCAGAAGACCCTGGATTCGCTGCAGAACCGCGCCGAGAACGAGAAGGCGGATCTGCTCAAGCTGGCCGACCAGGACAAGACGGTGACCCGGACCGGTGAGCAGCCGGCCAAGCATGAGCGCACCTCGCATGCGGACAAGGCGCATGGCGGCAATGGCCCGCATGCAGAAAACGGCGATGGCGTGCTCAAGCGCAACGAGCAGGGTGCCGCGGTGAAGGACATGCAGGAGAAGCTGTCCAAGCTCGGTTACCTGGACGCGAAGGACGCCATCGGCACCTACGGTCCGAAGACCGAAGCGGCGGTGGAGAAATTCCAGCAGGACAACCGGCTCAAGGGCGTGGACGGCAAGGCCGGCCCGGAGACGCTCGCCTCCATCGACAAGAGCCTGCAACGGCAGCAGGGCGTGGACCAGTTGCGCCGCGACAATCCGATGTTCGACCAGGCGGTCAAGCAACTGGAGAAGCAGGGGCCGAACGGCGGCTTCGGCAGCCGCGAGGAGATGCAGCGCGCGGCCGGCCAGGTCGCGTTCGAGGCCAAGGTCAACGGCATGTCGCGCATCGACGACCTGGTGCACAGCACCGACGGCAAGGGCATGATCGCGGTGGAGCGCAACCCGAACAACCCGCACGACGTGAACCGCGCCTACGTGGACCGGCAGCAGGCCGCCACGGTGCCGCTGGAGCAGAGCCAGCAACAACTGGCCGCCGAAACCCAGCGCCAGGCGCAGGTGCAGGAGCAGACCCAGGACCAGCAGCGCACCCAGGCGCAATCGGCACCGTCGCAAGGACGTTGAGGCCGATGGCGCCGGCGCTTGTCGCCGGCGCCAACTGCGTTGCGCCAGGCACCAGCTCGGGTTCACCGGGCTGGTGGCCAATGTCTCTCGTGCAGCAAGGAGCCGCCGCGGCGCAGTCGCTTGTGGCTCGCACCGGCATTCGATTTCGCTTGCCCTGCGATGCAGCGCCGCGCATCGGGAGCTGCTGCATGTACGGGACATTTTCAGGAACGCTGCGCCAGCGTCTGCCTGGCTCGCGCAAGGACACAACGTTCGGACGGCATTGCTGACGCAAGCGGCAGCAATGCTTCAGTTCATCGCCCCGCGTGGTCGCCGCGCGTGCCCAGGCTGGCCGAGAGATGGTCGATCCACACGCGCAGTTTGGGCAGCACGTGGCGGTGCGAAGGCCACAGCATCCAGAACGTGCCGTCGACGACGTTGTAGTGCTCCAGCGCCGTCTGCAGCAGGCCCTGCTGCAGCGCGTCGTCCACTGCGAAATCGGGCAGGTAGGCGATGCCCATGCCGCCGATGGCCGCGCTCAGCGTGGCTTCGATGCTGCCCAATGTCATGGTGGTGGGCACGCGCAGTTCGGCCAGGTCGGCACCCGCCTCGCTCAGGCGCCACTCCTGCAGCTTGCCGCTCGAGGGGTACTTGAAGCGCAGGCAGCGATGGGCCGCCAGGTCCAGCGGGTGCGCGGGCATGCCGTGGTTGGCGAAGTACTGCGGCGAGCCGCACAGCCTGAAGCGGAACGGGCACAGGCCGCGCGCCGAAAGCCGCGAGTCCGCCAGTGTGCCGCTGCGGATCGCCATGTCGAAGCCTTCGTCGACGACGTCCACCAGCCGGTCGCTGAAATCGATGTCGAGCTCCACCTCCGGATACGCCTGGACGAAAGCCGGCAACACCGGCATCAGCAGCCGGTGCCCCGCGGCGGGCACGCTGATGCGCAGGCGTCCGCGCGGCGCGCTCGCGTTCTTGCCGAGCGCAGCCTGCGCATCTTCCAGGTCTTCCAGGATCCGGCGGCAGCGCTCGAAGAACTGCATGCCTTCCTCGGTGAGGGCGATGCTGCGCGTGCTGCGATGGAACAGGCGCACGCCGAGCTTGGCTTCGAGCCGCGCGATGCTCTTGCCGATGGCCGAGGGCGACAGCCCCAGCACTCTGGATGCGGCGACGTAGCTGCGGGTCTCGGCGGCACGGACGAACGCGGTCAGCCCGCTCACATGGTCCATTTTCTTGGCCTTTTCGGGGAACGGATTGACGACTATTTGTCGTTTCTGTCGGGAATCATGGCTTGTTCCAAGCCGATTGGAGCCATCCTATCTTTTGTCGATCCATTTTGTGGATGCGTTCGACAAAGGATCCGACATGCATTTCCCCGACCCCACGCACGCTGCCAACGCGAAGAAATGGGTGCTTCTCGGCGCGGTCCTGCTCGCTGCCCTGTCCATGCCGCTAAGCTTCACCGGCCCGGCGGTGGCGCTGCCCGCCATCGGGCAAAGCCTGGGGGGCAGTCCCGTCGCCCTGAACTGGGTGACCAATGCCTTCATGCTGGGCTTCGGCGGCTGCCTGATGGCGGCCGGCGCGCTCGCCGACCAGTTCGGCCGCCGCCGCCTGTTCGTTCTCGGCGTGGGCGGGTTCGCCGCCGCCTCGCTGGCCCTGGTCTTCGTGCCGGACATCGTCTGGCTCGATGCGCTGCGCGCCGTGCAGGGCGTGGCCGGCGCGGCGGCCTTTGCCGGCGGCGCTGCGGCACTGGCCCAGGAATTCGACGGCCATGCGCGGGCGCGGGCCTTCAGCCTGCTGGGCACCACCTTCGGCGTCGGCCTGGCGTTCGGGCCGGTGCTCTCCGGGTTGCTGATCGAGCGCCTGGGATGGCGTTCGGTCTTTTTGAGCGCCACCGTGCTAGGTGCGCTGGCGCTGCTCTGCGGCTGGCGCGGCATGCCCGAATCGCGCGACCCGGAGGCGCAAGGCTTGGACTGGCTCGGCGCCCTCGGTTTCACCGCGGCGTTGACGCTGTTCACCTATGCGCTGCTGCAGGTGCCGGAGCACGGCTGGGGCGACCGCAGGGTGGCCGGCCTGCTGGCTGCTGCGGCTGCGCTGCTGGCGGCCTTCGTGCTGATCGAGACCAGGGCGAAGCGGCCCATGCTGGACCTGTCCCTGTTCCGCTACCCGCGCTTCGTCGGCGTGCAGTTCCTGGCGGCGGCGCCGGCCTATTGCTACGTCGTGCTGCAGGTGCTGTTGCCGGCGCGCTTCATCGGCATCGAGGGGTACAGCGCGCTGGCGGCCGGACGCATGATGATCGCGCTGTCCGCACCGATGCTGATCGTGCCGATCCTGGCGGGCATGCTGACGCGCTGGCTGTCGGCCGGGCTGATCTCCGGCATCGGATTGCTGACCGCCGCCGGCGGCCTGGCGTGGCTGGCGCAGTGCACGCCGGGACAGCCTGCCGCGCATTGGCTGGCCCCGCTGCTGGTGATCGGCCTGGGTACCAGCCTGCCCTGGGGCCTGATGGATGGCTTGGCCGTGAGCGTGGTGCCCAAGGAGCGCGCCGGCATGGCCATGGGCATCTTCAGCACCACGCGCGTGGCCGGCGAAGGCGTGGCGCTGGCCGTGGTGGCGGCCATGCTCGCCGGCCTGGTGCAGTCACGCTTGCGCGATGTGGGCCCGGCGGATCTCGCGCACGCCCTGCCCGAGGCCGCGCAGCGCCTGGCGATGGGCGACCTGGCGCATGCGGGGAGCGTATTGCCCGGTATCGATCAGGCCTTGCTGGTGCACGGCTACGGCGACGCCTTTCGCATCCTGCTCTACATCCTCAGTGCAATCACGGTGCTGTCGAGCGGCATGGTCTTCGGTTTGCTGACGCATCGCCCGGCTCAGGAAGCAGCATCGGAGCCTGCTCTGCAGCCGTGGCCCGACACGGCGGTGGGCGGCGGTCCTGCGCCGTCGCCCGCGCGCAAGGCCATGGGCAAGCTGGCGCCGCGTCGCGGGCGCAAGGCGACGAGCACCATGAGCAACGACGTCTGAGCGGCAGACGGGCGATCGCCTTTATGTGCCCGTGAGCGAAGCGAATGGGGGAGAGCCGTCGTGTGGCGTGATGGCCTATGCTGGGCCCATGCCGTATTTCTGCTCCGTTGTGCTGCATCCGGTGCCGCATCAGCTGCGCCAGGCATTGCGCGCGCGCCGGGTCGCGCTCGTGCTGTTCGCCGCATGTGCGCTTGCCGGCCCGGGCAACGCGCTGAGCGCGGCGGCCACGCCGGCCGTATCGCCGGCGACCACGCCCGCGCAAGCCGGGTTGGTGGACGTGCACGACGTCGTGCCGGACATCGCGATGGACATCCGCTACGCCGGCCACGACAACTTCACCGGCCGCCCGGTGCCCGGCTACGACGCGCCGAAGTGCTATCTGCTGGCCCCGGCCGCGCAGGCGCTGGCGCGCGTGCAGCGCGCGTTGCGCGCCGAGGGTTACGGCCTGCAGGTGTTCGACTGCTACCGGCCGCAGCGTTCGGTGCGCGCCTTCGTGGCCTGGGCGGGCGACCTCGGCGACCAGGTCGCCAAGGCGCGCTACTACCCGCACCTGGACAAGCGCGTGCTGCTCGGCGACTACATCGCCGAGAGCTCCGGCCACAGCCGCGGCGCGACGGTGGACCTAGGCCTGCTCGACTGCCGCAGCGGCCATTGCGCGCCGCTGGACATGGGCACCGGCTTCGACTTCTTCGACCCGTTGGCGCACACCGACGCGGCCGCGATCGATGCGGCGCAGCGCGCGAACCGCCAGCGCCTGCTGCGCGCGATGGCGGCGCAGGGCTTCGCCAACTACCCGCTGGAATGGTGGCACTACACCTTCCAGCCCGAACCCAGTCCCGGCACCGCCTACGACGTACCGGTACGCTAGCCGTTCGTCTCGCTTCCCAGGCCAACATCATGTCCGGCATGCAACAAAGCTTCATCGACCTGCAGTGCCCGTATTGCGGCGAATGGATCGACCTGGCGCTGGACCCGTCGGTCGAGGCGCAGCAATACGTGGAGGATTGCCAGGTGTGTTGCCGGCCGATGCTGGTGACGGTGCGCTGGGACGAAGACGGCGCACCGGTGGTGAGCGCCACTGCCGAGAACGAGGGCTGATGCGTGCCTGTCGGTCGATTGCCAGCGTGAGCACGGCTCCCGGCGGCCTCGGGCAATAGTCACGCAGACGCCGCCGACATCGCCCTTTGCGACGATGCCCGTATGCGCGGTGAGGACCGCACACCGGTCGCCACACCACCTAGACTGGCGCTCTCCCGACAACCAGGAAGCACCGCAATGAATCTCCCGCTGCACTTCGGCCTGCTGGGCTCGCTCGAAGCCGGGCTGATCGCGTTCGCGGTCGGGTTCCTCGTGTACGCGTTGTGGCACCGCCTGTGCCGCTGGCTGCAATGGTCCGAAGGCCATGCGCTGGGCTGGTCGTGCCTGATCGCGGTCGCGGTGTCGGCCGGGATCGATTGCTGGAACCTGTTCTACACCGGCATCGTGCGCCTGGAGTCGCCGTTGTATGCGCGGCTGGCGCTGGCCAGCATCCACGATCCGAACGAGTTGGGCTCGCGGGTGGTGCTGGAAGTCTCCGGTGCGCTTGCCGGTGTCGCCGCGGCCTGGGTCGCGTTCAGTTCGCGTTCAAGCGAAAAATCCGGCGAGCGCGACCGCGAAATCGTGTGAAACACACGGTTTTTTTCTGGTTTGCAAACACCTCGAACGAATGGCTTACCGCACGCTCACCGCTTGCTAACCAAGCGGGTAACGCGTGTTTTCCACGCTGTGGTTAACGAAGCGTTGCCTGCGTTTTTTCGCAAGGGAATGGATTCAGCCTGGCACCGGCACGGTGTGGCCATGCACCGGATTCAACCGGGCATGCCACAACCGAGAGAGCACAGGAGACCACCCATGAACATTCGCAACCGCACGCCGCTGATCGGGACCGCCGCCATTCTCGCCGCCGCCCTGGCCCTGCCGGCCTTCGCCCAGGATGCGCAGAGCGATGCCGCCACCCAGGCGCAGTCGCCGACCAGCGCGACCGGGCAGCCCGCACAATCCGGCGCTTCGGGCGGCGGCCAGACCTGGGCCGATGTCGATACCGATAGCGACGGCGCCATCAGCAAGCAGGAAGCGCAGGTCAATGCAGGCCTCAGCCAGATCTTTGCGCAGGCCGATGCCGATCACAACGGCAAGTTGACCCCGGATGAATACAAGGCGTACGTCGCCAAACAGCAGCAGGGCGGCGCCGCCGCCGGCAGCAACGGTCAGTAACGCCGACGGCGTCAAGGCGCCGCGGCCGGTACGCGCAGAGACGAAGGTGCGTGCCGACCGCGGCGCGGACACGGCGTAACGGCCCAATCGAACGTGACAGATGCATATGAGGAAGGGCGGCTTGTGCCGCCCTTCCTTTTTTGCGCTGCTACCGAAGAATCGGCACGGCCGGGCATCGATGCGGCCATCAGCAGCGCCGCAAGGAGTAGGGTGTCCATTCGCCGTTGGATGGGGCTGCCCATGAGTTCTTCACGCTATTCGCTGCGTCTGTGCCTGGCGTCGTCATTGGCGGTTGTTGCCGCAGCCGGCACGGCCGCGCCGCAGCAGGATCCTGCCGCACCGGTCCTGCCCATCCCTGTGCCGACACCCGCGCCCACCCCGGCGCCGGCCGCACTGCCGCCGTTGCCTGCGCCGCCGGCGTCGACCCTGCCGGTGCCGGCAGCGCCGGCCAGCGACGTCGGCGCCGCCGCAGGCGCCCGCAGTTTCGCCGCCCTGGATCTGGATCGCGATGGCCGCATCGGCCGTCCCGAGGCCGCCGCCGACCCGGTCCTGCGCGAAACCTTCGATACGTTCGACGCCGATGCCGACGGGGCGTTGTCGCGCGAGGAGTACGCGCACTACCAGCCCGGCCCCGGCGATCCTGCGGCGCAATAGGCGGCGCTGCTATGCTTGCGCGATGCCTACTCCTACCGCTCTGCGCTCCTCCGCCATCGCCCTGGTCGGCTTCGACGGCGACGACACGCTGTGGAAAAGCGAGGACTACTACCGCGACGCCGAAGCCGCGTTCGAAGCCATTCTCGGCCACTACCTGGACCTGCGCGACGTCGCCACCCAGCAGCATCTGCTGACGGTGGAGCGACGCAACCTGAAGGTGTTCGGCTACGGCGCCAAGGGCATGACCCTGTCGATGATCGAGGCGGCGATCGAGTTGACCGAGGCACGCATTTCCGCGCGCGATCTGCAGCGCATCGTCGAGATCGGCCGCGCCACGCTGCAGCATCCGGTGGAGGTGATCGCTGGCGTGCGCGAAGCGGTGGCGGCGATCGCCGCCGATTTCGAGGTGGTGCTGATCACCAAGGGCGATCTGTTCCACCAGGAAGCGAAGATCGCGCAATCCGGACTCGGCGCGCTGTTCCCGCGCATCGAGATCGTGTCGGAAAAGGACCCCAAGACCTACGCCAAGGTGCTGGCCGAATTCGGCATCGGCGCCGAGCGCTTCGCGATGATCGGCAACTCGCTGCGCTCGGACGTGGAACCGGTGATCGCGCTCGGCGGCTGGGGCATCCATACGCCCTATGCCACCACCTGGGCGCACGAGGCCGAGCATGGTGTGGCCGCCGACGAACCGCGTCTGCGCGAGGTGGCCACGGCGGCCGAGTGGCCGCAGGCGGTGGCCGACCTGAACCGGCATGCGGCGGCGCAAGGTGGCTTGCCGCCGGCGTGAGGGCGCTCGCGGCGCCTGTCCCCGAGGCCTCGATCGCCACGCCGCCGGTGCGTGCAGCGAGTACGAAAGCAGGCGCTGGTAGCGGCAGCACGTGAGCGCGCGCCTCGCGTTGGCCGGTGCGCCGCGGGAGCGGCCCGAGCGGAGTGGCCGCATACCATCGGTGCCGGTGCTTCCTTATCGGAAGCGCGCTTGTGCGGGGCGGTAGCCGAGCCTATCTGCCATGCCAGGCGGATGCGGCGCCTCGCGGGCCTTGCTTGACGACCGTACCGACCGCGCCACCCTGACAGCGATGCCGGCATCCGGCAGAATCGACGCATGCCGTCCCGCCTGCGCTCCGTCTGTCTGATCCTGCCGCTGGCGCTATGCATGGCGAGCGCCGCAATGGCCCAGGAGGCGGCGGCGCCGAGCGCCGCAGTGGCGGATGCGGCCGAGCCCGGCAGCGGCGATGCCTGGGTCGACCGCCAGCTGCTGGACATCGACCGCTATGCCGCGCGCTATCCGGACAGTTTCCTGGATGAGGTAGCGCGCTACGCGCAGTTGCCGCGCGGCTATGCCGAGGCGCTGCTGCGCGAGCGCCGCTGGCCGCCGCGCGACATCTACTTCGCGGGCTTCCTGGCCAAGGCGGCGGGGCTGCCGTACCGCGAGGTGGTGCGTGCGCGGGCCAGCGCCGGCCCGGACGCCAGCTGGGCGGACGTGGCGAGCGCGTTGCAGGTCGAACCGGGTTCGCTGACCTACCGCGCGCTGCGCCATGCCATCGTCGCCAGCTACGACCACTGGGACCGGCCGATCCAGCTGGATGCGCTGTTGCGCCGGCAGCTCGGCGACCGCGCGCAGCGCGACCAAGCGGCGGCGCAGTAGGCGCCGCCGACGCCGTACGGGAGGCGGTCGGCGGCGCACGGCCGATGCGGAGGCTCCGCTCGAATGCCCGCAATACCAAGCCAATCCAGCGAAACCCCTGTGGGAGCGACTTCAGTCGCGACGCGTCGATCTCGTCCTTCGCTTGCCAAGCCTGGGTCGGTTGCCCCTGGAAACCGCCAAGCGCCGCTTGCTGGCGCGTCGCGACTGAAGTCGCTCCCACAGGAGGCTTGCGGCCAACTTGCAAGCCCTCACCGCGTGGCACCTGGCGGCAAGCGCGCCGATCCTGCTGCCGACCGCTTCCGGCTCGATTCCAGATCAAGCCACCCAAGCCAGGACCTTTCGCTTCCATTGCACGCGTCATGGCGGCGATCCACGCGGACGACTGGCCGCGCCGCCGCCGCGGCGCGAGAATAGGCGTTCTGCCGGACCTGGTGCCCGGCGCTACCGCCGCTCCGGACCGTCCGATGACCACTGCTTTCGTTTCGCCCGATGCCATCCGCAGCCTGTTCGCGCAGGCCATGTCCGACATGTACCGCACCGAGGTGCCGCTGTACGGCGCGCTGATGGAGCTGGTGGCGCAGGTCAACGCGGCGACCCTGGCCGCCGATCCAGCGCTGGACGCGCAGCTGCAGCGCAACGACGAGCGCGCGCGGCTGGACCAGGAACGGCATGGCGCGATCCGCGTCGGCAGCGCCGAGGAACTGGCCACGCTGCGGCGCTTGTTCGCGGTGATGGGCATGCATCCGGTCGGCTATTACGACCTGTCGGTGGCCGGGGTGCCGGTGCATTCCACCGCGTTTCGCCCGCTCGACGCGGCGGCGCTGGCGCGCAATCCGTTCCGCGTGTTCACCTCGCTGCTGCGGCTGGAACTGATCGAAGATCCGGCCCTGCGCGCGCAGGCCGCGCAGATCCTCGCGCAGCGGCGCATCTTCACCGATGGCGCGCTGCAGCTGATCGAACGCTGCGAGCGCGACGGCGGGCTGGGCGAGGCCGACGCGCAGCGCTTCGTCGCCGAGGCGCTGGAGACCTTCCGCTGGCACAGCGACGCCACCGTGACGCTGCCGACCTATCGCGCGTTGAGCGATGCGCACAAGCTGATCGCCGACGTGGTCAGTTTCCACGGCCCGCACATCAACCACCTGACCCCGCGCACGCTGGACATCGACGCCGCGCAGGCGGACATGCTGCGCCGGGGCATCGACGCCAAGGCGGTGATCGAAGGCCCGCCGCGGCGGCGCTGCCCGATCCTGCTGCGCCAGACCAGCTTCAAGGCGCTGGAGGAGACGGTGCGTTTTCCGGCCGGCGACGGCGCCGCCGAGGCCGGCACCCACACCGCGCGCTTCGGCGAGATCGAGCAGCGTGGTTTGGCCCTGACCCCGAAGGGCCGCGCGCTGTACGACGCCTTGCTGGAGCGCGCGCGCGCCGCCGACGGCAGCGCCGGCGGCGACTACGCCACGCGCCTGCAGGCCGCGTTCGCCGAGTTCCCCGACGATTACGCCACGCTGCGCCGCGAAGGCCTGGGCTATTTCCGCTATGCGCTGACCGAGGCCGGCCGCGCCGCCGGTGCCGCGGGCTTGGCCGGCCGGCCCGCCGAGTCGCTGATCGCCGACGGTTTGGCCAGCGCCGATCCGATCGTCTACGAGGACTTCCTGCCGGTCAGCGCCGCCGGCATCTTCCAGTCCAACCTGGGTGGCGGCGAACAGCGCGCCTATGCCGCGCACGCCAACCGTGCCGCATTCGAACAGGCGCTGGGCGCGGCGGTGCACGACGAATTCGCGATCTACGCCGGCATCGAGCGCGCCTCGCTGGAAGCGCTGCAGGGCTGAGCGGCCGCTAGCCCCTCTCCCCTCGGGAGAGGGGTTGGGGTGAGGGTCCGGCGCGAAGCGTCTCGCGGAGTTTGGGTGCACGAGGCTGCGCCCGGACCCTTATCCGCCCCTACGGGGCACCTTCTCCCGAGGGGAGAAGGAATAGCCTGAGCCCCTCTCCCACCGGGAGAGGGGTTGGGGTGAGGGTCCGGCGCGAAGCATCTCGCGGAGTTGGGGTGCGCGAGGCTGCGCCCGTACCCTCATCCGCCCCTGCGGGGCACCTTCTCCCGATGGGAGAAGGAACAACCTAAGCCCCTCTCCCGTCGGGAGAGGGGTTGGGGTGAGGGTCCGGCGCGCAGCGTCTCGCGGAGTTGGGGTGCGCGAGGCTCCGCCCGTGCGGGGCACCTTCTCCCGATGGGAGAAGGGAACTGCCATGGCACCAGGCACCGCGCGCGAAGGGCGACCTCGGCTAGCGCAATGCAGCCGCTTGCGGTGCGGTGCGCGCCAGGCGCCGCTCGCGCTTGCGTGCCCGCCGCGCGCGCCAACGCTCGCGCAGGCACGAGAAGATCACATACAGCGCCGGGGTGCTGAGCAGGGTCAGGCTCTGCGAGATCAGCAGGCCGCCGATCATCGCGATGCCCAGCGGACGGCGCAGCTCCGAGCCTTCGCCCAGGCCCACCGCCAGCGGCACCGCCGCCAGGATCGCCACCATCGTGGTCATCATGATCGGGCGGAAGCGCACCACGCAGGCTTCGCGCACCGCCTCCAGCGGCGACTTGCCATGCTGGCGCTCGGCGACCAGCGCGAAGTCGATCATCATGATCGCGTTCTTCTTGACGATGCCGATCAGCAACACCAGCGCGATCATCGAGATCACCGACAGCTCGGTGTTGGTGACCCACAGCGCCAGCAGCGCGCCCATGCCCGCGGCCGGCAGCGTGGACAGGATCGTCACCGGGTGCACCAGGCTCTCGTACAGCATGCCCAGCACGATGTAGACCACCACGATCGCCGCCAGCACCAGGATCAGCATCGAGTTCGGCTGCAGCGCCACGCCGAAGCCGCCGCCGTCGGCGATGCGGATGTCGCCGGGCATGCGCAGGCCGGCAACGGTGGCGGCGATGATCGCGTCGCCTTCGCCGGTGCTCACCCCGGGCGCCAGGTTGTAGCTCAGATCCATCGTCGTGTACTGGTTCTGATGGGTGATCTGCGGCGGCGCCAGGCCCGGCACCTGGTGCGCCACCGCGGTGAGCGGCACCATCGCGCCGCTGCGCGTGGGCACGTAGATCCGGTCCAGCGCCGCCGGCGTGGCGGTCTGCTCGGGCAGCGCGTTGACCACCACGCTGTACTGGTTGAGATCCGAATAGATCGTGGAGATCTGGCGCTGGCCGAACGCGCCGTACAGCGCGCCGTCGATCGCGCCGATCGACACGCCCAGGCGCGCGGCCTGGGCGCGGTCGATGACGATGTTCTGGCGCAGGCCGGCGGTGTCCACGTCGGTGCCGACGTCGCGCAGCTTCGGATTCTGTTTCAGCGCGGCCTGCAGCTTGGGCAGCCATTCCTGCAACTGGGCGTTGTCGTTGCCCTGCAGCGAGACGCGGTATTGCGCGCCCTGGCTGGTGCCGCCGCCGCCGTCGCTGGGCAGGTCCTGGATCGCGCGCAGGCGCAGCTGCAGGTCCGGGTAGCGGTCGGCCTTGGCGCTGAGCCGCGACAGCACCTGCGCGGTGGTCTCGGTGCGGCCCTCGTCGTGGCGCTTGAGCTCGATGTTGAAGCTGGCGCTGGAACCCTGGCGGCTGCTGCCCAGGCGCGCGCCGACGATCTTCACCGCCGGATCGGACATCAGCATGTCGGTGATGCGGCGCTGGCGCTTGACCATGTCGGCGAAGGACACGGTGGCGCTGGAGCTGGCGCGGCCCCAGATCAGGCCGGTGTCCTGGGCCGGGAACGAGCCCTTCTTCACCGCGCCGGCCAGGAACACGGTGGCGGCGATCAGCAGCAGCGGGGTCAGCGCCAGCAGCAGCGCATGGCGCAGCGAGAAATCCAGCGCCACGGTGTACACGCGCAGCATGCCGGCATGCACGCGCTCCAGCCAGGCGCCGAAGCGGCTCGGCCGTTCCGGTTCGGCATGCGCGGACAGGAAGCGGCTGCACAGCGCCGGGGTCAGGGTCAGCGAGACCACCGCCGAGACGCAGATCGCCGCGACCAGGGTCACGGTGAACTCGCGGAAGAACGTGCCGATCATGCCGCTGGCGAACAGGATCGGGATGAACACCGCCACCAGCGAGGCGGTGATCGAGACGATGGTGAAGCCGATCTCGCGCGCGCCGGCCAGCGCCGCATCCAGCCGCGACATGCCTTCGTCGAGGTGGCGCATGATGTTCTCGATCACCACGATCGCATCGTCCACGACGAAGCCGATCGCGATCACCAGCGCCAGCAGGCTCAGGTTGTTCAGGGTGAAGCCCATGACGTACATCGCCAGCGCCGCGCCGGCCAGCGACAGCGGCACCGTGGCCGCGGCGATCAGCGTCGGCGCCAGCCGGCGCAGGAACAGCGCCATGGTCAGCACCACCATCGCCAGGCTGATCAGCAGCGTGGCCTGGACCTCGTTCAACGAGGCGCGGATGGTCGGCGTGCGGTCGAAGTAGGCGGACATCTTGGTGCCCGGCTGCAGGTAGCCGCGCAGCATCGGGATCTGCGCCTTGACCCGGTCCACCGTCTCCACGATGTTGGCGCCGGCGCGGGTGAACACGTACATCACCACCGCCGGCTTGCCGCCGAACCAGGCCGCCTGGTAGGCGTCCTGCTGGCCGTCGTAGACGTTGGCGATGTCGCGCAGGCGCACGGTGCGGCCGTCCTGCTGCGAGATCACCAGCTGGGCGAAGTCGGCGGCCTTGGCCACCGAATCGTTGGCCACGATCGCGGTGGTGGAGCTGCCGTCGCTGAGGAAGCCGGTGGGCGAGGTCACGTTGGCCGCGCGCACCGCGTTGCGCAGGTCGTCCGGGGTCAACCCCATCGCGTTGAGCGCGCGCAGGTTCACGTCCACCCGCACCGCCGGGGTCGAGGCGCCGCCGATGTCGACCGAGGCCACGCCGCTGATCTGGCGCAGGCGCTGCGCCAGCAGCGAGTCGGCGACGTTGTACAGCTCGTCGGCCGATTGAGTGTCGGAGGTCAGCGCGATGGCGATGACCGGATCGTCGTTGGGATTGGCCTTCTGGTAGCGCGGCGTGGACAGGCCCGAGGGCAGGTCCGCCTGCGCGGAATTGATCGCGGTCTGCACGTCCTGCGCGGCCGAATCGATGTTGCGGTCGCTCTGGAACATCATGAACACCTGGCTGTTCCCCTCCGAACTGGAGGAACGCATGGTGTCGATGCCGGGGATCTGGCCCAGGTGCCGTTCCAGCGGCGCGGTGACCGTGGACGCCATCGTCGAGGCATCGGCGCCGGCCTGGCTGGCCTGCACGAAGATCACCGGAATAGAGATGTTCGGCAGCGCCGCCACGCCCAGGCGCAGGTAGCACATCATGCCGATCACGAACAGGCCGATGGCCAACAGCGTGGTGCCGATCGGGCGGCGGATGAAGGGGCCGGAGATGTTCATGGAGCCGGGATTGGGGATTGGGGATTGGGGATTCGGAAGGCGGCGCGCTTGCACGCTCCTTGCTCGCGCAAGTCGTCAGGCGTTCGTGGGGACCGCAGGCCGCAGACGCCGTGCGATTCCCGATTCCCGTTTCCCCATTCCCGGCAACTCATGCCGTCCGCCCCGCCGCCGCCACTGCCGCCTCGCGCCGCGCGGCGCGGCGTTCGCGGTAGGCGCGCATCCGCTCGGAGGCGCGTTCCATGTACAGGTAGATCACCGGCGTGGTGTACAGGGTGACCAGCTGCGACAGCAGCAGGCCGCCGACGATGGCGATGCCCAGCGGGCGCCGCAGCTCCGAGCCGATGCCGTCGCCCAGCGCCAGCGGCAGCGCGCCGAGCATCGCCGCGGCGGTGGTCATCATGATCGGGCGGAAGCGCAGCAGGCAGGCGCGGCGGATCGCATCGTGCGCGTTGGCGCCCTCGCGGCGCGCGTCGATCGCGAAGTCGATCATCATGATCGCGTTCTTCTTGACGATGCCGATCAGCAGCACGATGCCGACGATGCCGTCCACCGACAGGCTCAGCCCGCACAGCATCAGCGCCAGCAACGCGCCGACGCCGGCCGGCGGCAGCGTGGAGATGATCGTCAGCGGATGGATGTAGCTCTCGTAGAGCACGCCGAGCACGATGTAGATCAGCACCACCGAGGCCAGCAGCAGCCACACGATGTCGGTCTGGCTGCCGGTGTATTCGGCGGCCTTGCCGATGAATTCGGCATGCAGCTGCGGCGGCAGCTGCAGTTGCTCGTTGGTCTCCTCGATCGCCGCCACCGCCTGCGACAGCGAGTAGCCCGGCGCCAGGTTGAACGAGACGGTGATCGCCGGCAGCTGCTGCTGGTGGCTGACCACCAGCGGCGTGGTCGCGATCCTGGCCTCGGCCACCGCGGCCAGCGGCACGGTGCCGCCGCTGCCGACCGAGATGCCGGTGTTCTGGTTGCCGATGCCGGTGGCGGTGGACGAGTTGCTGGAGGTGGTCTGGCCGAAGTTGGTGGCGTTGCTGGCGGTCAGCGCGCCGCTGCCGTTGCTGGACACCGCCAGCTGGTGCAGCAGCGCGGTGCTGTTGCGGAACTGCGGCGCCACTTCCAGCACCACGCGGTACTGGTTGAGCTGGGTGAAGATGGTGGAGATCTGGCGCTGGCCGAAGGCGTCGTACAGGGTGTCGTCGATGGTCTGCATCGGCACGCCCAGCGCGCTGGCCTTGTCGCGGTCGACGGTCAGCTCCAGCGCGCGGCCCTGGTTGGCCAGGTTGTTGTCCACGTCGGCCAGTTCCGGGCGCTTGCGCAGCGCCTCGGTCAGGCGCGCGGCCTGGGTCGCCAGTTCGGCGCTGTCCACGTCCGACAGCGAGTACTGGTATTCGGTGGCGGCCACGCGCGTGTCCAGGGTCACGTCCTGCACCGGCTTCAGATACAGCGCCACGCCGGGCAGGCCGGCCACCGCCTTCTGCAGCCGCGGCAGCACCTCCTCCAGGCTGTCGCGGTCGCCGCGGGTCTTCAGCACGATGCTCAGCTGGCCCTGGTTGAGGGTGGGATTCATCGAGCCGGCGCCGATGAACGCGGCCACGCCGGTCACCGCCGGATCCCGGCGCAGCGCCTCGGCCACCGCCTGGGTGCGCTGCTGCATCTGCGGGAACGCCACGTTCTGGTCGGCCTGGACCACGCCGGTGATCAGCCCGGTGTCCTGCTCGGGCAGCAGGCCCTTGGGGATCACCACGTACAGCACCACGGTCAGCACCATCGTCGCCAGCGCGATCGCCAGGGTCAGCGGCTGGTGCCCGAGCACCCAGTCCAGCGAGCGCTCGTACAGCGCCACGGTGCGCGTCCACACGGTGGTCTTGCCGGCCGCGGCCGCCCGTTCGTGCGCGTCCTCGCCTTCGGGCAGCGCATCGGGCTTGAGCAGGTAGGCGCACATCATCGGGGTCAGCGTCAGCGACACCAGCATCGAGATCGTCACCGCGATCGACAGCACCCAGGCGAACTCGTGGAACAGGCGCCCGGTGACGCCCGGCATCAGCAGCAGCGGCAGGAACACCGCCACCAGCGACACGGTCAGCGACAGCACGGTGAAACCGATCTGCTTGGCGCCGATCTCCGCCGCCTCCGGTCCGCTCTTGCCCTGTTCGATGTAGCGCACGATGTTCTCGATCATCACGATCGCATCGTCGACCACGAAGCCGGTGGCCACCACCAGCGCCATCAGCGACAGGTTGTCCAGCGACATGCCGGCGAAGGCCATCACCGCGAAGGTGCCGGCCAGCGACAGCGGCACGGCCACCGACGGGATGATCGTGGCCCACAGGCGGCGCAGGAACACGAAGATCACCGCGACCACCAGGCCGATGGTCAGGATCAGGGTGAACTTGACCTCGTGCACCGAGGCGCGGATGGTCTCGGTGCGGTCGGAGAACACGTCCAGGTGCACGCCGCTGGGCAGCACCGCCTGCAGTTGCGGCAGGATCGTGCGGATCTGTTCCACCGTCTGCACGATGTTGGCGCCGGGCTGGCGGCGGATCTCCAGCAGCACCGCCGGCTTGCCGTCGGCCCAGGCCGCGAGCTGGTCGTTCTCCACCCCGTCCACCACCTGCGCCACGTCCGACAGCCGCACCGGCGCGCCGTTCTTGTAGCTGATGACGGTGTCGCGGTAGTCGGCGGCGCTGGACAGCTGGTCGTTGGTGCCGATGCTGTAGGACTGGGTCTTGCCGTTGAGCGAGCCCTTCGGCGCGTTGACGTTGGTCTCGGTCAGCGCGCTGCGCAGCGCCTCCATGGTCAGGCCCATGTTCGACAGCTGCGCCGGATTGACCTGGATGCGCACGGCCGGGCGCACGTTGCCGGCGATCGACACCAGGCCCACGCCGGGCACCTGCGACAGGCGCTGCGCCAGGATCGAGTCGGCGTAGTTGTTGACGTCGCGCAGCGGCAGCGTCTCGGAGCTGAGCTTGAGGGTGATGATCGCCGCGTCGGCCGGGTTCACCCGGTTGTAGACCGGCTGGTAGGGCAGCGACGAGGGCAGGGTGGACTGGCGGATCGCCGCCTGCACGTCCTGCGCGGCGATGTCGATGTCGCGGTCCATCGCGAACTGCAGGATGATCGTGGACAGGCCCGCCGACGAATCGGAGGTCATCATCTGCAGCCCGGAGATCTGCCCCAGCTGCCGCTCCAGCGGCGTGGTCACCAGCGAGGCCATGGTGCTGGCGTTGGCACCGGGGTACTGGGTGGTCACCACCAGGCTCGGCGAGTCGATCTCCGGCAGCGCCGACACCGGCAGCTGCCGGTAGCCGAGGATGCCGAGCAACAGCACGCCTGCCATCAGCAAGGTGGTGGCGATCGGGCGGCGGATGAAGATCGTCGAAAAGCCCACAGGAATATCCTTGCTGGTGAGGTCCCGGACCCGGACGGACCGGGGCCGGGGAAAGCCGTTGCGTCAGTCGTCGAGTGACATCTGGTCGAACAGGTTGGTCAGATCGCTGTTCGGGGCGACCGTGACGAAGTTGCCCTGGAACGCGTATCCGTGCGGCCCCCATTGCCCGTAGACGTCGGTGGTCGAGGCGATGACGGTGCGGCTCAACGCGTTGGCGATCCGCTCGGCGGGCGTCAGCAGGTCGCTGCCGAAGTTCAGGCTGCCGGCGCTGCACACGATCAGCACCACCTCGAACGCGACGTCCATCGGAAAGTCGGTGTGCTGCAGCAGCGCCTGCAGGAACGCGCTGCCGTCGCCCAGTTCGTTGTCGTGGGCGACGATCCACAGCTGGTTGCCGTTCTGCAGCGCGTCGAGCGGCGGACCGGCGACGAAGCCCTGCTGGTTGATCAGAAACGTCTGCAGACTCTGCGCAAGCGGGTCTTGGGAGGCGATGACGACATTGGTCATGATGGGATTCCTCTTGAGGGTGACGGGCGAGGAGCGAGTGCTCTGCCCGTCATCCAGACGCGCCGCCACCGCGGGTGTGAACCGCATGCCGCGCGTGCCGATGCCGGCCTGCTCAGCGCGGTCCGCCGCCGCGACGGCCGCCGCCGCCGTCCTTGCGCTGCTGCTTGCTCTCGGCCGCCTTCAGCTCGGCCTCGCTCGGCTGCGGCGGCGCCTCGCCCGGCTTCAGCGGGGCGACCTTGCTGCCCGGCTTGAGCCGGAACTGGCCTTCGGTCACCACCCGTTCGCCGGCCTTCAGGCCCTGCGCCAGCTGCACCTGGCTGTCGCCGACTTCCGCGCCCTGCTTGACCGTCTGCATCTTGACCGTGTTGTCGCCCTGCACCACGTACACGTAGTCGCCGTCGGGGCCGCGCTGCACCGCCTGGGTCGGCACCACCACGCCGCTGTCCAGCGTGCGCAGGGTCAGCCGCACGTTGACGAACTGGCCCGGCCACAGCGCGTTGCCGGGGTTGGGGAACACCGCGCGCACCTTGAAGGTGCCGGTGTCGCTGCTGATCTGGTTGTCGACCACGTCGACCTTGCCGTCGCCGGCGATCACGTGCGCATCGGTGCGGTCCAGCGCCGCCACCGTCAGCGGGCCGGCCGCCTGCGCCTCGCGCAGGCCCTGCAGCTCGCGCTCGGCCAGGTTGAAGACCACGTAGATCGGATGGATCTGGGTGATGGTGACGATGCTGCTGCTGGTGCTGACGATGTTGCCCACGTCCACGCCGCGCAGGCCGGTGATGCCGTCGATCGGGGCGAGGATGCGGGTGTACTGCAGTTGCACCTGCGCCGCGCGCATCGATGCGTCGTTGGCGGCCACCGCGGCCTCGTACTGCGCCACCTGGTTGCGCTGCGTGTCCAGGTCGGTCTTGGCCACGTACTGGCGGTAGGCCGGCGAATCGGAGCGCTGGAAGGTGGAGCGGGCGGTGGCCAGCAACGCCTGGTTCTGGCGCTTGCTCGCCGCCGCCTCGTCGTAGCTGGCCTGCAGCGAGCGCGGGTCGATCTGCGCCAGCACGTCGCCCTTCTTCACTTCCTGGCCTTCACGGAAGTTCAGGCTCATCAGCTGCCCGCCGACCTGCGGATTGACCGTGACCGTGGCCAGCGCGGTCACCGTGCCGGTGGAGGTGGCGTAGATCGGCACCGCCTGGCTGCTGGCGGCGACCACCGTCACCGGGATCGGCGTGCTGTCGTCGCCATCGCCGCCCGCCTCCGCGCCGCCGCGGCCATGGCCGTGACCGCTGCGCAGGAAGTGCGCGCCCACCAGCACCACGACCACCGCTGCGACGATCAGCAGCGCAATCTTCCAGAAACGCGACATCCGGGGGGAACTCCTGTGGCGAGGCGGGGTAGGGGACCCTCCCGCAATGGCTGGTGCGACAAGCGGTGAAGCATATCGCCGGCGCGTTGCGATTGGACCATGACTTAAGGGAGGGGGGACGTGCGCCCGCGGCCATGGGCGCTGATAGCGGCAACGCACCGGCGGTGGATCGGTTGACACGGATTCCTAAGGGTTTTTTCGCCGTGGCGGCGCGCCGGCCGGTGCCGGCGCGCCGCGAATGCAATACATTGACTGAACGCCATGCAAAGAACCGATCGGAGATTGCCCATGCCGCGCCTGTCCCGCCTGCTGTCCGCCCTGCTGCTCGCCGTCCCCGCGCTGGCCTGCGCCCAGTCCGCCGAACGCCCGGAAGTGGCGGCCGCCGCGGCCAAGCTGCAGGCCAAGGTGGTCGACTGGCGGCGCGATTTCCACCAGCACCCGGAGCTGTCCAACCGCGAGGAGCGCACCGCGGCCAAGGTCGCCGAGCGGCTGCGCGCGCTGGGCCTGAAGCCGCAGACCGGGATCGCCCACCACGGCGTGGTGGCGATCATCAAGGGCGCGCTGCCGGGGCCGAAGATCGCCCTGCGCGCGGACATGGACGCGCTGCCGGTGACCGAGCAGACCGGCCTGGCGTTCGCGTCCAAGGCCACCGGCGAGTACCGCGGCGAGACCGTCGGGGTCATGCACGCCTGCGGCCACGACGCCCACACCAGCATCCTGCTGGGCGTGGCCGAAGCGCTGGTGGCGATGCGCGCGCAGCTGCCGGGCGAGGTGATGCTGGTGTTCCAGCCTTCCGAGGAGGGCGCGCCGGGCAACGAGGAGGGCGGCGCCTCGCTGATGCTGAAGGAAGGCCTGTTCCGCGACTTCAAGCCCGACGCGATGTTCGGCCTGCACGTGTTCTCCAGCGTGCAGGCGGGCAAGATCGCGGTGCGCGGCGGCCCGCTGATGGCCGCCTCGGACCGCTTCAGCATCAAGGTGATCGGCCGCCAGACCCACGGTTCGGCGCCGTGGAACGGGATCGACCCGATCGTGGCCAGCGCCGACCTGATCGGTGCGGCGCAGACCGTGGTCAGCCGCCGCGCCAACATTTCCAGGCAGCCGGCGGTGCTCAGCTTCGGCGCGATCAAGGGCGGCATCCGCTACAACATCATTCCCGACGACGTGGAGATGGTCGGCACCATCCGCACCTTCGACGAAGGCATGCGCCAGCAGATCTTCGCCGACCTGAAGACCGTCGCCGAGCACACCGCCGCCGCGCACGGCGCCAAGGCCGAGGCGCACGTGCCGGACCAGGACGGCAACCCGGCCACGGTCAACGACCCGGCGCTGACCGCGAAGATGCTGCCCAGCCTGCAGGCGGTGGTCGGTGCCGACAACGTCTACGAGCCGCCGTTGCAGATGGGCGCGGAAGACTTCTCGTTCTACGCGCAGCAGGTGCCGTCGATGTTCTTCTTCGTCGGCGCCACCGGCCCCGGCATCGATCCGGCGACCGCGCCGAGCAACCACTCGCCGCAGTTCCTGCTCGACGAATCGGCACTGGACGTGGGCCTGCGCGCGCTGCTGCAGGTGTCGCTGGACTATCTGGGGATGAAGCGGTGATTGGGGATTGGGGATTGGGGATTCGTCAAAGCGGTTTACCGGGGCGGAGATAGCGCCGCACTCCCCGGCACTTCCGGATCCGGATGAATTGGCCAAGCCGCAGCTCGCGCGGCGCGCTTTTGCCAATCCCGACTCCCGACTCCCCAATCCCGGCCTCCCATACACCTTCCAGCCAGACCGCCAACGCTAGACTGGCCGGCATGAACACCCCCCAGGATTCCAGTCTCGGCCGCGAGGTCGCGTATCCCTCGCAGTACGACCCCGCGCTGCTGTTCCCGATCCCCCGCGCCGGGGGCCGCGCCGAGATCGGCCTGGACGCCGCGCCGCTGCCGTTCTTCGGCCTCGACCGCTGGCATGCCTACGAACTGGGCTGGCTGGACGCGCAGGGCAAGCCCTGCGTGGCCACCGCCACCTTGCAGGTGCCGTGCACCTCGCCGCAGCTGATCGAATCCAAGTCGCTCAAGCTCTACCTCAACTCGCTCAACGCGATGCGCTTCAACAGCGCCGAAGCGGTGCGCGCCTGCATCGTCACCGACCTGTCGGCGCGCGCCGGCGCCGACGTGACCATGGAGTTCGGCCTGCCGCCGGTGGATCCGCTGGGCGACGGCGAGTCGCTGGACGTGCTGGACATCGCCATCGACTGCTATGGCCCGCCACGTCCGCAGTTCCTGCTCGCCGCGGCCGACGACATCGTCGAGGAGACGCTGAGCAGCGAACTGCTCAAGTCCAACTGCCCGGTCACTGGCCAGCCGGACTGGGCCACGCTGTGCGTGCGCTATCGCGGCGGCCGCATCGACCGCGAAGGCCTGTTGCGCTACCTGATCAGCTTCCGCGAGCATGCCGGCTTCCACGAACAGTGCGTCGAGCAGATCTTCCACGACCTGCTGACACGTTGCCGCCCGCAGTCGCTGCAGGTCGAGGCGCGCTACACGCGCCGCGGCGGCCTGGACATCAATCCCTGGCGCGCCACGCCCGACATGGCCGAGCCGATCGCCTTCCACCGCGACCCGCGCCAGTAGCGCGGGGGCTGAATCGGGCCAACGCCGTTCACGCCTGCGCGATCCGCTTTTAACAAATCCTGTGCAACCGTGGCGGCATCCCATCCACGCACGGAGCCACATGCGATGAACAGCGACAAGCGCGCCGATTTTTCGGCAGTCACCGCCAAGGTGGACACCACCGCCGACGTCACGCCGAAGGCGGATTTCTCCGCAGTGCAGGCGCAGGTGGACACCACCGCCGAACAGGTGCAGCAGGTCTACGTGGTCAAGTCGGGCGATTCGTTGTCCAAGATCGCCAAGCTGCACTACGGCGACGGCAACGCCTGGACCCGCATCTTCGAAGCCAACCGCGACGTGCTCGACGATCCGGACAAGATCTATCCCGGGCAGACCTTGAAGTTGCCTGCCCGCGCCTGACGCGCCGAACCACGCGCGCGATCCGTCATTCCATCCAAGGAGCACCACCTCATGAAGATCCATTCGAAGACATTCGCCTCTCCGCTGCTGCTGGCGCTGGTCGGCACGCTGGCCCTGGCCGGTTGCAAGAAGCAGGAGCAGAGCCAGACCGCCACGCCGGATCCGACCTCGTCGGCCCCGACCGAGGCGATGCCGGGTCCGGCAGAGACGGCGCCCGCCGCGGCCAACGCCGGCGCGGTCACGGTCGCCTCGGTGACCGTGGGCAACACCGCCGGCGCCGACAAGACGGTGGCGCCGCTGACCACGCTGAGCAGCAAGGACACCATCATCGTCTCGGTGAAGACCGAGGGTTCCTCCACCAACACCGCGATCGGCGCCAAGCTGCTGTTCCAGGACGGCCAGACCGCCGGCGAGCAGAGTGCGACGCTGACCACGGCCGGTGCGGAAACCACCAATGTCTCGTTTACCAACGCCAAGGGTTGGCCGGCCGGCAAGTACAAGGCCGAGGTCACCGTGAACGGCCAGCCGGCCGGGACGGCGCAGGAATTCGAAGTCAAGTGATGCGCATCGCGCCCCGCTAGGGACACCGCAGTCACGGATCGCGCCAGCCGACTCTCTCCCGGCCGGCGCGGCACGCTGGGCGCAGTCGCGAGACTGCGCCCTTTTTTATGGGCGAACGTGCGTGCCGGGACACGCAAGGCGCCTATCGCCGATGCGTGCATCGCGCGTGGCGCCGCGCACGCCGCACCGCATGCCCCGCTGCAACCATGCGCCGGCGCATGGCGTGCCCGCGTCGTTGCGCCACCGATGGCATCGGCATGCGCTGCAGCGTGTTCCATACGCATGCGCAGGGAAGGCGCGTCGCCTTGTGCCGCAAGCGATGACGGAATTTGTCCTGCGAGCCAACGCAAGCCATCGCCGCAGCGCCATGCCGCACGCAGCGCAAGCGCATGCACCGGTGCGGCGGCGGCGATCTCCACCGTTCCATGCAAGCGCTTTCTCCGGCCCGCAGAAAACGCGACAATCGGCGGCCGTCATGCCATCGCCGTCGCAGGGTTTCCCTGCGTCGCAAGCTCTGCACTCCGCACGCCGTCCGCGCCGTGCCACCCGCAGTCTTGTTCGCGGCAACGTGTCCTTCCCGAATCGCAAGAGAGCCTACGTCACTCATGTCGAATACGCCCAAGATCCTGTACACGCTCACCGACGAAGCCCCGTACCTGGCGACGCAGTCGCTGTTGCCGATCGTCGCCGCCTTCGCCGGCACCGCCGGCATCGCCGTGGAAACCCGCGACATCTCGCTGGCCGGCCGCTTGATCTCGCAGTTCCCCGAATACCTGCGCGAGGATCAGCGCATCGCCGACGACCTGGCCGAGCTGGGCCAGCTGGCGACCACGCCGGAAGCCAACATCATCAAGCTGCCCAACATCAGCGCCTCGGTGCCGCAGCTCAAGGCCGCGATCAAGGAACTGCAGCAGCAGGGCTACGCGCTGCCGGACTACCTGGACGAGCCGCAGGACGACAAGCAGAAAGAGGCCAAGGCGCGCTACGACCGGGTCAAGGGCAGCGCGGTCAATCCGGTGCTGCGCGAAGGCAATTCCGATCGCCGCGCGCCGCTGTCGGTGAAGAACTATGCGCGCAAGCACCCGCACCGCATGGGCGCGTGGAGCGCCGACTCCAAGTCGCATGTGGCGCACATGGACGCCGGCGATTTCTACGGCAGCGAGCGCTCGGTACTGATCGAGCAGGCCGGCAGCGTCAAAATCGAACTGGTCGGCAAGGACGGCGCGGTGACCGTGCTGAAGGAAAAGACCGCCGTGCAGGCCGGCGAGATCATCGACGCGGCAGTGATGAGCAAGCGCGCGCTGGCCAGCTTCGTGCAGGCGCAGATCGCCGATGCCAAGCAGCAGGACGTGCTGTTCTCGCTGCACCTGAAGGCGACGATGATGAAGGTCTCCGACCCGATCATGTTCGGCGTGGTGGTCGGCGCGTTCTACCAGGACGTGCTGGACAAGCACGCCGAGGCGCTGAAGCAGGTCGGCTTCGATCCGAACAACGGCATCGGCGATCTGTATGCGCGCATCGCCACCCTGCCGGACGCGCAGCGCGCGCAGATCGAAGCCGATCTGCAGGCGGTGTACGCGCAGCGCCCGGCGCTGGCGATGGTCAATTCCGACAAGGGCATCACCAACCTGCACGTGCCCAGCGACGTGATCGTCGATGCGTCGATGCCGGCGATGATCCGCGACTCCGGCAAGATGTGGAACGCCGAGGGCAAGCTGCAGGACACCAAGGCGCTGATCCCGGACCGCTGCTACGCCGGCGTGTACCAGGCGGTGATCGAGGACTGCAAGCGGCATGGCGCGTTCGATCCGGCGACGATGGGCAGCGTGCCCAATGTCGGCCTGATGGCGCAGAAGGCCGAGGAGTACGGTTCGCACGACAAGACCTTCCAGATCGCCGCCGACGGCGTGGTGCGGGTCAGCGATGCCGGCGGCAAGCTGCTGCTCGAGCATGCGGTCGAAGCCGGCGACATCTGGCGCATGTGCCAGGTCAAGGACGCGCCGATCCAGGACTGGGTCAAGCTGGCGGTCAGCCGCGCACGGCTGAGCGAGACCCCGGCCGTGTTCTGGCTGGATCCGCAGCGCGCGCACGATGCGCTGATGATCCAGAAGGTGGAGCGCTATCTGCAGGACCACGACACCAAGGGCCTGGACATCCGCATCCTGTCGCCGGTGGAAGCGACCGCGTTCTCGCTGCAGCGCATCCGCAAGGGCGAGGACACCATCTCGGTCACCGGCAACGTGCTGCGCGACTACCTCACCGACCTGTTCCCGATCATGGAGCTGGGCACCAGCGCCAAGATGCTGTCGATCGTGCCGCTGATGGCCGGCGGCGGCCTGTTCGAGACCGGTGCCGGCGGTTCGGCGCCCAAGCACGTGCAGCAGTTCGTCGAAGAGAACTACCTGCGCTGGGATTCGCTGGGCGAGTTCCTGGCCCTGGCCGCGTCGCTGGAGCATCTGGGCCAGCGCGAAGGCAGCGCGAGCATCGGCGTGCTGGCGCGGACCCTGGACCAGGCCAACGGCCACTTCCTGGACAACGACAAGTCGCCCTCGCGCAAGGTCGGCGAACTCGACAACCGCGGCAGCCATTTCTACCTGGCCCTGTACTGGGCGCAGGCGCTGGCCGCGCAGGACGAGGACGCGGCGCTGAAGGCGCGCTTCGCACCGCTGGCCAAGCAGTTGGCCGAGCACGAGGCCGCCATCGTCGCCGAACTCAACGGCGTGCAGGGCAAGCCGGTCGACATCCAGGGCTACTACCGCCCGAACCTGGCCCTGGTCAGCGAAGCGATGCGGCCGAGCGCGACGTTCAACGCCGCGCTGGCGACGCTGACGGCGTAGTAGTCAGCTAGCGAGACCGTCAACCGAACCCGGCCGGCGCGCATGCGTCGGCCGGGTTTTTTTGTGCGCGTGCCGCCCGACTGCGCCGTCGCCTCAGCGCAATGGCGACAGCGCGGCCATCGTGCGGCGCAACAGCGCGCGCGATGGTTCTCGTCTGTCGCACGCGCGTGCGCCGCCGCGCACGCGGGTAGACTGCGGCCATGACCGACACGCCCGCGCCGCCGATGCCCGCCGAACCCCGCGCCGACGCCGTGGCGCGCAGCATCCGCGACGCCTTCGAGGACTACCACGCGCGCTTCGCGCAGATCAGCCGCCGCGCCCGCCGCCGCTTCGAGAGCCGCGACTGGAACGCCGCGCGCAACGACGCGGTCGAGCGCATCGCGCTGTACGACCAGTGCATCGACGAATGCATGCTGCGCCTGCGCACGCTGCTGCTCGGCCAGACCCACGACCGCACGCTGTGGGCGCAGGTGCGCGACAGCTTCGCCGCGCAACTGCACGGGCTGATCGATCAGGAGTTGTACAAGACTTTCTACAACACACTGACCCGGCGCTTCTTCCGCACCCAGGGCGTGGATGCGCGGATCGAGTTCGTGGCGCTGGACATCGAACCCACCGACGCGATCACCCATCCGGTGGCGCGGCACAACTACGTGGTCTCCGAGACGCGGCCGGTGGATGCGTTCGTGCGCGTGCTCGGCGACTACCCGTTCGACGTGCCGTACGCGCACCGCACGCGCTGCGCCGCGGCCATCGCGGTGCGCCTGCAGGACGACCTGGCGCACTGGGGCGAGCAACCGGTGCGCGGCATCGAGCTGCTGGAGACGGTGTTCTACCGCGAGCGCCGCGCCTACCTGGTCGGCCGCGTGTTCGGCGAACACCGCTTCTCGCCGTGCGTGATCGCGCTGGTCAACGACGCCGACGGCCTGCGCGCCGAGGCGGTGCTGACCAGGCGCAACGACGTGGCGCAGCTGTTCGGCATCTCGCGCAGCTATTTCCAGGCCGACCTGGCCACCGTCGGCGACGCGGTGGTGTTCCTGCGCAGCCTGCTGCCGCACAAGCCGATCGACGAGCTGTACACCATGCTCGGCCGCGCCAAGCAGGGCAAGACCGAGCGCTTCCGCACCTTCTTCCGCCACTTCCAGGCCCAGCCCAACGAGCAACTGGTGCACGCCGACGGCACGCCGGGCATGGTCATGGCGGTGTTCACCCTGCCCAGCTACCCGCTGGTGTTCAAGCTGATTCGCGACCGCTTCGCCTACCCGAAGACGATGAGCCGCGAGCAGGTAGAGGACAAGTACGCGCTGGTGTTCAACCTGGACCGGGTCGGCCGCCTGCTCGACGCGCAGCCTTACCGTTCGCTGCGCTTCCCGCGCGCGCGCTTCGCGCCGGCGCTGCTCGCCGAACTGCTGCAAGGTTGCGCGCGCAGCCTGCGCGAGGATGGCGACGATCTGATCTTCGAGCTGTGCTACGTGCAGCGGCGGCTGCGCCCGCTGAACCTGTACCTGCGCGAGCAGACCGCCGAGGCGGCGCGCGAGGCGGCGCTGGACTACGCGCAGGCGATCAAGGACATGGCGCGCAACAACATCTTCCCCGGCGACATGCTGCTGAAGAACTTCGGCGTGTCGCGGCAAGGGCGCGCCGTGTTCTACGACTACGACGAACTGTGCCTGGTCACCGATTGCACCTTTCGCGACTGGCCGCAGCCGCGCAACGACGAGGAAGCCATGTCCGCCGAACCCTGGTTCCACGTCGCCGCGCGCGACGTGTTCCCGGAGCGCTTCGCGCTGTTCATGGGGTTGCCCGCCGCGTCGCTGGAGGCGGTCAAGCGCGCGCACGGCGAACTGTTCGACCCGCAATGGTGGCGCGAGCTGCAGGCGCGGCTGCGCGAGGACGACTATCCGGACGCGCCGCCGTATCCGGAATCGCTGCGCCTGGCCTGACCTGCCGGCCTGACTTGTCTGTGTCAGCCGGCTGCGTTGTAATCGGCGCCTCATCCATGCAAAGGACAGCGCGATGCACCGCAAGTCAGGAATCTCGATGTGGCGTTGGGGCAGTCTGCTGTTGGCGTTGTTCGCCGCCACCGCGTTCGCCGCCGGCGCCGGGCCTGGCGCGGTGCGCAAGCAGGTCGAAAACAGCCTGCTGGTGACCGGCAAGATCGATATCGAGCCCGACGGCGCGGTCTCGGCGCTGGCGATCGATCGGGAAGACAGGTTGCCCGAGGGCGTGATCCGCTTCGTGCGCGATTCGGTGAAACAGTGGAAATTCGAGCCGGCGCTGCGCGACGGCAAGCCGGTGCCGGCGCGCGCGCCGATGACGCTGCGCATCGTGGCCAAGCGCCAGCAGGGCGATAGCTATCAGGTGGAGATCCGCCATGCCAGCTTCGCCACCTACGATCCCAAGGATCCGCGCGCGGTGACGTCGCTGAAGATGGCGCCGCCGTCCTATCCGGAAGCGGCGTACCGGGTGGGCGCGTCGGGCTCGGCGTACCTGGTGCTCAAGGTGGCGCGCGACGGCAGCGTCGCCGATGCCGCGGTCGAGCAGGTCAACCTGCGCATCGTCGGCTCGGAGAGCGAGATGAAGAAGCTGCGCGAGATCTTCGCCAGGAGCGCGCTGGCGGCGGCACGTAAATGGACCTTCCGCCCGCCGACCGAAGGCGCAGACGTGTCGGCGCCGTACTGGGCGGTGCGCGTTCCGGTCGACTATGCGCTCAGCAACGAGCCCAACGAAAACAGCCCCAGCGGCTACGGGCATTGGATCAGCTATGTCCCCGGTCCGCGCGCGCGGGCGCCCTGGGACACCGGCAAGGACGCGTCGGGTTTCTCGCCCGACACGCTGTCGGCCGGCGGCGTGTACATGGTCGACAACAACGGCCCGCGCCTGCTGACGCCGCTGCAGCAGGGCGGCTGAGCGCGCCGGGCGGCGCTCCCGGTCCCGGTGTCCGGTTTCGATGGAACATGCCCCGCGTCGCGGGGCGTTTTCCTGCAGCGCCGAGAGCTACCTGGTGGTCGCAGCGATCGCGCGATGGCGAGTGCTGGCATACAGCACCGCGACCAGGATCGCTGCCAGCACCAGCGAGGCGCCGGCGGTACCCAGATCCAAGCCGCCCCTGGCGGCCGGCTTGGTCAGCAGGTCGCCGAGCGTGGCGCCGAACGGTCGGGTCAGCACGAAGGCGGCCCAGAACAGCGCCACGCGGTCGATGCGGGTGAACGCGCCGGCCAGCGCGATCGCAGCCAGCGTCGCCCCGATCAGCGATGCGCCGCCGAGGAAGCCCAGCCCCGAGTCGTCGGCGAGGTAATCGCCCAGCGCGGTGCCGAGGGTGTTGGAGAACAGGATCGCCACCCAATAGAAGACTTCCGCGCGGCCGCCATCGATCCGCTCGACCGACAGGCTGCGTTCGCTCAGCCACCACGCGCCGAGGGTCAATGCCAGTCCGCCGCTCAGGAGCAGCGCGCCCTGCGCATAGCCCAGCCCCAGACTGCGATCCATGTAGTCCGACACGGTGGTGCCGGCGGTGCTGGTGGTCAGGATCACCCACCAGTACAGCCACGGGCGGAAACGGCGTGCGCGCAACTGCGCCCACAGCGACAGCGCGAACACGCCGAGCAGCACGGCGCTGCTGAGCGCATAGCCGACCTCCCACGTCATCGACAGCAGGTCGCCAGCGGTCTCGCCAAGCGTGGTGGCGCAGATCTTCATCGCCCAGAACGCCAGGGTGACCGGTGCGACTTTGGCGACAGTGGACTGCATGGGGCGGCACGCCGGATCGGGACCGGGCCAGCATCGCCAGCGGCATGTCGAAAACCGGTCGGATCGCGCGATGCCGGAGCGCCGCGGCCGCGGCTCGCGCAGATCGCCCCGCACAAACGCAGACGCCCCGCCGAAGCGGGGCGTCCGGGTCGCGCCGGCGCTGGACTCAGCGCTTCATCGAACCGAAGAACTCGTCGTTGGACTTGGTGTTCTTCATCTTGTCCAGCAGGAATTCCATCGCCGCGATCTCGTCCATCGGATGCAGCAGCTTGCGCAGGATCCAGATCTTCTGCAGCAGCTCCGGCTCGATCAGCAGGTCTTCGCGGCGGGTGCCGGAACGATTGATGTCGATCGCCGGGTACACGCGCTTCTCGGCGATACGGCGGTTCAGGTGCACTTCGCTGTTGCCGGTGCCCTTGAACTCTTCGTAGATCACCTCGTCCATCTTGCTGCCGGTTTCCACCAGCGCCGTGGCGATGATGGTCAGCGAGCCGCCTTCCTCGACGTTGCGCGCCGCGCCGAAGAAACGCTTCGGGCGGTGCAGCGCATTGGCGTCCACGCCGCCGCTGAGCACCTTGCCGGAGGACGGCACCACGTTGTTGTAGGCGCGGGCCAGGCGGGTGATCGAGTCGAGCAGGATCACCACGTCCTTCTTGTGCTCGACCAGGCGCTTGGCGCGCTCGATCACCATCTCGGCGACCTGCACGTGGCGCGCGGCCGGTTCGTCGAAGGTGGAGGAGATGACCTCGCCGCGCACGGTGCGCTGCATTTCGGTCACTTCTTCCGGCCGCTCGTCGATCAGCAGCACGATCATGTGCACGTCGGGATGGTTGGTGGTGATCGCCGTGGCCACCTGCTGCATCAGCATGGTCTTGCCGGCCTTGGGCGGGGACACGATCAGCGCGCGCTGGCCCTTGCCCTGCGGCGCCATCAGATCGAGGATGCGCCCGGAAATGTCTTCCGAGGAACCGTTGCCGCGTTCCAGGGTGAAGCGCTTGCGCGGGAACAGCGCGGTCAGGTTCTCGAACAGGACCTTGTTCTTGCTCGCTTCCAGCGGCTCGCCGTTGATCGTGTCGACGATCGACAGCGCGAAGTAGCGTTCGCCGTCCTTCGGGAAGCGGATGCGGCCGGACAGGTGGTCGCCGGTGCGCAGGTTGAAGCGGCGGATCTGGCTGGGCGAGATGTAGGTGTCGTCCGGGCCGGCCAGGTAGCTGGCCTCGGCCGCGCGCAGGAAGCCGAAGCCGTCCGGCAGGATTTCCAGCACGCCGTCGGCGGCGACGCCTTCGCCGTGGCGGGTCAGCACCTTCAGCAGCGCGAAGATCACGTCCTGCTTGCGCGCGCGGGCCACGCCGTCCTGGATGTTGAGCTGCTCGGCGATGTCCAGCAGCTTCTGCGCCGGCATCCGCTTCAGGTCGCTCAGCGAGTAGATCGGGAAGCCTTCCGGCACGTTGGCGTGCGGGCGCGGCACGAACACTTCGTTGGCGCCGTTGTCGTTGGGCAGGCCGTTGTCCGGAAAGCGACCGCCGCCACCACCACCGCCACCGCCACCACCGTTGCGATCGCGATCGCGGCGATTGCGGAAGCGGTCGCGGCGATTGCCCTGCTGGTTGTTCTGGTTGTTCTGGTTCTGCGGATTCTGGTTGTTGAAGCGCGGGTTGCCGCCTTCGCGCGGCTCGCCGCCGTCGTTCTGGTTGCCGCCGCCCTGGCCCTGGGCATCGCCGCCGGAGGCGGGAGCGGGCTGGGACTGGGGCTGGGACTGCTGCGACGGGGCCTGCGCGTGTTCCTGCGGCGCGGCGCGTTCCTGGCGTTCCTGCGGCGCCGGACGCGGCGCGTCGGCCTGGGCCGGCGCCGGGTTCAGCGGCAGGTTCGGCTGCGCCGGCGCGCCGTGCTCGGCTCCGCCGTCAGCGCCGGCGACGGCCTTGCTGACACGCGGCTTGCGCGCGCGCTTCTCGGCGGGGGCGTCGACGCTCCCGGGTTCGGTGGTGGTGTTATCGGACAAGTGGTGATTCCTCGCTATGAGTGCGAGCGCCCAGCGTGGGGGCAAACGGGTTGGGAAGGGGTCTAGAAGAGAATCTTCCAGAGGGGGTGCGGTGCGCGAATGCCACCGGATGCGCCGACACTATCATCGCCACGCAACCACGGCAAGCAGGCGTTACCGGGCGATTCAGCCGGCCGGCAGCGTCGCTGCAGGCCGGTATCACAGCGGCCGCTCCGATCCGGAACGGCCGGCGACAGACTCAGGCCGCGGCGCCGCCCAGGGTCTTGTCGATCATCTGGGTCAGTTGGCCCTTGCCGACCGCGCCGATCTGGGTGGCCTGGACCTTGCCGTCCTTGAACAGCAGCAGCATCGGGATCGAGCGCACGTGGTACTTGATCGCGGTGGCGCGGTTCTCGTCCACGTTGACCTTGGCCACCTTGAGCTTGCCGTCGTAGGTGTCGGCCAGGTCGTCCAGCACCGGGGCGATCATCTTGCACGGGCCGCACCATTCGGCCCAGAAGTCCACCAGGACCGGCTCGCCGGATTGCAGCACGGCGGTATCGAAATCGGCGTCGCCGACGTGTAGGACCTTATCGCTCACTAGGGGTATCTCCTGGGCCAATGCGACCGGCCGGACCGGGTGGCCGCCGCATTGCGGTAAACTGGGGCATTGCGCGGCGAAATCAAGGGATTCCCCCTGTCGCGCGACCCGGCATGGAAGTAGCCAGTGTGCGACGCTGCCGGGGCCGATGCAAGCCGCGACCTTACGCTTCGGGCGGGGTGGCCTGACGAAGATGGAATGATGAGCGACAAACCGCTGACCGATGTGACTTTTTCCGCGTTCGAGCTGCAACCGGCGCTGCTGGCCGGCCTCGAAGGCGCCGGCTTCACCCGCTGCACGCCGATCCAGGCGCTGACCCTGCCGGTGGCCCTGCCGGGCCGCGACGTGGCCGGCCAGGCCCAGACCGGCACCGGCAAGACCCTGGCGTTCCTGGTGACGGTGATGAACCGCCTGCTCAGCCGCCCGGCGCTGGCCGACCGCAAGCCCGAGGATCCGCGCGCGCTGATCCTGGCCCCGACCCGCGAACTGGCGATCCAGATCCACAAGGACGCGGTCAAGTTCGGCGCCGACCTGGGCCTGCGCTTCGCGCTGGTCTACGGCGGCGTGGACTACGACAAGCAGCGCGAACTGCTGCAGCAGGGCGTGGACGTGATCATCGCCACCCCGGGGCGGCTGATCGACTACGTCAAGCAGCACAAAGTGGTGTCGCTGCACGCTTGCGAGATCTGCGTGCTCGACGAAGCCGACCGCATGTTCGACCTGGGCTTCATCAAGGACATCCGCTTCCTGCTGCGGCGCATGCCCGAGCGCGGCACCCGGCAGACCCTGCTGTTCTCGGCCACGCTCAGCCACCGCGTGCTGGAGCTGGCCTACGAGCACATGAACGAGCCGGAAAAGCTCGTGGTCGAGACCGAGAGCATCACCGCCGCGCGCGTGCGCCAGCGCATCTACTTCCCCTCCGACGAGGAGAAGCTGACCCTGCTGCTGGGCCTGCTGTCGCGCAGCGAGGGCGCGCGCACCATGGTGTTCGTCAACACCAAGGCCTTCGTCGAACGCGTGGCGCGTTCGCTGGAGCGCAACGGCTACCGGGTCGGCGTGCTGTCCGGCGACGTGCCGCAGAAGAAGCGCGAGACCCTGCTCAACCGCTTCCAGAAGGGCCAGCTGGAGATCCTGGTCGCCACCGACGTGGCCGCGCGCGGCCTGCACATCGACGGCGTCAAGTACGTCTACAACTACGACCTGCCGTTCGACGCCGAGGACTACGTGCACCGCATCGGCCGCACCGCGCGGCTGGGCGAGGAAGGCGACGCGATCAGCTTCGCCTGCGAGCGCTATGCGATGAGCCTGCCGGACATCGAGGCCTACATCGAGCAGAAGATCCCGGTCGAGCCGGTCACCGCCGAACTGCTGGTGGCGTTGCCGCGCACTCCGCGCGCTGTGGTCGAAGGCGAAGCGGTCGAGGTCGATGCGGATGCCGACGAGAGCATCGGCGACATCTTCCGCGAGGCGCGCGCGCAGCGCGAGGCCGATGAGCAGCGGCGCGGCGGCGGCAGCAGCCGCGGCAAGCCCGGCGGCGGCCGCAGCGGTCCTGGCGGTGCCGGCGGCCGCGGCGAAGCGCGCGGTGCCGACGGCAAGCCGCGGCGCCCGCGTAGCCCGCGCCCGGCCGACGCCGCGGCAGCGCCCGCAGCCGTTGCGGAAGCGCCGGCTGCGGGCGCCACCGAGGCGGCCGCAGTGGTTGCGGCACCCACGCCCAAGCCGGCCCGCCCCGCCGTCGACGGCGCGCCTGCGGCGGACGGCGAGCGCGCCCCGCGCAAGCGCCGGCGTCGTCGCGGCGGCCGTCCGCTGGAAGGCGCCGAGGGTGCGGCGCCTGCCGCCGTCGCCACCGGCGACGCGCCGGCCAAGCCGGTCCAGGTCAGGGCCGCGCGCCAGGGCGAGCGCGCCGCCGCGCCGGCCGCCGCGGCGAACGATTCGTTCCTGACCCGCCTCGGCCGCAAGCTGCGTTCGCTGGTCTCCAGTTCCTGATGAACCGGCCCTCCACCGTTCGCGGCGCGCGCACGGTGGACGAAAACCCGGGCCGCTCCGGCATAATCGCCGGATGAGCGTTCTGCGGTTCGACAATGTCAGCAAACAGTACGCCGGTGGCCACGAGGCGCTGGTGGACGTCAGCTTCCAGGTGGAGGAGGGCGAGATGCTGTTCGTCACCGGCCATTCCGGGGCGGGCAAGAGCACCTTGCTCAAGTTGATCCACCTCAGCGAGCGCCCGTCGCGCGGTGCGGTGCTGTTCGGCGAGCGCAACCTGCTGAAGGTGCGCGGGCGGCGCGTGCCGCTGCACCGACGCGAGGTCGGCGTCGTGTACCAGGACCACCGCCTGCTGATGGACCGCAGCATCGCCGAGAACGTGGCGTTGCCGTTGATCCTGCGCGGCACCCGCCGCGCCGAGATCGGCAAGCGCGTGCGTTCGGTGCTGGAGCGGATGGGCCTGGGCCATCGCGAGAAGGCGCTGCCGTCGCAGCTGTCGGCCGGCGAGCAGCAGCGCGTCGGCATCGCCCGGGCGATGGTCGCCGAACCGCGCCTGCTGGTCGCCGACGAGCCCACCGGCAACCTCGACCCGACCCTGGCCGCCGAGATCATGCAACTGTTCGCCGAATTGCCGGCGCGCGGCACCAGCGTGCTGGTGGTCAGCCACGACCTGGCGCTGCTCAAGCAGATGCGCAAGCGCGTGCTGATCCTGGACCACGGCCGCCTGGCCGACGACATCTCCCCGCAGGACCTGGCCGAATGAGCGCACGCAACGCCGGCGGCGCCGCCGCGCCCTCGCGCCTGGGGGTGTGGTGGGACCACCACCTGCACAGCATCGTCTACAGCCTCGGCCGCGCCATGCGCAAGCCGTGGGCGACGCTGCTGACGATGGCGGTGATGGCCCTGGCCCTGGCATTGCCGCTGGGGCTGTCGATCGCGCTGGACAACCTCAAGCAGTTCGCCGGCAGCGTGCAGCAGTCGCGCGACATCAACGTGTTCCTGAAGACCGACATCGATGCCGCCGCGGCCAACGCGCTGGCCGCGACCCTGCGCGGCCGCGCCGACGTCGCCGCGGTGGCGCTGCGCACGCCCGAGCAGGGCATGGCCGAGCTGCGCGACAGCGCCGGGCTCGGCGAGGCGCTGGACGCGCTCGACGACAACCCGCTGCCGACGCTGCTGATCGTCACCCCGGCCGCGGCCGACGACGCGCAGCTGGCCGCCTCGCTGAGCGCGCTGCCGCAGGCCGACCTGGTCCAGCACGACGCGTTGTGGCGCAAGCGCCTGGACGGCTGGCTGCGCTTCGGCGAGCGCCTGGTGCAGGTGCTGTCGGTGCTGCTCGGCGCCGGCGCGGCCTTGGTGGTCGGCAACACCGTGCGCCTGGACATCCAGTCGCGACGCGAGGAAATCGGGGTGCTGCAGTTGCTCGGCGCCAGCGACGGTTTCATCCGCCGCCCGTTCCTGTACCTGGGCGCCTGGTACGGCTTCGGCGCCGGGGTACTGGCGCTGGGCCTGATCGCCGCTTCCGGGCTGGCGCTGGGGCCGCCGCTGGCGGAACTGGCCGACAGCTACGGCAGCCATTTCGCGCTGCACGGGCTGGACGCCTTGCACTCGGCGTTCGTGCTGCTCGGCACCCTGCTGCTGGGCTGGCTCGGCGCTTGGCTGGTGACCGGTCACTTCCTGCGCCAGACGCGTCCCACCGATACCTGAGGCGCGCATGTCCCGGCACGAGCTCAAGCACCTGATCAGCGACGCCCCGCGGGTGATGGTCGTGGACGGCTCCAAGCTGGTGCGCAAGCTGATCGCCGACGTGCTGCACCGCGAGCTGCCGGATGTGGAAGTGGTCGGCTGCGCCAGCATCGCCGAGGCGCGCGCCGCGCTGGAGGCCGGCCCGGTGAATCTGGTCACCACCTCGCTGGCGCTGCCCGACGGCGACGGCCTGGCCCTGGCGCGCAGCGTGCGCGAGGCCGCCGGCCAGGCCTACGTGCCGGTGATCGTGGTCTCCGGCGATGCGCAGCAGCACCTGGTCGAACGCCGCTTCACCGAATACGTCACCGACTACTTCGACAAGGCGCTGGGCCACGAGGCGCTGGCGACCTTCATCCGCGGCTACGTGCAGCCGCAGCCGGTGGTCGGCGCCACCATCCTCTACGTCGAGGACAGCCGCGTGGTGGCCGAGGCGACCAAGCGCATGCTCGAGCGGCAGGAGTTGCACGTGGTGCACGTGCTGACCGCCGAGGACGCGTTCGCACTGCTCACCGCCGAATCGCTGGGCCGCACCACCCGCCGCATCGACCTGGTGCTGACCGACGTCACCCTGAAGGGCGAACTCAACGGCCGCGACGTGGTGCAGCGCATCCGCATCGACTTCGCCTACGGCAAGCGGCGCATGCCGGTGCTGGTGATGACCGGCGACAGCAATCCGCACAACCAGTCCGAACTGCTGCGCGCCGGCGCCAACGATCTGGTGCAGAAGCCGATCGAGGAGCGCCTGCTGGTCACCAAGGTGCTGTTCCAGCTGCGCCTGGCCAAGCTCAACGACACTGCCGTGACCTTCTGACCGATCTGCCGAACCTGCATGAGTAGCGAAGACGACACCCGGATCCAACTGGAACCCTCGTGGAAGGCGCGGGTCGGCGACTGGCTGCTGCGCCCGGAGATGCGCGAACTGGCCGCGTTCCTGCGCCAGCGCAAGGCCGCCGGCGCACGCGTGTTCCCGCCCGGGCGGCAGATCTTCGCCGCGTTCGACGCGACCCCGTTCGACCAGGTCGAGGTGGTGATCCTCGGCCAGGATCCGTACCACGGCTACGGCCAGGCGCATGGGCTGTGCTTCTCGGTGCTGCCCGGGGTGCCGGTGCCGCCGTCGCTGCTGAACATCTACAAGGAGATCGAGGACGACCTGGGCATCCGCCGTCCCGATCACGGCTGCCTGTTGCCGTGGGCGCAGCGCGGCGTGCTGCTGCTCAACGCGGTGCTGACGGTCGAGGAAGGCCGCGCCGGCGCGCACCAGGGCAAGGGCTGGGAGGGCTTCACCGACCACGTCGTGGAGACCTTGAACCGCGAGCGCGAAGGCCTGGTGTTCCTGCTGTGGGGCAGCTATGCCCAGGCCAAGGGCAAGGTCATCGACACCCGCCGCCACCGCGTGCTGAAGGCGCCGCATCCCTCGCCGCTGTCGGCGCACCGCGGCTTCCTGGGCTGCAAGCATTTCTCCGCGGCCAACGAGTACCTGCGCCGCCGCGGTGCCGCGCCGATCGACTGGAGCTTGCCGCCGCGCGCGGCGCTGGACCCGGCCTCGGCCGGCGGCTGAACCGTGGTTCGACGGCGTCGCCCGGAGCGCGCCGCGTGTACGCAAATTTCGCAGCCCGGGTGCTAGTTTTGGCGCTCGTAACCGGTTACGCCTGTCTTTCCCAGCGTTCCAGTGGCTTCTGTCACAGTCCTTTTCCTGATTCGAATGTTCCATAAACGGAACGCAGGAACTTTTTACTGTACCCAGCAGTCTAGTTAGTTGACTGCTAAGATGAGCCCTATGAGCCAGACCATACCTGCCACCGCGCTGGTGGCCAACAACCTCCCGATCCCCAGTCCGCTCGGTTCGCTGGATGCCTATATCGGCGCCGTGCACCAGATCCCGGTGCTGACGTCCGAAGAGGAACGCGCGCTGGCGGTGCGCTACCGCGACCAGGAAGACCTGGATGCGGCGCGCGAACTGGTGCACTCCCATCTGCGCTTCGTGGTCCACGTCGCCCGCGGCTACAACGGCTACGGCCTGCCGCTGGGCGACCTGATCCAGGAAGGCAACATCGGCCTGATGAAGGCGGTCAAGCGCTTCGACCCGGAAATGGGCGTGCGCCTGGTCAGCTTCGCGGTGCACTGGATCCGTGCCGAGATGCACGAGTACATCCTGAAGAACTGGCGCATCGTCAAGGTCGCCACGACCAAGGCGCAGCGCAAGCTGTTCTTCAACCTGCGCAAGTCCAAGACCCGCCTGGGCTGGATGAACGCGGCGGAAGTGACCGCGGTCGCCAAGGACCTCAACGTGTCCGAGCGCGAGGTGCTGGAGATGGAGTCGCGCCTGTCCGGCCGCGACATCGGCTTCGATGCGCCGTCCGACGACGACGACGACCATGCGCCGCCGTCGCCGGCCGCCTACCTGATGGCCGCCGAGGAAGATCCCTCGCAGGCCTACGAGCGCGCCGACAGCGAGGACAACCAGCTGCAGCTGCTGCGCGAAGGCCTGGCCGAACTGGATGCGCGTTCGCGCGACATCATCAAGCGCCGCTGGCTGGATGCCGACAGCAAGATCACGCTGCAGGAGCTGGCCGACGAGTACGGCGTGTCGGCCGAGCGCATCCGCCAGATCGAAGCCAACGCGCTGAAGAAGATGAAGGCGTTGTTCGTGGCGTGAGTGTTGCGCCCACGCGGGCGATCGATCAGCGAAGCAAAAAAGGCCCGGTTTTCCGGGCCTTTTTCGTTGTGCCGATGCCTGCGCAGATTGGCGGATGCGGACTCGCCGTGCGGACGCGCGCGCAGCCGCCACGCGCCGGGCTCACTGCTCCGGCGGCCGCGCCACCGGCAGATGCCAGCCGTAGCGGATCGCCATGAAGCGCAGGCCGAAGCACAGCGTGGCGCCGATCGCCAATCCCCACGGCTGCGGCAGGTGCAGCGCGTGCGCCGCGGCGACCACGCCGCCGCCGAGCAAGGCCGCCACCGCGTACAGCTCGGCCTGCAGCACCACCGGCGTGCGCGCCACCAGCAGGTCGCGGACGATGCCGCCACCGATGCCGCTGAGCATGCCGAGCAGGGTCGCGCTGAGCGGACCCAGGCCGAACGCCAGCGCCTTGCTGGTGCCGTACACCGCGAACAGCGCCAGGCCGAGCGCGTCGAAGATCTGCACCGGGTTGCGCAGGCGCTCGACCGTGTTGTGGCTGTAGAAGGTCAGCAGCCCGGCCAGGCAGGCGACGCCGAGGTAGCGCGCGTCGCCGAGCGCAGCCGGCGGGGTGGCGCCGATCAGCACGTCGCGGGCGATGCCGCCGGAGACCGCGGCCGCGCACGACAGCACCAGCACGCCGAACAGGTCCAGGCGGTGGCGCACGCCGACGGTGGCGCCGCTGATCGCGAACACGAAGGTGCCGAGCAGGTCGAGCAGGAACAGAAAGGTCGCCAAGACGGCACTGCGCAGCGGCAAAGGGCGGCTAGGATCGCAGCCCCGCCGCGGGGTGTCACGCGGCCGCTGGCGGTTCCGCTGGCGCGGGCGCAGGCTCGGCCGGGCGTTCGTCGTCGCCGAGGATGATGCGCGCCGCGCGCTGATAGCTCCAGTACGCCCAGGCCCAGTTGAGCAGCACCACCAGGCGGTTGCGGAAGCCGATCAGGAAGAACACGTGCGCCGCCAGCCAGAACCACCAGGCCAGCAGGCCGGACAGCTGCAGGCGGCCCAGGTGCACGATCGCGGCCATGCGCCCGATGGTGGCCAGGTTGCCGTAGTCGGCATAGCGGAACGGCGCGTCGCCGGCTTCGCCACGCAGCCGCTTGGCCAGGTTCTCGGCGACGTGCCGGCCCATCTGCTTGGCCGCCGGCGCCACCCCGGGCACCGGCTTGCCGTCGGCCTGCTGCAGGGCGGCCAGGTCGCCGGCCACGAACACTTCCGGATGCCCGGGGATGCTCAGGTCCGGCTGCACCTGCACGCGGCCGCTGCGGTCCAGCGACACGTCCAGGGTCCGCGCCAGCGGCGAGGCGGCCACGCCGGCGGCCCAGACCACGGTGCGTGCGGGCACGAAGGTACTGCCCAACCGATAGCCGCTGGCGTCGATGTCGGCCACCGGCACGCCGGTCAGCACTTCCACGCCGAGCTTTTCCAGCTGCCGTTGCGCCTTGGCCGACAGCCGCTCCGGGAACGAGGCGAGCACGCGCGGGCCGGCTTCGATCAGCCGCACCTTGGCCTCGGCCGGATCGATGCGGCGGAATTCGTGCTTGAGCGTATGCCGCGCGATCTCGGCCAGGGTGCCGGCCAGTTCCACCCCGGTCGGGCCGCCGCCGACGATGGCGAAGCTGAGCCAGGCCGCGCGTGCGGCAGGGTCGCTCTCGGCTTCGGCGCGTTCGAACGCCAGCAGCAGGTGGCGGCGCAGGTGCAGCGCATCGTCCAGGGTCTTCAGGCCGGGCGCGTGCCGGGCCCACTCGTCGTGGCCGAAGTAGGCGTGGGTGGCGCCGGTGGCGACCAGCAGGTAGTCGTAGTCCAGCGTCTCGCCGCCGGCCAGCTGCACCTGCCGTGCCTGCTTGTCCAGGCGCACCACTTCGCCCAGGCGCACTTCCACGTTGTCCTGCTTGCGCAGGATCTGGCGCAGCGGCGCGGCGATGTCCGGCGACGACAGGCCGGCGGTGGCGACCTGGTACAGCAGCGGCTGGAACAGGTGGTGGTTGCGGCGATCGATCAGGGTGATGCGCAGCGGCGCCTTGGCCAGCGCGCGCGTGGCCCACAGCCCGGCGAAACCGCCGCCGACCACGATCAGGTGCGGCACGGGCGGGCTAGCCATGCAGGACTCCAGGGGCAGGCAAAGACGAGGCGCAAGCGGCTGTCGGCACGCTGGCGACGGCTGCGGACGCTGCACGCACGCGGTGCGGCGCGGCGCCGTGATGCACGCAGCGGTCGAGGCGCCGTGCAGGAACTGGGGGCTGGAACGGCATGGCCCTATAGTAGCGCGATGGCAGGCGCAGGCAGGGATGCGGAGGGCGCGTGGAGATGCGAGCGACAGCAACGGATCGGCCTCTGGTTTCGCCCGCGGCAACGCCGTCGCGGGTGGGCGGCCTGCTGTTCGCGCTGAAGACCCGCGTGCTGCAACTGCGCCGCGCGCTGCGCGATCTGCGCGGCGGGCCGCGCCGGCATCGCCGCGATGCGGGACTGCCGATCGCCGCCGCGGCGGTGTCCGAGTCGATCACCGCGCTATGGCCGGAGTCGGAGGAGACCTCGCTGCTGCTGGTCGCCGGCAAGATCCACAACCTGCGCGTGGCCGCGCGTGCGCTGCACGGGATCGAAGTGCCGGCCGGCGCCACCTTCAGTTTCTGGCGGCAGCTGGGCCGGGCCACGCGCTGGCGCGGCTTCGCCGCCGGGCGCGAACTGCGCGAAGGCTGCCTGGTGCCGTCGATCGGCGGCGGCCTGTGCCAGCTGTCCAATGCGATCTACGACGCGGCGCTGCGCCAGGGCCTGCAGATCGTCGAGCGCCATCGGCATACCCAGGTGATCGCCGGCTCGCTGGCCGAGCGCGACCGCGACGCGGTGGTGTTCTGGAACTACGTGGATCTGCGCCTGCGCGCGGAGTCGGCATGGCGCCTGGAAGTGTGGCTGGATGGCGATGACCTGCACGTGCGCATCCTCGGCGGCGCGCCGGCCGCCGCCGCGCTGCCGTTGCTGCCGCTGCGGCGCGCGCCGGCAGCGACGGCGGCGAACGACTGCACGCGTTGCGGCCGCGAGGAATGCCATCGGCATGTGCCGGCGAGCGCGCAGGGCCTCCGCCGCACCTGGCTGGTGGACGAGGACTGGCCGGAATTCGACGACGACCGCCGGCGCCGCATGCAGCCGGGCGATCGGGTGCTGGCGCTGCGCCGGAGCAGCGTCGCCGCGGTGCAGGCGGCGTTGCTGCAACGCTGGTGGCTGCGCCGCGGGCTGCCGTTGCCGCAGGTGCGGCAGCGCGCGCAGCGCATCCGCCTGCGCGCGCTGCAGCGCCTGCTCGGCGCGCAGGATGTCGAACTGGTGGTGCCGCAGAGCCTGTTGCCGGGCCTGTGGCTGGCCGGCGAACTGCAGGGCCGGCGCTGGGACGTGTGCATGACCGCGCTGCCGATGCACCTGCTGCAGGCGCGCCTGGACGTGGCGGCGCAGCGCCATCCCGACAGCGCCACGCTGCGCGATTTCCGCGCCGATCCGCGGCTGGTCGAGGCCGAGCGCGCGGCGCTGGCGCAGGCGCGGCACTGGATCACCCCGCATCGCGAGCTATTGGCGTTGGCCGGCAGTCGCGGCATCGCCTTGCAATGGCGGCAGCCGTTGCCGCCCGCAGCGGCATCGCCCAGCGGCGATGGCGTTGCCGCGCAGGTGCTGCTGGCGGCGTCGGCGCTGGCGCGCAAGGGGGCGTTCGAACTGCGCGAGGCGTTGCGCGGTCTGCCGGTGCAGTTGCTGTTGCCGCCAGGCGCGCAGGAGACGCCGCAGTTCTGGAGCGGTTTCGATGTGCGCCGGGTCGCGTCGATGGCCGCGGGCGTGCAGGCGGCCGCGGTGGTGGTGCTGCCGGCCTGGATCGAGCAACAGCCGCGTGGCGTGCTGCTGGCCTTGGCGCTGGGCAAGCCGGTGATCGCCACCGCCGCCTGCGGTCTGGGCGCGGACGACGGCGCGTGGCGCTGCGTGGAAGCCGGCGACAGTGCCGCGCTGCGCGCGCAGCTGGTCGCCGTGCTGGGTTTGCCGGGCTGAGAAAGCGGGACGCGAACGACGCGCTCGGCTCAGTACAGATCCTGCGGATCCACATCCAGCGACCAGCGCACCCGCCGCGCCTGCGGCAGCGCATGGATCGCCGGCGCCGCCGCGTCCAGCACCGCATGCAGCGCGCGCCGCGTCGGCGCCGACAACAGCAACTGGGTGCGCTGGAAACCGGCGCGGCGCGGCATCGGCGCCGGCATCGGCCCGAAACGCTGCACCTCGGCCTGCTCCGGCAGCAGCGCGCGCACCGCGCCGAGGAAGGCGTTGGCGTGTTCGACCTGCTTGGCTTCGGCGCGCAGCAGCGCCAGATACGCGAACGGCGGGAAGCCGGCCGCCTCGCGCTGCGCCAGTTCGGCCTCGGCGAAGGCGTGGTAGCCGCCGTGCACCAGGGTCTCCAGCAATGCATGGCCGGGATGGTGGGTCTGCAGCCACACCTCGCCCGGGCGCGCGGCGCGGCCGGCGCGTCCGGCGACCTGGATCAGCTGCTGCGCCAGTTTCTCGCTGGCGCGGAAGTCGGCCGAAAACAGGCCTTCGTCGATGCCGACCACCACCACCCGGGTCAGCTGCGGCAGGTCATGGCCCTTGGCCAGGATCTGCGTGCCGACCAGGATGCCGGGCTGCGTGCCGAGCGTGGCCAGTTGCGTCTCCAGCGCATCGCGGCGCTGGGTGGTGCCGCGGTCGATGCGCAGCACCGGCACGTCGGGGAAGGCCTGCAGCAGGCGTTCTTCCAGGCGCTCGGTGCCGATGCCCTGCGGCTGCAGCGCCAGGCTGCCGCAATCCGGGCAGGCCAGCGGCGCCGGCTGCCGCGCGCCGCAGTGGTGGCATTGCAGGCGCCGGCCGCCGGCATGCACGGTCATCGGCGTGGCGTGCAGCGGGGTGCTGCAGCGCTGGCACGGCGCGGTCCAGCCGCAGTCGTGGCACAGCAGCACCGGCGCGTAGCCGCGGCGGTTCTTGAACACCAGCACCTGGCCGCCGTCGGCCAGCGCGCTGCCGATGCCGGCCAAGACCTCTGGCGACAGGCCGTCCTGCAGCGGCCGCTTGCGCACGTCGAGCACGCGGACCGTCGGCGGCCGCGCATCGCCGGCGCGGCGGGTCAGGCGCAGATGCGCGTAGCGGCCGCTGGCGGCGTTGTGCAGGCTTTCCAGCGACGGCGTGGCGCTGCCCAGCAGCACCGGCACGTCCAGCGCCTTGCCGCGCACCAGGGCGAAATCGCGGGCGTGGTAACGGATGCCGTCCTGCTGCTTGTAGCTGCCGTCGTGTTCCTCGTCGATCACGATCAGGCCGGCCTGCGGCAGCGGCACGAACACCGCCGAACGGGTGCCGACCACCACCCGCGCCTCGCCGCGCCAGGCCGCGGCCCAGACCCGCGCGCGCTCGTTGTCGGTGAGTCCGGAATGCAGCGCGTGCACCGGCACGCCCAGGCGTGCGCGGAACCGCGCCAGGGTCTGCGGGGTCAGGCCGATCTCCGGCACCAGCACCAGCGCTTGGCGGCCGCGCGCCAGGCAGGCGGCGATGGCCTGCAGGTAGACCTCGGTCTTGCCGCTGCCGGTGACTCCGTCGAGCAGGAACGGGGCGAAGCCCGGGGCGGCGACGACGGCGTCGATCGCGGCCTGCTGTTCGTCGTTCGGGGTGGGGCCGGGCTGCGGCTGCGGCGCCGCGGTGCTGGCCGGCACCGCGATGCGTTCGGCGAAGTCGCGCTTGGCCAGGCTGCGCGCGGCGCTGCGCCAGTCGTCCATGGCCTGGTCCAGGCGGTCCTCGTCCAGCGGCGCGGCCCGCAGCAACTCGGCGAAGCGGTGCGGGCGGGTGCCGGGGCGGGCCCGGTGGCTGGCGCCGGCCTCGGTCAGGCGCCAGGCCCAGGCGTGGGTGTCGGGCAGCGCCTCGCCGCGGCGCAGGGTCACCGGCAGCGCGGTCGCCAGCACCTCGCCCAGCGGCGCATGGCTGTAGCGGGCCAGCCAGTGCAGCGAGTCGGCCAGCTCGCCATGCAGCAGCGGCACCGGGTCCAGCCAGGCCAGCGCCGCGCGCAGACCCTCGCTGTCCTCGACCTGGCCGAGCGCGGCGACCACCCCGCTCAGTTCGCGATTGCCGAACGGCACCCGCAGGCGCCGACCGATCGCGTCGGCGGCGTCGTCGCCAGGCGGCGGCAGGTAGTCGAACAGCTGCGGCAGCGGCAGCGGCAGGGCGACGCGGAGGGTGGCGGCAGGGGACGGCATCGGCGCTAGTTTAGCGGTCGGGGACGGGGGCCAATGCCCCCTCGGCGGTGGTCGGCAGGGAGCGCCAGTTGCACGCGATAGCTGCTCGCAAAGTGATAAACAAGTCGTAAATAGCTGCCCCGCTTGGAGAATCGATTTTATCCACACCCGCTGTGGATAAAGCTGTGCATGAAAGGGATGCTCCACGCCGTGAAGACGGATTCACAAGCCTCTGCCACAAGTTGGACAAAAAAGCGCCAATCGGATAAATCCAATAAATAACAACAACTTGGCCGTGAAACATGGCTGCAACATGATTTCGCGGGGGCTTGACAGGAGGCGCCGCCCGCGCCTCCGGGGCGCTGTGCACAACCCGTCGCCGCGATCCGCCCGGCTGGCGCCTGAAGCAGCCGATCGGCGCGCCGTTGTCAAGCGCGCGGCGCGGCGGCGGCCTCGCTATCATCGCGCCGATGATGGAGTTCCGATGACCGCCGCGCCCCCCTCCGACGGCGCGGTCGCACCGCCCGCCCTGGCCGCCTTCCTGCGCGGCATCGAACGCCGTGCCGCGGTGCTGGCCGAGTTGCAGAGCGGCAGCGTCGAGCGCGGCGCGCCGGCGCTGGCCGCAGCGATGCGCGCGTTCCGCAGCCATGCCGCGACCCTGCCGATGGCCGACTGGCCGCTGCGCTTCTGGAAGCTGCTCGCCGCGGTGCCGTCGCTGCGCCAGATCGCGACCGCGGACGGCAGCGGCTGGCCCGCGCCGCTGGCGCACCTGGGGGAGTTGGGCGCCGCCGACCGCCTGGCGCTGCTGCTGCGGATCGTGGCCGGGCTGGACGAGCCGACCGCGGCGCAGGTCCTGCACCAATCCACCCAGGACTACCAGCAGGCGCTGGCGCGGGCCTGTCCGCGCGATGCCGGCGGGCGTCCGGACGCCGCCGGCTGGCGCGCGCTGGCCGACGCCGCCCAGCAGCACCTGCGCGAACTGCCGCCGCAGCGGCTGCAGGCGCTGGCGCACCTGCGCGATGCGGCCATCGCCGGCGCGGCGCCCACGCCCGCGGCGGCGCCGGCGGCGCCTGCTGCGGTCCGTCCGCGCCGTCGCGGCGGCGGGCGCGGGCTGACCCGGCCACGGCTGGCGGCCGCGGTCGTCGTGCTGGTGGCCCTGGCGCTGCTGGGGACGCTGTGGTGGGGGCGGGCGCCGTCGCGGCTTGCGGCGACGGGCGCCGGTTCGAGCCTGGCGCTGGGCGATACCGGGCCGGTGCAGGTGGAGGAACTGCCGGCCGAGTCGGATGCGCCCACCGCGCCGCCGTTGCCGGCCGCCGTGCCGGCGCCGCTGCCGGAACCGGCGGTCTACGACCTGGACTTCTTCGCCTGGTACGCGGCGGGCGCGCCGCCGGCACGGATCGAGCGCAGCGCGCCGAGCGCGGAGGACCTCGCCGAAGCCGTCGCCGCCCAGTCCGCCACCGGCAGCGCCGCGGCGGCGCCAGCCGCGGCCGCCGACCCGCCGCCGGCGCTGACCCCGGCGCAGTTGCGCGAGCGCCAGTCCGCCTGGGAGGCGCTGGACGCCACGGTGCAGGCGCGCCTGCGCCAGGTGGCCAGCGCCTTCGCCGGCTTGCCGGTGGAGCAGCAGCACACGCTGCGCGCGCAATTCGCCGCACTGGATGCGCTGGAACGCCACGGCTGGTTGCTGGGCCCGGAACTGGGCAGCGAGTACTGGGCGTTGCAGCCGCTGTTCGGCTATGTGCCCGACGCGCAGCGTGCGGCGCTGCTGGGCCTGCTGCGCACGTTGCCGGCCGAGCAGCGCGAGCACCTGGCGCTGTTGTCGCAGCGCACCCCGCCGCAGGAGCGCGCGGCGCTGCGCCGCGAGTTGCTGGCGCAGGGCGCGGACACGCGCGCGGCCTGGCTGCGCCAACGCGCCGCGCGCTGAGCGCTGAGCGCAGCATCCGCCGCTCTCCGCTCTCCGCTCTCCGCTCTCCGAGTCCCGAGTCCCGAGTCCCGAGTCCCGAAGCCTGCGCCAACCAGCCGCGCAGGTTAAACTGCCGCCCCTCCGCCACCCGGCGCCGGCGCTTTCCTGCGCGGCCGCAGTCGGCGGGATCGCCAGAGTCTTGCAATGTCTTCGTCCTCCACCCCGGCGTCGGTCCGGGGCCGCGAACTGCGCACCACCGCGCAGCTCGCCCTGCCGCTGGTCCTGGGGCACATCTCCGCCGGCCTGATCAGCTTCGTCGACAACGTGATCGCCGGCCACCACGGCACCCGCACGCTGGCCTCGGTCACGGTCGGCACCGCGTTGCTGTGGTTGCCGATGATGATTCCGATCGGCACCCTGATCGCGTTGACCGCGTCGGTGTCGCAACTCGACGGCGGCAAGCGCCATGCGCAGATCGGGCCGATGTTCCGCCAGGCGCTGTGGCTGTCGCTGGGCCTGGGCGTGCTGATGTTCGCGTTCCTGAGCGTGATGCCGATGGCGCTGCCGCAGCTGGGCATCGCTCCGGAGATCGTGCCCGGCGCGCGCGACTTCCTGCATGCGATCCGCTGGGGCGTGCCGGCGATGGTGCTGTACTTCTGCATGCGCTATCTCAGCGAGGGCATGCACTGGACGCTGCCGACGATGCTGCTCGGCTTCGGCGGGCTGCTGGTGCTGGCGCCGCTGGGCTACGTGCTGACCTTCGGCCTGTTCGGGCTGCGCGAACGCGGCGCCGGCGGGTTGGGCATGGCCTCGGCGATCATGATGTGGCTGCAGGCGCTGTGTTTCGCCATCTACCTGGCGCGCTCCAGGCGCTTCGCGCCGCTGCGCCTGTTCGCGACCTTCGAGGCGCCGGACCTGCGCGCGATCGGCGGGCTGCTGAAGACCGGGCTGCCGATCGGCATCACCATCCTGATGGAAGGCGGGCTGTTCATCGTCACCGCGCTGCTGATCGCGCGGCTGGGCGAAGTGCCGGCGGCCGCGCACCAGATCGCGATCAACGTGGCGCAGCTGTGCTTCATGGTGCCGATGGGCGTGGCCGAGGCGACCACGGTGCGGGTCGGGCGCGCCGCCGGCGGCGGCGACGCGGTGGGCGTGCGCGGCGCGGCCTGGGCCGGCTATACGATCGTGCTCGGCACCCAGGCGCTGTCGGCGCTGGTGCTGCTGTTCGGCCACGACGCCATCGTCGGCGTCTACACCCGCGACATCGCGGTGGCCGGGCTGGCGTCCACGCTGTTGCTGTACGCGGCCGCGTTCCAGTTCCCCGACGGAGTGCAGGTGCTGTCGGCCGGTGCGCTGCGCGGGCTCAAGGACACCCGCGTGCCGATGCTGCTCGCGCTGTGTTCCTACTGGGGCCTGGGCATGCCGCTGGGCGCCGGGCTCGGCCTGTGGCTCGGCTGGGGACCGCAAGGCATGTGGATCGGGCTGATCCTGGGCCTGACCGCCGCTGCGGTGATGATGGCCGCGCGTTTCCGGCTCAGCAGCGGGCGCCTGCTCGCCGCCGCGGCTGCCTGACCCCTGACTTCAGGCGCATGTGCGGCGCCGGCACAGCCGGTATGCTGCACGCGCGCAAGACGCCTTCCTTCCGGAGTTTTCCATGAACCAACCCGTGCGTCGCAGCCCCATCGCCAGCTTCTTCGTTGGCCTGTGGGATGTGATGAACTTTACCCGCCGGCTGATCCTGAACCTGGTGTTCTTCGGCTTCCTGCTGCTGCTCCTGCTGGCGATCGTGTTCGCGATGGCGCGTGGCGATGGCGCCAAGACGCTGCGCGACCGCACCACGCTGTTGATCGCGCCGGAAGGCACTCTGGTCGAGCAGTTCAGCGCCGATCCGGTCAGCCGCGCGCTGACCAAGGCGATGGGCGACAAGGGCGCCGAGGAGATCCAGCTGCGCGATCTGATCCGCGCGCTGGAAGCGGCCAAGACCGATCCGAAGATCGAGCGGGTGGCGCTGCGCCTGGACAAGCTGCAGCCGAGCGGGTTCGCCTCGATGCGCGAAGTGTCCGCGGCGCTGCAGGACCTGCGCGCTTCCGGCAAGCAGGTCGTGGCCTACAGCGACAGCCTGAGCCAGGCGCAGTACCTGCTGGCCGCGCAAGCCAACGAGGTCTACCTGGACCCGATGGGCTCGGTGGTGCTGGAAGGCCTGGGCCGCTACCGGCAGTACTTCCGCGAAGGCCTGCAGGACAAGCTCGGCGTGGACGTGCACCTGTTCAAGGTCGGCGAGTTCAAGTCCGCGGCCGAGCCGTACGTGCTCGACGCGGCCTCGCCGGCGTCCAAGGAAGCCGACCTGTTCTGGATGAACGACGTGTGGCAGCGCTACGTGGCCGACATCGCCAAGGCGCGCAAGCTGGCGCCCGAGCAGATCTCCGCCGGCATCGACACGATGCCCGAGGGCATCGCCGCGGCCGGCGGCGACATGGCCAAGTTCGCGCTGCAGCAGAAGCTGGTCGACGGCCTGAAGACCCGCGAGGAGGTCGAGGAACTGCTGACCAAGCGCGGCGTCGCCGACGACGATGCCGATACCGGCTTCCGCAACGTCAACCTGGATGCCTACCTGCAGCAGCTGGACCTGCGCCGTTCGCCGGTGGATTCGCGGCCGCAGGTGGCGGTGGTGGTCGCCGCGGGCGAGATCAGCGGCGGCGAGCAGCCGGCCGGGCGCATCGGCGGCGAGTCGACCGCGGCGCTGCTGCGCGACGCGCGCGACGACGAGGCGGTCAAGGCGGTGGTGCTGCGCGTGGATTCGCCCGGCGGCGAAGTGTTCGCCTCCGAGCAGATCCGCCGCGAGGTGGTGGCGCTGAAGGCGGCCGGCAAGCCGGTGGTGGTGTCGATGGGCGACCTGGCCGCGTCCGGCGGCTACTGGATCAGCATGAACGCCGATCGCATCTACGCCGACCCGTCGACGATCACCGGCTCGATCGGCATCTTCGGCATGATCCCCAACCTGACCCGCAGCCTGGACAAGATCGGCGTGCATACCGATGGCGTCGGCACCACCCGGTTCGCCGGTGCGTTCGACGTCACCCGGCCGATGGATCCGGTGGTCGGGCAGGTGATCCAGTCGGTGATCAACAAGGGCTATGCCGACTTCACCGGCAAGGTCGCGCAGGCGCGCAACAAGCCGGTCGAGGCCATCGACCAGGTCGCGCGCGGCCGCGTGTGGAGCGGTGCGCAGGCCAAGGAACGCGGCCTGGTGGACGCGTTCGGCGGCTTCAAGGACGCGGTGGCCGATGCCGCCGCGCGGGCCAAGCTGGGCGATCGCGACAAGTACCGCGTGCGCTACATCGAGAAGCCGGCCACGCCGTTCGCGCAGTTCGTCAGCGGTTTCGCCGGCAGCCGCATGGGCGCGTGGATGCTGGGCGACTCGGCCCTGGCGCACGCCGTGCTGGCGCGCAGCATGCCGGAGCTGGATACCCAGCTGCGCTTCGTGCAGGACGCGACCGACAAGCGCGACGGGACGCCGGTCAAGGCGCTGGCCTACTGCTTCTGCGGTTTCTGATGCAGGCCTGATGCAGGCGCGTCCGCCACTGGCGGGCGCGCTGCGAGCAACGACGAACGCCGGCCGATGCCGGCGTTTTTCATTGCCCGGTGGCGGCGTCGATCGCCGCGTTCTGCGCGGCGGCGGACTGCTCGGTGCCGGCCGCCGCCTGCTTGGCGCGGTCCAGCGGCTGCACGATCGCCGCGCGCAGCGCGCCGGCCTGCGGTTCGGGCGGCTTGTCCGGCGGTTTCGGCGGCGCCGGCTTGCAGGCGGCCAGCGCGGCCAGCAGCGACAGTGCCAACGTCATCAAGCGCAGTGAACCGGTCATGGCAGCGACCTCGTTGAGCGTGGGCGTTATCCTACGCCCACCCCGGTGCAGACAGGCAAGGCGATGCAGCAACGTTGGCGGCTGGACGGACAGACCGCATTGATCACCGGCGCCAGCGCCGGCATCGGCCTGGCGATCGCGCGCGAGTTGCTCGGCTTCGGCGCCGAGCTGATGCTGGTGGCGCGCGACATCGATGCGCTGGAAGCGGCGCGCGACGAACTGGCCGATGCCTTTCCGGAGCGGCGCATCCTGGCGCTGGCCGCGGACGTGGCCGACGACGAGGACCGGCGCGAGATCCTGGACTGGGTCGAGGACCATGCCGACGGCCTGCACCTGCTGATCAACAACGCCGGCGGCAACCTGAGCAAGGCCGCGGTGGACTACACCGAAGACGAGTGGCGCGGCATCTTCGAGACCAACCTGTTTTCGGCGTTCGAGCTGTCGCGCTATGCGCATCCGCTGCTGGCGCAGCACGCGTCCGCGGCGATCGTCAACGTCGGCAGCGTGTCCGGGCTGACCCACGTGCGCAGCGGCGCGCCCTACGGCATGACCAAGGCCGCGCTGCACCAGCTGACCCGTAACCTGGCGGCCGAATGGGCCGAGGACGGGATCCGGGTCAATGCGGTGGCGCCGTGGTACATCCGCACCCGCCGCACCTCCGGGCCGTTGTCGGATCCGGACTACTACGAGCAGGTGATCGAGCGCACGCCGATGCGCCGGATCGGCGAGCCGGAGGAGGTGGCGGCCGCGGTCGGCTTCCTGTGCCTGCCCGCGGCCAGCTACATCACCGGCGAATGCATCGCGGTGGACGGCGGGTTTCTGCGTTACGGGTTCTAGGGCGCCGGTAGACCGGCGAGTGCCGGCCACGCCCTGTAGGAGCGGCTTCAGGCGCGACGCTTTGCTGACAATGCCTGTCGCGGCTGAAGCCGCTCCTACAGGGGCAGTGTCGGGTGTAGGGGCAGTGTCGGATCGAACCTCCGCGGGGGCACCCTAATCCGGTGCGCCGCAGTTGCTCGCCTGCAGCAGGTGCTGGCGACGCAGGAATTCCTGCCGCAGCTGCTCGGCGTGCTCGGATGTGGCGAAACGCCAGTGCGTCTCGGCTTCGGCCACGTAGGTTGCCCAGGCTTCGCAGGCGCCGGCCTCCGGCAGCGCCTCGCAGCGGTCGCGCAGCACTTCGCAGGCGCTGCCGCCGGTCCTGTCGGGGCTGCCGTCCAGGCCCATGGTGCGCAACGGCACGCAGCGCGGCGTCGGCTCGGCGGTTTCGCCGACGTAGCGTTGCTGCTCGTAGGTGGTACAGGCATACAGCGTGGGCGGCGGCAGGCGCGGCGCGGTCTCTGCCGGCGCTGGCGACGGTGGATCGGGCGTGGCGGCGGCAGCGGGCGGTGCGGGGGCCGGCGGTATCGGCGCGGCTGGTGCCGCTGACGCGGCAGCCGGCGCCTGCGTGGGCGCGCGGCCGACGCCCTGCATGAGTTTCTTTTCCTGGCGCATGCCCTTGGGGCACGGCTGGTTCTGCACGGTCAGGTTGTCGTGCGCATCGGTGCAACGATAGAACACCACTTGCTCGGCCTGCGCGGCGCCGGCGCAGGCCAGGAGCGCGGCCAGGCAGGCGCCGCCCCGCATCTCAGCCGCTGCCGCAGTCGCGGTCGAGCCGCGCGTCGATGCCGCGCTGTTCGGTTTCCAGCGCGCGGCGCTCGCTCTGCAGCGCACTGTTGTAGCGCCGGATCAGTTCCCAGCGGCGGTCGGTCAGGCGTGCACACACTTCCTGCGGCGGCAGCACGTTGCAGGTGTCGCGGATCAGGGTGCTGCCGGCCGGGACCACCACGCCGACGCCGGGATACACCGGCCGCGGCGGGCGCGGGTGGCCGCCTTCGCCGCCACCATTGCCGCCACTGCCACTGCCACTGCCACCGCCGCGACGATGGCCGTAGCCATAGCTGCCGGCATAGCCGACGGTCCACAGCGGCACCCAGCGCGGATTGCCTTCGTTGTCGTCGCTGGTATAGCGCTGGCCCTCGCTGGTGACGCATTCGTACATCGGCTGCGGCGGTTGCACGGTGACGATGCGGATCTCGCGCTGCGGCAGCGGCGCAGGCGCCGCGGCGTCGCGCGCCGGGTCGGTACTGAGCGTGGTGGTCGGGCGCGGCGGCGGATCGCGCGGGCGCTGCATGTCCAGCACCTGTTGCTGGCGCGCGTTCTCGCAGGGCGCGTTCTGCAGGCTGACCGCGCCGGAACTGCCGATGCAGCGGTAGATGCGCACCGACCCTTGCGCGCCGTCGCTGCTGGTGGTCCGCGTGCTTTGCGCCCAGGCGGCGCCGGCCAGCGGCAACAGCGCGGTCAGGAGCAGGGCAGGGCGGGCGAGGCTGGGCATGCGCGCATCTTGCGCGCCTTCGCCGGCCAGGGAAAGTGAAGGTGGGTGGGGAGTCGCCCTGCGCTCAGGCGCGCAGGATCTCGCCGCTGACCGCGTCGCGGATCGGAGTGGGCTGGGCCAGGCCGCCGGTTTCGCCCCCGACCACGCCGTCGAGTGCGGCCAGCAGGTGCGGATCCAGTTCGGCGCGCTGCCGCGCCGGCGGCTCGCCGCCGCGGTTGGCGCTGGTCGAGACCAGGGCGCCGCCCCAGGCGCGGCACAGCGCGGCCACCTGCGGGTGCGCGCTGATCCGCACTGCGATGCTGCGGTGCGCGCCGGTGATCCAGGGCGGCGCCTGCGCCGCGGCCGGCAGCACCCAGGTATGCGCTCCGGGCCAGCTGGCCAGCACCGCGGCCAGGCGCTCCGGCGGCAGCGCCGGCAGGTCCAGCAGCGGGCGCAGCGGCTCCAGTTCGGCGGCGACCACGATCAGGCCTTTCTCCACCGGGCGCTGCTTGATCTGCAGCAGGCGCGTCACCGCCGCCTGGTCGTACGGATCGCAACCCAGGCCCCAGACCGCCTCGGTCGGGTAGGCGACGACACCGCCCTGGCGCAGGGCGGCGACGGCTTGGCTGAGCGACAGATCGGTCATGCGCGCATGATGCGGCAGGCTGTTTTGTGGGGCAATGCCGGAGGGCCGGGATTGGGGATTTGGGATTGGCAAGAGCGAAGCGCGCTTTGCTGCCGGTTCCGGGTTCGATTGCTGTCGGGCGGCGTGGGCGGTGCGCAGGCGGTGGGGCTGGTGCGCAGGCTGTGGCGGCTGCGGTTGTTCCGATCTGCGCGGCGCCGCTTCCGAATGCACCGGTGGAGCTCGATTGCGGCAAGTGCTAACGGATCGCTTGGCGCGATGGATGGCGATTGCGGCTATCCGGCGCCGCTCCTGCGGATGTGGCATCCGCAGGAACGGGGTGGTGGATCAGGCGGGCTTGGCCGCGGCCTTCTTGACCACTTTCTTTGCGGTTTTCTTCGCGGTCTTCTTCGCCGCCTTCTTGACCGCCTTCTTCGCGGCGGGCTTGGCCGGGGCGTCGGCCGCGGCCTTCTTGGCTGCACTCTTTTTCGGCGCCGCTTCCTTCTTCGCCGCGGCCTTCTTCGCGCCGAAGCCGCGCCGCGCCGGCTTGCCGGTCTCTTCCAGCAGCTTCTGCACTTCTTCGAGGGTCAGCGTTGCAGGCTCGCGATCCTTGGGGATCTTGCCGTTGAGCTTGCCGTCGCTGATGTACGGGCCGAAGCGGCCGTTCAGCACCTGGATGTCGCTGCCGTCGTATTCCTTGATGATGCGGTTGCGCGCGATCTCTTCCTTCTCTTCGATCAGGAACACCGCGCGCGCCAGGTCGATGGTGTACGGGTCATCTTCCTTCTTCAGCGAGGCATAGACGCTGCCGCGCTTGGCGAACGGCCCGAAGCGGCCGATGCCGACGCTGACGTCCTCGCCCTTGTCCTCGCCCAGCGCGCGCGGCATCAGGAACAGCTCCAGCGCGTCTTCCAGGGTGATGGTGTGCATGCTCTGGCCCGGCCGCAGCGAGGCGAACTTGGGCTTGTCCTCGGCGTCCTCGGCGGTGCTGCCGATCGCCGCATACGGGCCGAACCGGCCCAGGCGCACGCTGACCGGCTTGCCGGTCTTGGGGTCGGTGCCGAGTTCGCGCGCGCCGGTGGCCTCGGAGCGGTCCACCGATTCCTTCTTTTCCTCGACCAGTTCCTTGAACGGGCCCCAGAACTTCTCCATCAGCGGCCGCCATTCCTCTTCGCCGCGCGACACCGCGTCCAGCTCGTCTTCGAGCTTGGCGGTGAAGTCGTAGTCGACATAGCGGGTGAAGTGGCCGGACAGGAACTTGCTGACCGCGCGGCCCACGTCCGAGGGGCGGAAACGGCGCGCGTCCAGCTCCACGTACTTGCGAAACAGCAGGGTCTGGATGATCGAGGCATAGGTCGATGGGCGGCCGATGCCGTATTCCTCGAGCGTCTTGACCAGCGAGGCTTCCGAGTAGCGCGGCGGCGGCTCGGTGAAATGCTGGTCGGCATGGATGCGGTCGAGCGGGATGCGGTCGCCGGGCTTCATCGGCGGCAGCTTGCGGCCCTCGTCCTCGTCCTCGGCGGCCTTCTGGTCCTTGCCTTCCTCGTACACGGCCAGGAAGCCCGGGTCGATCACCGTGGTGCCGCTGGCGCGGAAGCTGTGCTCGTTGCCCGCAGCCAGCTCCACGGTGACGGTGTTCATCGTCGCCGGCACCATCTGGCAGGCCACCGCGCGCTTCCAGATCAGCTCGTACAGGCGGCGGCCATCGTCGTCCAGGTACTTGGCCATCTGCGCCGGGGTGCGCAGCGCGCTGGTCGGGCGGATCGCCTCATGCGCTTCCTGCGCGTTCTTGGACTTGGTCTGGTACATGTTCGGCTTGTCCGGCAGCGCGCCGGTGCCGAAGTCGCGCGCGATCACGTCGCGGATCTCGGCCAGCGCGTCCTGCGACAGGTTCACCGAGTCGGTACGCATGTAGCTGATCAGGCCGACCGTGCCTTCGTCGCCCAGGGTCACGCCTTCGTACAGCTTCTGCGCCACGCGCATGGTGCGGCTGGTGGTGAAGCCGAGCTTGCGCGAGGCTTCCTGCTGCAGCGTGGAGGTGGTGAACGGCGGCGCCGGGCGGCGCTTGCGCTCCTTGCTGGCCACGTCGGTGACGTGCAGCGCGCCCTGCGCGGCCTTCTGCAGGCGCATCCGCGCGTCTTCGGCGGTGTCGCCGTCGGTGATTGTGAACTGCTCGAACTTCTGCCCGTCGAGCTTGACCAGCTTGGCCGCGAACGGTTGCGAGGGGTGCAGGCAGTCGGCGCCGATGCTCCAGTATTCGCGGGCGACGAAGGCTTCGATCTCTTCCTCGCGCTCGACGATCATGCGCAGCGCCGGCGACTGCACGCGGCCGGCGGACAGGCCGCGCTGCACCTTGCGCCACAGCACCGGCGACAGGTTGAAACCGACCAGGTAGTCCAGCGCGCGCCGCGCCTGCTGCGCATCGACCAGGTCCACGGCGATCTGCCGGGGGTTGGCCATCGCCTCCTTGATCGCGCGCGGGGTGATCTCGGTGAACACCACCCGGTGCAGCGGCTTGTCCTTGAGCAGCCCGCGCTCCTTCAGGATCTCCGCGATGTGCCAGCTGATCGCCTCGCCCTCGCGATCCGGGTCGGTCGCCAGATAGATGTCGTCGGCGACCTTGGCGGCCTTGGCGATGGCCTCGACGTGCTTCTCGTTCTTCTCGATCAGCGCGTAGCGCATCGCGAAGCCGTCGTCCGGATCCACCGCGCCCTCTTTCGGGATCAGGTCGCGCACGTGCCCATACGAGGCCAGGACGTGGAAGTCCTTGCCGAGGTATTTGTTGATCGTCTTGGCCTTGGCGGGCGATTCGACGATGAGCAGGTGCTTGGACATGATGAGGTGGGCTTCGAATGGGCGGGGCGGGCGCCCTGGGGGCGGTAGGGTGGCGCAATTGCTCCGGTTAGTGAAGCGTTGCGGTGTTCAGAGAGGCCGACGCCCGGGGCTGGTACCCCGGGCGTTCAGCTGCGTCTCTTTTTATTAGTGGACATGTCCGGCGGCGGCTGTCAAGCGCGACCGCCCGATCAAGTCTCCGGCATGGGGGCTTCGCCGACTTCCGTCCGCCGGGTCTCCCCGGTCCCGAGTCCCGGCCGTCAGTGCCAGCCGCCCTTGGCGGCCAGGCCGATGGCCAGGATCACCAGCAGCAGGATCCCGACCATCAGCACGCCGAACAGCGACAGGATCACCACGGTGACCGTGCCCAGCTTGTGCTGCTGCCACTCCGGGTGGTCGGTGTAGGCCCACTTGTCCACCACCAGGGTGTCGCAGAGCATGTCGTGCAGGGCCTGCTTGCGCTCGGTGAAGGCGGCCATCAGGAAGCCGATGAAGATGGTCAGGCTGCTCAGCAGGAAGCCGAAATAGCGGCCGATGCCGCGGCCGACGCTGATCCGGCTGCCGTCGGTGCGCACCACCTTGATGCCGACCGCCATCTTGCCCAGCGTGGCCTGCTTGGACGAGGCGTGGAACAGGCCGAAGTACAGCGCCGACATGCCCAGCGGCACCAGGTACACCAGCACCAGCATGACGATGCCGCCGGCGGTGGCGAAATCCGGGGTGCCGCCGCCGCCGAGGCCGCTGAAGCCGAAGAAGCCGAGCATGATCACGAACTGGATCACCTGCGCGACCATGCCCACCAGCATGCCGTCGATCAGATAGGCGGCGGTGCGCTTCCAGAAGCCGGCCTGCACCACCTCGCCGCCGGCGACGAAGCGTGGCTCCTCGCCGAGCGTGGCGGCAGGCGCGGCGTAGGGCGAATGCGCTGCGGCGTCGGATTCCGGCGCGGCCCAGGCCGCGGGCAACGCCTGCGCGGGCGGCGTCGGCGCCGACTCGACGGCGTCGTTCGGCGCGATCGCCGCCGGCGCCTGGGTCAGGCCCAGTTCGTCGACAAAGTCGGCCAGCGGATGCCATTCGCTGAGGCCGTCGCGCCACACCAGCGTGGTCAGGCCGACGTCGCCGCGCTGGAAGCGCTGCTGCAGGTCGTCGGCGGGCATCGGTCCGTGACGCTGCTGCGCGGCGTCGGCGTAGTACCACTCACTCATTCCTGTTCCCCGGGGTTGCGATCGAAAAATCCGTTTCCGCTCAACCGCCGCGGCAATGCGCGGGCAGGTAGCGGTCGTCCAGCTCGGAACTGCATTTCCAGGCCGAAGCCCGCTCATCGTAGTCCAGCCACAGCGCCTTGCCATCCAGCTTGGCGTTGCCGGGCGCGTGCAGGGTGGCTTCCAGGCCGCAATGGCCGTTGTCGAAACGGCCGATCCGCACCTGCGCGACGAATTCGCTGGCGTAGCTCTCGGCGGTGCCGAAGCCGGGATCGCCGTTGACCGGGCAGCGCCCCTGCTGCATCGTGAAGCCGGAGATCCGGGACTTCAGCGGGGTGACGCTGCCGATCGCCAGTGTGGCCTTGGTGCGCAGCGTGTAGTCCTGATACGCGGGCAAGGCGATGGCGGCGAGAATCCCGATCATCGCCAGCAGCACCGCGCCGACCACGACCGCGACGATCGCGCCGATGCCGCAGCCGGACAGGCCGTTGCGTGGAGCCGCGGCGTGGATGGTCGGGGTGGCGCTCGCCGCTGGTGGCAGCGGGGGCGGTGGCGGTGGCGGCGGCGGCGGGGCTGTCGCTGACAGGCCGAGTTCGTCGGCAAGCGCGTGCAGCGGCCGCCATTCCGGCATGCCTTCGCGCCAGACCAGGGTACTGCGCTCCAGCAGCCCGTCGCGCAGGCGTTCCAGCAACGTCGCGGTGCTCAGCGGGCCGTGCCGCTGGCGCGCCGTGTCGGCGTAGTACCAGGCGCTCAGGACCGGTTCCTCGTGCATCCGTGCATGGTCCGTCAGTGCCTCAGTGCACCGGCTCCGGCTCGTCGACGAACATCTGCGTTTCCATCCACGCGTAGGCCGCCTCGGCGCCGGGCTGGTTGAACAGCACCATCAGCACCACCCATTTCAGGTCGTCCAGGTCCAGTTCGTCCTGGTCCAGCGCCATCGCCCGGTCCAGCACCAGCTCGCGCTGGTCGCTGTCGAGGATGCCGTGCTGTTCCAGGAACAGCAGGAAGCCGCGGCATTCCACGTCGAGCTTGTCCAGCTCAGGGCCATGGTAGATGCGGATCGGGCCGTCGATGCGCGGCTGCGGCACGGCCGGCCGCTGGTCGGCCAGGGCATCGAGCCAGTCGAACGCCTTGCTGATTTCGGTGGGGCTGAAGCCAGCCTGGATCAGGCCATTCTGGAGGGAGTCGCGATCGCGGACCGGGTCCGCATCCTCGCTGAAATAATGTTCGAACAGGTACAGCAGGACATCCAGAATGCTCTCTTTCATTGCCCCTCGGCCTGCGTCGCTAGACGCTGTGGAGGTGAAGAAACTAGGGTTTGCGGGTGTAACGACCTCGTTCGACCGCCACGTAGCCATCCAGTTCCATGGCCAGCAGCATGGAGGAGGCCGCCGCGGCCGTCAATCCGGTGCGTGCGATCACTGAATCCATACAGGTAGGGTCGTGGCCCAGCGCCTGCCACAAGCGCTGGTAGTTCGGATCGGGGAAGGACGGCATGGCGCCGGGGTCGTCGGCGATCCTCTCAGTGGGGGCGCGAAGGCGTCCGCGCAAGGCGTCGGCCAGTTCCGCGGCCAGCGGCGCGACCCCGGCCAGCACCTCCTCGGCGTTTTCGACCAGCCCGGCGCCGTCGCGGATCAGGCGATGGCAGCCGCGCGCCAACGGGTTGTGGATCGAGCCGGGCAGCGCGAACACCTCGCGCCCGGCCTCGGCCGCCAGGCGCGCGGTGATCAGCGCGCCGGAACGGGTGGCGGCCTCGATCACCAGGGTGGCCAGGGTCAGTCCGGCGATGATCCGGTTGCGGGCGGGGAAGTGGCTGGGCCGCGCCGGGGTGCCGGGCGGATGCTCGCTGACCACCGCGCCGCGCGCGGCGATGCGCTCGCGCAGGGCGGCATGCTGGCGCGGGTAGGCCAGGTCCGCGCCGGTGCCGACCACCGCCACGGTCAGTCCGTCCTGGCGCGACAGCGCCGCCGCGTGCGCGGCGGCATCGACCCCGGCGGCCATGCCGCTGGTCACCGCCAGCCCGGACGTGGCCAGCGCCAGGGCGAAGCGATACGCATTGTCGCGGCCGCCGGCGCTGGGCGCGCGGCTGCCGACCACCGCTACCGCCGGATGCCACAGCGCCGCCGGGTCGCCTTCCAGGTACAGCGCCAGCGGCGGGTTGGGGCTGCGCAGCAGCAGCGCAGGATAGTCGGGGTCGTGGCAGCCGAGCAGGTGCCGGCGCGGCTGCGCCAGCCAGGCCAGCGCGGCGTCCATCGCGGCGCGGTCGGGCTGCCGAAGTGCCGCGCTCTGCGCCGGATCCAGTCCCGCCGCCTGCCAGGCCGCCGCGCCGGCGGCCAGCGCGGCGGCAGGGCTGCCGTGTCGCTCGAGCAGGCGCCTGCGCGGGGCGCTGGCGCCGCCGGCCAGCGACAGCGCCAGCAATGCGGGGTCGGGACTGGAGTGTGCGTGGTCGGTGGGCAGGGCGGACATGGGCCCCAGGCTAGGCCGCAAACGCAGACGGCGCCCTCGGGCGCCGTCTGTTGCGGATGTAGGACTTGCCCGCGTGCGCGGGTCAGCGCGCGTCTGGGTGCTTCACGTCGTAGCCGATCCGGGTCGGCTTGACGCCGTCCATCACCAGCGCGTAGCTGACCTTGTCGAAGGTGCGGAACACCATCGCGTGCGCGGCGTATTCGTCGGGCAAGGCCACCGAGCCGCGGCCGCCGGTGAAGCCGTCGTCGGCGCGCGAGGTGTTCGGGCGCTGCACGCGGTCGTTGACCCGGGTGCCATGCCGCCACAGCGACACCACCGTGCCGTTGTCGATGCCCTCGCGGCTGCCGCCGGAGATCGCGATCACGTCGCGCGGACCGGCGGCGCTGAACGCGTCGGCCACCGCCAGCACCCGCAGCCCGGCCTCGAGCGCCTGCGCCGAGGGCGGATGCGGCACGAACTGCAGGTCGTAGGGCTGCGCCTGGACCGCGATCAGGCGGTCGCCGGCGCGCACTTCGCGGGCGCTGTCCTGCAGCAGCAGGGTGGTGGCCTGGCTACCGTCGGCGGAAACGCGGGTGACGGTACCGATATTGACCTGGGCCAGCTCGTAGCCCAGCGTTTCGCGGCGCTTGTTGTCCGGCGCCACGAAGGTCTGCCACATGTTGCCGGTGCCCGGGGTGCTGCGTCCCTCGTTGTTCAGGTCGTCGCTGAGCCTGGGCAGTTCGTAGCGCAGGGTCGGCCGTACCACCGCGTAGCGCTGCCCGACCTGCGCGTCGCTGAGCCCGGTCGCGTAGACCACCTGGCCGATGGTGGCGCGCAGCCGGTTGTCCTCGAAGCCCACCACGTAGGGCAGCTCGTCGATGCTGTCGGCCACGCGCAGGTTCTTCAGGAACGGCTCGACGTCGGACAGCGGGATCGCGTCGATCGGCGCGTCCTGGCGCGGGCCCGGCTTGACCGTGGCGCGCGCCACCCGGTCCAGGTAGGCCAGGCTGAGCACGTCGCCGGGGTAGATCAGGTGCGGGTTCTGCACCTGCGGGTTGGCCTGCCAGATTTCCGGCCACAGCCACGGCTTGCCGAGGAAGCGCCCGGCGATGTCCCACAGCGTGTCGCCCTTGCGCACCACGTAGGTGTCAGGGTGTTCGGCAGCCATGCTCGCGGAAGCGGCATAGGTCGCTACGGTAAGCATCGCCACGGCGACGACCGTACGGAGTCGTTTGAACATGAGTGCGGAGCCTGATTCCCCAACAGGTCCGCGCACTATAGTCCAGAACCCTGGGCGCGGCGCAAGCGTTCGCGCCAGAACGGGGTAGAATTGCCACGTCTTGCCGAATTTTCCGGCGCCCCCATCTGGGTACCGCTATGGCCCTGCTTCCCATCCTCGAATTCCCCGATCCCCGCCTGCGCACCAAGGCGGTGCCGGTCGACCCTGCCGACGTGACCGCGCCGGCGTTCCAGCGACTGCTCGACGACATGTTCGAGACCATGTACGAGGCCCCCGGCATCGGCCTGGCCGCGAGCCAGGTGGACGTGCACCAGCGCTTCATGGTCATCGACGTCAGCGAGGAGAAGAACACCCCGCAGGTGTTCATCAACCCGCAGATCGTGCAGCGCGACGGCGAGCAGGTGTACCAGGAAGGCTGCCTGTCGGTGCCCGGCATCTATGCCGACGTGACCCGTGCCGACAGCATCGTCGTGCGCTACCTGGACCGCCACGGCCAGCCGCAGGAACTGTCCGCCGACGGCGTGCTGGCGGTGTGCGTGCAGCACGAGATGGACCACCTGGACGGCAAGCTGTTCGTCGACTACCTCTCCCCGCTCAAGCGCGAGATGGTGCGCAAGAAGCTGGCCAAGGCGCGCAAGCACGTGGCCTGAAGGCCGGGATTCGGGATTGGAGATTGGGGATTCGTAAGCGCGAGTCGGATTCCCTTCCGGTCGCCGAACCCTGCCGTTGCGAATCCCTAATTCCCAATCCCGAATCCCCGCCCAATGAAAATCGTCTTCGCCGGTACGCCGGACTTCGCCGTGCCGTCGTTGCGCGCGGCCGCGCAGCGCCATGAAGTGGTCGCGGTCTATACCCAGCCGGACCGGCCCGCCGGGCGCGGCCGTGGGCTGACGCCGTCGCCGGTGAAGCTGGAGGCGGTCGCGCGCGGCATTCCGGTGCTGCAGCCGGAGACCTTGCGCTCGCCGGAGGCGCTGCAGACTCTGCGTGCGCTGCAGCCGGACCTGATGGTGGTAGTGGCCTACGGCCTGATCCTGCCCAAGGCGGTGCTGGCGATCCCGACCCATGGCTGCTGGAACGTGCACGCCTCGCTGCTGCCGCGCTGGCGCGGCGCCGCGCCGATCCAGCGCGCGATCGAGGCCGGCGACAGCGAAACCGGGGTGTGCCTGATGCAGATGGAAGCGGGCCTGGACACTGGCCCGGTGCTGATGTCGCAGCGCACCCCGATCGGCGACAGCGAGACCGGCGGGCAGCTGCACGACCGGCTGGCCGCGCTCGGCGCGCAGGTGCTGGCCGACGGCCTGGGCCTGCTGCGCGCCGGCATCCGCCCGGTGCCGCAGCCGCAGCCGGACGCCGGCGTCACCTACGCGCACAAGCTGGACAAGGCGCAGGCGCGGCTGGACTGGCAGCAGCCGGCGGCGCAGCTGGCGCTGCGGGTGCGTGCGTTCAATCCGTGGCCGATCACCGAAGCGGTGCTGGCCGGCGAGCGCGTGCGCATCCACGGCGCGGTGGCGCTGGAACTGGCGCATGCGCAGCCGCCGGGCACGGTGCTGGCCGCCTCCAGGCAGGGCATCGACATCGCCTGCGGCCAGGGCGCGTTGCGCCTGCGCGTGCTGCAGCGCGAAGGCGGCAAGGCGATCACCGCGGCCGACTACCTCAATGCCCGGCGCGACCTGCCGGTGCTGGCCTGAGCCGGCGCGACCGCCCATGACGCAGCCGCCTGCCGCGCCGCCTGCCGCCGCGCCGCCGCCGCCGGGCGTCGCGCCCCGCGTCGTCGCCGCCCGCGTACTGAGCGCGGTGATCGACCGCGGCCGTTCGCTGAAGGCCGAGCTGGCCACCGCGCTGCCGGCGCTGCCCGATCCGCGCGATCGCGCCCTGGTCGAGGCGATCTGCTTCGCCGTGCTGCGCCGGCGCCCGGCCTACGAGGCCGCGCTGCGGCTGTGGCTGCAGAAGCAGTTGCCGCAGCGCGACGCCGAACTGCGCACGCTGCTGATGGCCGGTTTCGCCCAGCTCGACGTGCTGGGGTTGGCGCCGCACGCGGCGCTGTCGGCGACGGTGGAGGCGGCACGGGCGCTGGACCGGCCGCGCCAGGCCGGCATGGTCAACGCCTTGCTGCGCCGCGCGCTGCGCGATGGGCTGCCGGCGGTGGCCGCCGACGCCGGCTGGCCGCTGTGGCTGCGCGATGCGCTGCACGCCGACTGGCCGGAACAGGCCGAAGCGATCTTCGCCGCCAGCCAGCAGGCGGCGCCGCTGTGGCTGCGGGTGAACCGCCAGCGCAGCACGCGCGACGCCTATCTGCAGCAGCTGGCCGACGCCGGCATCGGCGCGCAGGCGGCACCGGACCTGGCCGATGCGATCCGCCTGGCCGAATCGGTGGCGATGAGCGCCTTGCCCGGCTTCGCCGACGGCTGGGTGTCGGTGCAGGACGGCTCGGCGCAGCAGGTCGCCGACGTGCTGGCGCCGGCGCCGGGCGCGCGCGTGCTAGACGCGTGCGCTGCGCCCGGCGGCAAGTCCGCGCACCTGCTCGAGCGCGACCCGACGCTGCGCCTGACCGCGCTGGACGTGGACCCGCGGCGCCTGGCGCGGGTGCGCGAGACCTTCGACCGCACCGGTGCCGGCGCGCAGGCGCTGCTGCAGGCGGCCGATGCGGCGCAGCCGGACAGCTGGTGGGATGGCGAGGCGTTCGATGCGGTGCTGCTCGACGCGCCGTGCTCGGCCACCGGCATCGTGCGCCGCCAGCCCGACGTGCTGCTGCACCGGCGGCGCGAGGACGTGGTCGCGCTGCAGGCGCTGCAGGCGCGGTTGCTGGATGCCGGCTGGCAGGTGCTGCGGCCGGGCGGGGTGCTGGTCTACGCTACCTGTTCGCTGCTGAAGGACGAGAACGCGCGCCAGCTGCAGGCGTTCCTGGCGCGCACCGCCGACGCCATGGCCGAGGATCCCGGCGCCGCCTGCGGCCACGCGTCCGGCGGCGGCCGCCAGCGCCTGCCCGGCGAGCAGGACCGCGACGGGTTCTTCTATGCGCGGCTGCGCAAGACGGCGTGAACCGGCCCCGGTATCATCCCGTCCCATGCTGAAGACCCGCGCGTCCCGAGAATTCTGGTTGCTGGCCCTGCTTGCGCTGCTGGTGCTCGGCGCCGGCCTCGGCCTGCGCGATCCGCACCCGGCCGACGAGCCGCGCTTCGCGCTGGTCGCCAAGCAGATGGTGGACAGCGGCAACTGGCTGTTCCCGCACCGCGGCACCGAGCTGTACTCGGACAAGCCGCCGATGCTGATGTGGCTGCAGGCGTCGTTCTACACGTTGTTCGGCAACTGGCGGGTGGCGTTCCTGCTGCCGTCGCTGCTGGCCGGGCTGGGCACGCTGGCCTGCGTCTACGACCTGGGCCGGCGCCTGTGGACGCGCCGAGTCGGCATGTATGCGGCGTATGCGCTGCTGTTCGCGTTCCACTTCACCTACCAGGCGAAGAAGGCGCAGATCGATCCGCTGGTGGTGTTCTACATCACCCTGGCCAACTACGGCCTGTTGCGCCATGTGCTGCGCGGACCCGACTGGCGGATGTGGGCGCTGGGCTGGTTCGCCGCCGGCCTGGGCACGATCACCAAGGGCGTGGGCGCGCTGGCGCTGCTGATGCTGCTGCCGGCCGCGGCGGCATCGCTGGCGCAGTGGCGCGGGGTCAGGATCGGCGCGCGCAATCCGCGCTTCTGGCTGGGGCCGCTGGCGTTCCTGGGCGCGGTGTCGATCTGGCTGGTGCCGATGGTGACCACGGCGCTGTCGGCGCATCAGCCCGAATACCGCGCCTACCTCGACGACATCCTGTTCCGGCAGACCGCCGGGCGCTACGCCAGGTCCTGGGATCACCCGCACGGGCCGTTCTACTTCTTCGGGGTGATGCCGAGCATGTGGCTGCCCCTGCTGCTGGCCTTGCCGTGGGCGATCCCGGCCTGGGCGCGGCGCCTGCGCCGGCGCGATCCGCGCTACCTGCTGCCGCTGGCGTGGTGGGCGCTGATCCTGTTGTTCTTTTCTATCCCCACCGGCAAGCGCGACGTCTACATCCTGCCGGCGCTGCCGATGCTGTGCCTGGCGATGGCGCCGCTGATCCCGGGGCTGCTGCGCAAGACCGGGGTCAGGCGCCTGCTGCTGGCGTTCACCGTGGTGCTGACCGTGGCGCTGGGCGGCGTCGGCGCGGCGATCCTGGCTGGGCACGGGTTCCGCGCGCAGATGATGGAGCAGCGCGGCGTCGATCTGCAGACCGTGCAGGCGCTGGCCTGGATCCTGTTGGCGCTCGGCCTGTGGGGCGTGGCCAGCCTGGCGGTGTTCGCGCGGCGGCGTCCGGAGCTGGCGATGGTGTCCACGCTGAGCATGCTGTGGGTGCTGGTGGGGCTGCTGGTGTATCCGCTGATCAACACGTCCAGTTCCGCGCGCGGGGTCATGGAGGCGGCCGGCCGCCGCATCGGGCCGGACGCGGAACTGGGCCTGGTGGCCTGGAAGGAACAGAACCTGCTGATGGCCGACCGCGCCGCGACCACCTTCGGTTTCGTGGTGCCGTGGGACGAGCAGTTGCGCCGCGGCGTGGCCTGGCAGGCGCAGGCGCCGCAGCGGCGCTGGCTGCTGGTGCAGGAGGCGGCGATGCTCGGCTGCGTCGATCGCCGCGCCAGCACCCTGGCCGGCGTATCCAACCGCCGCAACTGGTGGCTGGTGCCGGCCGCCGCCGTACACGGCCGTTGCACGGTCACCACCGGCGACCGCGACCGCTTGCGCGAGCAGGACAAGGACCGCTTCGAGTGAGTCGCGGCCGCGCCTGCTTCGGTCTCGATCTGGGCGCCGCGCGGGCGGGAGGCGTGGCATGCCGCTGCGCCTGATCCGGGTCATCAGCCGCGACAACGGCGGCGGCCTGAGCCGCGACCTGCAGGTGGTCGCCGAGGCGCTGCGCAGCAGCGGCCGCTATCGGGTGGAGGTGCTCGGCTTCGGCACCGTGCGTTTGGCCAACCACCTGCGCGAACTGCGCCTGGCCCTGCGCAGCCTGTTGCGCGGCCGCGCCGACCTGCAGATTTTCCTGGAGCGGGTCTATCCGCGCTGCCTGGGCGCCGGCAGGCGCAATGTGCTGGTTCCCAATCCGGAGTGGTTCCGCCGCAAGTGGCTGCGCTGGCTGCCGCGTTTCCAACGGGTCTTGTGCAAGACCTGGCAGGCAGAGCAGCTTTTTTCCGCGCAGGGTCCGGCGACCACCTTCATCGGTTTCTGCAGCGACGACTGCTACCGCCCGGAGGTGCCGCGCGAGCGCGCCTGCCTGCATGTGGCCGGGCGCAGTTCGGCCAAGGGCACCGCGGTGCTGCTGCAGACCTGGGCGCGGCACCCGGAATGGCCGCGGCTGACGGTGGTGCAGAGCGCGAAGAAATCGCGCCCGATCGATGCCGAGAACATCGACTACCTGACCGGCTACCTGGACCAGCATGAACTGCGCCGGCTGCAGAACGCGCATCGCTTCCACCTGTGCCCGTCCGAGGTCGAGGGCTTCGGCCACTACATCATGGAAGCGCTGAGCGTCGGTGCGGTGGTGATCACCACCAACGGCGCGCCGATGAACGAACTGGTGACCGCCGAGCGCGGCGTGCTGATCGAGCCGGTCGGCGAGCGCGAGGACAATTTCGGCGTGCGCTACCGCATCGACGCGGCCGGCATCGAGCGGGCCATGGCGCAGGCGCTGGCCCTGGCGCCGATGCAATGCGATGCGCTGGGCACTGCCGCGCGCACGTTCTTCGAGTCGCGCCAGCAGGAGTTCGGCGAGCGCCTGCAGGCGGTGGTGGCCGATCTGCTCGGCGATGCGCCCCCGCCGGCCACGTCGGCGCCGGCGGGGACCGGCCGCGTGCAGGTCAGGTCGGGTTAGGGGTCGTACTTGGATCATCGCCCCCCACCGTCCCCCCGTCCGTTCTCGCCTAGATGACCGAAGAAGCCCCGTCGCACCATGCTGCGCGGCCGCCGGCCGCATCCCATCGCCACCGGTTGGCCGAGTGGGGCGCCGCGTTGGGCCTGCTGTGCCTGCCGGCCCTGGTGGTCAGCATGCCGGGCGGGCTGCTGCCGTTCGGCCTGCTGTTGCTGGCGAGCAGCCTGCTGGCGCTGGGCCGCATGCGCCGCGCCGCGTCCGGCCTGCAGCCCTCGCTGCGCTGGCTGACCGTGCTGGCGCTGCTGGTGATCGTGCTGTCGGTGTTCTCCCTGCTGTACTTCGGCCAGGCGCTGAAGGACATCGACAACCGCACCCGCTTCCTGGTGCTGCCCTGGACCGCGCTGTGGGTCTACGCGCTGCGCCCGCCGCGGCAGGGACTGTGGTGGGGCGCGCTGCTGGGCATCTTCGCCACCCTGGTGCTGGCGATCGTGCAGGTGCTGCAGGGCCAGCCGCGTGCCGAGGGCTGGACCAACGCGATCGTGCTCGCCGACGTGGTGCTGGTGCTGCTGGTGGTGGCGGTGTTCTGCCGCCCGCCCGGGCGCTGGCCGTGGACGCTGGTGGCGCTCGCCGCCGGCTGCGCCACCATCCTGCTCACGGGTAGCCGCGGCGTGTGGTTGGGCATGTTGCTGCTGCTGGTCGCCACCGCGCTGTGCGTGCGCTGGCGCAGCGGCGTCATGCGCCTGGCGATCCTGGGCGCGATCGCGGCGCTGGCGGCGACCCTGGTGCTGAGCGTGCCGGCGCTGACCCGGCAGACCCGCCTGGCCGAACTGCACCACGACGTGCAGCGCTACGAGCGCGGCGACAGCGATTCCTCGGCCGGGGCGCGCATCGAACGGCTGCAGGTGGCGGCGGCGACCTTCGTCGAGCATCCGCTGGTCGGGGTCGGCGTGGGCCGTTTCGACAACGCGATGCTGCGCCTGCCCGATTGCCGCAGCAAGACCTGGGTGGAGCGCTGCCATCTGGGCCATGCGCACAACGACCTGGCCGAATGGAGCGCGACCCAGGGCCTGCCCGGCACCGTGCTGATCCTGCTGGTCTACGGCGTGCCGCTGTGGCTGCTGCTGCGCCTGTACCGGCGACGGCCGCGACGCGAGTTCCATGGCCCGGCCGCGACCGGGATCATGGTGGTGGCCGCCTACATCCTGTGCGGCATGACCCAGTCGATGTTCGCGCATCAGGTCACCACCGGCTTCTACGTGTCCCTGGTCGGCGTGCTGATCGGGCTGGCCGCCTGCGATGCGCAGGCGCCGCGCGTGCGTGCCGGCGCCGCTGAAGGCGCTGCCGGAAGCCGGTAGACTGCCGATCCCGCACCGCCGACCGGCGCGGCGCCGTCCGCGCCGCGACCGCAGGGTGCACCGCTGCCCCGGATACCGAGCGCCATGGCCGACGCCGCCGCGACCACCTTGCCGCTCAGCCTGGTGGTGATGACCTACAACGAAGCCGCCAACATCGCGCGCTGCCTGGACAGCGTGCCGTTCGCCGCCGACAAGCTGGTGGTGGACTGCGGCAGCAGCGACGACACGGCGGCGATCGCCCGCGCGCACGGCGCGCGCGTGGTCGAGCAGGCCTGGCTGGGCTTCGGCGCGCAGCGCAACTTCGCCTCCACCCAGGCCGCGCACGACTGGATCCTGGTGCTGGACGCCGACGAATTCCTGTCCGACGCGCTGCGCGCCGAATGCCTGGCGCGGCTGCCGCAACTCCTGGCCGAAGACCGCCTGGACGCGGTGTGGTTGCGGCGTAGTACCTGGTACATGGGTGCGCCGATGCGCTGGTACCGGCCGATGGTCGGCGAACGCCTGGCGCGGCTGTACCACCGCGGCCGCGCGCGCTGGAGCGATGCGCGGGTGCACGAATCGCTGCGCTTCGACGGCGCCAGCGCCGAGTTCGCGCCGCCGTTCAACCACCTGCACAATCCGACCCTGGTGCACAAGCAGCTCAAGGTGCTGCGCTACGCCGAACTGAAGGCGCTCGGCTGGCGCGACAAGCGCAAGCCGGTGAGAATGTGGCAGAGCCCGTTCGTGTTCGCCGGCGCCTTCCTCAAGGATTACCTGCTGCGCCTGGCGGTGCTCGATGGCTGGCGCGGCTTCGTGGTGGCGCAGACCGCGGCCAGCTACGCGCTGTACAAACGCATGCGCTACTACGAGATGCAGGTCAACCCGGCCTCGGTGGAGCAGGCGCGGGCGCAGCTGCAACGGCACGATCTGGAGCACTGATGAGCAAGCATTACCTGCTGTACGGATCCGAACGCTATGCGCTGGCGATCCTGCGTCCGTTGCAGGCCGCGATCCGGGCGCGCGGCGATCAGGCGGCGTGGTTCTTCGACGGTCCCGGCGCCGCCGATCTGAGCGCAGACGAGCGCCACCTGGCGACCGTGGAGGAAGTGCTGGCGTGGGATCCGTACGCGGTGATCACCTCCAGCAACGCGGTGCCGCACTTCTTTCCCGGGGTGAAGGTCGAGACCTTCCACGGCTTCGACGCCGGCAAGCCGCGGCACATCTATGTCCGCGGTTTCTTCGACCTGTACTGCACCACCGGCCCGCGCGACACTGCCGCATTCGGCGCGCTGGCGCGCAGGCTCGGCCACTTCGCGGTGAAGGAAACCGGCTTCCCCAAGATCGACCCGTTCATGCGCGAGATCGGCGCCGAGCTGGCACCGGTGCGGCAACCGCCGGTGATCCTGTACCACTCCACGTTCTCGCCGTCGTGGAGCGCGGCCGGCATCCTCCACGACGAGGTCGCGCGGCTGTCGCGCACGGGCGAATGGCGCTGGATCGTGACCTTCCATCCGAAGATGGACCCGCAGATGGTGGCGCGCTATCGCGCGCTGGAGAACGACTACCTGCGCTTCGCCGACAACGACAACATCCTGGAGCTGTTCCCGCAGGTGGACCTGATGTGTTCGGACACCTCCTCGGCGCTCAACGAGTTCCTGCTCACCTACAAGCCGGTGGTGACGTTCAAGAACCGGCGTCCGGGCCCGCAGCTGATCGACATCGACGACCCCGCGCAGTTCGAGCCGGCGATCCGCCGCGCGCTGGCGCGGCCGCCGGAACTGATGGTGGCGATCCGCGACTTCGCCGACGGCCTGCATCCCTACCGCGACGGGCAGTCCAGCGAGCGCGTGCTGCGCGCGATCGACGACTTCGTCGCCGAGGGTGGACGCAATCCCAGGCGCAAGCCATGGAATTTCTGGCGCAAGCTGAAGATCCGCCGGCGCATCGGCTACTGGGGCCGCGGCGCGCGTTGATCCGGCGCGTGGCCGGGTACCGCGCTCGCCGCTACCAGCGCAGCCGGCGCCGTGCCAGCGCGCGGCTCAGTTGCAGATACAGCGCCTGCGCTTCGGCCTCGGGCAGCAGACGCACCCGCAACGGCGGCTCGCCATGGCGGGCGCCGGCGGTGTCCAGCCACAGCGTGGCGGTGCCGCAGTAGCGGTCCAGCGGCGAGCGGGTCAGCTGCAGCGCCTGCAGCTTGTCGATCTCGGCCAGCCGCCACCAGCGCGTCCACCAGCCGCCGCGCACCGCCACGTAGCGCGCGTCCACGGCATATCCCATGCGTTGCGCCTGGCGCCAGGCCTTGAACGCCGACCACGGCAGCCACAGCAGCGCCAGCGCGGCCCAGGCGCCGACCGGCCGCCACAGGCCGGCGCACAGCAGTGGCACCAGGCATAGCGCCGGCAGGCATAGCCGCCACCAGCAGCGCGTGGCGATCCCCTGCCAGTGCGGCGGCGGCCACGCGATCTGCGGCAGCAGCCGGTGCAGCAGCGCGTCGCACGCGGCCGGCGTCGCCAGCGGCGCCAATTCCTTCAGTGCGCGGCCCTCCTCGCCGTGCCCGTCCATCACCGCGGTGTCGATGTGCAGGCTGCGCCGCCGCAGCAGGCGTTGCAGCACGCCCTCGTGCAGCGTCCAGGCCTGGATCCGGCGCCGCGCCACGCTGCTGCGCAGCCGCGTCAGCAGGCCGCGCTCCACGGTCAGCCGGCGCTCGCTCTCGCTGAGCCGGAAGCCGTGGTACTGCAGCAGCGCCAGCGCCATCGACAGCACGCGCATGACCAGCAGCAGCGTCGCCAGCATCAGCGCCACGCTGACCGCGCCGGCCATCCAGCCCAGCTGCAGGTGGCTGGCGTAGCCGAACAACTGCCGCCCGTAGTGCTCGATCGCATTGGAGACCATGCGCTCGGGGAACAGGTGATAGGTGGCGCCGAACGCGGTGATCACCACCACCATGCCGCGGTTGGAGATCAGCCCCTGGCGCAGCACTTCCGAGGTGGGCAGCGCCAACAGCACGTCGCTGGCCGGCGCTGCGTCCGCCGACGCGGGCGCGGTCTCGGTGGCATGCGCGCGATGGCGGATCTGCCGCTCCAGCGCCAGCGCCTGGTCCAGCCGCAGCACCCGCATCTGCGCTTCCGGCTTGGTCCCGCCGGCCGATTCCAGCCGCACTTCGGCCACGCCGAACAGCCGATGCAGCAGCGACTGGTGCACGACCACGTTGTGGATGCGCGCGAACGGGATCTCGCGCAGGCTGCGTTCCAGCCAGCCGCTGCGGATGCTCAGGCTGTCGCGGCCGATGCGGTACTGGTAGGTGAGGTAGCGCAGCAGCGACACCGCGATCAGCGCGCTGCCCACCAGCAGCATCATCAGCTGGTCGACATGGTCGTTGCGGCCGTCGCGCCCGCCGAACACCAGCAGCGCCAGCAGCGGCAGCAGGAAATGCCGGAGGTGCTGCAGCAGCACGAACAGCCACGACCACGGATGCAGGCGCCGGACCGCGGTGTCCTCGGCGTCCAGGGCGGCGCTCACAGCGCGTCGTCGTCGTGGTCGAGCTGGTGCGCCAGGCGTTCGCGCAGGCGCTCGGCGTCGGCCTGGTCCAGGCCGGGCACGGCGACCGCGTTGTGCCGGGTGCCCGCGGTGTGCACCACCAGGGTGGCCAGGCGCGCCAGGCGCTCCAGCGGGCCGCGGCGCAGGTCCAGATGCTGCACGCGCGAGATCGGAACGTGCACTTCGCTCTGCCACAGCCGCCCGCGGCGCAGGTCCAGGCCCTGCGCGTTCAGCCGCCAACGGATCCGGCGATGGCGCACGAAGCCGATGCAGGCGCCGAACAGCGCGCCGAGCGCCGCGGCGCCGGTACCGATGAGCAAGGCCTGGCGGCTGTGCAGCGAGAAACCGAAGATCGCCGCGCCGATCAGCACGCACAGGCCCAGCATGCAGCCGCCGCCGAGCGCGGCCAGCCAGGCACCGCGCAGCGGCAGCGGCAGCCAGGCGTCCGCAGGCGCGAACGCGATGGCGGCCTGAGGGTCGGCGCCAAGCGGGGCGGCGCAGGGGTCCAGGGACGGCGGTGCGGTCACGGCGGGCTCTCGAAGCGATGGGCGGACACTGCGCACGCGCGCCGCGTAGGTCCCCGATCGTAACGCGGGCGGCGCCCGAAGTGCTTCGTGCGCGGGCGCGCGGCGTGGAAACCCTGTCCGCAGCACGCCCCGTCGTTCGGCGTGCGCCGCTGTCGTCGTCGCCGGTGCTGCGCCGTCGCGGCTCAGCGCGCGGCGTGGATCAGCGCGTCCACATCCAGCGCATGGCCGGCACGGGCCGCCTTGGTGCGCAGATAGCCCTCGTTCTCGGCGGTGATCGCGCCGGTGATCGGGATGCGTTCGACCACCTCGATGCCGGCTGCGCGCAGGCGCTCGGCCTTGGAGGGATTGTTGGTCAGCAGGCGCACGCGCTGGATGCCGAGCCCGCGCAGCATCGCCACCGCGCCGCCGTAGCGGCGCTCGTCGGCGCCGAACCCCAGCTGCGCATCGGCGTCGATGGTGTCCAGCCCGTCGTGCTGGTAGCCATAGGCGCGCATCTTGGTGGCGATGCCGGTGCCGCGGCCTTCCTGGTCCAGGTACAGCAGCACGCCGCCGCCGAGCTCCTTGAGCTTGGCCAGGCCATGCCGCAGCTGGTCGCCGCAGTCGCACTTCAGCGAGCCGAACAGGTCGCCGGTGAGGCAGGAGGAGTGCACCCGCACCGGCACCGGCGCGGACAGGTCGGGCTGGCCGATCACGATCGCGACCTGGTCGCGCTGCGCCACGCCGCCGCGGAACACCACGAATTCGCTGCTGCCGAGATCGCGCAGCGGCACCTGGGTGCGGGTCACCAGTTCGTAGCTGCCGGCGGTGGTGGTCGCGCAGCCGTGTTCCAGGTCGTCCAGCTGCAGCGACTGGCAGCCCTGGAAGGCGCTGCTGTCCGCGCCCAGGTCCACCGCGATCATCGCCGGCAACAACAGGCCCAGGCGCGCGATCTCCACCGCGCCGGCATCCAGCGCATCGCCCGGCAGCCAGTGCGCCGGCAGCGTGCCGTCGCGCAGGTAGGCCAGCGCCGCCAGCGCGTCGTAGGACTGGCCGGCCAGGGCGATGCGCGCGCCCTGCGGCGCGGCCAGGCCCAGCACCTGCGCGCGGGTCGGGGTCAGGAACAGGTAATGCCGTTGCGCCGCCGCCTGGGCGAAGCTGAGGTAGGACTGCGCGGTGCTGCTGTCCAGCGCCAGCACCGCGCGCGCCTGGCCATGGTGCTCGATGACCACCGGGCGGCCGGCACGCAGCTCCGAGGCCGCGCGCTCGCTGCGGATCGCGGCGGGATCGCCGAAGGGGTGCGCGGAGGTGGGGACGGGGCTGGTCATGCACGACTCCAAATGGGGATCTCCGGCGCCGCTTCAAGGCTGGTCGGCGACGGCGCGCCGCGGTCGCGCCGTATGGGAGCGGGCGGGGCGGCGTGCCCGGGCGGCCATTGTCGCGTGGTTTGGCCGCGCCGCCAGCATCCGCAGGATGGAACGCACTGTGCGCCGCGCCGCCATGCAGCGCATGCAACCGCTGGCCGGCGCGCGGTCACTCACCCAATCGCGGCCGCAATCGCCCGGCAAGCGGGGCGGGCATGTTCAAGCGCGGTCGATTGATTTCTACTACGCCGGACCCGTTCTCCAGGACCTGCGCATGCACCTCGTCGAATGCACCGAACAGCGCCATGCCGGCGCGATCCTGGAGATCTTCAACGAGGCCATCGTCCATTCCACCGCCCTGTACGACTACCGGCCGCGCCCGCCGGAGAGCATGGCCGGTTGGTTCGCGGCCAAGCGCGCCGGCGGTTTCCCGGTGATCGGGGTAGAGGATGCGGCCGGCAGCCTGCTCGGTTTCGCCAGTTACGGCACGTTCCGCGCCTGGCCGGCGTTCAAGTACAGCGTCGAGCATTCGGTCTACGTGCACCGCGACCATCGCGGCAAGGGCCTGGGGCGGCGCCTGCTGCTGGCCCTGGTCGAGGCGGCGCAGGCACGCGGCGTGCACGTGCTGGTGGGCGGCATCGACGCCAGCAACGCCGGCAGCATCGCGTTGCACGAGCAATTGGGGTTCGTGCATGCCGGCACCGTGCGCGAGGCCGGGTTCAAGTTCGGGCGCTGGCTGGATCTGGCCTTCTACCAGCGCATCCTCGCCACGCCGGCGGACCCGCACGACGACTAGCCGCTGCGCGGGAGGCGCGACACCGCTAGTGCGGGTGCCTGGCCGTGGCGTAGGGGTTGGCTTCGGCCGGATCCGGACGCAGCGTGTAGCGCTTGTAGGTCCACTGGTACTGCGCCGGGTCGCGGCGCGCCACCCGTTCCACGCCCTCGTTCAACGCGGTCGCGGCGCGCAGCGGGTCCGGGTCGGCGATCGCCTCCGGTGCCGGCTGCACCTGCAGCGCGAACTCCAGGTCGTTGCCGACCCGCTCGCACCACGCGAACAGCACGATCGCGCCGGTGCGTTCGGCCAGCCGGTTGACCAGGGTCATGGTCAGCGCCGGCACGCCGAAGAACGGCGCGAACACGCCATCGCCGGCCTTGGGTTGCTGGTCGGGAAGAATGCCGACCGCGCCGCCGTCCTTGAGCACCTTGAACAGCTGCCGCACCGCCGGGCCTTCGGCGCGCACCTGGCGCACGTTGTCGCCGCTGCGCACCAGTTGCAGGAAGGCATCGCCGACGTCGGAGGCCGGCGCGCGGTAGACGATGGCGATGTCGCCGCGCGAGGCCAGCCACTGGTTGAGCAGTTCCCAGTTGCCGAAGTGCGGCGCGGCCACGATCACCCCGCGGCCCGACGCCAGCGCGGCGTCGTACAGGTCCTGGCCGTGGCGCTGGCGCAGCCGCGCCAGGTTCTGCGCCGGCGGCCGGGTCCACAGCACCAGGGTCTCGAACGCCTGCCGCGCGGTGGAGCGCAGCACGTCGCGGTGCAGCGCGATGCGCTCGCTCGGCAGCAGCTCCGGGTAGGCCAGCTCCAGGTTGCGGCGGGTGACCCGGCTTTCGCGCGCGTCCAGGCGCAGCCACAGGCCGGCCAGGCCGTCGGCCAGGCGCCGCAGCCACGGCCAGGGCAGGCGCGCCACGGCGGCGGCGCAGCGGTACAGAACGGTGGCGAGCGTTGCGGGTTTCATCGCGCCAGTTTATCCGCTCGGCCGGCCGTGCCAGGTCGACTGCGCCCGGATGACCCGATCGGCATCACGGATCGGCCGGCTTGCGGGCCATCGCGGCTTCCGCCGAGCGCCGCGACTCGGCGATGATGCCGGCGGGATGACAGCGCCGCGCCGAACCCTGATGCTTCCGAATCCCGAATCCCGAATCCCGAATCCCGAATCCCGCCCATGCTCTCCCTGATCCAGCGCGTCAGCCAAGCCGAAGTCCGCGTCGACGATGTGGCGGTCGGCCGTATCGGCCCCGGCCTGCTGGCGCTGGTCGCGGTGGAACCGGGCGACGACGAGGCCAAGTTCCAGCGCATGGCCGAGCGCCTGCTCGGCTACCGCGTGTTCGCCGACGACAATGGGCGCATGAACCGCTCGCTGCGCGACACCGGCGGCGGCCTGCTGCTGGTCAGCCAGTTCACCCTGGCCGCGGACACGGGCTCAGGGATGCGCCCCAGCTTCACCACCGCCGCGCCGCCGGCCGAGGCTGAACGCGGCTTCAACCGATTGCTGGAAATCTGCCGGGAACGGCACGCCCCCGGGGTGGAAAGCGGGCGCTTCGGTGCCCATATGATCGTCAGCCTGGTCAACGACGGCCCGGTCACTTTCCTGCTTCGGCCCTAGGCCGGGGCGCTCCTGGCGGAGCGATTCAGCTCCTTGTCCGGCAAGCGGCGGTCCGGGCTGTTATAATGCTAGGTTCACTCATTCATCTACCTGCCGGTGGCGCGAGCACTCATGGCCAACGAACGTCCTGCCCAGCAATCCGACATCAAGCTACTGATCAGCAAGGGCCTGGAACAGGGCTATCTGACCTACGCCGAAGTCAATGACCATCTGCCCGACGACCTGGTCGATCCGGAGCAGATCGAAGACATCATCAGCATGATCAACGGCATGGGCATCGACGTCCATGAAGTCGCTCCCGACGCCGAGACCCTGCTGCTCAACGACGGCAACACCGGCAACCGCGAAGTCGACGACACCGCGGCCGAAGAAGCCGCCGCGGCGCTGACCGCGCTCGACACCGAAGGTGGTCGCACCACCGACCCGGTGCGCATGTACATGCGCGAGATGGGCACGGTCGAGCTGCTGACCCGCGAAGGCGAAATCGCCATCGCCAAGCGCATCGAGGAAGGCCTCAGCCAGGTCCAGGCCGCGCTCGGCGCGTTCCCGCTGGCGGTGGAGACCCTGCTCGAGGACTACGAACAGCACAAGGAAGGCAAGAAGCGCCTGGCCGAGATCGTGGTCGGCTTCAACGACCTGATCGAGGAAGAGCCGGCGCCGGTCGTGGTCGCCAGCGACGACGACAGCGCCGCCGATGCCAGCGACGACGACGACGACGAGGAAGTCGAAGCCGCCGAGGAAGAGGCCGGCCCGACCGGTCCGGACCCGGCCGAAGTCGCGCGGCGCATGGAGGTGCTGGCCACCGAATACGCCAAGTTCAAGAAGGCACACGCCAAGAACGGCGCCGAGCACAAGCTGGTCACCAAGCTGCGCACCGACATCGCCGAGGTGTTCGTCACCTTGAAGCTGCCGCTGCCGCTGACCGACGTGCTGGTGCGCAAGCTGCGCGACACCATGGCCCAGGTCAAGGACCACGAGCGTCGCGTGCTGCATCTGGCCACGCACGTGGCGCGCATGCCGCGCAAGGACTTCATCCGTTCCTGGGAAGGCAACCAGACCAACGTGGCCTGGGTCGACGACGCACTGAAGCGCAAGCAGAAGTGGTCCTCGGCGCTGCGCGACGTCAAGGACCAGATCGTCGCCGAGCAGGAAGCGACCGTGGCGGTGGAGCAGGCGACCTACCTGAGCCTGACCGAGCTGAAGGAAATCAGCCGCGCGATGGCCTATGGCGAAGCCAAGGCGCGCAAGGCCAAGAAGGAAATGGTCGAGGCCAACCTGCGTCTGGTGATCTCGATCGCCAAGAAGTACACCAACCGCGGCCTGCAGTTCCTCGACCTGATCCAGGAAGGCAACATCGGCCTGATGAAGGCGGTGGACAAGTTCGAATACCGCCGCGGCTACAAGTTCTCCACGTATGCGACCTGGTGGATCCGCCAGGCCATCACCCGTTCGATCGCCGATCAGGCGCGCACCATCCGTATCCCAGTGCACATGATCGAGACGATCAACAAGTTGAACCGCATTTCCCGGCAGATGCTCCAGCAGTACGGCCGCGAGGCCACGCCGGAGGAGCTGGCCAAGGAAATGGACATGCCGGAGGACAAGATCCGCAAGGTGATGAAGATCGCCAAGGAGCCGATCTCGATGGAAACCCCGATCGGCGACGACGAGGATTCGCATCTGGGCGACTTCATCGAGGACACCAACGTGGAGTCCCCGATCGAGAACACCACCAACATCAACCTGTCCGAGACCGTGCGCGACGTGCTCGCCGGGCTGACCCCGCGCGAGGCCAAGGTGCTGCGCATGCGCTTCGGCATCGACATGAACACCGACCACACCCTCGAGGAAGTCGGCAAGCAGTTCGATGTCACCCGCGAGCGCATCCGCCAGATAGAGGCCAAGGCGTTGCGCAAGCTGCGTCACCCGAGCCGTTCCGAGCAGCTGCGCAGCTTCCTCGATATCGACTGATCGAGCGCGGTTCGCGGCAACGAAAAAGCCCCGCCATGTGCGGGGCTTTTTTGTGGATGGAGAGCTGCGCCGTTCGCCATATCGAACGGCTCCGCGTGCGCCCCTGTAGGAGCGGCTTCAGCCGCGACCGGGCGTTACCGGTAAGACCCGGTCGCGGCTGAAGCCGCTCCTACAGGAGGCAGAGGCGCCGGGTCGCCGGCGCCCCATGCATGCCGCATCCGCGTTACGCGAACGCCCGGCTGCTGCGCATCACCGCCAGCACGTCGTGGCAGGCGCCCATGGTGTGGTAGTCGGTCTTGCCGGCCGGGCTCTTCTCGTCGCTGTAGCTGCGGTTGTCGCGGCTGAGGATGCGGAACCAGGCGCCGTAGCGGTGGTCGACCAGGTGCTCCCACGAATACGTCCACAACGTGTCGTAAGCGCTGCGGTAGGACGCATCGCCGCTGGCGGCCAGCAGCCGCGCGGCGGCGGCGATCGCTTCGGCCTGCACCCAGAAATACTTGTCGTCGTCGCAGAAGTAGGTCGGGTATCGCGCCACGTCGGGCACGCCGACTTCCGGCGTGGCCTCGGTGCCGGAGGCGAAGCCATAGACGATGCCGCCGTGCTGCGCGTCCCAGCCGTGCGCCAGCGCGGTGTCGAACAGGTGGCGGGCGGTCGGCAGCAGCCAGTCCGGCGCGCTGCCCTCGGCGGCCTGCAGATGCCCGTGCAGCAGCACCAGCAGCTTCGACCATTCGACCTGGTGGCCGGGCTGGAAGCCCCATGGCCGGAACAGGTGCTTGGGATTGTCGCGGTTGTAGTCCCAGTCCACCTGCCAGTTCGCGTCGTAGTGCTCCCACACCAGGCCGCCGGCCAGCGCGGCTTGCCGGCGGGTGATGTGGTCGGCGAGCAACAGCGCGCGCTGCAGGTAGCGCGGCTCGGCGCTGGCCTCGTAGGCGGCGATCAGCGCCTCGCACAGGTGCATGTTGGCGTTCTGTCCGCGGTAGCTGGAGAACTGCCAGTCGGGCGTGGCCTCGTCGCGGTACAGGCCGGCGGCGGCGTCCCAGTAGCGGGTTTCCAGCAGCTGCCAGGTCTCGTCCATCCACGCGTCGGTGTCGAGGCCGGCCTTCTTCGCGGTGGAATAGGCCAGCAGCACGAAAGCCGCGCCGTAGGCGTGCTGGGTGCGGTCCTCGGCGACGCCGTCGCGCAGGGTCCACACGTAGCCGCCGCTGGCGGTATCGCGGTGCACTTCGCGCAGGTAGCGCAGGCCGTGGCGCGCGGCGTCCAGGTACTCGGCGGCCAGCGGCGAATCGGCGAATTCGTTCGCCGCCATCGCGTAGTTGAAGACGAAGCGGGTGCTGCTGACCAGGTGGCGGTGGCCGGCGTCGTACACGCTGCCGTCGTCGCGGAAATAGTGGAAGAAGCCGCCGGCCGGATCGATCGCGCGCGGATGGTAGAAGGCCATGGTGTCGGCGATATGCGCGCGCAGCACGGCGGCATCGGCGAAGTCGGGCAGGGGCGTGGCAGGCAGGTTCATGCGGTCGCTAGGAGCCATGTGAGTGGAGGAAGGGGAGGGACGGACACGCGCAGGGCGCGGCGGCAACGCGCCGCCGCGCCCGTTTCGCGCATCAATGCATCGCGCGCGCCACCGGCTTGGCGCCAGGCGCCTCGGCCGGCAGGTTGGCCGACAGCCGCGAGCCGCGCAGGCCGTACCAGAGGATATAGGCGTAGCACAGCAGCGGGATCACGAAGGCGTGCTGGATGCCGACCACGTCGGCCAGCGCGCCCTGCGCCAGCGGCACCAGCGCGCCGCCGACGATGCCCATGATCAGCAGGCTCGAGGCCTTGCTGGTCAGCGGGCCCAGGCGCTCGATGGCCACGGTGAAGATGGTCGGGAACATGATCGAGTTGAACAGGCCGATCGCGATCACGCTCCACATCGCCACGTGGCCGGTGCTGATCATGGTCACGATCAGCAGCAGCGAGGCGACGCCGGCGAACGCGGCCAGCAGCTTGCGCGCCGGGATCACCTGCAGCAGCGCGGCGCCGGCGAAGCGGCCGACCATCGCGCCGCCCCAGTAGAACGCCAGGTAGCGGCTGGCGGTGGCTTCGGTCAGGCCGCCGGTGGTCGGGCCGGAGATGTAGTTGATCAGGAAGCTGCCGATCGACACTTCCGCGCCGACGTACATGAAGATCGCCACCACGCCCCACAGCAGGTGCGACTGGCGCAGCGCATCGCCGAAGCTGTGATGCGACTCGGCGCTGCCGGCGTCGTCTTCGCGCAGCGAGGGAATGCGCATCACCAGCACGAACACCGCCAGCAGCAACAGGCCGCCGGCCAGCAGCAGGTACGGCACCTGCACCGATTGCGCCTGCGCGCCGCGATAGGCCGCCTGTTCGAGCGCGCTCATCGCGGCGATCTTGTCGGCCGACAGCACCGCGGTGGCCAGGATCAGCGGACCGATCAGCAGCGGGAACACGGTGGTGCCCAGCGAATTCAGCGCCTGCGCGAAGTTGAGCCGGCTCGGCGCCTTGCTCGGTTCGCCGATCAGGCTGATGTACGGATTGGCCGCCACCTGCAGCAGGGTGATGCCGCTGGCCAGCACGAACAGCGCGGTCAGGAACAGCGGATACGACGGCAGCCGCGCCGCCGGATAGAACATCGCCGCGCCGATCGCCGCGACCACCAGGCCGATCACGATGCTGGCCTTGTAGCCGGTCCGCGCCACCACCGCACCGGCCGGCAGCGACATCAGGAAGTACGCGCCGAAGAAGGTGAACTGGATCAGCATCGACTGCGCGTAGTTCATCTGGAACACGGCTTTCAGATGCGGGATCAGCACATCGTTGAGGCTGGTCAACCCGCCCCAGGTGAAGAAGATCATGCTGACCACCGCGATGGCGGCAGTGTTGGACAGCGGACGACGGCTCATGCAGCGACTCCGGGAACGGACGATAGGACGACCCGGCTGCTGGCGCGCAGGCACAGCCGGGACGGGGCGATGGTAAGGGCAGGCAGTGACCGTTGCTGGCGTAGCGCGTCCAGCACCAGCTGCGCGGCCTGCATGCCGCGTTCGCGCGGGGCGACCGCGACGGTGGACAGCGGCGGGGTGGCGACGGCGGCTTCGGCGATGTCGTCGAAGCCGATCAGCGCGTAGTCGCGGCCGGCGTGGCGGCCGCGTTCGGCCAGGCCGCTGGCCAGGCCCAGCGCGACCACGTCGTTGTAGCAGACCAGCGCGGTCGGCAAGGGATCGCGCACGCACAGCGCGCCGGCCTGGCGCGCGGCGTCCAGCCGGGTCGGCGCACACTCGATCAGCCAGGCCGGATCGGCGGCGATGCCGGCGGCGGCCAGCGCGTCGCGGTAGCCGGCGCGGCGTTCGGCGCAGGAACTGGACTGGCGGTGGCCGCCGAAGAACGCGATCGCGCGGTGGCCCAGCGCCAGCAGGTGCTCGGTGGCCAGGCGTGCGCCGCGGCGGTTGTCCAGCGCCAGCAGCGGCCAGTCGCCGTCCAGCGCGCGGTTGAACAGCAGCACCGGCAGCCGCGTGCCGAGCAACTGGCGCAGCCGTGCCGCGTCGGTGTTCTCGGTCGGCGACAGGATCAGCGCCGCCGGCTGGTGTTCGATCAGCGAGGCCAGCACGCTGTGCTGGCGCTCCGGCGATTCGCCGGTGCTGCCCATCAGCATCACGTAGCCGGCCTCGGCCAGCGCCGCGTCCACGCCGCCGGCGAATTCGGCGAAGAACGGATTGGCCAGGTCGTTGACCACCAGCGCCACCGCATTGGAGGCGCGCCCGCGCAGGCTGGCCGCGCCGCGGTGGTAGACGTAGCCCTGCCGCGCGATCTCCGCCGCCACCCGCGCGCGCGTGTCCGCATGCACCAGCGGGCTGTTGCGCAGCACCAGCGACACGGTCGCCCGCGACACGCCGCAGGCGGCGGCGATGTCGGACACGGTGACGCGTTTGTCGGCGGGGGACGACGGCACGGCGATTAGACCGGTTCAAAAGGCCGCCCATCCTGCGCCGTCGTGATCCGCTGCGCATTTTGCAGTGCAGCAAAATGCAGGACGGCTTTTGTGGTATCCGTTTCTTGGACCGATTCGACCGGGGAAGACGCAATGCCCAACACCTGGACTCAGCGCGCGGCCGTCGCGCTGCTGCTCGCCGCCGTCTGGCCGGCGGCGCACGCCGCCACCAAGCAGGCCTTGGCCAGTGCCGCCAGCCCTGGCGAGCGCGCCGTCGCCGCGGTGGACCCGTTCATCGGCACCGGCGGCGAAGGCCACACCTATCCCGGCGCCACGGTGCCGTTCGGCATGGTCCAGCTGAGCCCGGACACGCGCATCCAGCCGCGCAAGGACGCCTACGGCTGGGCCGCCGGCTACCGCTACGACGACCGCAGCCTGGTCGGCTTCTCGCACACGCACTTCTCCGGCACCGGCCATTCCGACCTGGGCGACGTGCTGCTGATGCCGATCAGCGGCGCGGTGCGACTGGAGCGCGGCGATCCGGACACACCCGGCAGCGGCTACAGCTCGCGCTTCCGCCACGACGACGAACGCGCCGAGCCCGGCTACTACGCGGTGACCCTGGACGACTACCAGGTGCGTGCCGAGCTCACCGCCAGCGCGCGTGCCGGCGTACACCGCTACACCTTCCCCAAGGGCCAGCCGGCGCACGTGCTGCTGGACCTGCGCACCAGCATGTACGACTACCCGGGCAAGATCAGCTGGTCGCGGCTGCGCGTGCGCGCCGACGGTACCGTCACCGGCTTCCGCGAAACCCGTGGCTGGGCGCCGGGGCGGCAGCTGTACTTCGCGCTGCGCTTCTCGCAGCCGCTGCGCGGCCATGCCTTGCACAACACCGAGCAGGACATCCCGTACAAGGGCTTCCCGCCGCCGGGCGACAACGACCCCACGCAGCGCGCGCAGATCGAAGGCCGCCAGCTGGTGGCCAGCTTCGACTTCGGCCAGGCCGCGCGCGAACCGCTGCTTGTGAAGGTGTCGATCTCGCCGGTCAGCGAGGACAGCGCCATCGCCAACCTCGACGCCGAAGTGCCGGGCTGGGACTTCGACGGCGTGCGCCGCGCCGCGCGCGCGCAGTGGGCGCAGGCCTTGGGCGCGGTGGAGGTGGACGCGCCGCCGCAGCAGCGCACCCAGTTCTACACCGCGCTGTACCACAGCCTGCTCGGCCCCACGCTGTTCATGGACAGCGACGGCCGCTATCGCGGGCCGGACAACGCCGTGCACCAGGCGCAGGGCTACACCAATTACTCGACGTTCTCGCTGTGGGACACCTACCGCGCGCTGCACCCCTTGCTGACCCTGGTGCAGCCGCCGCAACGCACCAACGACATCGTCAACTCGCTGCTCGCGCATCGCAAAAACAGCCCGTATGGCGTGCTGCCGGTGTGGTCGTTCCAGGGCCTGGAAACCTGGTGCATGATCGGCTACCACGCCGTGCCGGTGATCGCCGACGCCTACATGAAGGGCATCCGCGGCTACGACACCAACGCCGCGCTGGAGGCGATGGTCGCCAGCGCCGACTACGGCCCGTACGACGGCATCGCCCAGTACCGCGAACTGGGCTACGTGCCGATCGACGAGGAAGGCGAGGCCGCGTCCAAGACCCTGGAGTACGCGTTCGACGACTGGACCATCGCACGCATGGCGCAGGCGATGGGGCGCAGCGAGGTGGCCAGCGAATTCGGCAAGCGCGCCGGCAACTGGCAGCACGCCTTCGACGCCAGCACCGGCTTCATGCGTGCGCGCAAGCGCGACGGCAGTTTCCGTGAACCGTTCGACCCAAGCGCCAGCGGCTACGGCAGCGACTACACCGAAGGCAATGCCTGGCAGTATTCCTGGTACGTGCCACAGGACGTGGCCGGCCTGGCCCGCGCGCACGGCGGCGAGGACAAGCTGCTGGCACGGCTGGACCAGGTGTTCGAGGCCAAGGTCGATCCCAAGGTGTTCGAACACATGGAAGACATCACCGGGCTGATCGGCTGGTACGCGCACGGCAACGAACCCAGCCACCACGTCGCCTATCTGTATGCGTACGCCGGGCAGCCGTGGCGCACCCAGGCGCGGCTGCAGCAGATCATGCGCAGCCAGTACGCGGCACGTCCCGACGGCCTGGCCGGCAACGACGACCTGGGGCAGATGTCGGCCTGGTACGTGTTCACCGCGCTGGGCTTCTACCCGGTGGCGCCGGCCAGCAACCAGTACATCATCGGCCGCCCGTTCCTGCCGCATGCCGCCCTGGCGCTGCCTAACGGCAAGCGCTTCAGCATCGTCGCCGACGGCCTGGACGACGCGCATCCCTACATCGGCCGCGTCACCCTCAACGGCCGCCCGCTGGACCGCGCGTTCCTGCGCCACGAGGAGATCATGGCTGGCGGCGAGCTGCGCTTCACCCTGCAGGCGGAGCCGAACAAGACCTGGGCTGCGGGCGCGGCCGAGCGCGCCTATTCGATGAGCGAATAGGCGAGCGCTGCATCGTCGCGGCAGCGGTTGCCGCGACGCCGATCTGCCCGAAACGTGGCGGCAACCAGCGTCACGCCCGCGTCTTCGCGCTTGGCGAAGATGCCCGCCCGCGTCTGCAAGCCGTCGTAAGCGCGTGAACGGACGATGACGTCAAGGCGTCGGCAGCGCAGCGCCCGCAGTGAAGATTCCTGCGCAAACCCCGCGCCGCGGAGCCGCGCGCGCTGCGCACGGCCGCTTGGCGAGCGTCCGCGGCCAGCCGGCGTATGCGTTTATTTAATGCCATGAACACATTCCATTGGCATCCCCTGTGGTCTTGTGGGGCCAGTCGCATGGCATCGAGCGGCATTGGCGCCCCGGCGTCGAATCCGATTGCGGATGCGGCACATCGTGCAGGTGCATTCCGTCTTCGTCTTGTGCGACGGCCGATCCGTGCCGCCGATGGCGATCGCTGCGGTCTGGATCGTGCACTCCTCATTACGCCGAACGGGATATCCGAATGCATGTCTGCCTGCTGTCCCCCCTTACGCACGACGCGGCCACGCTGGAGACGGCCATGGCCGCCGCGCAGGCCAATGGTTGCGATCATGTCGTACTGCCCAATCCGTTCGCGCAGGACCCGCAAGGGCGGCTGACGGATCCGGCCAGCGACGATGCCGCCGGCACTGCACAGCTGCAGCAGTGGCTGGCGCTGGCGCAGAAGCACGGCCTGAACCTGCTGGTCGATCTGCGCATCGACGAGATCGGCGGCGGCAGCGGCCTGCTGCAGCAACATCCGCACTGGTTCCGCGCGCGCACCTCGGCGCTGCCGGATCCGCGCACGCAGCGCGGTACGCCGGAAATCGCCCAGGGCCGCTTCGCCTACGCCGAAGAGGGCGCGGGACTGGCGCAGTGGTGGAGCGTGCGTGTGCGCGACTGGCTGCGCAGCGGCGTGGCCGGATTCCGCGTGCTGCAGCCGCAGCGCGTGCCGGCCACGCTGTGGCGCAGCTTGATCGCCGATGTGCAGGCGGACGTGCCCGGCGCGAAATTCCTGGCCTGGACGCCTGGCCTGGGCCTGGAGTCCTTGCGCGGGCTGCAGGGCGCCGGCTTCGATGCGGCGTTCTCGTCGCTGGCCTGGTGGGACGGACGCGGCAGCTGGTTCTTCGACGAAGACGTGGCGCTGCGCAGCCTGGCGCGCCGCGTCGTCGCCACCATCGATCCCGATGCGCCGTCCGAAGCGCAGCCGCCGTTGCAGCGCGCGCAACGCGCCCGCTTGGCATCCGCGTTCGGCGATGCATGGGCGATCGCCGAACTCACCGCCTTGCCAGCGCCGGCTGACACCGATGCCGATGCCGCGCCGGCCATCCCGGCCGCTGCCGGACAAGATCTGCGCTTGCGTCCCTTGCTGCGCGATGGCGCGCTGACCGCAATCGCGGTGGAACCGCTCGGCGCCGCGCCGTGGCTGGTGCTGCTCAACAGCGATCGCGATCATCTGCTGCCGGTACCGGGATCGGCGCTGCTGCGCCTGCTCGGCGACAGCGAAAGCTTGCTCAGCGATCAGGGCGAGCCGATCCAGGGCGACCAGGGCGGCACCCTGGAAGCGGGCGAAGTGCGCGTCTATCGCAGCGTGCCGGCGCGTCCGGTGCTGGCCGCCGCCCGCGCCCGCACGCCGGCCGATGTCGCCGCCGCTGCGGCGCGGATCTGCATCGAAGCGGTGACGCCCTCGGTGGACGACGGCCGCTTCCCGGTCAAGCGCACCGTCGGCGACCGCATCTGCGTGGAAGCCGACGCGTTCTGCGACGGCCACGACCGCATCGCGGTGGCATTGCTGTGGCGCGCCGCCGACGCACGCACCTGGTCCACTGCGCCGATGCGCGCGCTGGGCAACGACCGCTGGCGCGGCGAGTTCCCGCTGGAGCGGCTGGGCCGTTACGAATTCCGCATCGAAGCCTGGCGCGACATCTTCGCCACCACCCATGCCGACCTGGAAAAGAAGCGCGCCGCCGGCACGCTGCTGCCGGTGGACGTGCAGGAAGCGCTGGCCCAGGTCGAGGCGGCGCGTGCGCGCAGCCGCGGCGCCTTGAACGCACGGCTGAAGGCGATCCTCGCCCGGATCACCCGCAGCGAGGATCCCGCTGCGCGCGCGGAGATCCTGCTGGAACCCGGCACCGCCGAAGCGATGGCGCGCGCCGACGACAAGCCGTTCCGCACCGAATACCCGATGACCTTCCGCGTCGAGGCCGAGCGCCGTGGCGCGCATTTCTCCAGCTGGTACGAGCTGTTCCCGCGGTCGCAGAGCGGCGACCTCGCGCGCCACGGCACCTTCGACGACGTCATCAAGCGCCTGCCGCACATCCGCGCGATGGGCTTCGATGTGCTGTACATGCCACCGATCCACCCGATCGGCGAGAAGAACCGCAAGGGCCGCAACAACGCGGTCACCGCGCAACCCGGCGAACCCGGCAGCCCGTATGCGATCGGCTCGGCCGAAGGCGGGCACACCGAGGTGCACGCCGAACTCGGCGGGTTGGAGGGCTTCCGCCGGCTGCGCGCCGCGGCCGCCGCGCAGGGCCTGGAACTGGCGCTGGATTTCGCGATCCAGTGCGCGCCGGACCATCCGTGGCTGCGCGAGCATCCGGACTGGTTCACCTGGCGCGCCGACGGTTCGATCCCGTACGCGGAGAATCCGCCGAAGAAATACCAGGACATCGTCAACGTCGATTTCTACGCCAGCGGCGCGGTGCCCGAGCTGTGGAATGCGCTGCGCGATGCGGTGCTGTTCTGGGTCAACGAAGGCGTCAACCTGTTCCGGGTCGACAACCCGCACACCAAACCGTTCCCGTTCTGGGAATGGCTGATCGCCGAAGTGCGCGGCCGCCATCCGCAGGTGGTGTTCCTGTCCGAAGCCTTCACCCGGCCCAAGCCGATGTACCGGCTGGCCAAGGTCGGCTTCTCGCAGTCCTACACCTACTTCACCTGGCGCCAGCACAAGGCCGAACTGCAGGCCTACATCGAAGAACTCAACACCGGCATTCCGCGCGAATGCTTCCGCCCGCATTTCTTCGTCAACACGCCGGACATCAACCCGGTGTTCCTGCAGCAGAGCGGCCGCGGCGGCCACCTGATCCGCGCCGCGCTGGCGACCACGCTGTCGGGCCTGTGGGGCATGTACCAGGGCTTCGAACTGTGCGAGGCCACGCCGCTGGCGCCGGGCAAGGAGGAATACCTGGATTCGGAGAAGTACCAGCTGCGCGTGTGGCCGGAGCGCGCGCCCGGCGACATCGTCGACGAGATCACCCGCCTCAATCTGCTGCGTCGCCAGCACCCGGAACTGCAGTCGCACCTGGGCACGCGTTTCTATCTCGCGCACAACGATCAGGTGCTGTACTTCGGCAAGTTCCTCGATGAAGCGCATCTGGCGCGCAGCCGCAGCCTGGTGCTGGTGGCGATCAGCCTCGACCCGCATGCCGCGCAGGAAGCACAGATCGAAGTGCCGCTGTGGGAGCTGGGCCTGCCCGACCACGCCAGCGTCGCCGTGCAGGACCTGTGGGATGGCCACGCCTTTGCCTGGCACAGCAAGCAGCAAACCATTCGCCTCGATCCCTCGCGGCCGTTTTCCCTATGGCGTATCCGCGCCGGAGCCACTTCATGAATGCTGCAGTTCCATTGTCCGCCGACAGCGAGGCGAGCCCGCTGGTGCGCGACGCGCTCTGGTACAAGGACGCGATCATCTACCAGGTGCACGTGAAGTCGTTCTTCGATTCCAACGACGACGGCATCGGCGATTTCCCCGGCCTGATCTCCAAGCTCGACTACATCGCCGATCTCGGCGTGGACACCATCTGGCTGCTGCCGTTCTATCCCAGTCCGCGCCGCGACGACGGCTACGACATCGCCGAATACATGGCGGTGCATCCGGACTATGGCAGCATCGCCGACTTCGAACGGCTGGTCGCGCAAGCGCACGCGCGCGGCATCCGCATCGTCACCGAGCTGGTGATCAACCACACCTCCGACCAGCATGCCTGGTTCCAGCGCGCGCGCAACGCGCCGGCCAGTTCGCCGGAGCGCGACTTCTACGTGTGGTCCGACAGCGACCAGGACTACGCCGGCACCCGCATCATCTTCTGCGATACCGAGAACTCCAACTGGACCTGGGACCCGGTCGCCGGGCAGTACTTCTGGCACCGCTTCTATTCGCACCAGCCCGACCTGAACTTCGACAACCCGGCCGTGCTGGAAGCGGTGCTGGAAGTGATGCGCTTCTGGCTCGACCTGGGCGTGGACGGGCTGCGCCTGGACGCGGTGCCGTACCTGATCGAGCGCGACGGCACCTCCAACGAGAACCTGCCCGAGACCCACGCCATCCTGCGCCGCATCCGCGCCACGCTGGACGCCGAGTATCCCGACCGCATGCTGCTGGCCGAGGCCAACATGTGGCCGGAAGACACCCAGCAGTATTTCGGCGAGAACGCCGACGAATGCCACATGGCGTTCCACTTCCCGCTGATGCCGCGCATGTACATGGCTATCGCGCGCGAAGACCGTTTCCCGATCACCGACATCATGCGCCAGACCCCGGAAATCCCGGAGAGCTGCCAGTGGGCGATCTTCCTGCGCAACCACGACGAGCTGACCCTGGAAATGGTCACCGACTCCGAGCGCGACTACCTGTGGCAGACCTACGCCGCCGACCGCCGCGCGCGCATCAACCTGGGCATCCGCCGGCGCCTGGCGCCGCTGCTGGAGCGCGACCGCCGCCGCATCGAACTGATGACCTCCTTGCTGCTGAGCATGCCCGGCACGCCGGTGCTGTACTACGGCGACGAGATCGGCATGGGCGACAACATCCACCTCGGCGACCGCGACGGCGTGCGCACACCGATGCAGTGGTCGATCGACCGCAACGGCGGCTTCTCGCGCGCCGACCCGGCCGCGCTGGTGCTGCCGCCGATCATGGACCCGCTGTACGGCTTCCAGGCGGTCAACGTCGAGGCGCAGCAGCGCGACCAGCATTCGTTGCTGACCTGGACGCGGCGCATCCTGTCGGTGCGCAAGCGCTATCGCGCCTTCGGCCGCGGCACGCTGCGCTTCCTGTATCCCGGCAATCGCCGCCTGCTCGCCTACCTGCGCTGCCACGAGGACGAGACCGTGCTGTGCGTGGCCAACCTCTCGCACACGCTGCAGGCGGTGGAACTGGACCTGTCCGAATTCGAAGGCCGGGTGCCGGTGGACATCATCGGCGGCGGCAGCTTCCCGCCGATCGGGCGCCTGACCTACCTGCTCACCGTGCCGGCGTTCGGCTTCTACGCGTTCCAGCTGGTCGGCAACGCCACGCTGCCGGACTGGCACGTGCCCGCGCCGATGCCGCTGCCCGACTACCAGACCCTGGTGCTGCGCGGCGCGGTCGATGCCGATGCGCTGCTGCCGCACCTGGGCACGCTGGAGCGCGACATCCTGCCGGCGTGGCTGTCCACGCGGCGCTGGTTCGCGGCCAAGGACCGCGCGCTGCGCAGCGTGCGCATCGCCCGCCGCACCCCGCTGCCCGGCACCGACGCGTTGACCATGCTGGAGATCGAAGCGGAGCTGGAGCATGGCGAATACGAGCGCTACATGCTGCCGCTGGGCATCGTCTGGGACCGCGAGCAGCCCAGCGTGCTGGCCGAACAGCTGGCGCTGGCGCGGGTGCGGCACGGCCGCGAAGTCGGCTATCTGACCGACGGCTTCGCGCTGAAATCGCTGACCCGCACCACGCTTGCCGCATTGCGCGAGGGCGCGGTGCTGTCGGTCCAGGGCGAGACCCATGCCGGTGCCGATGCCGCGCCCGAACAGATCCGCTTCTGCCCGACGCCGGCACTGGCCGCGGTCGAGATCGCCGACGACGCCGAGATCCGCTGGCTGTCGGCTGAGCAGAGCAACAGCTCGCTGATCGTCGGCGACAAGGCGGTGTTCAAACTGCTGCGCCGCGTTTCCGCCGGTGCCAACCCCGAGATCGAACTCGGCGCGCGCCTGACCGAGATCGGCTACGCCAACGCCGCGCCCTTGTTCGGCCACGTCACCCGCGTCGATGCGCAGGGCGTGGAAACCACCCTGGCCTTGCTGCAGGGCTTCGTGCGCAACCAGGGCGATGCCTGGCGCTGGACCCTGGATCACCTGGCGCGCGGCGCCGAGGAATACGCCGCCGCCCAGGACGATGCCGCGCGCGACGAGAGCGTGGCCGGCTACGACGCCTTCGCCGCCGTGGTCGGCCGGCGCTTGGCCGAGCTGCACGACGTGCTGGCACAACCGACCGATGCCGCCGCGTTCGCGCCGCAGCCGGTGGATGCCGCGGCCGCGCGGCAGGTCGTTGCGGGTGTGGAGCACGAAGTGCAGGCGATGTGGGACACGTTGTCCGCGCATCGCGACGGCAGCGAGGATGGCGCCGAGCGCGCCGCGATGGACGCGTTGCTGGCCGAACGTCCGCGCCTGGACGCCTGGTTGCAACAGGCCCCGGCCCTGCTCGACGGCGCGCTGCTGACCCGCGTGCATGGCGATTTCCACCTCGGCCAGATCCTGGTCGCGTTCGACGACGTGGTGCTGATCGACTTCGAAGGCGAACCGGCCAGGTCCCTGGACGAACGCCGCGCCAAGGCCAGCCCGCTGCACGACGTGGCCGGCTTCCTGCGCTCGCTCGACTACGCCAGCGAAGTGTCGGCACGGGGCGAAGAAGGCACCGCCGCACGCGCCGGCGTCGGCCTGGACACCGCGCTGGACGCCTTCCTGTCCGCGTTCCGCAGCCGCGCCAGCGCCACCTTCCTGGCCGCCTACCGCCAGGTACTCGACGCCAGCCCGCATCCGTGGGTGGCGCCGGCCGCCTTCGAGACCACCACCCTGTTGTTCCTGATCGAGAAGGCCAGTTATGAAATTCGCTACGAGGCCGCCAACCGCCCGGCCTGGATCATGGTGCCGATACAGGGACTGCTGCGCATACTCGACCGCTTTCCCGCGCCACAGGAGGCGATGCGATGAGTGATGTCGGCCACACCTGGGACGAGGCGACGCTGCGCGCGTTCGCCAATGCCCGCCACGGCGACCCGTTCGCCGTGCTCGGTGCGCACCGCATCGGCGACACGCGCGTGCTGCGCAGCTACCTGCCCGGCGCCGAAGCCGTGGCGGCGGTGCTCGAGGACGGCCGCGAGGTGCCGCTGCAGGAAGGTCCCAGCCCCGGTTTCTTCTCCGCGCCGCTGCCCGACGACGGCCGCTACCGCCTGCGCATCCGCTGGCCCGGCGGCGAGCAGGTCACCGAGGACGCCTACGCCTTCGGCCCGCAGCTCAGCGATTTCGACCTTCACCTGATCAGCGAAGGCCACCATCTGCAGCTGGCCGATGCGCTGGGCGCGAACGCGGTCGAAGTCGATGGCGTGCGCGGCACCCGTTTCGCGGTGTGGGCGCCGAACGCCACGCGCGCCGCGGTGATCGGCGATTTCAACAGCTGGGACGCGCGCCGCCACCCGATGCGGCTGCGTCACCAGGCCGGCGTGTGGGAACTGTTCGTACCCGGCGTCGAAGTGGGCGCGCACTACAAGTACGCGCTGCGCGGCCCGCGCGGCGAAGACCTGCCGGCCAAGGCCGACCCGGTCGCACGCCGCGCCGAACTGGCGCCCGGCACCGCCTCGATCGTGGCCGATCCCACCCCGTACCAGTGGCGCGACGACGCCTGGATGGCGGCGCGGGCGCGCCGCCACAGCCCGAACGCGCCATTGAGCGTGTACGAGATCCACGCCGGCTCGTGGATGCATGCCGACGACGGCAGCATGCTCGACTGGGATGCGCTGGCCGACCGCCTGATTCCCTATGTCGCCGACATGGGCTTCACCCATATCGAACTGATGCCGGTCACCGAGCATCCGTTCGGCGGCTCCTGGGGCTACCAGCCGTTGGGCCTGTTCGCGCCCACCGCGCGCTTCGGCTCGCCCGACGGCTTCGCCCGCTTCGTCGACCGCTGCCACCGCGAAGACATCGGCGTCATCGTCGACTGGGTGCCGGCGCATTTCCCCACCGACGCCCACGGCCTGGCCCATTTCGACGGCACCTCGCTGTACGAACACGCCGACCCGCGCGAAGGCTTCCACCGCGACTGGAACACGCTCATCTACAACCACGGCCGGCGCGAAGTCTCCGGCTTCCTGATCGCCAGCGCCCTGGAATTCCTGCAGCGCTACCACGTCGACGGCCTGCGCGTGGACGCGGTGGCCTCCATGCTCTACCGCGACTACAGCCGCAACGCCGGCGACTGGGTGCCCAACATCCACGGCGGCCGCGAGAACTACGAGACCATCGCCTTCCTGCGCCGGCTCAACCAGGTCGTGGCCGAACACGCGCCGGGCGCCATCACCATCGCCGAGGAATCCACTGCCTGGCCGGGCGTCACCGCCGACCTGGCGCACGGCGGCCTGGGCTTCAACTACAAATGGAACATGGGCTGGATGCACGACAGCCTGCACTACATCGAACTGGATCCCATCTACCGCCGCTACCACCACGGCGAACTGACCTTCAGCATGGTCTACGCGTACTCCGAGCGCTTCATGCTGCCCATCTCCCACGACGAAGTGGTGCACGGCAAACGCTCCCTGCTCGGGCGCATGCCCGGCGACGACTGGCAGCGCTTCGCCAACCTGCGCGCCTACCTCGGCTACATGTACACCCACCCCGGGCGCAAGTTGCTGTTCATGGGCTGCGAAATCGCCCAGCCCACCGAGTGGAACCACGACGCCGCGCTGCCCTGGCACCTGCTCGACGACCCACGCCACCGCGGCATCCAGCGCCTGGTCCGCGACCTCAACCGCCTGTACGCCGAACACCCCGCGCTGCACGCCCGCGACGACACCCCCGACGGCTTCGCCTGGGTCATCGGCGACGACGCCGGCAACAGCCTGTTCGCCTACCTGCGCACCGCCCAGGGCAGCGATACCCCGCTGCTGGTGGTGGCCAACCTCACCCCGCTGGTGCACCACGGCTACCGCATCGGGGTTCCCCGCGGCGGCCGCTGGCGCGAACTGCTGAACTCCGACGCCGAGATCTACGGCGGCAGCAACACCGGCAACGGCGGCAGCGTGCGCACCGAAAACATCGGCGCGCATGGTCATCCGGCCTCGCTGTCGCTGACCATCCCGCCGTTGGGGGTGTTGGTGTTGGGGTTGGAAGACTGAGGATGGATTGAGGGCGGGGAAGGGGAGCCAGGTCCGGACGACAAGTGACGGCGCGGAGCCGTCCGACCCTCCGTCGCCGTCCCATCAGCAAAGGCGTCGTCCGCCGCGTCTACCGCGGCGGGCAGACAGCGCGCCACCGCGGACGTTAAACTCACGCCCGCCTCGGCGCCTTCCTCTGCATGCACGCCAGAGGCGCCAAGCCGGCGGCCGACGCATCGCCCGCCCGCTCCGGACGCTTCCGGGCCTATAGCTCAACGGTTAGAGCAGAGGACTCATAATCCTTTGGTTCCAGGTTCGAATCCTGGTGGGCCCACCAATAAGCCGTGGCGCGCGCAACGCCATCCAGGGTGCTCGCGTCATGCGGAGGGGCCACTGGCGCAATGCGCTTGCTGTGCAGCGGCAGCCGGCAGCGTGATCGCATGAACGGCTACGCGTCGCTGCCGGCATGCGTTGCCCGTGCCGCGCCGCCGCTGCCGGGCGAACGGCGGCTCAAGCGGCTCGGGCTTGATCTAGATCAACGCATCGCCTGAGCCGGCAGCCTATAAAGATTCTCAGCAAGAGTCCGGCAGCGTCGGGCATGCGGATCCCCGCAACATGGCGAGGATCCGCCATCCGGACGCCGGCTCTTCCGAACTCCATTCCCAAGGAATCGCTCATGGGCATCGCGCTCGCTCCAGAACAATTGCTGTCTTCCCTCGAGAAGGTGATGGTGATCTCCACCACCGACCTGCAGGGCACCATCACCTATGCCAACGACCTGTTTTGCCAGCTGACCGGCTTCGCGCGCGAAGAGTTGATCGGGCAGCCGCACAGCATCGTGCGTCACCCGGACGTGCCCAAGGCGGTCTACAAGGACATGTGGGACACGATCAAGGCCGGCAAGGTCTGGACCGGCATCGTGCCGAATCTGGGCAAGGGCGGCGTGCTCTACGTGGTCGATACCACCGTGCAGCCGTTGTACGACGAGCAGGGAAATATCAACGCTTACATCAGCATCCGCCGCGTGGTCAACGATCTGATGACGAACTTCGAGGCGGTGGAAGCGGCGAAGGAATACTTCGACGACTACTACGCCGGCAAGTGAGCGCTGCGCCCCCCATCGCGCGCGTGCTGGTCGGCTACGGCTCCGAATCGGGCAATGCGCGCGCACTCGCGCAACGCCTGGGCACGCAAGCGTTCCTGCAGCCGCACGGTCCCGTGGTGTTGGCGCTGGACGAGATCGATCTCGCCAGCCTGGGGCCGCACGATGCCCTGCTGATCGTCTGCAGTTCGTTCGGCGACGGTGAGCCGCCGGGCAACGCCGAACGCTTCCTGGACGCGCTCAGGCAGACACGGACGTTGCCGGACCTGCGCTATGCGGTCTTCGGCCTGGGCGACACCGCCTATCCGCGCTTTTGCGGCTTCAGCAAGACGCTCGACGCGCTGCTCGCCGAGCGGCTGGCGACCGCCCTGGTCAACAGGGTCGATGCCGATGCCAACTACGCTGCCTTCTTCGAGCGCTGGCTGCCCGTGCTCGAGCGGGTGTTGCATGGCGACCTGCAGGCAGGCCGCGACCTGCACCTTCAGGTCAAGGCCTATGGCGAGGCCAACGCGTTCGCGGCCACGGTGATGGAGCGACGCAGGCTCAGCGCCAGCGATCCGGCGGCCTGGCATGTGCGCCTGGATATCGCCGGCAGCGGCATCGTCTACCGGGCCGGTGACACGTTGCATGTGGTGCCGGAGAACGACGAGGACCTGCTCGGACGTCTGGCGTCCTGGTACGGGCAACCCGAGGCAGTACCGACTCTGCGCGGCAAGGAGTTGCGCCAGATCGGCAAGCCGCTGTTGCGCGAGCTGGCGCGGCTGGGCGGGAGCGAGATCCTCAAGGGCCTGACCAAGATCAGCCAGCGCGCCGCGCTGGAAGCGTATCTGTACGGGGCGGACCTGCTCGACGTGCTCGAGGATCACTGCACGCCCGACACGGTTCCGCTGGCGAGCCTGGCCGACCTGTTGCCTGGATGCCTGCCGCGCGCCTATTCGATCGCGTCGCGGGCAGATCCGGACAGCCTGGACCTGTGCGTGCGCGAAGTGCGCTATACGCGCGGCGGCCGTGTTCGCAGTGGCGTCTGCACCGGCTGGCTGTTGAGCGATCGCGCCGAACGGGTACGTATCTTCAGCCGGGCCAATCCGGGCTTCCACCTGCCGCCCGATCCGGGTTGCCCGCTGATCCTGATCGGCACCGGGACCGGCGTCGCGCCGCTGATGGGTTTGATGCGCGAAGCCGCCGCCAGCGACGGGCGCCGCGAGATCTGCCTGATCTTCGGCGAGAAGCGCCGCGAGCAGGATTTCCTCTATCGCGACGAACTCGAGGCGCTGCGCGACGGCAAGGTGCTGGACCGTCTGATCACCGCCTTCTCGCGCGACACCGACGCGAAGTACTACGTGCAGGACGCCATGGCCGAACACGGCGACTATCTCGCCGGGCTGCTGCGGCGCGACGCGCACATCTATCTGTGCGGAAACAAGCGACACCTTGAGGGCGTGGTGGAGCAGGCCGTAGGTGGGCTGATAGATGCGGACGCATCGCAGCAGGCTCCCTGGCATGCGCTGTCAGGGCAAGGGCGGCTGCACCGCGAGCTGTATTAGTCTTCGCACGCGGCCGGCAGGGCGGCCGCCGCATGGCGCGGCGTCAGCCGAAGCGGACCGGCACGCCCTGGCGGTCGAATGCGGCGAAACGGTCGATGCGGCCTTCGTTGATCGCATTGACCATGAAGCGCAGCGGCTGCATGGCCTCGTCGGCCGAGGGCGTCACGCCTGCGCGTCCAGCCAGGCCGCCGACGAACAGCAGATCCCACGCGATGCCGGTCCGTTCCGATTCGGCGAGCAATGCCTGGAACGACGCGATCTCCGCAGGCAGTTTGTCCACGCACAGCACGGGTGCAAGAGTGCCGCCCTGCCCCGATCGGTGTTGCTGCCGCTGCACCTCGGTCGCCGAGGCAGGCAGGTCGGTGCGAACGAAGACCAACAACAGGCGTTGCGGCTCCTGCTGAGCGCCGGCGGCCCGCAACAGGTCGGAAAAACTGGTCAGCATGGTGTGCTCGTGGGTGATGGCGGTCGCCTACAGCATGCACGCGGCAACCACAGGGTTTCTTGATCAAGATCATGGTGCACGCCGGTCGCATGCCCAAAGCTATGCGCAGTGGGAACAGGGGCGGAAGGCGGAGGGATCTCGTCGCCGCGCGGCCAGCCAGTGAATCAGACGAGCGAGCACAGATGATGGGCAGCCTCACCGACGGCTACGGGCGCAGCTTTCCCTATCTGCGCCTGTCGCTGACCGAAGCCTGCAACTACCGCTGCAGCTACTGCCTGCCGGACGGCTACCGCGCCGACGGCGCATCCCGCTTTCTCGGGATCGCGGAAATCCGGCGGCTGGTAGGCGGTTTTGCCGCGCTGGGAATGCACAAGATCCGCCTGACCGGCGGCGAACCCAGCCTGCGCAAGGACCTGCCGGCGGTGATCGCTGCGGTGTCGGCGGTGCGCGGTGTCCGCAAGATCGCCTTGACCACGAATGGTTGCCTGCTGCCGCGGCACGTGCGCACATGGCGCGAGGCCGGGCTGACCGCGCTCAACGTCAGCATGGACAGCCTGGATGCTGGACGCTTCCACGCCATCACCGGCCACGATCGCTTTGCCGAGGTCTACGAAGGCATCGAACAGGCGCTGACGCTGGGATTGGAGTCGGTCAAGGTCAACGCGGTGCTGCTGCGCGGCTGCAACGACGATGAGCTGCCGTGTTGGCTGGATTATCTGCGCGAGCGCGCGCTGAGCGTGCGCTTCATCGAACTGATGCGCACCGGCGACAATCTGGCGTATTTCGAGCGTCACCATCTGCGTGCGGAGGAGCTCGAGCTGCGCTTGCAGGCGGCGGGGTGGCGCCTGCGCGTGCGCGCCGCCGACGCCGGGCCGGCGCGGGAGTACGCGCATCCCCAGTTCCGCGGCACCATCGGCGTGATCGCACCGTACTCGAGGGATTTCTGCACCGGTTGCAACCGCTTGCGGGTCACTGCGCGCGGCGATCTGCGGCTGTGCCTGTTCGGCGACTTCGGCATCGCGCTGCGGCCGTTGCTGCAGTCCGATGCGGACCACGATGCGCTGGTGATGCGTATCGCCACGCAGTTGGGGCTCAAGGCGGCCGGACACGGCCTGCACCAGGGACATACGGGCCTGACCCCGCACCTGGCATCGATCGGAGGTTGAAACCATGAACGGCGATTCCGCAGCGGCCTTCCACATGGCCGACATCCGCGACAAGCGTCCGACCGCGCGCCGGGCGGTGGCGGTCGGCGAGCTGGTGGCCGGGCCACTGGCGTACCCGATGATCGTCGCACGGCGCCTGCCCAAGGGCGACGCACTGGCGTTGGCGGAAGTCGCCGGCCTGCAGGGCGCCAAGTCGGCTTCGACGCTGATGCCGCTGTGCCATCCGTTGCCGCTGGAGCTGGTACGCACCTTGTGCGTGCCGGTACCGGAGCGGTATGCGATCCGCGTGTACTGCGAGTGCGCCAGCCAGGCGCGTACCGGCGTGGAAATGGAGGCGCTGGCCGGCGTCAGCGCGGCGTTGCTGACGCTGTACGACCTGAGCAAGCCGGTCGAACCGGCGCTGACCTTTGGCGGCGTCCGCCTGTTGTTCAAGGAGGGCGGCAAGCGCGGACTGTGGCGGCATCCGGAGGGCATGAGCGAATCCGAGCAGGCGCGCTTCCGGCCGCGCGCGCCGCTGGCGCTGGACGGCGTACCGTGCGCAGTGCTCACGCTCAGCGACCGTGCCGCCGGCGGCCTTTATGCGGATGCGTCCGGCCCGGTACTGGTGGATGGGCTGCGGCATCTGGGCGCGCAGGTGTCCGCGAGCGAGGTGCTGCCCGACGGCATCGAGCCGCTGGCCACGCGCCTGCGCGCATTGGCGGACGCAGGCGTGCGGCTGTGCCTTTGCACCGGCGGTACCGGGCTGGGTCCGCGCGATCTGACCCCGGAGGCCTTCGCATGCGTCGCCGACCGCCGTGTCGAGGCGCTGGCGCAGATGCTGCGCACGCTCGGCGCGCAACATACGCCGCTGGCCTGGCTCAGCCGTGCCGAGGTCGTGCAGGTAGGCCGGATGCTGGCGTTCGCGTTGCCCGGAAGCCCGCGCGCGGCGGCGCAATGCATGGACATCCTTGCGCCGGTGCTCGGTCACGCGCTGCGCATGCTCGATGGAGGGCGGCATCCATGATCGGCTATGCGCAGGCGCTGTCGATGGTGCGCGAGGCGGCTCCGTTGCTGGGCGTGGAGGCCGTGCCGGCGAATGCGGCCGAAGACCGGGTGCTGGCCGAGCCGCTGGTCAGCGCCGCCGCGCTGCCGCCGTTCGACAACTCGGCGATGGACGGATTCGGCGTGCATGCCGGTAGCGCGGGACTGGCCGCCGGTGTGGAACTCGCCGTGCGCGGCTGGCAGGCGGCCGGCGATACGCAATGCCGCGCCGGCGATGGCGCCTGGGAAGTGATGACCGGCGCGTCCCTGCCTGCCGGGCTGGATGCGGTGATTCCGGTGGAGCAGGTGGAGGTGCTGGCGCAGGCCGAGGGCCGGCCGCTGGCGATCCGCCTGCTGGCCGCGGTGCAGCCGGGCCAGCACGTGCGCCGCAGTGGCGAGGACGTCGGCGTGGGCGAACCGGTGCTGTCCGCCGGCGAGCGCCTGGGTGCGCCGCAGACCACCATGCTGGCAGCGCTGGGCGTGGCGCAGGTGCTGGTGCGGCGGCGTCCACGGGTGGCGGTGATCGCCACCGGGCGCGAACTGGTCGGCGATCCGGCACAGCCGTTGGCCTCGGGCCAGATCCGCGACAGCAACCGTCCGTTCCTGGCCGCGCAACTGCGCGCGGCGGGTGCCGAGGTGGTCTGGCAGGGCATCGTCGGCGACGAACCTGCGCAGTTCCATGCCGCCCTCGACGCTGCGCTGGCAGCGGGCGCCGATGCGGTACTCAGCAGCGGCGCGGTGTCGCAGGGACGCTACGACTTCGTGCCCGAGGCGCTGCGCCAGCGCGGCGCGCGGATCGGGTTCCACAAGGTGGCGATCCGCCCAGGGAAGCCGCTGCTGTTCGCCACCCTGGCGGAGGGGCCGCTGTACTTCGGCCTTCCCGGCAATCCGGTGTCCAGCGCGGTAGGCCTGCGCTTCTTCGTCGAACCGGCGCTGCGCGCAATGCTAGGCCTGGCTGCGGAAAAGCCGCTGTGGTTGCCGGCGGGCATGCCGATCGCCAAGCCGGCAGCGCTGCGCTTCCATGGCAGCGGCGTGGTGGCGTGCGATCGCAGCGGGCAATTGCGCGCTGCGATCCTGCCGCAGCAGCACTCGTTCCGGCTGCGGCCGCTGCTGGCGGCCAATGCGTGGCTGGTGGTGCCGGAAGGCGTGGCCGACGTGGCCGCGGACGAACCGGTGCAAGTGTATGGCCTGGGCCATTGGCAGCCCGTGCAACTATCCTGGGAGAAACAGTCATGAAGATTTCGGTGCGCCTGTTCGGCGCGCTTTCCGATTACGCCGCCGGCCAGCCGCTGGAATTCGAACTTGCGGCCGGGCAATGCATGGCCGATCTGCGCGCGGTGCTGCAAGAGCGCCTGGAGGCCACGGTTCCGGGCTTCCGCCCGGCGCTGCTGCGCTGTTCGGCGTTCGCCGACAGCCGGCAGATCCTGCACGAGCGCGATCCGCTGCCAGCCGATGGCGAAGTGGCGGTGCTGCCGCCGGTGAGCGGAGGTTGAGCGGGATGAACGCACATGCAGGCATCCTTCATGCGCAGGTCGTCGATCGCGCGCTGGCGGCGCTGGATCCGGCCGCAGCGATCGATTTCGTATCCGACCCCGGCTTCGGCGGGCTGGCCGTCTTCATCGGCCGCGTGCGCGACTTCAATCATGGCCGCGTCGTGACCGGCATCAGCTACGACATGTTCGATGCGCTGGCGCTCAATGGCTTCGAGCGCATCATGCAGCAGGCGCTGGCCGACATCGGGCCAAAGCTGAAACTGTACGTGGCGCACGCCAGGGGGCGGCTGGCCATCGGCGAACTGGCGGTGGTGGTGGCGGCCGGCTCGCCGCATCGCGACGAAGCGTTCCGCGCGTGCCGGCGGGTGATCGAGGCGGTCAAGCACACCAGCCCGATCTGGAAGCGGGAACACTACCAGGACGGCAGCAGCGAGTGGAGCGAAGGCTGCACCTTGTGCGAATCGGCGCTGGTTCCCGCCTCAACGGCGGACACCGAGCGCGAGTCCGTGCATGCGCATCGCCACGACCGGGATGTCGCCGCGGACGGCATGGCGTTGACCGATGTCTGACGGCGCCATGTGCTGCGGCGCGCGATGCAGTGAGCGTCGATTGTGGGGCCATCCCTTCGCAACCGCTGAGCCGATGCGCCCGGCTGCGCTATCACTGACGTGGAGAAGCGATCCATGAAGCTGCAACACCAGGCACAGACCTTGCGGTTCCGGGTGGACGAGGCGGAGCTGGCCGTGCTGCTGGGGGGCGGAGAAGTGGCGAACCGGTTGTGCATCCCCGGCGGGCCTTCGTTGTGCCAGACGCTGGTATTGGCCGAACTGGAAACGGCGGCGATGGGTGGCACGCCGACCCACTGGCGGGTGGCGCTGCCACGCGCGGCGGTGGAGGCCTACTGCGGGCGATTGCCGTGCCGCGACGGGCTCCAGTTCCAGGCGGCGGCGCAGCAAAACGGCCAAAGCGCGCTGCGGATGGTGTTCGAAGTGGATGTGCGCGACAGCGCGCGGACGCGGACCGGCACCGCACGCGGACGCAATGCCGAAGCGCAGGCCGTGACCGGCATCCAGATCGGCTTTTCCGGCGACGGCGCCGTTTGACATTTGTCATGGATATCCGATTGGAGGCGGCGGGATTGATTTCGATCAACGGCCTTGTGCCGCGGTGATGGCTCAATGGCCGTGGGGCGATGGGAGCTGTATCTCCGCATCTGCCGCAAGTCCAATTCATCAGGTGACGGCCATGACTGTTCAAGCAGATGTCGCAACTCACAATCCCGGCGGCGGCCGCGGCCGCATCATCCAGGACTGGCGTCCCGAGGACCCGGCCTATTGGGCAAGCACCGGCCGGCGCATCGCCACGCGCAACCTGGCGATCTCCATCCCTTCGCTGCTGCTGGCGTTCTCGATCTGGATGCTGTTCTCGGTGGTGAGCGTGAACCTGCCGCGCGCTGGCTTCGCCTTCGACACCAACCAGCTGTTCCTGCTGGTGGCGCTGCCGAGCCTGTCGGGGGCGACGCTGCGGATCTTCTATTCGTTCGTGATTCCGTTGTTCGGCGGGCGCCGCTGGACAGCGCTATCCACCGCCCTGTTGCTGATCCCCGCGCTGTGGCTGGGCTTCGCGGTGCAGGATCCGAACACGCCGTACTGGGTGTTCGTGGCCATCGCCATCTGCTGCGGCCTGGGTGGCGCGAACTTCTCGTCCTCGATGTCCAACATCTCGTTCTTCTATCCGAAGGCGCGACAGGGCTTCGCGCTGGGCATGAACGCCGGGCTGGGCAACCTGGGCGTGTCGGTGACGCAGTTCGTGGTGCCGCAGGTGATCGCCTTCAGCATCTTCGGCGCGTTGTCTGGCGCGCCGCAACAGGTCAAGGACGGCACGGCACTGTTCCTGCAGAACGCCGGCTTCCTGTGGGTGCCGCTGTTGCTGGCCTGCGTCGTCGCGGCGTGGTTCGGCATGAACGACATCGCCAGCGTGCGCTCGTCCTTCGCCCAGCAGGCGCTGATCTTCCGGCGCAAGCACAACTGGCTGATGTGCTGGCTGTACGTCGGCACCTTCGGTTCGTTCATCGGCTTCTCGGCCGGGTTCCCGATGCTGATGAAGACCCAGTTCCCTGAGGTCAACGCGCTGGCCTATGCGTTCCTCGGTCCGCTGGTCGGCGCGCTGACGCGGCCGCTCGGTGGCGTGCTGGCCGACCGTCTGGGCGGGGCGCGTATCACCTTCTGGGTGTTCGCGCTGATGGCTGCGGCGGTGTTCGCGGTGCTGCACTTCCTGCCCGGTGCGCACGGCGCCGGCAACTTCTTCGGTTTCCTGGCCTCGTTCCTGACGCTGTTCGTGCTCACCGGCATCGGCAACGGCAGCACGTTCCGGATGATCCCGGTGATCTTCCGCACGCTGCACGAGCGCTGGTCGGCGCGCGCCGATGCGCAGGGCAAGGCCGCGGCGACCCGCCAGGCCGGCATCGAATCGGCCGCGGTGGTCGGGTTCTCCGGTGCGATCGGCGCCTACGGCGGGTTCTTCATTCCCAAGAGCTATGGCTCGTCGATCGCCCTGACCGGCGGTCCGGAGGCGGCGCTGTACGTGTTCGTCGCCTTCTATGCCACCTGCCTGGCCGCGACATGGTGGTGGTACTACCGGCGCGGAGCCGAGGTTCCGTGCTGATCCGGCCGCCTGGCCGCACAACGATTGGAAACACCCAAGCCACGATGCACACATTAGCGATGGGAGAGGCACGATGAGTTATTTTCTGGATCGGCTGCAGTTCTTCAAGCGAGCGCCAGAGCGCTTCGCCGACGGACACGGGGTCACCAAGAGCGAGAGCCGCGAGTGGGAGAACGGTTACCGCGCCCGTTGGCAGTACGACAAGATCGTGCGGTCCACCCACGGCGTGAACTGCACCGGCTCGTGCAGCTGGAAGATCTACGTCAAGAACGGCCTGGTGACCTGGGAGACGCAGCAGACCGACTATCCGCGCACGCGCCCGGACCTGCCCAACCACGAGCCGCGCGGCTGCCCGCGCGGCGCCAGCTACTCCTGGTACCTGTACAGCGCCAACCGGTTGAAGTACCCGCTGGTGCGCGGCGCGTTGCTGCGGATGTGGCGGCAGGCGCGCAAGACCCTGTCGCCGGTGGAGGCCTGGGCCAGCATCGTCGAGGACCCGGCCAAGGCCATCGCGTACAAGTCGCGGCGCGGCATGGGCGGCTTCGTGCGGGTGCAGTGGGACGAGGCCAACGAGATCATCGCCGCGTCCAACCTGTACACGGTCAAGGAGTACGGCCCGGACCGGGTGATAGGCTTCTCGCCGATCCCGGCGATGTCGATGGTGTCCTACGCCGCCGGCGCGCGCTACCTGTCGCTGCTGGGCGGCGCCTGCCTGTCTTTCTACGACTGGTACTGCGACCTGCCGCCGGCCTCGCCGCAGGTCTGGGGCGAGCAGACCGACGTGCCGGAATCGGCCGATTGGTACAACAGCCGCTACATCATCGCCTGGGGCTCGAACGTGCCGCAGACGCGTACCCCGGACGCGCACTTCTTCACCGAGGCGCGCTACAACGGCACCAAGACCGTGGCAGTCACGCCCGATTACTCGGAAGTGGCCAAGCTCACCGACCACTGGCTGCACCCCAAGCAGGGCACCGACGCGGCGCTGGCGATGGCGTTCGGCCATGTAATCCTCCGCGAGTTCCATGTCGACAGCCCCTCGCAGTACTTCACCGACTATTGCCGGCAGTATTCGGACATGCCGCTGCTGGTGCGGCTGGAGCGGCGCGCGGACGGACGCCTGGTGGCGGGGCGCTACCTGCGCGCCAGCGACCTGGGCGGCCTGGGCGAGGACAACAACCCGGAATGGAAGACGCTGGCGTGGGACGAAGCCAGCGGCCGCATCGTGGTGCCGAAAGGCTCGATCGGCTTCCGCTGGGGCGAGCAGGGCAAGTGGAACATCGAACAGCAGGACAGCGCCGGCGCCGCGATCCGCTTGCGGCTGAGCCTGAAGGACGATCACGAGGCGATCGAGGCGGTCAGCTTTCCGTATTTCGGCGGCATCGAGAGTGCACCGTGGACAGCGTCCACGTTCGAGGACGTGCTCGAACGCAACGTGCCGGTGCGCCGCCTGCAAGGCGTCGACGGCACGATCGAGGTGGCCACGGTGTACGACCTGCTGCTGGCGCAGTACGGCGTGGATCGCGGCTTTGGCGGCGGCAACGTGGCCACCAGCTTTGACCAGGACGTGCCCGGCACGCCGGCTTGGCAGGAACGCATCACCGGGGTGCCGCGTGCCGACGTGATCGAGATCGCGCGCGAATTCGCGCGTACCGCCGACAAGACCCGCGGGCGCAGCATGATCATCGTCGGTGCGGCGGTGAACCACTGGTACCACAACGACATGAACTACCGCGGCCTGATCAACATGCTGGTCATGTGCGGCTGCATCGGCCAGACCGGCGGCGGCTGGGCGCACTACGTCGGCCAGGAGAAGCTGCGCCCGCAGACCGGTTGGCAGCCGCTGGCGTTCGGACTGGACTGGAGTCGTCCGCCGCGGCACATGAACGGGACCTCGTTCTTCTATTTCAATTCGGATCAGTGGCGCTACGAGAAGCTGGAGGTGAAGGAAATCCTGTCGCCGCTGGCGGACCCGAGCAAGTTCACCGGCACCATCGCCGACCTCAACCTGCGCGCGATCCGCATGGGTTGGTTGCCGAGCGCGCCGCAGCTGGACCGCAATCCACTGCAGCTGACCCGCGAGGCCGAGCGCGCCGGCGTGGCGCCGGCCGAGTACGCGCTGACGAAGCTGAAGGACGGCACGCTGGATTTCGCCTACGCCGATCCGGATTCGCCGCAGAACTTCCCGCGGGTGATGTTCATCTGGCGCTCGAACCTGCTCGGCTCTTCCGGCAAGGGCCACGAGTACATGCTGCGGCATTTCCTGGGCACCCGCCACGGCGTGCAGGGCAAGGACCTGGGCGAGGAGGGCGCGCGCAAGCCTGACGAGGTGAAATGGCACGACGCACCGGCCGAGGGCAAGCTCGACCTGCTGGTGACGCTGGACTTCCGCATGTGCACGACCGCGCTGTACTCGGACATCGTGCTGCCCACCGCCACCTGGTACGAGAAGGACGATCTCAATACCTCGGACATGCACCCGTTCATCCACCCGCTGTCCAAGGCGGTGGACCCGGCCTGGGAATCGCGTAGCGACTGGGACATCTTCAAGGGCGTGGCCAGGACGCTGAGCGCGATGGCGCCGGGCGTGCTGGGCGTGGAGCAGGACCTGGTGCTGGTGCCGATCCTGCACGACACCCCCAACGAACTGGCGATGCCGATGGGCGTGACCGACTGGACCAGGGGCGAGTGCGAGGCGGTGCCGGGCAGAACCATGCCGTCGATGACGGTGGTCGAGCGCGACTATCCGAACCTGTACAAGAAGTTCACCTCGCTCGGGCCACTGCTGGACAAGCACGGCAACGGCGGCAAGGGCATGAACTGGGATACCCGCGACGAAGTGGACTTCCTCGGCAAGCTCAACCACACCGTGCTGGAGGACGGCGTCAGCCACGGACGTCCGGCGATCGATTCGGCGATCGACGCCTGCGAGGTGATCCTGCACCTGGCGCCGGAGACCAATGGCCACGTCGCGGTGAAGGCATGGGAATCGCTGGGCAAGTTCACCGGCCGCGAGCACACCCATCTTGCGGTGGGCAAGGAGCACGAGGCGATCCGTTTCCGCGACATCCAGGCGCAGCCGCGCAAGATCATCTCCTCGCCGATCTGGTCGGGGCTGGAGGACGACCACGTCAGCTATAACGCCGGCTACACCAACGTCCACGAGCTGATCCCGTGGCGCACCCTGACCGGGCGCCAGCAGTTCTACCAGGATCACGAGTGGATGATTGCCTTTGGCGAAGGCTTCATGGGCTATCGCCCGCCTGTGGACACCAAGGCCGCCGCGCCGATGCTCGGGCGCAAGCCGAACGGCAACAAGGAGATCGTGCTGAACTGGATCACCCCGCACCAGAAGTGGGGCATCCACAGCACCTACAGCGACAACCTGATCATGCAGACTCTCTCGCGCGGCGGCCCGATCGTGTGGCTCAGCGAGGACGACGCGCGCAGCGCCGGCATCGTCGACAACGACTGGATCGAGCTGTTCAACGTCAACGGCGCGATCGCCGCGCGCGCGGTGGTCAGCCAACGGGTGATGTCCGGCATGGCGATGATGTACCACGCGCAGGAACGCATCATCAACACGCCCGGATCGGAGGTCACCGGCACCCGCGGCGGCATCCACAACTCGGTCACCCGAGTGGTACTCAAGCCCACCCACATGATCGGCGGCTACGCGCAGCTGTCCTACGGCTTCAACTACTACGGCACCTGCGGCACCAACCGCGACGAGTTCGTGGTGGTGCGCAAGATGGACAAGGTCGATTGGCTGGATGGCGAATCCGCGAAGCTCGCGGCAGGGGAGGTGGCGTGATGAAAGTTCGTGCGCAAATCGCGATGGTGTTGAACCTGGACAAGTGCATCGGCTGCCATACCTGCTCGATCACCTGCAAGAACGTATGGACCTCGCGCGAGGGCGTGGAATACGCCTGGTTCAACAACGTCGAAACCAAGCCCGGCGTGGGCTATCCCAAGGAATGGGAGAACCAGGACAAGTGGAACGGCGGCTGGGTGCGGACCGCCGCCGGCAAGCTGATCCCACGCGCCGGCGGACGTTTCCGGATGCTGGCGAAGATCTTCGCCAACCCCGACCTTCCGCAGATCGACGACTACTACGAGCCGTTCGAGTTCGACTACCAGCACCTGCACACCGCCCCGGACGTCAAGCACCAGCCCACCGCGCGCCCGCGCTCGCTGATCAGCGGCAAGCGCATGGAGAAGATCGAGTGGGGGCCGAACTGGGAGGAAATCCTCGGCACCGAGTTCGCCAAGCGCTCCAAGGACCGCAATTTCGACAACGTACAGAAGGAGATCTACGGCGCGTTCGAGAAGACCTTCATGATGTACCTGCCGCGGTTATGCGAACACTGCCTGAATCCTGCCTGCGTGTCGGCGTGTCCATCGGGCGCGATCTACAAGCGCGAGGAGGACGGCATCGTGCTGATCGACCAGGACAAGTGCCGGGGCTGGCGCATGTGCGTGTCGGCCTGCCCGTACAAGAAGATCTACTACAACTGGAAGAGCGGCAAGTCGGAGAAGTGCATCTTCTGCTACCCACGCATCGAGATGGGCGAACCGACCGTGTGTTCGGAAACCTGCGTCGGCCGCATCCGCTACCTGGGGGTGATGCTGTACGACGCCGACCGCATCCAGAGCGCCGCCGCGGTGCCGGCCGAGAAGGATCTGTACCAGGCGCACCTGGACATCTTCCTGGACCCGGAAGACCCACAGGTGATCGCTGCCGCCCGCGCCGAGGGCATCCCGGACAGCTGGCTGCAGGCGGCCAAGGCCTCGCCGGTGTACAAACTGGCGATCGACTGGAAGCTGGCGCTGCCGCTGCATCCGGAATACCGCACGCTGCCGATGGTGTGGTACGTGCCGCCGCTGTCGCCGATCCAGTCGGCGGCCGAGCGCGGCCACATTGGCATGAACGGCGAGCTGCCGGACATCGCGTCGCTGCGCATTCCGGTGCGCTATCTGGCCAACCTGCTGTCGGCCGGCGACGAGGCGCCGGTGGTGCGCGCGCTGGAGCGGTTGATGGCGATGCGCGCGTGGCGCCGCGCCAAGAACGTGGACGGCGTGGAAGACCTCGCGGTGCTGCAGCAGGCCGGGCTCAGCGTGGCGCAGGCCGAGTCGATGTACCGCTACTTGGCGATCGCCAACTACGAGGACCGCTTCGTGATTCCCACCGCGCATCGCGAGTACGCCAACGACGCCTTCGGCGAGCGCGGCGGTTGCGGCTTCACCTTCGGCAACGGCTGCAACGGCGACAGCGCAGCGGACCTGTTCGGCAACCGCAAGCCCACCGGCCACACGGTGCCGTCGCCCAATAGGCGCGGAACCGAGGAGGTGGTCCGATGAGCCTGCTCAAGCTGATCGGCGTGCTGATGGATTATCCGCAGGACGCTCTCTGGCAACACGGCGAGGAACTGCTGCAGGCGGCCGACGATCCGGCCCTGTCGGCGCCGCGCCGCGCCGCGCTGTGCGGCTTCGTGCAGGAACTGCTGGCCGAGGACCCGCTCGCGGTCCAGGACCGCTGGCTGTCCATGTTCGACCGCGGCCGGGCGATGAGCCTGCTGCTGTTCGAGCACATCCACGGCGAGTCGCGCGATCGCGGCCAGGCGATGGTCGACCTGATCGAGGCCTACCGCAAGAACGGTTTCGAGCTGTCCGCGCGGGAGTTGCCGGACTACCTGCCGCTGCTGCTGGAATATCTGGACCAGCGGCCCGACGCGGAGGCGCGCGACTGGCTGGGCCATGTCGGCCATATCGTCGGCCTGCTGGCGGCGCGCGCCGCCGAGCGCGAGAGCGGCTACGCGCTGCTGTTCGAGCTACTGCTGGAATACGCCGATGGCGAGGTGAACCTGGCGCTGCTGCGCAAACGCGCCAGCGGCGAGGCGCGCGACGACTCGCCCGAGGCGATGGACCGGTTGTGGGAAGAAGAAGCGGTGCGCTTCGGCGCGCAGGCGCCGGGCGAAGACTGCAAGCCGGTCCCGCGGCCCGTCGCAGGCATCCAGGCCATCAACGAGGTGAAGCCATGAACCACTTGCATCAGTTCGCATTCCAGATCTATCCGTACATCGCATTGGCGGTGTTCTTCGTTGGCAGCTGGGTGCGCTTCGACAAGTCCATGTACACCTGGCGCACCGGCTCCAGCCAGCTGCTGTCCGACCGCGGCATGCGCATCGGCAGCAACTGCTTCCATGTCGGCGTGCTGGCGATCCTGGGCGGACACCTGGTCGGATTGTTGACGCCACACGCGCTGTACGAGCACTTCATCACCGCGCCGCAGAAGCAATTGCTGGCGATGGTCGTCGGCGGCGTGTTCGGCGCGCTCTGCTTCGTCGGCATCGCCATCCTGCTGGTGCGCCGGCTGACCAATCCGCGCGTGCGCGCCACCGGCACCTTCGGCGATACGCTGGTACTGGTGCTGCTGTTCGCACAGTTGGTGCTGGGCTTGATCAGTATCGGCTATTCGACGCAGCACATGGACGGCGCAGTGATGATCCGGCTCGGCGAATGGGCGCAGCACATCGTCACTTTCCGCTGGGGCGCGGCCGACTACATCAGTGACGTCTCCTGGGTGTACAAGACCCACGTGTTTCTGGGGATGACCCTGTTCCTGATCGCCCCGTTCACCCGCCTGGTGCACGTCTGGAGCATTCCGCTGAGCTACCTGTGGCGCCCGTACCAGGTGGTGCGGCGGCGTCAGGCGCCGCTGAACTACGACGGGAGGCGCTGAAAATGGCCGCCACCTTGTCCGTGCCGCGGCGCCTGCCGCTCACCGTGATCGATTCGCAGCAGCCGGTGGCGGAGGAGGCGCACGCGCACCACGACGATGCGGACGCCGGCCCGCGTACGCTGGGCGCGCCGGCGCCGTGCCTGCTGTTCGTCGGCGATACGCCGATCAGCGAGGCGGACATCGCGCAGGAGATGCAGTTCCACCGCGCGATGCGGCCGCAGGTGTCGCGCGCGGCCGCGGCGCGCGCGCTGGTGGTGCGCGAACTGCTGCGCCGCGAGTGCGAGCGACTGGGATTGGCGGCGCAAGTGCCTGCCGACGGGCGCGAATCGGCTGAGGAGGCCACGATCCGCCTGCTGCTCGAAGGCGAGGTCGAGCAGCGGGTGCCAGACGAGCAGGCCTGCGCGCGGTACTACGCGCAGAACGCCGAGCGCTTCCGCTCGCCGGACCGGGTCAAGGCCAGACATATCCTGTTCGCGGCGCCGGCCGACGATGTGGGCGGGCGCCACGAGGCGCGCCGCCGCGGCGAGGGCCTGATTGCCGAGCTGCAGCAACGCCCGGAGCTGTTCGCCGACTTCGCCATGCGCCATTCCGACTGCCCCTCGCGCGAGCAGGGCGGCGAGCTGGGCTGGCTGCAGCGCGGGCAGACCACGCCGGAGTTCGACCGCCAACTGTTCCGCCTGCGCCAGGGCCTGGCCGGGTTTCCGGTGGAATCGCGCTGGGGCTATCACGTCGTCGTCGTCGACGACATCGAGCCGGGCCTGCCGCAGACCTTCGAGCAGGTGCATCGGCGGATCGCCGACTACCTCGAACTGCAGTCGCGGCAACGCGATCTGCAACGCTACCTGCAGCTGTTGCAGGAACGCTACGGGGTGAGCGGCCTGGATGCCATCGAGGCGGAAGCGGAGGCCTGAGCCGGCATGGCCTCCCGCCATCCCTCCAACCGCCCAAGATGCAGGCAGGCGTGCCTGCGTCTTTCACTACGAATGCAGGCCATGCGATGAACGCCGTCCTTCCCTCCGCTGCCCAGCAGCAGCGCGCCTTGTGGCTCAGTACCTTCGCCTTCACCACATGCTTCGCGGTATGGATGATCTTCTCGATCATCGGCATCCAGATCAAGCAGCAACTGGGACTCAACGACACCCAGTTCGGCCTGCTCATCGCCACGCCGGTACTGAGCGGTTCGCTGATCCGGGTAAACCTGGGCGTGCTGACCGACCAGATCGGCGGCCGACGCCTGCTGGCCGCGGTGATGTTGTGCGGGGCGGCGTCCACCTGGCTGCTGACCTATGCGCGCAGCTACCCGCAGTTCCTGTTGGCGGCGCTGTTCGTCGGCATCGCCGGCGGCGCGTTCTCGGTCGGCGTCGCCTACGTCTCCAAGTGGTTCCCGGCGGCGAAGCAGGGCACCGCGCTGGGCGTATTCGGCGCCGGCAACATCGGTGCGGCCGTGACCAAGCTTCTGGCGCCAATGCTGATGGTGGCGGCCGGCTGGACCACGGTGGCGAAGGTATGGGCAGTGGCGCTGGCGGTGATGGCGGTGATCTTCTATCTGTGCACCCAGGAAGATCCCTCGCAGGCCGAACGCAAGCGCTCGGGCGTCAAGCCGATGTCGTTCCGCGAGCAGATGCGGCCGCTGGCGAAGCTGCAGGTCTGGCGCTTCTCGCTCTACTACTTCTTCGTGTTCGGCGCGTTCGTGGCGTTGGCGTTGTGGTTGCCGCGCTACCTGATCGGCGCCTACGGCATGGACATCCGCCAGGCCGGCCTGGTCGCGGCCTGCTATTCGATCCCGGCGAGCCTGTTCCGCATCGCCGGCGGCCTGCTGTCGGACCGCTATGGCGCGCGCCGGGTGATGTACTGGACGCTGAGCGTGTCGGTGGTGTGCACCTTCCTGCTGGCGTACCCGGATACCCGCTACGTGATCAAGGGCGTCGACGGCGACATCGCTTTCCACCTGGCGATCGGCGTAGTCCCGTTCACCGTGCTGGTGTTCGTGCTCGGCTTCTTCATGTCGCTGGGCAAGGCCGCGGTGTTCAAGCACATTCCGGCCTACTACCCGCAGCACGTCGGCGCGGTCGGCGGCGTGGTCGGCATGATCGGCGGGCTGGGGGGCTTCGTGCTGCCGATCGCCTTCGGTGCGATGAACGACCTGATCGGGGTGTGGACCAGCTGCTTCATGCTGTTGTTCGTGCTGGTGAGCATCGCCCTGGCGTGGATGCACTTCGCGGTCCGGCGCATGGAGCATCGCCAGCATCCCGGCCTGCGCGCGCAGACCGACCTGCCGGAGATCGCCGAGGCCGCCGCCGCAGCGAACGCACCTCTGGCCTGAACCGCCTGCAGCGACGCCTGAGACAGGACGGCGCCCACGGTTGCGGGGCGAACCGGTCGGGCTGCGCCGCATCCGGAACGTCGGCGCATCCGTTCGCGACACTGCTCGCCCCGGCACACGGTCGACACCCGAGCGCGATCGTCGCGTTCGAGCGCCGACTTGATCTTGATCAGGGCCTAGCTGGCAAGTGGCCGCTAACGTGTCCGGCATGGAATGCTCCCCGTTCGCGATCGACCGGACTGCGCTGGCACGCTACCTGCCTGCAGCACCGCACTGGCCGTTGCATCCTGCTTGCGCGCACTACGTCTGCGGCTTCGGCGATGCCGATTTCGCCAAGACGGTGCGGGTCGGCAACGACTACCTGATCCCGCGCTCGCTGACGTTGTGCTTCGGCGCTCCGCGGGGCGGGTCGCCGATCGCGCCGGGCGAGTACCTGCACTGCCTGTTGCGCGCGCTGGCGCGGACCGCGGCGCTGTTCGACGAGGATCGCGAAGTGTTGTACATCGTGCTGGGCGAAGGCTTGCCCGAGCTGATCGGCTGCGGCGGCGTGGCGCGTCTGCTCAATGCGATCCCGCAGTCGCTGCGCACGGTCGCACGCGCGGAAGTGGCGGTGCTGTTGCGGCCAGGCAATCCGGTGGCGGTGCGCTCGCTGGTGGCCGCGGGCTGTACCCGCGGAGTACTGCTCGACGACGGCACCGCGTCCGCGGCGTCGCGGCTGGCCGCGCGCGAGGCAATCGCCGGCGCCGGCTTTGCCGCCACCGGTCACGTGCTGGCCGGATACCCGGATGCCTTGCGGGTGGAGGAGGTATTGGCGTGGCGACCGGATCGGGTGGGACTGGCCTGGCTGGCAGCGGTCGGTCCCACGCTACCGCGCTTGCTGGCCGATGCGGTGCAAGGGCTCGGCGAGGCCGGATATGCGCCTGCCGGGGCGGACACCTTCGCCGTGGCGCCCAGCCCACCCTGGCGCTGCGGCAGCCGTGCGCAGTACTGCGACCTGACCGGGACGGTGCGCGCCGAGCGTACCGACCTGATCGGCATCGGTGCGGGGGCGGAGAGCCAGCTGGGCGAGGTGTTCTGCCAGGCGATCGGCGATCCGGCGCGCTGGTGCGCGGCCGTCGCCGCCGGGCGGCTGGGCATCGAGCGCGGGCTGGTGCAATCGCAGGACGAGGCCATGCGCGCGGAGATCATGCAGTCGCTGGCCTGCGACTACCGGCTGGATGCGCGGGCGATGCAACGCACCGATGCCATGCCGTTCCACGACGATTTCGCGCTGGCGCTGGCGCGGCTGCGACCGCTGGAGGAGCAGGGACTGGTCAGCTGGAACGACCAGGTGCTGTCGCTGTCATTCACCGGCACGCTCCTATGGCGTATCGTTGCCGCATGTTTTCAGCATCCAGCGTCGGCTCTCTAGCCGGTAACCCGTCGCCGCATTGCGGCATCCTCGTTCGCGTGTCCAGGTGCGGCCGATGACGTCGTCCGCTCCCCCGCTCAATCCGGCCGCGTCGAGCGATGGCGACGAGCTGCGCTTCTGCTCGACCTGCGCGTTCTCCGATGCCTGCATCTCGCAGGGCTACGACAAGTCGATGCTCTCCGAACTGCATGTGCTGGTGGATCATGTCGGCCCGTTCCATGCCGGCGACTACATCTTCCGCACCGGCGAGGAATTCCGCGCCATCGCCGCGGTCCGGGCCGGCATGGTCAAGACCTTCGTCAACGACAGCAACGGCAACGAGCAGGTACTGGGCTTCAGCCTGCCGGGCGAAGTGATCGGCCTCAACGCGATCCATTCCTCGCGCTTTCCCTGCAACGCTGTGGCGCTGGACACGGTGCTGCTGTGCCAGTTCTCCTTTCCCAAGATGACCCTGCTGGCCTCGCGCATGCCGGGCCTGCAGGCCAAGCTGTTCAGCCTGCTCAGCGCGGAGATCGGCAAGGCGTCGATGCTGGCCGCCGACTACCGCACCGAAGAGCGCATGGCCGCATTCCTGCTCGACCTGTCGCGGCGCTACGCGCAGCGCGGCTTCTCGGCCACGCGTTTCAACCTGACCATGGCGCGCACCGAGATCGCCAACTACCTGCGCATGGCGCCGGAAACGGTCAGCCGCGTGCTGCGCCGGCTCGGCGACGACGGCATCATCGCGATCAAGCAGCGCGAAGTGGTGTTACGCGATCCGGCGCGGCTGGAGGCGTTCGCGTCCGGCGGGGGAGCCCCGTAGCCAGATGCTTCTAGATCGCGCCGCTCGCGTCGCGGCCAGCGACACGTGCCGCATGCGCTGTCTTGCGCGTTCCTGCAATGCACGAATGTGAGCCCCGGTCCGCTTGACTGCGGTCAAGGCGGTGCCGCGTACCGCGGCCTACAGTGTCCGTGTCCCGGATGCGACCGCAGTTGCGCGGCGCGACGGTGCATGCACGAGAGACCGCCATGTCCATCCATTCCGAAACGCCGCTGACGGCGGAACGCATCGCACTGATGCAGGCCGCGTTGCGAACCACCGATCCTGGCGCCGAACTCAGCGTCGATCGGGCCAGCGGCCAGCTCGACATCGTGACCTCGCTGCCGGCGCACGAGGTGCTGGCGGTGCTCGGCAGGTTCGGCGCGAAGCCCGAACTGGTCGCCGATGGCAATGCGCCAGCTGACGGTGGCGGCTGCTGCGGGTGCTGTGGCGGATGAACGCGCGGCGGGACGCGGCATCCGCGCGCGCCACCGCCACGCCGGTTGCGTCGCCACCTAGGCACACGAGCGCACTCCACCCGCCGAGATCGCGCCGGCTGCCGATCTGTCCCAATCGCAACGGCAGCGCCATGCGGCAATGCCTGATCTGCGATGTCGGCGCGCTCTGCCTGGCCCGTGGTCACGAGCAGCGCGTGCACGACATGCACCTGCATGTCGTGCACAGCGGCCCGTACCCGGCGGGCGCCTGCCTGTTCCACGAAGGCGATCCGATGTCGGCGTTGCTGGTGGTGCGCAGCGGCACGGTCAAACTGGTCGTCGGCGCGCCGTCGGGCGAGGAACAGATCCTCGGTTTCGCGATGCCCGGAGACGTGATCGGGCTGGACGCCATCCACGCCGAACGCCACGGCTGCAGCGCGCGCGTGCTTGAGGCCACATCGCTGTGCCGCCTGCCGCTGGCGACGGTCACGCGGTTGACCGAGACCGTTCCCGGCCTGCAGCGCAACCTGTTGGACCTGCTCAGCCGCCACCTCGATCGGAGTACCCGCCTGCTGATCGGGCGCTACGAGGCAGACCAGCGCCTGGCTGCCTTCCTCATGCTGCTGTCGCAGCACGCGCAACGGCGCGGGCTGTCCGCGCAGCGGCTGCACCTGGGAATGCCGCGTACGGACATCGCCAACTACCTGCGGCTCACTCCGGAAACCGTGAGCCGCACATTCCGGCGCTTGCAGTTGCGGCGGCTGATCGACGTGAGCAGGCGCGAGCTGCAACTGCTCGACCTGGCGGCGTTGCATCAGATGGGTGGCGCGCTGCTGCCGGTCTGACGCGCCATGGTGCGCCGGTCGCCTTTGGCGACGCGGGGTTTACGAAGCATGCCAGTGGGCGCGCCCCGCCCGCGATGGTGGCGCTCAGCCGCCCTTGCCGTCGCGGCGCGGACTCAGGGAGATGCGGCCGATCCGGGCTACCCAGGGAGCCAGCGCCAGCAGCCAGCCGACGGCGGCGGCCACCTGCCAGCGCAACGGGTCCGGTGTCAGTTCGGCGACGACCCGCATCATGGCCACACCCTGGATCGCGGCGAACGCGAACCAGGCAACCGGCGGCATCGTCAGCGGCCGGCCGGAATGGCCTTGCGTCACCCGCGTCACCATCGCCACCAGCAGACTGCCGAACAGGCCGATGGACAAGGCGTGGATCGGCGCACGACCCAGCAGCAACTGCCCGGTGAGCAGACAGCCCACGCTCTGTACTACGTATAGCGCGTAGGTGACCGGCAACCAGACCATGCCGATGAACAGCGCGGCCAGCAGACCGGGCATGCGGCCGCGTGGCCACCAGCGCCATAGCGCGTACGCGGCGAGCGCAAGCGCAGGCGCGTCGGCCAGCCATAGCGAGGCGTCGGCGCCGGCCAGGGCCAGCGCCAGGTGCGCGAGCAGCGTTGCCCACATCGCAGCCAGCCACCACAGTGGGCGCCACGCCACGTAACCCGGCACCGCGTTGCCGGCGAAGAACGGGAACATGCGATGGGCGACGCTCAGGTACAGCGGCAGCAGCAGGCCGAAGCTGCCCAACGCGACGTTGATCGCCATCAGCCTGCTCTCGCCGGCGGCCACGCCCGCGAACGCCAGCAGGCCCAGCCAGCCAAGCAACAACGCCGCGTAGCACGAGTATGCGTGCCAGGTACGGCCGCGCTCGGCCTTCAGCAGCCCGCCCAGCACCACCAGCGCGCCGCTCCAGCCGGCGATGGCCAGCGCCAGTCCCAACCACAGGCCCGGCGCCCAGCCCAGCATCGCCAGCAGCAGCGCCGCCTGTCCGCCGAACAGCCCGGCGCCGATCGGCACATAGCGTCGGCGCGGCAGTTCCGGCAGTCCCATCCAGCGCGGGAACACGGTCAGCAGGAAGCCGAACACGAAACTGGGCAGCACCAGGTACTGCATCGCCAATGCGTGCAGCCAACCGGCCGGCAACGGTGTTTGCGGCAGCGACCAGCCGCCGTGCAGGCCGGCCAGCCACAGGGCCCACCAGGCCATCAGCAGCAACAGGTTGCCCGCGCCGACGAAGAACAGCAGCCGATGCGGCGCGCGCGCCAGCATGGCCGGAGAAGGATGCGCGTGGGACGCGGGTAGGTTAGGCATGGCCGCTAGTTTCCAGTCGCGGCCCGGGCGTGTCCTTGACCTTGGTCAGGCGCCGCCGCGATACCTGGCGGCGGTCTGTAAGAGGCGCTCGCGACCGCTTCGCTAAGCCCACGTGCGGGCAGGTCAATTGCACGATTGCCGGACTGCGTCCCCTGTCGACGGGAAGGCACAGGTGCACCAGGGTGCCCTGCCAAACATCCCGTTGCCAGTACCGCGGCGGAATGAAGCCGAACAAGCTGATGGTAGCGATCACCGTCAACGAGGGGGCGGTGTCAAGTTTGGGTGCTGAATTCCAATCTGAGCGCAGGATGTCCAGGGCTGCCCAAGAACGTCCTACCAAGTGGTTGAACAATAGTGAGTCAAATTGCGAGTCAAAGTGGTGGACCGTCCTGATGAAGTTTTAATTTTTACAATGGCTTGTAGGGTTAATTCGGTTGCTGGTGGGCCACCACAAACATGCAAAAGCGATTGCATGTTGTCTGCTCTTCAAGATGAGCGGACGTTGGAAGTGAGCCTGACCCCACTCTTGTACGGCCTTACTTCCTTTCAGGCTGAGAGGCGAAGCCAGCGAATACGGTGCCATTGAAATAGCGGGGCTTGAGGGCTTAGAGCATATACGCAAGCGTTCTGATGTCACTTGGCTTGGAGAGAGCGCGGTGCCCATCGCGGTGCTGCACGAGCTCTCACACATTCTAGAAGTCACCAGAGCTTCGGACAATGAGGATCCTTGACCATGAAGGCTATGAAATGACTCTATGGACCGGCGATCTTCCGAATGGATACGGCTAGCGCTTTCCAGATTGCGACCATCGCCAAGGCAGTGCCGCGGCTTTCGAAGAAACTGCGATACGCACGCAAGGGCAGCTGCTAGGGCTCGACCGTATCGCCGGCAACGTCGGTGAAGTAGAGCTGGTGGGTGATCAGCGCCAGTTCCTCGCATGAGTGTGCCCGAATGCCGATGCCATGTTCGGCTTTGACACGTTCGAACAGGTGGTAGGGCTCCAGTTCACGGGCAGAGAGCAAAATCACCCGGCGTCGATGCTCGTCGTTCAACACGCTGGCGATCGCGATCTCCTCTTTCGTGAACGGCGCGAGCTTGATGTACGCCACGTAAGTCTGGAATCGATCCGATGGGAAGGCATCGGCGATGCGGCGCAGATTTTCGACGTCGCGCCGGAACTCATCCGGTTCGATGCGGCCACGGTCCTTGCATTCGCCGAGGATGACGGAGGTGCGCTTCGGATAGGTATTCATCTGCACCCACACGAAGTCGACCTCGCAGTCAGGATGTTGCGGGTCGTTGCGGGGCTTCAGGTCGATCGAGGGAGAGTAGACGCAGGAACTGAACGCCCGGTCCAGGTTTGCATCCAGCTGCTGCAGCGTCAGCACCACGGGAATAGCCCCTTGTGCGTTGCGCTCCGCACCCAGCACGCCTGAGCGCCGGAAACGCCACTCGCTGGCCAACAGTTGGCCAGTCGCGTCATAGTCGTGACCGCACAGTTCACAGCTGATCTGCTGCTTGAGTACGTCGAGCGCGACCCAGCTCCTCATTCCGCATTGCGGGCAATCCAGGTCGACGCCGATCCTGAACAGTCCCGCGTCCACCATGGCCGCGAAGACGTGAGGAGGCGTCAGCTTCTGCTCGATCGGGCGTGGCCCGAGGAAGAGATCGACGTGCGCGCCGAACGTGCCCCTCAGTTCCTCGCTGGTCTTTCCCGAAATCGTCGCAAGCGCAACCTCCCTGGAGAACGTCGCCCGGGGGCCGAAGGACCTCAACAACTCCCTGGCTCCAGGAATCTTGAATACGCGCGCGCCCTGCAGGCCTCCCAGTTGCGTCAGCAGCTGTCGGGCGATGCGTCCGCTGTTGCTCAGCGTGCTGTTGTAACCCGCCAACGCGAAGATGCGTCTGATCAGTTCAGCGACTGGCATTGCGTTGAGAAACGCATCGTGATCGGCGGCATCGATGATGAGCCCGACCTGCTCCGGCTCGACGCGCAGCTTATCGTGCTCGAAATGCATGGTCCGGGCGTAGAAATGATTGAGCTCCGGAACGTATGGAACATGGAACGTGTGCTGTTGATCGCCGAAGAGGCCGCCGATCAGCGACACAGAGGCAACGAGGTGCTGATGCATGTAATGCGGGTGTCCGTGGTAGGGCTTCTCTGTCAGCGCGAAGCTCACGCGTGGCACGCCGCGTTCGCTTCCGATGACGCCCAGCGTCGACGCTTCTCCAAGGCGCATGACCGGTGGTACGACCGCGCTTCCGGACCAGAATCCCTCCCCGACGCTGTGCACGATCAGCCGCCTGTTCTCGAACAGTTGGTCGACTTGCGCGGCATCGCCGCGTGACCAAACGCCCAGGCCCGCGTCCGCGTCCATGCTGTGTTGCGCCATCTCCTGGATGATGGCCTCCATCTGCGGTATCAGACCTGCGTAGCGATCAAGGTGGGCGGTGTCGAGAAACCACAGGGGGACGTCGCAGGCGCGGATGTTCCAGTAACAGATGAGGTCCTCAAGATCGCCTGCGTCGCCGATAAAGAAGCCGGGCGTTTCCCAGCCGGGGCGCACCGTGTAGTGACGCCCAATCGCGAATCTACACACCGATGACAGGCTCGGGCGCCGCAGGAAATCGCCAGGTATCGCCGCGTCCTGCTGCAGCGCTACCGTGATCGGGTCCAGCAGTTCCTCGACCATCGCTGCGTAGTCGACGCCGACTTCCTCAACGTCCGGATACCTGCCGAACTGCATCAAGAACACGTCCGCCAGCGGATCGTCGCCTTGCCACTCGTACTTGCACAGACCCATATCCTTGAACTGGGTCCACTCGGGCTTGTTGTGCCAATGCGCAGCGGTGTTGAAGATATCGAGCACCCTCGAGAAGTTTCGCCACCGCGCTTGTTTGACGAAGATAGAGCCGCCGTGGAACGAAGGCTTCAGGTGGGGAAAGCGCTCGGCGAACTCTCGGACTTCCAGGCTGTCGCCCAGCGGCCAAACGACATCCAGACGGAATAGCTCGACCTGTTGCCGGGCTTCCTCCTCGTTGTCGACGATCAGAATTGGATTGAAGCGTCCACCCCAGAGGACGTGGGAGTAGCGTACCGCCCTTCGAAACCCCTCCAGGTCGTCCGCGCGAACCGCCCAGCCGATGCGCAAGGGCCGGTAGCACAGATTGACTCGTACGGTGTCGGCCATGTTCTCCTTGTTCGGTTCGTCTACATCATTATTTGGATATTGTCGGTTTACTTCAGTGCAGGACGATACTTGACTGGTGTTGGCGTTGTTGTGCGCGCTCCCCGGATTCGCTTCCCCGTACGTTCTGGAGCGCGGCAAGTTGCTGGTGGAACTTTCGAGCTCCGCAGCAATCCTTCGGGAAAAAACGGCTCTTGATCCAGGCGTCGCTGGCCGCGCGAAACCCGGAGCCCGGCCGCCTGCGGGGGCGGCGCAAAGGCCCATAAGTTCCTGCATGCTGTCGCTTCAGACGCGGCTGCGGACGAAGCGCCTGGTCGCGTCGTTGCGCCGAATCTCGAAGCAGATGTAGGGGCTGGTCGCAAGAGCTTTCGACAACTGCACGGCCTCACGCTCTTCGAGATAGGCCATGGCCGGGTTTAGGCGCCGCGGCTCCCATCCGTAGCGCTGGCCGATCTGATCGGGCGCCCTGGGAAAGCTGGCATCGTTGACGGTATCCGCAGCGAGCCTAAGTGCATCCTCGGCCGGGTTCCAAGGCTTCCAGTAGCGGTCGAATTCGGCATAGAACGTATCCCGGACAATCACCGTGCCGTAGTCGATCTTGAGCCAGCGCCGCAGTTCGTAGAGCGCGTCGGTGACGTCTTCGCGGGACAACGAAGTGTGTTGTGCGATGCACTCCTCGTCGTCGCTGACGTCGCCGAACTCCCCGTTGTGGCTTTTCTTGACGAAGTACTCGGCGATCGCCATCGCCGCCGACGTGTAGCGGGTCTTCGGCAGCAAAGTCTGGGCAGGGGCTCGCCCTAAAGCAGGCTTTCGCGAGATGCCATGGATGTCGTTGATCAACTGCTGGATTTGGGTTAGCTCCCGGTCTATCTCGGGCGAAAGCGAGCCGGCCAGCAGCGGCGGCAGCCGGGATGCCTCCAGTCCATGGCGCAGGCCGATGAACTTGGCGCCCCGGCCGAGCTTCTGGACGAAGCCCGCATCCATCTCTTCCTGCACCCAGGGCCGGCTGATCGATGTAGGAGTCAGCAGGACGATGAAGTGCGTGCAGTCGCCAATACCCTGGTCGATCTTGCGACGCAGGCTATCGCCCATCATGATCTCCCACTCCGACCACCACGTCGATATGCCATTTCGCTGCAAGGCTTCCGCAATTCGTCTTGCCAGGTCGTGATCCTCCCAGCCGAAGCTTAGGAAGACTTTCGGCGGAATTTCTGCGCCGGTCTGGTCGCGTTCGTTATCCTCCACATCGGCCTCCACGTTAAGATCCTGGCGCACTTGATCCAGGACGGCAGGTGTCCCCTCGATGCGCAAACTCATGTCGTCTAAGTGCTCGCCGTCGACGATCACGGTGGCGAACCGCCCGGTTTCCGGATCGCGAACAGAAGCCACCCGTTCGCGCAGGTGGTCGTCCACCAGCTTTGCGGCGGCCTTGTGCAACGCCTTCTGGAAGTCATCGGCCTTGAACGGCTTCCCGTTGAACTTCATGACCATATCCGTCCTCCGTGAGCAGATCGTGCCTGAAACAGGAGGACCAATCCATACGCGGGACATCCCGGCTTTCCGGCGAGGATTTCAGGCGTCCCGAGGGACGGCCGGCGGCATCCCGCGCTGATACATGACAGCTTCGGTCCCGGAGCGCCTGCGCGTTGCGCTTGCCATGACGTTGCAGAGTCGTCCGTGCCGCGTTGGCGTGGCGCTGCGCCGATCCAGCGCGCCATCGAGGCCGGCAACGCCGAGACTGGCGTGTGTCTGAAGCAGATGGAAGCCGGACTGGACACCGCCCTGGGCTGCTGGCGCAGATCACCGCGATCGGCCAGCGGGAGACCGGACCAGCTGCGCGACCGCCTAGCCACCGTGCTGGCCGAAGGCCTGGGCGTGCTGCACGCCGGCCTGACCCCTCTGCCATGAAAGCAACCGGAGGAGGGTGCCGCTTACGCCCGCAAGTTCCCTGGCTTGATTGGCGGGTCTAGCGCGCCTGTAGCGCAGCTGAGGGCGTGATGCCTGCATCCTGCTAGCCGGAAATGCATGGCAATACGGCAATGCATGGTGGACGGGCGTGGGCAGGTCCTTGGCGGACATCTTAGGCCTTTAGATCGCGGACAATTTATGCTTACAAGAACACAAGCGCAGCGCCTAAGGGGCGAAGATTCTCCTGTAGGCGCCGAGCCGGGTTTAAGTGATCAGGTCAGGGATTTGATGCCATTCGAGAATGCGTCGATTGCAGCTAACAGTTCGCGGCGCGGCTTGCAGTCGTTGTAGCCCTCTTCAACGATGGCTTTGGCGCGCGCCAAGCCTGCGAGGTTCTGGGCCTTGGAGTTGAAGCGCTCCAAGTGTTGCTGACCGTAGTAGGCCTCATACCCCAGATCACTGCCGCGATGTTCAACGTTCGCCCAGTCCTCAAGCTTTGAACGGTAGTGTATCCGCAGCCGATCATTGACTTTGGAGGACAACTTCACGCCATTGATCCGCATAAGCAGCGCGCCCAGTTCCATGTGTAGCTCTGTCGACATCGTTTGGGATGGACGCCACCGCGAGCGGATGCCAAATCCGCCGCCATAGGGGGTCGCGCCGTTGCGAGTAGAATAGGATGCGCTAGGGATCGGCCGGCGTGCCTTGCCGTTGTCGGTGCGCTTGGGGCTCACGAACGCGTCGCCCATTGCTCCGGCTTTGATAAGCCAAGGCTTGGGCATCGCATATGGCTCCAGTCCAGTAACCGCTTTGGCTACTCGATCTAGTAGTGCTTGATTGTTACTAACCAGCGTCGGAACAGTATCACCTGGGTTATAGATGCCATCCCATGGCAGCTTCATCTCGAAAAATCCATTCATGGCAAGCCAGCTTGCGCGCGCAGCAACGTCATGGGCTAGCCGCCCTGGATACGGCTCATCAAGCATGGCGACCGCATTCGATCCGGGATCAAACCACCACGATGGGTGATCGTGACCTGGCAGGCTATTGAGCGCCCGCAGCTGGTTCCTATGGGCCTGCAGGTTCACTGGTTGAAGCCCAGATATCTCCATGAAGCGCAGGCACCGTTCGGCTTTGACCAGAAGCTTCCGCGCGGACGTTTGTGAATCGGCCAGCGTCAGGTGCTCTAAGTGGTCTTCATACTCCATTGTGAAACCTTCGAGTCCACGCGCTTCGGCAACTCGCTGTTTGGCGACCACTAAGGGAAGTGGGCGGGACAGATTCACCTGCAGGACTTCGCGGCCACAAGATGGGCGTGGCGTGCCACTTATGGCGCCTTCGTTAGGAGTGCTTCCATTGGTTGCGCCGGACTGCCGGTCGTACCAATGGATGGAGAGATAGGCCGGGAATAGGTTTTGGGCTATAACGGCAGAGAGCGCTTTGCGCGCATGCACAAACGTTTCATAACCAGCCTGTTTGCTGGCAACGTCGAGTGCGTCAGTGTGAGAGACATTCTTCTCGCGCTTGATCTTCTTGGCGAGAGCTTTGATGCCGTCCACAGTGGACGGACGAATGCTGGCAATGTGCATGCGCTTCGGTCCTCGGGCCTATTGCACAACGCACCGTCGCGCTGCTTTAGGCCTGACGAAAGGGCATGTCGGCCAAATGGGTACCGGTAGTGCTCTAGGAGCTTCGTGAGACGGTGTCATGCGCCTACCATGCGCCCCGCCAAAATAGCACTTTGCGCGAGGAGTGTCAATTCGTCGTATGGATGACTCTCCGCACACCCTCATCCCTTTGATCTAGAAGGGGGCCGACCTAGCGATTTTTTGCTGGACTGATTTTGAAGATGTCGATCTGTAACTTGGAGTCCAAGTGATCACGGCTTAAAAACGAAAGTAGGTGCTGCGTGGGCCGTGAGAAGCTGATAGATCGTGAGCGTTTTGATTCCACCCAATTTTATTGCGGCATCAGGAATGGGGATTTCTCGTTTTTTATCCGGGTTGGATAACTCTTGAGTAACGATCTCAAATCCGTGAGTCTTTGCATACGCAAGCAAAAATGCGTCGGCTAAATCAGCACTTGCGAACTTTGCCTTTGCCGCATCAAAGTAGTGCTTGTCATTAATCGCCCATGCTTGGACATCGCCATAGGTTTTCATTACGGCTAGATCGCCGACGTCATCCAGAAAGAATCCAACTGGCATATTAATAGCCCAATCTCGACCGAGATCTCCTTTCTTCCCCTTCAAAAGCTCATCGCGAACTTTCTTGATGCTGAAGATTACGCCAGCGTTGTACCCAGCTTCTACCCAGTCCCAGAAGCCCTTGCAAAATGCGAAGTCATAGTGAAAGTTCTTCCCTTGAATAAAGACGTTTGCATCTATGATGAATTTCTTAGCCATTCTTCACGCGCCCCTTCGCCAAAGCCACCACCGTGTCAGGCTTAACGTTGAGTAAGCCCGCAGCTTCTCTTAGAAGCGTATGGCCACTCATCGCCTCAGAAACAACCACCCGCGTAAATCGTTTGCTGTTTCTGATCGGGATGGTCATCAGCGCAGATGGCGTCCCCACCGCGCGGGGCGCGCGCGCGGCTTTTGCCACCATGTTGTAGAAATCTTGGTCGACGAACCCGTGATCGAATGCCCTTCTGGCAATGACCAAACGACTGACCCTGTAATGAGTGGCTAACTGAGCAAGGTTATCTGGCCCATCCCAGCGTTCCTTAAAGTCCATGGAAGGCACCAGTAGCTCGCCAGCCACTGCGTTGCACACTCTTTCAGTGTTGGCCGTGGGCTTCGGCGCGAGGTCGGTGACGCCAGTTATCCCCAGCCACACGTGCGCCAACTCATGCATGAGCGTAAAGATGGCAGCGACTTCAGCATCTCGACCATTCACGAACACGACGGGTGCTACGGGGTGAGTAAGTGCGAAGCCCCTGAACTCTTTTTCAGAGAGAGCTCTTTTCGTTGCTCCCTTTACATAACTAGTCTTGATAACAAGTATGCCTGCAGCCTCAGCCTTGGCACTCAGTTTCGAGAAGTAGATAGCTGCATCAGGGCTGCCACTGCGATCCCGATCTTCAAGTTTCATGACGGCACGCATGTCTGTAACTATATCGCCAACCCTGCGGACACCGGCGCCTTCGAACTTTCCAACGAATGGAAGCGATTTGGCCCCGGAATCGCTAAGGTAGTCCGCGTACCAAGCCTGTTTTGCTAGAGCGTCTTCTAAAACTTCGTAGAAATCATCACTCAAAGGGACCGCATTCTGAATTTGTCGTAGATCAGGAATCGAGGGGCGCTTAAGCTCCGGCGGCTCGGACAGAAACATATAGCCAAAAGGTACCTTGGCCTTTTTTGCGAGCTTGACTATTTGAGAAGACGTAAGCTCGCCAGCCGCTATTCGCTTGCGGTCAGCGTCTCGCTTTGCGATGGATTCGGCGAAGGAATGCAGAGTGTATCCAGCTCGTTCCGTGGCCCAATCAAGCACTTCCCGAGAGAGCTTCACGGGTTCCAAGGTTTGCGCTGCCGTCTGGGGGTGTCTCTGCGCATTACACCATATTTCGTCCCAAGTATTGAGACTCACCTAGGTAGCGGACGTCAGGATCAAGTTGACTTAGTCGGTAGTCAGCCCGGACTGAATTCCTGAAGATGTCTACAGGTGACCTGCTTTAAGCGTTGACAGCTTCTTTTAGCCGAGCAACTATCGGCGTGCTACGGCAAATTCCGCAGCCGGGTTTGGTCTCCCGAAATCACTTGGCGACTCCCACTCGAATGGAGGACGTCATGTCCGGTAGTGCTGCCGCTCGTTCAAAGACCAAATCCCCTCGCCGCGCCGCCAAGGCGCCGCCCTGTTGGCTCAAGCTTGAATCCCCGGACCCCTTGGATGCGATTGCCGCCGAGCCGCTGCCTGGTGCAGCGTCGGCACCGCCTGTGTGCCCCGATGCCGGCGAGGTCGCGGCACCCAGGCGCTCGGTCCCGCGCCGGCCCACGCAATGCACCATCGGCTATCGCTACTACGATGTGGACCGCAATGGCATGCGGGTCGGGCGGCAGGTGCCCAGCCTGCGCTTGCATGGCCTGTGGCTGGAAGGCCTGGGCTTCGCGGTGGGCGGCAAGGTGCGCATCACGATGGCCAATGGCGCCCTGCTGATCACGGCCGTGCCGGTGGCGCCGCTGCCTGTGGCGAAGAAGCGACGCAGGTTCGAGGTGGCGCCGTAGCCGCTCGGTTCTGACGGTGGCGTTGCTGGGGTGGCCGGCTGGCGCCGAATCGCTCGAGGGGTGGAGGCGGCGCGGTGCTGGCCGCATCGTCACTACACGCCGTCCCCATTGACGGAGTCGCCTCCTCGTACGGCGTACATCGCCGTCCCCTGCGGGCAATACGCATGCTGTGCGGCGATTGGCTGCCCCCCAATCACCGCAGAAAGTGCGGCGATTGTGCCTGCGGCGAATTGCTCAATCGTCACCGCTTCACGCGGGACGAAACACCCCGTATCCAGCAACGCAAGGACTGGCCGGCAGTGGGTGGGTCTACCTGAATATCAGTTATTTGAACTTTATTCGTTTTACGGGTATTTTGCGGTTAGCTGGATAACGGGTACTGCTCTGATGCCAAAACGCCACGTTCTGGTCACCGCGACGCAGCTTGGCGCGACGCTGCAGGCCGCACGCAAGGCCCAGGGACTGACCCAGTCTGCACTGGCCGGCCGTCTAGGCCTGAGCCAGTCGCGGGTTTCCCATCTGGAACTGAACGCCCACGCGTTGAGCGTCGAACAACTCTTGGCCTGGTGCGCGGCGCTGGGGTTGGAACTGACTATCGGCATCCGCGGCGACCCCACCGCCGCCAACGCGCAAGCGGAGTGGTGAGATGGGGCGTCGATCGCACGGCCGCAGCCTCTCCATCTGGACCAATGGCGTGCGCGTGGCGCGCTGGACGCTGCCTGCGCGCGGGGAGATGGAACTGCACTACGACGCGGACTGGGTCGGCGCCGACCTCGGCCGGCCGCTGTCGCTATCGCTGCCGTTCAATCTGCAGAATCTGCCGCTCAAGGGCGAGAAGGTCTTCAACTACTTCGACAACCTGCTGCCCGACAGCGATGCGATCCGCCGGCGCGTGGCGCAGCGCTTCACGGCTCCATCCACCGCTCCCTTCGATCTGCTGAGCGCGGTCGGACGCGATTGCGTGGGGGCCGTGCAGATCCTGGGCGAGGACGAGGTACCGCAGGATGTCGAAGGTATCGACGGCGTACCGCTGTCCGAAGGGGACATCGAACGGCACCTGATCGAAACCGTCTCGCCGCACGCCTTTGCCGCGCACCACGACCCGGATGCGGACTTCCGCATTTCCTTGGCTGGTGCGCAGGAGAAGACGGCCTTGCTGTGGTGGGAGGGGCAGTGGTACGCGCCGCGCGGTGCCACGCCTACCAGCCACATCTTCAAGCTGCCGATGGGCCTGGTGGGCGGGCGGCGGGCGGATTTCAGCACTTCCGTCGACAACGAATGGCTGTGCCTGCGACTGTTGAAGGCCTATGGCTTGAACGTGGCCGATGCGCGCATCGCCCGCTTCGGCCAGCAGCGCGTGCTGGTGGTCGAGCGCTTCGACCGGCGCCTGGCGCCCAATGGGCAGTGGCTCATGCGCCAGCCGCAGGAAGACTTCTGCCAGGTCGCAGGGTGTTCGCCGTTGCGTAAGTACGAGAACGAAGGCGGCCCAGGGCTCACCGCCTTGTTCGGCACATTGCGTCAGTCGATCAATGCCGAGGCCGACATGAAGACGCTGATGGCCGCGCAGGTGCTGTTCTGGTTGTTGCGCGCGCCCGATGGTCATGCCAAGAATTTCAGTATCCAGCTTCTGCCGCGTGGCCGCTTCCAGTTGACTCGGCTGTATGACGTGATGTCGGCCTATCCGGTCTTGGGCGACGGCCCCAATCAGTGGTCGCCCTACGACATCAAGTTGGCCATGGCTCTGCTGGGCAAGAACAAGCATTACGCCATGTACAGCATCCAGCGCAGGCACTTCAGCAGTACGGCGCAGCGGGTCGGTTATGCGTCGACGGCCGAGCCGCTCATCGAGGAGATCCTGGCGCGCACACCGGGCGCCATCGCCGAGGTGCGGGCAGACCTGCCGCAGGACTTCTCGCCGCGCGTTGCCGACGCCATCCTGGGCGGGCTCGAACAGGCAGCCGCCGCGCTCGAAGGAATGGCCGCTTAGCGGGGCGAGCAATCGCCAGCGGGCCATTGCAATCCGGATGCAACCTCTGCGCTCAAGTGGGTGGCAAGGGACGCATCTCGCGGCCGCCAGCGGTGCCGCCTGCGGCGACGACACGGCGCCGCGCCACCACGGTGCCGTCGCCGCCTGACCCTGGCGCGGTAGCTGCCGGGGAGCACTGTGAGACCGGGCAGGCCATCGCCGCCACCTGCCGCCCCGCAAGTCCTTGGCTTCCAGCGATGTCGTCGGCCACCTGAAGCCGTTGCAGGCTTCGAGCAAACGCCGGAACGGCCAGGCGTGTCAGGCGAAGCGCCTGGCGCGCTCGCCAGTTCAGCTCGCCTCCGCCGCCCACTGCACCGCATCCGCCCCGGCCGGCAGATACAACGGCGCCGACGGATCGGTGGCCGCGCGCCAGACGGCTTCGGCGACGTCCTGCATGCGCGTGCCCGGACCGGTGGATTCGGCCATGCGCGCGATGGTGTGGCGCATGAAGTCGCCATAGACCGCGTCGTCCATGCCGCGCAGGCGGGTGCGGGCGGTGTCGCGAAAACGCGTCTCGCCCGAGGAGCCTGGCAGCACGAGACGCACGCGCACGCCGAACGGTTCGACTTCGCTCGCCAGCGATTCGGTGAAGGCATTCACCGCCGCTTTGGCCGCGCGGTAGATGCCGACCAGCGGCAGCGGCTTGTAGGTGACGCTGGAGGTGACGTTCACCACGACGCCGGAACCGCGCGCGCGCATCTGCGGCAACACCGCCTGGGTGAGCGCCATCGTGCCGAAGGTGTTGGTGTCGAACAGGGCGCGCACGGTGTCCATGTCCATCAACTCGAACGGGGCCGGTGCGCCGAAGCCGGCGTTGTTGACCAGCACGTCGATCGGGCCGGCCGCCGCGACGGCCGCGCGGATGCTCTGCGCGTCGGTGACGTCCAACGGCAGCACGCGCAGCTGTGCCGATGGCGGAAACAGGTCGTCGCGCGGGGTGCGCATGGTGGCGAGCACCCGCCAGTCGCGGGCGAGGAAGTAGCGTGCGGCTTCCAGGCCGAAGCCGGAGGAGCAGCCGGTGATCAGGACGGTCTTCAAGGGGATTCCTTTGCGCGTGGACGAGAACCCACGATAGATTGCCGTCCCCGTACTCGCTACGATCCGGAGTCCTTGATTCGTTTGCGAGCGTCCAGCGATGGTGGATCCCCTTGCCGAGGTGGTGACGCTGCTGCAGCCGATGGCCCGGTTCTCCAAGCAGGTGGTCGGTGCCGGTGCCTGGCGCATCCGGCGTTCCGACGCCGGGCAGCCGTTCTACTGCGCGGTGCTGGAGGGCGGCTGCCACATGGCGCTCGACGGCGGCGCGCCGATCCTGCTGCAGGCAGGCGATTTCGTCCTGGTGCCCGCGGCTTACCGCATCACGATGTCCAGCCTTGCGCCGCACGCGGACGTGGCCGAGACCATGCCGACCGCATTGGGGAACGGCGTGTTCCGGATCGGCACGCAGGACGGCCCGACCGACCTGCGCATCCTGGCCGGCCACTGCAGTTTCGGCTCGCCGGATGCGGCGCTGCTGGTCTCGCTGCTGCCGCAGATGGTCTATGTGCACGGCGAGCACCGTCTCGCCACGCTGGTGCGCCTGGTGAGCGAGGAGTCGCGCGAGGCACGCCCCGCACGCGAGGTGGTGCTCTCGCGTTTGCTGGAAGTGCTGCTCATCGAAGCGCTGCGCTCGGCCGCGGGCACGGCGGCGTCGCCGGGCCTGGCGCGCGGGCTGGCCGATGCGCGCCTGGCCGCGGCGATCCGCGCGATGCACGAACAACCCACGCGCGCATGGACGGTGGCGGCGTTGGCGAAGGAAGCGGCCTTGTCGCGCTCGGCGTTCTTCGAGCGCTTCGGCCGCACGGTGGGCATGGCGCCGATGGAATACCTGCTCGCCTGGCGCATGGCCTTGGCCAAGGACCTGCTGCGCCGCAACGAGTTCGGCATTGCCGCGATCGCCGAGCGCGTCGGCTACAGCTCCGCGAGCACCTTCAGCGTCGCGTTCGCCCGCCATGTCGGACAGCCGCCGACGCAGTACGCGCGCGCAGGTGGCCACGGCGCCACGCGCGGCGAACCGTCGTTCTCCGACCACGTCGAGGGCGTGCAGTAGGCATTCGGCGTGGATTACCGCTTCCGGGCCGGCGACCTCGTCGGAGGCGGTGCGGGTTGCGCAAGGATCGCGCCGGTCACGAGTTCGAACAGGCGCTCGGAGCGCTTGGCGTGCGATGGCTGTTCGCGCAGCCAGGCCAGCGCGGCAATCAGGTCGAACAGTTCGTCCCCATCCATGTCGGCGCGTGCCTTGCCATCCTCCTGCGCACGCGCCAGCAGGGCGGCGCCTGCGGAGCGCAGCCGCACGCAGGACGCGTGCAGCGCGGAGGAGGCGTCTTCGATGGCGGACATCATCGGGGCGAGGATGCCGCGCTGGCGATGGGTGAAGGCGATGATCTCCTCAAGCCAGGCCAGCAATGCCTGATCCGAGGCCGCTGCCGTGCGCAAAGCGTCGGCCTTCGCCGCCAGGTCTTCGAAGTCGTTGCGCAGCAGCGCCTCTAGCAGGGCTTCGCGGGTAGGGAAGTGGCGGTACAAGGTGCCCAGGCCGACTTCGGCGCGGCGGGCGATGTCCCGCAGCGAGGCGTCTGCGCCGGTCTCGGCCAGGGCCTCGCGGGCCACGTCGAGCAGGCGTTGGTAGTTTTTCTGAGCGTCGGCGCGCATGCTTTCCTTTACATGTGGAGCAGTGCTCCGTATATTCGGAGCACTGTTCCGATCAGGATACGCCATGCACAGCTCCAACGACACACGGCACATGATGAAAGCGGTCCGCCAGCAGGCCTTCGGCGGCCCCGAAGTGCTCCACTACGAGGACGCGCCTCTGCCCGTGGTGCGACAGGGTGAGGTACGCATCCGGGTTCACGCCATCGGCTTGAACCCGCCGGACCTGTACCTGCGCGAGGGCTACAGCCGCCTGCCTCCGGAATGGCGCCCGCCGGTGGCGTTCCCGCTGATCCTGGGCACGGACGTGTCGGGGGTGATCGAGGCGGTGGCGGAGGATGTGGACGGGCTGTCGCGCGGCGACGCGGTCTACGCGATGGTGCGCTTCCCGGACGGATTGGCCGGCGGCAGCCAGGCGTATGCGCAGTACGTCACCGCGCCCGCCACCGAGGTGGCGCGCAAGCCGGCCGGGATCGACCACGTGCACGCCGCGGGCGCGCCGATGTCGTTGCTGACGGCGTGGCAGTTCCTGATCGCGCAGGGCCACGCCGTGGCCAATCCGCTGCAGCCCATGCCGCATGTGCCGGTGCCGTTGCAGGGCAAGACCGTGGTGGTCAATGGGGCGGCCGGCGGCGTCGGCCATTTCGCGCTGCAGCTGGCCAGGTGGCAAGGCGCGCGCGTGATCGCGGTGGCTTCCGGCAAGCACGAGGCCTTCGTGCGTGCGCTGGGGGCCGAGCGCTTCGTCGACTACACCAAGGCCGCGCCGGAGGAGGTGCTGCGCGACGTGGACCTGGTGGTGGATGCCGTCGGCGGCCCCGGCGCCGGCAGGTTCCTGCGCACGCTCAAGCGCGGCGGCGCGCTGTTCCCGATCTTCCCGCTCGGCTTCGACGGGCACGCCGAAGCGGCGGCGCGGGGCGTGACGGTGTCCACCACCCAGGTGCGCTCCAGCGGCGCGCAACTCGCCGAACTCGCGGCGCTGCTGGAGGCGGGCACGGTGCGCGTGGCCATCGACAGCACCTTCGCGCTGTCGCAGGCGCGGCAGGCGCACGAACGCGCCGAGCAAGGGCACATCCAGGGCAAGATCGTGATGACGGTCGACTGAGGCCGCGGGCCGGGGCGTTGCCGCCTGCATCGATGCTGGCGATCCCGGCAGGCGGTGCGCGCGCTGGCCGCCGTGGCGACGCCACGCAGGAGCGACGGCGATCGTCTGACTGCGCGGCAGGCGCTGTTGCCGCCTTCCCCGTGCCGGGAGCCGGTGCGCGCGGCACGTTGGCCGGTGCATTGTGGCAGGGATTTCGCCACGGCACGTGCCGGTGTCTCTGCGCGCGCCGACGAATCTGTATACCCTCATGGCGCCATGGGATCGCTGTGGCGACTCAAGGGAGAGACACACATGTCACAACACGAAGAACAATCGACCGCGGCACTGGATACGGATGCGTTGCTGGCTGCGGCCCATCACCCCGACTACCTGCTGCAGGATCTGGTGGCGATCGCGAACCTGGGCGTGCAGATCGGGCTGACGCTGACGGTGGGCGGCAGCACCATCTCCGGCATGCTGATCGGCGGCAAGGAGTTCATGCAGCGGCTGACCGAGTCGATCACCGAGGTGGCGCCCGACGAGCTGGTCGCGCCGCTGCAGGAGCGCTTCCAGCCGTACCGCGACATCTACGAACAGAGCGAGCTGAAGCCGGCCACCTTCGTCCATCTCGCCGATGCGCGGGTGGTGGCGACGGGCGGCGAGTTTCCGGTCAACGGTTGTCTGTGGCGGGGACGGATCAGCCAGGTCTCCGGCTTCAGCATCGGCGTGATGTCCAGCGTCTGAGGCGATCCAGCGGCACGGCAAGACCCCGCTTCGGCGGGGTTTTTTTTGTCCGCTACATGGAAAATCGGTCTCTGCCCGCCTGTTTCGCCCGGTACAGCGCGGCGTCGGCCATGCCGACCAGTTCCGCGGCGGTCCAGCGCTGATCCTCCATGTGCACGCTTGCCACGCCGATGCTTACCGTCACCCGCGCGTCGGTCGGGCTGGACGCATGCGGCAGGTCCAGGTCGCGCACCGCGGTGCGTACCTGCTGCGCCAGCGTCTGCGCGCCCGCGGCGTCGGTGAACGGCAGGATCACCGCGAATTCCTCGCCGCCGTAGCGGGCGGCGATGTCGTGCGGCCGCTGCGCGCAGGCGGCCAGCGCCTGTCCCACGTGCCGCAGGCAGGCGTCGCCGTTCACGTGTCCGTAGGTGTCGTTGTAGAGCTTGAAGTGGTCCACGTCGATCATCAGCAGCGAAATACTGGAGTGCAGGGCTTCGCTCTGCTGCAGCGCGCCGCGCAACTTGTAGTCGAAGCCGCGTCGGTTGTAGATGCCGGTGAGCGTGTCGCTCCAGGCTTCCGTGCTCAGCTTGGTCTCGCTGGCCTGCATGCGCCGCAGTTGCTGGTCCAGCCAGAGGCCGAGGCCGAAGAACAGCGCGCACGCGATCACCGCGATGCACGAGCGCCGCACGGCCACCGCGCGCCAGGGCGCAAGCACTTCGTCGGTGGACACGCCGATCAGCACCCAGAACGGATAGCGCTGGACAGGGGCGAATCCGGAGATCCGCTCCACTCCGTCGATGGGCGACACGGCGGCGATGGAGCCGCGGCGTACTGCCTGCATGGTCCGATGGAAGGGCGTGCCGGCGATGCTGCCGCCGCTTCGGCCGATGTCTCCGGGGGAGCGGGAGACGACAGTGCCGTCGTCGCCGACGATCGCGATCGATCCGTCGTGTCCGATGTCGAACAGGCGGTGGAAGCGGGCGAAATAGTCGATCGGGATGCCGACCAGCACGATGCCGGCGAAGGAGCCGTCGGGCCTGTCGATGCGTCGGGTCAGCGGGACGATCCAGGCGCCATCGGCCGGGCTGCGGATCGGCCCGCTCAGCAGCGCCAGGCGGCCGCCGTGGTGCCGATGGTGTGCGAAGTAGGCCGGTTCGGAACCGTTGCGGTGCTTCGCGCCTGCAGGGAGCGAGGAGTTCACCGGGCGCCCGTGCGCGTCGTAGACGACGATGAGATGCACGCGGTCGGAGCGGTCGACCTCTTCGCGCATGGAGTCGCGCAGGGCGTCCGGCGCAAGAAGGCCGCTCTCGACGCCGGCGACGACGCCTGTCAGCACCGTCTCGGCGATGGCGAACGAATCGCTGGTGTGCTGGGCGAGGGAGCTGGCCAGGTTCAGCGCATTGGTCCGTGCGGTCTGCAACGCCGTGTTCCTGGCGTCGCGCAGCGACGAGTACTCCGACCCGGCCAGCACCGCCCACGCGGCGGTGACGAACAGGTACAGCGCCACGCGCTGGGCCAGGTTTCTGCGGCGCTTGCCTTTGGTCATGCCCGCCGCCCCCTCGCGGCGCGTCTCTCGACTCCCCTGGCGGTTATCGGCAGCGGAGCCCCGGGCTGAACCACCAGGGCGGCGCGACGGGCACGCATGCCGCCAGGCGCGTGGCCGCCGTGGGCGCGTTGGCGTCAACTCACCGCCCGCCGTTGGAGCGAACATTTGAAGGACGACGCGTTTTCGCCAAGGGCAGTCGTTAGCTGGCACGTGAAACCTAAGTGAGTCACGTGTACGCATGTTCCGACGGTCCGCATGCGCATCGTCGACGCGCGGCACGGCCCACTGCGCCGCGCCTGCACGCTGCGCAGTCGCTCGCTCGATGCGCAGGCCGGCTTCTGGATCGTGATCGGCATGCTGTGCGTGCGAAGCGCATCTGGCGCGCATACCGGACGCGATCACCGAGGTGCGCGCCACCTGCCGCAGGACGCTTCGCCGCGCGTTGCCGACGCCATCCCGCGCGGTGGCCGCGGTGCCCGAAGGGAGGGCGGCGTAGCGAACGCGAGGACGTGTCGCGACCTGCGCAAGAGTGCGGCGCGTCGACGCGCGTTGGACGTGGCGTCGGGCCACGGATGAGGCCATGGCTGTTGCGCAGCAGCATGCAACCCCGAAACGGGCGTGTTACATCTACCCGCGTTGGATCGATCCAAAGCCGTCGATGCATTGCATCCTGGGGAAGACGGCGAGTGGGGGATCGCGCGCCACGCGTCTGCTGATGGTCGCTGACGGATCCGCATGCACCTGCGGCCGCGGCGATGCGTCGGCGCCGACGTTGCGCGCGGTCCATCGGGTCGATCCGGTCCACGTTGCGTTCTTGCATCGCGCGCCGTTGTCACTGCGGTTGCGCGCCGCCACGCGCGCCGCGGGTGCCACCGACCGACACTTCCTGGGAGCCTGCCATGACGTTCCGTCCGCCCTTCGCGCACCTGCCTGATGCTTCGCGCCGGTGGCTGGCATCCGTCGTTGCGACGGGGTTGCTGCTGGCAGGCAGCGGCGCGGCGTGCGCGCACGACAGCGGCTTCGCCTCCTCGTTCGAGCGCGGCGAACCCGCGCCGGCGCCGGCCGCGCAGACCGACCAGCAGGGCGTGCAGATCGCTGTCGGCAACGGCCCCGCGCATCCCTACGCGGCCAAGGCCGGCATGGGCTACACCGGGTTGCACGCGTTGCGCTATCGCGCCGCTGCGGCCGGGCGCGCGTCGCTGTTCGCGGTCGATGTTGCGGTGGAGCCGGACACGGTGCTGTCGTGGATGGTGCTGCCGGAGATCGTGGACGACGACACGGTGGCCTCGACCGGTGTGGCGGTGGATCTGCTGTTCGACGATGGGCGCCGGTTGTCGGAGCTGGGCGTGGAGGATCAGCACGGTGCGCTGGTCAGCGCACAGGGGCAGGCGGCGTCGCAAACGCTGTATCCGCAGCAGTGGGCGCTCAAGCAGGTGCGGCTGGGCGAGGTGGCGGCCCTGCGTGGCAGGCGCATCCGTGCCATCGAGTTGCAGGTGCAGCCTGGCGCCGGCAAGCTGGCGTCGGGCTGGATCGACGATGTCGCGCTGCGCCGCGAGGCAGCGCCGCAGGCGGCGCGACGGCCGAGCGACGAGGTGGTGACCACGCGCGGCACGCAGTCGAACGGCACGTTCTCGCGCGGCAACAACATTCCCGCCACGGCGATGCCGCATGGCTTCAATTTCTGGGTGCCGGCGACCGATGCCGGTTCGCTCGGCTGGCTGTACCGCTGGAACGAGCAGAACGGCGAGGACAACCGGCCGCGGCTGCAGGCGCTGTCGATCAGTCACGAGCCCAGCCCATGGATGGGCGATCGGCAGACCTTCCAGGTGATGCCCTCGTCCACGCGCGGAGTGCCGGAGGCGGACCGCGGCAAGCGCGCGTTGTCGTTCGGTCACGACCACGAAGAGGCGCGCCCGCATCTGTACCGGGTGGACTTCGACAACGGTATCCGCGCCGAACTGGCGCCGAGCGAGCGGGCGGCGATCTTCCGCTTCCGCTTCCCGCGCGGCGGCGATGCCAATCTGCTGTTCGACAACGTCGATGCGCGCGGTGGCCTGACCCTGGACGCGGCGACGCAGACGCTGCGCGGCTACTCCGACACGCGCAGCGGGCTGTCCAACGGCGCCACGCGCCTGTTCGTGTATGCGCGCTTCGACCGTCCGTGGATCGCCAGCGGCAAGATCGCCACGGGACGGCCCACCGGCTACGTGAAGTTCGCGCCGGGCGCCGAGCGCGAAGTGGTGATGCGCATCGCCACCTCGCTGATCTCGGTGGAGCAGGCGCAGCGCAATCTGCAGCAGGAGATCGGCGACGCCGGGTTCGACGTGGTGCGGGAGCGCGCGCAGGACGCGTGGGACGCGGTGCTGGGACGGGTGCAGGTGCAGGGCGCCAGCCACGATCAGCGGGTCACGCTGTACTCCAATCTGTACCGCCTGTTCCTGTATCCGAACATCGCCCACGAGAACGTCGGCGATGCGGCGCATCCGGATTGGCGGCATGCCGACCAGAACACGTGGTCCAAGGACAGTGCCGGCGGCGACGCCGAGCGCAGCTCCGCGCCGGTGGTGCCGGGCAAGGTCTACGTCAACAACGGCTTCTGGGACACCTTCCGCACCAGTTGGCCGGCCTACGCGCTGTTCGCGCCGGAGCAGGCCGGGGCGATGATCGACGGTTTCCTGCAGCAGTACCGCGACGGCGGCTGGGTGGCGCGCTGGTCCTCGCCCGGCTATGCGGACCTGATGGTCGGCACCAGCTCCGACGTGGCCTTCGCCGACGCCTGGCTGAAGGGCGTGCGCGGATTCGACGCGCACGCCGCCTATGCCGCGGCGCTGCGCAATGCCACGGTGGTGCCGCCGGTGGCGAACGTCGGCCGCAAGGGGCTGGCCCGCTCGATGTACCGTGGCTACGCCGCCAACGACGTGCACGAAGGCCTGTCGTGGACATTGGAGGGCGCGCTCAACGATTTCGGGCTGGCGCAGATGGCGCAGGCGCTGGCGGCCGAGGAACAGGATCCGCAGCAAGCGCAGCGCTATCGCGAAGAAGCCGAGTATTTTCAGGCGCGTGCCACCGACTACGTGGCGCTGTTCGATCCCGCGACGCGCTTCTTCCGCGGGCGCACGCCCGCAGGCCAGTGGGGCGTGCCGGCGTCGGGCTTCGATCCGCGCGTGTGGGGCGGCGACTACACCGAGGCCAATGCCTGGACCTTCGCCTTCACCACCCCGCACGACGCCGCCGGCCTGGCCGGGCTGCTGGGCGGCGAGGATGCACTGGCGAAGCGGCTGGACGATTTCTTCGCCACGCCGGAGACCGCCGAACACCAGTTTGCCGGCAGCTACGGCGGCGTCATCCACGAGATGACCGAAGCGCGCGACGTGCGCATGGGCATGTACGCGCACAGCAACCAGCCGTCGCACCACATTCCGTGGATGTACGTGGCGGCGGGGCAGCCGTGGAAGACGCAGCGCATCACCCGCGAGGTGTTGCGCCGGCTGTACCTGGGCAGCGAGATCGGCCAGGGCTATCCCGGCGACGAGGACAACGGCGAGATGTCGGCGTGGTACCTGTTCGCGATGCTCGGGTTGTATCCGCTGCGCATGGGCGCGCCGGAGTATGTGATCGGCTCGCCCGCGTTCCCACGGGCGGAGGTCGATCTCGGCAACGGCCGCAAGCTGGTGGTGATCGCACGCAACAACAGTGCGCGCAACGTGTACGTGCAATCGCTCACGCTCGACGGCAAGCCGTGGAACAAGGCCTGGCTGCGCCATCAGGACATCGCCGACGGCGCCACGCTGGAGTTCGTGATGGGCGAGACGCCGTCGCGCTGGGGCAGCGGCGCCGCTGCGCTGCCGCCGTCGCTGACCCCGCCCGGCAGCGCGCCGCGCGGCCTGCAGGACGTGGTGTCGCAGGCGGTGGCAGTGTCGTTGAATGGACAACCCAAAGCCGCCGCATTGATCGACGACGACGCGACGACGGCGCTGTCGCTGTCGGCCGGCGCCAGCGTCGACCTGCGCTTGGCGACACCGACGCGCGCCACGCACTACACGCTGACCAACGCCGACCGCGCATTGTCCGGCCTGGCCTGGACGCTGGAAGGGCGCAATGGCGACGGCGCCTGGACCATGCTGGACCAGCGGGGCGCGCAGGCGTTCGCCTGGGCGCGGCAATTGCGGCCGTTCCGCATCGCCCACCCCGGCGCCTACGCTGCGTACCGCTTGCGCCTGGAGGCGGGCGAGGGCGTGGCGCTGGCCGAGATCGAACTGTTGCAGCCGGTGGCCCGGCAGGCCGTGCCATGAAGCGGCGACAGCGCAGCGCGTGCGACGTCCGTCGCCCGCTGCAGGAGAACGCAATCCGCTAGACCGGTGGCGCGACAACAGGCTCGCCGGAAAGTGCCGAGGTAGCTGGTTTTTCACGTGATTGGGACGATCCAATACGGTTTGTGCAGGACAGGAGGAAAGAAACGCAAGGCCGGCTCGCCGCAGTGACGCCGGATGTTTTCCTGCCGCGACGCGCGCACGTTCCGCTCGGTCTTTGGATCGATTGAAACCCGTCGTCGCCGCAGCCGATCAATCTTTGGGAGAGGATGATTGAAATGAACCGCATGTCACACGTACGCCACCGCAGCACCTTGTCTGTGGGGATCGCCATCGCCTTGTGCGCGAGCGCCGCCTCCACCACCGCCTTCGCTCAGCAGGCCGACAGCACGCCAGCGCCCTCGGGCCAGGCCGAACTGCAGCCCAAGGACCTGGACGCGGTCACGGTGACCGGCTACCGCTACGCGATCGAGAAAAGCCTGGAGCAGAAGCGCAACGCCAACGCCGTAGTGGACGTGATCACCGCCGAGGACGTCGGCAAGTTCCCCGACAAGAACGTAGCCGACGCGTTGCAGCGCGTGCCCGGCGTGGTCATCAGCCGCGACGGCGGCGAGGGCAAGAACGTCAGCGTGCGCGGCCTGTCCTCGGAGCTGGTGCTGACCGAATTGAACGGCAACTACATCGCCACCGCCGAGTCCAACGGCGACCCGACGCGCTCGTTCAACTACACGCTGCTGCCGTCGAACCTGCTGGGCAGCGCGGAGTTGTACAAGACGCCGGAAGCGCGCATCGACGAAGGCGGCATCGGCGGCACGGTGATCCTGCAGACGCGGCGGCCGCTGGAGCTGGAACCCCATTCCGGCTTCGTCTCGGTCGAGGGCACCTGGGCCGATACCAGCAAGAAGACCGACGGCCAGTTCTCCGGTTCGTACTCGTGGCACGACAAGGACAACCGCTTCGGCGTGTTCGTCGGCTATACGCAGCAGAAGCGCACGGCGCGCACCCTGGACGCCAGCACCGAGGACTGGCAGTGGTACGGCCGCGACGAAGTCGGCCCGGCCGTGGACGTGAACGGCAATCCGTCGGCGTTCAACTCCAACTGGTGGGGCGGCACCGGCTTCTGGGACCAGAACGGCAATTACCGCACCGGCTTCATGATGCCGACCGCGGTCAGCCTGGACGTCAAGCAGGAGGAGCGCGAGCGCAAGGGCGGCCAGCTGACCTTCCAGTTCAAGCCGACCGACGACCTGACCCTGACCGCGAACTACTTCCGCTTCGACCTCTCGCAGAACTCGCAGACCAACACCGTCAAGATTCCCGAGTGGAACATCGCGCGCTACTACGGCGATGGCAACTGGCGCGGCGGCCGCCTGCTCGATGGGCTGCACTTCGATCCCAGCGGCACCATCGTCACCGGCGCCGACTACAGCCTGCATCCGGGCAAGGCGTACTACTGCAGCGAAGCCCAGGCCGCGGCGGCCGGCCTGCCGCCAGGCGGCTGGGGCTCGGACGACTGCACCGTGCCGACGCCGCAGATCACCGGCAGCTACAACATCGAAAAATCGCTGTCGCAGACGGTGGACCTGGGCGGCGAATGGCGCGGCGAAAGCGTGGACGTGTCCTTCAAGGCCGGCCGCACCTGGGCCAAGGGCGGGCCGGAGCTGCAGTTCTCCCTGCCGATCAAGCCGCGCCTGCAGAACCCCGACGGCAGCTGGACCAACGGCAACTTCGCCAGCGCCTGGGACCTGACCGGCACCCCGACCATGACGTTCTCGCCGGAGCTGATGCAGAACCTGCGCGACGGGATCCTGCAGGTCGATCTGGGTTCGACCGGCTCGTCCTGGACCCGCAACACCAACCAGCAGAAGTACGCGCAGATCGACACCACCTGGCATCTCGACGGCGAGGTCTTCGATTCGCTGCAGTTCGGCCTCAAGCGCCGCGACGGCGGCATCCACCGCAACACCGGCAACAACTACTGGGTGTGTCCGGGCACCGACCCGGGCGACTACGACAACCGCTACTGGAACGGGCGCTGCAACGCCATCGCCACGCAGTTCTCGCCCGACTTGCTGTATGCGATGGACAACTTCCCCGGCGGGGTGAAGGCCAGTGCGTTTCCGGCGATCAACTTCCCGGGCTACATCGGCTACTTGAACAACACCTACGGCGCGATGCAGACCCGCAGCGAAGACAACTTCGTCTACAACGTCGACGAGAAGATCTATTCCACCTACCTGCAACTCAACTTCCACACCGAGCGCCTGCGCGGCAACGTCGGCGTGCGGGTAGCGCGCACCGGCCAGCACGCCGATTCCACCGACAAGGTGACCGCCTACAACGATTACTTCTTCGACGGCGCCGACGGCAATCCGCTGGCCTGCCAGCAGGGCGCCGCCATGCCCACCGGCGCTCCGGCCGACACCTACTGCGGTACCGAAGGCTACTGGCGGTTGTCGGACAGCGAGCAACGCAACGAGTCGTTCGTCATCAGCGGCCTGGACCGCAATTACACCGACGTGCTGCCGAGCTTCAACCTGGCCTACGACCTGACCGACAACCTGCTGCTGCGTGCGGCGGCGTCGAAGGTGATCGCACGGCCCAGCTATACCGACATCGCCGCGCCCGGCAGCCTGGAGTACTACAGCCCCGAGTACGTGGCCGACCGGCGCCTGACCGGCGGCGCCAGCGAGCAGGGCTGGTACGGCTCGGGCAGCAACAAGAACCTGGAGCCGTACAAGGCCAACCAGTTCGACCTGGGGCTGGAGTGGTACTTCCAGCCGGGCTCGGTGGCGGGTGTGGGACTGTTCCGCAAGAACGTCGAGAACTTCGCGGTCGGCGTGATCAGCGACGTGAACATGATGGTCGACGGGCAGATGGTCACCGTGCAGAACTACAGCACCCAGGCCGGCGGCCAGGATGCGGTCTCGCAAGGCGTGGAGCTGTACGCGCAGCACACGCTGGCATCCGGCCTCGGCGTACAGTTCAACTACACCTACAACGATGCCAGCAAGGCGGCGGTGCGGCTGGAGGATGGGACCGAGGTCGGCAAGACCTCCATGCCCGGCAGCGCCAAGAACCAGACCAACCTCACCGTGTTCTACGAGACCGACCGCCTGCTGCTGCGCGCCTCGTACAACCGTCGCGGCGAACTGGTGCAGGGCCTGGTCAACGGGCTGAACATCTACGAGGAGCCGTACTACCAGATCGATCTGAACGCGGCCTACAACATCACGCCGGCGCTCAGCCTCTCCGCGTCGGTGCTGAACCTGACCAAGCAGGAGACGCGCCAGCACCTGGGCGATGACACCCGCGATCGCTTTTATACCAGCGGCTACGCCGGCCGGCTGGCGTATCTGGGGCTGACCTACAAGTTCTAGGCGCGCCCCCGGTATCCGGGCCCATGCGGCACTCCCGTTCGGCGGGAGGCCGCGCGGGCCGGACGCCGTTTTTCGTTGCAGGCCACGACCGTTCCCGTCGCGCGGGGCGGTCGCTCACCACAGGACCACACCGCATGACGCTTCCCCCGCTGCCCTCCCTGCTCCACACGCTCGCCCTGTCCTTGTTGCTGACCGCGCCGGCGCTGGCGGCCGCGCCACGGCCCAGCGCCGAGGTCAACACCTTCATCGGCAGCAAGGACGACGGCAACACCTTTCCCGGCGCGTCCGCACCGTTCGGGATGATCCAGGTCAGCCCGATCGGCGCGCACTACGCCGGCTGGCGCTACGACGATCCGCAGATCCGCGGCTTCGGCCATTCCTTCCTCTCCGGCGCCGGCTGTTGGGAACAGGGCGGGCAGGTCTCGGTGCTGCCGGTGACCGGGCGCATCGGCCCGGGCGGCGAGTTCGATACGGCCGATCCGAAGGCGTTCGACCACGCGCGCTACGGTGCGCGCTACCAGCACGATGGCGAGCGTGGCCAGGCCGGCTACTACAAGGTGCGGTTGACCGATTACGGCGGCATCGATGCCGAAGCCACCGCGCTGACCCGGGCGGCGGCCGAGCGCTACACCTTTGCGACCTCGGGCGAGGGCCATGTGCTGGTCAACATCGGCCAGGCCAACGCCCGCCATGTCGTCACCGGCAGCACCCTGAGCGTGGTCGGCGACCGCGTGGTGGAAGGCAAGCTGGTGACCGACAGCTTCTGCGGCGGCCACCAGTACACGACCTGGTTCCGCCTGGAGTTCGATCGTCCGTTCAAGGCCTTCGGCACCTGGGGCGAGGCCGGCGGCGTGCCGGGATCGCGCCATGTCATGGAAGGCGAGGGCAAGCCGAGCGGCGCCTGGCTGACCTTCGACCTGGGCAAGGGCCGCGCGGTGACCGCCATCTCGGCGATCTCGCACGTCGATGCCGAGGGCGCGCGCAACAACCTGCGCAGCGAGGGCATGGCCAATGGCCGCCTGCTCGGCTTCGATGCAATGCGCGCCCGCGCACAGCGGACGTGGGACAAGGAGCTTGCCAGCGTGCGCGTGCGCGGTGGCAGCGGCGACGACCGCGCGGTGTTCTACACGGCGCTGTACCACGCGCTGCTGCAGCCGCTGACCGGCAGCGATGCCGATGGCCGTTACCGCGGCTACGACGACGGGATCCACCGCGCCGACGGCTGGACCTACCACGAGTATTTCTCGCTGTGGGACACCTACCGCTCGCAGAACCAGTTGCTGGCCCTGCTGCGGCCGCAGCGCGCCGCCGACATCGCACGCTCGCTCCTGGCGATCGATGAGCAGGGGGGCTGGCTGCCGCGCTGGGGCTATGCCAACTTCGAGAGCAACGTCATGACCGGCGATCCGGTCACGCCGTTCCTGGTCGACCTGTGGCGCTTCGGCGCGCTGCAGGGGCGCGAGGCCGAGGCCTACGCCGCGCTGCGCCGCAACGCCTTCGAGATGCCGCCGTTGAACTCGCGACATGCCGGCCGGTCCGGCAATGCCAATTACCTGGCGCACGGCTTCGTGCAGTACGACCGCGCGTTCCCGTCCAAGGGCATGGATGTCGATCCGCACCACGGCGGCTCGGCGACGCTGGAGTACGCGCTGGCCGACTGCGCGCTGTCGACGATGGCCGGCGCGCTGGGTCACGCCGAGGACGCCGCGGTGCTGAACCGCCGCGGGCGCAACTGGCGCACGCTGTGGGACCCGACGGTGCGCGATGCGCAGACCGGTTTCAGCGGCTTCCCGCGGCCGCGCACCGAGGACGGTGCGTGGTACACGCCGTCGGATGGCCATTACGACCCGCGCTCGCAGCACGGCTTCCATGAAGGCACCGCCTGGCAGTACCAGTGGCTGGCGCAGCAGGACGTGCCGGGCCTGGTACAAGCGATGCACGGACCGGAGCAGGCCGCGCGGCGCCTGGACGCGTTCTTCGCCTACGACGCGCTGCTGGCCGATCCGGCCGGCGCCGCGCGCAAGGAATGGGTGGTGGGGCCGTACAGCTACTACAGCCAGTTCCGCTACAACCCCAACAACGAACCCGATCTGCACGCGCCGTGGATGTACACGCTGATCGGCCAGCCATGGAAGACCAGTACGGTGCTGCATGCGGCGCAGACGCTGTTCACCAATGCGCCGAACGGCGTCACCGGCAACGACGACCTGGGCACGATGTCGGCGTGGTACCTGTTCAGCGCCATGGGCCTGTATCCGGCGGTACCCGGCACCGGGCAGTTCCTGCTGCATGCGCCGCGCTTCTCGCGTATCGAGCTGGACGTGGGGCCGGGCCGCACGCTGCGCATCGACGCGCCGCAGGCCGGCGACGGCGCGCTGCGCTATATCCGCGGCGTGACCCTGGACGGACGCACGCAGGCGCCGGTCTGGCTGGACTGGGCGCAGCTGCGCCAGGGCGGCCGCTTGCGCTTCGAGCTGAGCGAGGCGCCGCAGCCGCAGGGCTGGGGCACGCGCCCGCAGGACCTGCCGCTGTCGCCCTGTGCCGCCGAACCCGCTGCGGCGGGCATGACCTTGCGCTGAGTCCGCACACGAGACCGGCAGCGACGCGCAGCCGATGGTTTACGCTGCGCGTCTCGTCAGAAGGGGATCGATCCGATGCGCCAGAAGCGTCCGCCCCGTGCCGCATCCATACGCGCGTCCAAGGCCGTCCTGCCCACGCCGGCACCGGCGCCGGACGCGGTGGATGGCGCGGGGAAGGCCGGGCCGGCCGCCGCGGGACGCGACCGCCAGCGCGTGGTGACCGTCACCGACATCGCCGATGCGGTCGGCGTCTCGCGCGCGACCGTGTCGCTGGTGCTGCGCGGCAGCCCGCTGGTCCATGCCGACACCCGCGCGCGGGTGGAAGCGGAACTGAAGCGGCAGCGCTACGTCTACAACCGTGGCGCGGCCAATCTGCGCCGGCGCACCTCGACCAGCGTGGCGCTGGTCATCAACGACCTGGCCAATCCGTTCTTCGCCGAGTTCGCGGCCGGCGTGGACGAGGCGCTGGGCGAGCAGGGCTACGTGACCCTGCTCGGCAGCACCGGCGAGTCGCCCGCACGGCAGCAGGCGGTGCTGGGCTCGCTGATGGAGCACACGCCGGCGGGCGTGATCCTGTCGCCGGCCGAGGGCAGCGATGCCGCCGAACTGCACACGGTGCTGGACGCGCGCGCGAACGTGCTGCTGTTCAACCGCGAACTCGCCGGCGCCGACGACTGGGGCTTCCTCGGCCTGGACAACCAGCGCGGCGCGCAACTGGCGACCGAGCACCTGATCGCACTCGGCCACCGTCGCATCGCCTTCTACGGTGGCCATGCCGCGTCCAGTTCGTGCCGCCAGCGCCGCGCCGGCCACGCGCAGGCGATGCGCAACGCCGGGTTGCCGGTCGACCCGGCCTGGCTGATCGAGTCGGCGCCCAACCGCCTGGAAGCGGCTGCGCGCCACGGCGAGCTGTTCGCCGTCGCGGCGCCACCGACCGCGGCGGTCTGCTACAACGACACGGTCGCGCTGGGCCTGATGCTGGGCCTGCTGGCGCGCGGCATCCGGCCCGGCCAGGACTTCGCCGTCACCGGCTTCGACGACATCCCCGAAGCCGCGGTGAGCACGCCGGCGCTGACCACCCTCGCCGCGCAGCCGCGCGCGCGCGGCCGGCAAGCGGCGCAGCTGGTGCTCGCGCAACTGGACGACCGCGCCGCGCCGCGCAGGACGATCGCGCCGGTGAGCCTGTCGGTGCGCGAAAGCAGCGGAGCGCCGATCGTTGCCGCGCTCGCGTAGCGCTGCGGTCGCGGGTGCGGCCGAAGCGGCGAGTCCGGACGACACGACCGAGCACGCCGTTCCATCGCGACACCCTCTAGACAGAGACGGGCAGATAGTGGATCGCACCACCACCGCGGAGCGTTCCGCGGTTTCGTGGTGAGCGGGCGATTCGCCCCATTCCTCCCTTCGTCGAGAGCCGTCTCATGCATCTGCAGACTGCAGCGCGCCGTTCCGTGGTGGCCAACGCCCTCTACGGCCTGCTCAACCCCATCCCGTTCGGCTGCTTCGTCGCCGCGCTGATCTTCGACATCGTCTATGCCCGCAGCGGCGTGATCCTGTGGACCAAGGCAGCGGCCTGGCTGATCGCGATCGGCCTGGTCATCGCCATCGTGCCGCGCCTGATCAATCTGACCCAGGTCTGGATCACCGCGCGGCGTTCCGCGCTGCCGGGGGAACGGCTCGACTTCTGGTTGAACCTGCTCGCCATCGTCGCCGCCATCTTCAATGCCTTCGTGCACAGCCGCGATGCGTATGCGGTGGTCCCCGCGGGCGTCTGGCTCTCGATCGCCACGGTCGCGCTGCTGGCGATCGGGCATGTGCTCATCGCCATCCGCACGACGCCACGCGAGGGTTACGTCCATGGCTAAGCGCCTCTGCACGTCCGCCTTCGCCCTGAGCTGCGCAATGGCCCTGGCCGCCTGCAGCGGCAAGGCCACGCTCGAACCGACCCAGCAGTCGGGCAACGCGCCGCCGTTGCCGGAAGCCCGCAACTTCCTGCTGCCGCCGATGCGGGTTCCCGAGGGCGTGGGCTGGAAGGAGGGGCAGGCGCCCACGGTGGCGGCGGGCCTGAAGATCGAGAAGATCGCCGGCGGCCTGAAGCATCCGCGCCAGCTGTACGTGCTGCCCAACGGCGACGTGCTGGTGGTGGAGGCCAACTCGCCGGGCATGGAGCCGGTCACCACGCCCAAGCAGCTGATCGCCGACCTGATCCAGAGCCGCTCCGGCAAGAGCGCCAAGGGCGGCAACCGCATCACCCTGCTGCGCAGGACAGCGGACGGCAAGTGGGAGCAGCATGCGTTCCTGAAGGGGCTGCACTCGCCGTTCGGCGTGCAGCTGATCGGCGATGCGCTGTACGTCGCCAACACCGACAGCATCATGAAGTTCCCCTACGTCGCCGGCCAGACCGAGATCACCGCGGCCGGCACGCTGTTCGCCGATCTCCCCGGCACGATCGAGCACCATTGGACCAAGGCGCTGCTGGCCAGCCCCGACGGCCGCAAGCTGTACGTCGGCGTGGGCTCCAACAGCAACATCGGCGAGAACGGGCTGGACGTGGAGTACCGCCGCGCGGCCGTACTGGAAGTGGATGTCGCCTCGGCCAGCAGCCGTATCTTCGCCTCCGGCATCCGCAATCCGACCGGACTGCAGTGGGAGCCGCACACCGGCGCGCTGTGGGCGATCGCCAACGAGCGCGACGAGATCGGTGCCGACCTGGTGCCCGACTACCTGACCTCGGTGCAGGACGGCGGATTCTACGGCTGGCCGTACAGCTATTACGGGCAGAACGTGGATGTGCGGGTCAAGGATCAACGGCCGGACCTGGTGGCCAAGGCGATCAAGCCGGACTACGCGCTGGGCTCGCATGTGGCCGCGCTGGGCCTGTGGTTTTCCCGCGGCGAGACGCTGCCCGCGAAGTACCGCGAGGGCGCGTTCGTGGCCGAGCACGGCAGCTGGAACCGCTCGCCGCTCAGCGGCTACCAGGTGGTCTACGTGCCGTTCCAGCAGGGTCGGCCGGCCGGTCCGCCGCAGACCGTGGTCAGCGGCTTCCACTCGCAGGACCAGTCGCAGCTGTTCGGCGCCCCGGTCGGCCTGGCGCAGGACAAGGACGGCGCGCTGCTGATTGCCGACGACGTCGGCAACAGCGTCTGGCGGGTGAGTTTCTGACCGATCCAAGACTCGCGCCGCCCACCTGCAGGCGGGCGGAGCGAGTCTGCGTGCGATGCGGCGCTTGGCGCGGGGCACGCCGTTCTCTGCCGATCTGAGGCGGCAGGAACGCAACCGTCGAGCGTGCGTACGCGCGCCTGTGCGCCACGCCGATCCCCGCTTTTGCGCCTGGCCCGCGCGTCTGTGACGTGCCTTCAGTCAAGGCGTATTCCGTCCAGCGCTACGAAATGCAGAAGGAGTGGCGTGGTGCGCATCCGTTGCCGCCGCCCTCGTGCCGGGGATGAGCGCGGCAGGCGCGCGTGATGCGTGTATTGTTCGAGATATACGAATCGTATATGATTCATGTATCCCGGACACAGGAGTCCCCAATGGGCATCGTCAACATCGACGACGAGCTGCACGACCAACTGCGCCGCGCCTGCACCGTGACCAGCCGCTCGATCAATGCGCAGGCCACCTTCTGGATCAGGATCGGCATGCTGTGCGAGATGCATCCGGAGCTGTCGTTCCAGGACCTGGTGGCGCGCGAATTGCGTGCGGCCGGTGTGCAACCGCAGGCGTTGAAATCGGGCCGAGCGTGATCAAGCGGCCGGACGAACTCGCGCTGATGGCCGAGTCCGGCCGACTGCTGGCGCAGGTGTTCCATGCGCTGGACCAGCTGCCGCTGGAAGGCCGCAGCACGCTGGAACTCAACGACGTCGTCGAACGGATGATCGTGGAAGAGCTGCACGCGCGGCCGGCCAGCAAGGGCCAGTACGGATTTCCGTTCGTGCTCAACGCTTCGATCGACGACGTGGTCTGCCACGGTGTGCCCTCGGCCGACGACGTGTTGCGCAGCGGCCAGATCGTCAACCTGGACATCACGCTCGAAAAGAACGGCTACATCGCCGATTCCAGCACCACCTACCTGGTCGGCGAGGTCGCCTATCCGGCGCGGCGGCTGGTGCAGGCGACCTACCAGGCGATGTGGAAGGGCATCGCCGCGGTGCGCCCCGGCGCGCGCCTGGGCGACATCGGCCACGCCATCGCCCGCCATGCGCGCGAGCACGGCTACAGCGTGGTGAAGGAATACTGCGGGCACGGCATCGGCCGCGAGATGCACGAAGATCCGCAGATCCTGCACTACGGCCATGCCGGCACCGGACTGGAACTGCAGGAGGGCATGGTGTTCACCATCGAGCCGATGCTCAACCACGGCCGTGCGGCGATCCGCGCGCTGCCGGAGCAATGGCCGGTGCATACGCGCGACGGCAAGCTGTCGGCGCAGTTCGAGCACACGGTGGCGGTGACGCGCAGCGGCGTGCGGGTGCTGACGTTGCGGCCCGGCGAGAAGCCGCTTTGCCGGGTCGATTGACGGGGAACGGCAGGAACTGAGCGCTAGGCCGCAGGATCGTCGAAGCCGAAGACCTGCCTGGGCTCGGCGGCGACGAAGCTGGCAGCGGCAGCGCCTGCCAGGCGTAGCGCTTCGGACAGTGTCTCGCGCGGCTCCTCGCGGCCTTCGTCGGTCAGTTGGAAGGTGCCCCAGTGGAGACCCAGGGCATGCCGGGCAGCCGTATCCTGGGAGACGCGCAGGGCTTCGCCGTGGTCGATGTGCCTGGGCGATGAACGGCGACAGAGCTTCCCGGGAGATCGGACGCCAGCGTGGGCCATCAGCTGGATGGCTTTCCGTCCTTTGGGAGCAGTTCTCCAGCCATCTCTATCGCCTGCTCGCGTGAAGCGGCAAGAAGTAGAGGGTAGCCCCAGAACTTGGCAAAAACGACCGCAAATGCCTTGAAACCAAGACGTTTCGCCGAGTTGGGTTCGACCAGGATCATTGCCAGCACCAGCCTTCGCAATTCGAGCTTGTGCTTCTTCATCCACAGCGCGGTGCGTTTCTTTTCTTCCGGCGAGTGCTCATGGTCTTCAGCCGGTGCGGTATCGGTCAAGAGCACGAAGGGCTCCCCGCGCTGCAGATTTTCTTCGAATTCCTCGAAGTCCTTCTGGTGGTCATGTCCGGGCTCTTGGGCAAGATTCATCCAGACCAGAGGGAAGTCAGAACTGTTCATCGACATGGCCGTTTCCTTTGCTTTTGAGGCGACGCCAGGTGGTCGCAATGGCGAACACGCCCGGCAACGTAATGAAGAACACCGCCGAAAAGGCGATGTGCCAACCGTCGCGCAACCCGTCGGAGATGCCTCCAAGGGTATTCAGGACGACAAGCAGGCTGCCGAGGGCCAGCGCACCCCACTGAGCCTTGCGGGTTCCGATCAGCGCTATAAGCACCGTGACGATCCAACAACCGTAGAACGCGGAAAACATCCACAGCACGCCGGGCTCAAACGTGATCGCCGGTGTTGCTCCGTGCGCTTTCACAAAGTCGTTTACGTAGAAGAACAACTGGAAGGTGACAAAAAGCACGGCACCAGCGGCTGTCGTCAACCAGAACAAGGCGACCTTGTCTGGGTGGTTCGTGGCCGGGTCTTGTGCGGGGCGCGAGGGGGACTGAAGAGGCATGGGAGTTTTCTCGATATCAATGGCGATATGTCTGAGGATTTCCAACGGCTGAAGCGTTCGCCTGAGCGCAGATCAATACCGGTAGTTCAGCGTCACCATCACGTTGCGGGGTGCGCCATACCCCACGGTGTCGAAATCGCCTTTCTGTAGCGCGTACTTCCTGTCGAAAACGTTGTTGACGTTGACGGCCACGTTGGTCTGCTTGGTGATGGAGTAGCGCCCCATCAGTGATGCCAGGGCATAAGACCCCTGTTCCCCGCCCAGCGAACTGGTGCCGGTGTTGGGCGCCTGGTAGAAGCGGCTTTGCCATTTGACGCCTCCGCCCAGCGTCAACTTGCTCCACTCTCCGGGCAACTGGTAGCTGGTGAAAAGCTGGGCCGTGGTGCGCGGCAATTGCGAATTCAAGCGCACGCCATCGCCATCTTGCGCCGTGAAATGGGCGATCCCTGCGTAGATGTTCCAGCCACGCGCCAACTCGCCCTGCAGGTCCAGCTCGATCCCGCGCGACTTCGTCCCGTTCGCGCCTCGATAGGCTTGGGCACCGGCTGGCGTATAGGTTCCTGCGACCATCTGCGCCACGTTGCCCAGCTCGGTCTCGAACAAGGCCACCGACGCATTCAGACGCCCGTCCATGTAAGCGCCTTTGAGGCCGATTTCCTTGGTCTTTCCCTTCGCCGGCGTGAGCACGTTGCCCCTGCTGTCGCGATAGTCGGTTTGCGGATTGAAGATGCCCGTGTAGCTCACGTAGGCCGAATAGGTCTTGTCGATGTCGTAGACCACGCCGGCATACGGGGTGAATTCACTGCGCTTCTTGTAGTGCAACGACGAGCCACCGACGACGTCGTCGATTTCGTAGTTGCTGAAGCGGCCGCCGACAATGAGTTTCAGAGGCTCGGCCAGCGAGAACCGGGCGGCGCCATAGACACCGCTCTGCTTGATTCGGGTGCGGGTCGGTATCCAAGCCATGGCATCGAAGTTGGGGCGCGGATAGGCTGGACTCAGCGCATAGACATTGACCGGCGCAAAGCCGGGATAGAACGGAGCGACATCCTCCTGGCCGGCCGTGCGGCGCGAACGCGTCGCCCCCACCACCAGGTCATGCTGGCGGCCAAACAGTTCGACGGGGCCGCTCGCCATCACGTCGAAGGTGTTTTGACGGCTGCGACCTTCGGACGCCAGTGCTACCGGATACGCCCCGTAGGGATAGGTGCCCAGTCCCGTGGCGCGATCGGGGCGGCCGATCAGGCCGAGGAGTTCGGCATCGTAGTCGGTGCGGTACTGGTTGGCGACGGCCCGGAGTTTCCACCCGTTGTCGAAGCGGTGTTCGATCTCGGCAAACGCCGTCTTGAGGGTGTTGTCCCAATGGCTCCAGTCCTGCGCGTAGTTCCTGGAACGTGAGTACTCCGCCTGCGTGCCGTCGCTGAACCACAGCGGCAACCCTCCCCAGGTGGAGCCCTTCGGCGTGATGTCCTGGTAGTCGTAGCCCAGGCTCACCGTCGTGTCTACTGTCAGATCTGCCTCGATGATGCCGTAGAACGACTTCCTCTTCGGCTTGTAGCCGTCGATGTACGCGTGTCCGTCCTGGTACGTCCCCACCATGCGCGCGCGGATGCGACCGTCCTCGGTCAACGGCACCGAGATGTCGCCCATGCCCCGGTAGGTGTCCCAACTCCCGCCACCAAGCGAGGCGGCTGCCGAGAAGTCGCGGCTCGGTTGTTTGCGCACCAGGTTGATGGCGGCCGAGGGATTGCCGGTGCCGGTCAGCAAGCCGGAGCCGCCGCGCACGACCTCGACACGATCATAGAACGCGGTATCGAGGGAACCGATGCCGCTCCCGTTGACGATGTCGCCGACGACGGTGGGAATGCCGTTGTACTGAACGTTGTTGATCAGGAAACCACGCGAATAGAAACTCGTTCGTTCGCTGTCGGACTGGTACGACGCGACGCCCGTGGCGTTCTCCAGCACGCCCTGCACCGAATTCAACTGTTGATCGTCCATGCGCTGGCGCGTGATCACCGTCAGCGCCTGTGGCGTTTCCTGCAGGGACAGCGGCAGGTGCGTCGCCGCCGCGGTTTCGCCCGTGGTGTAGGAGCCGGTACCTTCGGTGGTCGCCGTATCCCTGCGACCCGTTACGGTAATGGCCGGGAAGGCTGTCTCCTCTTGAGAGGTCCCCTCTGGCTTGGTTTGGATCTGCGCTGGCTCGGCGGCGAATGCGCCCTGCGCGCCAATGAAAACTGCGACCGCAACTGCCGAGCCAAGCACGGTGCGGGGCGCGCTCCTGATGGCGGCCTTGTACCGCCCATCCAGATGAGGATGAGCGGCGCACGCTGTGCGCCTATCGATTGGCCAACGGGACTTCCCAGCAGGTGTGAGGGTGGACATCAACAATACTCATTCGCATTTGGGTGCCGTATTTAACAATGCGGACACAGGGGAGTCATGGCGAAACCAGGCCAGATTGTTATTCAGTTAGGCCAAGCGCGATGAGGCTCGACAAGGTGGCCGCAATGAAAAATAGTTTGACCTGGTTTCGCAATGTGACGTCCAGCCGGCGCGGGTACGCTGCGCTCGATCGTGGCTTGCCACGCCTCAGCCCAGCCGGCTTGGCCGGCCGAACAAGCGCTTTGTTCTTATCCAGGAATCCCCTATGTCCCCGCTTCGTCTTTGTATGGCGACGATGCAGTCGGCCAAGCGCGCCTCTTACCCCGGTAGTCGTTGAGAGGAGCGCATGAGTACCGCCGCCGTCTCCCGTGCCAAACCCACTGCCACAAGCGGCGTCGGCCTCGTCGTGGTCCCGATGCCTGGCGCATCGCCCGCAGCAGTGGCGCTGGACACCACGCCATGCCGCTATTGCCGGTTCCGACGATCCGCGCCTTGGGCTGGCTGTGGCCGGCCTCCCTCGGTCGCAAGAATCTGCCGTCAGGCAAACGCATGATGAAGCGCACCGCAGCAGCCGATCCCGCGACCGCATCGCCGACGTCGTCTCAGGAACAACGGTTGGCGACGAGCCGGCTGCGACCGACGATCGCTCGTACCAGCGTCCTGAACGTGCTGGAGCAGGCGACACCGAGCTGTCTCGATGCCAGCCAGATGTATCGCATCCTCAGCACGCAATCCGACAGCCTCGCGCCGGGATCGGTCTACCGGGCGCTGAACGATCTATGGACCGCTGGGTTGTTGGTTCGCACCGAAGGCGCCCGTGGGCGCGCGTTCTATGCCATCAGGCCGGAAGCGCTGAACGACCAGCACGACACGCTGCGCTGCCAGTGCGGCGCGCGGCTGGTTTTCATCGAAGACCTGGCGTTGCATGAACACCTGCGGTCGCTGGCATCCGGGCAGGGCTTCGCTCTCGACGAGGAGTCGGTCTTCACCATCATGACCACGACGTGTGCGCAATGTCGGCCACTGCGCAAGGAAGGACAGCAGGCGACGGAGGGTGGCCGGTGGTCGCGGGCCAGGACGGCCTGATCCAGTCAGGGCGAGGTTTCATCGGGGAGCATGATGCCGGGCACGGAAGCAAGCTCGGGGCCGCTCATGCGATCGGAGAGGTAGCGTGCCGGAGGCTTGCCCACGGCCTTGCGGAACATGGTGACGAACCCGCTGGCGTTTTCGTACCCCAGCTCCAATGCCACCGTTTGCACGCTTTCACCCTTGGTCAAACGTTGCAGCGCAAGGATCACATGCAGCTGCCGACGCCAGCGTCCGAAGCTCATTCCGATTTCGTGCAGCAGAAGACGGCTCATGCTTCGCTCGCTCATGCCGATGCGAACAGCCCAATCGGCCTTCGAGGTTTTGTCGGTGGGATCGGCCAGCATCATTTCCGCGAGGCGGCGCAATCGCGGGTCGCGCGGCATGGGCAGATGCAGGTCTTCTACCGGTGCTGCCACCAACTCGTCGAGCAATGCGGCAATCAACCGCTCCTCCCGTCCCCCCAGCGCATATAGCTCCGGAAAACCGGCCACCTTCAACAGCAACTCGCGTAGCAATGGCGATACCGAGATCGTGCAACAGGTCTTCGGAAGATCCGGTGCGGCGTCTGGCTCGACGAACAGGCAGTAGCATTCCGTTTCGCCCGCCCCCCGCGCCGCGTGCGGCAAGTCTCCCGGTATCCAGATGGCGCACTGCGGCGGCACGATCCAGACGCCGTCTTCGATTTCGCAGTTGAGGATGCCGCGTACGGAGTAGATCAGCTGCGCCTTGCGGTGCTGATGCCTCGCATTTTCCCAGTCCTTTGTTACCCATGTGGCACTCAAGGCCACAACGGGCCGCGAGACGCTGTCGACGTCCCTGGGCACAGTTAGATCGGTGATTGCGATGCTCGACATGTTGTCTCGCAGAGCCTCGGATGGAAAAGGAGGCTTTGGCCTAATCGGAAAATATAATCGCTAGCTTGCTCAATTAAGTCTAGCTGCTCCGCAGGCAAGGTGCGATCAGCCATGCTGACCATTCCTTGCGTTCGGGGCCTGGCTCCTCCTGACTGGGGTGACGAACACGGCGTTCGGGTGCTGAAGTTGCGGCCTGGGAAGAAGCCGCTTCGCCAGATCGATTGACGAGGAAACGGCAGGTGCGCAGCGCTACGCCGCCGGATCGTCGAAGCCGAAGACCTGCCCGGGCTCGGCGGCGACGAAGCTGGCAGCGGCAACGCCTGCCAGGCGTAGCGCGTCCGACAGCGCTTCGCGCGGCTCCTCGCGGCCTTCGTCGGTGAGTTGGAAGGTGCCCCAGTGAATGCCCAAGGCATGGCGGGCGCCGGTGTCCTGGAAGATGCGCACGGCTTCGGTGGGGTCGATGTGCTGGGGCGCCATGAACCAGCGCGGCGCGTAGGCGCCGATGGGGATCAAGGCCACATCGGGTGCGCCGTGCCTGGCGCGGATCTCGCGAAAGATGGCGCCATCGCCGTAGCCGGTATCGCCGGCGAACCAGACGGAACCGCGTGCGGTCTGGATGAAGAAGCCGCACCACAGCGCCATCCTGCGGTCGCGCACGCCGCGGCTCGACCAGTGGTTGGCGCGGGTGAGGATCACTGCCGCGGTGTCGCCGATCGGCAGCCGATCGTGCCAGTCGCCGGTTGCGATCCGTGCATCGGGAACGCTGTTGCGCAGCAGGAGGTCGTTGCCCAGCGGCATCACGAACAGCGGGCGATGCGCTCGATGCAGCTTGCGCAAGGTCGCGATGTCGAAGTGATCGTAGTGGTTGTGGCTCAGCAGGACCGCATCGATCGGCGGCAGGTCAGAGAGCTTCACGCCCGGTGCCGTGACCCGCTTGGGGCCGGCGATCTGCGAAGGGCTTGCGCGCTGCGACCAGACCGGGTCGGTGAGCAGGTTGATGCCGGCCATCTGGATCAGCAGCGTGGCATGGCCGACCATGGTGACGCGGATGCGATCGCTCCGCTGCGCAGGAACGGTGGGCGTCACCGCTACCTGCGCGGGCCAGCGCACCGCGCCCATGGCGGCTTTCCAGCGCAGCACGTTTGCCAACGAGTTGTCGATGGTCGGCTGGCCTGGATTGAAGAAGCGCACCCCGTCGAAGTGGTCGCTGACGGGGCCGCTGTAGTAGGGGTTTTTCATCGGAAAGGTGATCGGTGCGAAGGGGGGGGCGATGGCGCAGGCAGAGCGGCGAGGAAGGGATCGGGAAGCCCGACTTCGGCTTATCCGACACCGGCTCTCGGCTCGATTCCGTGCAACAGCAACCGCCCATGCTGTTCGGCCAGCGCGCCGAGATCCGGCGCGTGCGCGCTGTCGCTGCCGAAGACCTGGTGGAACAGCATCGCCATCATCATCGGCCCCATGATCGACAGCACGTAGAGCTTGGGATCGCCGGCGGGGGCCGCGCCGCGCGCCTGGGCTTTTTCGATGATGCCGGCGACGGTGGACATCACCCGGTCGATGGCTTCGGCGTGCCAGATGCGGGCGAGTTCCGGAAACGCGCGGCTCTCGCCGATCACCATGCGCACGATCGCGGGCAGGCGTTGGTCGCCCATGCGCTCGGCGGCGCGCGTCAGCAGCAGGGTGGTGAGTTCGGCGAGCCCGCCTTCGAAGGTGGCGGCGGCGGCCTCGATCGGGGCGAGGTTGGTCAGCAGTCCATGGCGCACGACCGCGGCGAACAGGTCCTGCTTGTTGTCGAAGTACAGGTACAGCGTGCCTTTCGCCACGCCCGCGCGTTTGGCCACGTCCGCCAGCTTGGTCTCGGCAAAGCCGTTCTCGGCGAAGGCGTCGAGCGCGGCGCTCAGGATCTCCGCAGGGCGGTCGTCCTTGCGGCGTTTCCATTTGGGTGTCGTCGGTTGCGTCATGCGGTCTCGATGCTAGTGCAGGCTGTATCCGTGGGACACACGATACGCATCCAGCGCCGTGAGTGATGCATCGGCCGCGGCGAAGGCGACATAGCCGTCGGGGCGCAGCAGATAGGCCGCGTCCTGCGCGAAGCCGGCAGCGTGATGTTCGGGCTGCCATGCGAAGACGCGCAGGACGATGCCGCGGGCGTCGCACCATGCATCCAGCTCGGGCGGCGCGCTGCCGTAGAGGTGCAGCTGCCAGCCGATCTGCGGCAAGGGCGCGTAGTTGTCGGCGTCGGCGGTCTGCACCCACGGCAGGCGATCGCCGCCTTCGACGGCGCCGGCCCTGCCGGCGCTCAGCGGGCTGTCGCGATAGTGCAGCATCGTCTGCGACACGGTGCGGAACATCAGCTCGCTGACGTTGCGCAGCCGGTAGGCCAGGCTGGCCAGGGTCGGGGCGATGTAGGTCCTGACGAAACCGGCGACGCTGCCTTCGGCGGTGACCAGGGTGAAGGCGCGGTCGGTGGTATTGACCAGGCTGCGCGCGAACGCCTGCCGTTCGGCGGCGTAGCTGTCGAGCACGGCGTCGGACGCGCGGCCCTTGAGCACGTCGGCGAGTTTCCAGGACAGGTTGATGGCATCGAGGATGCCGGTGTTCATGCCCTGGCCGCCGACCGGGCTGTGGACGTGCGCGGCATCGCCGAGCAGGAACACGCGGCCGTGGCGGAAGCTGTCGGCGACGCGATGGTGCACGCGATAGGTCGAGAACCAGTTGACCTGGTCGATGCGCACGCCGAGGTTGCGGATGGCGTCCTGGCTGACGTCGCCGAAGGTCAGGCTCTCCGCCCGGTCGGCACGCTCGTCGCGCACGGTGCCGATCAGCCGGTAGTGCCCGGTGTTGCTGTAGGCCAGCACGAGGATGAAATCGCCGTCGCCGAGTGCGATATGCGCTTCGTCCATCGACTGCAGGCCGCCGAGTTCCACGTCGGCGACATAGAACACCTGCCTGTAGGTGCCGCCTTCGAAACCGATGCCGAGTTGATGACGCGCCGGCGAGCGTGCGCCGTCGCAGGCCGCCAGATAGCGCACCTCCGCGGCCTGCTCGCTGCCGTCGGGCAGGCGCAGGCGCGCGGCGACGCGATCGCCGTGGTCCTCGAAGGAGAGCAGTTCGGTGTTGCGCTCGACGGCGACGCCCAGCGACTGGAGCTGGGCGATCAGCAGGCGCTCGTGCTGGTCCTGCGGGTACACCAGCACGAACGGGTAGGGCGAGATGCCCGCCGCGGAATCCTGCAGTGCGATCCGCGCGCGGCGCTTGCCGCGCGCCCACAGGTTCATCGCCGGGGTGCGATGGCCGGCGGCGACGACCGCGTCCGCAATGCCCACCTGGCGGTACAGCTCGAGGGTGCGCGCCTGCACCGCCATGGCACGCGAGGTCTCGCCCGGGCCGGCGCTCTTGTCGATGAGGCGCACGCCCACCCCCTGCCGGGTCAGCCACAACGCCAGGGTGAGTCCGGTAGGGCCGGCGCCCACGATCAGTACTTCGGCCATGGCATGCTTCCTCGATATAAATGACCAATGGGTCATTTATTGCAGGCCCAGGTCTGGGAGTCAAGCAACGGCCGCTGGGCGGACGCATGAAGTCTTCCCAAAAGCGACGCAAATCGGAGCCTGCTTGTGCCGATGCGGCGATGACGGCGTTCAATGTCCGCAGAAAATGCGGCGATCGTGCGTACGGCCATGGCCTCGCCTGTTCGGCGGCTTCTGATCACCGGCAAGTGGCGGCGCTGGCCGAATGCGACAGCGACACCGCATTGCGCGGCATCGCGGAACGGGCGCAGCGTGGCGTGCTGCGCAGATCCCTGGCGGGAGACGCAGCACCAGCTACGAGATGGTGGCGGGAGACGAGCGTCGTTCGCGGCGGCGGACCGGCTCGCGGGCCACAGGCGGGCTCAGCCGCGCCGTGCGGCTTCGATCGCGGCGATGTCGATCTTGATCATGCCCATCATCGCCTCGAACGCGCGCCTGGCCACCGCCGGATCGGGATCGGTGACCGCGGCGGTCAGTACGCGCGGGGTGATCTGCCACGACACGCCCCACTTGTCCTTGCACCAGCCGCAGGCGTTTTCCTGGCCGCCGTTGCCGACGATGGCGTTCCACAGGCGGTCGGTCTCGGCCTGGTCGTCGGTCGCCACCTGGAACGAGAACGCCTGGCTATGCGGGAACGCGGGGCCGGCATTGAGGCCGAGGCAGGGAATGCCGAGCACGCTGAACTCGACCGTCAGCACGTCGCCCTGCTTGCCTGCGGGGTAGTCGCCGGGCGCGTGGTGCACCGCCTTTACCGCACTGTCGGGAAAGGTCTCGGCGTAGAACGTTGCGGCCTCCAGCGCGGTGCCGTCGAACCAGAGGCAAATGGTGTTCTTGCTGATCATCTGGACTCTCCTGAATGGACAGGGATACCGCATCGAATGGCGTGGCCGCTGCGCGACAGGCGACAGCCGTGGCGCGCATGCGACACGCTGCCGGCATGTGCCCGCTGGCTGCTGCGGCACGATTAGGCGACGGATGGCGCAGGAAGGCATGTCGCACGGCAGCATGGCGCATGCGGGCCGGCGCGGGCCGCGGGCCGTCGAGGCGGGCACGGGCTAGCAAGCCCTTCACCTGCGGTGTGGTGTTTTAGAGGCCGCACAACCACACGGAGCTTTGCATGGACACCACGCTGATGCCATGGGTCGCCGGACTGTTCATCCTGTTCGTCGGATCGGCCTTCTATCTGGTCACCCGGGCCAAGAAGAATCGCGACCGCCCGGCCAAGGACGCAGCCGCGACGAAGTCCGGCGACGATGCGTCGCTGAAGAAGTAGCGTTGCATGGCCGGCGTGCGCATGGCGCGCTGCCGCGAGCGTCCTGTCGCGACGCGGCAATCCGAATGCCGCTGTTCCTGCGGTTTTCCCGCCTGCAATCGGATGTGAGAACGCCACGCTGATCGTGCGCGCCGCGCGTGTGGAGGAATCCAGCCTGGCTTGGCGTCGCGTTGACCATCGCACAAGGCGATGTCGGGTGCGTGCGCTGTCCGGAACGAACGCCGTCAGCGCATGCCGTAAGCCATGCTCCCCGCACGAGCACAGTCGTGGGCGACGGCCTCCGTTGCTGTCCGCCAGGCGGCCCTGACCGTCCTCGCCGTCACGAGAAAATGTCCGCCACGTAGCGGCCGTGTTCGCGTTCGATACGGTCGGCCCAGGCATTCGCCGCTTCGTTGCTGACGCCCATGCTGTCGCGATAGATGCGCACGAAGGTGTCGCGCACCGCCGGCGCCATGTGCTCGCCGTCGCCGCACACGAACACGGTGGCGCCTTGCTGGAACAGCGCCGATACGCGCTCGCGGTCCTGCCACATGCGGTGCTGGACATAGGCCACGCCGTCCTGCGGCGCCTGCGAGAAGGCCAGGCGGACATCGACCACGCCCATGTCTTGCCAGCGTTGCAATTCGTCCTTGTACAGGCAGTCGACGTCGGGATGGTCGATGCCGAAGAACAGCAGGGCGTCGCCGACCTCGCGCCCGCCCGCCTTCTGGATCGCGCGTTCCTGCAGGAAGCCATGGAACGGGGCGATGCCGCTGCCGGCGCAGACCAGGATGATCGGCGTGGCCGGATCTTCCGGCGGGTGGAAGCTCGCCTGCGAAGGCCGCACCGCGACCGACACCAGCGCGCCCGCTTCGAGACCTGCCAGATAGGTGGAGGCCACGCCGCGGCGTCGCCCGATCCCCGACAGCGCCGGCGCGTCGAGCACGGCCACGGTCAGCGAACACTGCGCCGGGTCGCGCAGCGGCGAGGAGGAAATGGAATATTGCCGCGCGCGCATGGCCGGAAGCGCGCCGAGAAACGCGCCCAGCGCCAGTTCGCAGGCGGGGAAGCGCTCCAGCAGATCGAGCAGGCTGGTCTTCCTGGCGAGCACCTCGTCGGTATAGGCCGGCTCGGCGGCCAGCGTTTCCAGTGCGGCGCGATCGGGCGGGCAACGCGTGGCGGCGGCCAGTTGCGCGACCTGCGCGCGCGTGGCCGGTTGCGCCAGTTCCACGTAGTCGGCGAGCACCTGCGCCAGCGCGACCGGATAGCCGCTGGGCAGGCCGGATGCGGCACCAGGCCGCTGGCCGATGATGACCTGGGTATCGCTGGCCAGGCCGAAGCGCCGCAGCACGCGCTCGACCTGCGCGGCGGGGTTGCGCGGCAGCACCGCGAGATAGTCGCCGGTGCGGTAGCGCATGCCCTCGGGCAGGGCGATCTCGATGTGGCGCTTGGAGCGCGCGAACGGCGCGGACATGTCGACCAGTTCGCGATTGTCGACGATGCGCCCATGGTCGAGTTCGCTCAGCCGCAACGCGCCGAGCCGTGCGGCCGGCACGATCTGCACCTCCAGCGCCTGCGCGGTGTGCTCCTGCGTCGCCTTGCCCAGCGCCTGGCCGAGGTCCGGCCACAGGCCGGCGTACCAGGCATCGAAGCCGCCGAAGAAATCGCCGCCGGCGTCGGTTTCGCCGCGGGGTCTGACGCGTGCGGCACCGGCCGCCTCCAGCGCGGCATCCACCCGTTTCGGAATCGCCTGGTAGGTGCGCGCCCATTGCCGGTTGCCGGATCCGAACACGGCGTAGCGCACGCCGGCCAGATCGCCGGGGGCCAGCGCTTCCACCCACGCGAGGAAGCGGCGCGCATTGTCCGGTGGCTGGCCTTCGTAGGACGAGGTGACCACCACCACCGCGCGGTCGCGCGGCAGGCGGCCGACATGGTCGTCCAGCGGCGCGACCACCGGCGCATAGCCCTGCGCGGCGGCGTCGCCGCCGATGCGCTGCGCGAACGCCTCGCACGAGCCGGAATTGCCGCCGTACAGCACCAGCAGCGGCGTCCCCGCTGCCGTGCTGGCGGGGGCCGGCGTGGTGGCCGGTGCCAGGACTTTCTGCGGCGCGGACGGCACCGCGCTGCGGCGGCGCAGCGCGAGGTCGTCGCGCCGGCGCGCGCGGATGCGGAAGCCGTCCGGCTTCAGGGTCAGGGTTTCCGCGACGTCGAGCTGGTAGTTCGGATCGACCTGGTCCAGGTCGAAACGTTGCAGGATCATGCTCAGCACCAGCTGCGCCTCCTGCATCGCGAAGCCGCGCCCGATGCAGGCGCGCGCGCCGTTGCCGAACGGTTTCCAGGCATTGGGCGGGAGCCGTTCGGCCGCGTCGGGCGCGAAGCGCTCCGGCCGGAAGGCCTCCGGATCCTCCCACACCTTCGGATCCCGATGCAGGGTGGGAATCAGGACGAGCAGGGTGTCCTGCGGCGTCACCGCATAGCGGCCGGCCAGCGTGGTCGCCTCGCGCGCCGCGACCGCAAACGCCGGGGCGGTCGGCCACAGCCGCAGGGTTTCCTGCAGGATCTGCTCGATGTAGCGCAGTCTGGCCAGGTCCTCGACCTGCGGCGGCTGCGTGCCCAGCGCGGCGTCCACCGCCTGGCGCGCGCGTGCCATCGCCGCCGGGTGGCGCAGCAGCAGATACAGCGCGAACGACAGCAGGCCGCTGGTGGTCTCGTGGCCGGCGATCAGGAAGGTCACCATCTGGTAGCGGATGTTCTCGTCCGACAGCGCCTCGCCGGTCGCCTGGTCGCGTCCGTACAGCATCAGGTTGAGCAGGTCGTCGCGCGCGGCCGCGTTCGGGTCGGCCCGGCGCTCGGCGATCAAGGTGTCGGCGACGCCGCGGATCATCGCCAGGTCGGCCTCGTAGCGGCGCCGGCCGGGCGCGAGCAGGCGGTTGGCGATGTCGGGCCGGCGCGCGCGCGATCCGGCCTCGGCCAACGCGCCCACCATCGCCGCGACGAAGGGGTGCATCTCGTTCTGGTAGAAGCTGTTGAAGCGGTAGTCGAAGGCGCACAACGCGATCGTGTCGAGCGTCAGCCGGGTCATGTTGTCGGCCACGTCGATCACCGCGTCCGGGCCGAACCGCTCCCAGCGCTGCAGCATCTGTTCGGCGATGTCCTCCATGCGCCCGAACATCGCGCGCACGCCGATCGGACCGAATGCGGGCATCAACAGCCGGTGCGCCTTGGCCCAGTTGGGTTCGTCGTTGTAGGCGGTGAACAGGCCGTCGCCGCCGAGGTCGCGCAACGTCTGCAGCGGACGGTGCAACTTCTTCTCGAAGCGGGTTTCGTCGCAGACCTCGTCCACCAGGTCCTGTCCGCTCAGCACGGTCAGCGACAGCGGTCCGCTGTTCAGGCGAAAGATCGGGCCGTGCACCTTGGCCAGCCGCATCAGGCTCTGCACCGGCGCATCGCCATCGAGATGGTGGAAATTGCCGAGCAGCGGCAGCGAACGCGGTTGCGGGATGGTCTGCGTCATGGGGTGCCTTCCTGGGGAGCGTGCAGTGGCGCGACCGGCGCGCGACCGGTGTCGCGATGCGGGGAATGCAGCAGGGTGGCGAGGACGGTGTCGACCAGCCGCGCTCGCGCCTCGCCGGCCGCGATCTCCGGGGCCAGCCGCGCCAGCAGCTGCGGGAACTCCGGCGGCTGGCTCAGCATGCTGTTGAGCAGGACGAAGAACAGCGCCGGATGCGTCGCCTTCACGATGCCGGCCTCGATGCCGGCAAGGATCAGCGCATGGCCGGCCTCGTAGGAGGGACGCAGCAGGCGCTCGGCGACGACGGTGGCGCGCTCTGGGCGTTCCGACACCACGCGCGCGACGAAGTCGCGGACCGCGGGATTGGCCTCGTAGAAGGCGGCCATGATCAGGATGGCGTCCGTCAGCCGCTCGTGCAGCGGGCGCTGGTCGTGGCGGGTCAGCGTCGCCATGGCGTCGAGGCGCGGGACGACGTCCTGTGCGAGCTGGTTCACGCAGGCGTTCCACAGCTCGGCCTTGCTGCCGAAATGCACGCGCACCAGGCTCGGGCTCACCCCTGCGGCGGCGGCGATGGTGCGGATATCGGCCCGCTCGAAGCCGTACCGGGCGAAGCTGGCGGTGGCCGCCGCCAGCAGCGCCTGGCGGCCGTCGGCCTGGTCCTTGCTCGGGCGGCCGCGGGGGCGCGGGAGTGGCTTTGTCGCCATGGTCGGCGCTCCTGCGTAAATGTTCAGTTGTACATTTAATGGCAGTCGGCGACCTTTGCAACTTGGCCGTTCAGCAGGCAGAGCGTTTGCGCGGCTGCTGGCGCAGGCGCGGCATCGCCGCGTTCCTGCCCGAGAAGCGGACGGTGCGCCGTGGCGCGAACTGCGGTGAAATACGTGTCCATCCGTGCCGCAGGCGCGGCCCGATCGGCATGCAGCCTGGTGGGCGCGCGGCCGTGCAAGCGCTGCAAGCCGCAGCGCCTGCCGCTATCGCGGTGCGGCCCGCATGCGCTTCACTTCGGGGTGCCCAGCCCGCCGATGTTGACCATTACCCGCAGGCCGATCACCAGCGCGTTATCCGGCGCGCGGCGCGCGGCGGTATTGCCCAGGATGTCGGGATTGACGATGTACTGGACGTTCGGAACCAGCGACAGCGGCAACTGCGCGACGCGATAGCTGTAGTTGAGTTCGAAGATGGTCTCGTTGCGCGAGATGTCCGGCGCGGCACCGCGCTTGCGCAGCAGGTCGTTCATGTAGCCCTGCTGGTCGGCGCTGAAGCGGTAGTAGTTGGCGACCGCACCGAATCCGTCGCCGGGCCGCGAGGTGAACGGGCCGCTGTAGTACAGGCCGGCGGTGACCTGCAGGTCGTACACCTGGCGCGCATCCAGCGGCGCGGCGATGTTGCCGAACGCGACCAGCATGCGCTTGCCGGCCATGCCCTGCGGCCGGTAGAGCGCGCGTTCGCCCATCACGTAGGTGCCCCAGCGACCGCCGTCGTACATGCGCGCCTGCCCGCCGACCAGGCCGCGCAATCCGCCGCTCCGGTTGTAGCGCAGGTCGCTGTAGTCGGCCGAGTTGTACCAGACGCCGGCCACGTAGCGCGGCGCGCCCCGGCCCAGCGCGGGGTCGGGCTCGTAGCCGACTTCCAGGGTGCCGAGCACGCCGCTGCTGTCGGCGGTGCTCCAGTCCAGGCCGTCGTTGTTCTTGCGCTGCGGATTGAGTTCGAACGCGCCGACCGAGACATAGCGTGCATCGGGCTTGTAGCGCAGCTTCGCGCCCCAGTTGACGTAGGGAAAGCCGACGAAGCCGCCATCGGCCTGGCTCAGCTGGAACGGGCAATCCGATGCGCCGACGAAGCGGCAACCGTAGCGGCTGCGCGCGAATTGCCAGGTGGTGTTCATGCGTCCGGCGACGAGTTGCCAGCGGCCATCGTCGAACGCCTGTTCCCAGGTCAGCTGCGCCAGTTGCGCTTGCTGCTGCTGGTACCAGTAGCCCTGCACCTTGACGCCGTTGCCGATCTGGCGCTGCGACAGGCTGTTGCCGTAGTACCAGGCGCCGGTGACGTGCAGGGTGGCGCCGGGAATGCCGAACAGGCGCTGCAGATCCAGGTCGGCGCCGGCGACCACGCCGCCGGCATTGCGATCGCCGCGCGACAGGCCGCCATCGGCGTTGCGCGCATAGTCGTTGGACCAGACGAAGCGCGGCGCGATGCCGTGTTCGTCCAGCCATCCATCGGTATCGGCGGCCATGGCGGTGGCGGGAAGGGCAGCGGCTGCCAGCAACGAGACAAAAGAGAGGGTTCGGGACATGGGACGCTCCACGGACGAGACGATGCGCCCGCTGGACGTGCGCGGCAGGTGCGCGGCGTCGCGGCAGTGCGCGAAGGGGAGACACCTTCCGGTCGTGGAGCCGCAGGACAGCGTCGCGTCCGTCGGCGACGGACACGGCCTGTGCGCAGATCTGTGGGGGGACCGGCAAAAGACGCGGTGACACAGCACAAAACGCGGTGCGCGGCGCCGATCCGCGAGCCATCGGCGCAGCGGATGGGCCGCGCCACTGCGCGGCCCATCGGACTGGATGGAACCCGTCGGGTCAGGCCACCTTGCCGAGGCCGGCGGCGGCCATCGCGTCGGCGATTTCCTTGTCGGCGCCGTCGGCCAGCGGCAGCAGCGGCGAACGCACGGTGGCGTGATCGAGCAGGCCGCGTGCGGCCAGCGCCCACTTCAGCGCGACCGAGCCTTCCATGTGTGAGCCGCGGTGATAGACGCTCTTGGTCACCGGCAGCAGGCGGTCGTGCAGCGCGCGTGCCCTGGCGTAGTCCTTGGCCTTGCCGGCGGCGATCATCTCGATCAGCGGCTCCGGGGCGATGCAGCCGTAGCCCACCAGCGCACCGTCCACGTCGAACATGGTGTGCAGCAGGTATTCGTCGTGGCAGGTCAGCACCGGCACGTTCGGCCGCTCCTTGCGGAACACCGGGATCTCGGTGTCCCAGCGCTTCATGTTGCGCACGCCGTTCTTCATCGCGATCACGCCCGGCAGCGCGGCGATCTCCAGCAGCGTTTCCAGGTTGTAGGTGGCCTTGGTCACGTCCGGGTACTGGAACAGGATCATCGGCAGGCCGCTGGCTTCGTGGATGGCCTTGTAGCGATCCTGCGGCGCGCCCTTCTGGTAGCCGAAGCGCAGCCAGCCGTGCGAGGGATAGATCAGACCCGCCGAGGCGCCGGCGGCGACCGCGCGCTTGGCTTCGTCGGCGGCCACCCGGGTGCCTTCCAGGGTGATGCCGGCGATGATCGGAATGCGGGCGTCGACGGCGTCGCGGAACGCCTCGATCACCTTGGCCTGCTCGTCGCGCTCCAGGAAGGTGCCTTCGCCGGCGTGGCCGAGCACGGTCAGGCCTTTGACGCCCTCGATGCCGCCCAGCCACTTGCCGATGCGCTTGATCGCGGGATAGTCGACGGCGCCGTCGCGGGTGAACGGGGTGACGGGCGCGGGAACCAGGCCTTTCAGGTCGATGTTGCTCATGCTGTTTTCCTCTTCTTCGGGTCAACGGGGGATGGAGTCGAACGCGGGGCTCGACGTGGGGTGGTACGCATCGAAGGCGCGCGGCGGCCTGCGCCGCCGCGGCCGGCGCCGGGCTCAGGGCGAGAGTTCTTCCAGCGATTTGCCCTTGGTTTCCAGCGCGCACAGCAGCGTCACCGCCGCGCCGGCCAGCAGCACCGCGGCGAAGGCGACGAACACGTAGCGCAGGCCGATGCCGGCGATGACCGCGCCGACCACCAGCGGGCCGCTGGCCGAGCCCAGGCGCAGCCAGGCGCTGCCCAGGCCGGTGCCGATGGCACGGATGCGGGTGGGATAGAGCTCGGCCGAATACAGGTACAGCGAGAAGGTGATGGTCTGCACCGCGGCATAGCCCAGCGCCGCGAACACCAGCACCTGCAGCGCCGAGGTGCCGCCCAGCATCGCCAGCGCCAGCAGCGGGATGCTGCCGGCGGCGAAGGCGACGACGTACCAGCGCTTGCGTCCGACCCGGTCGATCGACAGCGCGCACACCACCGCGGCGGCGACGCCGGCCAGCGAGGTGAGGAAGCCGTAGGCGATGCTCTGCTGCAACGACAGCCCGAAATGCTGGCGGTACAGCGTCGGCAACCAGGTGATGAGGCCGTTGGCCACCAGGTACGAACAGAACCACAGGCACCAGATCACCAGCGTGCGCTTGAGATAGACGCTGCCGAACAGTTCGCGCCAGTCCGAGCGCTGCGCCTTGGGCAGCGCGTTGCGGTCGAACACCGGCGCCGGCAGCGGGCCGTGGCGGCGCTCGGCGCTGCGCTCGAGGTCGGACACGATCGCGTCGGCCTTGTCGTAACGTCCCTTGGACGCCAGCCAGCGCGGCGATTCGAACATGAAGAAGCGCAGCGGGATCATGACCAGCGCCGGGATCAGCCCGACCATGAACATCGCCTTCCAGCCGTAGGCCGGCACCATGAAGTAGCCGATGCCGCCGGCGGCGACCAGGCCCAGCAGGAACATCACTTCGTACAGCAGGAAGAAGCGGCCGCGCTTCTTCGAGCCGATCAGTTCGTTGATGTAGGCGCTGGCCACCGGCACTTCGCCGCCGGTGCCGATGCCCTGGATGAAGCGGAACGCCATCATCGCCGCGGCGCCGCCGGCGAACAGGCAGGCCACGTCCATCGACACGAACAGCAGGATGGTGAACAGCAGCACGTGTAGGCGGCCGATGCGCTCGGCCAGCCAGCCGAAGAACACCGAGCCGAGCAACTGGCCCAGGTAGCCGGCCGACAGGATCATGCCGATCTGCGCCGGCGACAGGTTCCACTCCTTGGCCAGCACCGGCATCGCGTAGGCGATGGCGATCACCGTGTAGCCGTCGAAGAAGGTGGCGGCGCCGACGATGTTGCGCGCCCACCAGACCTGGCGGGTGATGGGCAGGCGTTCGAGCCGGGCGCCGATTTCCGCCTGCGCCTCGGCGGGCGGTAGCGAACGGGCGGTGGCGGCGTTGGCGGTGGTGGTGGGCATGAGCATCGTTGCTGCCTCTCGCAGGACAAGGAGAACCCGGCGCGGGCGCCGGAGCGTCCACGAAGCGGTCGGATTGCAGGGGGCCGGGCGGGCGCCCGGACGGTCAGGTGCTGGGTGCGGTCACGGCGACGCTCCCGCTGGCCTGGATCGCGAAGGCGATGTCCTTGGCCGCGAGCAGGGTGGGTTGGAGGGCGGTGTTGAGCAGTTCGTCGTGGCTGGTGCGCACCGACGGCGCGGCGACGCTGATCGCGCCGAGCGGATAGGCGTCGGCATCCAGCACCGGCACCGCCAGCACGCGCAACCCCTCGGTCAGCATCGAATCGAGGATCACGTAGTTGTCGCGGCGGATGCGGTCGAAGGTGCCGAGCATGGCGGCGATCTCCGGCGCGTGCGGCGCGTGCACGTTCACTCCGGTCACCCGCGTCACTTCCGCCGGCGACAGATGCGCGAGCATGGCCAGGCCGATCGCGGTGCGGGTGCTGGGCACGGTGGTGCCGATGCGGATGTCCACGCCCAGCCGGGTGATGCCGGCACGCACCCGTTCGATGTAGAGCACGTCGGGACCCTGCAGCACCGCGAAGCTGGCCGCTTCGTTGACGTCGCTGACCAGCGCGCGCAGCAACGGCCGCACCACGCTGCGCAGGTCGCGGCGGGCGATGGCGTGGAAGCCGAGGTCCAGCACTTTCAGGGTCAGGCGGAAGCGGCGGCTTTCCGGAAGGCGATTCACGTAGCCCAGCTCGACCAGCGTGTTGAGCATGCGGAACGTGGTCCCCGGATCGAGCCTGGCCAGCGCCGCGATCTGGCTCAGCGACAGTTCCTCGTGTTCGGAGGAAAACGCTTCGAGCACCCGGAACCCCTTCGCCAGCGATTGCACGGTGCTGCGCAGCTTCTTGTCCGCTGCGTCGCCGCTGTCCTCGGCGGCGGCGTCCAACGCGCCTGGGGGGATGGTCTTGGTCATCGGCATGTCCTGGTGGCTATCGTGCGTCGCCAGCTTGCCGAACCGGCTGGCTGGTGTCGCTTGACAAGCGTGTTTCGGATTGCGAAAATTATTTCGAAAGTACATGCCAAGATTCTGCCGGCGCCCTTGCCGCGTCAAGTTGCGCCGCAACATGCGTGGTGGGCGCGGCACAGCCGCGGGTGCGGGTGCGGGTGGCAATGCGACCGCGCGGCGCGCGACGATGCTGGCCAAGGCCATCTGGATGGTGATCGGCGCCATGCCCGATCGAGCGGTTTCGCCATGCCGTGTCGGCGCTCGACCCTCCGCCGGTCCTGTCGTCCTTCCATCGATGCGAGATGGACTGCGGAGCGCCGTGTAGACGGACGTGTCTGCGGATTCGCGGCGCAAGCCGTGCTAACAGACAAGCGAGCGCGGCGCCGATAGCGTGGCGTGCATGGCCCGAACGAACCGTCAGCCGCCGCAACCGCCTGCGCAGAAATGGTGGCAGACGCTGTCGTTCAAACGCGCCGCCGCCGAGGTGTCGGCGGTGCTGGTGCTGGTCAGCGGCACTTACGGATGCGTGCAGTACGTGGAGGTCAAGCCGCTGGAGCGGCGTTTGGCCGAAGCGCAGGCCGCCGCGTGCAAGCCGGCGGCCAGTTCGCCCTCGATTGAGTTCAGCCTGTTGCAGGGCGACAGCCGCGTCCTATGGGAGGGCGCGCTGACGGTGACCAATGCCACGCGCGGCGGCGATGGCGGGAGGACGCGGTTGCGGGCGACGCCGCGCGTGGGTGCGCCGGTCGAGCGCGCAGGGCTGTCGCCGGGCGACGGCTTCGATGTGCCGATTGCCGGACAAGGCACCTATCGGGTCTATCTGAAACGCAGCACCGCCGACTTCATCGAAGTGTCCGTGCTGCATCGGCGTTGAACCGCAGCACGCGAGGCCGCCGCCGCTGCCTCACTGCGCGGTTGCGGTCTCGACGATGGCGCCGTTCTCGTACACGCTCAGCTGGCGCACGCGTCCATCCGCTGCCGGCGCGAACACGAAGCGCAGGTCGCGTTCCTCGGCGAAGAAGCGCGTCGGCGATTCGGCGCGCAGGGTGATGACCAGCGCGCCCGCAGTGAGCTTCAGATGGTCGCCTTCCACGGCGACGCGGATGTCGCCGACCTTCTGGCCGAGATAGGTGCCGGCGTAGCCGGCCAGGATGTCGGGCGCCAACGTCAGATGCGTGGCGGGCGCTACGTAAGTCACCGCGCCGTGCGCATAGCTGTAGATGCGGCGCATGCGCCAGTGGCCGTCGACCGCTTGCCAGAGATTGGTGAACTCGGCCTGGCCGTCCAACTGCTCGGGCTTGCCGTCGCGCTGCACGTAGAAGCGGTGCGTGCCCGACAGCAGCGCGAAGCCGCCGGCCAGCGGATGGAACTGCAGGCTGTCGGCGACGGCCTCGCGGCGCAGGTGCATCGCCGGGTCGGCGCAGGGGCCGTTGCGCAGGGATTGCAGCACCGCGGGCCTGGACGCGGTGAGGCCGGTCCTGTCGTGGTAGAACTCCACGTCGTCGGTGAGCAGCTCGCCCATCGCACGCATGTCGCAGGCGTTGTAGGCCTGCCAGTAGCGCGCATCGGCGGCGCGCACCGCCGCTGCGTCGTCCTCGGCCGCGGTTGCGGCGCCGCTCAGGCTCAGCAGCACGCACAGGACAAGGTGGCGAAAGCGCATGGCGGGCTCCTGCAGCAGGACCGCGATTGCAGCGCACTTCCGCGCCGGCGGCGCGTGCAGTACGTCATGTGCACGAATGGGGCGGCAAGGCCGACGCGTGCGCCTCACGCGATCGCAAACGCGTGAAGGATGCGGATGGGACGCAATCGTCGCATACTGGTCGCGCAGGGGTGCGAGGGGAGGAGCGGTTGGCGGTGCTGAAGCGGGGAGATGGGACATTCAACCGGTTGCTGCACGGCCCGGCCAGATGGCTGCGCGCGGTGCCCATCGCCGATCCGGTGGATCTGCGCAATGCGCCGATGTTCCAGGTGGTGCTGTTGCTGTTCGGGACCTTGCCTGTCGCTGCGTGGCTATATCGCGCGATCGCAGTGCCGGTTGCGTGGCGTCCCGGCGAATTGACCAGCCTGGCGTTGAGCGCGCTGTTCAGCGCGGTCGCGCTGCTGGGTGTGGTGCTGATCCGGTTCGGTCGGTTCCGCTGGGCCGCCTACCAGACGCTGTGCGTATTCGCGATCTCGGTCTTCGCGAGCTATGCCGCCAGCGGATTCGGTGGACAGCGCTTCGAGCAGCCGGTGCTGGTGGTGCCGATGGCGATCGCCGCGCTGGCGGTGGGACGGCCGGCGTTGTGGATGATGTTCGCCATTGTCGCGCTGTCGTTCGCGCTCGGAACGTACGTGGACCTGGGCAATGGCGAGCCGCACGACGTCATCGGAGATGCGCTCATCAGCGGTGTCATCTTCCTGCTGATCGCGGTGGTGCTGGACCGCACGTCGGCCGCGTTGCGGCAGAGCCTGCGCGATGCGCAGGCGCGCGCCGAGCAACTCGGCATCGCGCACGACACGTTGCGGCGCGAAGTGGAGGAGCGGCGCCAGGTCGAAGAGCAGCTGGTGAGCGCCAAGAAGGTGGAAGCGGTAGCGCGCCTGGCCTCGGGCCTCAACCATGATTTCAATCATCTGCTGAGCCTGGTGCTGGGCTACGTGCGCCAGGGGCGCCGCGCCAGCGATGCGCAGGCGATCGGCGCGGCGTTCGATGGCGTCGAGGCGGCGGCCAGGCGCGCCACTGCGCTCAGCGCGAAGTTGCTCAGCTTCGGTCGTCAGGACGAGACCCAGGCCGAGGCGCTCGATCTGCGCGAACTGGTGGCGGCGCTGCAGCCGCTATTGAAACAGGCGCTCAAGCCCGGCATCGCGCTCGATGTCCAGGTGCCGCCTGGGCTGCAGGTGCATTTCGACCGGCATCAGCTGGAGCTGATCCTGCTCAACCTGGTCGCCAATGCCGACGATGCGATGGAGCACGGCGGCACGGTGACCTTGCTGGGCCGACGTGTCGGCAGCGAAGCCTGGCTGCAGTGCCGCGATACCGGTCCGGGCATTCCCGCGGATCTGCACGACAAGATCTTCGAGCCGTTCTTCACCACCAAGCCGGCCGGCCAAGGCACCGGGCTCGGCCTGGCGATGGCGAACGGGCTGATGCAGCGGCATGGCGCGCGGATCTGGATCGACGCCGAGACCGGCACCGGCGCCGCATTCGTATTGAGCTTCCCGCACGAGCATGCGCAGCCGCCTGCGATGGCTGGCGCGAATGGCGGGGAGGGTTAGCCGCGTGGCGTGCGCTCGCTGCCTGGCGTATGCCGCGCGCGTGCCGTCGCCTTCTGCGAGCGGCCGGCGATGACCGCTTCGCAGGGCCTGGTGCTGGACGGTGTGCGCATCGCGGTGGTCGAGGACGACGCCGAGCTGTGCGCGATCATCGTCGACGAGCTGGCCCACGAAGGCGCGCAGGTGCTCGGCTTCGGCAGCGCCGAAACGCTGTACCGGCATCTGCTCGGTCATGTTTGCGATCTGGTGGTGCTGGATGTCGGGCTGCCGGGCGAGGACGGCTATTCGGTGGCGCGCTATCTGCGGCAGATCGCGCCGCAGGCGGGCATCGTGATGCTCACCGGCCGCGGCGCCAATCCCGACATGACCCGCGGCTTGCTGCAAGGCGCGGATATCTACCTGGTCAAGCCGCTGGATGTGGAACTGCTGATCGCCGCACTGGCCAATCTGCGTCGGCGCTTGCAGCCTGCCGCATCGCCGGAGGCGTTGCCGGCGCAGGAATGGCGCTTGAGCGACGACGGCTGGACGCTGTCCTCGCCAGCGCAGCGCACGCTGGCGCTGACCGAGGCCGAACGCGGCCTGCTGAAGGCGCTGTTCGCGCAACGCGGCGCGCCGGTGGATCGCGACACGCTGATCGCGGCGGTCACCGACGCGCCGTGGGACTTCGATCCGCACCGCCTGGAGGTGCTGGTGCATCGCCTGCGCGCACGGGTGACCGCGGCCACCGCCGCGACGCTGCCGCTGCGTGCGGTGCGCGGGCAGGGATATCTGCTGGGCGACAACGCCTAGTCTTCGTCGCATCCGCATCCGCATCCGCATCCGCGTCGCGCGCGGAGCCGACGCCACGCGATCGGTAGACAGAATGCCGCGTTTCATCCGCCATGCCGGCGTGCCGCCTCCCGTCACAGTGCGGCCATGGGCCGCATCTCATTGCCATTGCGCCATGCGTCTCGCTGTACGTGTGAGGAAGTGAGAGCGAACGCGAACTGCTGCTACTGACTGCCTGCGCGCCCCTGCGCAGAATCCGCGCCACCACACCGGCAGGCCTCGCCTGCGCTTTCGGGGTGGGTACCGATCCCGATCGTCAGCGCGCCCCGCACGGCCTAGGCCTGGGGCGCCGGTTCGTGGGTCCGGCTTGGATGCTTGGGGAGAGAGAGGCACATGGATCATTTGATGCGCGGCAGCCGTGCGGCTGCACTGCGGGCGTGGGCGCGTGCCGCCTGCGAACACCACCGGACCACGGCGTCGTCGGGGCGACGCTTGCGGTTGCTGATGGCCGTCCTGCTGTCGGCCGCGCCTGCGCTGGCCGCGGCCGCGGACCTGCAGATCACCAACCTGTCCGACACCGGCTACGATCCCACGCCGGCCGGGGGCAGCGTGATCTACAGCGTCACCGTCGAGAACAGTGCCGCCGATACGGTCAACAACGCGGTGGTGATCTTCGACCTGCCCGCCGGTGCCCAGGCGGGCTCGCCGTTGCCGTCCTCCTGCAGCGTGGCCGCCGGCAACGCGCAGCGCATCGAATGCCGGGTCGGCACGCTGGTCGGGACCTTCTCTTCCAACGGCGCGCCGGTGACCTTCCAGTTGCCGGTGAGCACGGTCGGCCTGGCCCCGGGCACGATCGAGATCCGCGGCGCGATCGGCGTGGAAACCGGCCTGCCCGCGGCGAGCACGCCGATCGCCTCGCTGGCCGATGCCGATCCGTTCTTCGCCGGCGACAGCAATGCAGCCAACAATCGCCGCCTGGAAGCGACCACGCTGGAATCGGCGGGCGACCTGAGCGTGGAGAAGACCGCCACGCCGAACCCGGTCGTCGCCGGCGCCGAGGTCACCTATACCGTCACCGTGCGCAACGCCGGACCCAGCGCTTCGGCCGGCTTCACCGTGGTCGACACGCTGCCGGCCGCGGTGCAGTACGTGGCCAACAGCTTCAGCGGCAGCGGCTGGACCTTCAACAGCGGCAGCATGACCGCCACCCACGCCGGTGCGCTGGCCAATGGCGGCAGCAGCAGCTTCACCTTCCGCGCCCGCGTCACCGCGGCCAGCGGCAACATCGTCAACACCGCACGCGTGCAGGCCGGCTCCACGCCGGATCCGTTGCCCGACAACAACACCGGCAGCGTGACCACCACGGTCACCGCCGGCGCCGACCTGGCGCTGAGCAAGAGCGTCAACCCCTCGCCGGCGATCTCCGGCCAGCCGGTCACCTTCAACATCCAGGTGCGCAACCAGGGGCCGAGCGCCGCGGTCAATCCGCGCTTCGTGGACAACCTGCCCACCGGCTTCCTGGCCACCGGCGGCACCGTGCCGGCCGGCTGGACCTGCACCAACAGCAACGGCGACGCCACCCGCACCTGCGCGTTGAACGGCAGCCTGGCGGTCGGCGCCGTAGCCGATTTCACCATCGAGAGCACGGTGCCGGCGTCCGGCACCAACAGCAGCGGCGACGTCACCAACAGCGCCACCGCCAGCGCCGACACGCCGGACGCGAACAGCACCGACAACACCGGCAGCACCACCTTCACCGTGCTCGCCGACGGTGCCGACCTGTCGCTGCAGAAGACCAAGACCCCGGCGCTGGTGCCGGTGTGGAGCGGCATCGGCAGCGATCTGGACAGTCGCATGACCAGCAGCATCGTCGTGCGCAACATGGGACCGCGCCCGGCGACCGGCCAGGTGCAGACGGTGGATACGCTGGCGACCGGCGAAGAGCTGTTGCAGCCGGACGGCAGCGTGGCGCAGCCGGGCGTGGCGTTCGCCAGCGGCGCGTGGACCTGCACCGTGGACCAGGCCTACAGCGGCTCCAGCGTGCAGCACGTGACCTGCGACCTCGGCGCCGGTTCGCTGCCGCTGGCGGTGGGCGCGCAGGCGCCGACGCTGCAGTTGCTGACGCGTGCGCGCAGTTCCTCGGCCAACCTGCTCAACAACGCCTGTACCGGCGGCTCCGGCGGCTCGATCGAGCCGCTGACCGGCAACGGCATCGACCGCGATCCGGAAACCGGCAACGACTGCTCGGGCGCGGGCACCCGCACCACCGACGAGCGCGCGGACCTGTCCATCGCCAAGCAGACCAATGGTGCCGGCGCTGCCGACAACGTGCTGGCGGCCAACCAGGACACGCTCAGCTACACCCTGACCGTGACCAACAACGGCCCGGACAGCACCACCGGCGTGGTGGTCAACGACACCGTGCCCGGCTTCGTCAACGGCCGCACCCAGATCAGCGTGACCGCCGCCCCGGTCGGCTGGAACTGCGCCATCAACGGCGCCTCGGTGGTCTGCCGCTCCGGCACCAACGCACTGGCCAACGGCGCCAGCGCGCAGATCGTCATCCAGGTCAAGCGCGCGCTGTTCGACAGCTTCAACCAGCCCGCCGGCACCTGCGGCGGCACCGCCATCAGCGGCGCGTTCTGCAACACCGCCGGGGTCGGCATCGATGCGGCCGTGGCCGGTTCGGTGGGCGAGCTCAACGGCAACAACAACCAGGCCTCGGACTGGATCCGCATCGCGCGCGTGGCCAACGTCGCCACCACCGCCAAGACCATTTCCTCTGGCACGCCCGGCCGCGCCGGCGTCAACACCACCTATGTGATGTCCTACATCAACCGCGGCCCGTCGACGGTGCCGGGGGTGATTTTCCGCGATGTGTTCACCCTGCCGGCCAACGATTCGGGCTTCGTGCTGGTGTCCGCGCAGCGCACCGGTGCCGGCACCCAGGCCTGTACCGCCAGCGCTGGCGCCGGGGTGACGGTCACCGTCGACGCCGGCGGCACCTCCTACGCCAATCCGACCGGCGCGCCGGCGCAGGTCACCGTGCAATGCCCGGCGCTGCCCTCGCTCACCAACGAGCAGACCGAAACCCTGCAGGTGGTGATCCGGCCCAACGTCAACAGCGGCAACACCGGCCGCCAGTTCGACAACACCGCCGACTTCGTGGTGGACCTCGATGGCGACGGCAACGGCGATGCCACCGCGGGCACCGACGGCGACGGCAACACCTACGACTTCAATACCGACACCAGCGACGACAGCAAGAGCGCGCAGCTGCCGTTCGAGGCCGGCCAGGTCGACCTGATCACCAACAAGGTGGACACCGGCTTCACCGGCGGCGTGGATCCGCTCGGCTTCGACGCGACCAATGCCGCGGCGAACCTGATCACCTACCGCATCACCATCCGCAACAACGGCCCGTCGGTCGCCACCGACGTGCGCCTGGCCGACACCTTCACTCCGCCGTCCGGCCGCACCGTCACCTTCATCGGCGCCTCGGCCACGCCCACCGGCACCTTCGATCCGGCCGCCTGTTCGGTGACGTCCGGCAGCAACCCGACCGTGGGCGCGGTGCAGGTGCTGAACTGTCTGATGCCCGGCATCGGCTTCAGCAACAACGTCGCCGGCGTGGTCGCGTCCGGCCAGACCAGCACGCTGTACCTGCGCTACCGCTACGACACCCCGCCCGGCGCGGCCGGCGACACGGTCAGCAATCTGGCCCAGGCCACGTCCGCCGAGACCGACAGCAACACCGCCAACAACGGCGCCAGCCAGGAAACCACGATCCGCGCCTCCGCCGACGTGGGCGTGAGCAAGCACGTGATCACCACCGCGCCCGATGCCGATCCGGATGCGGCGCTGCCGGCCAACGCCACCTCGGTGGGCCTGCGCCAGCCGTTCTTCTACGTCATCGACGGCATCAACAACGGTCCCGGCGCGAGCCTGTCGCGCGACCGCAGCGGCAGCAGTCCGCTCAACGGCACCGGCACCGTGGTCAGCGACACGCTGCCCGCCGGGCTGGTGGTCGTCGGTCAGGTGACCTGGCAGAAGAAGGGCCCGATCCCGGGCGGCGGCGGTGGCGAAGTGCCCAACGGCACCGGCAACTGCAACCAGGCCTCGGCGACGCTGACCTGCAACCTCGGCGACGTCACCGTGGGCGGCAAGCTGCGCATCGTGGTGCCGGTGCGCTGGGATGCCTATCCGGGCGCGTCGGCGATCAACAACACCGCGACCATCACCACCGAGCAGGTCGATCGCGTCCCGCCGAACAACACGTCCACCGTGCCGATCCTGGTCACCCGGGCATCGCTGGCCGGTACCGTGTTCGAGGACCGCGACCGCGCGGGCGGCAACGGCGGCGTTCACCAGAACGGCGAACCCGGCATCGCCGGCGTCACCATCGTGCTGAGCGGCACCGACGCCTACGGCAATGCGGTCAACCGCAGCACCACCACCGCGGCCGACGGCAGCTACAGCTTCGACAACCTGTCGGCGGCCGGCGCGAGCGGCTACACGCTGACCCAGACCCAGCCCACCGGCTATCGCAACGGGCCGGTGGATCCGCCGGTCGCCGGCGCCAGCGCGCCGTCGCTGGGCGGCACCTATGCCGCCGGCAGCCCCAACTCCAGCTACACCACGATTCCGGTCGGCGCGTCCGACGCGGCCGTGCGCTACGACTTCCCGGAAGTGCGTCGTCCCAGCCTGTCCGGCCGGGTCTACGTGGACCTGAACTTCAACAACGTGCGCGACGGCGGCGATCCGGCGATCGCCGGCGCCACCGTGGAACTGCTCGATGCCGTCACCGGCGCGGTGCTGGCCACCACCAGCACCGACGGCAACGGCGCCTACCGCTTCGACGACCTGGATCCGACGCTCACCTACAGCGTGCGCGAGCCGCTGCCGAGCGGGCAGTACAGCAACCGTCCCAGCGCGATCAATCCCGGCCAGATCGGCGGCGCGGCGTGCGCGGCGGGCACCTGCGTGGCCGGCACCGCGGTGGCCGCGCCCGGCGGCCCGGATGCGGCCAGCACCGACCGCATCTCGCAGATCCAGCTGGGCGCGGGCCTGGACGGCACCGAGTTCAACTTCGGCGAGAACCCCAGCGGCAGCGCGATCCAGGGACGGGTGTGGCGCGACGACGACAACGACGGCGTGATCGACCCGGCCGAGACCGGCCTGGCCGACGTGGAGCTGGTGCTGACCGGCACCGACCAGAACGGCCAGGCGGTGAACCTCACCACCAAGACCGATGCGACCGGCAACTACAGCTTCATCGGCCTGCTGCCGGGCACCTACACGGTGACCGAGCCGACCCAGCCGACCGGCACCCTCAACGGCAAGACCGTGCCAGGCGACAAGGGCGGCACCGCCACCGGCGTGACCACCACGCCGTCGGCGATCGCCACCATCGTGCTCGGCGCCAACCAGCAGGGCCAGCACTACGACTTCGGCGAAGTGGCGGCGTCGTCGCTGTCCGGCCGCGTGTACTACGACAACGACGACAACGGCGTGGTCGGCAGCGACGAATCGGGCATCGCCAACGTGCGCGTGGTGCTGACCGGCACCGACGATCTCGGCGCCGCGGTGCAACTGAGCGTGCAGACCGATGCGCAGGGCAACTACCGCTTCGAGAACCTGCGTCCGGGCACCTACACGGTGACCGAACCGGATCAACCGGCCGACACCCGCAACGGCGTCACCAGCGCCGGTACCGTTGGCGGCACCACGCATGGCGTGGCGACCCCGCGCGAGACCGTGCCGTCGGCGATTTCCGCGGTGGTGCTGACTCCGGGCGCGCAGTCGATCGACAACAACTTCGGCGAGATCGCCAACACCCCTGACCTGGTCGTCAGCAAGCTCGCCGACCCGGTCAAGTTCACCGTCAACAACACCGCCCGCTACACGATCAGCGTGCGCAACATCGGCCCGCGTCCGACCGCCGGCGTGTACCAGGTGCAGGACCGCCTGCCGCCGGGCGTGACCCTGGCGGCGCTGCCCACCGGCAACGGCTGGACCTGCGCCGGCGCGGTCGGTGCCGACCGTTTCAGCTGCGACGCCAGTACGCTGATCGCGCCCGGACAGACCGCCAGCGATCGCATCCACGTGCAGGTCGCGGTCGGTGCCGCGGCGGCGACCGGCAACCCGGTCAACAACGCGGTGCTGGTGCAGGGCGGCGGCGAAGACGCCACGCACAGCCCGACCCCGGCCGAACGCGGCGCGTTCGAGGGCGACGTGACCCAGCTGCCGGTGTGCGATCCGGCGATCACCCAGAACGCCTGCCGCGTGCCGACCCAGGTGCAGTTGGCGGCCTCGGTGTCGGGCACGGTGTGGTTCGACGTCGGCAACGACGACACCCTGCTCGACGGCGGCGATCGCCGCCTGCAGAACTGGATCGTCGAACTGGTCGATCCGACCAGCGGCCAGGTGGTCAAGACCACGCTCAGCGCCGCCGACGGCAGCTACCGCTTCGGCGACGTGATCCCCGGGCAGAAGTGGCACATCCGCTTCCGCGATCCGAGCTCCGGGGTCATCTGGGCGTTCCCGGTCAGCGGCGAGACCGCTTCCGGCGCCACCGCCCCGTGCGCGGCCGACGCGGCGATCAGCAACGGCAGCAACAGCTCGTGCCGGGTCAGCGACGGCGGCATCAGCCAGCTGGAAGTGGTGCTCAAGGCCGGCGAGAACCTGCCGCAGCAGAGCCTGCCGGTGGATCCGTCGGGCGTGGTCTACGACGCGGTCACCCGCGACCCGGTGCCCGGCGCGATCGTCACCCTGGCCCCGGTCGGCGTCTGCGCCGGCTACGACCCGGCCACCAGCCTGCTCAACGCCGCGGCCGGCGGCTACCGCATCGACGGCAACGCGGTGTCGATGACCGTCGGCAACGACGGCTACTACCAGTTCCTGTTCGGCCCGGCGGCGCCGGCGCGTTGCGAGTTCGAGCTGACAGTGACCCCGCCGGGCGGCTACGTCTTCGTCTCCACGCTGATCCCGGCCGAAGGCAGTTCGCTGTCGCCGCCCGGCGCGGTGGGCAGCAACTACCAGGTGCAGCCCAACGCACTGGCGCCGACCGGTCCGGTCGGCACCGCGACCCAGTACTACTTGCGGCTGTTCGCCGGGTCGGCCACCGCCGGCATCGTGCACAACCACATTCCGCTGGACACCGCGGTGGCCACCGGCCTGGCCATCACCAAGACCGGCGACCGCCAGACCGCCGAAGTGGGCGATACCGTGCAATACACCATCACCATCCGCCAGACCGCCGGCAGCCCGCTGCAGACGGTGAACGTGGTCGATCGCCTGCCGCGCGGCTTCACCTACATCGACGGCACCGCGCGCGCCAACGGCGTGGCCGTGGCCGAGCCGCTGGGCAAGCCCGGCCCGACCCTGGGCTTCGCCACCGGTCCGATCCAGGTCGGCCAGCAGATCGCGCTGACCTACCGGGTGCGCATCGGCGTCGGCGCGCAGCAGGGCGACGGCATCAACCGCGCGCAGGCGCACGGCTGTTCGATCGCGGGCGGCTGCATCGATCCGGTCTCGCTGCAACCGCGTTCCGGTTCGTTGCCGTCCAACCAGGCGCAGTACCGCGTGCGCGTCAGCGGCGGCGTGTTCACCGAGGAGGGCTGCGTGCTCGGCAAGGTGTTCGTGGATTGCAACGTCAACCACGTGCAGGACCGCGAAGAGCTCGGCATTCCCGGCGTGCGCCTGTACTTCGAGGACGGCACCTGGGTGATCAGCGACTCGGAAGGCAAGTACAGCTACTGCGGCCTGCCGCCGCAGAGCCACACGCTGAAGGTCGATGCCAGCACGCTGCCGGTCGGCTCGCGCCTGACCACCAGCAGCAACCGCAATCTCGGCGATGCCGACAGCCTGTTCATCGATCTCAAGAACGGCGAACTGCATCGCGCCGACTTCGTCGAGGGCAGCTGTTCCAACCCGGTGATCGAGCAGGTCAAGGCGCGCCGCACGCAAGGCGAAGTGCGCGCGCCGGAAACCGAAACCGGCCATGCGCCGCTGCGCTTCAGCAGCAAGCCGCTGCGCGCGCCGCAGCAGGGCACCGACAGCCCGGCGCAAGCGCCGATCGTCAAGCCACGCGGCACCCCACCGCCCGATGTCACCGTTCCTGCGGAGGTGCAGCCATGAGCCGGCCCGTCACGACGCGCCGCCTGCCGCGGCTGACCCTGCTCGCCTGCGCCCTGGCCGCGCTGCCGGCGCTGGCCCAGCAGACGGTCGGCAGCAGCCGCTTCACCCCGGTGCTGGGCGAGGCCGGCACGCTGTACCCGCGCACGCCGAGCAGCGCCGATGCCGCCGCGCAGACGCTGGCGCCGCGCGGCACGCTCGACGCGCACGCCGCGCAGGGCATGGACCAGGTGCAGGTGGAGGTCGACCGCGATGGCGCGCCGGCCGACGGCCAGACCCCGGTGCACGTGACCGTGCGCCTGCTCGACGCCGCCGGCAAGCCGTTGCAGGGCGAGCACTTCGCCACCGTCGAACACACCGGCGGCCGCATCCTGCTGCCGGGCTCGCGCACCGACGAACTGGGGCCGGGCGCGGCCGATGCCGACAAGGTCACCCCGGGCGTGCAGCTGCCGGTGCGCGACGGCATGGCCGAGTTCGACCTGCTCGCGCCGGACCAGCCGCAGGACGTGGTGCTGCGGGTCAGCGCCGGCGGCCACAGCGCCGAAGGCACGATCGGGTTCGTACCGGAAATGCGCGAGATGATCGCCACCGGCCTGATCGAGGGCGTGATCAATTTCGGCCGCCGCGACAACAGCGGACTGATCGCGCCGGTCGATCACGACGACGTGTTCGAACGCGATATCCGCCGCTGGGAAAAGCAATTCAACAACGGCAAGGCCAACGCTGCCGCGCGCACCGCGTTCTTCGTCAAGGGCCGGATCAAGGGCGAATACCTGCTCACCGCCGCCTACGACTCGGACAAGGACGTGCGCGGCCGGCTGCTGCGCGACATCCAGCCGGAAGAGTTCTATCCGGTGTACGGCGACTCCTCGCTGCGCGGCTTCGACGCGCGCTCGGCCGAGCGCCTGTACGTGCGCGTGGACAACCGCCGCAGCTATCTGCTGTACGGCGATTTCCAGACCGGCGACACGCTGGCCACCGCGACCGGCGTCGGCGCGCGCAGCAGCATGCCGCAGCGCAGCCTCGGCACCTACAACCGCACCGCCACCGGCCTGGGCTGGCACTACGAGAACGCACGCGTGCGCTCCAACGTGTTCGCCATCCAGGACTCGCTGCGCCAGGTGATCGAAGAATTCGCCAGCCAGGGCAGCGGCCCGTACGCACTGCGCAACAACGCGGTGCTGGAAGGCAGCGAGCGGGTGGAAGTGGTCGTGCGCGACCGCAACCAGCCCTCGCGGATCGTCTCGGTGCAGCCGCTGGCGCGGTTGGTGGACTACAGCTTCGAGCCGTTCTCGGGGCGCATCCTGCTCAACCAGTTCCTGGCCTCGTTCGACAGCGACCTCAATCCGGTGTCGCTGCGCATCACCTACGAACTCGACCAGGGCACCGAGCGCTTCTGGGTCTACGGCGCCGACGGCCAGCTGCGGCTGACCGATGCGCTGGAAGTCGGCGGCGCGGTGGTGGACGACCGCAACCCGTTCGCCGAATTCCGCATGGGCAGCGTCAACGCCGGCTACCGCTTCGGCCCGAATACCGCGATGGCGGTGGAATTCGCGCGCACCCAGAGCGAGATCAACACCAACTCGATCAACCAGGTCGCCACCCCGGGCCTGCAGGACCTCAGCGGCCGCGTCGAAGGCGATGCGTGGCGCGTGGAGTTCGGCCACGACGGCGACAAGCTCGACGCCAACCTGTTCGCCGCGCGCACCGATCCGGCGTTCAACAACCCGGCCTCGCCGCTGTTCGGCGGGCGCGGCGAGTACAACGTCAAGGTCGACTACCACCTGACCGAGCGCGTGGAGTTGTATGCCGAAGGCCTGCGCAGCGAGGACCGCAATCCGGACGGCGGCAAGCGCGATGCCGGCGGTGCCGGCGTGCGCGTCGGCGCCACCGAAAGGCTCACCCTGGACGTCGGTGTGCGTTCGATCCGCGAGACCGTCGGCGCGTACTCGCCGTGGTCCTCGGGCCTGGGCTACGGCAACACGGGTGGTCTGACCGGCGGCTTCGCCACCGGCTCCGGCGGCGGCGCGCTCGGCTACGGCCAGCAGCCGCTGGATCCGTTGACCGGCCTGCCGGTGATCGGTTCCAGCAGCGCCGTCACCGGCACCGCCAGCGACCTGCCGATCGGCACCCGCCTGGAATCGGACAGCGCGCGCATCGGCGCCGGCTACCGCGTCGGCGCCAAGCTGTCGCTGGGCGCCGAGTACGAGCAGAGCGTGTCCGGCGAAGACCGCAACCGCATCGCTGCCGGCGTCGATTACCAGGTGCTGGAACGCAGCCGCCTGTACGGCCGCTACGAGAAGCAGACCGGCCTGACCAGCGCCTACGGCATCACCACCACCGACCGCGAGGCCGATGCGCTGGTGTTCGGTATCGACAGCAGCTACGTGCGCGACACCCAGGCGTTCTCCGAGTACCGCATGCGCGATGCGATCAGCGGCCGCGACGTGCAGGCCGCCTCCGGCATCCGCAATACCTGGGACGTGCGCGAGGGCGTGCGCCTGAGCAGCTCGGCCGAACACGTGAAGGTGTACGACGGCAACACCGGCGATGCCACCGGCCTGGCGCTGGCGCTGGACTACGGCGTCAACCCGCTGTGGCGCGGCTCGGTGCGGGTGGAGTACCGCATCAGCGGCGACGTCGCCCAGACCGCGACCGACGAGGCCTTCGACACCACGCTGGTGCAGTTCATGCTGGCGCGCAAGCTCAGCCGCGACTGGACCCTGCTCGGCCGCAACTACCTGCTGCAGACCAACTACGCCGCGCGCGGCGACGTGCTGCAGAACCGCTTCCAGCTGGGCGTGGCCTACCGCGATACCGATACCAACCGGATCAACGCGCTGGCCCGCTACGAGTACAAGCTGGAGCGCGACGAGAGCGGACTGACCCTGCTCGACGGGCAGGCGGTGGACGGCAGCAGCCAGGACATCAGCAGCCGCGCGCACATCGTCTCGACCCATGCCGACTGGCATCCGTCGCGGCCGTGGTGGCTGACCGCGCATGTGGCCGGCAAGTGGCAGCAGGACCGTTTCGCCTATGCCGACGGCGGCCGCGTGGACAGCCGCTTCCATGCGGTGCTGGTGTCCGGGCGCGTGGTCTACGACATCACCGAGAACTGGGACATCGGCGTGCTCGGCTCCACCTTCCGTGGCCAGAGCGGTTCCAACCAATACGCCTACGGCATGGAAGTGGGCCGGCTGCTGCGCCAGAACCTGTGGCTGTCGGCCGGCTACAACTGGTCCGGCTACACCGCCGACCGCGACCTGTCCGGTTACGAGTACACCCAGCAGGGCGTGTTCCTGCGCCTGCGCTTCAAATTCGACGAAGACCTGTTCCGCCGGGATCCGGTCCGTTACCGCGACCCGGCGCGCTGAGGAATCCATGATGACCACGACCCAACCCCGCTTCGTCCTGTCCCGCACCGTCGCCGCCGCCTTGCTGCTCGGCGCCTGTGCCGCCGGCAACGCCCAGACCCAGCTGTTGCCGCAGCAGCAACGCATCAGCGACGCCGCCATCGCCGCCGACCTGCACGGCTACCAATCCGTGCAGGACCGCATCCAGGCGCTCAACGACGGCGGCCGCCCGGTGCGCGACTACGCCTTGTCCAAGGCGCAATGCTGGCTCGACGTGTCCTTTCACGAATACACCCGCAACGACCGCAGCGCGTTCCCGCAAGGTGCGCTGAGCGAGTCGGAGAAGCTGGTGCAACTGATGGAGCAGGGCGCCGCGACGATCCCGACCGAGACCCCGCTGGTCAACGACGCCAAGTACCTGCGCGACGACCTGTGGCAGCGCCTGCGCGCGCTGCACGGCAGCGCCGGTTTCAGCTGCGCGCAGCAGGCGGCGGCCTGCGGCGAGGTCGAGCTGGTGCACGCCGGCAACGAGTTCAACCAGCAGCAATGGCGCCATTCCAAGCCGTACATCCAGATCGCCGAGGACCTGGTCAACGACGCCGAGGCGCTGGCACGGCAGTGCGGCGGGCCGGAGCGGCCGGACACGCCGATGGCGGCGCCGATTCCACTGGTGGCCAACGTGCTGTTCGAATTCGACCGCGACGGCTACAAGGACATCCGCACCCATTCGCTGGAAAGCCTGGATCGCGCGCTGGCACGCATCGCCGAAGAGAAGCTGACCTTGCAGAAGGTGGAACTGGTCGGCCATGCCGACCGCATGGACGGTCGTGGCCACGACTACAACCAGGGCCTGTCCGAGCGCCGCGCGCGCACCGTGCGCGAGCTGCTGATCGGCCGCGGCGTCGCCGCCGACCGCATCCGCTACGAATACCGTGGCGACAGCCAGCAGGTGCAGCAGTGCGCCGGCGTGAAGCCGCGCGCGGCGCTGCTGGAATGCCTGCTGCCGAACCGCCGCGTCGAAGTGCGACTGGTGGTCGGTCGCGGCGACTGACGGCACCTAGAGCCCCTCTCCCCCCGGGAGAGGGGTTGGGGTGAGGGTCCGGCGCGAAAGCGACTCGCGGAGTTTGGTGCACGAGGCTGCACCCGTACCCTCATCCGCCCCTTCGGGGCACCTTCTCCCGATGGGAGAAGGGAGCAGCCCTAGCCCCTCTCCCCCCGGGAGAGGGGTTGGGGTGAGGATACGGCGCGAAGCGTCTCGCGGAGTTTGGGGGCACGAGGCTGCGCCCGTACCCTCATCCGCCCCTTCGGGGCACCTTCTCCCGATGGGAGAAGGGAGCAGCCTTAGCCCCTCTCCCATCGGGAGAGGGGTTGGGGTGAGGGTACGGCGCGAAGCGCCTCGCGGAGTTTGGGTGCACGGGGCTGCGCCCGTACCCTCATCCGCCCCTTCGGGGCACCTTCTCCCGATGGGAGAAGGGAGCAGCCCTAGCCCCTCTCACCCCGGGAGAGGGGTTGGGGTGAGGGTCCAGCGCGAAGCGCCTCGCTGAGTTTGGGCGCACGAGGCTTCGCCCGTACCCTCATCCGCCCCTGCAGGGCACCTTCCCTCGAAAACGGGCCATGGTCCCGCCGGCAGAAGGAGGCGCGGCCGGCTGGGCAGCGCTCAAGAATTCCCGCGCAGCGCCGCCATCATGGTGAAGCGAAGTCGCTTTCGCCGCCCGGATCGGGCTGTCCATGAGGGAACGCGCATGCTGTCCTTGCCACGCCTGCTGGGTCGTCACCTGGCCAAGTTCCTGTCCAAGCCCCGTCGGCACCGCTCGGAACTGCCGACCAGTCCGCCGCAGCTGCTGCAGGCGACCTTGCGCAAGGGCGACGTGCTGCTGGTCGAGGGCAACAGCCGCTTCTCCACCGCGATCAAATACCTGAGCCAGTCCACCTGGTCGCACGCCGCGCTGTACATCGGCGATCACCTGGGAACGGCGGCCGACGCGGACGCGCCGACCTTCTGCGACGTGGACATCAACGTCGGCGTGCGCGTGGTCGGGCTGAGCGAATTCGCCGGCCTGCACACGCGCATCTGCCGCCCGGTGGGACTGGGCGCCGACGAGATCGATGCGGTGGTCGACTACATGGTCAGCCGCGTCGGCAACAGCTACGACCTGAAGAACATCTTCGACCTGGCGCGCTACCTGATCCGCACCCCGCCGCTGCCGTCGTCGGTGAAGCGCCGCTTCCTGGAACTGGGCAGCGGCGAGCCGACCAAGGCGATCTGCTCGACGCTGCTGGCGCAGGCCTTCGGCGCGATCCGCTATCCGATCCTGCCGGAGATCGGCAGCGTGCCGGTGTCCGACGCGCAGGATGCGGAGATCCTGCACAACCGTCATTACAGCCTCTACCTGCCGCGCGACTTCGACGTCTCGCCCTATTTCAACGTGGTGAAGCCGCGCCTGCAATCCGGCTTCGATTTCCATCGGTTGGTGTGGCATGGCGATGCCGATGCCGATGCCGATGCAGACGTGGCGCAACGTCAGCGCGTTGCACAGGTTGCCTGAAAGCGGTTGCAGTCTTCGCACCGCTCGGACCTGAATGCGGAGGTTCACCGCCGCGGCAGCGCGAAAACCGGCGATTCGATCACAACGCCTTCAGTTTCCTGCACCGCCAGGCGTCAAGTTTGCGGCGATCGCGGCCGATATCGGTGGATATACATCACCGGCATCGCCCTCAGGATCGCTATGAATCCCGTCCATTTCCTGCGTCGTCGCATCGCCAACCTGCCGATGACGCGCAAGTTCGTGGTGCTGTGCACCCTGCTCGCCATCGGCGTGATCCTGCTCGCCGTCGCCGCCGCGCGTCTGCAATACCTGGACCTGGTGGACGCGCGCAAGCAGACCGTGAAGACCCAGATCGACATGGGCATGAGCGTCATCGAACACTATGCGGCCAAGGCCAAGCGCGGCGAACTCACCGAGGCGCAGGCCCAGGAAGCGGCCAAGTCGGCGCTGGCCGACATGAAGACCAACGGCGGCGTGGACTACTTCTTCATGCTCGACCCGCAGATGCGCATCCTGATGCATCCCAAGCGCAAGGTCGGCACCGACATGAGCGACTACAAGAGCGATGCCGGCGAATACGTGTACCGCGACATCCGCAAGGCGGTGACCAGCGGCGACGGCTTCAGCTACTACAGCGCGCCCAAGCCGGGCAAGAAAGAGCAGCTGCCGAAGATCAGTTACGCCAAGCTGTACCCGCAGTGGAACTGGGTGCTGGTGATGGGCGTGTACGCCGAGGACATCCAGGTCGAGGCGCTGGGCTTCACCAAGATCCTGACCGTGATCGGCGCGGCCCTGGTCGGTCTGGTGGTCGGGCTGTGCTGGCTGATCGCCAGCGCCATCGTCACCCCGCTGCGCGCCGCCACGCGCACCGCCGAGGCCATCGCCTCGGGCCGTTTCGACAACACGATCAAGGTGGAATCGCGCGACGAGACCGGGCAGCTGATGACCAGCATGCAGCAGATGCAGACCCAGTTGCAGCGCTTCAACGGCGAGATGCAGACCCTGGTGCAGCTGCAGCAGGGCGACGACATCAGCCACCGCATGCCGGAGGATTTCCCCGGCGATTACGGCACCCTGGCGCGCGGCATGAACACCGCGCTGTTCGAACACCTGGACGCGATCATCGAGGCGATGACGATCATGGGCGAGTACGGCCGCGGCGATCTGCGCCGCGACATGCGCCGCCTGCCGGGCCAGCGCGCCGCGCTGCACGAAGCGCTGGATGCGGTGAAGAGCAACCTGTCGGCGATCAACGGCGACATCGCGCGCCTGGCCGATGCGGCCGCGCGCGGCGATTTCTCCGCGCGCGGCGACGAGGCGCGCTACCAGTTCGCGTTCAAGGAAATGGTGGAAGCGCTGAACCGGCTGATGCGGCAGGCCGAAAGCGGCCTGGCCGACGTGGGCCGGATCATGGGCGCGATCGCCGACGGCGATCTGTCGCAGCGCGTGGACGTGCGCTACGAGGGCGCCTTCGGCCAGCTGGCCGAGGCCGCCAACCGCACCGCCGAGCAGCTGACCACGATCGTGCAAGGCATCCAGCGCTCGGCCGAATCGATCAACACCGCCGCCGGCGAGATCGCCAGCGGCAACAGCGACCTGTCGGTGCGCACCGAGCAGCAGGCGGCGAGCCTGGAAGAAACCGCCGCGTCGATGGAAGAGCTGACCTCCACGGTCAAGCAGAACGCCGACAGCGCGCGCCAGGCCAACCAGCTGGTGCTGGGCGCCGGCGAAGTGGCCGAGAGCGGCGGCCGCGTGGTCGAGGACGTGGTCACCACGATGGCGTCGATCAGCGCCGCCTCCGCGCGCATCGCCGACATCATCGGCGTCATCGACGGCATCGCCTTCCAGACCAATATCCTGGCGTTGAACGCCGCGGTGGAAGCCGCGCGTGCCGGCGAGCAGGGCCGCGGCTTCGCCGTGGTCGCCTCGGAAGTGCGCTCGCTGGCGCAGCGCTCGGCGGCGGCGGCCAAGGAAATCAAGACCCTGATCTCCGACTCGGTGCAGGAAGTGGAGCAGGGCTCGACCCTGGTCGCGCGTGCCGGCACCACCATGGCCGAGGTGGTGACCTCGGTGAAGCGGGTCACCGACATCATGGCCGAGATCTCCGCGGCCAGCGCCGAGCAGAGTTCGGGCATCGAGCAGGTCAGCAAGACGGTGATGCAGCTGGACGAGACCACGCAGCAGAACGCGGCATTGGTGGAGGAAGCCACCGCGGCGGCGAAGAGCATGGAAGACCAGGCCTCGGACCTGACCCGTGCGGTGGCGGTGTTCCGCCTTGCCGGCGCCGCCAGGCCGGTGGCCGCGGTCGCGCCCAGGCCGGTGACGACCCAGGCCGCGGTCCGTCCGGTCGCCGCCGCACGCGCGCCGATCAAGAAGGCGCCGGCAGCGGCTGCACGCCCGCTGGCGCGGAGCAAGCCCGGCGGCGCGCTGGTGGAAAGTTCGGAGTGGGAAGAGTTCTGAGCCAGCGCCACGACGTCCGTAACGGACGCCATGGCCGATGACGACGCCGATGCCTTAGCGCATCGGCGTCTTCGTTTCTGCGCCGGCCGCTGTCGGCGGCGGCGGCATCACGGTGCGCTCGCGGCGATGTCATGCCACGCCGCGAGCGAGGTGTGGTGCTCCAGCGCAACCCGATCAAGGCGACGCCACTACGTGTGGGAGCGACTTCAGTCGCGACGCGGCGTTGTCGAGGGAGTCTGTCGCGGCTGAAGCCGCTCCTACATGGGGTTGCGCCGTGCCAGTCCGAGCGCATTGCAGGAAGGGTGGCAGCGGTGCTCATGCGGCCCACGCGTTGCGTTGTGCCATCCAGCTGCGCGGCGTGGCTGGCGACTCCGTGGTCGCATCTGCCACACTACGCCGCCCCGTTCAAGGAAGACTCGCCGGATGCATCTTCGTGCCGTGCTCGCTGCCGTACTCGCCGTGCCCAGTTCCGTCGCCGCTGCGCAGGACACACCCGCATCCGCTGCCGCGCCGCTGCTCACCCAGGTCGCGTTCGCCGGTGGCGACATGCAGTTGGGCGAGCGCGGCGGCCACTGCGCACTGCTGCGCGGCGAGACCGAACTGCTGGCGTTGGCGATCCCGGCGCCGTGCGGGTTCAGTCCAGACCGACACGGCAAGGTGCGCATCGAGCCGTTCAATCGCGGCAGCCGCATCGTGCTGGTCGAGCACATCCGCCCGGATCCGCGACCGCCGCTACGCGGCAGCGTGGGGCCGGAGTGCATCCGCGAGACGCAGGCCGTGCGCGCGATCGGCGGCACGCTGGAGGCCGGCCATGTGATCGCCTCGGCCGGCTGCGATCGCGGCCCGACCGACCAGAAGCTGTTCGTCGCCGGTTTCGGCTGGTGACGGTCGCGCGCGTGACGCGACCGCGCCGGTGCACGTGTCACTCGCCTTCGTCTTCCTCCTCCTCGTCCACTTCGGCATCATCGCCACGCCCGGGTGCATCGGCATCCACCGGTTCCAGCAAGGTGTAGTCGTTGTGCTCGCGGCGCTGGTAGGCCGACGAAACCGGATAGGCCAGCAGCGGCGGCTGCGGCGCCCGTGCCAGGAACGCGGTGGGAAACAGCCGCGGCCCGCGCAGCCAGCTGCGCCAGCGGTCGCCGCTCAGGAAGATCGGCCCGTCCGCGGTCAGCGGCGGCGGAATCGCGGCGTTGGCATGGGTCAGCACGCTGAAGCTGAGCAGTGCCGGTTCGCCGCGTTCCCAGCGTTCCCACAGCCCTGCCGCCAGCAGCACCTGGCCGTCCGCGTGGTGGATGTAATAGGGCTGCGCCGGTTTGCGGCTGCGGTCCCACTTGTAGTATCCGGACAGCGGGATCACACAGTGCTGGCTCTTCCACGGCGCGGCGAAGATGCGGCTGCGCGCGGCGCGTTCCAGCCGCGCGGTGACGGTGGTGTAGGGCGTGTCCGGCGTCTTCGACCAGCGCGGCACGATGCCCCATTGCAGGCGCTCCACCTGCGCGACGCCGTCGCGGCACAGGATCGCGGTGGCGAGGTCGCCCTTGCCCAGGTTGTAGTGGTCCGGATAGGCCGCAAGCGCCGCACGCAGCGACGTTTCCAACTGCGCGGGCAGGGCGTCCTCGATGCCGAAGGCCTGTACGAAACGTCTCATCGGTCTCTCGCGTTGCGTGTGCAGCTTAGGGCGCACGGCGGGCAAGCGCGAGTGAAGAAGTGGGGGGGCGCGCGGCGATGTGCGCGCATGCGCTCGGCGACGGCGTCGTCGCCGCTGACGGTTTCTTCATCCGTTCTTCCCGCGCGCGCTCGCATATTCCCGCCCGATATCCGCGATCGCACGACCGTGCGTAGCGCAGGAAGGAGGCAATCGCTCATGTTCTGGAAACGCAATGGCCTGTCGCTGGTGCTGTTGGGGCTGACCCTGCTGTTCATGGCCGGCCAGGCGCTCAGCGGCCACCTCGCCTACAACGACGAACTGCGCCAGCAGGGACTGGCGCCGCTGATGTTCTGGGAATACCTGCACAGCGGCCATTTCGTCGGTGCGCTGTTCGAGAACTGGGAGAGCGAATTCCTGCAGATGGGCATGTATGTGGTGCTGACGGTGAAGCTGCGGCAGTGGGGCTCGGCCGAATCGCGGCCGCTGTCGCCCGAGCAGGAAGACGACAGCGTCGCGCCCGGCACGCCGCCGTGGCCGGTGCGTGCCGGCGGCATCTGGCTGTGGCTGTACGAACGCTCGCTGGCGCTGGCATTCGGCCTGCTGTTCCTGACCAGCTTCGTGCTGCACGCGCTGGGCAGCTGGCGGCACGAACTGGCCGAGCGGGCGATGCAACGGCTGCCGGCGATCTCGCTTTTCGAGCACGCGACCGGCGCGCAGTTCTGGTTCGAGTCGATGCAGAACTGGCAGAGCGAGTTCCTGGCCGTGTTCGCGCTGGTGGTGCTGACCATCTGGCTGCGGCAGAAGGATTCGCCGCAATCCAAACCGGTGCATGCGCCGCACACGCAGACCGGCGATTGAGCGGGCGCGGCTGCCGAGCCTGCTGCGTTCCGAGGCGACGGCGTATTCGTGTGCTGCTGGAGTGCGCCACGCGCGCATGGACGACACGAGCGAGCTGGCGTATCGAGTTGGAAACAGCTTCGATTCCGATGATGTTAGATATCGTAGGAGCGACTTCAGTCGCGACAGGATGCTATCGAAGTGCCTGTCGCGACTGAAGTCGCTCCTACAAGTGCCCACGCTGCGGGCGTGTCCCGGTCGGGTCCTGGCGAATCTGCAGCGGCGAGGGACTCGCCGCTGCGGACCGTGCGATCACAGCTTGATGTCGCCCTTGGTCGAACCGGCGCCCGGACCTGCACCCAGATCGGCGCCGGTGGTCGGATCGCTGTCCTGCTGCGACATGGTGCGCGCCGCCAGCGCCTGCAGCGCGCTTTCCTCGGCCGGACTCAGGCCGACGCTGGGCACGCCGCTGCCGCCGTCCACGGCCGCCTGGCGGTTGCGGTCGGAGACCTTTTCCCATTGGCTGCCGCTGTTCCAGGGGCCGTTGATGTCGCCATCGCCCTGCGACATGTCGTAGAACGTGTCGGTGAACGCCGGATCGCCCGGCAGCTTGCCCGGCGGGAAGTTCGGCTCGATCGCGTACAGCGCCTTCTCGAACGACTTCTGGTGCGCTATCTCGCGGGTCATCAGGAACTTCAAGGCATCGACGATGCCCGGATCGTCGGTGACGTTGATCAGGCGCTCGTAGACGATCTTCGCGCGTGCCTCGGCGGCGATATTGGAGCGCAGGTCGGCGGTGGGTTCGCCGATGGAATCCACATACGCCGCACTCCACGGTACGCCGCTGGAGTTCACCAGCGCCGGGCCGCCGCCGTACAGGATCTGCTGGGTCTGGCTGGTGTTGTTGTTCCTGGTCAGGTTGCGCATCTCCTCGGCTTCGACCATGCCTTCGGACAGCACCGCCTTGGGTCCCTGGTTGAGCATGGCGATGATCGAACCGATGATCTCCAGATGGCTCAGTTCCTCGGTGGCGATGTCGTACAGCAGGTCCTTGCGGCCCGGATCGACCTCGCCGATGGCCTGGGTGAAATAGCGCATGGCGGCGGCCAGTTCGCCTTGCGGGCCGCCGAACTGCTCGAGCATCAGCGAGGCCAGGGCCGGATTCGGCTTGGCCACGTGCACCGTGTACATCAACCGCTTGTTGTGCATGAACATGAAAATCTCCTGGAGTGCGCCCACGGCAAAGCCACGACGACCTGGCGATCAGGCGTCGTGGCCAGTGGGCGCGTCTGGGTATAAAAAGCCGCAGCGCCGGCAATCGGCGCCGCGGTCGTGCGGTCAGGCCGCCTTGCGCTTCTGCGCGGCTTCCTGGTTGCCGCCCTGCTCGGCGAGCATGGTCAGCTTCTCGTCGGTGGACTTTTCCTCTTCCAGCGTTTCCAGTAGCAGCTTGAGCGCGTCGGTCTTGCCCAACTGCTTGGCCATCGCGGCCAGCGTGCCGTAGGACGCGATCTCGTAGTGCTCCACTTTCTGCGCGCCGCCGATCAGTGCCACATCGCGCACCGGACCGGCCTCGATCGATTCGATCACTTCCTTGCCTTCCTCCACCAGGCCCTCCATCGCCGCGCACTTGATGCGCTTCAGGCGCAGTTCGAGTTTTTCCACGATCTGGTCGATGCGTTCGATCTGGCCCTGGGTTTCTTCCAGGTGGGCTTCGAAGGCCGCGCGCAGGGCCGGATTGGTGGAAGCGCGGGCCAGTTTCGGCAGCGCCTTGGTCAGTTGCTTTTCCGCGCTGTAGATGTCGGAAAGTTCGTGCAGGAACAGGTCGTCGATGGTCTTGATAGCCATGTCGGTGGATCTCCGTGATCGGATAGTGGGATGGTGCAGGGTAGGCGCGCGGACTAGCGCTTGGCGGTCTGGCCGTCGGTCCGTTCGCGTTTCAGGAAGGCCAGGATCGTGGCCTCCTGGTGTTCGATCAGCCACTCGGCCATGGCGATTTCCTGGTCGAGAATGGCGGCGCAGATCTCGGCGATCTGCGTTTGGCCCGCCTCCTTGGCGGCAATGACCAGCGCGCGATAGCTGGCGATTTCCATGTGTTCGAAGGCGTAACTGATCCCGAGGCTCTTGGCCACTTCGTCGCTCATCATCGAATTGCCGGCGGCATGTACCGTCGCCATCACGCTGGCCACGGCCCCCTTGATGGTCGGGATGGAACCGTCGAGCAGTTCGATGCAGCGCTTGACCTGGTCGGACTGGTCGCGGGTCTCGGCGATGTGCTGCTCGATCCGCGCCTTGAGTTCGGGGTAATGCTCCAGGCGGCCGGCGGTGGCGGTCAGCATGGTGTTCGCCTCCTGCTCCATCGCGTAGGCGTCCTGCAGCCATTTCAGCAAACGCTCGGGGTTGCTTCGCGTCATGAACTTCCTCCAAAAGGATTCGTGGATCTTGATAGCGCCGCGCACTCGCGGAGTGCGCCACGTATCGGCTGTTTTTTTCCCCTGTGCAGGCCAAGCTAGACGCACGCCCGTTAGCGCGGATGCAATGAAGAGTGAACGCCTTGCGAGGAGCGGAGTGCGTCAACGTCGCGCTGAAAACGCTGAATACGGCAGCGCTCTCCGCCACCGTCGGGCATGCGGCGACCGCGCGTTCACGGCGCCCGCGCCAGGCTCGTGCAGGCCATCGATACAGGAGACCCCCTCGTGCCGAAACTCGATCACGCCGATTGGCCGCAACGTCTGTGGCTGGTGCGGCATGGACAGAGCGCGGGCAATGTCGCCCGCGATATCGCCGAAGCCTCCGGGCAGGAGTTGATCGACATCGCCACGCGCGATGCCGACACGCCGTTGTCCGCACTGGGCCTGCAGCAATCGCAGCAGCTCGGGCAGTGGTTCGCGGCCTTGCCGGCGACGGCGCGGCCCCAGATCCTGCTGGCCTCGCCGTTCCTGCGCGCGCAGCAGACCTGCGCCGCGATCGGCGCGGCGCTGCAGGTACCGCCGACGGCGCAGCTGCTGGACGAACGCCTGCGCGAGAAGGAGTTCGGCATCCTGGACCGCTATACCCGGCACGGCATCGTCAGCCGTTTCCCGGAACTGGCCGAGCAGCGCGCATCGGTCGGCAAGTTCTACTTCCGGCCGCCCGGCGGCGAAAGCTGGTGCGACGTGATCCTGCGCCTGCGCAGCGTGGTCGAGGAACTGCGCCGCGACCATGCCGGCGAGCGCGTGTTGATCGTCGCCCATCAGGTCATCGTGAACTGCATGCGTTATCTGCTCGAACGCCTCGACGAATCGGCGATCCTGGACATCGACCGGGGCGGCGACGTGCCCAACTGCAGCGTCACCGAATACGGCGTCGGCGACGCCGACGGGACGCCGCATTTCGGCTTGGTCCAGGCCAATGCGGTGCCGTTCGAGGTGCCGGTGACCACCGCGGCCGACCAGCCGGGCGGGCCGCGGTGACCCAGGCGCGCGCGATCCCGGTGAACGCGACGCTGCTGCGGCGCTGGCCGTTGCCCAGCGCCGCAGGCATCGCCGGCAAGGAGCAGCGCGGGCGCGTGCTGGTGATCGGGGGCAGCTGCGAAATTCCCGGCGCGGCGTTGCTGTCGGCGGAGGCGGCATTGCGCGCAGGCGCGGGCAAGTTGCAGGTGGCCACCGCGCGTCCGGTGGCCACGGCGATGGCGATCGCCTTGCCCGAGGCCAGGGTGGTCGGTCTGGCGACGGCGGCCGACGGCGAACTGCGCATCGGCGGTCAGGCGCTGCATGCCGACGCCGCGCACGCAGACGCGCTGTTGATCGGTCCCGGCATGCGCGCCCGCCCAGCGCTGCGCAAGCAGATCGCGCGGCTGTTGGAGGACACGCGCTGCGGCGTGGTGCTCGATGCCGGGGCGCTGGTCGACACCCGCGACATGGCCGATCCGGCGCGCATCGTGCTGACCCCGCACCATGGCGAGATGGCCGCATTGAGCGGCGTGCCGATCGAGCGCATCGCGGCGGACCCGGCGACCATCGCGCTGCGCTACGCACGCCGCAGCGGCGCAGTGGTGGTGCTGAAGTCGGCGACCACGGTGATCGCCGCGCCGGATGGCACGCACTGGGTGCACCGCGGCGGCAGCGCCAGCCTGGGCACCTCCGGCTCCGGCGACGTGCTGGCCGGCATCATCTGCGGCTTGCAGGCGCGCGGCGCCAGCAGCACGCAGGCGGCGGTGTGGGGTGTGCACCTGCATGCGCGCGCCGGCGCGCTGCTGGCGCGCCAGATCGGCCCGCTGGGGCCGCTTGCGCGCGAGATCGCGGCGCGGATTCCGGGTCTGCTCGCCGCTGGATGAGGTTGAGGCCGGGCGAGAGCGAAGTGTCGCGGTGCGAGGTGCGCGCGTGGCGCTCGCGCGTACGCAACGCCGCTGCCGCGCTCACGCGGCGGCGGCGCGGTGGCGGCTATCGCCAATCAGCATTGCGTTGTCGCAGCGATCCGCCAATCGCAGCATGGCCGCCGTTACAGACCATCACAGCGTCGCGGCACCGCCGGCGATGGTGAGCAGCGTGCCGGAGGTGTAGCTGGAGGTGTCGGCAGCGAGCATTACATAGGCCGAGGCCAGTTCCGCCGGCTGTCCGGGGCGGCCGAACGGCGTCTGCGAGCCGAACTCCTTGACCGAGTCTTCGTCCATGCCGGCAGGAATGAACGGGGTCCAGATCGGCCCCGGCAATACCGCATTGACCCGGATCTTCTTGTCGGCGAGCAATCCGGCCAGGCCGATGGTCAGATTGGCGACCGCGCCCTTGGTGGTGGAGTAGGGCAGGATGTTGGGCGTGGGCTTCTTCGAGTTGACCGAGGCGGTATTGATGATCGAACCGCCTTCGGGCATATGCGGCACCGCTAGCTGCACCAGATGGAACGGCGCATGCACGTTGGTGGCGAACGTCTTCTCCCACTCGTCCAGGGTGATCTCCTCGAAACTGTGGAAGTAGCGCTGGTAGGCGGCATTGTTGACCAGTACGTCCAGTCCGCCGAAACGTTCGGTGACGGCCGCGATCAGCGCCTGCGCCTGCGCGCGGTCGCTGACGTCGCACGGCTGCAGCAGCACGCGCACGCCGGCGTCCTCGATCAGCTTGCCGATACGCTCGGCGTCGTGTTGCTCGCTCGGCAGATAGGCGATCGCCACGTCGGCGCCTTCGCGCGCATAGGCGATCGCCACCGCGGCGCCGATGCCGCTGTCGCCGCCGGTGATCAGCGTGCGCTTGCCCTGCAGCAGGCCGTGGCCGACGTAGCTGTCCTCGCCGTGGTCCGGCTTCGGATCCATCTTGTCGGTCAGGCCGGGAAACGACTGCTGCTGCGGCTTGAAGGGTGGGTAGGGATAGTTCGGAACCGGCATGGCGATGTCCTGCGTCGGGGGAGTGCGTAAGCTTGCCCGTGGCCGGGTAAAGGATCGGCCAAGGCCATGTCGTCATTGCGTGTGCGGCGACGCCAAAAAGCGCGCCGCAGCGGGCTCGCCAGGCGCGATTACAGCGGCAGCGACACGCTGAACGTGCTGCCGCCGTCCACGCCTGCGCTGCTGGCGACCACGCTGCCACCGTGCGCGGTCACGATCTCGCGTACCACGGTCAGCCCGATGCCCATGCCGCCGCTGTGGAAGCCGATCGCATGCGTGTCCTGCACGAACGGTTCGAACACCAGCGGCAAGGCCTGCGCGGAGATGCCGATACCAGTGTCGGAGACGATCAACTGCGCCTGGCTCTCGCTCTGTTGCAGCGTCAGCGTCAGTCGGCCGTGCTCGGGGGTGTATTTGCAGGCGTTGTCGAGCAGGTTGCGCGCCACCTGCGACAGGCGCACACGGTCGCCGTGCATCCGTAGCGCGTGCTCGGGCATGGTCACTGCCAACGTCTGCTGGCGTGCGTCGATCGCCGGGCGGCAGGCATCGACCGCCTCCAGCACGATCTCGCACAGGTCGACCGCTTGCTTGATCAGGCGCAGCCTGCCGGTGCGGACCCGCGACAGATCGACCAGGTCGCCCACCAGACGGGTCATGTGCGCGACCTCGTGCTCGATGATCCGCTGCATGTGCAGCAATTTTTCGGGGGTCAAGCTGGTCAGCATCGATCCGGCAATGCCGATCGGCATCAGCGGATTGCGCAGTTCGTGCGCCACGAAGGCCAAGAATTCGCTCTGCCGCTGGTAGGCCTTCTCGGCGCCGGACTGCAATTCCTGCGCGCTCAGCGCAGCCAGCACCAGGTGCTCGTTGGCCTGGCACAGCTGCGTATGCTGTTCGCTTGCGTACGCGTCGGTCGCCGCGCCGCTGCTCATCGCCCGGGCCTTCTCGGCCAAGGCGTTGCGGTGCGCATGCAGTTCGCTGACCCGGCGCGGATCGTAGAACTCGAAGCGGACGGTCGACAGGCGCTTGGCGCAGTACATGGCATCGTCGGCATGCGACAGCAAGGCCTCTGCGTTGTCGCCGTCGTCCGGGTACAGGCTGATGCCGATGCTCACGCCCAGCCGCAGCGCATCCTCGCCGGCCACCGCCGGCCGTTCGAAGGCCTCGATCAGCGCCGTCGCCGTCGCCGCGGCATAGGCGTTGGCGCTCAGCCCGGTCAGTACCACCACGAACTCGTCGCCGCCATAGCGCGCCACCGTGACCTGGGCATCGACCAGGCCGCTGATGCGTTCTGCCGCCAGGCGCAGGAACCTGTCGCCGGTGGCATGCCCGAGCAGGTCGTTGACCTGCTTGAACTCGTTCAGATCGAGGAACAGCACGGCGATCCGGCTGTGCTGCGCGTGCGCCGCGGTGATCGCCAGGTTGAGTCGTTCGAACAGCAGTTCGCGGTTCGGCAGCCCGGTCAGCGGGTCGCGCTTGGCATGGTGCGTCGCATCCTGCAGGGCCGTTTCGTAGCTGGTCACTTGCGCCTGGGCGCGCAGCGTGGACAACACCAGGCGTTCGTTGGCCGCCTGCAGATCGGTCGCCAGTCCGAGCGGCGCATGTTCCTTCAGCGCACTCAGGTCCGCTTGCAACCGATCCAGCTCCAGCCGCGCGACCAGCGACTGGCGGCGCAGGTGCGAGAGCTCGAGCCGGGCCGCGTCGATCGCGTGCTGGTCGGAGGGCGTCTGCATGCGCGGTCAGCTCGTGTCGAGGGCGTCGTGTACGCCGGACTTGCGCCTCGGCCGGCCGCCGAGCAGGCCTTCCTGCTGCGGCAGTGCCGCGCCGATGCGGATGCCGCTGTCGTCGATCTGGAATTCCCGCAGCGCGTCCGAATGCGCACTGGCGCGCACCTTGACCACCGCCATCACCCGGCGCAAGCGGCTGTCCACCTCGATGTAGCGCTGCACGATGATCGCATCGGTCATGAACGCGGTGCCGTAGGGGCTGAAGCGCAGGTCGGTGTAGCGGTCTTCCAGCTCGGAGGTCATCAGCACGGTGACGCCGGTCGCGGCCAAGGCCACCACCATGCGCGACAGAGATTCGCGGAAGTCCTCGCGGAAGGTCGGCGCCAACGCCAGTTCGAACGCGGACAGCGAATCGATCACCACGCGGGTGGCGCCGAGCCGGTCGATCTCCGCGACCAGCAACAGCAGGATCTCGTCGATCGACAGGTCCGGCGCGCGGCTGTCCACCACGCCGACCTGGCCGCTGGCGATCAACGCCGCCAGTGCCGGGATGCGCGAACGCTGCGGCTGTTGCTCGAAGGTGACCAACACGCCGTTGTCGCCATGGCGCGCGCCTTCGGCCAGGAAGGCGGCGGCGAGCAGGCTCTTGCCGGAGCCGGAAGGGCCCGCCACCAGCAGCGAATAACCTTGCGGCAGGCCGCCGCCGAGCATCGCGTCCAGTTCCGGCACGCCCATCGGCAGGCGCGCGCGGCTGTGCGGCACAGGCGCCGTGCCCGCCGGCACCGGCACCGGCGCGAACACGCGCACGCCGGAACGGTCGATGCGGAATGTGTGCAGTCCCGGCAGCGACGGCTTGCCGCGCATCTTCATGATCTCCATCTTGCGCACCATCGAATTGCGCTGCACGCTCTGCCGCAACCAGATCAGCCCATCGGCCACGGTGAACACCGGATTGGGATCGGACTCGACGAAGTATTCGCCGATCAGGAACGTGGTCGCCTGCCAACTGGTCATCAGCATGCCCAGTTGCTGGATGAAACGCTGCAGATTGTTGTGCAGGTTGCCGTCGGCGGTGCTGGCCAGCGCCACCGAGCGGAACGAATCGACGAACACCAGCGACGGGCCGTGCGCTTCCACCTCGGCGACGATGCGCGCCAGCACCCGGTCCAGATCGCCGGCCAGGGTTTCCTCGGAGAGGTTGACGAAGTGGATCGTGGCGTTGATCGCGGCGGCGTCGAAGAAATCGAACTGCTGCTGGTAGCGCAGCATCTTCAGCGGCGGCTCGCCGAGCACGGTGAAGTACAGCGCCGGCCGCTCGGGCGTGGCCAGCGCGAACATCATCTGGTGCGCCAGCGTGGTCTTGCCGCAGCCGGGCGGTCCGGCGATCAGGTTGAACGAGAATTCGGGCAATCCTCCACCCAATACCGCGTCGAGTCCGGGAACGCCGGTCTGCAGGCAGTGAATGGCGACTTTGCTGCTCATGAAGAGATGTCCTGCGCGGGAGGTCCGCTGGAAAAAGTGGCCCACACCGACTGCAACAGCCGTTCGGTGAGGGTTGCGCCGATCATGCTGACCAGCACGCCATGAAAGGTCGAAAGAAAGGCGCCAGCACCAGCGGCCGCGATGGCGGCGCCTTGCCGGCTCAGTACCAGGCCGAAGACGTCGAGCGCCCCCTGTTCGCTGGGCGCCTCGGTCGCGGCGAAGGCCTCTTCCAGCCACGGGAAGCGGTCCTTGGTCAGGAACAGGGCGCGTTTGAACAGCGCGGCCACGCCGCGTGCGCCGAGGATCGGTGTCAGCGCCTGTTCGATCTGCCGCCACGTCGACGTGATGGACTCCGCGATCGTCGACGCTTCCGCGCCGTCGGCGGCCTGTCGTGCGAGCGCGGCGACCGTCGCAGATAGCGCGGGGTTTTCCATTTGCCTTGCGCGCACCTGCGGAATATGTGTTCCCACTGTATACCTTCGGCTACGCAAAGCGCGTGGTGTTCTCCTCACACGCCCGGCATCCGCCCGCAAAAACGGGGCGACGCCGTCGGCGGCGTGTCAGGCAGGACTGTGGCGAGGCGTTCCGCCCGTCGCCACGGCCCGCCGATCGATGCGCAGGACGCTCTTATGGACGGATACGTAGACAGCGCCAGACCGTTCAGGGCGGCGGCGTGCGGCCCATGCGCCGGCGCGGCTACGCCGACGCGGCGATCGTGCGCGAGCCGAGGATGATCATGCGCAGCATCGCGCTGATCTGGCGGATCAGTTCCGGGTCTTTCTCCGGCGGCAGGTCCATCGCGGTGGCGCCCATCGCGAACACCAGCCGGGTGATCGCCTTGGACACCAGGGCCGGCTCGTGCAGCGGCGCATTGTCGATCGCGGCCAGGCGGATCAGGTCCACGCGCAGCTCTTCCTCGAAGTAGTTCAGCTCGCGGTCCACCGCGCGCTTGAACGCGTCCGAACCCACCGTGCCCTCGCGCAGCAGCACGTGCAGCAGCTTGTCGTCGGCGCGCAGCTGCTCCATGAAGGTTTCCACCGAACTGAGGATCACGCTGCGGTTGCTGCCGGCCGCGCGCTGCCGTGCCTGGCCGATGATGGTGCGCAGCGAACTGCCGGCCAGGTCGATCAGCGCCACCGCCAGTTCGTCCATGTCGCGGAACTGGCGATAGAAGCTGTTCGGGGCGATGCCGGCCTCGCGGGTCACTTCGCGCAGGCTCAGCGTGGACACGCTGCGGTGCGGCCCGATCAGCTTCAGCGCCGCCGCCAGCAGGTCTTCGCGCGAGATCGCGCTCTTGCGCGCGGGCAGCGCGTCCTCGGACAGGGGCAGGGGAACGATGGAAGTCATGGACGGACTGGGGCGAGGCAAGGCCGCGATCATAACCCCTCTGTGAATATACAACTGTATAGACATCTGTATCTGCGCCTGTATAGTGGTCGCCATGAACGCTGCCCGCCGTCCTGCCTCCGCCCGCTCCGCCACCCGCGCCCTGCGCGCCTGGGTGCAGCCGGAGGTGTTCGATTTCTGGTCCACGCGGATCCATCCGCTGTGGACCTGGCAGCGCCCGCGCGCGCGGCTGCTGCAGCGCGAACGCGCCAGCAGCGATGCGGTGACCCTGGTCCTCAAGGCCAACCGCCACTGGCGCGGCCTGCGCGCCGGCCAGCACGTGCAGCTGGGCGTGGAGATCGACGGACGCCGCCTGACCCGCAGCTACAGCCCCACGCCGCTGCCGGGCGGGCGCCTGGCGATCACGGTCAAGGCGATCGATGGCGGTCGCGTCAGCCAGTACCTGGCCGACAGCGCGCGGATCGGCGAGACCTTCGAACTGGGCCAGGCGTTCGGCGACATGGTGCTGCCCGCCGCGCCGCAGGGGCGCTGGCTGCTGCTGGCCGCCGGCAGCGGCATCACCCCGATGCGCGCGCTGCTGCGGCAGCTGGCCGACGCCGGCATGCCGGCCGACGTGGACCTGATCTACTGGGCGCGGCGCCGCGACCAGATGTGCTTCGTCGACGAACTGCAGGCGCTGGCCGCCGCGCATCCGCGTTTCCGCCTGCAGCTGGCGGTCACCGGCGAAGGCGATGCGCCGGCGCCGCGCGTGGACACGCTGCCGCTGGCGCACCTGGCCGGGCTGGAGCAGGCGCAAGTGCTCGCCTGCGGTCCCGGCGGCTTCGTGCAGGCCGCGCGTGCGCGTCTGGAAGGCAGCGTCGCGCGCTTCCAGGCCGAGGCGTTCAGCACGCCGCTGCTGGCCGATGCCGAACACGGCACGGTCGCGGTGACGCTGGCGCGTAGCGGCCGTGTGCTACAGCTGCCGCGCGGGCAATCGCTGCTGACTGCGCTGGAAGCCGAAGGCCTGCGCCCGAAGCACGGTTGTCGCATGGGCATCTGCAACAGCTGCGCCTGCGGCAAGCAATCCGGGGCGACCCGCGACCTGCTCACCGGCGCGCACGCCACCGAACCGGGTTCGATGCTGAAGCTGTGCATCAACAGCGCCAGCAGCGACCTGATCCTGGACCTTTGAAGGACTTCCCCATGGCTGCTCCCCGCAACCGCGCACTGACCCCGGCCGAACTGCAGGCCTTCGGCGACGAACTCGATGCGCTGCGCGTGCGCACCGTCGCCACCCTGGGCGAGGCCGACGCGCGCTACATCCGCCGCATCGTCGCCGCGGTGCGCTACACCGGCCTGGCCGGACGCGCGCTGCTGTTCCTGGGCGCGTTCGTGCACAGCGTGCTGTGGCCGGCGTGGATCGCCGGCGTGGCGCTGCTGACCCTGTCCAAGATCCTGGAGAACATGGAACTGGGCCACAACGTGATGCACGGCCAGTACGACTGGATGGGCGATGCCCAGCTCAACGGCAACACCTACGAGTGGGACATCGTCGCCACCGGCGACAACTGGCGCAAGACGCACAACTTCAAGCACCACACCTACACCAACGTGCGCGGCATGGACGACGACATCGGCTACGGCCTGCTGCGCATCTTCCCCGAGCAGCGCTGGCGTCCGTTCTACCTGGCGCAGCCGTTCATCGCGGTGGTGTTCGCGCTGCTGTTCGAATGGGGCGTGGCGATCCAGGACCTGCGCCTGGGCCGCTGGTTCGCCGGCAAGATGAAGCGCGGCGAGCTGCGCCGCACCTTCCTGCCGGTCGGCCGCAAGATGGGCCGGCAGATCCTGAAGGACTACGTGATCTTCCCGGCGCTGGCCGGCCCGTTCTTCCTGACCGTGCTGCTGGGCAACCTCGCCGCCAACGTGCTGCGCAGCATCTGGACCTTCGTGATCATCTTCTGCGGCCACTTCACCGCCGATGCGGAGACCTTCCCGAAGGAGTCGATCAAGGGCGAGTCGCGCGGCCACTGGTATCTGCGCCAGCTGCGCGGTTCTTCCAACCTGGCCGGCGGCAAGCTGCTGAACGTGCTGTCGGGCAACCTGAGCCACCAGATCGAGCACCACTTCTACCCGGACATCCCGGCCAACCGCTACGCGGCGCTGGCGGTGGAGGTGAAGGCGATCTGCGCGCGCTACGGCCAGCACTACAACACCGGCTCGCTGCCGCGCCAGTTCGGCCAGGTGATGTGGCGGATCGTGCGCCACGCCTTCCCGAGCCGGCCGCGGCCGGTGCGCCAGGTACGCCAGCACGAGGCGATGCAGCAGACGGGTTGATCGCGCCGGACGACGCGTGATGCCAACGAAAGCAGGCCAGTCTGGCCTGCTTTTTTTATGCCGACTCCTTTGGGCTTGCGGCCGTAGTCTTGTGCAGACGGGAGGAAATGGCGGGGTGCAGGCGCTGCCAGGATATGGAAATATGTACCCGTTTCGGGTATGTTTGGAGGCAAGGATGACTCGCACGTTCAAGCGAAGGGATTTTGCGCGGTGGCAGGCCGGCGAAAAGCTGTCCGACACCGTTCTGTGCAAAGCGGTCCAGGAGATGGAAGCCGGGCTGATTGACGTGGATCTGGGCGGTCAGCTCTACAAGAAGCGGGTGGCCCGTCCTGGCGGCGGCAAGAGCGGTGGTTACCGCACGTTGTTGGCCGCTCGCATCGGCAGTCGCTACGTGTTCCTGCATGGGTTCCCCAAGAGCGGCAAGGCGAACATCGCGCAGGAAGAGAAGAAAGCGCTGCAATTCGCCGGCAAGGTGTTTCTGGAACTGTCCGGGGAAGCCTTGCTGAAAGCCTTGCAGTCGGGCGTATTAGTGGAGGTGCGGTGTGAGCAAAATCATTGAATCGCTGCGTTGTGATCTGGCCGCGCTCCACGAAGCGGGAGCGATCGGCAAGGTCACGATGCGCGAATTCGACGCGATCTGTCCGCCGCCGGTGCGAGCGTTCGGCGCGGCCGACATCAAGCGTCTACGCGAAGCCCTGAAGTTCAGCCAGCCAGTATTCGCGCATCACCTGCATACCACGGCATCGACGGTGCGCAAGTGGGAGCAGGGCGAAACCCGTCCTGCCGGGCCAGCGCTCAAGCTGCTCAACGTGATCGCCGACAAGGGGCTTCAGGCGATCCTGTAACGCGTGCCATGCGTTTCCGGCGCAGTGCTACAGCAGCGCGGTGCAGGTGGCTAAGCGTTGGCGCACGGCCAAGCGTGGCGACGGGACATGCACACGGACTGGCGGGAGAACCCGCCGGTTTTGTGCCTGACTTTCCACGCATCGCTCACGCGGCGGCGCAGATCATCCGCGCTGCCCGCGCATCACGCCTGGTGCGCCGGTCCATTCGACTGCGCGAGGTGTGCGATGAAGGCTGCAAACCTGTTCAATGCCGTCGCCAAGAAAGCGTCGTACGCGGCCGGCACGCCATGGACGTTCTGCATCGCGCTCGGCATCGTGGCGCTGTGGGGCGCCAGCGGCCCGGTGTTCGGCTTCAACGACACCTGGCAGCTGGTGATCAATACCGGGACCACCATCATCACCTTCCTGATGGTGTTCCTGATCCAGCACACCCAGAACGCCGACACCGCGGCGATGCAGATCAAGCTCGACGAGCTGATCCGCGCCACGCGCGAAGCCAACAACGAACTGCTGAACCTGGAAGAGCTGGACGAAAAGCGCCTGGAGCAGATCCGCAAGCAGTACGAAGCGCTGGCCCGTGCGGCAGGACGCGAACAGCAGGCGCGCGCGGGCAGCGGCGGGCAGCAGGCGACGGCCGCCGCGCCGGATGTCGACACCGCCGAGTGAACGGCTTCGCACGCCGCGCCGCGCGCGTGCGGCCGGCGGCTCCGTGACGCCGGACTTACGCCTCGCGTGGGACGCTGTCGCTCCCCCTCCCGCGGAGCAGCGCACGTGTCGAAACTCAGCATCGCCCGGCATCTGGCCGAAACCCTGGAAAGCGCCGGTGTCGAGCGCATCTGGGGAGTGACCGGCGACAGCCTCAACGGGCTGACCGACGCGCTGCGGCAGATGGACAGCATCGAATGGATGCACGTGCGCCACGAAGAGGTGGCCGCGTTCGCCGCCGGCGCCGAGGCCGCGCTGACTGGCAAGCTCGCGGTCTGCGCCGGCAGCTGCGGGCCGGGCAACCTGCACCTGATCAACGGCCTGTTCGACTGCCATCGCAGCCACCAGCCGGTGCTGGCGATCGCCGCGCATATCCCGTCTTCCGAGATCGGCCTGGGCTACTTCCAGGAAACCCATCCGCAGGAGCTGTTCCGCGAGTGCAGCCATTATGTCGAACTGGTCACCAATCCGGCGCAGATGCCGGAGGTGCTGCACCGGGCGATGCGCACCGCGATCCTGAAACAGGGCGTGGCGGTGGTGGTGATTCCCGGCGACGTGGCGCTGCAGGAGCTGCCCAAGGGCACGCCCAGCGCCTGGCCGGCGCTGGCGCCGCCGCGGATCCTGCCGGCCGACGCCGACGTGGAGCGCCTGGCCGAGCTGCTGCAGGCGAGCGAGGCGACCACGCTGTTGTGCGGCAGCGGTTGCGCCGGCGCGCACGACGAGCTGGTGGCGCTGGCCGACCTGCTCGGCGCGCCGATCGTACACGCGCTGCGCGGCAAGGAGCACGTGGAATGGGACAACCCGTTCGATGTCGGCATGACCGGCCTGATCGGTTTCAGTTCCGGCTACCAGGCCATGCTCAACTGCGACACGCTGTTGATGCTCGGCACCGATTTCCCGTACCGCCAGTTTTATCCGAAGGACGCGGCGATCGTGCAGGTGGATCGCGATCCGGCCGCGCTGGGCCGGCGCACGCCGCTGCAGCTGGGTATCGCCGCCGACGTGCGCGAGACCATCACCGCGCTGCTGCCGAAACTGCAGCGGCGCGAGCAGCGCGGCTTCCTGGACAAGTCGCTGGCGCATTACCGCAAGGCGCGCGAAGGCCTCGACGAACTGGCCGTGGCGGCCGCGCCCGGCGAGCCGCTGCACCCGCAGTTCGTGACCCGGATGATCGATGCGCTGGCCGACGAGGACGCGATCTTCAGCTGCGATGTCGGCACGCCCACGGTGTGGGCGGCGCGCTACCTGACCATGAACGGCAAGCGCCGCCTGCTCGGCTCGTTCAACCACGGCTCGATGGCCAACGCGATGCCGCAGGCGCTGGGCGCGCAGGCGCAGTTCCCGCGGCGGCAGGTGATCTCGCTGTCCGGCGACGGCGGCTTCACCATGCTGATGGGCGATTTCATCTCCCTGGCGCAGCTGGGGCTGCCGGTGAAGGTGGTGGTCTACAACAATGCCTCGCTGGGCTTCGTGGCGATGGAGATGAAGTCGGCCGGCTATCTGGATACCGGCACCGACCTGAGCAATCCGGACTTCGCGGCGATGAGCAACGCGATGGGCATCCTCGGCCTGCGCGTGGACGAGTCGGCGCAACTGGAGCCGGCGCTGCGCCAGGCCTTCGCGCATCCGGGGCCGGTGCTGGTCGATGTGCGCGTGGCCACCCAGGAGCTGGTGATTCCGCCGGCGATCAAGCTGGAGCAGGCCAAGGGCATGGGCCTGTATCTGTTGCGCGCGGTGATGAGCGGGCGCGGCGACGAGGTCGTCGAACTGGTCAGGACCAACCTGCGCTGAGCCGTGAACGGCAGCAGCGCGTCCGCGCATGCGCGGCGTTGCGCGCTGCTATCTTTCAATTTTCGCGTCCCCCGGTGGACCATGCCCCGTTCGCTGTTGCGGCAGCTGCTGCTGATCTGGATCGTCATCCTCGCCGCGTGCGTGGGCATGACGGTGGTGCTGTTCGGCCTGTACCGGCACAGCGAGGGCGTGCGCGTCAGCGAGGCGCAGGCGCGGTTGCAGGGCGAATGCGCGCGCATCGTGCAGCGCTACAACGGCGCCAGCGCCGCGGCGCGCGGCAGCGACGGCGCCGGCCTGGCCGCGGTGGTGCTGCAACTGGTGCTGGCCGACGCCGCGGGCGTGGAAGGCGGGGTGTGGGAGCGGCAGCGCGGCTTCGTCGCCTATGCCTATCCCACCTACGACGGCAGCGACCACAAGACCGATGTGCCGACTGCCGAACAGAGCGCCATCGTGGCTACTGCGCAGCGCGGTGTCGCCAAGCAGCAGGCGGTGCACTACCGCCGCGATGGCCAGCGCGAGACGCTGTTGATCGCGGCCTGCCCGCTGGATCGCAGCACCGCGGCGTGGACGATGGCGCGGGTCACTGCCACCGGCGAGGCCTCGGCCAGTCGTCCGCTGGCGGTGGGCGTGGCGCTGATCCTGGCGCTGGTGGTGGTGTCGGCCATCGCGCTGGGATGGGTGGTGCGGCGCTGGAGCCAGCGCCTGCACGGCATCCAGCAGGCCTTGGCGACGCCGGCGGAGGTGCCGACGATTCCGGCCACCGGCGCGCCGGAACTGGACCGCCTCGGCGCGGCGGTCACCGACTATGCGCAGCGCAGCGCGAAGGCCCTGGCGGAAGCGCGCCGGCTCGGCGAGGAACTGTCGCGGCACGAACGGCTGGCTGCGCTCGGGCGCATGACCGCGACCGTGGCGCACGAGATCCGCAACCCGATCGCGACCTTGCGCCTGGCCCTGGAAAACCAGATCGCCGCCGGCCAGGGCGGTTTCGACGAGGCGCAGGCGCAACTGATGCTGGCGCAGATCCAGCGCCTGGACGGCGTGGTCGAAAGCCTGCTGGGCATGGTCCAGCCGATCCGCCTGCAGCGCGAGACGGTGGCGTTGCAGCCGTGGTTGCAGGCGCTGCTCGATCCGGCCGACTGGGATCCGCTGGCGCCGCCGATCGCACTGCAATTTGCGGAGGCGCCGAGCGAATGGACCCTGGATCCGCAGCAGGCGGCGCGGGCCTTGCACAACCTGCTGCGCAACGCGCTGCAGCACGCCGCGCCCGGCACCGCGGCGACGCTGACGGTCGCAGCCGACGCCGACCTGCTGCGGCTGACCGTGGCCAACCAGGGACCCCCGGTGCCCGCGCCGGTGGCCGCGCACCTGTTCGAACCCTTCGCCAGCGGCCGCAGCGACGGCAACGGCCTGGGCCTGGCGCTGGTGCGCGAGATCGCCCGCGCGCACGGCGGCGAGGTGCGCTACGCGCACCATGACGGCGTCACCTCCTTCATTCTGGAACTGCCATGGCGCGCATCCTGATCGTCGACGACGACACCGCCTTCCTGAGCACGCTGCAGGCCACGCTGCGCTCGTTCGGCCACGAGGTGATCGCTGCCGCAGATGGCGAAGGGGGACTGGCGCGATTGCGCGATGGCGGCATCGACCTGGCCTTCGTCGATTTCCGCATGCCGGGCATGGACGGCATCGCGCTGATGCGCGCGCGCCAGGCGCATGCGCAGGCCGCGGCCGTGCCGCTGGTGATGCTCACCGCCTACGCCTCCAGCAGCAACACCATCGAGGCGATGAAGCTCGGTGCGTTCGATCACCTGGTCAAGCCGGTGGGCCGCGCCGACATCGTCGCGGTGGTGGAGCGCGCGCTGCAGGCGCATGCCGGCGGCGACGGCAGTGCGGCAGCGCCGCAGGCGCCGGCCGAGGATGCCGGCGCGCTGCTCGGCCACAGCGCGGCGATGCGCACCGTGCACAAGCGCATCGGCCTGGCCGCGGCCTCGGACCTGCCGGTGCTGGTCAGCGGCGAGACCGGCACCGGCAAGGAGCTGGTGGCGCGCGCGCTGCATCGCGCCAGCGCCCGCGCGGGCGCGGCGTTCGTCGCGGTCAACTGCGCGGCGATCCCGGCCGAGCTGATCGAAAGCGAATTGTTCGGCTACCGCAAGGGCGCCTTCTCCGGCGCCGTCGCCGATCGTCCCGGGCTGATCCGCGAAGCCGACGGCGGCACCTTGTTCCTGGACGAGATCGGCGACATGCCGCTGCCGATGCAGGCCAAGCTGCTGCGTTTCCTGCAGGAAGGCGAGGTGTCGCCATTGGGCGGGCGCGGCGCGCAGAAGGTGGACGTGCGCGTGGTCGCCGCCACCCATCGCGAACTGGCGCAGTTGGTCGCCGACGGCCGTTTCCGCAGCGACCTGCGCTACCGGCTCAACGTGGTGCCGATCGAATTGCCGCCGCTGCGCGAGCGCGGCGACGACATCGTGCTGCTGGCCCAGCATTTCCTCGAGGAGGGCGCCAGCGCGCCACGCACGCTGTCGGCAGCGGCGCAGGCGCGGCTGCGCGCGTATCCGTGGCCGGGCAACGTGCGCGAGCTGCGCAACGCGATGCAGCGCTGCCAGGTGCTGGTGCGCACGCCGACGATCGAGGCGCACGACCTGGACGAGGTGTTGGCCGGCGATACCGCGGCGACGTCCGCCGAGACGCCGGCGTTGACCCTGCCCGACGCGATCGCGCAACTGGAGAGGCAGATGATCCAGGCGGCACTGACCCAAGCGCAGGGCAATCGCGCCGAGGCCGCACGCCGGCTCGGCATCCATCGCCAGCTGCTGTATCGCAAGCTCGACGATTACGGGCTGGGCTAGGCGCAGCGCCACCGGCCAGCCACGACGCGGCCTGACGCCCGCCCAATATCCGCCGCAATCGCAGCCGCAACGCCCGTGTAGGAGCGGCTTCAGCCGCGACAGACACTCCCCCGCAACGCGCCTGCCAACCCGAACAACCCCATCAGCCAGACAAGCGCTCCCCAGCGGCACCCGGCAGCAAACGAAGCAACCGCCCCAAGCGTCCGCTCGCAGACACCGCAGCTGTCCGCAAAACGGACGGCGGTGGATGAAGCGCAGACACCCATCGTGGCCGTTTCCAAGTGATATGTATTTAAAAATCAATAACTTAAAACTTGGCACGGATGCTGCGATGACCGTCATACAGGCGGACTCCCTCGCCGCCCTGGAGAACTTCCGATGATCCGTCGTAGCGCACTCGCTTTCTCGCTGGCCATCGCCGCCGCCACCGCCGCCGCGCAGGTGCCGGCTCCCCCCGCGGCCCCTGCCGCCGCCGCTGCCGGTATCGCGCCGCCGCCCGCACCTCCTGCGCCACCCGCGCCACCCGCGCCGATCGCCGCCGCGCAGGTCAGTGTCCAAGGCACGGTCGACCGTTTCATGCTCAATCCCAACGGCGACGTCGATGGGCTGTGGCTGCGCGACGGCACCCAGGTCGGCTTCCCGCCGCACCTGTCGGCCGACCTGCAGGCCGCGGTGCGCCGCGGCGATGCGGTGACCGTGCAGGGCTATCGCCTGGGCACGCTGCCGCTGCTGCAGGCCAGTGCGATCAGCGCGCGTCGCAGCGGCAAGCAGGTGGTGGACCGCCCGCCGAACCCGCTGGCCGGCCCGCCTGCGCCGCCGACCCCGCCGGCGTTGAATCCGATGCAGGCCGAAGGCCGCATCGAACGCCTGGTCTATGGTCCGGGCGGCGACACCGCCGGGGTGCTGCTCAGCGACGGCACCGTGGTGCGGATGCCGCCGCACGTGGCGGTGCAGTACAGCACGCTGTTGCGCGTCGGCGCGCCGCTGAGCGTCAGCGGTTTCGGCGTGGCGACCGCGGCCGGTCGCGCGCTCGAGGCGACCCAGCTCGGCCGCGACCGCGCCTCGCAGCGCACCCTGTTCGCGCCGCCCGCACCGCCGGCCGCGCCGGCCGCGCCGCCGCCGCCGGGCGGTCCCGCCGCACCTGCCGCACCGCCGGTGCCGCCGCCCGCGCCGCGCTGATCGGCCTGGCCATGTGACCCCGGCGCCCGCTGCTTGCCGCGGCGGGCGCCGCTACCGGCGCGACGCCGGTTCCCCACGTTCATTGGAGTAACGCTATGCATTGGGTCGATCCCGATTACCTGCCGGAAACCCGCGGCACGCTCGCCCGCTTCCTGCTCAATCCCAAGGCCGAGGTCGATGGCCTGCTGCTCGACGACGGCACCGAGGTGCATACCGCGCCGCACCTGTCGGCGCAGTTGCTGAAAACGCTCAAGCCGGGCATCGCGCTCGGCGTGCGCGGACTCAAGCCCTACGGCGTGGACATGCTGGTCGCGCTGGCGATCGATCCCGACGGCGGCAAGCGCATCGCCGATCGCGGGCCGCATGGGCCGCACGCCGATCACAAGCCGGGCAAGAAGCCGGAGAAATCCGCAAAACCCGAGAAGCACGAAACGCCCGCCAAGACCCAGCACAGCGGTGTGATCGCGCGGCTGCTGCACGGTCCGCACGGGCAGGTGCACGGCGCGCTGCTCGAAGACGACAGCACCGTGCGTTTCCCGCCGCATGCCGCCGCGCCCTTGGCCAAATGGCTGGCGGTGGGCAAGCCGCTGGCGGTGGAAGGCCACGCGCTGGCCTCGCCGCACGGCACGGTGATCCACGCGCAGGCCCTGGGTGCGAAAGCGTCGGCGTTGCAGCCGATCGCGCCCAAGCCGCATCCGCCCAAGCCGCATGACGCCGACAAGCCGAAGCCCAAACCCAAGCACTGAACCGGGCAGGGCGGGGGTGGTCGCGGTGACGCGGCGGCCCCTGCGTCGCGTATCGTTTCGCGTCCGTCGTGGTGTCCGCGGCGGCGCTTTCAGGACCTCGCCATGTCGCTTTTTCGCTGTGCGCCTCGCTATGGTTTCCCGCTTGTTTCCGCCCGCGTGGCGGTGCGGCGATGAGCGCGCGCGCGCCCGCTGCGCCTGGTGCCCGCCCGCGCGGCACGCGCGCGCTGGAAGCGCTGAACTTCACCCTGGCCGACGTGCAGGACGGGCTCGGTCCGTTCCTGAGCGTGTTCCTGCAATCCAAGGGTTGGTCGCTGGGGGCGATCGGCTCGGTGATGAGCATCGGCGGCATCGCCGGCATGCTCGCGACCACGCCGGGCGGCGCGCTGGTCGATGCGACCCGGCGCAAGCGCAGCATCGTGGTGGTCGGTTGCACGTTGATCCTGCTGGCCTCGGCGCTGCTGTGGTGGTCGCCTAGCTTCGCCGGCGTGGTGACCGCGCAGGTGATGACCGCGCTCGCCGCCGCGGCACTGGGCCCGGCGTTGTCGGGCATCACCCTGGGCCTGGTGCGGCAGGCCGGGTTCGATCACCAGATCGCGCGCAACCAGGTCGGCAGCCATGCCGGCAACGTGGTCGCGGCGGCACTGGCCGGGCTGCTCGGCTGGAAGTTCGGCTTCGGCGCGGTGTTCGCGCTGACCGGCTGCTTCGGCGTGCTGGCGATCGCCTCGGTGCTGCTGATCCCGCGCGATGCGATCGACCATCGCGCCGCGCGCGGCCTGGCCGACGCCGGCGCGCACGGCGCGGACCACGCCAGCGGCTGGTCGGTGTTGCTGACCTGCAAGCCGCTGCTGGTTTTGGCGTTGGCGCTGGCGCTGTTCCACCTCGGCAATGCGGCGATGCTGCCGCTGTACGGCATGGCCGTGGTCGCCGCGCACCAGGGCGATCCCAGTGCGCTGACCGCGACCACGATCATCGTCGCGCAGGCGACGATGGTGGTGGCCTCGCTGCTGGCGATGCGCCTGATCCGCGTGCGCGGGCATTGGTGGGTGATGCTGCTGACCTTCCTGGCGTTGCCGTTGCGCGGGCTGATCGCGGCCAGCCTGATCCATGCCTGGGGCGTGTTCCCGGTGCAGATTCTCGACGGCGTCGGCGCCGGCCTGCAGAGCGTGGTGGTGCCGGCGCTGGTGGCGCGGTTGCTGCAGGGCACCGGCCGGGTCAATGTCGGCCAGGGCGCGGTGATGACGGTGCAGGGCATCGGCGCGGCGCTGAGTCCGGCGCTGGGCGGCTGGATCGCGCAGGACTTCGGCTACCGCACCGCGTTCCTGCTGCTCGGCGGCATCTCGCTGCTGTCGCTGGCGCTGTGGGTGGGTTTCCGCAAGCAGTTGCTGCAGGTGGCCGGGGTGCCGACAGCGCAGGGTACGGTGGCGCCAGCGCCGGCTTGATTCGCCGTCGCGACCGCGCCGCGCCGATCAGTCCAATGCCACGCCCGCGACCACGTCGCAGGCGATGCCGGCAGCGGCCAGTTGCGCGGCCAGCTGCGCATGCGGCCACTGGCGGAACGCATCGCCGGGTTTCAGGCTGACCACGCGCTGCCCGGCCTGCACCTGCGCGATCAGCAACGCCAGGTGCGCGTCGGTGTCGGCCGGCAGCGGCTGGCGTGTCGCATCGCGGCGCGCCAGGCTCAGCACCGCGGCGTCCACTGCCGGATCGCACAGCAGCAGATCGGCCTGGTTCAACGCACGCAGTGCCTTCAGCGTCAGCGCGCCGGGATCGCCGTTGCCGGTGCCGACCAGCCACACGCTGCCGCGGCGCGGCACGTCCTCCGCGCTGCGCTGCAGAGCATCGTGGAACGCCTGCTCGGCGGCCTGGGTCTGCCCGCTCTGCAGCAGCACCTGCACCGGGCCTTCCAGTACCTGTTCGAACCAGCGCCGGCGCTGCGCCAGCTGCGGCAGACGCGCGCGGATCGCCTCGCGGTGGCGCGCGAACAACTGCGCCAACTGCGCGTAGGAATGGTCCAACTCGGTTTCCCAGCGCTCGCGCAGGCGCCGCGCCAGCATCGGCGCCGCGCCGCTGGAGGAGATCGCCACCAGCAGCGGATCGCGGTCGATGATCGCCGGCACCTGGAACGTGGACAGCTCGGCGTCGTCGACCACGTTGACCAGCTTGCGGCGTTGCCCGGCCTGCGCGGCGAGCTCGCGGTTGAAGGCGTTGTCGTCGGTGGCCGCGACCACCAGCCAGGCGTCGTCCAGCCATTGCGGATCGAACTCGCCATCGACCCGCTGCAGCCGGCCCTGCGCCAGCCACTGCGCCACCGTGGCGTTGAGCGCGTGCGCGTACACCAGCACCTGCGCGCCGGCGTGCAGCAGCGCCTCGATCTTGCGCATCGCCACCTCGCCGCCGCCGACCACCAGCACGCGGCGCCCGCCCAGGTCGGCGAACAAGGGATACAGCGGCATGCAAACTCCTGCGTGGTGGGGGACGGCTCGCGGCGGACGCGTGTTGCATGGCACCATGCGGCTCAGCCAACTTCCGCTAGCCAGGCCCGAATGCTGCGCGTCCTGCTGGTCAACGATACCGAAAAGCCGATCGGGCAGCTGCGCCAGGCGCTGCTCGACGCCGGCTACGAGGTGTTGGACGAAGTGGCGGCGGCGCCGGCGCTGCTCAAGGCGGTGTCCACCCAGCAGCCGGACGTGGTCATCATCGACGTCGATTCGCCTTCGCGCGACACGCTCGAGCAACTGGCGCTGATCCATCGGCAGGCGCCGCGTCCGGTGGTGATGTTCTCCGCCGACGGCGACGACCAACTGATCCGCGCCGCGGTGAGCGCCGGCGTCACCACCTACGTGGTCGACGGCCTGGCGCCGGCGCGGCTGGCGCCGATCGTGCAGGTGGCGCTGGCGCGCTTCGAGCAGGAAGCGGGCATGCGCCGGCAACTGGACGAAGTGCAGGGCAAGCTGCGCGACCGCGAACAGATCGACCGCGCCAAGCGCCTGCTGATGGACAAGCGCGGGATGAGCGAGAACGAGGCCTACGCCGCGCTGCGGCAGCAGGCGATGAAGCAGGGACTGAAGCTGGCCGAGGTCGCCCAGCGCATCCTCGCGATGGCCGACTTGCTGGGATGAGGAAGCGATGAGCGCACCACTGCACCCCGAACCGCGCACCTTGCGCCTGGGCTACCTGCCGCTGATCGACTGCGCGCCGCTGGTGACCGCAGTGCGGCTGGGCCTGGACCGCCGCCATGGCCTGCGCCTGGACCTGCAGCGGCAGGCCTCGTGGGCGGCGGTGCGCGACAAACTGCTGTCCGGCGAACTGGACGCCGCGCACGCGTTGGCCGGCCTGGTCTACGGCGTGGAATGCGGCATCGGCGGGCCGCAGGCGGACATGGCGATCCTGCTCACGCTCAACCAGAACGGCCAGGCGATCACCCTGGCGCCGGCGCTGGCCGACGCGCTGGCGCAAGGCACGCCGCTGCGCAGCGCGCTGGCCGCGCTCGGCCGCGCGCCGGTGTTCGCGCAGACCTTCCCCACCGGCACTCACGCGATGTGGCTGTACTACTGGCTGGCGGCGCAGGGCGTGGATCCGATCGGCGGCATCCAGGCGGTGACCCTGCCGCCGCCGCAGATGCCCGATGCGCTGGCGCGCGGCGAACTGGACGGCTACTGCGCCGGCGAACCGTGGGCGGCGCAGGCCGAGGCGATGGGCGTGGGCCGGCGCGCGATCCGCAGCGGCGAGTTGTGGCCCGGGCATCCGGAAAAAGTGCTGGCCTGCCGCCGCGCCTTCGCCGCGCTGCAGCCGGAACTGGCGACCGCGCTGACCGCCACGCTGTTGGACGCCTGCCGTTGGCTCGACGATGCCGCGCACCGCCGCGAAGCGGTGGCGTGGTTGGCCGACCCGGAGGTGATCGGGCTGCCGGCCGAGCGCATCGCGGCGTGCCTGCTGCCGGGAGGCGCCGCCGACGATGGCGCCGATCCGCAGGGGCTGCGTTTCCACGCCGGCGGCCTGGCGAACATGCCGTGGCTGTCGGATGGGCGTTGGTTCCTGCAGCAGTTCCGGCGTTGGGGGTGGTTGCCGGCGAGCGAGGCGGGGGCCGAGCAGGAGGCGGCGCACGATGCGCAGATCGTGGCGCGGGTGCATCGGTTGGAGACGTATCGTGCGGCGGCTGCGCAGTTGGGGATCGCGGTGCCGGAGCGCGACGAGCGCGAGGATGGGTTGCCGGATTGGGGGGATGCGCGCGCGCCTGCTTAGCTAGGCAACACGCTGTTGTCTTGCACCGGGTATCCGGCGTACGGCAAGGAGCATATCGTCGCGTTCTTGCTCTGCGTAAGCGATCTCTCGCAGAGGCACGGGTTCATGGCCGTCGATTCTGCGGTGTGCAGGTTGATGCTGCGCTGCGAGCCGCAACAGCTGATCGTCCGCAGTTCTGCCGGGTCTGGGCAACGCTGTTAGGTTTGGCGAATGCGGGAAGAGGCAATGGTTACTTTGGGCGGGAAACGAACTTGCAGGCGTGGGGGGTGGCAGGGTGACCAGTGTGTATCAGTCCACCCGGCAAAATTAGCGCTGCGTGCGTTCCATCTTCAGCCGTGCCTGCGACTTGTCGTCCCCCAGCGCTGCGGCGCGTTCCAGTAACGCCAGCGCGGTGGTGCGGTCGGCATCGCCGCCGCGTTCCAAGCGCATGAGCGCGGCGTTGTAGGCGGCAATGGCGCTGCCCTTGGCGGCGGCGCGTTCGAAGCCGGCCAGCGCCTTGTCTGGGCACAGGAACAGGACGTCCCAGCCGGCCGCGGCCTGCGTCAGCAGCGTGGGATCGGTATCGCCGATGTCGCCCTCCACGAACGTGGGCCAGCCCGCCACCAGGGGAACGAACAGCTCTGCGCCAGCGGGCAGGAAATAGGAGCCGGCGCCTTCGCGCACGGTGTAGGCCTGGTGCGTGGTGCGGCGTGAGCCGTCCTTGGAAAGCCACAGGAAGCCGTCTTCGCCCTTCACTGGAAAACCGTCCAATGCCTTGGACACGCGATCGGCCAGCGACGGCACGCCCGGCCCTGGCGACACGCCGGTCCACGAGGCCAGCAGTTCCACGCGCTGCACGTTTTCGTCGCGTTGCGCGCGAATGGTCGCGGCGAGGTCGTCGGGGGTGAGAATGCGCCACTCTCCGTCGTACATGCGCCAGGGGCTGGCCTGCAGGCCGATGGTGAAACTCGCAGCGCTGTCCGGCACGGCTTCCATGTAGTCGTAAAGCGCCCGGGCCGAATAGACGCAGCTGGCGGCTCCCTTGCTCGGCGAGCAGGTTGTCACGCTGACCGAGCCCGACAGCGGCAGGTGGTTGTCGCACGCCCACGCGGCGGGGCTGAGCAGAAAGACGGCGAGCAGGGCGTGTTTCATCTGATGGGAAAAGGATGGCCGACAGGAAGATGGCAGCGTGCCGATTCCCGTGCGGTCCAGCAAGCCGGAGTGCACGATTGTCGGCGGTAGCGCTTTTGGCCAAGTGGGGCCGCCGCGGACGCTAGCGGTGCCGCGCCCGGATGGCGCTGGCGGCGAGCTGGAGAACGCTGTGGTGGCGCTGGAATCGCAGCGCCTGGGGCGTGGCGCATCCAGCATCGGCGGATCGGGATTCGGTGCCATGGACGCAAGGCATGTTCGAATCTTCCAGTGCCTTGTCCACGGCAACCACACGCGACTCGCCACGATTGCCGCGACGCACAATAAAGGTGCGTTGCGCACCACTTGTGTTCGTTGGCGCGCGGCGCGGCCGGCGGTCGGCGGCGCTGCAACTTGCTGATGAACTATCCAACGCCTTGAATTCTCGGATGATTCGGCCGCGCCGCCGCCGTCGCGAACACTTGGCACGCCGATTGCGATAGCTCCAGCGCGGACGCAACGGGGTGTCCGCACCAACTCGATTCGGCAGGCGGGCCAACGGCGGCCCATCTGCCCAGACAACGGCGTCTTCCGGTGCGAACCGGACGGCGCCGTTTTCGTTTTTCCCTCCCCTCGACTACCGCGCGCTGCGGGTGGTGTGCAGCGCTGCGGCCCAACGTTTCTCGGAGATGGCGCGGATGAATCGATCGTTCTGGCAAGCCGGGCATACGCCCACGCTGTTGTCGGCGTTCCTGTATTTCGACCTGAGTTTCATGGTCTGGTACCTGCTCGGTCCGCTGCAGGTGCAGATCGCCGCGGCGTTGCAGCTGGATACGCAGCAGCGCGCGCTGATGGTCGCGGTGCCGATCCTGTGCGGGGCGGTGCTGCGGCTGTTCCTGGGCATGCTCGCCGATGTGATCGGCGCCAAGCGCGCGGGGATGCTGGCGCAGGTGCTGGTGATCGTGGCGCTGGCGGTGGCGTGGCAGCTGGGCGTGCGCAGCTTCGCGCAGGTGCTGCTGCTGGGACTGATGCTCGGTGTGGCCGGGGCCTCGTTCGCGGTGGCGCTGCCGCTGGCCTCGCGCTGGTATCCGCCGCAGCACCAGGGCACGGCGATGGGCATCGCCGGCGCCGGCAATTCCGGCACGGTGTTCGCGGCGCTGTTCGCGCCGGTGCTGGCCACGGCGTTCGGCTACCAGGCCGTGTTCGGGCTGGCGTGCATTCCGCTGGCGCTGACTTTGCTGGTGTTCGCGCTGTGCGCCAAGGACGCGCCGGTGGAGGTGCCGCGCAAGCATCTGGGCGACTACGCGCGGGTCCTCGTCGGCAACCGCGATTCGTGGTGGTTCATGCTGTTCTACGCGATCACCTTCGGCGGCTTCGCCGGGTTCGCCAGCGCCTTGCCCGGCTACTTTCACGATCAATTCGATTTCTCGCCGAAGCTCGCCGGTTGGGCCACCGCGGCCTGCGTGCTGGCCGGCTCGGTGATGCGTCCGCTCGGCGGTGCGCTGGCCGACCGCATCGGCGGCACCCGCACGCTGTTGTCGATCTATCTGCTGGTGGCATTGCTGGTGGCCGCTGCGGCGATCGGCGTCGGCGGCCCGGCGGCGACGGTGGCGCTGTTCGTGCTGACCCTGCTGTGCCTGGGCACCGGCAATGGCGCGGTCTTCCAGCTGGTGCCGCAGCGGTTCGGCCGCGACATCGGGCTGATGACCGGGTTGATCGGCATGGCCGGCGGCATCGGCGGGTTCCTGCTCGCCGCGGGGCTGGGCATCGTCAAGCAGCACACCGGCAGCTATGCGCTGGGGCTGTGGCTGTTCGCCGGCTGCGCGCTGCTGGCCTGGGGCCTGCTGTCCAACGTCAAGCAGCACTGGCGCAGCCAATGGGCCGCGGCCGGCGCGGCACGCGTCTGATCATTCCCACCGAAGCGAGACTCGCATGAACAAGCCAAGACTGGTGGTGGTGGGCAACGGCATGGCCGGCATCCGCACCGTGGAAGAACTGCTCAAGCTGATGCCGGGGATGTACGACATCACCGTGTTCGGCGCCGAGCCGCATCCGAACTACAACCGCATCCTGCTCTCGCCGGTGCTGGCCGGCGAACAGCAGTTCGACGAGATCGTGCTCAATCCGCTGGCCTGGTACGCCGAGCACGGCATCCGCCTGCATGTGGGCAAGGAAGTCACCCGCATCGACCGGATCAAGCGCAAGGTGATCGCCGCCGACGGCACCGAGGCGCCGTACGACCGCCTGCTGCTGGCCACCGGCTCGCTGCCGATCGTGCTGCCGGTGCCGGGCAAGGAGCTGAAGGGCGTGATCGGCTACCGCGACATGCACGACACGCAGACCATGATCGACACCGCCACGCGCAAGCGCCATGCCGTGGTGATCGGCGGCGGCCTGCTCGGCCTGGAGGCGGCGAACGGGCTGAAGCAGCGCGGCATGCAGGTGACCGTGGTGCACCTGGCCGACTGGCTGCTGGAACGTCAGCTCGACCCGGTCGCCGGGCAGTTGCTGCAGCAATCGCTCAGCGAACGTGGCCTGGAGTTTCGCCTCGGCACCTCCACCACCGAGCTGGTCGGCAATGCCGACGGCGAAGTGGTGGCGGTGAAATTCTCCGACGGCAGCGAGGTGCCGGCCGACCTGGTGGTGATGGCCGCCGGCATCCGTCCCAACATCGCGCTGGCGCAGGCCGCCGGCATCCACTGCACGCGCGGCATCGTGGTCAACGATACGCTGCAGACCTTCGACCCGCGGGTGTACGCGGTCGGCGAATGCGCCAGCCACCGCGGCATCGCCTACGGCCTGGTCGCGCCGCTGTTCGAGCAGGCCAAGATCTGCGCCAACCACCTGGCCGGGTTCGGCATCGGCATCTACCGCGGCTCGGTGGCCTCGACCAAGCTCAAGGTCACCGGCATCGACCTGTTCTCGGCCGGCGATTTCATGGGCGGGGAGGGTAGCGAGGAGATCGTGTTGTCCGATCCGGCCGGCGGCGTCTACAAGAAGCTGGTGCTGAAGGACGACAGGCTGGTCGGCGCCTGCCTGTACGGCGATACCAACGACGGCGCCTGGTATTTCCAGTTGCTCAAGGATGCCAGCCCGATCGGCGAGCGCCGCGAGCGGCTGATGTTCGGCGAGAGCGCGCTCGGCGACGCCGGCACCGCCGGCCAGGACCGCGCCAGCGCGATGCGCGACAGCGACGAGGTGTGCGGCTGCAACGGCGTGTGCAAGGGCACCATCGTCAAGGCGATCAACGCGCAGGGCCTGTTCACCGTGGACGAGGTCAAGAAGCAGACCAAGGCGGCCAGCTCCTGCGGCTCGTGTACCGGCCTGGTCGAGCAGATCCTGATGAACTGCCTGGGCTCCAACTTCCAGCAGACGCCCAAGACCAAGGCGGTGTGCGGCTGCACCGACCTGAGCCATGGCGAGGTGCGCCAGGCGATTCGCGAGGGTAGGCTGCTCACGCACGGTGCGGTGTACGCGCAGTTGCAATGGCGCAGTCCGAATGGCTGCGCCACCTGCCGCCCGGCGATCAACTACTACCTGCTGTCGACCTGGCCGCGCGAGGCGGTGGACGATCCGCAGTCGCGCTTCATCAACGAACGCGCCCACGCCAACATCCAGAAGGACGGCACGTTCTCGGTGATCCCGCAGATGAAGGGCGGGGTGACCAACGCCTCGGAACTGCGCCGCATCGCCGACGTCGCCGACAAGTACGCGGTACCGATGGTCAAGGTCACCGGCGGCCAGCGCATCGATCTGCTCGGCATCCGCAAGGAAGATTTGGTTGCGGTGTGGAAGGACCTGGGGATGAATTCCGGACACGCCTATGGCAAGTCGATCCGTACGGTGAAGACCTGCGTGGGCAGCGAGTTCTGCCGCTTCGGCACGCAGAACAGCACGCAGATGGGCATCGACCTGGAAACCATGCTGGCCAACATGTGGAGCCCGCACAAGGTGAAGCTGGCGGTGTCCGGCTGCCCGCGCAACTGCGCCGAGTCGGGGATCAAGGACGTGGGCATCATCGCGGTGGAGTCGGGCTGGGAGCTGCATATCGGCGGCAACGGCGGGATGAAGACCGAGGTCGCCAAGTTCCTGGTCAAGGTCAGGACCGCCGAGGAGGTGAAGGAGTACACCGGCGCGTTCCTGCAGCTGTACCGCGAGGAGGCCTACTACCTGGACCGCACCGTGCACTACATCGAGCGGGTGGGCATGGACTACATCCGCCAGCGGGTGATCGAGGACGCGGCCAACCGGCGCGCGCTGTACGAGCGGCTGCTGTACGCACTGGAAGGCCTGCCCGATCCGTGGGCCGAGCGCATCGCCGGCGCCAGGCAGCGCGAATTCCAGCCGTTGCGCGTGGCCGCGCCGCTGGCGCTGGTGGAGGACTGAGCGATGAACGCAGCCGCTTCCGATCCCGTCGCGTCCGACGCCAGCGCCCGCCGCTGGATCCGCATCTGCCGCATCGACGAGATCCCTTCGCTCGGCGCGCGCGTGCTGCAGATCGACGGCACCGACCCGATCGCGCTGTTCCGCACCGCCGGCGACCGCGTGTTCGCACTGGTCGATCGCTGCCCGCACAAGGGCGGGCCGCTGTCGCAGGGCATCGTCGCCGGCGACAGCGTCACCTGCCCGCTGCACAACTGGAACATCGCGCTGGACAGCGGCCAGGCCTGCGCGCCGGACGTGGGCTGCGCGCGCCGCTATCCGGTGCGGGTGGACGATGGCGACGTCTGGCTGTCGTTGCAGGGCGCCGCGTGATGGACGGCGCGCACGTGCCCGGCGCGAGCGCAGTCGCGGACAACGCGGCACGGCGCACGCTGACCCGTTCCACATGCTGCTACTGCGGCGTCGGCTGCGGCGTGCTGATCGAGACCGAGCACGGCGCCGACGGCGCGGCGCGCATTGTCGGCATCGAAGGCGACCCGCAACACCCGGCCAACTACGGCCGGCTGTGCAGCAAGGGCCGCACCCTGCCGGAGACCGTGCGCAGCCTGCACGGCCGCGCGCTGCATCCGGAACTGCGCACCCATCGCGACGCGCCGCGGCGCGCGGTGGACTGGGCGGTGGCGCTGGACAGCGTGGCCGAGCGCTTGGCCGGCATCGTCGAGCGGCACGGGCCGGACGCGGTGGCGTTCTACCTGTCGGGACAGCTGCTGACCGAGGACTACTACGTCTTCAACAAGCTGGCCAAGGGCCTGATCGGCACCAACAACATCGACACCAATTCGCGGCTGTGCATGTCCAGCGCGGTCAGCGGCTACAAGCTGGCGCTGGGCGCGGACGGCCCGCCGACCTGCTACGAAGACCTGGATCTGGCCAGGACCGTGCTGCTGGCCGGCAGCAACATGGCCTACGCGCATCCGGTGCTGTTCCGCCGGCTCGAGGACGCGCGCGCGCGCGATCCGGACGTGCGCTGGATCGTGGTCGATCCGCGCCGCACCGACACCGCGGCGATGGCCGACCTGCATCTGCCGATCCAGCCCGGTACCGACGTGGCGCTGTTCAACGGCATGCTGCACCACCTGATCTGGGAAGACCGCATCGACCGCGGATTCATCGCCGCGCACACCCAGGGCTTCGCCGAATTGCGGCAGACGCTGCGCGAATACACCCCGGCGATGGCCGCCGACATCTGCGGCATCCCGGTCGCCGACCTGGTGCAGGCGGCGGAGTGGTTCGCTCGCGACCTGCCGGCGCTGTCGCTGTATTGCATGGGCCTGAACCAATCCGCGCACGGCACCGACAAGAACCTGGCGCTGATCCATCTGCATCTGGCCACCGCGCAGATCGGCAAGCCCGGCGCCGGCCCGTTCTCGCTGACCGGGCAACCGAACGCGATGGGCGGGCGCGAGGTCGGCGGCATGGCGACGATGCTGGCCGCGCACCGCGAGATCGGCAGCGCGACCGATCGCGCCGAACTGGAGCGGCTGTGGCAGCTGCCGGCCGATCGCCTGTCGGCGCGTCCCGGCCTGCCGGCGGTGGCGCTGTTCGATGCGCTGCGCCGCGGCGAGGTCAAGGCGGTGTGGATCGCCTGCACCAATCCCGTGCATTCGATGCCGGACATCGCACAGGTGCGCGACGCCTTGCGCCAGGCCGAGCTGGTGATCGTGCAGGACGCCTTCGTGCACACCGACACGGTGCCCTACGCCGATGTGCTGCTGCCGGCGGCGAGCTGGGGCGAGAAGGACGGCACGGTGACCAATTCCGAGCGCCGCGTCTCGCGCGTGCGCAAGGCGCTGCCGGCAGCGGGCGCGGCCAGGCCGGACTGGTGGATCGCCAACGAAGTGGCGCGGCGGCTGGAAGCACGGCTGGATGCGCCGTCGGTCGGTTCGCGTTTCGGCTTCGCCGATACCGCGGCGGTGTTCGACGAGCACCGTGCACTGACGGTCGGGCGCGACCTGGACATCGGCGGACTCGACTACGCGCGGCTGGACGCGCAAGGCCCGCAGCAATGGCCGCTGCCGGCCGGCGCCGCGCATGGCCAGGCGCGGCGCTATGCCGATGGCGTGTTCGCCACCGCCGACGGGCGTGCGCGCTTTCATCCCACGCCGTACAGGCCAGTGGCCGAACCGACCTCGGCGCGGTTTCCGTTGCGCCTGCTGAGCGGGCGCCTGCGCGACCAGTGGCACGGCATGTCGCGCAGCGGCCGGGTGCCGGGGCTGTTCGCGCACAGCCCGCAGCCGGGCCTGCGCATGCATCCGCAGGACGCGGCGCGGCGCGGACTGCGCGCCGGCGACCTGGTGCGCATCGTCAGCAAGCGCGGCAGCTTGGTGTTGCCGCTGGAAGCGTGCGAGGAAATGCGCTCCGGCGACGTGTTCGCGGCGATGCACTGGAACGCGCAGTTCCTGCATAGCGGCGGCATCAACGAACTCAGCCTGGGCGCGGTGGACGCGCGTTCGCAGCAGCCCGAGCTCAAGCACGCGGCAGTGCGTGTGGAGAAGGCCGAGTTCGGCTGGCATCTGCTGCTGGCCCGGCGCGGCGATGCACTCGCGCTGCAGGCGGCGGCGCAGCCGTGGCTGCGCGACTTCGGCTATGCCGCGTTGAGCCTGCAGGCCGAGGCCGGCGAGCAGGATCAGGCCTGGCTGGTGCTGCGCGCCGCCGCCGAGCAGGCGCCGGCGCCCGCGCAGCTGGAAGCGCTGGCCGCGGCGCTGGCGCTGGCCGGCGGCGATGCCGATACCCTCGAATACCGGGACGCGCGCCGCGGCCTGCTCAAGCGCGTGGCCTGGCGCGGCGCCGCGCCGCTCAGCCATCTCGACGGCCTGCTGCTGGCGGGTGCGCAGCGTGATGCCGGCGGCGAAGCGTTGCTGGAGCGCGCATTGAGCGGCGATGCCTGGCACGGCGCGCGGCTGGCGGCATTCGCGCAGGCCGGCGGCGCGGCGCGCGATCCGGTGGTGTGCCAGTGCACGCAGGTGCGCGAATCGGCGATCCGCGCCGAAGCCGCGCGCGGCGCGGCACCGGCCGAGATCCGCACGCGGCTGGGCTGCGGCAGCGTGTGCGGCTCGTGCATGCCGCAGGTGCTGCGGCTGTGCGCCACGGCCGCAAGCGCATGAACGGCTGTGGCTTACAGGCTGCCCTTGTGCCTGCCGGGGAGTGTGCAGGAAATGCCGCAGGCGTCGGCCTTCCGCGTCAGGCGGGCGACAACGCGCAGCGACGCGCCGGTGGCCAGCGCCTGCCGCAGCTGCGGCGGTTGGGTAACGCAATGGGACTGGCGCTCGCGAGATCTTCCCGCGTCGCACACGCCGCCGCCGCTGCGAGAGTACGCGGCAACCGCGTGCACATGAGTGGTCGCGGCGCGAGCGCCGCCCTGGTGTCAGCAGCGAATGGCGCGACGAACGTCGCATGCGCCCGCGGCCCGCGCCACGCCGCCGGCAGGGCGCGGCGAGCGCGCGCGTCGCGGGCGCAGGCAGACGGCATTGCGGATGGGCGCAGCCGGGCACAGGCGGGTGCGATGTCCCTGGGGTTGTTCCTTCTTTCTGGCTGGAGTCTGCGATGAACGATGCAAGCGCGTCCGGTGTGTGTGGCGGCGGCGAAGTGGTGTTGTTGTCGGCCGGTCCTGGCGACCTGGAACTGCTGACGCTGAAGGCGGTCAAGGCACTGGCGGCGGCGCAGGTGCTGCTGCTCGACGATCTGGTCAATCCCGACATCGTGCAGTTCGCGCCGCAGGCGCGGGTGATCCGCGTCGGCAAGCGCGGCGGTTGCCGTTCCACGCCGCAGGATTTCATCTGCCGGCTGATGCGGCGCTATGCCCTGCAGGGCGCCAATGTGGTGCGCGCCAAGGGCGGCGAAGCGTTGCTGTTCGGCCGCGCCGGCGAGGAGATCGCGTTCCTGCGCGCGTCGGGCGTGGCGGTGCGGATCGTCAATGGCGTCAGCGCGGGGTTCGCGGCGGCGGCCGGGCTGGGCATGTCGCTGACCCATCGCGACCACTGCCACGGCATCACCTTCGTCACCGCACACACCCAGGACCATGGCGAGCCGGACTGGGCGGCGCTGTGCGCCACCCGCACCACGCTGGCGATCTACATGGGCATGGGCCGCATCGCCGCGCTGACGTCGGCCTTGCTGCGCCACCTGCCCGGCGCCACGCCGGCGGCGGTGGTGCAATCGGCGAGCCTGCCGCAGCAGGCGCAGTTGCTGACCACACTGGACCGCTTGGCCGCCGATGTCGAAGGTTTGGGCATCGGCGCGCCGGGGGTGATCCTGATCGGCGGCGCGGTGGGCGAAGCGCAGGCGCAGTCCGCGCAGTTGCACGCACTGCAGGCGATAGCGTGATTCCTTGTGGGAGCGACTTCAGTCGCTCCCACAACTGACAACATGGGCATCGAAAATTCGCCAACGCTCCCTGTAGGAGCGGCTTCAGCCGCGACGAGCGAAGTCGCAGTGTCTCGGCATCGCAGAACGCCCCGAAACCGATGGCCCGAGCCATCGCGACATGTTGAACCCGGATGGGCCTACGGCTGCGGATACAGTCGCGGCTGAAGCCGCTCCTACAGTGCACCGCCTTGGAATCTGCCGCGATCCTCTGTAGGAGCGGCTTCAGCCGCGACGAGCGGAGTCGAACTATCTCGGCACCGTGTAACGTTCCGAAGTCGATGACCCCGAGCCACCGCGACATCCTGAATCCGGATTGGCCACCGGTTGCGGATACAGTCACGGCTGAAGCCGCTCCTACAGTGCACCGCCTGGAATCTGCCGCGATCCTTTGTAGGAGCGGCTTCAGCCGCGACGAGCGGAGTCGAACTATCTCGGCACCGTGTAACGTTCCGAAGTCGATGACCCCGAGCCACCGCGACATCCTGAATCCGGATGGGCCACCGGCTGCGGACACTGTCGCGGCTGAAGCCGCTCCTACAGAGGCGGGCTCGTCTGTGCTGAGAGCGGCCCAGCAATCGATCTGGGCCGCTATCTGCCACCGCTTCGCGTTACGCCGCCGGTGCCGGCGGCGGCGCCGCATTCTGGTGCTGGGCGGCGGCGACCTTGCCGTCGCGTTCCGCGGCCAGCAGGGTCAGCGAGCGGCAGATGCCATGCCATTGCGAGCCGCCGGGCAGGCCGTGTTCGTGGTCGCGTTCGGCGGTGTCGATCAGCACGCGCCAGTGCTCGCCTTCGACCATCGGCAAGGTGAAGGTCACGTCCTCGGTGGCGCCGTTGACGATCATCAGCAAGGTCACGTTCGACGCCGCCTGGCGCAGGCCGCTGGACGGCGCCTTGCCGTCCAGGCGCATCATCAGCGCGCGTGCGTGCGGATCGTGCCAGGACGCATCGTTCATTTCCTCGCCGTCCGGCGCCAGCCAGCTCACGTCCTTGATGCCCAGTTCTTCGTCGTAGACGCCGTCGAAGAAGCGTGCGCGGTGCAGCAGCGGATAGTGCGCGCGCAGGTGGGTCAGGCGCGTCACGAACGCGGTCAGCCGCTGCGCGCGCTCGCCGCTTTCCCAGTTCAGCCAGGTCAGCTCGTTGTCCTGGCAGTAGGTGTTGTTGTTGCCGCCCTTGCTGCGCCCGAACTCGTCGCCGGCCAGCAGCATCGGCGTGCCCTGCGACAGCAGCAGCGTCGCCAGCATGTTGCGCATCTGCCGCAGGCGCAGCGCGTTGATCTCAGGGTCGTCGCTCTCGCCCTCGACCCCGTAGTTGGCCGAGATGTTGTTGTCCGAGCCGTCGCGGTTGTCCTCGCCGTTGGCTTCGTTGTGCTTGTGCTCGTAGCTGACCAGGTCGTGCAGGGTGAAGCCGTCGTGGGCGGTGACGAAGTTGACCGAGGCGGTAGGGCGGCGGCCGCGGTGGTTGAACAGGTCGGCCGAGCCGGTCAGGCGCGTGGCCAGTTCCGCCAGCTGGCCTTCGTCGCCGCGCCAGAACGCGCGCACGTTGTCGCGGAACTTGTCGTTCCATTCCGACCAGCCGGGCGGGAAGCCGCCGACCTGGTAGCCGCCGGGACCGACGTCCCACGGTTCGGCGATCAGCTTGACCTGGCTCAGCAGCGGATCCTGGCGGCAGGCGTCGAGGAAGCCGCCCTTGGGATCGAAGCCGTGGTGTTCGCGGCCAAGGATGGTGGCCAGGTCGAAGCGGAACCCGTCCACGTGCATCTCCGACACCCAGTAGCGCAGCGAGTCGTTGACCATGCGCAGCGCGCCGGCATTGGTCAGGTCGAAGGTGTTGCCGGTGCCGGTATCGTTGATGTAGAAGCGGCGGTCCTGCGCCAGGCGGTAATAGCTGGCGTTGTCGATGCCCTTGAACGACAGCGTCGGCCCCAGTTCGTTGCCTTCGGCGGTGTGGTTGTAGACCACGTCCAGGATCACCTCCAGCCCGGCGTGGTGCAGGCGCGCCACCATCTGCTTGAACTCGGCGACGGTGCGCGTGGCCATGTAGCGCGGCTGCGGCGCGAAGAAGCCGATGGTGTTGTAGCCCCAGTAGTTGCGCAGGCCCTGCTTGAGCAGGTATTCGTCGTCGACGAAGGCGTGCACCGGCAGCAGTTCCACCGCGGTCATGCCGAGCCGCTTGATGTGCTCCACCACCTCGTCCACCTTGAGCCCGGAGAAGGTACCGCGCCAGGCCTCCGGCACCGACGGGTGGCGCATGGTGGTGCCGCGCACGTGGGTCTCGTAGATCACCGTGCGGTCCCAGGGCGTCTGCAGGCGCTGGTCCTTGCCCCAGGTGAAGGCCGGATCGATCACCGCGCACTTGGGCACGTAGGCGGCGCTGTCGCGGCGGTCGAAGCTCAGGTCCGCGTCCTTGTGGCCGATGGTGTAGCCGAACAAGGCAGGCGCCCATTTCAGCTCGCCGACCAGTTGCTTGGCGTAGGGATCGAGCAGCAGCTTGTTGGGATTGAAACGGTGCCCGGCGTCGGGCGCGTACGGGCCGTACACGCGGTAGCCGTACAGCTGGCCGGGGCGCGCATCGGGCAGGTAGCCGTGCCAGATTTCGTCGGTGTACTCGGGCAGCACGATGCGCTCGACCTCGCGGCCGCGCTCGTCGAACAGGCACAGTTCGACCTTGGTGGCATTGGTCGAGTACAGCGCGAAATTGACGCCCAGGCCGTCCCAGGTGGCGCCGAGCGGATACGAGCGGCCTTCGCGGATGCGGGAGCGGCGGGCGAGCTTGCGAAGCGGCATGCGAAATCCTTACGACGTGGCGGGGCCGTTGCCGGCCGGGGAAAGCGAGTGGTCTTGCGGATCGGCGCGGGCTTCGGCGTCGACCAGGCGTTCGGCCATGGCCCAATGGCGGGCGGCGCGGCCGTCGGGCCGGCCTTCGGCTTCCCAGATTTCGTGTGCGAGTTGTTCGATGCGGCGCTGGCGTGTTTCTGCGTCCATGGCGGTCTTGTCGGGGGAAGGTGGCCAGCACGGCCACCGGCATGTCAGGGAACGGCGGCCAGCACGGCCACCGGGAAGTCGGCGAGCAGGTCCGCTACCGGCATCGAGGCCGATGCCGCGAGGTCGCGCCCGCTCAGCACGTGCCGGTACTGTGCCGCGGGCAGCGTCAGAAAGGTGTTACGCCAATCCAGCTGCGCGCGCAGCGGCGCCGCCGCATCCAGCGGTTGCGCCGCGGCGGTCAGGCGCGGCACCACCACCAGCAGGGTCTGGCCCTCGTGTTCGCGCGCGAAGCCGAGCACGTGTTGCGCGTGCGGGCCCTGCGCCTGCAGCGGGCGATAGCGGCCATGCGCGAACAGCGCCGGATGCGCGCCGCGCAGGTGCAGCAGCTGCGCGGTCAGCCACGCCTTGACGTGGCCGCTGTGCCAGTCGCGCAGCAGCGCCGACGGCGCGGTGGCGTCGTGCAGCCAGGCCTGGCGCAGCGCGTAGTCCACCGGGCGGCGGTTGTCCGGATCGACCAACGACAGGTCCCAGCCTTCGCTGCCCTGGTAGAGGTCGGGCACGCCGGGCACGCTCAGCCGCAGCGTGGTCTGCACCAGGCTGTTGAGCGCGCCGGCCGGGGCCAGCGCGGCCGCGGCCTGGGCCAGCGCCTCGCGCAGCGGCGCGCCGGCCGGCGCCAGCAGCGCCGCGTCCAGCAGTGCGCGCGCGCCGCGTTCGTAGGCCTCGTCCGGCCAGGTCCAGTAGGTGCGCAGCTTGGCCTCGCGGGCGGCCTTCAGCTGCCAGGCGCCGACGCGCTCGGCGTAGTCGGCCAGGCCGGCGGCGTCGTCGCTGGCCAGTTCCAGCGGCCAGGCGGCGACCAGCATCTGCCACAGCATCAGCACGTCGCCGGGCAGCGGCGCGGCACTGCCGGCCGGCAACAGGTCGGCGGACAAGGCCTGGAAGCGCGCCACCTGTTCGGCCCACCACGGCGCCTGCGCGCTGAGCGCGGCCAGACGCATGCGCACATCTTCGCCGCGCTTGTGGTCGTGGGTGGCGGTGGCCAGCAAGGCGCGCGGATGGTGCTGCGCGCGCGCGGCGTTGGCGGCGTGGAACGCGTCCGGCGCCAGCGCGAACACGTCCGGGTCGCTGCCGACCTCGTTGCGCGACAGCAGCACGCCGTGGCGGTAGAACGCGGTGTCCTCGACCGACTTGGCGTTGAGCGGCGCCGACAGCTGTTCGATGCGCCGGCGCACGATGCGCCGCAGCGCGATCTGCGCCTTGCCGGTGCCGCGGCCGTCGCGGCTCCAGCGCTCGATCGCGTCGATCGCCGCGCACACCCGCGGCTCGGCGCCGGCGCGCGCGTGCTGCGCGGCCTGCGCCAGGCGCGCCGCATCGGCTTCGTCCAGGCCATCCGGCCCGGCGTAGGTGCGGTACACCTCGAAGTGCCGCAACAGCGCCATCAGGCCGCGCGCCAGCATCTGCGGGCTGAACTCGCGGGTGGCCGGGTCCAGGTGCGCGGCAGCGGCCAGCGCCTGCACGGTGCGCACGAATTCGGTCTGCAGCGACCCTTGCAGGATCTCGTCGCGCGCGGCGCGCTGTTCCTGGCCGAAGTCGCCGCTGCGGCCGGTCTCTCGGCGCCACAGCGCGGTCAGCGGTGCGGCGCCGGCCGGGTCGTGCAGCACGCCGGCGACCTGGTCCATGAAGTCGTAGCCGGTGCTGCCGTCGCACGGCCAGTCGCTGCGCAACGTCTCCTGCGGTGCCAGGATCTTCTCGATGTACAGCGCGATGCCGCCGGCGGCGATGCCGCGGCGGCGCCCGGCGCGGTCCAGCTGCGCGCGCAGGCGCTGCACGTAGCCGGTGGGATCGGCCAGGCCATCGACGTGGTCCACGCGCACGCCATCGAGATGGCCTTCGGCGACCAGCCGCAGCGGCAGTTCGTGCACCGCGGCGAACACGTCGTTTTGCTCCACGCGCAGCGCCGCCAGCGAGGTGATGTCGAAGAAGCGGCGGTAGTTGAGCATGTCGTTGCCGACCCGCCACCAGGCCAGCCGGTAGCACTGGCGTTCGATCAGCCGATGCAGCGCGTCGTCGCCCAGCCGCGCGGCGTCGTTGAGCCGTGCCGCCCAGGCCTGGCGTGCGGCCGGCGGATCCTGGGCCACGGCGCCTTCCAGGCGGATCGGGAAGCGCTGGTCGTGGTGTTCCAGCTGCACCTCGCCGTCCTCGGCCACGCGCAGTTGCAGCGCGCCTTCGCTCAACGCCTGCGCGTAGGCGCGGTCCAGCACCGGCAGCCACAGCTTGCCGTCGCGTCCGGGCGCGCGCCAGTCGATGTCGAACCAGCCGGCGTGGCGGCTGCGCCGGCCATGCTTGAGCACGTCCCACCACCATGGATTGGCCGCGTGCGCGGCCATGTGGTTGGGCACGATGTCCAGAACCAGGCCCATGCCGTGCGCGCGCACGCGCTCGGACAGGTGCAGCAGCGCGGGCTCGCCGCCGAGTTCGGGATTGACCTGGCGCGGATCGGTGACGTCGTAGCCGTGGGTGGAGCCGGGCACGGCGGTGCCGATCGGCGACAGGTACAGATGGCTGATGCCCAGGCCGGCGTAGTAGGGCACCTGTGCGGCGGCGTCGAGCAGGGTGAATCCGGCGTGCAGTTGCAGGCGCGCGGTGGCGCGCAGCGGAGTGAAGCTCATGCGTCGGTTCCTTGCGCGGCGGAGGCGGTGCGGCGCGCGTGCGCGAACGCCTCCAGGCGGGTGGCGAGCGGCGCGCCGGCGGCCGCCGTGTCCGCCGCCGGCAAGCGCCGGCGCCAGTTCGGGTGGCCATCGACGGTGCCGGGCAGATTGGGTTGCTGGTCCAGGCCCAGCGCGTCCTCGGCCGGCAGCAGCGCCAGCGGCGAGGGCGTGGCGGCGACGAAGCGCAGCGCATCCAGTTCGGGGTCGTGCGCCTGCGGCAGCGCTGCGGCGACGGCGGCGTCCATGCGCGCCACGTCGGCGATGCGGGCCAGATGGTCGGCGCGTTGCTGCGCGGCATCGGACAGCTGCAGGCGGTGGCGCCAGTCGATGTCCTCGCCGCGGCGCCAGCCGCGCAGCGTCGGCAGGTCGTGGGTGGTGGTGGTGGCGATCGCATCGCCGCGCCATTGCGCCGGCGCCAGGAACGCGCCCTTGGCGTCGCGGGTGAACAGCAGCACGTCGATGCCCATCACCCCGCGCTGCGACAGTTCGGCGCGGATGCCGTCCGGCACCACGCCCAGGTCTTCGCCGATCACGAGCGCGTGGTGCCGCCACGATTCCAGCGCCAGCAGGCGCAGCAGGTCGTGCAGCGGATAACGCAGGTACACGCCGTCCGCGGAACGGGCGCCGCGCGGGATCGTCCACAGCCGCAACAGGCCGAGGATGTGGTCGATGCGCACGCCGCCGCGGTCGCGCATCACCGCACGCAGCAGGTCGATGAACGGCGCGAAACCGCTGGCGCGCAGCCCGGTCGGCGAATAGCCGCCGATGCCCCAGGCCTGGCCGTCGCCGTTGAACGCATCCGGCGGCGCACCCAGTTCCAGCCCGGCCAGCACCGCCTGCGGCCAGGCCGCGGCCTCGGCACCGCCGGGATCGAAGCCTACCGCCAGGTCGGCGATCAGGCCTATGCCCATGCCGGCATCGCGCGCGTGTCGCTGCACGCCGGCCCAACTGCGCGCGGCCAGCCACTGCGCGAAGCTGTGCAGGGCCGGATCGGCATCGCCGAAATCGCGCGCGGCGAACGCGGCGTAGTCGTGCAAGGCGGCGCCGCGTTCGTGCTGGAACGCGGCGAAATCGGCATGGAGCGCGGCGTCGGCCTGGGCGAAGTCGGCGTGCAGCTGGCGCAGCCACTGCCACTTCGCCGCGGACGAGGCCGGCCAGTCGATCAGCGCGCGGGTCTGCGCTTCGGCGAAGGCCTGTTGCAGCCCGGCGGCCTGCAGGGCGCGCTGCGCCATGGCGGTACCGAGCACGCGTGCCGGGGCGGCCTGCAGCGGATCCAGGAAACGGCGGTCGCCCGGCGAATACGGGCTGTAGTGCGTGCCGATCGGCCGCGCCGCATGTACCGGGCTCAACGCGATCGCATCGCCGCCGGCACGCGCGATGCGCTCGGACCAGGCGGCGACGCCGTCCGCATCGCCGATGCCGGCGTCGTCCGGGCCTTGCGCCGAATACACCTGCAGCGACAGGCCCCAGCGCCGCGGCGCGTCCTCGCCGATCGCCTCGGCGACGCCGTAGCAACGCACCGGCGCCACCGCCAGCGTGGTGTGGCGGTCGCCGTGCTGCAGGGTCCAGTAGCCGTAGCGATCGATCGCGGCGAGGCGGCCCTGCGCATCGAAGCGGCCGTCGCGGCGGCTGCCGTCCTCGTGCTCGAGCCGGTACGCCGCACCCGGCGTGCCGCCGGCGTCGATCGGCGTGCCGACGTCGGCGGTCAGCAGCGGCGCGGCGCTGCCGCCGCCGGCCTGCAGCTGGCGCAGGCTGTCGCGGCAGGCGGCATCGTCGCGCGCGTCCAGGCCGAGCGCACCGAGCACGCTGCGCAGCGTGTCCGTGCCGACCGTGCGCGGCGTGTCGGATGCGTCGATCCAGTCGACCAGCAGGCCGGCGGCGGACGCCAGGGTGTGCAGGGGGGTATCGGTCATGGGCGAGTCGGGGCCGCGGCAATGGGGAAAGAGGGACGCACCGCCGTCGCCGCGCGCGCCGCGCACCTGTCAGGCAGGCGCACGGTCGCGGACGACGCACGGGAGGGGCAGCGTGCCGGAAGCGCTGTCGCGATGGCGTCGCGACAGCCCGCGCTCACGTGGCGGAACCGGCCCGGTAGCGGGCGACGAAGGCGTTCGGCGGCAGCTGCGCCGGGTCGTCGCCGGCATTTTCGGCATGGACCGTCGCGCCAGGCAGATCCAGTGCCACCGGCGTATCGCCGAAGTTGGCGGCCACGTGCCACTCGCCGCCGCCCAGGTTCCAGCCCGCGGTCACCGCCTTCGGCCCCAGCATGCGGGCGCCCACGGCGCGTGCCTGGGGCAACGCCGGTACCAGATGCTGGCGGCGCAGCGCCATCAGCGCCACGAACCAGTCGCGCCAGCGCGCGCCGTCGCCGTGGGTGGCATCGCTGATGTCGGCGATGGACGCTGCGAACGTGCTCGGCGCGTTCGGGTCGGGAATGGTCGCGCGCTGCTCAGGATCGGCGAACGCGGCGAAATGCGCGAACTCGCGGCGCCGACCTTCGCGCACCGCCTCGTCCAGCGGCGGCGCGAAGTCGGTGAAGAACAGGAACGGGGTGCGGCTGCCCCACGGCTCGCCCATGAAGAACAGCGGGATCATCGGGGTCAGCGCGGTCAGCGCCAGCGCCGCGCGCAGCGCCGGCTCGGACACCTGGGTGATCAGCCGGTCGCCGCGCGCGCGGTTGCCGATCTGGTCGTGGTTCTGCGCGAAGATCACGAACTTGTGCGGCGGCAGCTGTGCGCTCGGTTCGCCGCGCGCATGCCCGCGGTGGTCGGCCTGGCCCTGGTAGGCGAAGCCTTCGCCCAGCACCCGCGCCAGGTGTTGCGCCGGCGCGTCGGCGAAGCCGGCGTAGTAGCCCTCGTTCTCGCCGGTCAGCAGCACGTGCAGGCTGTTGTGGAAATCGTCGTCCCATTGCGCGCTGTAGCCGCGCTCCAGCACGCCGGCCTGGTTGGCCTCGTTCTCCAGCACCAGGTGCACGTGGCGCCCGGCCGGCACGCTGGCCATGATCGCCTCGCGCAGCGTGTCCAGGAACGCGTTCGGCACGATCGCGTGCACCGCGTCCAGGCGCAGGCCGTCGAAGCGGTACTCGTGCAGCCACATCAGCGCGTTGTCGATGAAGTAGCGCTGCACCGGCGCGAGCCGGAAGTCGATCGCCGCGCCCCACGGGGTCGGCGCGTCTTCGCGGAAGAACGCCGAGGCGTACTGGCCGATGTAGTTGCCGTCCGGGCCGAAGTGGTTGTAGACCACGTCCAGGAACACGCTCAGGCCCAGCCCGTGGGCCTCGTCGATCAGCGCCTTGAGTTCGTCCGGATGGCCGTAGGCCGCGGCCGGCGCGTACGGCAGCACGCCGTCGTAGCCCCAGTTGTGGCGGCCGGGGAACGCGGCCAGCGGCATCAGTTCGATCGCGGTGACGCCCAGCGCCGCCAGCGTCCGCAACTGCGCGCGCAACCCGGCGTAGCCGCCGCAGGCGCCCACGTGCAGTTCGTAGAACACCGTTTCCGCCCATGGCCGGCCGCGCCAGGCGTCGTGCTGCCAGCGATAGCCGTCGCTGGCCAGCACCGCGCTGGCGCCGTGCACGCCGTCGGGCTGCCAGCGCGAGGCCGGGTCCGGCACCGGTTCGCCGCCGTCGACCGCGTAGCGGTAGCGGGTGCCGGCGGCGCAGGCGATGGTCGCGGCGAAATAGCCGTCCGCGGCCGCGGCCAGCGGCTGCCGGCTGCCGTCGTCGAACACGATGTCGACGCTGCTCGCGTCCGGTGCCCACAGCACGAAGGCGACTGCGCCGTCGGCGGTGGGCCAGGCGCCCTGGCGCAGTGCCGCGGGCGAAGCGGTTGCCGCGTCGCCGGTCGGCGTTGCGCTCGTTGCGATGTTCAAGTCAATGCTCCGCTTGCAACCAGAGGGTGGACAGCGGCGGCAAGGTCAGCGCCAGCGATTGCGCGTGCCCGTGCATCGGCTGCGCGATGCTGCGCAAGGCGCCGCCGTTGCCCTGGTTGGAGCCGCCGTAGTGGCCGCTGTCGGTGTTGAGGATTTCGCGCCACAGCCCGCCGCGCGGCACGCCCAGGCGGTAGTCGTGGTGCACGTTCGGGGTGAAGTTGCTCACCGCCAGCAGCGGCGGCGCGCCGCCGGCGCGGTCGTGGCGCACGAAGGCGAACACGCTGTTGCGGTGGTCGTCGGCCACGCTCCATTCGAAGCCTTCCGCCGCACGGTCGCTGCGGTACAGCGCCGGCAGCGCGCGCAGCTGGCGGTTGAGGTCGCCGACCAGCCGCGCCACGCCGCGATGCTCCGGGCGCTGCGCCTGCGCCCAGTCGAGCGCGCGGTCGTGGTCCCATTCCTGCCACTGCCCGAACTCGCCGCCCATGAACAGCAGCTTGCGTCCCGGGTGCGCCCACATGAAGGCCAGATAGGCGCGCAGGTTGGCGAAGCGCTGCCAGGTGTCGCCGGGCATCTTCGCCAGCAACGAACCTTTGCCGTGCACCACTTCGTCGTGCGACAGCGGCAGCACGAAGTGCTCGGAGAACGCGTACACCAGGCCGAAGCTCATCTCGCTGTGGTGGTGCTGGCGGTGGATGGGATCGCGCCGCATGTAGCTGAGCGTGTCGTGCATCCAGCCCATGTTCCACTTGTGGCTGAAACCCAGCCCGCCCTGCTCCGGCGGCGCGGTCACGCCCGGCCAGGCGGTGGATTCCTCGGCGATCACCCGCACCCCGGGGAAGCGTTGCGCGATCTCGGCGTTGAGCCGGCGCAGGAACGCGATCGCCTCCAGGTTCTCGCGCCCGCCCTGGGCGTTGGGCACCCATTCGCCCTCGTTGCGGCCGTAGTCGCGGTACAGCATCGCCGCCACCGCATCCACGCGCAGGCCGTCGACGTGGAAGCGCTCGATCCATTCCAGCGCGCTGCCGATCAGGTAGGCGACCACTTCGGCGCGGCCGTAGTTGTAGATCAGCGTGTTCCACTCGCGGTGCACGCCTTCGCGCGGATCGGCGTGTTCGTACAGCGCGGTACCGTCGAAGCGCTGCAGGCCGTGCGCGTCGTCGGGAAAGTGCGCGCCGACCCAGTCCAGGAGCACCCCGATCCCGGCCTGGTGGCAGGCATCGACGAAGCGCGCGAAACCGTCCGCGTCGCCATGCCGCGCGGTCGGCGCATACAGGCCCAGCGGCTGGTAGCCCCAGGAGCCGCCGAACGGATATTCGGTGATCGGCAGCAGTTCGATATGGGTGAAGCCCAGTTCCTGCACGTACGGGATCAGCTGCGCGGCCAGCGCGTCCCACTGCAGCGGCTGGCCGTGCGCGTCGTGGCGCCAGGAGCCGGCGTGCAGCTCGTAGATGCTCATCGGCTGCGCCGCGCCGGCGCGGGTTTCGCGCTGCGCCAGCCAGGCCGAGTCGTGCCAGGCGAAATCGGCAGCGCTGGGCACCACCGACGCGGTGTCCGGCGCGCGCGTGCTGTGGCGGGCGACCGGGTCGGCCTTGCGCGGCAGCGGCGTGCCGTCGGCGTCGAGGATCTCGTATTGGTAGTGCTCGCCGCCGCGCAGCCCGGGCACGAACAGTTCCCACACGCCGGCCTGGCGATGCAGGCGCAGCGGATGGCGGCGGCCGTCCCAGCCGTTGAAATCGCCGACCAGCGCGACCCGCCGCGCATGCGGCGCCCACACCGCGAAGCGCACCCCGTCGACCGTGCCGATACGGGTGTGGTGCGCGCCCAGCGCGGTGCGCAGCGCGGCGCCGTCGCCCTCGGCCATGCCCTGCAGCCAGGCCTCGTCCAGCACCGGGCCGAACGCGTAGGGGTCGTCGATTTCCTGCACGGCGTCCGGCCACACGATGCGCAGCCGATAGGCCGCCGTGGTCTTCAGTTCGCCTTCGAACACGCCTTCGGCCTCCGGGTGCGCGCGCATCCGCGCCACCAGTTTGCCGTTGCCGTCGAGCAGGCCCAGCGCATCGGCGCCCGGGACCAGCGCGCGCACCCGGATCGTGCCGTTCTCGTCGGCGTGCGGGCCCAGCCAGGCGAACGCGTCCACCGCTTCGCCGCGCGCCAGCGCCTGCAGGGCGAGGCGTTCGCGTTCGTCGTTCGCCGCTTCCAGCGGCGCGTCCCACACCGGGATCGCGTCCGGCGCCTGTTCCCGTTCGCTCATGCCACCGCCGGCGACAACGGGGCGGTGCGGTCGTACAGGGCCATGTACTTGCGTCCGGCCAGGTCCCAGCCGCTGGGCCGCAGCATCGCCGCGCGGCGCATCGCCTGCAGCAGGCCCGGCAGGCGGAAGGTGCGGAACACCCGCTGCAGGCAGCGGCGCAGGCCGTCGGCGGACGGCTCCTCGAACAGGAAGCCGGTCACGCCATCGTCCACGGTATCGATCAGGCCGCCGGTGGCGTGCGCGATCGGCAGGCTGCCGAAGCGCTGCGCGTACATCTGGCTCAGCCCGCAGGGTTCGAAGCGCGACGGCATCAGCAGGAAGTCCGAACCGGCGAACATGCGCCGCGCCAAGCGCTCCTCGAAGCCGATATGGGCGCCGACATGGCCGGGGAAGCGCCGCGCCAGCGCCGCCACCGCCTGCTCGATCTGCGGCTCGCCGCCGCCGATCACCACGATCTGGCCGCCGGCGGCGACGATCTGCGGCGCCACCTCGCAGATCATGTCCAGGCCTTTCTGGTGCACCAGCCGCGACACCACCGCGAACAGCGGGCCGTCGCTGTCGATCAGGCCGAACGCGCGGCGTACCTGGGCGGCGTTCTCGCGCTTGCCCTGGACCTGGTCGATGCCGAAATGGGTGTGCAGATGATCGTCGGTGCGCGGGTCCCAGCTGGCGTCGATGCCGTTGACGATGCCGCTGAGGCGGCCGCTGGCGGCATGCCGGGCCAGCAGCGTGTCCAGGCCGCAGCCCTGCGCCGGTCCGGTGATCTGCGCGGCGTAGCTGACGCTGACCGTGTTGACGTGGTCGGCGTGGACGATGCCGGCGCGCAGGAACGACATCTGCCCGTAGAACTCCAGGTCCTGCAGGCCGTTGTCGGGGATGCCCAGCGTGCCGGCCATCGCGTACGGGAACAGGCCCTGGTAGGCCAGGTTGTGGATGGTCAGCAGGCACGGCGTGTTGCTGCCGGACCAGCGCACATAGGCGGCGGCCAGCGCGCACGGCCAGTCGTTGAGATGCAGCAGGTCCGGATTCCAGTCCAGCCCGGCGCGGCCGCCGGCGATCTGCGCGGCGGCGTGCGACAGCGTGGCGAAGCGCAGCGCATTGTCTTCCCAGTCGCGGCCTTCGCTGGACACGTAGGGCGAACCCTGGCGCTCGAACAGCTGCGGGCACAGCAGCACGTACACGCACAGGCCGTCCGGGCGGTCCGCGCGGCCCAGCGCGCAGGCCGGCAGCCCGGCGTGGGCGGCGACGTGGCCGACGATCTCCAGCGGACCGGTCTTGCGCAGCACCGCCGGGTAGCCGGGGATCAGCACCCGGATGTCGCAGCTGCCGCGCAGCGCGCGCGGCAGCGCCGCGGCGACGTCGCCCAGGCCGCCGGCCTTGATGAAGTCGGCCATTTCCGAGGTCACGAACAGGCTGGCGCGGCGCGGCGCCGGTTGCAGCTTGACGGTGACCTCGGCGGTGCGGATGAAGCGTCCGCGCGCATCGCGGTGGCGGCGCCGGGGCGCGCGCAGCACCGGGTGGGTGTCGCGTTGTCTATCGGGCAGATCGGCGGGCGGGGGAGGCGACATTGGCGATTCCGTCGGGGAGGGGGGGACGGGCACACGGAAAACGACTGCCGTCGCGTGTCCGCAGCGGGCGCGCGACGTGAAACCAGAAAAATGAAGGACAGCAGATACCGGCGGGTCAGCGCCTCTTCAGTAATGTACGAACGCAGCGATAAAAGGGGCGTGAAACGGGTGGCTTGTCTACGCTGCGCCCGCCCGGTTACCGCATAGTGATTTCGCCGCAATACAGTGGGTTAGACCCGCACAGCCGATGAATCGTTTAGTTTCCTTTCCGGTGCCGCCATCCGCCACGCCGCTCGGCCTGAATGCGCAGGTTGCGCTGTCTTCATCGGGCCTGTGCTGCAATGCCGGCATGAACCCATCGGACCCAAGGATGCGACGCGAGCTGGACGGCTTCGTATTGGATGCCGTCCTCGCCGCGGCGCCGGACGGCGTGCTGCTGCCGCAGATCCGCATCTCGGACGCGAAGGGTGCGGTATTGAGCCGGCATGCGTTCGATGGCGTGTATTTCGGCGATGTTCGCGCCGGGGAGCACTTCGTCGCCGAACGTCTGGCGGCGATCCGTTCGGCGCAGTATGGGAAATTGGTGTTCGGCTGAGCCGCAGCGTGCTGTCCGCGGGCCTCGGGCGCAGGCCCTGCATCGGCCCTGCGTCAGTGCGCCGGCTGCAGGCGCTGCAGCGCCGCCAGCAAGCCGGCATGGCTGTAGGGTTTGGGCAGAAAGCCGGTATGCGTCGGCAGCGCCGCGGTGTCGGGATGTTTCATGCCGGAGGTGAGCAGGGCCGGGATCGTGACCGCACGCCGGCGCAGTTCGCGCACCATGGTCATGCCATCGCCGCCGGGCATCTGCACGTCGCTGAAGATCAGGTCCACATCGGGATCCTGTTCGAGCATGGCGAGCGCCTCGTGGGCGGTGCCGGCGGACAGGACCCGATAGCCGTCGGCATCGAGCATCATCCGAGCCAGTTCGCGAATCGTCTGGTCATCCTCAACCAAAAGAATGGTGGTGAGGGCGCAAGTGCCACGCATAATGCTGATACCGCCGCGTTTTCAATACTGGCAGCTTCACGATTCGGCGGTGAAGCGCTGGTGACGCTGCGGTGATGCCGATATGCTGGACCCACTCACCGCGAGACCCCGCTTGTCCACTCACGCCCGCTATCGACAGATCGTCGAACTCTCGCACGATTGCATCAAGGAGATCGGCCGCGACGGTGTCGTGCGATCGATCAACACGCGCGGTCTGCGCCTGCTCGGCGCGGCCGAGCCCAAGCACGTCGTCGGCCGCGCGTGGCAGGATCTGTGGCCGGAGGAGATGCGGCCGCTCGCCGAAGCGGCGTTCGCCGCCGCCTTGCGCAACGAGCAATACGAATTCTGGGCGCAGCGCGAAACCTTCGACGGCCGGCCACGCTGGTGGCACGTGCAGGCCAGCCCGCTGACCAACGTCGACGCCGAGGTGGAAAGCGTGCTGGTGATCAGCCGCGACGTCACCCAGCACCGCCAGATCGAGGAGGCCCTGCGCACCCTGGGCGACCTGCCGCAGACCGGCGCCGGCGTGCCGGTGCAGCGCGTCAGCGAGACGCTGGGGCAGCAGTTGCAGGCCGAGCACATCGAGCTGCGCGGGCAGCTGGACATCGCCCTGGCCGCGCAGCGCGTCGCCGAGCGGGCCATGACCCAGGCGCAGAAAGGCGAGGCGATCGGGCAGATGCTCGCCGGCATCGTCCACGACTTCAACAACATGCTGCAGACCGCGATGACCTCGGTGAGCATGGTCGCCGAGCATCCGCAGCGCCTGCAGCCGGACCAGCGCAAGCTGCTCGGCATCGCCGGCGAGGCGCTGCAACACGGCGCGCGGATGACCCGGCGCCTGCTCGGCTTCGCCCGTGCGCACCCGGTCAAGCCGCAGTGGCTGGATCTGTGCGAGGTGGTCGCGCACATGCAGCCGCTGCTGGCGCAGGCGTTGGGCGGCGAGATGAAGTTGCAACTGACCAGCCTGGCCGGCGGCGCCACCACCTATGCCGACCGCAGCTCGGTCGAGCAGGCGGTGCTGAACCTGGCGTTGAACGCACGCGACGCCTGCCAATCCGGCGACGTGGTATCGATCCGCTGCGGCAACCTGCAGGTGCCGCCGGGTCAGGCTGCGGCGATGCGCCAGCCGGGCCGCTACGTGACCCTGTCGGTCAGCGACCAGGGCGAGGGCATGTCCGAGGACACCAAGTCGCGGCTGTTCGAGGCCTATTTCACCACCAAGCCCGAGGGCAAGGGCACCGGCCTGGGCCTGGCCCAGGTCTACGGCCTGGTGCGCCAGGCCGGCGGCTTCGTCGACGTGGACTCCGAACTGGGGCGCGGCACCACCATCACGCTGGCGTTCCCCTATGTTGCCGAAGCGCCGCCGGGCGAGGGCGGCGACAGCGCGGCATTGCCCTCGCCGGCCTGAGCCAGAGGCTTGGCGTGTCGGCAGCAGTTCGCTCCGCCTGACCGCTTGCGCACGGTATAGCCGGCGCACCGCGCTGCTGGCGCGACGCGTGCAAACCGCGCCAGCAGCGGCGCCCGGTGCATTCGGCCGCCTGCGGCAGCACCGAGTCGAACCGGGCACCGGCGTTGCCGCGCGACGATTGCGTCGGGCGTCGCGCGGTCCTTCAGCGCGGTCGCGCGCCGGCACGGCAGGCCTGGCGGCTGCGACGGTGAGGTAACGCGACCTTTGCACAAGGCGCTTGCTGGAGCGCGCATCTCTCCGCTGTCCTAGGCGAATCGCGGCTCCGATCCGCCGCGTTTCGAACCGCATGGCCTGCCCGCCGCACGCTTCTGCGCATGCAGCGAAACGCCGCTTGGCGCTGGCGAATGGCTGAACGGACCTGCTGGCGGCGGCGTGGCGCGCGCTCGGCCATCTTCGCGAAAGCTTACTATTTAGGGTTTACAGTGGCGGCCGTATTTTGCCCGCCCGACAGGAGAGAACGTGGGTACGAGTGGCAATGACAGCAGAACGGTGCCGATCGCGGCGCCAGCGCGCGCGGTGGCGCGCCCGTGCGGAAGTCCCAGGTCGCGTCGCTGCGCTGTCCGACGAGGCTGGCGGAACGCATGAGCATGGTCGCCCCCACACCGACCCTGCCCGATTCCGTTGTGCTCGATGCCGGCCATGCGGTGCTGCCGCCCGAGGCGCCGTTGCCGATGCCGGTGCAATCGCTGCGCCAGGGCAAACTGCGCAACACGCGCCTGCCCACCACCCCGCCCGGCATGTTCTGGCGGCGGCTGTACGTGTTCGGCAGTACCGCGCTGATGACCGCCTACGCCAGCGTGCTGATCGGCAAGGTGCTGCTGATCGGCGGGGTCAGCGTGCTCGAAGCCTGCCTGATGGCGCTGTTCATTCCCCTGTTCGCGTGGATCGCGTTTTCGTTCGTCAGTGCGCTGGCCGGATTCGTGACCCTGGTGTTCGGCGGCGGGCGCAAGCTCGGCATCGATCCGGACGCGCCGCTGCCGCTGGTGCGCAGCCGCACCGCCCTGCTGATGCCCACCTACAACGAGGATCCGCACCGGTTGATGGCCGGACTGCAGGCGATCTACGAATCGGTCGAGGCCACCGGCCAGATCGAGCACTTCGATTTCTTCATCCTCAGCGATACCACGCGCGCCGCGGTCGGTGCCGAGGAAGAGCAGGTCTACGCCGAACTGGTCGAACGCACCGGCGGCCAGGGCCGCATCTACTACCGGCGCCGTGCCGACAACGCCGAGCGCAAGGCCGGCAACATCGCCGACTGGGTGCGCCGTTTCGGCGGCGCCTATCCGCAGATGCTGATCCTGGACGCGGACAGCCTGATGACCGGCGAGACCATCGTGCGCCTGGTCGCGGGCATGGAAAACAATCCCGACGTGGGCCTGATCCAGACCCTGCCGGAAGTGGTCAACGGCAACAGCCTGTTCGCGCGCATGCAGCAGTTCGGCGGCCGCGTCTACGGCCCGGTGATCGCCTACGGCGTGGCCTGGTGGCACGGTTCGGAGAGCAACTACTGGGGCCACAACGCGGTGATGCGCACCCAGGCCTTCGCCGAACAGGCCGGCCTGCCGGCGTTGCCCGGGCGCAAGCCGTTCGGCGGCCACGTGCTCAGCCACGATTTCGTCGAGGCCGCGCTGATGCGCCGCGGCGGCTGGGCCACGCACATGGTGCCGTACCTGCAGGGCAGCTACGAGGAGGGCCCGCCGACGCTGACCGACCTGCTGGTGCGCGACCGCCGCTGGTGCCAGGGCAACCTGCAGCACTCCAAGGTGGTCTTCGCGCGCGGCCTGCACTGGATCAGCCGCATGCACATGATGATCGGCATCGGCCATTACTTCACCGCGCCGATGTGGGGCCTGCTGATGCTGATCGGCATCGCGATCCCGCTGCAGAGCAATGGCATCGACCTGGTCGCCACGGTGGTGTCGCCGTTCTCGCCGGCGCGCTACTGGCACCAGCAGGACTCGACCCGGGTGTTCTGGGTGTTCGCGGTGACCATGTTCGTGCTGCTGGCGCCGAAGGTGCTGGGCTACTTCGCGATGCTGCTGAAACCCGAGGAGCGGCGCGGCTGCGGCGGTGCGCTGCGCGCGCTGCTGAGCATGCTGCTGGAAACCGTGCTGGCGGCGCTGATGGCGCCGGTGGTGATGTACGTGCAGTCGCGTGGCGTGGCCGAAGTGCTGGCCGGCAAGGATTCGGGCTGGGACGCGCAGCAGCGCGACGACGGCCGCCTGTCGTGGCTGGCGTTGGCGCGCAGCTACGGCGGGCTCAGCGCGTTCGGGCTGCTGATGGGCGGGATGGCCTATGTGGTGTCGCCGTCGCTGGCGGCGTGGATGGCGCCGGTGGTGATCGGCATGGCGCTGGCGATTCCGGTGGTGGCGGTGAGTTCCTCGCGCGCGGCCGGGTTGTGGCTGCGCCAGCTGCGCATCCTGGCCATTCCCGAGGAGCAGAAACCGCCGGCGGTGCTGCTGCGCGCGGGCGAATTGCGCCGCGCCGCCGCCGCGCGCCGCGCCGCCGGCTGACCCGGCGGCGGACGCGGCAGGCATAATGCGCCCCATCTCGATGGGGACCGCACGCATGCTGGAAACAGTGGAACACGAAACCGCCGCTTCGCCGGCGTGGACCGTCCTGTGGCTGCACGGACTCGGCGCCGACGGCCACGACTTCGCGCCGCTGGTGCCGGAGCTGCTGCGGCCGGGCTGGCCGGCGTTGCGCTTCGTGTTTCCGCACGCGCCGGTGCGCGCGGTGACGATCAACAACGGCGTGCGCATGCGCGCCTGGTACGACATCGTCAGTCCGGACTTCTCCAATCGCGCCGACAGCGCCGGCGTCGCCGCATCGGTCGCCCAGGTCGAGGAACTGATCGCGCGCGAACACGCGCGCGGCGTGCCCGCCGAGCGCCTGCTGCTGGCCGGTTTCTCGCAGGGCGGGGCGATCACGCTGGCGACGGGGTTGCGCCGCGAACGGCCGCTGGCCGGGTTGATCGCGCTGTCCACCTACCTGCCGGAGGTGGCCGACGTGGCCCGCTGGCATGCGCCGGCGGCGCTGTCGCAGCCGCTGTTCATGGCCCACGGCCAGGGCGACCCGGTGATCCCGCAGCCGTATGCCGAGCAGACCGCGCAGGCGCTGCAGGCGCTGGGCATGCCGGTGCAGTGGCAGCGCTATCCGATGGCGCACCAGGTCTGCGCCGAAGAGATCGCCGATCTGCAGGACTGGATGAGCGCGCGCTTCGCCGCCGGCTGAGGCGCGGCCGCGGCGCCGTGCCGCGTGCGCCGGAGCCGAGGCCACAGTCGCTGCGGCGCGGATGACGGCCCGCCGGCAGCGGGGCTACTATGCGGCGAGACCGCGCTCCAGCCCACTGAGGTGACGTACGTGAAGGTGGTGATCGCCGACGACGAACCCCTGGCACGCGAGCGCTTGCGCGCGCTGTTGGCCGAGCATGCCGGCGTCGAGGTGGTGGCCGAGGCCGGCAATGGCCTGGAAACGCTGCGCGCCTGCGCCGAGCTGCGTCCGGATCTGGTGCTGCTGGACATCGCCATGCCCGGCGTCGACGGGTTGGAGACCGCGCGCCACCTGGCCAGCTTCGAGCCGCGCCCGGCGGTGGTGTTCTGCACCGCCTACGATGCGCACGCGCTGTCCGCGTTCGAGGCCGCGGCGATCGACTACCTGATGAAACCGGTGCGCGCCGAGCGGCTGGCGGCGGCGCTGGAGCGCGCGCGCACCTTCATGGCCGGCCGCGGCAGCGCCGCGGCGGTGTCGTCGGCGCAGCGCCGCAGCCATCTGTGCGCGCGCCTGCGCGGCAGCCTGCGGCTGATCCCGGTCGACGACATCCACTACCTGCAGGCCGAGGAAAAGTACGTGGTGGTGCATCACGCGCGCGGCGAGGACCTGATCGAGGAGTCGCTGAAGTCGCTGGAAGAGGAGTTCGCCGAGCGCTTCGTGCGTATCCACCGCAACTGCCTGGTCGCGCGCCACGAACTGGTCGAGCTGCGGCGCCTCGGCGAGGGCCAGATGCATGCGGTGCTGCGCCATGCCAAGCAGCCGCTGGAGGTGAGCCGGCGCTGCGTGGCGCAGCTGCGGCAGGAGATCCGGCATCTTTGAGGGGCCGGGATTGGGGATTCGGGATGAGCAGCCGTGCGGCGTTGGGATTTGGGGTGACCGGGCGGGCGTCTTTGGACGGGCGGCGATCGGCAGCGGCCGTGGGCCTTCGCGCCTGCGGCCCGTGGCGGCGCTTTCCGCGATAATGGGCGGATGAAGATCCTGCGCATCGCTACCCGCAAGAGTCCGCTCGCCCTGTGGCAGAGCGAACATGTCGCCGAACGCCTGCGCCAGGCGCACCCGCAGCTGGACGTGGTGCTGGTGCCGATGAGCACCCGTGGCGACGAAGTGCTGGACCGCTCGCTGGCGGCGATCGGCGGCAAGGGCCTGTTCCTGAAGGAGCTGGAGCTGGCGATGCTGCGCGGCGAGGCCGACTGCGCGGTGCATTCGCTGAAGGACGTGCCGATGGAACTGGACCCGCCGTTCGCGCTGCCGGCGATCCTGACCCGCGCCGATCCGGCCGACGCGCTGATCTCCAATCTCTATGCGTCGCTGGAGGCGCTGCCGCTGGGCGCGCGGGTGGGCACCTCGTCGTTGCGCCGGCAGGCGCAGCTGCGCGCGCGGCGCCCGGACCTGCAGTTGCTGGACCTGCGCGGCAACGTCAACACGCGCCTGGCCAAGCTCGACAACGGCGGCTACGACGGCATCGTGCTGGCCTGCGCCGGCCTGCAGCGGCTGGGCCTGGAGGCACGCATCACCCAGCGCCTGCAGGCGCCGGACTGGCTGCCGGCGCCGGCGCAGGGCGCCATCGCGGTGGAATGCCGCGGCGACGACGCGGCCGCGCTGGGCCTGTTCGCCGCGCTCGACGATGCCGCCACCCGCAGCTGCGTGGAGGCCGAGCGGGCGATGAACCGCGCGCTGCACGGCAGTTGCCACGTGCCGGTGGCCGCGTTCGCGCACTGGCAGGGCGAAGACCTGCTGTTGCAGGGCATGGTCGGCGGCGTCGCCGACGGGCGGCTGGTGCGTGCCGAGGCGCAGCGTCCGGCACACGAGCCCGAGGCACTGGGCCAGGCCGTCGCCGCGGCGCTGCTGGGCGCCGGCGCGCGCGAGCTGCTGGACGCCGCGCTGCCGGCTTGAGAGACCGAGCCAGGCGCCCTGTCTGCAGGCGGCCAACCCGTAGGGGCGGCTTCAGCCGCGACCGGGCCTCACCAGGAACATCCTGTCGCGGCTGAAGCCGCTCCTACAGGAAAGCGCCGTCAGCTGACAGGCCGGGATCGACCCCGAGGGCTGGCCGACCATGCGCCGGCCCGATCGCCGCCGCACCTGCCGTTGCGACTCCCCAATCCCGAATCCCCAATCCCGGCCTCACTTGAACTTGTAGACCACGTTCATCGTAGCCAGCGTATCGGTCTTCTTCTTGTCGTCGCTGACATCGCTGTTGTGGCGCGCCTGCCAGCCGGCCTTCAGCGCCAGCCGCGAGTTCATGCTGACCGAGATGCCCAGGTCGTTCTGCGCGAAGGTGTTGTAGGAACCCGATTCGACCAGCAGGGTATTGGCCAGCTCGGTGTTGTCGGTCAGGCCGTACTTGAAGTCGACCAGGCCGCGGCCGATCAGCCCGGTTTCGGTGCGGTCCTCTTCCACGTCGTGGGCGCGGCGCACGCCGGGGCCGATCTGCACATCGAGGCTCCTGTGATCGCCGTCCATGATCCGCGTGCCGTAGCCGATGCCGATCGTGGCCAGGCGGTCGTAGGTGGCGAAATCGTCGCGCTCGTAGCGCAGCGAGGCGGTCAGCTGGCGGTGCTCGCCCAACTGCAGCGCGCTGCCGGCGCTGCCTGTGTAGCGGTTGGACGTGGTCTGGCGCACGCGCTCGGTGCTGCCGTCGTCGTTGGTGTTGGTGTATTCGGCGCTGGCGCGCAAGGCGAACAGGTCGATGCTGTGGATCCAGTCGCCATCCAGGTACTGGCCCTTGAGCCGGCCGTTGAAACTTTCGTTGGAGCTGTTGCCGCGCGAGGAGGAGAGTCCCAGTTCGCCGGAGCCGCTCCACGGTGAACTGCCCGGTTCCGCCGGCGGGGCGGGCACATCGGCGGCCAGGGCCGGGGAGGTGCACAGCAGCAACAAGGTGATGGCGGATACTACGGTGGCGCAGCGGGGCATGGCTTTACTCTCCGGTTGAGGACGCAGCCTTCGGCTAACGGAATGGAAACGATTTCATCATACCGGATCTACATGACGCCCCGGCCGCCGACGGACCCCGGCTTCATCGCCGGTTCGGCCGCCTCGCCGCGGTTGGCGCGCGCGACCGGCCGCAGCGCGTTCTTCCGCCACGGACTTCAGACATAATCGGGGCCATGGACCGCTACGAACGCATCAACGCACTGCACCGGCTGCTCAAGTCCGCCCGCTATCCGGTGACGGTGGCGCGCCTGCAGGACGAACTGAGCTGCTCCCGCGCCACCGTCTATCGCGACCTGGCGTTCCTGCGCGATGCGCTGATGGCCCCGGTCGAGGGCGACGGCGAGGCCGGGTTCCGCTACGAATCCGGCGAGAGCGACCGCTTCGAACTGCCCGGGCTATGGCTCAGTTCCGAGGAACTGCACGCCCTGCTGGCCTCGCAGCAGTTGCTGGCGCGGACCGGCGGCGGGGTGCTGTCCTCGGTGCTGGCGCCGCTGCAGCAGCGCATCGAGAGCCTGCTGGCGGCGCAGGCCGGGGCCACCCATTGGCCGGTGGAGCGGGTGCGGGTGATCCCGCACCGCGGGCGCAAGCTCGACGAGGCCAGTTTCCGCACCGTCGCCTCGGCGGTGCTGGAGCGCAAGCGGCTGTCGTTCGACTACCGCGCCCGCTCCACCGACGAATCGACCAAGCGCACGGTGTCGCCGCAGCGCATCACCCACTACCGCGACAACTGGTACCTGGACGCCTGGGACCACGGCCGCGATGCGGTGCGCAGCTTCGCGGTGGACCGCATCAACCATGCGCGGCTGCTCGACCAGGTGGCGCAGGACGTGGCCGACGAGGAACTGGACTCGCAGCTGGCGGCCAGCTACGGGATCTTCTCCGGCGCGCCCAAGGGCTGGGCGACGATCGTGTTCAGTCCCAAGGCCGCGCGCTGGGTCGCCGACGAGCACTGGCATTCCAAGCAGCAGGGGCGCTTCCTGGCCGACGGCCGCTACGAACTGAAGGTGCCGTACAGCGTCTCGCGCGAGTTGCTGATGGACGTGCTGCACTACGGGTCGGACGCGGAAATCGTCGAGCCGCGCTCGCTGCGCGAACAGGCCAAGTCGCTGCTGTCGCTGGCGCTGAGCAACTACAGCGACGACTGAGCCATTCGCACTCCACGCTGCTGTCGTTTTTTTTGTAGGAGCGGCTTCAGCCGCGACAGGCATTATCGATAGCTGATACCGCCTGTCGCGGCTGATGGCCCGAGGCCACCCAGAGCCGCTCCTACAGTGCATCCGGCGATGCACCGCCGCCGCTCAGGATGGCGCCGATGTTGCTCTCGATCCAGTCCACCAGCGCCTGCACATGCGTCGCCGCGTCTTCGCCCAGCGGGGTCAGCGCGTATTCCACATGCGGCGGAACCACCGGATAGGCGGTGCGTTGCACCAGGCCATCGGCTTCCAGCGCCTGCAGGGTCTGCGACAGCATCTTCTCGCTGACCCCTTCGAGCTTGCGGCGCAGGTCGCCGAAACGATGCGTGCCCTTGCGCAGCGCCACCAGCACCAGCACGCCCCAGCGGCTGGTCACATGGCTGAGGACGGCGCGCGAGGGGCAGTGCTGCGCGAACACCTGGCCGCGGGTGGGATCCGTGGTGGGGACGCGCGGCGCAGTGCCGGGGATGTCGGAAGGAACGCTGGCCAATCGGTGCACCTGTCTGGGGGACGGACCGGCCCGATCATACGTGCACCGGCTGGCGCCTCGCTGAGCGGCAGGCGATGGCGGTGCAACCTATTCGGTGATCGGCGACACGCCTCAGGGCTTGCTCGGCACTTCGAAACCGAGCTTGCCGACCTGGTCGCGGCGCTGCGCCACACGCTTGAGCTTGTCCACCTTGACCCCGTAATCGTGGTCCAGCTTGCCGACCAGCTCGCGATACTGCTTGTGGTCCATGTCCGGCGTGCGCGAGAACACCCAGGCCAGATCGCGGCCGGGATAGTCGATCAGCGCCCAGGAATAGTCCGGCGCCACTTCGAGAATGCGGTATTTGGTCGGCACCACCGCGAAGAACCAGGTGGTCCAGCGGCGGTCGCCGGTGCCTTCCTTGACCGTGGCGCGCGAGGTGACTTCCTTGACCGGCTCGTCGAAGCCTTCGCGGTACTGGTAGCGCACGGCGATCTTGCCGTCTTCCTTGAGCGTGTACTCGTCGCTGCTGGCGACATGCCCGCGCTCGGCGAAATAGGGCACGTGCGCGATCACGTACCAGCGGCCCATGAAGCGCTGCAGGTCGATCGGCGGCTGCGAGGGCTCTTGCTCCGGGGATTTCGCCCGCGCTGCCGGCAGGGGAACGGCCATGCCGAGCAGCAGCACGGAGGCGAACAGGGAAAGCAGGCGCATAGGGCAAGGATCCGGGGCTTGAAGAGACACGCTACCCAGTATCGGGCGAAAGTGATGTCAATAGTGGGTCGCAGCCGTTGAGATGGCCGCGCGGCAGGCTGCACGCCTCAGCCCTGCTCCGGAGTCGCCGCCATGCCGATCGCCCGTTCCTCCCGTCCCGCCCCCGCGCCGCACCCCGCGCTGCGCCGCCTGGTGCGGCAGGCGCTGCTCGCCGGCCTGGCCCTGGTGCTGGTGTGGCCGGCGGCGCGCGGCTACAGCGAATGGCTGGGCTGGCGGCCGCTGTGGCTGCTGGGCATGCCGCTGAGCGCCTGGTGGGCGCTGCACCGCTTCCCGCTGCCGCTGCGGCCGTTGCGGCGGGTCCTGGCGCGGATGCGGCCGCGGGTGCAGGCACGGCGCCGGCGTGCGCCGGCCTGGCGGGTCAGCCGCGCAGCCTGACCTTCGGCAGGGGAGGGCCGCGGCCCTGCATGCTACGGTTCCGGGCTGTTCTCCTGGACGTGACCCATGCCCTCTCTTGCCCATGCCTGCCTGCTCGCCGGACTGATCGTCTCCGGCACCGCCGCGGCGAAGGAAACCGCGATGCCCCAAGATCCCTATGCCTGGCTCGAAGACGTCACCGGTGCCAAGCCGCTGGACTGGGTCAAGGCGCAGAACGCCAAGACCGAGGCGCGGCTGACCGCGCAGCCGGGCTTCCAGGCGCGCGAGGCCGGCATCCGCGAGGTGCTGGACTCGGACGCGAAGATCCCGGCGGTGCAGAAGATCGGCCCGTACTACTACAACCTGTGGAAGGACCGCGAACACGAGCGCGGCCTGTGGCGGCGCACCACGCTGGACGAATACCGCAAGCCCGAGCCGAAGTGGGAGACGGTGCTGGACCTGGATGCGCTGAACAAGGCCGAGGGCGAGAACTGGGTGTGGCATGGCGCCGAGTGCCTGCGCCCGGACTACCGCCGGTGCCTGATCGCGCTGTCGCGCGGCGGCGCCGATGCCGACGTCACCCGCGAGTTCGACCTGGATTCCAAGCAATGGGTGAAGGACGGCTTCTTCCGCCCCGAGGCCAAGGGCGGCCTGGGCTGGATCGATGCCGATACCGTCTACCTCTACACCGATTTCGGCGCCGGTTCGCTGACCAGCTCCGGCTATCCGCGCGTGGTCAAGCAGTGGAAGCGCGGCACTCCGCTGCAGAGCGCGAGCCTGGTCTACGAAGGCAAGCCGGAAGACATGTACATCGCCGCGATGCACGACGACACGCCCGGCTACGAGCGCGATTTCGTCAGCCGTACGCTGGCCTTCTATAACGACGAGATGTATCTGCGCAATGCCGACGGCAGCCTGCGCAAGATCGACGTGCCCAACTCGGCCAGCAAGCGCGTGCACCGCGAATGGCTGACCCTGCAGTTGCGCGATCCGTGGACCGTGGACGGCACCACCTATCCCGCCGGTGCGCTGCTGGCCGCCAAGTTCGACGACTTCATGGCCGGCAAGCGTGCGTTCCGGGTGTTGTTCACGCCGACCGACAGCACCTCGCTGGAGGGGTTCGCGTGGACCAAGTCGACGCTGGTGCTGAACGTGCTGGACGACGTCAAGAGCCGGCTGTGGGTGCTGACCCCGGGCGACGGCGAGTGGGCGCGCGCGCCGTTCCCGGTCGGCGACCTGGCCTTCGGTAGCATCAGCGTCGATGCGGTCGATGCCGACGAGAACGACCAGGTGTGGCTGACCTCCACCGATTTCCTGACCCCGACCACGCTGATGCTGGCCGACGTGCAGCGCGGCCCGCAGAGCATCGAAACGCTGAAGGCGATGCCGAGCTTCTTCGATGCGTCCAAGGACGCGATCGAGCAGCACTTCGCCGTGTCCAAGGACGGCACCAAGGTGCCGTACTTCCTGGTCCGGCCGAAGCAGCTCAAGCTGGACGGCAGCCATCCGACCCTGCTGTACGCCTACGGCGGCTTCGAGATCTCGATGACCCCGTTCTACTCCGGCGGCCTCGGCCGCGCCTGGCTCGACCAGGGCGGCGTGTACGCGCTGGCCAATATCCGCGGCGGCGGCGAGTACGGCCCGCGCTGGCACCAGGCGGCGCTGAAGCAGAACCGGCACAAGGCCTACGAGGACATGGCCGCGGTGGCGCAGGACCTGGCCGCGCGCAAGATCACCTCGGCCAAGCACCTGGGCGTGCAGGGCGGCAGCAACGGCGGGCTGATGGCCGGCAACATGCTGGTGCAGTACCCGCAGCTGTTCGGCGCGGTGGTGGTGCAGGTGCCGCTGCTGGACATGAAGCGCTACAGCCATCTGCTGGCCGGCGCTTCGTGGATGGCCGAGTACGGCAATCCGGACACCGACGACTGGAAGTACATCCAGTCCTTCTCGCCGTACCACCTGTTCGATCCGAAGAAGACCTATCCGCCGGTGATCTTCCTGACTTCCACCCGCGACGACCGGGTGCACCCGGGCCACGCGCGCAAGATGGCGGCGAAGATGATCGATGCCGGCAAGGACGTGAGCTATTACGAGAACACCGAAGGCGGCCACGGTGGCGCGGCCAACAATGCGCAGGCTGCGCATATGCAGGCACTGGCGTATGGGTTCCTGTGGGAGCGGTTGAAGGATTGAAGGCGCCTGTAGCGGCCGGTCGTTGCGGATGCCCGTGCGCTTGTGCGGGCGTTTTGCAGTGCTGGCAAGGCGGGGTAACCCCAGGGCCTGAGCAGCGGCAAAGGCAGGAGCAAGGGCAAAGGCAAAGGCTTTCGCGCCCTTGGCGCGAGTCACTTTTGTCTTGGCAAAAGTAACCAAAACCGCTGTCGCCGACGCGAGCCGATGCGATAAAGCTGCATCGGTTCCCTGCGCTCCTCGGCACAAGCGGCACGGCGCCCAAACTCGCTTCGCTCAAACAAGGGCGCCTCTTCGGCCGCTTGCGCCTGCGGTGCTCGGCTCGCTTTAAGGCGAAGACAATCAAAAGCCAGAGCCACAGCCACAGCCACAGCAAAAACCAAAGCCAAAGCCAAGACGGCGTTGGCTACGCGATGTGGCCTTTGGCGATCTTTCGCCTGGTTTCGGTCTGCAAGGGTGATTGCGATCGGCAGCGCCTGAAGCGCTTACGGTTCGGGGTGGCGATTCCAACGCTCCAGCCCGCGGGCGATGCGCGCCACCGCTTCCTGCAGCCTGGGCAAGCTCTGCGTATAGGCGATGCGGACGTGCTGGCGCGCGCGGTGATGGCCGAAGTCCACGCCGGGGGTGAACGCCACGTGCTCGGTTTCCAGGAAATGCGCGCAGAACGCCTGCGCGTCGTCGGTGAAGGCGCTCACGTCGGCGTACAGGTAGAACGCGCCCTGCGGTTCCACTTCGATGCGGAAGCCGAGTGCGCGCAGCGCCGGCAGCAGGTAGTCGCGGCGCTGGCCGAATTCGGCGCGGCGCGCTTCCAGGATCTGCAGGGTTTCCGGCAGGAAACAGGCCAGCGCCGCATGCTGGGCGATGCTTGAGGCGCTGATGTACAGGTTCTGCGCCAGCTTCTCCAGCGACGGCACCGCCGCGCGCGGCGCCACCAGCCAGCCCAGGCGCCAGCCGGTCATGCCGAAGTACTTGGAGAAGCTGTTGAGCACATAGGCGCCGTCGTCGACCTCAAGCACGCTGGGCGCGTCGATGCCGTAGCTGAGGCCGTGATAGATCTCGTCGACCACCAGGTGGCCGCCGCGCGCCTGCAGGGCCTGCGCCAGCGCGGCCAGTTCGGCACGGTCCAGCAGGGTGCCGGTCGGGTTGGCCGGCGAGGCAACCAATGCGCCGACGCTGTCGGCGTTCCAGTGCGCGTCCAGCAAGGCCGGGGTCAACTGGTAGCGGCTGTCCGGGCCGACCGGCACCAGCTGCGCCGCGCCTTCGACCAGGCGCAGGAAATGCCGGTTGCACGGATAGCCGGGGTCGGCCATCAGCCAGCGCTTGCCCGGATCCACCAGCAGCGCGCTGGCCAGCAGCAGCGCGCCGGAACCGCCGGGGGTGATCATGATCCGCGCCGGGTCCAGGTCCACGTCGTGGCGTTGCCGGTAGAACCCGGCCAGCGCCTCGCGCAGCGCCGGCAATCCGCGCGCGGCGGTGTAGCGGGTGTGGCCGGCCGCGAGCGCGGCCTGGCCGGCGGCGACGATCGGCGCGGCGGTGGTGAAGTCCGGTTCGCCGATCTCCAGGTGGATCACGTCGTGGCCGGCGTGTTCCAGTTCGTTGGCGCGGGCCAGCAGCGCCATCACGTGGAACGGTTCGATGTCGCGGCTGCGTTGGCTGTAGGCGGGCAGCGCGTGCGGCGCGGTACGGGGTTCGGTCGGAAGCGGGTTCATGGCCCGATGATAGAGGAGCGCGGCGCACGAAATCGTTGCGCGCGCTTGCCAGGATGCGGCGTCTCGCGGAGACTCGGCCGGCACCGTGCGGCGCCGCGCCGCATGCCTGCCGTCTCCCGGCCCGGGTGGCGCGTCCTTGCTTGCGTTACTGCCGCCGGAGCCCCATTAGATGCATCACCGTTCCCCGCTAGCGAGCTTTCTGCTGCTCATGACCGCGCCCTTCGCTTCCGCCCTCGCCACCGACGCCACCCCGCCGCATCCGGCCAAGCAGCCGCACACGGTCGCCGCGCCGTTCGGCGCCACCCGCCAGGACGACTACTACTGGCTGCGCGACGACAAGCGCGAGAATCCGCAGATGCTGGCGTATCTCAATGCCGAGAACGCCTACGCCGACCAGGTGCTGAAGCCGCTCAAGCCGCTGGAAGACACGCTGTACAAGGAGATCGTCGGCCGCATCAAGCAGGACGACAGCAGCGTGCCGTACCGCGAGCGCGGCTACTGGTACTACACCCGCTTCGAGAGCGGCAAGGACTACCCGGTGCATGCACGGCGCAAGGGCAGCATGGAGGCGGCGGAGGAAATCCTGCTCGACGTCAACGCGATGGCCGCGGACAAGGGCTATTTCAGCCTGGGCGATGCGGTGGTCAGCCAGGACAACCGCCTGCTGGCGTGGACCGAGGACGACGTCGGCCGCCGCCAGTACGTGGTGCGCTTCAAGAACCTGGACACCGGCGAGATCTACGCCGACCGCGTGCCGGGCGTGTCGCCGGAGGTGGTCTGGGCCGACGACAACAAGACCTTGTTCTACGTCGAGAACGACCCGGAAACCCTGCTTACCGTGCGCGTCAAGAAGCATGTGCTGGGCACGCCGGCCGCGCAGGACGTCCTGGTCTACGAGGAGAAGGACGACAGTTTCTACATGGGCGTGGGCCGTACCCGCGACGACAAGTACATCGTCATCGGCGTGGAGAGCACGGTGTCCTCCGAGCAGCGCTACGCGCCGGCCGCCGACCCGCAGCGCTTCACCGTGCTGGCGCCGCGCGAGCGCGACGTCGAGTACAGCGCCGACCATTTCGACGGGCGCTGGGTGATCCGCACCAACTGGAAGGCCAAGAACTACGCGCTGATGACCGCGCCCGACGGCGCCACCAAGCGCTCGCAGTGGCAGGCCTGGCTGCCCTACGACGAGAAGGTGTTCATCGACGGCTTCGAGCTGTTCGACGGCTTCACCGCGATCGCCGAGCGTTCCGACGGCCTGGAGCGGATCCGCCTGCACTTCGCCGACGGCAAGGAGGACTACGTCAAGGCCGACGAGCCGGCGTATTCGATGGGCCTGTCGGTCAATCCCGAGCCGGACACGCCGTGGCTGCGCTACAGCTACACCTCGCTGACCACGCCGGCCACCACCTACGAACTCAACACCCGCACCGGCGAGCGCAAGCTGCTCAAGCAGCAGCCGGTGATCGGCTACGACGCCGACAAGTACCAGACCGAGCGCGTGTGGGTGACCGCGCGCGACGGGGTCAAGGTGCCCGTGTCGCTGGTGTACCGGAAGGGCTTCAAGAAGGACGGCACCGCGGCGCTGTACCAGTACGCCTACGGCAGCTACGGCATGTCCACCGATCCCAACTTCAACCTGCCGGTGGTCAGCCTGCTCGACCGCGGCGTGGTCTACGCCATCGCGCACATCCGCGGCGGCCAGGAGATGGGCCGCGACTGGTACGACCAGGGCAAGCTACTCAAGAAGAAGAACACCTTCACCGACTTCATCGACGTCACCCGCGGCCTGGTCAAGCTGGGCTATGCGGCGCCGGACCGCGTCGCCGCGGCCGGCGGCAGCGCCGGCGGCCTGCTGATGGGCGCGGTGGCGAACATGGCGCCGCAGGATTACCGGGTGCTGGTGGCGCAGGTGCCGTTCGTCGACGTGGTCACCACCATGCTCGACCCGAGCATTCCGCTGACCACCAACGAGTACGACGAGTGGGGCAATCCGGAGCAGAAGCAGTACTACGACTACATGCTCGGCTATTCGCCGTACGACAACGTCACCCGCCAGGCGTATCCGGCGCTGTTCGTCGGCACCGGCCTGTGGGATTCGCAGGTGCAGTACTGGGAGCCGGCGAAGTGGGTGGCCAAGTTGCGCGACGACAACACCGGCACCCGCCCGATCGTGTTCCGGGTCAACATGGAAGCCGGCCACGGCGGCAAGTCCGGGCGCTTCCGCCGCTATCGCGAGCAGGCCGAGTCGTACGCGTTCATGCTCGACCAGCTGGGTGTGGAGCAGGCGGCGAAGTAAGGCGGACCGACGCGGCGCGCTGTCGCGGCTGAAGCCGCTCCTACACGAAGCAGGCCGGGTGCACTGTAGGAGCGGCTTCAGCCGCGACGGGTTCCGAAGCCGATGACTGTCGGATTCCGCGTCGCGACTGAAGTCGCTCCCACAAGGGCAGGGCGCGCCGAGTGCCGGCCGGGTGCATTGTGGGAGGGAGTTCAGTCCCAACTGCATGACGCCCGGCAAGCACGTCGCTCCGCTCCTCTCGACTGAACTCGCCCGCGCAAGCGGCGGGCACCGAGGGCCTATCCCGCGTCGCCATCCGGCCGCGGCTTTATCATGCGCCGATGGAACCCCCTTCCCGTTTCCGCTGGGCCTGGTGGCTGCTGGCCTACGTCAGCCTGGCGACGGGCATCGTCGGCATCTTCGTGCCGGGCTTGCCGACCACGGTGTTCGTGCTGATCTCGGCCTATGCCGCCTCGCGCGGCTCCGAGCGCCTGCGCCGGCGGTTGCTGGAGGATCCGCGTTTCGGCGCCAGCATCCGCGACTGGGAAGCGCACGGTGCGGTCAGCCGCCGCGGCAAGTGGATGGCCACGCTGACCATGGCGGTGTGTGCGCTGGTGCTGCTGCTGTTCGTGCACACGCCATGGGTGCAGGTGGTGGCGATCGGCTGCATGAGCTGCGTGGCGCTGTGGCTGTGGCTGCGCCCGGAGCCGCCGCCGCGCGATTGAAGCGGGAGCGCGCGTCTGCATCGGCCCAGGCGTGGCTGCGCCTGGCCGCAGCGTGGCAGGCGGCACAGCCGGTTCATGCCCTTCTGGCTATACTCGGCGCATGAGCACATCGTTCCGTCATCCGATCCGTATCGCCCTGTTCGGCGCCGCCCTGCTGGCGCTGTCCGGGTGCGGCAACAAGGGCCCGCTGGTGATGCCGCAGAAGCCGGTTCCGGTGGAAGCCGCACCGGCCGCCGCGCCCGACGCGACGCCGCCCGCCACCACCGATCCGGCCGGCCAGGCGCAGCCGGTCGATGGCCAGCAGAAGCCGGCCGACGACACCAGCACCACGCCCACCGATGGGAATGAGTGAGGCCAGCGTCGCGGCGCGCCTGCGCTTTTCCAAGATGCAGGGCGCGGGCAACGATTTCGTGGTGCTCGACCTGCGCGACGGCACTCCGCCGCCGGACGCCGCGCTGGCGGTGCGCCTGGCCGATCGCCATTTCGGCGTCGGCTGCGACCAGCTGCTGACCATCGAAGCGCCGCGCACTGCCGAGGCGGTGGCCAGCTACCGGATCTGGAATACCGACGGCAGCCTGGCCGGGCAGTGCGGCAACGGCGCGCGCTGCGTCGCCGCCTGGCTGGTGCGCGACGGCGCCGCCGGCAGCGACCCGTTCGTCATCGACAGTCCGTTCGCCTCGCATCGCATCGAACGCGGCGCCGACGGTCAGTTCGCGGTGGCGATGGGCGTGCCGCGCTTCGCCCCGGAGGACGTGCCGCTGATCGGCTTCCCGCGCATGCGCGAGGAGTATGTGCTGCCGCTGCAAGGCGGCAGCGTGCGCTTCGGCGCGGTGTCGATGGGCAATCCGCATGCGGTGCTGGAAGTGGGCCTGGTCGATGCGGCGCCGCTCGAACGGCTGGGGCCGTTGCTGCAGCAGCACGCGTCGTTTCCCGATTCGGTCAACGTCGGCTTCGCCCAGGTGATCGACCGCGGCCATGTGCGCCTGCGCGTGTACGAGCGCGGCGTCGGCGAGACCCTCGCCTGCGGCAGCGGCGCCTGCGCGGCCGCGGCGGTGCTGATCCAGCGCGGCCGCGTGGACCGCGACGTGCGCGTGGTGCTGCCCGGCGGGGAGCTGCGCATCCGCTGGCCGCACGACGCGGCGCCGGTGGTGATGTCCGGGCCGGCCGCATTCGTTTTCGATGGGGAGTGGATCCGATGAGCGAGACCCAGGACAAGATCGGCGCGCACGAAATCGCCGCATGGCTGCGCCGCCATCCGGCGTTCCTGAAACAGTTCCCCGACCTGGCGCTGACCCTGGTGGTGCCGCGCGACGACGGCCCGACCGCGTCGCTGGCGAGCTACCAGCTGGAAGTGCTGCGCGACAAGAACCGCGAGCTGTCGCGGCGCCTGTCCGAGCTGGCCGGCAATGCCCAGGTCAACGAGCGCCTGGCGGTGCGGACCCATCAGCTGACCCTGGCGCTGATGCGGCAGACCAGTGCCGCCGACAGCGTGCGCGCGATGGCCGCGTCGCTGCAGGAGGATTTCCAGGGCGACCTGGTCAGCATCGTGCTGCTGCGGCCGTTGCCCGGGCTGGAGCAGGCGCCGTGGCTGCAGATCCTGGCGCAGGACGATCCGCGGCTGGCGCCGTTTCGCGACTGCCTGAAGGACGGCGAGCCGATCTGCGGCCGCCTGCAGCCGGAAAAGCAGGCGCTGCTGTACGCCGAGCGCGTAGAGGACGTGCAGTCCACCGCGCTGCTGCCGTTGCCGGGCGTGGGCCTGCTCGCTGTCGGCAGCCGCGATCCGAACCGCTTCTATCCCGGCATGGGCACCTTGTTCCTGCGCATGATGGGCGAGTCGCTGACGGTGGCGCTGCAGCGCTTCGCATGAAGGCCGGGACGCGGGACGCGGGACTCGGGACTCGGAAAAAGCGCGCCGATGCGTCGGCTGTTGATGCCGAATCCCCAATCCCGAATCCCCAATCCCGGTTCCTCAGCTATCTGCAGGTCGAACGGCGCATGTCCGCGCACACCCTGGACGCCTACCGCCGCGACCTCGCCGCGCTGGCGGCCTGGGCGGCGGACAATGCCGGCGGCGACATCACCGCGCTCGGCGCCGAGCAGCTGCGCCATTTCATCGCCGCCGAGCACCGCCGCGGGCTGTCGCCGAAGAGCCTGCAGCGGCGCCTGTCGGCGTGCCGCAGTTTCTATGCGTGGTTGCTCAAGCATGGGCAGATTGCGGCCAGTCCGGCCGCCGCGCTGCGTGCGCCGAAGGCGCCGCGCAAGCTGCCGCAGGTACTGGACGCCGACGAGGCGGTGCGCCTGGTCGAAGTGCCGACCGACGTGCCGCTGGGCCTGCGCGACCGCGCACTGCTGGAACTGTTCTATTCCTCCGGGCTGCGCCTGAGCGAGCTGTGCGCGCTGCGCTGGCGCGACCTGGATTTCGCCAGCGGCCTGGTCCGCGTGCTCGGCAAGGGCAACAAGCAGCGGCTGGTGCCGGTCGGCTCGCACGCGCGCAAGGCGCTGCTGGAATGGCAGGCGGAGACCAAGGCGGCGGCCGAGGCGCCTGTGTTTCCGGGCCGCGGCGGCGCGCCGATCGGCGCGCGCGCGGTGCAGATCCGGATCAAGCAGCTGGCCGGGCGCCAGGGCCTGTTCAAGCACGTGCACCCGCACATGCTGCGGCACAGCTTCGCCAGCCACATCCTCGAATCCTCCGGCGACCTGCGCGGCGTGCAGGAATTGCTCGGCCACGCCGACATCGCCACCACGCAGATCTACACCCACCTGGATTTCCAGCACCTGGCCAAGGTCTACGACGCCGCGCACCCGCGCGCCAGGCGCAAGTCGTGACCGGCTGAACGGACGGACGCGGTAAGTCGGTCCGTTCGCACGCGCTTGTTCTGGATCAAGGCGCGCGCCGCTGCGGGCGGGGACACTGCCCGCCGGAACATGCAGCGAGGCAGGTCGATGGCGAAACCCTTTCCGTTGCAACCCGCGCATCCCGAGCGGATCTGTTGGGGGTGCGACCGCTACTGCGCGGCGGCGGACCTGGCGTGCGGCAACGGCTCCGGACGCGTCATGCATCCGATCGAGATGCAGGGCGAGGACTGGTACCTGCTGTGGGGCATCGAGCCGGAGCCCGAGCACCCGGGACGCGCGAAGATCGGCGACGATCGACACGCGCATGCTTGAACGGGCGGCGGCATGCCCCCACACCTGAAGAATCGCTCAGGAGGCCGCATGGACCCCAGTCAGAATCCCAACGTTTTCCACGCCACCACGATCCTGTCGGTGCGCCGCAACGGCCATGTCGCCGTGGCCGGCGATGGTCAGGTGACGCTGGGCCACACCGTGATGAAGGGCAATGCGCGCAAGGTGCGCCGGCTCGGCCGCGACAGTCAGGTGCTGGCCGGCTTCGCCGGCGCCGCCGCCGATGCGTTCACCCTGTTCGAACTGTTCGAGGCCAAGCTCGAGAAGCACGGCCAGCTGACCCGCGCAGCGGTGGAACTGGCCAAGGACTGGCGCACCGAACGCCGCCTGGGCAAGCTCGAGGCGTTGCTGGCGGTGGCCGACAAGGAAACCTCGCTGATCATCAGCGGCACCGGCGACGTGATCGAGCCGGAGGACGGCATCATCGCGATCGGCTCCGGCGGCTCCTACGCGCTGTCGGCGGCGCGCGCGCTGCTCGGCCACACCGAACTGGACGCCAAGACCATCGCGGTCGAAGCGCTGAACATCGCCGGCGACATCTGCATCTATACCAATCGCAACGTGGTGGTCGAGGAGCTGTGATTCGGGAGTCGGGATTGGGGATTCGCAAAAGCGCTCCTTTCCCTGTGCTCGGACACGCCTCGATCGTTCCTACTCCGCTCTTACGAATCTCTAATCCCCAATGCCCAATCCCGACACCTCAACCATGACCCCGCGCGAAATCGTGCAGGAGCTGGACCGCCACATCGTCGGCCAGCACGACGCCAAGCGCGCGGTGGCGATCGCGCTGCGCAACCGCTGGCGGCGCATGCAGCTGCCCGATGCGCTGCGCAACGAAGTGATGCCCAAGAACATCCTGATGATCGGCCCCACCGGCGTCGGCAAGACCGAGATCGCGCGGCGCCTGGCGACGCTGGCCAACGCGCCGTTCGTCAAGGTCGAGGCCACCCGTTTCACCGAGGTCGGCTACGTCGGCAAGGACGTGGAGCAGATCGTGCGCGACCTGGCCGACACCGCGGTCAAGCTGTATCGCGAACAGGCCAAGACCCGCGTGCGCACCCAGGCCGAGGAGCGCGCCGAAGACCGCATCCTCGACGCGCTGCTGCCACGGCGCAGCGCCGGCATCGGCTTCGATCCGGAAGCCGCGCGCAACGAGCCCTCGGCGCAGGACAACGACACCCGCAGCAAGTTCCGGCGCATGCTGCGCGCCGGCGAACTGGACGAGCGCGAGATCGAGCTGGACGTGGCGGTCAACGTCAGCATGGACATCATGACCCCGCCGGGCATGGAGGAAATGGGCCAGCAACTGCGGCAGATGTTCTCCAACCTGGGCGGCAGCAAGTCGCAGTCGCGCAAGCTGACGATCAAGGCGGCGCGGCCGCTGCTGATCGAGGAAGAGGCGGGCAAGCTGGTCAACGAGGAAGACGTGCGCGCCGCGGCGATCGAGGCCTGCGAGCAGCACGGCATCGTGTTCATCGACGAGATCGACAAGGTCGCCAAGCGCGGCGAGGCCGGGTCGTCCGGCGGCGACGTGTCGCGCGAAGGCGTGCAGCGCGACCTGCTGCCGCTGGTCGAAGGCTCCAACGTCAGCACCAAGTACGGCACGGTCAAGACCGACCATATCCTGTTCATCGCCTCGGGCGCGTTCCACCTGGCCAAGCCCAGCGACCTGATCCCGGAGCTGCAGGGCCGCTTCCCGATCCGCGTGGAACTGTCGGCGCTGTCCAAGGATGATTTCATCCGCATCCTCACCGAGCCGAAGGCGGCGTTGAGCAAGCAGTACGAAGCGCTGCTGCTGACCGAAGGCGTGACCCTGAGCTTCACCGAGGATGCGATCGACCGCCTCGCCGAGATCGCGTTCCTGGTCAACGAGCGCCAGGAGAACATCGGCGCGCGGCGCCTGCACACGGTGCTCGAGCGTCTGCTCGATACGTTGAGCTTCGAGGCGCCGGATCGCGACGGCCAGAGCGTCGTCGTCGATGCCGCCTACGTCAACACGCACCTGGGCGAGCTGGTGCAGGATCCGGATCTGAGCCGCTACATCCTGTAACTCCGGCGTGCCGGCTGGGCGCAGGCGAGCCTGCGCCGCAGTGCGCGCAACTGCTTGCTTGCGGTCGGTACAGTTGTGGGAGCGACTTCAGTCGCGACGGGCTTTCCCGGGAAAGCTGCGTCGCGACTGAAGTCGCTCCCACAGAGTTCATCTGCAAACCGCAGATGCAAGAACGCACGCCTCGCAGCGCGACGGCGCTGCTGATTGGTATGCGGCCACGAATGCCTGCCAGGCGTCGGTCCCCGGAAACCTGTAGGAGCGGCTTCAGCCGCGACCGGGCATCACCGGTAACGCCCGGTCGCGGCTGAAGCCGCTCCTACAGGGTTCGTGGCGGTGACCCCCGCGCTCAGTACAACGGCGTCCCCGCCTGGTACGCAGCCACGAATCCCTGCCAGTCCAGCTGCACCTGCGCCGCATAGTCGAACGCGAACTGGCGCAGTTCCGATTTCAGCCCGCTCTTGCTGCTGGCGGCCGCATCGATCTGCTTGTCGATGCTGTAGCTCACCACTGCCGGATCGTAGTCCTGGTCGGACAGCGCATGCGCCGAAGCCAGCGCCTGGCCCAGGTAGGTGGCGGCGGTGGCCAGCTTGCCGGCGCTGCTCAGCGCGGTCGGGTCCAGGTCTTCCTGGAACGGCGATTTCTCGTGCACGTAGAACGGCACGCCGGCGACGCTGGCGTAGCCGATCAGCACGTCCGCATCCAGGGTCTGCGCCTTGGCGGTGCGCGCCACGCGCTCGCCTTCGTGGTTGTCGTAGCTGGAGGCCGGCATCTGCGACGTAGCGGCGACGGCGACCACGCTGGCCGCTTCCTGCTTCCATTCCAGGATCACGTCGTCGCCGGTCGAACTGCTCGCGCCTTCGACCAGCACGTACAGGCGCTGCCGGCCCAGGCTGCCGGTGCCCGAGCCGAGCTTCTGGCGCACGTCCTTGATCGTGTAGTAGCTGGTCGCATAGCGCTTGGATGCCGCGATGGACGCCACATAGCCGTTCATCGCGCTGGCGACCGCTGCGTAGGTGGCGCTGTCCACCGCGACCAGGTTGTCCAGATTCTGGAACGTGCGCTTGCCGCCGCTGACCGCGGTGTATTTGCCCAGCAGGCTGCTGCGGCTCTTGCCGTCGGCGCTGTCGATGGCCTTGGCCACCACGCCGCTGGTGTTGCTCTTGGCCAGCTGGAAACTCTTCTCGGCGTCGCTGCCCTTGAAGTCGCCGATCTTGTCCAGGTAGGCGCCGACCATCGTCTCGATCGCGCTGCCGATGTCGCTGTCGGACAGGCCGTTGTCGCGCCCGGCCAGGACCATGCTCGCCGCCAGCCGGCGCAGGTCCCACACGTACTGGCCGAGATGGCCTTCGTCGAAGTCGGCGACCTTGAACACCGCCTTGCCGCTGCTGTCGCGCGCGGCGTCGAAGTTGCCGATGTGGGTGTCGCCGCCGAGCCAGGTGTAGCCGGTCTGCGGGCTGGTCCACAGCGAGGCCGGCAGGGTCTTCATGTCCTGGTAGAACAGATGGTCGGTGCCGCGATAGAACGCGTAGGCGCTGCCGGCCATCGTCGCCATCTTGGTGTCCAGCTCGGCCTGCTGCGCCGCATAGGGATGGTTGTAGTCGTGGATCTGCTGCACCACCCAGGCGTCGCGCTGGCTCGCGGCGGTGGCGCAGCCGGCGGTGGCGGCGAGGATCAGGCCGATCAGCAGCAGGCGCGGCAGGCGGGTGGGCATCGCAGGTCTCCAGGCGCGGACAGGGCGACCAGTCGAGCATGCCGGCATTGCACGGCGATGAATCCGGGGCCGGGCCGACCCGGCGCGGGCGTCGCTACAGATAGCGCAGCCAGGCCAGGTCGCGGCGGCGCGCCTTCAGTCGCGCGAACGCCGCCACCGGCCAGTACAGCGCCACGCCCAACACCGCGGCGATCGCCCACAGCGCCGCGACACTGTCCACGCCGAACAATGCGCCGTGGTTCGCCCCCCAATACGCCAGCGCTGCCAGGTACAGCAGCCTCAGCACGTACAGATGCAGCAGGTAGAAGAACATCGGCGCCGCGCCGATCACCGCCAGCGGCGCCAGCGCCCGCGCCAGCCGCGGTTGTTCGTACAGGCGCAGCAACAGCAGGCCCACGCCCAGGGTCAGCAGCAGGAACAGCAACGACGGCGGGTACTTGGTCAGGTTGAAGAAGCTCATCGCGGTGTGCGCCACGTCGGCCTGGTCGCGCCAGGGCGCATCGCCGTAGCCGTTGTGCCAGCGCAGCAGGTGGAACAGCGCCAGTGCGCCGAGGCCGCAGGCCAGCAGGCGCTGCCGGCGTTGCGCCGGCGCGGTGCCGGCGCCGTACCAGGGGCCGGCCGCATAGCCCAGCGCGATCACCCCGATCCACGGCAGCAACGGATACGAGGTGCGCACGCGCATGTCGCCCAGTTGCAGCCAGCCGCGGTCATGCAGGACGGCCCAGGCCGTGGCCAGCGGACCGTCGCCGGGCACGTGCACGCCGTCGAGCAGGTTATGCCCGGCCACCAGCAGCGCGCCGAGCAGCGCCAGCAGCGGCCGCGGCAGCCACAGCAAAGCCGCCAGCGCCAGCATGCTCAGCCCGATCGCCCAGATCACCTGCAGGTACAGCACCTGGGGCGGGAACGAGAGGGTCCAGGCGAAGTTGACCAGGGTCAGTTCCAGCACGATCAGGAACAGCCCGCGCTTGAGCAGGAACGCCGCCGCCGCGGTGCGGCCATGCGGCTGCCGCGCCGCGTACAGCCACGCCGACAGCCCGGTCAGGAACACGAACACCGGCGCGCACAGGTGCGCCAGCACGCGCGCCACGAACAGCGCCGGGGCGGTGGTTTCCACGTCCACCGGATCGCCGATCGGGTGGTGCAGGTAGAACGTCTCGCGCACATGGTCGAGCAGCATCAGCGACATCACCGTGCCGCGCAGCAGATCGATCGAGGCCAGGCGCGAGGAGGTGGGGGAAAGAGCGGGGGAAGCGGAAGACATGCGCTGCGGTTCGTGCCAATATTGAAATAATATAACATTTCTTTTTGGGTGCTTCGCTCCATGCCGCCACGTTCGCCGCAGTCGCTGTCCTTCGTCGCCGCCTTGCTGGCCGGCCTGAGTGCCGGTCCGGCCGATGCCGATGCGGTGCTCGACGCCGCGTCCGAGCCCGCCGAACTGGACACGGTGCGCGTGGTCGGGCGCCGCGATTCGGGCACCTACTACGCAGATGCCACCCAGGGCAGCAAGACCGAGCTGAGCCTGCGCCAGCTGCCGCAATCGGTGCGGGTGCTGCCGCGGCAGGCGATCGACGACCTCGGTGCGACGCATCTGGACGGCACCCTGGACTACGTCGGCGGCATCTCGCGGCAGAACGGCTTCGGCGGGCTGTGGGACAACTTCGCGGTGCGCGGCCTGCCCGGCAACGAGAACACCGGCAGTGCGACCCTGCTCAACGGCCTGGCCGGCAACCGCGGCTACAACGCGCCGCGCGACACCGCCAACATCGAGGCGATCGAGTTCCTGAAAGGGCCGGCCGCCGCGCTGTACGGCAGCAGCGAGCCCGGCGGCACGCTCAACATCGTCACCAAGCTGCCGCAGTGGCGGCCGGCGACCGCGCTGGAACTGTCCGCCGGCAGCCACGACGCCTACCGCGTCGCGGCCGACAGCACCGGGCCGCTGGGCGACAGCGTCGCCTACCGGCTCAACCTCGCCGCCGAGGACAGGCACAGCTTCCGCGACGTCGTGCGCACGCAGCGCCGTTTCCTCGCGCCGGCGCTGACCTGGCGCCTGGGCGAGGCCACCACGCTGGACTACAACGGCGAATGGTTGCGCCACCGCGCGCCGCTGGACCGCGGCGTGGTCGCGGTGCGCGGCGACCTGCGCGCGCTGCCGCGTTCGCGCTTCCTCGGCGAGCCGGGCGATGGCGACGTGCAGGTCGAGAACCGCAATCACCAGCTGCTGCTGCGGCACGCGTTCTCCGACACATGGAGCGGGCTGCTCGCCGCGTCGCGGCGCGACGCAAGCCTGCGCGGCTACTCCACCGAACCCAGTGCGGTGCAGGCCGATGCGCGCACGCTGTGGCGGCAGCGGCGCTGGCGCGACTTCGCCTCGCGCGACAGCGCGCTGCAGGCCGAACTGCGCGGCCAGGTGCGCAGCGGGACCTGGCGCCACGACCTGCTGGTCGGCATGGAGACCTACGACTTCGTGCTCGATCAACGCATGCTGCGGGTCCGCCCCAGCGCCGCCGCACCGTATGCGCTGGACCTGTTCGCGCCGGTCTACGGCCAGGCGCCGCCGACGCCGCTGCCGTTCGTCGATACCCACGAGCGCCAGCGCAACCTGGCGCTGTACCTGCAGGATGCGGTGGCGTTGAACGCGCAGTGGACGCTGCTGCTCGGCCTGCGCCACGACCGCTACCGGCAGGCGCTGGAGGATCGCCGCAGCGGCGGCCGCTACGCGCAGACCCCGGCCAGGACCACGCCGCGCATCGGCCTGAGCTACGCGCCGGGCGAGCAGTGGTCGTGGTACCTCAACGCGGGGCGTTCGTTCCGCCCCAACAACGGCTCCGACGTCTGGTACGGCACCGGCACCAGCACCACCCCGGCGCCGGAGAGCGGCCGCGCGCTGGAGCTGGGCGGCAAGTGGCAGGCGCGCGACGGCCGCCTCGGCGGCACGCTGGCGCTTTACGAGATCGTCAAGGACAACGTGCTCACCGGCGATCCGCTCAATCCGGGCAACCAGATCGCCGCCGGCCGCGTGCGCAGCCGCGGCGCCGAGGCCGATCTGTCCGGCCAACTGAGCGCGCACTGGCGGCTCAACGCCAGCGCGTCGTGGAACCGGGTGCAGGTGCTGCGCGACAACACGCTGCAGGTCGGCGGCAGCCTGATCAACGTGCCCAAGCTCAACGGCAGCGTGCTGGCGGTGCGCGAGACGCCGCTGCCCGGCGGTGGCCTGCTCGGCCTCGGCGGCGGCATCACCCATACCGGTGCGCGGCTGGCCGAGGCCTATACCCAGGCGCAGGCCGACGCCGGTATCGCACCGGCGCGGTTGCCGGCCTACACCGTGGCCAAGCTGCTGGCGTACTGGCGCATCGACGACCGGCTGCGCGTGTCGCTGGACGTGGACAACGTGTTCGACCGGACCTACTACACCAGTTCGGTCGCGGCGACGCCGTGGGTGGCGGTGGGCGCGGCGCGCACGGTCAGCGCCGGCGTGCAGTACCGGTTCTGAGCGCGGCGGCGCTTCAGTCCTCGCCGATGTCCTCGTTCCACACGTCCGGATTGGCCGCGATGTAGCCGCCGAGCAGGTCGATGCATTCCTGGCTGTGCAGGTCGATCACGGTGACCCCGCTGTCGCGCAGCCAGTCGATGCCGCCCTGGAAGGTCACCGATTCGCCGACCACCACGGTGCCGATGTTGAACTGCCGCACCAGGCCGCTGCAGTACCAGCACGGCGCCAGCGTGGTGACCATGATGGTGTCCTTGTAGCGGCGCTGGCGCCCGGCCTTGCGGAACGCATCGGTCTCGCCGTGCACCGACGGGTCGCCTTCCTGCACGCGGCGGTTGTGGCCGCAGCCGAGCAGGCGGCCGTCGTTGTGGTACAGCGCCGCGCCGATCGGGATGCCGCCCTCGGCCAGGCCCTGGCGGGCCTCGGCGATGGCGGTGTCGAGCAGGGCGCGGTAGTCGGGCGTGGCGATCATCGGATGCGTTCCTTGGCGGGAGAGCGCCATAGTGCGCATGGCGGCGCGGGCTGTCATCACCGCAAGCCGGGCGCGGGACAGGGCGCCTGCGGCGGCGGCGTCGTTGCGAGCGCCGGCCCGTGCGCCGCATCAGCGTTCCGGCGGTGCGCGCATGCGGCTTTACTTACCGCGCGAATGGGTCTATGAACGCTCTACCCCCATCCCCCGCATCACCGGCTCGGCGCAGGCCTGGCTGCAGAAACGCTGTTGTCCGATTGCAGGAGACACGCGATGCGCACCACGATGTGGAAAGGGCTCGGCGGGCTGGCCGTGGCCGCGGCAGGGGTGGCGACCGGCGCGCAGGCGCAGGCCCAGGACCAGGAAAAGGCGCAGGGACTGCAATGGAGCGACGGCGCGGCCAGCGCCTCGCTCTACGGCACGCTGGATATCGGCTACGTCGGCCGCCGCGGCGGCAACGGCGCGGTTGCCGACATGGGCACCCAGAACGACCTGCAGAGCGCCGCCGGTTCCGACGGCAGCAATGTCGGCCTCAAACTCGGCTACGACCTGGGCAACGGCACCCGCCTGATCGGCGAGGTCGAGGTCGGCGTCGACCTGACCGGCGACAAGGACGCCGGCAGCGGCGGCGATACGTTCTACACCCGGCATGCCTGGCTGGGCGCGACCGGCGGCTGGGGGACGCTGCTCGGCGGCACCGTCGACGGCGGGCGCGCCGCGGTGCTCAAGCAGTACGATCCGTTCAAGGGCCGGTCGGTCGCCAGCGCCGGTTCCCTGCAGGTGGTGGTGTCCCGGGCCAAGGACGCGGTGGTCTACGTCACTCCCACCTGGCGAGGCCTCAACGCCACCTTCGCCTATACGCCGAATCTGCTCGGCGTCAGCGACCGCGACAGCCGCAGTCCGCTGTATGCGGTGATCCTGGCCTACAGCAACGGACCGCTGAGCCTGGGCTACGACCACGAAGAGGAATGGTGGAACGACGTGCCCGGCCTGACCCGGCTCAGGATCAATCTGTTCGGGGCCAGCTACGACGTCGGCCCGATCAAGCTGTACGGGTTCTACGAACGCATCGACATCCAGCAGCCGTTCGACGTCGCCGCGCTCGGCTTCTACCACGAGCACAAGGGTTATCTGCTGGGCTTCACCGCGCCGATGGGCGCCAACGGCCTGTGGAAGGCGGCCTGGAGCCGGCGCGATTCGTCCTACGTGGACAACACCTGCAACAAGTGGGGCGTGGGCTACCAGCACGCGCTGTCGCCCAAGGCCTATCTCTACGCCGACTACGCGCGGATCGACAACGGCGCCGGCGGCACCTGCACGATCGCCTACAGCAACGAGCAGACCTCGGCCGACCTCGGCCAGGGCGACGCCGGCGGCTACGGCATCGAGGGCGTGGACGTCGGCCTGGTGCTGAAGTTCTGAGGGTCGCGCCCAGCGGCCGCGCGCGCCGCACCGCGCGCGGCGGGGACGCGGGCGTGCGATCGCCGGGCGGCGGCCGCGTGGCCGGCGGGCCCGGTCGGTCGGCGCAGCGGCGGCTGCGACCGGACGCCGCAGACCATGACGGCGCCAGCAGTGCGATAATCCCCGCCATGAGCGAATCCCCCTACAAGTCCGGCACCACCCATTTCGGCTTCCGCGACGTCGCCGCCAAGGACAAGCAGAAGCTGGTCGGCGAGGTGTTCACCTCGGTCGCCGGCAACTACGACCTGATGAACGACCTGATGAGCCTGGGCATCCACCGGGCCTGGAAGCGCTATTTCGTGGCCACCGCGCAGGTCAAGCCGGGCGACCGCGTGCTCGACCTGGCCGGCGGCACCGGCGACATCGCCGCGCTGCTGAAGGAGCGGGTCGGCGACGACGGCGCGGTGGTCCTGGGCGACATCAACGCCGGCATGCTGTCGGTGGGCCGCGACCGGCTGACCAACCGCGGCCTGGTCGCGGGCCTGGACTACGTGCAGTGCAACGCCGAGGCGCTGCCGTTCCCGGACCAGAGCTTCGACCTGGTCACCATCGCCTTCGGCCTGCGCAACGTCACCGACAAGGACGCGGCGCTGCGCGAGATGTACCGGGTGCTGAAGGTCGGCGGACAGGCGCGGGTGCTGGAGTTTTCCGAGGTCACCGCCGACTGGTTCAAGCCGATCTACGACTTCCATTCGTTCAAGATCCTGCCGCGCCTGGGCAAGCTGTTCGCCAAGGATGCCGACAGCTACCAGTACCTGGCCGAGAGCATCCGCAAGCATCCGCCGCAGGACGCGCTGAAGGGCATGATGGCCGAGGCCGGCTTCGCCCGCAGCCACTACAAGAACCTGACCGGCGGCATCGTCGCGATCCATTCGGGCTACAAGATCTGACGGCCGGGATTGGGCATTCGGGATTCGGGATTCGCAACAGCAGCGCACGCTTTTACGAATCCCCAATCCCCAATCCCGGCTGTCAAGGTAAACTTCCGGTTTCCCCGAACCGGTGCTGTCCGCCATGCGTTCCCCGTTCCTGTTGTTGTCCCTGGCCGCGGTCATCGCGACCGGTTGTTCCCGCCAAGCGCCCACCGAGGCCGCCGCTCCCGCCGCCAAGCCCGCGCCCGCCGCCGCCGTGAAACCCGCCGACCGCAGCCACGACGAAAGCTCCTACGCCGAGCCGGGCAAGGTCGTGATCAAGGACCTGGCGCTGGACCTGAAGCTGGATTTCGACAGCAAGCAGATCGGCGGCACCGCCACCTACACGCTGGACTGGAAGGACAAGAGCGCCAAGCAACTGCTGCTGGACACGCGCGAGCTGACCATCGAGAACGTGCAGGGCGACGACGGCAAGGGCAACCTGGCGCCGCTGCAGTACGCGCTGGCGCCGGCCGACAAGATCTACGGCAGCAAGCTGACCATCGAAGCGCCGAACCAGCCGCAGAAGGTCACCATCGCCTACCACACCGCCGCGACCGCCTCGGGCCTGCAGTGGCTGGAGCCGTCGATGACCGAGGGCAAGAAACTGCCCTTCATGTTCAGCCAGTCGCAGGCGATCCATGCGCGCAGCTGGGTGCCGCTGCAGGACACGCCGAGCGTGCGCTTCACCTACAGCGCGCACGTCGTGTCGCGTCCGGACGTGATGGTGCTGATGAGCGCCGACAACGACCCGAAGGCGGCGCGCGACGGCGACTACACGTTCAAGATGCCGCAGCCGATCCCGTCCTACCTGCTGGCCATCGCCGCCGGCGACCTGGTGTTCAAGCCGATCTCCGAGCGTTCGGGCGTGTGGGCCGAGCCGACCATGGCCGACAAGGCGGCCAAGGAGTTCGAGGACACCGAGAAGATGATCGTCGCCGCCGAGACGCTGTACGGTCCGTACCGCTGGGGCCGCTACGACATGCTGGTGCTGCCGCCGTCGTTCCCGTTCGGCGGCATGGAGAACCCGCGCCTGACCTTCGCCACCCCGACCGTGATCGTCGGCGACAAGTCGCTGGTGTCGCTGATCGCGCACGAGCTGGCGCATAGCTGGTCCGGCAACCTGGTGACCAACGCCAGCTGGAAGGACATCTGGCTCAACGAAGGCTTCACCACCTACGTGCAGGCGCGCATCACCGAAGCACTGTACGGCGCCGAAGCGGCGGAGATGGAGCGCGAGATCGACCAGACCGACCTGCTCGCCGAGGTCAAGGACATGAGCCCGGCCGACCAGGCGCTGGCGCTGCCGGCGCTGACCGAGCGCGATCCGGACGATGCGCTGAGCCAGGTCGCCTATGTCAAGGGCGCCTGGTTCCTGCAGTTCCTGGAGCAGCGCTTCGGCCGCGCCACCTTCGATGCGTTCCTGCGCGGCTGGTTCGACGACCACGCGTTCCAGAGCGCCAACACCGACCAGTTCGTCGCGTATCTGAAGAAGAACCTGCTGGCCAAGAAGCCCGATGCGGTCAGCGAGGCCGAACTGCACGCGTGGCTGGACGAGCCGGGCATCCCGGCGTTCGCGCAGAAGGCGCGTTCGCGCAACTTCGCGATGGTCGATACCGCGCGCATCGCCTGGGCCGGCAGCGGCACCCTGCCGGGCAAGCAGGTCACCGACGCCTGGAGCACGCAGGAGTGGACGCGCTTCCTCAGCGGCCTGGGCGCCACGTTGAAGCCCGAGCAGCTCAAGCAGCTCGACGCCGCCTACCACTTCACCGGCACCGCGAACGGCGAGATCGCCATGCGCTGGTATCCGCTGGCGATCCGCAGCGGCTACGTCGATGCGCGCCCGGCCGCCGGCGAGTTCATCGCCCGCGTCGGCCGCCGCAAGCTGATCCTGCCGATCTACGCCGAACTGGTGAAGACCCCGGACGGCCTGGCCTTCGCCAAGCAGGTCTTCGCCCAGGCCAAGCCCGGCTACCACCCGATCACCACGGTGTCGGTGGAAGACATGCTGGCCAAGGCCGACAAGGGCGCCGCCGCGCACTGAGGCGGCACTGCGTGCGCACGCACGGCACGGATCGCGGCGCCGGGAGCAGTCCCGGCGCCGTTTTCGTTTGCGCAACGGCGACGGCCGCCGCGCACTGCCTGGGGCGCGCCGACCCGAGCGCACTGCGCCAGCGTGCAGGGCTTGGCGCAAACCGGGCCGCATGCGAAGGTAGGCGCATGGCACGTTTCCGGTTCCCGGCTCTTCCATGTTGCTGCTGACGTTGTTGCTGCTGCTGGCGTTCACCGCGCTGGCCGTGGGGGTGACGCTGCTGGTGGGCGCGGTGCTGTTGTTGCGCAGCAAGCCGTTCCTGCTGGTGCGCCTGGAAAGCCTGCGCCTGCGCCGGGGCAGCGGCCTGCGGCGTTGCCAGACGCAGGTCGCCGGGCATCGCTGGATCTACCTGCACCGCGCCGCGGCCGATCCCGCCGCCCCTGCGCTGCTGCTGGTGCACGGCTTCACCGGCAGCAAGGAGAACTGGTTGCCGCTGGCACGCGCACTGAGCGACCGCTATCACCTGTTCATTCCCGATCTTCCCGGTTGGGCCGAGAGCCAGCGCATCGACGGGCAGGACTACGGCTTCGTCGCGCAGGCCGAGCGCGTGGCCGCGTTCGCCGCGCAGTGCGTGCGCGGGACGGGCAGCGAATGCGTGCTGGTCGGGCATTCGATGGGCGGCGGCATCGCCGCGCTCGCCGCTGCGCGCCATCCTGAACTGTTCGACCGGGTCGGCCTGCTCAACGCCGCCGGCGTGCGCTTCGCCGACAACGCCTTCGGCCAGGCGGTGCTGGACGGCGACAATCCGTTCGCGGTGTACGACGCCGACTCGCTGCGCCGCTACATCGACACGGTCTTTCTGCTGGAGCCTAGCAAGCCGCGCATCCCGTCCTGGGCGGTGTCGTCGATCGTCGCCTGGCGGCGCAGCGAGGCCGGCTTCGAACAGCAGGTGCTGGCGCGGATCGGACGCAGCGAGGAAGCCTTCCTGCCGTTCGAGGAAGCCGCGCGCATCCGCCAACCGGCGCTGCTGCTGAACTGCGTGCAGGATGCGGTGATCGATGCCAGCGCGCTGGCGCTGTACGCGCAGCGCGTGCCGCAGGCGCTGCAGGTGCTGCTCGACGGCAGCGGCCACATGTCCATCGTCGAGAAGCCGGTCGAGGTCGCGCAGGCGATCGATACGTTGATCCAACGAGGAGTCCCCCGATGAAACGCATTCTGCTCGGCGCGCTGTGCGCCGTCGCCCTGGCCGGTTGCGGCGACCACGAGGCCGAGCGCAAGGCGCAGGCCGCGGCCGAGGCGCAGGCCAAGGCGCAGGCCGCCGACGACCTGGCCAAGCAATACGACGCCGCGGTGAAGTCCGGCAACTGGGACCTGGCGCGCATCCATGGCGCGGCGCTGCTGGAGCAGTATCCCGGTTCGGACGCGGCCGAGCGCATCGAGCCCGGCTATGCCGAGGTCAAGGCCAAGGGCGAGGCGGCGCGCGAGCTGCGGCGCATGCAGGCCGCCTGGGAATATTCGCAGGTGCCGGCCGGCAAGGGCACGCAGCGCTCGGCGATGCTGTACAGCCGCGACAAGGTCGATGTGGACGGCAGCGGCCCCAAGCCGGTGCAGCTGGTGTTCCGCGACCACCCGGAATGGAAGCGCAGCGCCTACCTGGTGCTGCAGGCCGGCGATTTCCGTTGCGCCGGCGGCTGCAAGGTGCAGTTGAAGGCCGACGCGGCCGCGCCGCGCGCGGCCGCGGCATGGCGTCCGAACACCGACGAGGCGATCGCGATGTTCATCAGCGACGACAAGGCGCTGTGGAAGCTGGCGCGCAAGACCACGGTGCTGCAGATCGAGTTCCCGGTGAAGGCCGGCGGCACCCGTACCGCGGTATTCGAGACCGGCGGCCTGGACGGGTCGCAGATGCCGGGATGGGATTGAGCGCCGCGGCACCCGGCGCGCGCCTGCGCCAGGTGCGGCACTGGGTGTTCGACATGGACGGCACGCTGACCCGTGCGGTGCACGATTTCGCGCTGATCCGCCGTGAGCTGCAGATTCCGCAGCAGGCCGACATCCTGCAGCACCTGGCCGCGCTGCCGGACGGGGAGGGCGCCGCCAAGCACGCCTGGCTGCTCGAGCACGAACGCGAGCTGGCCTTGGGCGCCGTCGCCGCGCCCGGCGCGCCGGCGCTGCTGCGGACGCTGCATGCGGCAGGTTGCCGGCTGGCGGTACTGACCCGCAACGCGCAGGAGCTGGCGCAGCTGACGCTGCGTGAGATCGGGGTCGAGGATCTGTTCGAGGACGCCAGCATCCTTGGCCGCGACGAGGCGCCGCCCAAGCCGCATCCTGGCGGTCTGCAGCAGTTGGCTGCGCACTGGGGCGTGGCGCCGCATTCGCTGGCAATGCTCGGCGATCACGAATACGACCTGCAGTGCGGGCGCCATGCCGGCGCGACCACGGTGCTGCTGCATGCGGACAATCTCTGGCCGGCGCTGGCCGATTTGCATTTCGCCGATTGCGCGGCACTGCTGGAATGGTGGCGGGACGCGGCCGGGTAGGGCGTCTTCTCTGTGGGAGGGACTTCAGTCCCGACGCTTTGCCGGTGAAGCCCCGTCGGGACTGAAGTCTCTCCCACAAAGGTGAAAAGCGCGCCAGCTGCGGTCGTTGCCTCTGGCATGCAGATCCGGTTTCTTGTGCGCGTGCGTCGCTTGGCGTGTTGCCGATCTCTGCATCCTTCTGATTCCCCTGCGATCACCACTGCGACGGTTAGGCAAAAGCAAAAGGCAAAGCTTTCGCCTTGCGGCGGGTCACTTTTCTTTGCTTGTGCAAACAAGCGCTTCACAGCAGCCGAAGGCTGATCAAAGTAACCAAAAGAAGCGCTTTACCACAGCCGAAGGCTGGTCAAGCACACCCTCCTCCGCGCCCTCCGCGCTGCGCGCTGCGTGCTCCATGTCCGCGAATAGGACGGGATTCGCGGAAGAGGCTGGTCCGCTACGCGGCCAAGTCCGGGGCCGTCGCCTCGCGGCGCCAGCCCGCCCGCCGGGGCGAAGCAGTGCTTCGCCTTTTTCCGGCGAGCCCTGCCCCTGCCGCGAACGGCGCACATCCCTGTGCGCCGCTCCTGCGGGGTTTTTCCCGACCTATTCGCCGCTGCGTAAGGGACCCGGAAAGTCCAAAGCAACAGCAGCAGAGCAACAGCAGCAGCAACAGCAACAGAGCAACAGAGACGAGAGCACGTGAGCCGTGGCGGGAGAGTTTGCCGTCGCGGATGCTGCGGGTTTGCCGCTCGCGCCGGTGATCTGCGGCGCTGCATCTCCAGCAACGTCTGTGCGAAGCAGTAGCGTCGGGACTTAAGTGTCTCCATGGAGTTTCGGGTCTGCCCCTAACGCCTGCCGGCACAGCGACGGGTCGGTCCGGCGCCCGTCCGGGCGTCTGCCAGGTACGCCCGTCGCTGCCGCGCATGGCGCTTCTGCCCCCGCTGCGCCAATCGCGATACAGGCGGGTGGCGCAAAGTGTGCCGTTCTCGATACAGCGCTGCGGCGCGACAGGGGCGCGGCGGTGTCCATGCCGCGGCCGATGCTTGCGGCTCAACGATGGCGCAGTGCAGCAGCGTGCTGGCACGTCGATTGCTCCCTTTCTCCCGATGTTTCCACATCCCGCCGCGCAGGCCGTTCGACGGTAAGCGCCACGGCTCTTCAACGAGGGGAGTAGAACGATGCACAGTCATCCATGTCGTACCCGTGCCTGGACGCTGCTCGCGCTGGCAACCGCGCTGGTGCTGGCAGGCTGCAAGAAGCAGGAAGACGCCGCGGCACCGGCCGCACCCGCCGCCGCGCAGCAACCCGCCGCTGCGGCGCCGGCCGCGGTGGCCGACACCGACAGCGAGTTCGCCGCCACCGCCAGCAATCCCGACAACTGGGGCGGCATCGGTCGCGACTTCGGCCTGAACCGGCACAGCCCGCTGGCCGAGATCAATCGCGACAACGTCAAGAACCTGAAGATGTCGTGGGAAATGAAGACCGACGCCACCCGCGGCCACGAAGGCCAGCCGCTGGTGATCGGCAGCATCATGTACATGGTCAGCGCGTATCCGAACAACGTGTTCGCGATCGATCTGGCGCAGGAAGACGGCGGCAAGGTGCTGTGGAAATACACCCCGCAGCAGGACGAGCGCTCGGTGGCGGTGGCGTGCTGCGACACGGTCAACCGCGGTGCGTCCTATGCCGACGGCAAGCTGGTGTTCGGCAGCCTCAGCGGCGATGTGATCGCGCTCGATGCAAAGACCGGCAAGGAAGTGTGGAAGCAGAAGCTCGCCCATCCGGAAAAGGGCGAGACCATCACCATGGCGCCGATCATCGCCGACGGCAAGGTCGTGGCCGGCATCAGCGGCAACGAGTTCGGCGTGCTCGGCCGCGTCGCCGCGTTCGCGCTGGGCGACGGCAAGCAGGTGTGGTCCTGCGACGCGGCCGGCAGCGACAAGGCGATCTGCCTGGGTCCGGACTTCAACAAGGCCAATCCGCAGCACGGCCAGCTCGGCGACCTGGGCATCAAGACCTTCCCGGAGGACGGCTGGAAGCGCGGCGGCGGCGCGGCGTGGGGCTGGTACAGCTACGACCCGAAACTGAAGCTGGTCTACTACGGCACCGGCAATCCCGGCCTGTGGAGCCCGTCGTACCGCTGCGGCAAGACCACGCAGAAGGAATGCGATACCGGCGAATACGACAACAAGTGGTCGATGACCCTGTTCGCGCGCAAGATCGATACCGGCGAAGCGGTGTGGGGCTACCAGAAGACGCCGTTCGACCAATGGGACTACGACGGCATCAACGAGCCGATCCTGGTCGACCTGACCATCGACGGCAAGCAGGTCCCGTCCGTTGTGCAGTTCGACCGCAACGGCTTCGCCTACGTGCTCGACCGCCGCGACGGCACCCTGCTGCGCGCGCACAAGTTCGTGCCGGCCAACTGGGCCGAGAGCATCGACATGAAGACCGGCCGCCCGATCAAGGTCGCCGCGCATTCGCCGCTGGAGCGCGGCAAGAAGGTCGAGGCGTTCCCGTCGGCGATGGGCGGCAAGGACCAGCAGCCGTGCTCGGTGGATCCGGCCAATTCGGCGGTGTTCTTCTGCGGCACCAACAACTGGCACATGGAACTGGAACCGCAGGAACGCGGCAACACCATGATGGGCCTGCCGTACGTGTTCGCCAACGTGATGATGAAGCCGAACGAACCCGGCGCGCTGGGCATCGTCAAGGCGTTCGACGTGGTCGAAGGCAAGTCCAAGTGGGAGATCAAGGAGAAGTTCCCGGTGTGGAGCGGCACCCTGGTCACCGACGGCGGGCTGGTGTTCTACGGCACGCTCGACGGCTGGTTCCGCGCGGTGGACAAGGACACCGGCAAGAAGCTGTGGGAGACCAAGTTGCCGTCGGGCATCATCGGCAACCCGATCGCCTACAAGGCCAACGGCCACCAGTACGTGGCGGTGTTCTCCGGCATCGGCGGCTGGATCGGCCTGCCGGTCGCCGGCGGCCTGGATCCGGGCGATCCGTACGGCGCGTTGGGCGCGGCGGGCCTGGCCTTCAGCAACGGCTTCGACAAGATCCCGTTGGGCGGCATGGTGCATACCTTCCGCATCGACGGCGCCGGCAAGACCGTCACCGCCAGCGCAACCGCCACCGCTGCAGCGGGTGGCGCACCGGCCGCCGCGGCCAAGACCGCGCGATGAGTCGGCGGCGACGCGTCCATGTTGCGAGCGACCGCCCGGGGGAGGCGGTCGCCCCGCGGCGCTTGTATCGGGGCGCGCGCGCCGTGGTGTTGCTTTGCAGCCTCGGACTCGTCGCCGCAGGTTGCACGCGCGAGCCGTCGTCCGCGACGGCTCACGTTCCTGAGGCCGCCTCCAGCGCGGCCGCCAAGCCAGCGGCGGGCAGTACGCCCGCGCCCGCGCTCCCCGCCGATGCGGCGGTGCTGCGGGTCTGCGCCGATCCGGGCAACATGCCGTTGTCCAATCGCGCCGGCGAAGGTTTCCAGAACAAGATCGCGCAGGTCCTCGCCGAGGCGATGGGCCGGCGCCTGGAATACGAATGGCGCACCTACTATCAACGTGGGTTGGCGCGCAGCACGATCAACGCCGGGCGTTGCGACGTGCTGATGGACATGAACAGCGATTTCGAGATGGGCTTGCCCACGCAGCCGCTGTACCGCTCCACCTATGTGCTGGTGACCCGCAAGGGCCTGGCGTTGCAGCCGGCGTCGCTGGACGATCCGGCGCTGAAGAAACTCAAGATCGGCGTGTTCCAGAGTTCGCCGGCGCGGCAGGCGCTGTTCGACCACGGCGTGTCCGGCGATGTGCAATACCTGTTCTACGACTCGGCGACCTCGCCGCAGGACCACCCCGGCAAGCTGGCCGAACGCGTCGCCGGCGGGCAGCTCGACGCCGCCGAATCCTGGGGTCCGGTCGCCGGCTACTACGCCGCGCGCGGCGGTCTGGGCGTGGTGCCGCTGAACGTCATCGACGACGAAGTGCTGGAGTATTCGATGGCGTGGGCGGTGTCGCGCAAGAACGCCGACCTGCGCGATGCGCTGAACGCGGCGATGCAGCGCAACGCCGGCAAGATCGGCGCGATCCTGCGCGAGTACCACGTGCCGCTGGTGGCCTGCGCCGACTGCATCGTCAACGGCGATCTGCGCTCGCACGGCAGCTACGACACGCCGGCCGACGATGTCACCACGCCGAGCCCACAGGCTTCCTCGGAGATGCTGGCGCAACTGCAGCTGCGCATCGCCGGCGGTGCCGATCCCAACCAGGAACTGGCGCATGCGCTGGATGCCGGCGATGGCGTGCGCGTGGCCTGGCTGCTGCGCCACGGCGCCAGCGCCGACCGGCCCAACCTGCTGGGCGAGCCGCCGCTGCACCAGGCGATCCGCAACCAGGCGCCGCCCCTGGTCGGCGAGTTGCTGGCGGCCGGCGCCAACGTGGAAAGCCGCGACGGCAGCGGCTGGACGCCCTTGATGAAGGCGGCCTGGGGCAACGACGCGCAAAGCACCAAGCTGCTGCTGGCGCGCCGGGCCAAGGTCGATGCGGTGTCCAAGGACGGCTGGACCGCGCTGGACCTGGCGATCTCCTATGCCGATGTCGAACTGGTGCAGGCGCTGCTCGGCGCCGGCGCCAACGTGCGCCGCAGCAATCCGGCCGGCTTCACCCCGGTGATGTTCGCGGTGGCGCGCAACGATCCGCAGATGCTCGATGCCTTGCTGGCGCGCGGTGCCGAGGCCGACCGGCCCAACCGCGCTGGCGTCACCCCGCTGATGCTGGCCGCCGCGGCCGGCCGCGAGGCCGCCAGCCGCCGCCTGCTCGCCGCCGGCGCCAACGCGTCCACCCGCGACGCCGACGGCAAGACGCCGGCGGCGCTGGCGCAACAGCGCGGCGATGCGTCGCTGGCGCAACTGCTGACGGAGGCCGAACACCGACGCACGCAATGACCGCCACGCCTTACCTGCTCGTGCCGCCGCCGCGGCGTTCACGTCCCCACAGTCCGTCCCGCAAAGGTTCTTTTCCCATGCGCAATGCCGTCGTCCGCCGCTCCGTCGTGCCGAAGCTGCTGCACCTGTCCCTGTTCGCGTTGACCCTGGCCCTGTCCGCTTGCGACAAGGAGGCACCGCCCTCCGCCCCCGCCGCCGCCACACCTGCCGCTCCGTCGGCGGCACCTGCGGCCGATGCTGCGCCCAGCACCGCTCCGGCCGCCCCGACCGCTGCACCGGCCGCCGCCGCCGCGACCCCGCCGCCGGCCGCGGTCACCCCGATTCCGAAAGGCCCGCCGGTGAAGGTGACGCCGGAGCTCGCCGCCGAGGGCAAGAAGATCTTCCTGTCCGCCGGCTGCAGCGCCTGCCACGGCGGCACCGGCGGTGGCGGCATGTGCCCGCCGCTGACCAACGACATCTGGGTCTACGGCCACGACGACGACACGCTGCGCACGCTGATCAGCGAAGGGACCGCCGGCATGACCGCGCACGGCAAGGTCCGCGTCGGCCACGAGAAGGTGGTCGGGCAGATGCCGCCGTTCGCGCCGGTGCTCAAGGACGGCGACACTGAGAAGCTGCTGGCCTTCATCCACTCGATCAACAAGACCGCGGGCGCGGCGCCATGATCCCAGGCGCGCGCCGCACGCTGGGCACCGCTGCGCTGGCGCTGCTGTTGGCCGGCGCGGCCTGCCAGCGTGCGGCGGCGCCTGCCGCGGAGGCGAACGCCGACGCCACGCCGTCCGCCACGCCGGCGGCGGCGCTGGCGTACGTGCCCAACCAGCGCGCCGGCACCATCTCGGTGATCGACACCGGCACCGACGCAGTGCTGCGCACGCTGTCCGCGCAGGGCCAGCTCGGCAAGCGCCTGCAGCAGATCCTGCCCGGACCCTCGGGGCACCTGTACGTGATCGATGCGCAAGGGCACCGGCTGCTGGAACTGGATACGGTGCAGGACCGGGTGCTGCGCAGCGTGGACATCGGCGAGAACGCCGAGGGCATCGCCGCGTCGCCGGACGGCCGCCAGTTCGCGGTCTGCGTGGAAGGGCAGAACCAGGTGATGCTGATCGATCCGGCCAGTTTCGCGATCGGCGCGCGCATCGCCACCCAGGGCCAGGCGCCGGAGCACTGCGTGTACAGTCCCGACGGCGCGCTGCTGCTGACCAGCAACGAAGGCTCCAACGACCTGGACGTGATCGACCTGAAGGCGGGCAAATCCACCGGCGTCATCGCCACCAGCGGCCATCCGCGCGGCATGGCGTTCGCCCCCGACGGCAATACCGTGTACGTGGCGCAGGAAGCGGCCAGCGTGGTCGATGTGATCGATCTGGTCGCACGCCGGCGCGTGGCCAGCATCCCGGCCGGGCAGCGCACCGCCGGCATCGCCATTTCGCGCGACGGCAGCCGCGTCTACGCCTCCAACGGCGGCGCCGGCACGGTCAGCGTGATCGACCCGGCCGCGCGCGCCAGCCTGGCCGAGATCCCGGTCGGGCAGCGCCCGTGGAATCCGGCGCTCAGCGCCGACGGCAAGAAGCTGTACGTGGCCAACGGCCGCTCCAACAGCGTGAGCGTCATCGACACGACCACCATGAAGGAGATCAAGCAGATCGCAGTGGGCGACATGCCCTGGGGTGTGGTCATCGCGCAATGAGGCGAGGAGCGCATGCGGCACAGCGAGAGGATGCGGGGAGAGGGGAATGAAGACGCGAGCCGCTGTCGCCTGGGCGGCGAACCAACCGCTGGCCATCGAGGAGGTGGACCTGCAACCGCCCAAGGCCGGCGAGGTGCTGGTGCGCCTGGTCGCCAGCGGCGTGTGCCACAGCGACGCCAGCACCCTGTCCGGCGCCGATCCGGATGCCGCGTTCCCGGTGATCCTGGGCCAGGAAGGCGCCGGCGTGGTCGAGGAGGTCGGCATCGGCGTCACCAGCGTGCGCCCCGGCGACCATGTGATCCCGCTGTACATGCCCGAATGCGGGGTGTGCAAGTTCTGCCGTTCCGGGCGCACCAATCTGTGCCAGGCGATCCGCGCCAGCCAGGACCGCGGGTTGATGCCCGACGGCAGCAGCCGCTTCTCGCTGCGCGGGCGGCCGATCCTGCACTACATGGGCACCAGCACCTTCGCCGAGTACACCGTGCTGCCGGAGATCGCGGTGGCCAAGATCCATCCCTCCGCGCCGCTGGACAAGGTGTGTCTGCTCGGCTGCACGATCACCACCGGCATCGGCGCGGTGCTCAACACCGCGCGGGTGCGGCCCGGCGACAGCGTGGCGGTGTTCGGACTCGGCGGCATCGGCCTGTCGGTGGTGCAGGGCGCGGTGATGGCGCGCGCCGGGCGCATCATCGTGGTCGACATCAACCGCGACAAGTTCGAGCTGGCGCGCGCGCTGGGCGCCACCGACTGCCTGGATCCGAAGGACTTCGGCGCGCCGGTGCAGCAGGTGATCGTCGATCTCACCGACGGCGGCGCCGACCACAGCTTCGAGTGCGTCGGCGACGTGCGCGCGATGCGCGCGGCGCTGGAGTGCTGCCACAAGGGCTGGGGCGAAAGCATCATCCTGGGCGTGGCGCCGAGCGCGCAGGAGATCAGCACGCGGCCGCTGCAACTGGTCACCGGCCGCGCTTGGCGCGGTAGCGCGTTCGGCGGGGTCAAGGGCCGCAGCGAACTGCCGGCCTACGCCGAGCGCTACCTGGCCGGCGAGATCCGCATCGACGAACTCATCAGCGAGACGCTGCCGCTGCAGGACATCAACCGCGCCTTCGATGCGATCCGCGCGGGCAGGGGCATCAAATCGGTCGTACTGTACTGACACGTAGGAGCAAACATGGCTTGCAACAAGGAACGTGGTACTTCGCTGGCAAGCGCGCATGCGCTGGCCATCGCCATCGCCATCGCCATCGCCATCGTCTTGGCCGCCGCGCCGGCCGGCGCGCAGACCACGGTCAATGCCGGCGATGCGCAGATCACCGCGCTGGACCGGGTCGAGGTCACCGCCACGCCGATCCCCGGCACCCTGATCGATGCCGACCACCTGCCGTACACGGTGCAGACCGCCAACGCCGACGACATCGCGCGCAGCCAGGCTAGCAACCTCACCGATTTCATGCTGCGGCAGATGAACGGCGTGGACACCAACGAGGTGCAGGGCAGCCCGTTCCAGACCGATCTCACCTTCCGCGGCTTCCGCGCCTCGGCGTTGCCGGGCGCCTCGCAGGGCGTGTCGGTCTACCTGGACGGGGTACGCATGAACGAACCGTTCGCCGACATCGTCAGCTGGGACATGATGCCGGAGGCGGCGATCCGCAGCGTGGCGCTGATGCCCGGCTCCAACCCGTTGTTCGGCCCCAACACGCTCGGTGGCGCGCTGGCGTTCACCACCCAGTCGGGCCTGACTGCGCCGGGCCTGCGCGCGGATCTGTCGTTCGGCAGCGGCGCACGCAAGCGCCTGGACGCGTCCTACGGCTATGCCGGCCGCGATGGCCTGCACGCCTTCGTCGCGGTCACCGGTTTCGACGAGGACGGTTGGCGCGACGCGTCCGAAGGCCGCCTCGGCACCGTGTTCGGCAAGCTCGGGCGGCAGGGCGAAAACACCGACTGGGACGTGTCGCTGCTGCACGGGCGCAGCCGCCTGATCGGCAACGGCCTGCTGCCCGGCAGCCGCTACACCGACGACGGCATCGAGCCCGGTCTGTACGAGGCCGATCGCGACGCGGTCTACACCTCGCCGGACCTGACCCGCAACCGCAACACCCTGCTGACCGCGCAACTGGACCACCGCTTCGACGCGGACACGGCGCTACATCTGTTGGCCTATTACCGCGACGGCCGCCGCGACACCGTCAATGGCGACATCAACGAGGACTACGAGGAATTCGTCGAGGACTGCGCCGATGGCTACGCCGCCGACGGCACGCCGCTGGACGACGACTGCACGGTGTCGCGCGCCGAGGCCGACGCCCTGCACAGCGGCGTGCTCAACACCACGCAGATGCGCCAGCACGCTGAGGGCGTGGCGCTGAACTTCAGCCGCCAGGCCGGCGCGCATGCGCTCAGCCTCGGCGCCACCTACGATCGCAACCGGGTGCGCTACCGGCAATACGCACAGGAAGGCTTCGTGGAGGACGACCGCGCCGTCGTCGCCGATCCCGACGAGGAGCGCGAATTCTTTTCCGGGGTCAGCGGCCGCAGCAGCACGCTGGGCGTGTTCGCCGCCGACACCTGGGAAGTGAGCGAGGCCACCCACGTGACCGGCGCGCTGCGCTGGAACCGGGTCGAGGTCAGCAACGTGCTGTCCACCGCCGAGGACGGCGCGCTGCCGCGCGAGCGCTTCGTGTTCGCCAAGGCCAATCCGTCGCTGGGCATCACCCAGCGCCTGGGCGGCGGCTTCACCGCTTTCGCCTCGGCCTCGCAGAACAGCCGCGCGCCGACCGCGATCGAACTGGGCTGCGCCGATCCGGAACAGCCGTGCCGGCTGCCGACCGGGCTGCAGGCCGACCCGCGTCTGGAGCAAATCGTCTCGCGCACCTACGAAGTCGGCGTGCGCTGGAACCCGTCGCCGGAGCAGGCCTTCAACGCCTCGCTGTATCGCGCCGACAATCGCAACGACATCCTGTTCCTGCGCGCGCCGAATACCCAGCTGGGCTACTTCGACAACGTCGATCGCACCCGCTACCAGGGCGCGGACCTGAGCTGGCGCGCCAGCAGCGGCGCGCTGCGCTGGTTCGCCGCCTACAGCTACCTGGACGCGACCTACCGCAGCGACGGCGAACTGCTGTCCGGCGAGCGCACCATCGAGCTGCATCCGGGCATGCGCATCGCCGGCCTGCCGCGCAACACGCTGAAGCTGGGCGTGGAGTGGCAGGCGCTGGCGCCATTGGCATTGGGCGCGGACCTGCGCGCGATCTCGCGGCGCGTGGCCAGCGGCAACGAGGACGGCCTGGTCGAGGATCCCGAGGATGGCGAAGACGCGGTGCGCCACGACCTGTCCACCGGCGGCTACGCGTTGGTCGACGTGCACGGCACCTGGCAGATCGCCGACGGCCTGTCGCTGTACCTGCGCATCAACAACCTGTTCGATCGCCGCTACGAGACCTATGCGGCGGTCGCCGAAGACCTGTTCCCGGACGGCGCGCTGGCGCGCCCGCAGGACGCCGCGGTCGAGGACGGCCCCTCGCGCTTCGTCGCCCCTGGCGCGCCACGGCAGTACCAGGTCGGTTTGCGCTGGCGGTTCTAGGATGGCCGGTGATCTGTGCAGCGCAGCGCATGGCGCCGCGCCGCCTGCTCCGGGCGAATGCTTTTTGTAGGAGCGGCTTCAATCGCGGCATCGAAGCCGGAAAGTTTCAGGCTTCGACAGCAGTCGGGACTGAAGTCCCTCCTACAACGGCACGGATGTGCATCGCCGCACCAGGCCACGGTTGTTTGCAGGAGCGGCTTCAGCCGCGACATCGAAGCCGGAAATTTTCAGGCTTCGGAGGCAGTCGGAACTGAAGTCCCTCCCACAACAACGGCATGGATGCGCATCGCCGCACCAGGCGAGAGCTCCTTTGTAGGAGCGACTTCAGTCGCGACATCGAAGCCGCTGGGTATCCGACTTCGATGTCGCGGCTGAAGCCGCTCCTGCAGAGAGCGTTGGCGTACGCGGGATGGCGTGATCGAGCAGCTTCGCGCGCGCACTCAGGCCGTCGCTAACCCATGCTTGCGCAGCTTGCGGTACAGGGTGTTGCGGCTGATGCCGAGTGCGTCGGCGGTGCGGCTGACGTTCCAGCGGTGGCGTTCGAGCTGCTGCTGCAGCACGCTGCGCTCGGCGCTGTCCAGGGCCACGCGGCCGGGCATGTCGTCGGCGGCGACCGCATCGCCGTTGACCAGGCACGGGCCGCTGTCGGCATCGACGATTTCCTGCGGCAGGTTGGAGATGCGGATCATGCCGTCGGCGCACAGCACCGCGGCGGTGCGCAGCACGTTGCGCAGTTGCCGCAGGTTGCCCGGCCAGGCGTAGCTGAGCAGCTTGTGCAGCGCATCTTCGTTGATGCGCACGTGATGCTCGCCGCTCTCCTCGCGCAGCAGGGTGCGGATCAGTTCGGCCTTGTCGCTGCGCTCGCGCAGCGGCGGCAAGTGCAGCACCACGCCGTTGAGGCGGTAGTACAGGTCCTCGCGGAACTCGCCGGCCGCCACCATCTGCATCAGGTCGCGATGGCTGGCGCTGATCACGTGCAGTTCCAGCGGCATCGCCCGGTCGCTGCCCAGCGGGGTCACGCTCTGTTCTTCCAGCACGCGCAGCAGCCGCGTCTGCAGCGGCAGCGGCATGTCGCCGATCTCGTCCAGGAACAAGGTGCCGCCGCTGGCCTGCAGCAGCTTGCCGTGGCGGCCTTCGCGCGCGGCATCGGTAAACGCGCCGCGCGCATAGCCGAACAGTTCGCTCTCGATCAGCGCCTCCGGGATCGCCGCGCAGTTCACCGCCACGAACGGCCGCGCCGCCCACGGCGAGCCGCGATGCACCGCCTTGGCGAATTCCTCCTTGCCGGTGCCGGTGGCGCCGCACAGCAGGATCGACACCCGATGCGCGGCCAGCTTCAGCGCGTTGTCCAGATTGTGGCGCATGCGCGGATCGGAGCCGACGTGTTCGCGCGAATAGGCCGCCTCGCCGCTGTCGGCACTGGCGGCGCGCGCGTGGCCGGTGACAGCGTCGCGGCGCGGCGGCTGCGCCAGGGCGAAGAAGCGGCGTCCGTGGCAGGCGCAGCGGATCGACCACAGCGTGCTGGCGTCGTTGCGCGCACGCTGTTCCACGGTGTCGAAGTCCAACTGCATCACCTGCGAGATGTCGCGCCCGACCAGCAGGCCGCGATCGCCCTTGCCGAGCTGTTCCAGCGCGGCATCGTTGACGGCCAGCACGCAGCCGTCGTCGCCGATCGCCATCAGCGCCTCGTGCAGCAGGCCGGCGAACTCCGGGCGGCTGTGGAAGCGCAGGATCCACGCATGCCGGTATTGCTCCAGGAAATACGAACGCGCGATCTGCGCCGCCGACATGCGCACCAGCGCGCTGGTGTGGCGCTGCACCAGCTTGGTGTCGCGCGCGTCCGGGGTGGAAGCATCCAGCACCGCCAGCAATTGTCCGTGCGGGTCGAGGATCGGCGCGCCGCTGCACGACAGCGGCAGATGCCGGACCAGATAATGCTCCCCGCGGTGCACGCCGAGCGCACTGCGCTCCACCGCGCAGGTGCCGATGCCGTTGGTGCCCTGGTAGCGCTCGGCCCAGCTGGCGCCGCAGAACAGCCCGGTCTCGCGGAATTCGCGCAGCAACGCCGGGTCCTGCACGCTGTGCAGGAGGGTCGCCTCGGCGTCGGCGAACACCACCGCGTAGCCGCCGCCGGCGATCTGCTCGTAGAGGTTCTCCATCTCCACCTTGGCGATGCGCAGCACCTCTTCGAGCCGCTGCTGGCGCTCGCGCAGCCCGCTGCCGTCGTGGACCATCGGCGAAGGGGGGGCGTCCGGACTCAGGCCGTATTCGTCCAGGCAGCGCTGCCAGGAGCGCGCCAGCGCCGGCGGCAGCGGTTCGATCTGGCGGAAGCGGCGCATCCGCGCCAGCAACGCGGATTCCGCCTCGGCAGCGGACGGCGGCCCAGCCGTGACCTGCAGGAGGTTGGCGACAGTCAGTTCCGACACGTGGCGCATCCTCGGTCCCCACCCGGGACCAGAGTGGCAGTGACGCACAAACCGGGCCTTGGCTCAAACCGCAGTGCAGCAAAAGCCGGGAGTGGGGAGTCGGGATTGGGGATTGGCAAGAGCGGCTTGCCTGGGTCGGATCCCTTGCCGCCCTGGGCCAAAACGAAAAAACCGCGCGATCGCGCGGCTTGTCGTGGCATCAAGGCGCCAGAACCCTGCTTTTACGAATCCCCAATCCCGACTCCCCACTCCCGGCTACAAGGCATACCCGAACTGCTGCTTGAACTGGTCGTTGAACTCGTCGAAGTCGAAGCGCTGGTTCTGGGTGCCCGGGTGTTCCACCTTCAGCGCGCCCATCAGATTGCCCATGCGCCCGATCGTCAGCCAGTCGCAGCCGCGCTCGATGCCGAAGATCAGGCCGGCGCGGAACGCGTCGCCGCAGCCGGTCGGGTCGACCACGCGGCGCTCGTGCGCCGGCGGGACGTCGTAGGTCTTGTCGGGGGTGTACACCAGCGCGCCCTTCGGACCCTGGGTGGTGATGTAGGCCTGCACCCGCGAGACGATGTCCTGCTCGTTCCAGCCGGTGCGCTCCTGCAGCAGGTTGGACTCGTAGTCGTTGACCACCACGTAGTCGGCCTGTTCGATGAAGGTGCGCAGCTCCGGGCCGTTGAACAGCGGCATCGCCTGGCCGGGATCGAAGATGAAGGGGATGCCGCCGGCGGCGAACTCCTCGGCGTTCTGGATCATGCCCTCGCGCCCGTCCGGGCCGACCAGGCCCAGGGTCACGCCTGGCACGTCGCGCACGTGGTTCTCGTAGCTGCGCATCATCGCGCCGGGATGGAACGCGGTGATCTGGTTGTTGTCGTGGTCGGTGGTGATGAACGCCTGCGGGGTGAACAGCTCGTCGATCACCTTGACCCGCGACAGGTCGATGCCCAGCGTCTCGAAATGCTCGCGGTACGGGCCGAAATCCTGGCCCACGGTGCCCATCGGGATCGGATCGCCGCCCAGCAGGTGCAGGTTGTAGGCGATGTTGCCGGCGCAGCCGCCGAACTCGCGGCGCATCCGCGGCACCAGGAACGACACGTTCAGGATGTGCACCTTGTCCGGCAGGATGTGGTTCTTGAACTGGTCCGGGAACACCATGATGGTGTCGAAAGCGAGGGAACCACAGATCAGTGCGGACATCGGGCAGGCCTTGGCGGAGGGATGAGCCCGCATTCAGGCGGGCAGCGTGCGGGGTCGCCGCGGCGCAAAGGGTAACGGCTGCGGCCGGGCAGGGCCACAAGCACGATGCACGGCGCCCCCTGCGAGTGCATGCAAGGCGCGGTTTTAGCGAGAATTTTCCTTGCCCGCACCCAGGTGGGTTGTTACGCTAGCAGACTTCGTTTTCTGCCCATTTTTTCGCCATTCGGCGACGGCACGCGACTCCCCAGGACTCAATTCCCCGATGTTCAAGAAACTCCGCGGCATGTTCTCCAACGACCTGTCCATCGATCTGGGCACGGCCAACACCCTCATCTACGTGCGTGGCCAGGGCATCGTGCTGAACGAACCGTCGGTGGTCGCGGTGCGCCAGGACCGGGCGATCGGCGGCACCCGTTCGGTGGCCGCGGTCGGCGCCGAGGCCAAGCAGATGCTCGGCCGCACCCCGGGCCACATCACCACCATCCGCCCGATGAAGGACGGCGTCATCGCCGACTTCACCTATACCGAGGCGATGCTGAAGCACTTCATCAAGAAGGTGCACAAGTCGCGCTTCCTGCGTCCGAGCCCGCGCGTGCTGGTCTGCGTGCCGGCCGGCTCGACCCAGGTCGAGCGCCGCGCGATCAAGGAATCGGCCGAGGAGGCCGGCGCGCGCGACGTGTACCTGATCGAGGAACCGATGGCCGCGGCGATCGGCGCCGGCATGCCGGTCACCGAGGCGCGCGGTTCGATGGTCATCGACATCGGCGGCGGCACCACCGAGGTGGCGGTGATCTCGCTGAACGGCATCGTCTACTCGCAGTCGGTGCGCATCGGCGGCGACCGCTTCGACGAGTCGATCACCAACTACGTGCGCCGCAACCACGGCATGCTGATCGGCGAGGCCACCGCCGAGCGGATCAAGCTGCAGATCGGCTGCGCCTATCCGCAGGAAGAGGTGCAGGAGATGGAAATCTCCGGCCGCAACCTCGCCGAGGGCGTGCCGAAGATGATCAAGATCAACTCCAACGAGGTGCTGGAGGCGCTGCACGAGCCGCTGTCGGGCATCGTCTCGGCGGTCAAGCTGGCGCTGGAACAGACCCCGCCGGAGCTGTGCGCCGACGTCGCCGAGCGCGGCATCGTGCTGACCGGCGGCGGTGCGCTGCTGCGCGACCTGGACCGGCTGATCTCCGAGGAGACCGGCCTGCACGTGCAGGTCGCCGACGATCCGCTGACCTGCGTGGCCCGCGGCGGCGGCCGGGCGCTGGAGCTGGTGGACATGCACGGCAACGAGTTCTTCGCGCCGGAGTGATCGTGAAGCCGGGAATGGGGAGTGGGGAATGGGGAATCGAACGGCCCCTCCGCACCGACATTGCCGGCTCCGCAGCCGCTCCCTTGCCTGCGCCCCGGCCTGATCAAGCCGGGGATGCGCTGTTGCTTTCCGATTCCCCATTCCCGATTCCCCAATCCCGGCTTTAACTGTGCCTCCCTACGCCGGTCCTCCCGTCACTGCCCGCCCGGGCGAAGCCGCCAGCACGCCGCGCCTGCTGGCGTACCTGGCCCTGGCGGTGGTGCTGATCGTGCTCGATGCGCAGGCCGGCTGGCTGGCCCAGCTGCGCAGCCAGACCAACCTGCTGGTGCAGCCGCTGTGGGCGCTGGCCGGGCTGCCGGGCCGGCTCGGCTCGCAGGTGCAGGAGAACGCCGCCAGCCATGCGCAGCTGGTCAGGGAGAACCGCGCGCTGCGCAACGAACTGCTGATCGCCAAGGCGCGGCTGACCCGGCTGCAGACCGCGGCGCTGGACAACGCGCAGCTGCGCGAGCTGCTGGGCGTGGCCGAGCGCCGCGGCCTGGACGTGCAACTGGCGCCGATCCTGGACATCGACCTGGACCCGACCCGGCAGCGCCTGGTGCTCGACGCCGGCGGCCGCGACGGCGTGCACGTCGGCCAGGCGGTGATCGACGCCGGCGGGCTGATGGGCCAGGTGATCGAGGTGACCCCGCTGCACTCCACCGTGCTGCTGCTGACCGACCCGGACCACGCGGTGCCGGTGACGGTGGCGCGCAACGGCGTGCGCCTGATCGTCTACGGCCGCGGCGACACCCTCGAACTGCGCGACGTGCCGCTCAGCGCCGGGGTCGAAGTCGGCGACGAGATCGTCACCTCCGGCCTGGGCGGGCGCTTCCCGGCCGGCTTCCCGGTCGGCACGGTGGCGACGCTGCGCCCGGACGACACCCACGCCTTCCTGGTCGGCAACCTGAAGCCGGCGGCGAAGCTGGATCGGGGGCGGGATGTGTTGTTGCTGCGGCCTTCGGCCTCCGCAACGGGATTGGGGAGTGGGGATGGCCAGCCTGCGGCTGTCGAAGAGCGCGCGGGATTGGATAAAAGCGGCGCCAGCGGTGGCGGCAATGGTCGTGTGCCATCAGCGGCTTCCACCGCGCTAACTCAGCCGGCGTCCTCCCCACTTCCGGACTCCCAGCAGGCCACGCCTTCGCGATCGGCCGCCACCCCGCCGCCGGCACGTACCGCGACGGCTCCCGCTCCCGCGGCCTCCGCCGCGCCCGCTGCCCACAAACAGCCGCTATCCCCTCGAATCCCGAATCCCGAATCCCCAATCCCGGCGTCTCCACAGGAGACGGACCAATGAGCCGCCCCCGCAGCAAAGGCTGGGTGCTGCCGGTCAGCGTGATCCTGGCGCTGGTGCTGGGCCTGTTGCCGTTGCCGCTGTTGCTGCAGCCGCTGCGCCCGTACTGGCTGGCGCTGGTGGTGGCGTACTGGGTGATCGAGACCCCGGACAAGGTCGGGCTGGGGTTCGCCTTCGCCATCGGCGTGGTCGCCGACCTGCTGTACGGCGGGGTGCTCGGCGAGCAGGCGCTGCGGCTGGTGATCCTGAGCTTCATCCTGCAGCGCTTCCGCGCGCGGATCCGCTTCTTCCCGATGTCGCAGCAGGCGCTGGCGATCGGCGGCCTGCTGGTCAACGACCGCATCGTCGCCGCGGCGGTGCACCTGGCGGTGGGCGAGCCGACGCTGCCGTGGAACTACTGGTGGGCGCCGCTGCTGGGCATGGCGCTGTGGCCGCCGCTGTTCGTGCTGCTGGACGCGCTGCGGCTGGGCCGGCGGAGCAAGTAGCGTGGCCTTCACCCGCCGCACGCAGAAGAACCCGCACGCCGAGGCCGAGCAGTTCCGGCGCCGCGCGGCGCTGGGCTTCTTCGGCGTGCTGGTGGCGCTGGTCGGCCTGGGCGCCTGGTATTTCAAGCTTCAGGTGCTGGACCACGACATCTACGCCACGCGCTCGGACGCGAACCGGATCAAGCCGCGGCCGGTGGTGCCGGGGCGCGGCATGATCTACGACCGCAACGGCCGCCTGCTGGCCGAGAACGTGCCCGCGTTCCGGCTCGACGTGACCCCGGACAAGGTCGAGGACATGGACGCGCTGCTGGCCGAGCTGGGCAAGGTCATCGCGCTGTCGCCGGAGGACATCGAACGCTTCCAGGCCGCGCGCAAGGCCAGCCGCAGTTTCCGCCCGGTCACCCTCAAGCTGCGGGTCAGCGAGGAGGAGCGCGCGCGTTTCGCGGTGGACCGCTGGCGCTTCCCCGGCGTGGAACTGGAGCCGTACCTGACCCGCCACTACCCCTACGGCGACCTGTTCGCGCACATCATCGGCTACGTCGGCCGCATCGACGAGAAGGACCTGGAGATGCTCGGCGAGGGCAATGCCGCGCTGACCCACATCGGCAAGTCCGGGCTGGAGCGCTATTACGAAGAGGAACTGCGCGGCAAGGTCGGCTACGAGCAGGTCGAGACCAACGTGCAGGGCCGCGCGATCCGCACCGTCGGCCGGGTCCCGGCGCAGTCCGGCGCCGACCTGCGCCTGTCCATCGACGCCGACCTGCAGCGCGCGATGGTCGCCGCGTTCGGCGACTACCAGGGCGCGGCCATCGCGATCGATCCGCGCACCGGCGAGATCCTGGCGATGGTCAGCCTGCCGTCCTACGATCCCAACCTGTTCGTCAACGGCATCTCGCACGCCGATTTCCAGGCGCTCAACAGCGATCCGTCGCGGCCGCAGTTCAACCGCCTGGTGCTCGGCGGGGTGGCGCCCGGTTCGACGATCAAGCCGTTCATGGGCCTGGCCGGTCTGGACAGCGGCACGCGCCGGCCGGAGGACAAGATCCTGTCCACCGGCATGTTCTACCTGCCCGGGGTCAGTCGCGGCTGGGGCGACTCGCACCGCGGCGGGCACGGCTGGACCGACCTGCGCAAGTCGATCGCGCAGTCGGTCAACACGTACTACTACAAGCTGGCCGTCGACATGGGCATCACCAAGGTCGACCAGTACATGAACCGCTACGGCTTCGGCGCGCCGACCGGCATCGACCTGATGGGCGAGATCGGCGGCATCGTGCCGTCGCCGGCCTACAAGGCCAAAAGCCGCAAGGAAGCGTGGTATCCCGGCGACACGGTCAACATCGCCATCGGCCAGGGCGACTGGAAGGTGACCCCGCTGCAGCTGGTGCGCGCGGTGGCCGGCATCGCCGATGGCCAACTGCGCACCCCGCACCTGGTGATGGCCCAGCGCGGCGCGTTCGACCAGCCGTGGGCGCCGGTGGCGCTCGGCCCGGGCAAGCCGATCAGCGACAATCCCGGCAACCTGCAGGCGGTGCGCGAGGGCATGATGGACACCATGCGTCCCGGCGGCAGCGGGCATGCGATCGCGGTCAGCGCGCCATACCAGATGGCCGGCAAGACCGGTACCGCGCAGGTGGTCAGCCGCAAGGGCCTGGCCGCGGTGGATCCGCGCAGCCTGCCGATGCACCTGCGCCATCGCTCGCTGTTCGAGGGTTTCGCCCCGGCCGAGCAGCCGACCATCGCGCTGGCGGTGGCGGTGGAAGGCGGCGGCTACGGCGCCAGCACCGCCGCGCCGATCGCGCGCAAGATCTTCGATGCCTGGCTGCTCGGGCGCCTGCCCGCCGGCATCGAGCCGCTGGACAGCCTGCGCGGCGCCACCGCGTTCGGCAGCCAGCTGTACTACGCCGAGGACCCGGGCTCGCGCGGCGCCGCCGACGCGGTGGCGCTGGCCGCCGGCGAGCGTCCGGTGCTGATCGGCCCGGTCGAAGTGGAGGCCGCCGCGGTGCCGCTGCCGGCGGTGCCGCCACCGATCCCCGACGAGATCCCGGACGAACGATGAAGGATTTCCTGCGCTGGCTGACCGATCTCGGCGGCCGTTTCGCCCGCACCCTGGACTGGCCGATGTGCCTGGCCCTGGGCGCGCTGATGGTGATCGGCCTGGCGGTGCTCAAGAGCGCCGGCGGCCAGGCCGGCGGCAACCACCTGATGCTGGCCCAGGCCATCCGCTTCGCGATCGGCGCGGCGGCGATGTGGGGCCTGTCGCGGGTCTCGGCGCTGCGCCTGCGCGCGTGGACGCCGCTGATCTACGCGCTGTCGATGCTGCCGCTGCTGGCGGTGTTCGCGCTGGGCACCGGCAAGTACGGCCGGCAGTGGCTGGACCTGAAGGTGTTCTACCTGCAGCCGGCCGAGCTGCTGAAGATCAGCATGCCGATGATGGTGGCCTGGTACCTGCACCGCGTGCCGCTGCCGCCGCGCGTGCCCACGGTGCTGGTCAGCGCGGTGATCATCGGCATTCCCACCGCGCTGATCATGCTGCAGCCGGACTTTGGCACCGGCGTGCTGATCGCCGCCAGCGGCGGTTTCGTGCTGCTGCTGGCCGGGCTGCCGTGGTGGTGGGTGGGCATCGCGGTGGGCGGCGTCGCCGCGGCCGCGCCGGTGGCCTGGCTATGGCTGCTGCGGCCGTACCAGAAGGACCGGATCATGATGTTCCTCAATCCGGAGAACGATGCGCTCGGTGCGGGCTGGAACATCATCCAGTCCAAGATCGCGATCGGCTCCGGCGGCCTGCACGGCAAGGGCTGGGGCCTGGGCTCGCAGTCGCACCTGAACTTCATTCCCGAACAGACCACCGACTTCGCGTTCTCGGTGCTCAGCGAGGAGTTCGGCTGGATCGGCGTGGCCACGGTGCTGACCCTGTACCTGGTGGTGATCGCGCGCTGCCTGTGGATCGCCGCGCAGGCGCGCGACACGTTCTCGCGCCTGCTCGCCGGCGCCACCGGCCTGGCGTTCTTCGTCTACGTGCTGGTCAACGGCGGCATGATCTCCGGGCTGCTGCCGGTGGTCGGCGTGCCGATGCCGCTGATGAGCTATGGCGGCACCTCCGCGGTGTCGCTGCTGGCCGGGCTGGGCCTGGTGATGGCGGTCAAGGCGCACCGCCCGGTGCACGGCTACTGAGCCGCGCGCGCCGCCGGCGCGCGCTGGCTTAACCGCAAGTATGCGGTGATGTGGCAGACGATTGCGGCATGTGTCGGCGCTGCGCACAATTCGCGTCGATGCCACGTCGCGGCGCCGGATTTTCCGGTCCGCTGCGAGCGCAGGATCCGTTCCGGGTGAGCCACGCGCGGCCTCGATGCCGCCCAGCCGACCCGCGTCCACCGAGGGGAGCCAACGCAGCGCAGCGTCGATCCGGGCCAGGCCCGTGTCGTGTCCTTGCGTCCGTCCGCCTGCACCAGTTCCTCTCTCGTCTTCCCCGTGGTTCCTGTCCGCTCGGCTGTGCCGACATGGATGTGTGTCGATGAAATTCCTGAAATTCCTGCTGCTGCTGAGCGTTGCGCTCGGCCTGAGCGGCTATGCGTTGATCCGCTACTACTTTCCTGTCGGCGCGATGCACAGCCACGGCTACGGCCGGGTCGCGCTGACCCAGCCGCCCGGCCCGCCGCAGGGCATGGTGATCCTGTTCGCCAGCGGCAACCGCGCGCAGCGCCAGGCCGCGGCGGCGCGCATCGCCGCGACCGGCGCGGTGGTCGCGACGGTCGATGGCGATCGCTACCTGACGCGCCTGCAGCGCGCCGGCACCGGTTGCGGCCATGCCTGGCACGATGCCGAGCAGTTGAGCCGGCACCTGCAGCGCGATCTGCACGGCGACCGCTACTTCCTGCCGATGCTGGCCGGCACCGGCACCGGTGCGACCCTGGCCGAGCGCATCGTCGGCGCCGCGCCGGCGGCGACCCTGGGGGGCGCGATCGGCATCGCGCCGGCGCCGACCGAGGTCTGCGCCGGCACTGCGCACCCCAACAGCGCGCAGGGCTTCGTCGACATCGCGGCGGCACCGGTGGGTGCCGCGCCGGAGACGATGCTGGCCGCGCGCGTGGCCGCGCACCTGCACATGCCGGGCAGCGGCGGTGCGCTCGACGACCTGCCGTTGACCGAATTGCCGGTGCGCGTGCCCGGCGCGCCGCTGGCGATCGTGCTGTCCGGCGACGGCGGCTGGCGCGATATCGACAAGGGCATGGCCGAGGCCTTGCAACGGCGCGGCATCGCGGTGGTCGGCTGGGACAGCCTGCGCTACTTCTGGCGCGACAAGCCGCCGGCGCAGGCCAGCGCCGACCTGGCGCGGGTCATCGACCACTACCAGCAGCGCTGGCACCCGCAGCGCATCCTGCTGGTGGGCTATTCCTTCGGCGCCACCGCGATGCCGTTCATGTACAACCGCCTGCCGCCGGCGCAGCGCGCGCAGGTCGGCCTGCTGGCCCTGTTCGGCGTGGACCACAAGGCCGATTTCCAGATCCGCGTGCGCAACTGGTTCGACCTGGGCGATGCCGACGACGCCAAGCCGGTGCTGCCGGAAATCGCGCGCATCGCGCCGTCGCAGCTGCTGTGCGTGTATGGCGACCAGGAGAAGGACACGGTGTGCCCGCAGCTGCGCGACAGCGGTGCGAAGATCGTCGCGCTGCACGGCGGCCACCATTTCGACCAGCATCCGGCCGGATTGGCGACGATCGTCGACGCGCGTTGGCAACAGCTCGCAGAAGACGCGCGCCATCCTGTCGCGGCGCTCGATGCCGGGCATCCTCGCGCAGGCGCGGTGCAACCCGCGCCGCTGCGCACTCCGCCCGGGGCGCTGCAATAGCGATGTCCGGTGCCCCGGCCTCGGCGCTGCCGCTGCCGGGGCGGATGACGCTCCAGGCCTCCGTCGCGCCCGGCCATGCGCGCATGGCCGTCGCGTCCGCCTGCAACGCGTCATCTGCGTCGCTGCGCTGAAGGCAGGCAGCGCGCGTATCCGCGTGCACGGCTGCGACCCGCAACGCTCCACCGGCAGCATTGCCGGCGCCTGGGCGACCACGCGTCCGGTGCGCTGCCCGCGTGCAGCGGCGAGCCGGTCGTTCCCGCGTCGTAGCCGCCGTCGGCGCGGCGAGGCGTCAGCACAACCGCGCTGACGGGCGCTATCGCTACCTTAATCGTCCCGCGCCTGTACCGCAGGCCACTGCGCCTGCCGCAATTGATCGCAATCAATGTTCGCGGCGGGCCGCGCGCGCATCGTGCCTGCAGTTCCCCACAGGCACCGACCCATGGCGTTCACCGTAGCGGTAGTGAAGGAAGAGCAGGCCGGCGAGCGCCGCGTGGCGATGGTGCCCGCGGTGCTGCCGAAGCTGGCGAAACTCGGCGCGCAATTGCGCCTGCAGGCGGGGGCCGGTACGGCCTCGCGCTTCGACGATGCCGCCTATGCCGGCGCCACCGTGCTCGACGATGCGCAGGAAGTCGTCGCCGGCGCCGACCTGGTGCTGGCGGTGCAGGCGCCGTCGCTGCAGACGCTGGCGGCGATGCGTCCGGGCAGCGTGCTGGTGGCGATGCTGTATCCAGCCAAGGCGCCGGGATTGCTGGAGGTGCTGTGCGAACGCCGCATCACCGCGTTCGCGATGGAAACCGTGCCGCGGATCAGCCGCGCGCAGGCGCTGGACGTGCTGTCCAGCCAGGCCGCGCTGGCCGGCTACTACGCGCCGCTGCTGGGCGCGGTGCATCTGCCGCGGATCCTGCCGATGATGACCACCGCGGTCGGCTCGCTGCGCGCCGCGCGCGTGCTGGTGATGGGCCTGGGCGTGGCCGGCCTGCAGGCGCTGGCCACCGCGCACCGGCTCGGCGCGATCACCGAAGGCTACGACGTGCGTCCGGAGACGCGCGAGCAGGCGCAGTCGGTCGGCGCCAAGTTCGTCGACACCGGCATCGATGCGCGCGGCGAGGGCGGCTATGCGCGCGAACTCACCGCAGAGGAGCGGGCCAAGGCCGCCGCGGTGCTGACCCAGCACATCCAGCAGGCCGACATGATCGTCACCACCGCCAACGTGCCCGGACGCACCGCGCCGATCCTGATCGACCGCGCGCAGATCGCGGGCATGAAACCCGGTGCGGTGATCGTGGACCTGGCCGCCGACAGCGGCGGCAACTGCGAGGGCAGCGTGCCCGGGCAGACCGTGGAAGTGGGGCCGGTGACCATCGTCGCGCCGTTCAACGTGCCCTCGGCATTGGCCCAGCACGCCAGCGAGCTGTACGCGAAGAACCTGTTGAACCTGCTCGAGCTGCTGGTCCGCGACGGCGCGCTGGCGCCGGACTTCGACGACGAGGTCGTGGCCGGCACCCTGCTCACCCGCGACGGCCAAGTCTGCCATCCCACGCCACATGCGGCGCCGCCTGCGCCCGCCACCAAGGAGTCCTGAGCGATGAATCTCGATCTGTCGATGAGCTGGATGATCGCGTTGTACGTGTTCATGCTCGCTGCGTTCACCGGCTACGAAGTGATCGGCAAGGTGCCGTCGATCCTGCACACGCCGCTGATGTCCGGTTCCAACTTCATCCACGGCATCGTCGTGGTCGGCGCGATGCACGCGCTGTTCAACGCCGACACCGTCGCCGGCCAGGCGATCGGCTTCGTCGGCGTGCTGCTCGGCGCCGGCAACGCCGCCGGCGGCTACGTGGTCACCGACCGCATGCTGGCGATGTTCAAGCCCAGCGCCAAATCCGTCTCCGCCTCCGCCCCGAAGGAATAGCGCCATGTTGCAGCTACTGGTGGAAGTCAGCGGGTTCGCCGCCGCCCTGTTGTTCATTCTCGGCCTCAAGCACATGTCCTCGCCGGTGACCGCGCTGCGCGGCATCGTGCTGGCCGGCATCGGCATGTTGGTCGCGGTCGCCGCCGCGTTCGGCTATCTGGCCGACCTGCAGCCCAGCGCGCAGCCGCACGCGCTGACCAATCTCGCCCTGGCGCTGCTGGCGCTGGCGCTCGGCGGCGCCTGGGCCTGGCGCAGCGGACGCAGCGTGGCGGTGACCGCGATGCCGCAGATGGTGGCGCTGTACAACGGCATGGGCGGCGGTGCCGCGGCGGCGGTGGCCGCGGTCGCGCTGACCTCGCGGCAGCCGCAGCACGGCGGCCTGCACCTGGCGGTGACCGTGCTCGGCGCGTTGATCGGAGCGATCTCGCTGTCCGGTTCGGTGATCGCCTGGGCCAAGCTCGACGGCCGCATCAACAGCGCCTGGCGCTTCAAGGGCCAGAGCGTGTTCAACGCGGGCGTGTTCGTCGCGGCGCTGGCGCTCGGCGCGCTGGTCGTTGCGCAGATCGGCGGCGGCTGGGCGGCACTGGCGTTCTTCGTCGCCGCGCTGGGCTTCGGTGTGCTGATGACGCTGCCGATCGGCGGCGCCGACATGCCGGTGGTGATCTCGCTGTACAACGCCTTCACCGGCCTGGCGGTGGGCCTGGAAGGCTTCGCGCTGCAGAACCCGGCGCTGATGATCGCCGGCATGGTGGTCGGCTCGGCCGGCACGCTGCTGACCGTGCTGATGGCCAAGGCGATGAACCGCTCGCTGGCCAACGTGCTGTTCAGCAATTTCGGCGACGGCGCCGCGGTGGCGCAGGGCGACGTGCAGGGCCGCATGACCGCGGTGGAAGCCGGCGATGCGGCGGTGGCGATGCGCTATGCCTCCAGCGTGATCATCGTGCCCGGCTACGGCCTGGCGGTGGCGCAGGCGCAGGCGCGGCTGTACGAACTGGTCAAGCTGCTGCAGGCCGCCGACGTCGACGTGAAGTTCGCGATCCATCCGGTCGCCGGGCGCATGCCCGGGCACATGAACGTGCTGCTCGCCGAGGCCGGCGTGCCCTACGACCTGATCTTCGACATGGAAGACATCAACGACAGTTTCGCCAGCACCGACGTGGCGCTGGTGATCGGCGCCAACGACGTGGTCAATCCGGCCGCGCGCACCGACAAGGCCTCGCCGATCTACGGCATGCCGATCCTCAACGCCGACCAGGCGCACCAGGTCTACGTGATCAAGCGCGGCCAGGGCAAGGGCTACGCCGGCGTGGAGAACCTGCTGTTCTACGGTGACAACTGCGACATGGTCTACGGCGATGCCGCCGCGGTGCTCAACCGCATGGTGCAGGCGGTCAAGGAACTTGCCGGCTGACCGAACCGATTCCCGTGCCGGCGCAGTCACGCGCCGGCGCTTTCCCACCTTCCACGAGGACACGACCATGGCTTATGCGACCCGCAATCCCTACACCGGCGAACTGCTCGCCAGTTTCCCCGAAGCCACCGATGCGCAGGTGCTCGCCGCGATCGGCGCTGCCGATACCGCCTTCCAGCACTGGAAGAACGCCTCCTTCGCCGAGCGCGCCAAGGTCATGCACGCGGCGGCGCAGCTGTTGCGCGCCGATGTGCGCGGCTACGCCAAGTTGCTGACCCTGGAAATGGGCAAGCTGATCGGCGAGGCCGAAGCCGAGGTGACCCTGTCGGCCGACATCTTCGAGTACTACGCGGTCAATGCCGAGCGCCTGCTGGCGCCGGAAACATTGCCGGTGGCCGATCCGGCCGAGGGCGAGGCGATGGTGGTGCACGAACCGCTGGGCGTGCTGCTGGCGATCGAGCCGTGGAACTTCCCGTACTACCAGATCGCGCGGATCATCGCCCCGCAGCTGTCGGCCGGCAACACGGTATTGCTCAAGCACGCCTCCAACGTGCCGCAGTGCGCGGCCAGGTTCGAAGCGCTGATGGCCGAAGCCGGGCTGCCGGCCGGTGCGTTCGCCAACCTCTACGCCACTCGCGCCCAGGTGGAGACCATCCTCAACGATCCGCGCGTACACGGCGTGGCGCTGACCGGCTCGGAAGGCGCCGGCGCCATCGTCGCCGCGCAGGCGGCCAGGGCGCTGAAGAAATCGACGATGGAACTGGGCGGCGCCGACGCCTTCGTGGTGCTGGCCGATGCCGAGCTGGACAAGACGGTGAAGTGGGCGGTGTTCGGCCGCCACTGGAACGGCGGCCAGGTGTGCGTGTCGTCCAAGCGGATGATCATCGTGCGGGAGGTGTACGAGCAGTTCCTGCACCGCTACACGCAGGGCGTGGCCGCACTCAAGGCCGGCGATCCGATGGACGCGGCGACCACGCTGGCGCCGCTGTCCTCGCAGGGCGCGGCCGACGAGCTCAAGCTGCAGATCGCCGCGGCGGTCGACCATGGCGCCACCGCCACCGAGGTCGGTCCCAAGGTGCCGACGCAGGGCGCGTTCGTGCAGCCGACCATCCTGACCAACGTGACCAGGGACAACCCGGCCTACTACCAGGAGTTCTTCGGCCCGGTGTCGATGCTGTTCGAGGCCGCCGACGAGGACGAGGCGGTGCGTATCGCCAACGACTCGCCGTTCGGCCTGGGCGGTTCGGTGTTCACCGCCGACACCGCGCGCGGCGTCGACGTGGCCAGGCGCATCTCCACCGGCATGGTGTTCGTCAACCATCCGACCATGGTCAAGGCCGACCTGCCGTTCGGCGGCGTGCGCCGCTCCGGCTACGGCCGCGAGCTCATCGGGCTGGGCATCAAGGAGTTCGTCAACCACAAGCTGATCGACGTGGTTGACATCGACGCGCCGTTCTGAGCATCGGCGCCACGCAGCACTCCGGGCCGTCGGTGGGCAACCACCGGCGGCCTTTGCGTTCGTGCTGCGCGGCCGGCGATGGCGCCGATGCCGGCGCCGCGCCCCAGCGGGGCATCGCCGTGCTCCTCAGCATGAATACGCCAGGTGCACTTGACTCGCGGCAAAGTTCTTTTGTTTCATGGCGTTATTGGTGGAAATTCATCTGGACTCTGTTAACCTGCCGGCATGATTCGACGCTCGCTGATTTGCCTGATCACGCTTGGCCTGGTCGCATGCGCGACCCAGCCCAAGGCTCCGCCGCCGCCGCCGCAGGCCAATGCGCTGCCGCAGCCCGCGCCGCGCCCGGCGTTGCCGGTGGAGGCGGCGCCCGAGGCGGTGCCGGCGCCGCCGGTCGACCTGACCCCGGTGCCGTTCGAGATCGCGCGCGCCAACTTCGTCCGCGACACCGCCGCCAAGTACGGCCTGGACCCGGCACAGATCGAGGCGACGCTGGCGCAGGCACAGTTCAAGGACGCGATCGTGGCGGCGATGTCGCGCCCGGCCGAGCGGGTCAAGCCGTGGAACGAATACCGGCCGATGTTCATCAGCCAGGCGCGCATCGACGGCGGTCGCGCGTTCCTGGCCACGCATCGCGAAGAACTGATGCGGGTGCAGGCGCGCACCGGCGTGCCGCCGGAGATCATCGTGGCGATCATCGGCGTGGAGACCAGTTACGGCAAGAACGCCGGCAGCTACCGCGTGCTCGACGCGCTGTACACGCTGGCGTTCCGCTATCCGCGCAGCGGCGATCCGGCCAAGCTCGAGCGCGAAGTGCGCCGCGAGCTGTTCTTCCGCGACGAACTCGGCCAGCTGTTCGCGCTCGGCCGCGAAGAGAACCTGGACATCGCCACGCTGATCGGCAGCTACGCCGGCGCGATGGGCCTGGGCCAGTTCATGCCGTCCAGCTACCGCCAGTTCGCAGTGGACGGCGATGGCGACGGCAAGCGCAACCTGTTCACCGACTACGACGACATGTTCTCCTCGATCGCCAACTACTTCGTCAAGAAGGGCGGCTGGGTCCGCGACGGCGCGGTCGCGGTGCCGGCCACGCTGCGTCCCGGCGCCGAGGAATTCAATCCGACCGACTGGACCCCGAGCTACACGCTGGCCGACCTGGCCGCGCGCGGCTACCAGCCGGCCGCACCGGTCCCGGCCGGCGCCACCGCCACCCCGATCACGCTGGACGGCAGCGCCGGCAAGCAGTACTGGCTCGGCTTCCAGAACTACTACGCGATCACCCGTTACAACATTTCCAAGATGTACGCGATGGCCGTGTACCAGCTGTCCCAGGCCATCGCCGGCAAGGAGTTACCCCCGGCATGAACCCGAACGCGCTGCTCCGGATCGTTCCCGTCGTCGCCCTGCTGGCGCTGGCCGCCTGCAGCAGCGCCCCGAAGAAGACCGCCGGCGGCGGCGCCGCCGCGCCCGGGGTCAGGGTGGAAGGCCGCGGCCCGGCGCATGTCGCCACCGGCTGCCCGTCCACCTCGCCGTACGCGCCGGCCAAGGAAGACCCGTCCACGCGCGGCAACTACACCGCCGGCGGCCTGTACGCGCCGGGGGTCAGCGACAGCACGCCGGACTACGTGCCCAACGTGGCCTGCATCCCCGAGCCGCTGGTCACCAACGAGCCGCGCTCGGCGGTCGGCAACCGCTCGCCGTACATGGTGCTCGGCCGCGAATACAAGATCATCGACGACCCGCACAGCTACGTCGAACGCGGCACCGCCTCGTACTACGGCAGCAAGTTCCATGGCCGCCTGACCTCCAACCGCGAGGTCTACGACATGTACGCGTTCACCGCCGCGCACAAGACCCTGCCGCTGCCCAGCTTCGCCCTGGTCACCAACCTGGACAACGGCGAATCGGTGGTGGTGCGGGTCAACGACCGCGGACCGTTCCATGACGACCGGGTCATCGACCTGAGCTACGCGGCGGCGGTCAAGCTCGGCATCACCGGCAAGGGCACCGGCCGGGTCGAAGTGCGCGGGCTGACCCCGGCCGACAACGGCAATCTGCTCGCGTCGCGGCGGACCGGCAAGCAGGTCGCGACCGGCACCGCGCTGGCCAGCGCGGCCGGAACGGGCAGTGCCGTGCAGACCGCGGCGGCGCGGCGCGCCACCGACATGGACAACCTGGTCAAGGCCTTGCCGGCCAAGCCGGCCACCGTCGTCGCCGCGGCCAGCGTGCCGGCGCGCAGCGCTGCCGCGTCCAGCGCCGCTGCGCCCAGCGCCGCCAGTGCGACCGCGGCGGCAGCCGCTTTGCCGGAAGGCGAGCGCTGGCGCTATCGCGTGCAGGCCGATGCCGACACCGCGGCCAATGCCGACCATTTCGACGACTGGATGAAATCGCGCGGCGTGCGCGTGGCCACCGGCAAGCCGGCCAAGGTCGATGCGAGCGTCGCCACCACGCAGGTGCCGCCGCGACGCGCCACCGCTGCCGCGGCGCCGGCGTCCACAGCGACCCCCGTCGCGGCTGCGGCACCGGCACCGGCCGTGTCGGCGACCCGCGCGGCCGCCGACAACGCGGCCGCGCGCGGCCCGCTCGGCATCCTGTTGCAGGTGGCCAGTTTCGCCAGCCGCGAGAACGCCAACCGCGCGCTGTCGCAGCTGGCCTCGGCCGGCATCGTCGGCGCCAGCGTCAGCGACATCGTGTCCGGCGGACGCACGCTGTGGCGGCTGCGGGTCGCGGCCGAGGACCATGGCCGCGCCACCGAGCTGGCCAGCCGCATCGCCGGCCTCGGCTTCGGGCGTCCGCAGATCGTCAAGGACTGAAGCGCGCGGCGAACCCGCATGCCTGTCGCTCGCGCCGCCGCGTGCCGGCCGTCGCCAGGTTCGCGTGCCGCTCCCGCGCCGATGGCTTAACGCCGACTCCCGCCTGCGCCGCTGCGGCGCCTGGGCGGGCGCCGGCTGGCCCTACAATGCCTCGTTTACCATCGGCCCTCGGGCCTGCCAGGAGTCGTTTTAGATGAAATTCCGCTTCGCCGTCGCCGCCGTGGCCACCTTCGCCGTCGGCCTGGTTTCCGCGCAGACCCCCGGCCCGGTGCCGGCATCGCCTGCTGCCGCCGCCACCGCGCCCGCCGCCGTGGCGATCCCGCCGGCGCCCAAGCCGGCCGTGTCCAAGTCCTGGGTGTTGATGGACTACGCCACCGGCCAGGTGTTGGCCGGCGAGAACGAACATGTGCGGGTGGCCCCGGCCAGCATCACCAAGGTGATGACCTCCTACGTGATCGCCGCCGAACTGAAGTTGGGCAAGATCAAGCGCGACGACCAGGTCATGCTCAGCGAACGCGCCTGGCGCGAAGGCGGCGCCGGCACCGACGGCAGCTACAGCGGCTTCCCGGTCAACCAGACCGCGCGCCTGGAGGACATGGAAAAGGGCATGGCGATCCAGTCCGGCAACGACGCGGCGATCGCGCTGGCCGAACACGCCGCCGGCAGCGAGGAAGCCTTCGCCTCGTTGATGAACAACTACGCGGCCAAGCTCGGCATGACCGGCTCGCACTTCGTCAACGCCCACGGCCTGTCCGCCGAAGGCCACTACACCACCGCCTACGATCTGGCGCTGCTGGGCCGGGCGATGGTGCGCGACTATCCGGAAACCTACGCCTACAACAAGATCAAGGAATTCAAGGTCGGCGACATCACCCAGCAGAACCGCAACCTGCTGCTGTGGCGCGACCCCAGCGTGGACGGCATCAAGACCGGGCACACCTCCGAGGCCGGCTACTGCCTGCTCAGCTCGGCGCAGCGCGGCGACCAGCGCCTGATCGCGGTGGTGATGGGCGACAGCTCCGAGAAGCAGCGCGCCGAGGACAGCCTGGCGCTGTTGAACTGGGGCTTCCGTTTCTACGAAACCCACCGCCTGTACGAGCCGGGCAAGCAGGTCGCGCAGCAGCGCGTGTGGAAGGGCACCGAGAAGGAAGTGCTGCTGGGCGTGGCGCAGCCGCTGCTGGTCGGCGTGCCGCGCGGCCGCTACAACGAACTGAAGCCGTCGATCGACGTGCCCAAGACCCTGGAAGCGCCGATCAAGCAGGGCCAGGCGATCGGCACGGTGAAGGTCTCGCTGGACGGCAAGGTGATCGCGCAGGCGCCGCTGGTGGCACTGAAGGCGGTCGACGAGGCCGGCTTCTTCAAGCGGTTGTGGGACAGCTTCTGGATGTGGTGGGAAGCCGAATGAGTTGAAAAAAAGCCGGCTTACGCCGGCTTTTTTTGGGATTGGGGATTGGGGATTGGGGATTCGCCGAAGCCGGGGCGCTTTTTCCAATCCCGAATCCCGAAACCCCAATCCCGGCCTTTCACAGCCGCCGACTGATCGTAAAGCTGCCAAACACCGGCGTCTGCTTCTGCAGGTCGAATTCGCGGGTGCTCCAGTAGCGTGCCAGTGCGAACTTCCACTTGCCGCGCATCACCGCCAGGCCGAAACCGGCCTCGCCGACGAAGGGGCGCTTCTTCACGCTGTGGCTGTCGCGGAAGGTGTTGCCGTCCAGGGTGATGTCGCGCACGACCCAGCGTGCGTCGCTGGTCAGGAACAGATGCGCCGACCAGCCGCGGCCCAGGCCGTAGCGGGGCGGGGCGGTGTTCTCGCCGGCCGGGCGCAGCGGCGAGCTGCCGAAGTCGTCCGGCAATTTCCAGCCGAAGCGCACTTCGGCGCCGGCGTTGGCATGGGTCTCCAGGGTGCCGAGCGCACCGCCCCAGTGGCTGATCGCGTCCCAGCCCCAGCCGTCGGCGTTGACTGCCGCGTCGCCGGGCCAGCGGCGCATGCGTTCGTGCAGCAGGCGGAACACCGGTTCGTCGTGCAGCTGGTTGTCCCAGCCGAGGAACTTCTCGTCGCCGAGCGCGTCGTGCACCGCATCCTGCACCTGCTTGCCCTGCGCCGACGGACCGACCATGCCCAGCAGCAGCTGGGTGGTGCGCAGGCGGTCCTGGTTGCGCGCGTTGTAGCCGAAGTTCACCGCCAGTATCGCGGCATAGGGGCGGTCGTCCTTGATCAGGTCGCGGCGGGTCTTGTCGGTCGGGGTGTAGATGGCCTGGCCGAAACTGAAGACCATGTTCTGCTGCTCGAACTCGCCCGGGTGCAGGCGCTCCAGGTAGCGGTTGACCGCCCGCGCCAGCCGCGGCAGGCAGGGGTCGTCGGTGAAGTCGACCAGGTTCGGCGACACCAGGGTCATGCCGAAGCCGTTGGTATAGCCCTGGTCCTGGCCGGCGCCGCCGAACAGGTCGTTGTCGACGCGGAAGTTCACCGTCGGCGGGGTGTCTTCCAGTGCGCTGCCGGCGCACCGGTCGGTGGCGGCAGCAGCGGGCAGCGAAGCGAGGGCGAGCACGACGGCGAAGGCGAGAGGCAGGCGCGATGACGGCATGGGCGACGTCCCTGGAGGGAAGGAGGAATGGGTGCACCGACGCTAGCGGGACGGATGCGCGCGTCCCGTGAAGCCTGCATTCATAAAATGCCTGGGCGAGCATAGGCCGCGGCGACGTTGGCGCGAAAGCCGTGTAGCCGTATCGCTTCGTCCTATTGGCATCGCTTGCCAACCGTGCCCACATGCTGACGCGGCGCGCCGCGGCGGCCGCCGCCCCCGCACGCGGCCTGTCGGCGCGCCGCGGCCTTGGGTTTGCCCGGCGCCGGCCCGATAATGCAGCCATGGATATCACCTCGGACAACCCCGATCACGGCTTCCAGTTCCCCGGCGTCTTCGAGCTCAGCGCGATGGGCACCGCCAACACCGGACTGGAGACCGAACTGCCGCGCCTGCTCGCCCAGGCCGGCGTGGACGTGCTGGAAGAGCGCATCAGCTGGAAGCATTCGTCCAACGGCAAGTACGTGTCGGTGCGGATCGCCTTCCGCGCCGCCGACCGCGCCCAGTACGACGCCGCGCACCTGGCGCTGCGCGAGCATCCGGAAGTGAAGTGGACGCTGTAGCCGGCGCCGCGGTACCGCCGCCGGAACCGGCGCAGGCGCCGCCGCCGTGCCGGGTCCGAGATCTCGGTCGCCAGCCCTACGCGCCGGTGTGGCGGGCGATGCAGCGCTTCACCGATGCGCGCGAGGAAACCAGCGCCGACGAACTGTGGGTGGTCGAGCACGAACCGGTGTTCACCCTCGGCCAGGCCGGCAAGCCCGAGCACGTGCTGGCGCCCGGCGAGATCCCGGTGCTGCACGTGGACCGCGGCGGCCAGGTCACCTACCACGGCCCCGGCCAGTTGGTGGTGTATCCGCTGCTGGACCTGCGCCGGCTCAAGATCGGCGTGCGCGACTACGTGTGCCGGATCGAGCAGGCGATCATCGACACGCTGGACGAATGGAACATCCTCGGCCAGCGCCGCGACGGCGCGCCCGGGGTCTACGTCGGCGCGGCCAAGGTCGCCGCGCTCGGCATCCGCGTGCGCCGCGGCTGCACCTTCCATGGCCTGTCGTTCAACGTGGCGATGGACCTGGAGCCGTTCCACCGCATCAACCCCTGCGGCTACCAGGGCCTGCAGGTGACCTCGGTGCTAGACTTGGGCGGTCCCTCCGGCATGCAGGCCGTCAAACCGGTGCTGCTGGCCCAACTGGCGCGCCAGTTCGGGCTGACCCTGCAGCCGCTCGACGCCTTGCCCGACCTCACGCTCACGCACGCGGCCTGACCGCCTGCCCGCCGACGACGCCATGACCCAGCCCAGCGCACGCACCATCCCCCTGCAGGTCCTTTCCGGCGACAGCGCGCCCGCGTCCGCGCCGCTGCAGGCCGGCGTCAAGCAACTGGGCGGGGACAAGATCAACCGCTCGCCGGTGCAGTTCGCCGATGCGCCGGTGTTGCGCAAGCCGTCGTGGATCCGGGTGCGGATCCCGTCCGGCAACGCCGTGCAGACCCTCAAGGCCAAGCTGCGCGAGAACCGCCTGGTCACGGTCTGCGAGGAAGCCAGCTGCCCGAACATCCACGAGTGCTTCAGCCACGGCACCGCCACCTTCATGATCCTGGGCGAGGTCTGCACCCGCCGCTGCTCGTTCTGCGACGTCGCCCATGGCCGGCCCAAGCCGCCGGACGCGAGCGAGCCGGCCAGCCTGGCGCAGACCGTGGCCGACATGGGCCTGCGCTACGTGGTGGTGACCAGTGTCGACCGCGACGACCTGCGCGACGGCGGCGCCCAGCACTTCGCCGACTGCATCGGCGCGATCCGCGCCGCCGCGCCGGCCACCCGCATCGAGATCCTGACCCCGGACTTCCGCGGCAAGGGCCGCATGGACCGCGCGCTGGAGATCCTGGCGACCAATCCGCCGGACGTGTTCAACCACAACATCGAGACCGTGCCGGACCTGTACCCGAACGTGCGGCCCGGCGCCGACTACCAGTGGTCGCTGACCCTGCTGCAGAAGTTCAAGGCACAGCATCCGTCCATCGCCACCAAGTCCGGGATCATGCTCGGCCTGGGCGAGACCATGGAGCAGGTGCAGGCCACGCTGCGCGATCTGCGCGCGCACGCCGTGGACATGGTCACCATCGGCCAGTACCTGCAGCCGACCGCGCACCACCACCCGGTGATGCGCTACTGGACGCCGGAGGAATACAAGGCGCTGGAGGAGTACGGCAACGCGCTGGGCTTCAGCCACGTCGCCTCCGGGCCGATGGTGCGCTCGTCCTATCACGCCGATCGGCAGGCGGCCGGCGCCGGCGTCGCCGCCTGAGTTCGCCCTGCGGCCCCGTTCCGGCGCCGCCGCCGCGTCCTGGCGATCGCCCAGGACGCCCGCCGTGCCGGCCGCGACGCCCGCCCGCAGCGCCTGCACCGGCACCATTCACACTTCGCTACCGGGCCCCGGCTAGTCTGGTTCAGGAACAGGTGACACGGCCTGCAACTTGCGGCACTGTCGTGTTGTCTCACGCGATCTGCAGCCCCCCTGACGGCCTCGTGCCGAGAGTACGTAGATGAAATTCAAAGCTTCCGTCTTCCTGCTGGCGTTCGCGCTGACCACGCCGCTGGCGCTGTTCGCCCGCACCGACGCGCCCGCGCTGCCGGCGGCCTCGACCGCCGACCAGTCCACCACCGCCAAGCTGGTGTACGGGCTGCTCTCCGACAGCCGCTACGCCTACCGGCCGCGCGCGCTCGACGAGGCGACCTCGAAGGAAGTCTTCAAGAAGTACCTGGAGACGCTGGACGGCAGCAAGCAGTTCTTCACCCAGGCCGACGTGGACAAGTTCGCCGCGTTCCAGGCCAACCTCGGCAGCAATATCGCCGCCGGCCAGCTGGAGCCGGCGTTCCAGGTGTTCGCCGTGTACCGGCAGCGCGTGGACGAGCGCATCGGCTACGCGCGCAAGCTGCTCAAGCAGGACTTCGATTTCAACGGCAGCGAGAAGTTCGAGTACGACCGCAAGGACGTGCCGTGGCCCAAGGACAACCAGGAGCTGGACGACCTGTGGCGCAAGTCGGTGATGAACGACTGGCTGCGGCTCAAGCTCGCCGGCAAGAAGCCCGAGGACATCCGCAAGACCCTGGACAAGCGCTACGCCAACCTCGCCGATTCGGTGAAGGAACTGAAGAGCGAGGACGTGTTCCAGTTCTTCATGAATGCCTACACCAACACCGTCGATCCGCACACCGACTACTTCACCCCGCGCACCGCCGAGAACTTCAACCAGCAGATGTCGCTGTCGCTGGAAGGCATCGGCGCGCAGCTGCAGAAGCAGGACGACATGGTGGTGATCCGTGAGGTCATCCCCGGCGGTCCGGCCGCGGTGGACGGCACGCTGAAGCCGGGCGACCGCATCGTCGGCGTCGGCCAGGGCAAGTCCGGCCAGGTCGAGGACGTGATCGGCTGGCGCATCGACGACGTGGTGGCCAAGATCCGCGGCGACAAGGACACCCAGGTGCGCCTGGAGTACATCCCGGCCGAGGCCGGCGTGGACGGCAAGCACCGCCAGCTGCTGCTGACCCGGCAGAAGGTGCGCCTGGCCGAACAGGCCGCCAAGGGCGAGACCATCACCCTGCCGGCGAAGGACGGCGAGCCGGCGCGGCGCGTCGGCGTGATCAAGCTGCCGGCGTTCTACCAGGATTTCGAAGGCCGCCGCCGCAACGCCAGCGACTACGCCTCGGCGACCCGCGACGTGGCCAAGCTGCTGGCCGGCTTCAAGACCGACAAGGTCGACGGCGTGGTGCTGGACCTGCGCAACAACGGCGGCGGCTCGCTGGACGAGGCGATCGAACTGACCGGCCTGTTCATCGAGCAGGGCCCGGTGGTGCAGGTGCGCGAATCCGGCGGCCGCGTCACCGTCAACAGCGACGACAACCCGGCCGTGGCCTGGGACGGCCCGCTGGCGGTGCTGATCAACCGCGGTTCGGCCTCGGCCTCGGAGATCTTCGCCGGCGCCATCCAGGATTACGGCCGCGGCCTGATCATCGGCGAGACCAGCTTCGGCAAGGGCACCGTGCAGAACATCGTCGACCTGGACCGCTGGCCGGCCAACGAGACCGACCGCTTCGGCCAGGTCAAGCTGACCATCGCCCAGTTCTTCCGGGTCAGCGGCAGCAGCACCCAGCACAAGGGCGTGGTGCCGGATATCGCGTTCCCGGCCAGCGTCGATGCCACCGAGTTCGGCGAGAGCACCTATCCCAACGCCTTGCCGTGGACCCGCATCGCCGCGGTGCCGCACACCCAGTACGGCAACTTCGCGCCGCTGCTGCCGAAGTTGGAGACGCTGCATGCCAGCCGCATCGCCAGCGACAAGGAATTCCAGTGGTGGGAAGAGGACGTGCAGCAGTTCCGCACCGAGGCGGCGAAGAAGTACGTGGTGCTCAACGAGGCCGAGCGCCGCGCCGAGCGCGAGAAGCAGGACGTGCAGCGCAAGCAGCGCCAGGAGACGCGCAAGCAGCTCGGCCTGCCGCTGGATCCGCTCGCCGACGACAGCAGCGACGACGGCCTGACCGGCAACGAGCGCGACATCGTCAAGGACGCCGCGCGCGAGAAGCTGGTCGACAAGCGCCCGGATCCGCTGCTGCGCGAGTCGGCCTCGATCCTGGCCGATGCGCTGAACCTGCTGGAAAAGGACCGTCCGCTGTCGGTGCAGGTGCTGCCGCAGTCCACCGGCCCGGGGCGCTGGGCCGACTGAGCCCACGCTCCATCGCTGCGCGAACACGAACGCGCCATCGCCCAGCGGTGGCGCGTTTTTCGTTGGGCGTTCGCGAGGCTGTGTGTGCCATCGCCTGCGCTCCCACTGCCGCTGTCGAACGCGCCGGCAGGGCGGCCAGCACGGCGCCGGCGATCGCGCTGCAGGAGATGTGGGTGGCCTAGGGCCATCAGCCCCGAGAGGCGGCCGCTATCGCGTCGACACAGGGTCTTTGTGGGAGCGACTTCAGTCGCGACGGGCTTTACCGAGAGCGCCTGTCGCGATCGGTGGTCCGAGGCCAACCGGCACACCATGACGGGCCATCCTCTTGATCGAAGCCCCGCTAACCCAGCGCCTGCCACAGCTGATGCCCGCCCAGCGCCAGCAAGGTCAGGAAGAACACCCGGCGGAACGCCTCGGCGGAAATGCGCTGGCGCAAGCGCGCGCCCAGCCACATGCCGATCGTGGTCGGCAGCAGCGCCAGCAACGAAGGCCCGAGCGCGCCACGCGCGAACGCGCCGTGCCAGGCCAGCGCAGCGGCCAGCGCCAGCGTGGCGATGAAGAAGCAGTAACCCAACGCGCGCATCAGTGTCTCCCGCGGCAATCCCAGCGCGACCAGATAGGGCAACGACGGCAGCACGAACACACCGGTGGCGCCGGTCAGCAGGCCGGTCGCCAACCCGGCCGCCGGGCCCGCCCAGGGCTCGTGCCGCGGCGGCAGCCGGCCCTGCCAGCGGCTCAGGCCGAGCAGCGCGTACAGCGCCAGCAAGGCGCCGAGTCCGCCGCGCGCCAGCGCCGGATCCGCGCCGACCAGGATGCCGGCGCTGAGCCAGGTGCCGATCGCGATCGTGGCCAGCAGCGGCCACAGACGCCGCAACAGCGGCGCCGCGCCCTTGCCCCAGGCCTGCTGCAGATTGGTCAGCAGCGACGGCAGCACCAGCAGCGCGGCCGCTTCGGGCGGCGCCAACCACAGTCCCAGCAAGCCCATGGCGACCGTTGGCAGGCCGGTCCCGGCCACGCCCTTGACGAAGCCGGCCAGGCAGAACACCGCGGCGATCGGCAGTAGATGCGGGATAAGCGATTGCATGCCTGCAGCATCGGCCGTGCCGCGGCGCCGGACAATGCGCGATCGCTTCAGGCAGACTTCGGCAACGACGAAGGCTGGAGCGACGATGCACCTGGATTTCATCGACTTGCGGCTGTTCGTGGCAGTGGCCGAGGCCGGCAGCATCACCGCCGGCGCCGACCGCGCCGCGTTGTCGCTGGCCGCAGCCAGCGCGCGCATCCGTGCGCTGGAATCGCAGGCCGGTGCGGCGCTGTTCGTGCGCGGCCGCCGCGGCGTGAGCCTGACCGCGGCCGGTGTGGCGCTGTTGCGGCACGCGCGGCAGCTGTTGCGCCAGGCCGAGGCGATGCGCGCCGAACTGGGCGAGCACGCCGGCGCCAACCAGGCCACGGTGCGGTTGCTGGCCAATACCGCGGCGCTGTACGAATGGCTGCCCGAACTGCTGGCCGAGTTCCTGGTCGCGCATCCACGCATCGACCTGGCCTTGCGCGAACTGGGTAGCACCGCCGCGGCCGATGCGGTGCGCGAGGAGCGTGCCGACCTGGCGGTGATCGCCGACCATGCGGACCTGTCCGGCCTGCACGCGCAGGCGTTCCGCCAGGACCGGCTGGTGCTGGTGGCGGCGGCCACGCATCCGTTGGCGCGCGCGCCGCAGCTGCGCCTGGCGCAGCTATGGCATGCGGAATTCCTTGGCCTGGCCGACGACAGCGCGCTGCAGCGGCACCTGCGCACGCAGGCCACGCGCGCCGGCGGCCAGCTGCGCATCCGCGCCCACGTGCACGGCATCGAGCCGCTGTGCCGGATGCTGGCACGCGGTGCCGGCGTGGCGATCCTGCCGCAGGCCGCGCTGGCCCGGGTCAGCGTGCGCGAACAGCTGGTCGCGGTGCCGTTGCAGGAGCCGTGGGCGGCGCGGCAGCTGTCGATCGTGTGGCGGCCCGCACCGGCGCCGGCTGCGGCAGTGCGTCAGGTGCTGGACTGGCTGTGCGCGCACGCCGACGGCGCAGCGGCCACCGGCGCGGGATGACGTCCCGCGCGCACGCGATGGACCTCATTGCGGCCAGGCGAACTCGGCTTCCACCGGGAAGTGGTCCGACGGCCAATGTCCCTGCGGCCGCGCGTCGAGCGTGGCGAAGTGGGTAGCGCGCAATCCGCGCGACAGGATCCAGTCGATGCGCCGATCGGGATGGCCGGTGAAATCGTGGAAGGTCGCCTCCGGTCCCAGCGCCTGCGGCGCCTGCTTGCGCGCGTCGGCCAGCGCCGGAACCAGCGTGCGGTAGGTGGGCGAATCCGGCGCCGTGTTGAAGTCGCCGGTGATCACCACCGGCACGTCGGCCGGCAACGCCTGCACGCGCGCGAGGAGCAGCGCGGCGCCCTTGGCGCGCGCGGCCTCGTCTTCGTCGCGGTACGGCAGGTGGGTGTCGAACAGGTAGAAACGGCGTCCGTCGGCGATGCGTTCGAACAGCCCCCAGTTCACCATCCGCGGCAGCGGGTTGCCCCAGCTGATGCTGCCGACCACGTCTGGCGTGTCCGACAGCCAGAAGTCGCCCGATTCCACCAGCTTCAGGCGGCGGCTGTCGTAGAACACGCCCATGCGCTCGCCGTCCTCGCTGCCGTCGCGGCTGCGCCCGAACCAGCGGTAGTCGAGCAGTTGCGCGGCCAGGTAATCGGCCTGCAGCTTGACCAGCTCCTGGGTGCCGAATACGTCGGGATGCTGCGCGCGGATCAGCGCGGCCATCGCGCTGCGGCGGATCTCCCAGCGCTTGTCGCCGTCGGTATCCACCGGCACGCGCACGTTGAAGCTCATCACCTTGAGTGTGGCTGGCGCCTCGTGCGATGGGGCGCGCGCCTGCGCCGGGGCGAACACTGCGCCCAGTGCGAGCAACAGCAGCAACCCAAGCGAACGCGGTGACAACGGAAATGTGGACATGGCGACAGGTCTGGCGGTGGGGATCGTGCCAATGGTGGCATGCCGATGTGACCGTCAGCCAGTCGCGGATTGCGCCGCGCTCGCGACGCCACACTGCGTGCCTCGGCGCACGCCGCACGCGGCGCGACCCACCCGCCGCGCATCCGCGCGAGGCGCTGCATGCGTTACTGGAATGCCGCAAGCGCCTGGGTAAGCTGCCCGTTGTTGTTCACCGCGCCCTTGGTATAGCCCTGCCAGCCCGGATACGCATCGGGTTCCCAATAGAACACGCCCAGCCCATGCGCACCGACCGCGCGGGTCTTGGCGACCAGGTCGGCCAGCATCGCGCGGGTCGCCGCGTCCTGCTGCCAGTCCATGCCCACTTCGCTGACGATCACGTCCGCACCGTAGCGCGCCACCATGTCGCGCATGTTGCTGGCGATCTGCGTGTTCGCGCTTTGCCAGCCGCTGCTCGAGGGGTAGTGCGACATCCCGACCACGTCCCACTTGCCGCCGGCGGACTTGAGGCCGTCGAAGAACCAGCGGAAGGTGGCGTTGTCGTAGCCGTTGGCCAGATGCACGACCACCTTGGCATTGGGATAGACCGACTTGCTGGCGTTGTAGCCGCTGTTGATCAACTGCGCGAGATTGCCGAAGTTGGGGGTCTTGCCGTCCGGCCACAGCATGCCGCTGTTGATCTCGTTGCCGACCTGCACCCAGCTGACGTCGATGCCGTTGGATTTGAGATACGACAGGATGCCGCTGGTGTGCGCGTAGACGTCGGTGACCAGCTTGGAGAACGCATCGCCGCTCCACGCCGCGGGCTTGGTCTGCTGTCCGGGATCGGCCCAACTGTCGCTATAGTGGAAGTCGATCATGATCTGCATGCCCTGCGCCTTTGCCCGCTTGGCCATGTTCAGCACGTCGGCGCCGTCGCACCAGCCGTCCTTGGGATTGACCCAGACGCGCAGCCGGATTGCGTTGACGCCGGTGCCCTTCAGCAGCGCGAAGAAGTCGGCGTTCGCGCCCGCGGCATTGCGGAACACGCGGCCGCTGCTCTCCTGCTGGTCGATCCAGCTCACGTCCGCGCCCTTGGCGAAACTCTGCGCCGCCGCCGGTGCGCACAGACAAGTCAGCAGCAGCGCCAGCCATGCGCACATGCCCTTGCTCGATCCGTTCATAGGTTCCTCGCGATGATGGAGTGCCGGAAAAAACGCTGCCTGCGGCGCGGGCCGAGGCGTGCGCGAGGCTAGCGCGATCGCGCGCGCCACGCGCGTCGCAGCGCAGGGTGTCTACGCCTGGCGACAGCGGCGCCTGGCGCGCGGCACTTGACGCCTTCGCCCATTGGCGTAGCATTTGCCGCACGCCAAGGGACAGACCCGCGGCGACTCCAATCACCGTGAGGGATGCTCATGGAATACGACTATCTTGTTTTCATCGGGCGCTTCGAGCCCTTCCACAACGGCCACGCTGCCGTTGCCCGCCACGCCCTGGCGCGTGCGCAGAAACTCATCTTCCTGATCGGCTCGGCCGAAACCCCGCGCACCATCCGCAATCCGTGGACGGTGGCCGAACGCAGCGTCATGATCCAGGCCGCACTCGAGGGCGCCGCCGAGCGCCTGATCCTGCGCCCGCTGCGCGACCACCTGTACAACGAGAGCCAATGGATCGCCGCGGTGCAGTCGGCGGTGGCCGAGGCGGTGCGTGCCGATGGCGGCGGCAGCGAGGCGCGCATCGGCCTGGTCGGCATGGACAAGGACGCCAGCAGCTACTACCTGCGCGAGTTCCCGCAGTGGCCGCTGGTCGACGTGCAGCACACCGAGACGCTGTCGGCGACCGAGCTGCGCCGCTACCTGTTCGAGGCCGGCAGCATCGATTTCCACGGCGCGCTGCTGATGCTGCGCGGCAACGTGCCGGCGCCGGTGTTCGACATGCTCGAGGCGTTCCGCAAGAACTCGCCGTCGTATGCGGAACTGCTCGCCGAATACCAGTTCATCGAGCAGTACCGCGCGGCCTGGAAGGAGGCGCCGTATCCGCCGACCTTCGTCACCGCCGATGCGGTGGTGGTGCATTCGGGCCACGTGCTGCTGGTGCGGCGCCGTGCGGCGCCGGGCAAGGGCCTGTGGGCGCTGCCGGGCGGCTTCGTCGGCCAGCACGAGAGCATCTTCGATGCCTGCCTGCGCGAACTGCGCGAGGAAACCCGGCTGAAGATCCCGGTGCCGGTGCTGAAGGGTTCGCTGAAGAACCGCCATGTGTTCGACCATCCCGAGCGCAGCCTGCGCGGGCGCACCATCACCCATGCCTTCCACTTCGAATTCACCTTCGGCGAACTGCCCGAGGTGCGCGGCGGCGACGATGCCGACAAGGCGCGCTGGATTCCGGTCAGCGAAGTGCTGGGCATGGGCCCGAAACTGTTCGAAGACCACCTGCACCTGCTCGAATTCTTCCTGGGCCGCGGTTGACCGCGGCTTTCCCGGCCGGCGGACAGACCGCTGGCCTTCCCCCGACGCGAAGGAGCTTCCCGTCATGCAATGCCTGAACAACCTGCTGCTCAACACCGACAGCTACAAGGCCAGCCACTGGCTGCAATATCCGGCCGGCACCGATGCCACGTTCTTCTATGTGGAATCGCGCGGCGGCGTCTACGACCGCACCGTGTTCTTCGGCCTGCAGTCGATCCTCAAGGAGGCGCTGGGTCGCGCCATCACCCATGCCGACGTCGACGAGGCGCGCGACCTGTTCGCCGCGCACGGCGAGCCGTTCAACGAGGCCGGCTGGCGCGACATCGTCGATCGCCTCGGCGGCCAGTTGCCGATCCGCATCCGCGCCGTGCCCGAGGGCAGCGTGGTGCCGACCCACAATGCGCTGATGACCATCGAGTCCACCGACGCGCAGGCCTACTGGGTGCCGTCGTACCTGGAAACGCTGCTGCTGCGCATCTGGTATCCGGTCACCGTGGCCACGGTCAGCTGGCACGCCAAGCAGACCATCCGCCAGTTCCTGGAACGCACCAGCGACGATCCGGAAGGGCAGTTGCCGTTCAAGCTGCACGACTTCGGCGCGCGCGGCGTGTCCAGCCTGGAGTCGGCGGCGATCGGCGGCGCCGCGCACCTGGTCAACTTCCTCGGCACCGATACCGTGTCCGGGCTGTTGCTGGCGCGCGCGCACTACCACGAGCCGATGGCCGGCTATTCGATCCCGGCCGCCGAGCACAGCACCATCACCAGCTGGGGCCGCGAGCGCGAAGTGGACGCGTACCGCAACATGCTCCGGCAGTTCGGCAAGCCCGGTGGCATCGTCGCGGTGGTGTCGGACAGCTACGACATTTTCCACGCGATCCGCGAACACTGGGGGACCGCGCTGCGCGAAGAGGTGATCGCCTCCGGCGCCACCGTGGTGATCCGCCCCGATTCCGGCGACCCGGTCGCGGTGGTGCACCAGTGCCTGGAACTGCTCGACGAGGCCTTCGGCCACAGCGTCAACGGCAAGGGCTACAAGGTGCTCAACCACGTGCGCGTGATCCAGGGCGACGGGGTCAACCCGACCAGCATCCGCGCGATCCTGGAACGCGTCACCAGCGCCGGCTACGCCACCGACAACGTCGCCTTCGGCATGGGCGGCGCGCTGCTGCAGCGGCTGGACCGCGATACGCAGAAGTTCGCGCTGAAGTGCTCGGCCGCGCGCGTGGACGGCAAGTGGATCGACGTCTACAAGGACCCGATCACCGACAAGGGCAAGCTCAGCAAGCGCGGCCGCATGAGCCTGCTGCGCCATCGCGAATACGGCGGCTACCGCACCGAACCGGTGCCGGCCACGGCCGCGTCGCTGGACGAACTGGCCCGGCCTGCCGGCTACGACGACGCGATGGTCACGGTGTGGGAAAACGGCCGCCTGCTGCACGACTGGAGCCTGGCGGAAGTGCGCGAGCGCGCGAACGCCGCGCGTCTGTAGGTGCCGGCATGGACGCCAGCATGGAGTTCGCGCCGCCGCTGAGCGGCGCCTCGCCGCTGTTCGCCGCACTGCGCGCCGGCATGCCGCACCTGGAATGGCGGGTGCCGGCCGCTGCCGATGCCGCGCGCTGGCGGGTGCAGCGCATCGGCGGGCGCGACTACCGCATCGCGCAGCCGGTCACCTTCACCCCGTACGCGTCGGTGCGGCCGTGTTCGGCACGTTGCCGCTTCTGTTCGGAAACGCTGCGCCCGCAGGTAGGCGGCACCGCCGCGGCCAGCCTGCGGCCGCCGCCGGACTATTTCGCGATGCTGCGGCAGGGATTGGCGCAGCTGTCCGGGCTGCCGCTGTCGCACTCGCTGTCGGGGCTGGAGATGACCGACGACGAAGCCTGGTTCCTGCAGCTGCTGCAGACATTGGGCGAGGCCGAACGCGATGGCTTGCTGGTCGAGCAGCGCGTGCTGTACAGCAACGGCGCCGGCTTCGCCCGCGCCCGCGGCAATGCGTTGCTGGATGCGCTGCAACGCTTCCGGCTGTCGTGGGTGGAGTTGTCGCGGCACCACCCGCAGCAGGCCGGCAACGACGCGATCATGCGCTTCCGCGACGGCGAGGCGATCGCCGATGCGCAGGTGTTCGTCGCCACCGCGCAGCGCATCGCCGCCGCGCTGCCGCTGCGCCTCGTGTGCATCCTGCAGCACGGCGGTATCGCCGATGCCGACGGCGTTGCCGGCTATCTGCGCTGGGCACGCCAGTGCGGTGCGACCACGGTGATCTTCCGCGAGTTCTCGCGGCTCGGCGACGGCTACCGCACCGGCGGCACCCAGCGCTATCTGGCGCAGGCGCGGGTCGGCGTGGAGCAGGTCGTGGCCGCATGCATGGCCACGCCGTGGTGGCGCACGCTGCGGCCGCTGCAGATCACCGAGGGCTATTACTTCTGGAACCTGCGCATGGCCACCGCCGAGGGCATGGAGGTGGTGTTCGAGACCTCCGACTATGCCGCCATGCAGGCGCGCCACGACAGCGGCGACATCTACAAGCTGGTGTTCTTCGCCGACGGCCGGCTGTGCGCGGGCTGGCAGCCGGATCGCGATCTGCTGTGGCGGGCCGGCCATGGATAGCCGTAGCTGGTGGACGCCGCCGCCGGATCCGCCCGAACACCGGCTGCCCGAGGACCTGCGCCGGCGCGATCCGCTGGGGGCGCGCGACTGCGGCTGGGTCAGCCAGATGCGTCCGTTCGTGCGCCAGTTCAGCGCGCCGGACGCCTGCGTGCTGGATCCGTTCTGCGGCTTCGGCAGCACCTTGCTCGCCGCCGAACTGGAGGGCCGGCGCGGACTGGGGCTGGAGATCGACGCGGGGCGCGCGGCGCTGGCCCGTGAACGCCTGCAGCGGCTCGGGCTGCGTGCCGAGGTCCGGGCCGGCGCGCTGCCGCAGCTCGCGCTGGAGGAGCCGATCGACCTGTGCCTGACCAACGTGCCGTATTTCGGTTGCGACTGGCCGGGCGCGACGGCACCGGGCCAGCTGTATGCCAGCCCCGACTACGCGGCTTACCTGGGCGGGCTGCGCGCGGTGTTCCATGCGGTGCGCCGCGCCTTGCGCGACGACGGCTTCTGCATCGCAATGGTCGAGAACGTGGAGGTCGGCGGCGTGTGCGTGCCGCAGGCCTGGGACCTGGCGCGGGTGCTGGGCAGCCTGTTCGTGCCCTGTGCCGAACGGGTGCTGTGCTATCCGCGCGAGAGCGTGCAGCCGCTGGCGCCCGGCGACACGCGCAGCGACCGCAGCCATGAGTACGCGCTGGTCTTCCAGAAACGACGCGAACCGATCGACCTGCCGGGCAGCGCCCAGCTGCTGGCCGCGTTGCGCGCGGACGGGTTCGATTACGCCGTGCACGGCAGCTATCCGCTCTGGCTCGCCGATCCGGGCACGGCCGTGCGCCCGCCCGGCGATGTGGACCTGCTGCTGCCGCGCGACCTCGGCCAGCTGCAACGACTGCTGGACTGGCTGCGCGCGCGCGGCTTCGCGCTCAGCCTGTGGGGCGAGCCGCTGGCGGCGCCGCCGACGCTGGCGTTGCTCGACGCCTACCACTACCTGCGCGCCGAACGCCGCGACCGCGGCGGCGGCCTGCTGCGGGTGGACCTGTCGCTGCAGCCGGTGCCTGGCTCGCTAACCGCGGGATGAGCGCTGGCGGCGGCATCAAGGCCGCCTCGACACGCTTGCGGCTATCCTTGGTCGGTTCCTTCCTTTCGGTCCACGGCCATGTCCGCTTCGTCCAACGTCCTCGCCTTTCCTGCGCTCGTGCTGGTCGCGATCGGCCTGAGCGGCTGCTTCGCCCGCAAGCAGGACAACCTGGTGAAGGAGACCTTCAACTCCGACAACACCTATTCGCGCAGCTATCCGGTACAGCCGGGCCAGGCCTGCGAATCGGCGCGGCGCGCGCTGCTGAGCCAGGGCTACGTGGTCGCCAAGGCCACCGCCGATGCGGTCGAAGGCACCAAGAACTTCCAGCCCAACCAGGAGTCGCACGAGCAACTGGAGCTGCGCGTGTCGTGCGTGGCGCACGGCGCGGATGAGTCCTGGGTGTTCGTCAGCGCGCTGCAGGACCGCTATGCGCTGAAGAAGAGCGCGACCTCGGCCAGCGTCGGCGTCGGCGTGCTCGGCTCGGTGTCGCTGCCGGTCGGCAGCAGCGACGACTCGCTGGTGCGCGTGGCCAGCAGCACCGTGCAGGACAGCGATTTCTACAAGCGCTTCTTCGAACTCATGGCGCAGTACCTGCCGAAGGCCAAGCCGGCCGCGCCGCCGGAGCCGCCGCCGGCGGCAGCGCCCAAGCCCGAGCCGGCCGCTGCGGTACCGGCGCCTGTACCGGCACCGGCAGCAGCAGTGCCGGCGGCACCTGCACCTGCAGCAGTGCCAGCGACGCCGGTGGCGGAAGCTACGCCCGCGCCCGCTGCCACGCCCGCCAGCGACGGCACCACGCCGCGCTGAGGTATGCGTTCATCGGCGGCTGCGGAAGCTGAATAGAGGGCATTTCGCTTCACGATCCATTCGCAATCGCGGTGCAAAGGTGGCCCCGTCGGGAGTGCGATGCCTGCAACAGGCATCGGCTCCGCCACCCAGGAGCAACCAGCATGAACACTTTCAAATCCGCCGTGTGTCTGAGCATCCTCGCGATCGCCACTGCTGCCGCGCCGTTGGCGCAGGCGCAGCGCCATTACGGGCCGGAAGACGCCGGACGCCGCTTCAACGACGGCACCCGCGTGCACTGCAAGAAGGTCGCGGTGCAGAAGAACAACACCGATCCGAACCGCATCGGCGGCACCGTGGCCGGCGCGGCGATCGGCGGCCTGCTCGGCAACCAGATCGGCAAGGGCGACGGCAAGAAGTTGGCCACGGTCGGTGGCGCGGTCGCCGGCGGCGCCACCGGGCGCTACATCCAGGGCCAGCGCCAGCAGGCCAACGGCAACCGCCGCGTCGAGACCGTCTGCAAGCGCTACTGAGTCCACGCCGCGATCGGCCATCGCGGCGCACTCGGCAAACAAGCAAAAACGCCCCGGCGGACAGCATCCGCCGGGGCGTTTTTTTTTGTCGAGGCGTGCGGTTGTGTGCAGTTCGCTGGGATGCCGCCGCGCCGCTCGTCTGCGCTCGCCAGGCCTTGTGCAGGAGCGGCTTCAGCCGGGACAGGGCGTTGCCGGGAATGCCCCGGTCGCGGCTGAAGCCGTTCCTGCAGGGGCAGGCTGGCGCTTTACCGGCCCTGTCCGATCACTTCGCGCAGTGCGCCCCCCAGCTCCGGATAGCGAAACACGTAGCCTTCCTGCTGCGCGCGCGTCGGCAACACCCGCTGGCTGCCCAGCAGCAGGTCGGCCATCTCGCCGAAGGCCAGGCGCAGCGCCGTGGCCGGTGCCGGCAGCAGCGCCGGCCGGTGCAGCGCCTGGCCGAGCTGCTGGGCGAAATCGGCATTGGTCACCGGGGTCGGGGCGGTGGCGTTGTAGGCGCCTTCGCCGCCGTGCTGCAGCAGCCACAGCAACAGGCCGACGTGATCGTCGCGATGGATCCAGCTCATCCATTGCCGGCCGTCGCCCATGCGCCCGCCCAGGCCGAGCCGGAACGGCGGCAGCATCCGCGACAACGCGCCGCCGTCGCGGCCGAGCACCACGCCGGTGCGGACCAGGCTGGTGCGTACGCCCAGCGTCTGCGCGCGCAACGCCTCGGTTTCCCAGTCGCGGCACAGGTGCGCGGCAAAGTCCTCGCCGGCCGGGCTGCGTTCGTCGAGCAGGTCGTTGCCGCGGTCGCCGTAATAGCCGATCGCCGAGCCGGAGAGCAGGCAGGCAGGACGTTGCGCCGGGTCCAGTTGCGCGATCCAGTCGAGCAGCGCGCGGGTGGTGCCGATGCGCGAGGTGCGGAAGCGGCGCTTGCGGGTCTCGTTCCAGCGGCCGTCGCTGAGCGGTTCGCCGGCGAGATTGATCACCGCGTGCGCCGGCGCCGCGCCCTGCAGGTCTTGCAGCGCCTGCACGCCGGGCAGCGCACGCGTCGCGCGCGCCGCGTCGCGGCTGAGCACGCTGACCTGGTGTCCGGCCTGGAGCAGGGCAGGGCACAGTGCGCGGCCGATGAATCCGGTGCCGCCGGTGACGAGCACATGCATGAGGAGGGTTCCGCGAGCGGGGAGCGGCAGTGTAGGGCCGGTCGGCATGGCAGCAGAGTGAATACGCCTGCCGATGACCGCCATGCGCGTCGCTGCGGCGCAGGGCTTCGCGGCGCGTGCACCGCGCGCGCGTCACGCTGCGCACCCGCGTGTGCGTGCCGCCGCGCGGCCATGCATCCCGCCACTGTCCTCTTTCGCATCTGCCATGCTCGCGCCATGACCGTCCCGACTCCGAACCCGCCAGCGCCGCGCCGATGCCGTTTCGCCGCCCGCCTGCTGCTGGCGCTGGCACTGGCCAGCGGCGGTGCACTCGCCGCGCCGGCCGAGCCGGCCGACCAGGCCAGCGCCGACTGTCTCGCCGCACTGCTGCGCCAGCTCGGCTGGCGCATCGACAGCACGCCAGCCGCGCAGCCGCGGCTGCTGCCGGGCGCGCCGTGCGAACGCAGTTCGCTGGCCGACGCACAGGCGCACGGCGACCTGCAGGCGGCGTTGCCGGCGCAGTGGAACCCGGCGCAACGGCGCGACGCCCTGCGCGCGCTGCTGGAGACGCCGGCCACGCAGTGCGGCTATTACCTGCTGCTCGGCGCGGCCACCCAGCGCGCGGTGGCGCATCTGCAGGGCAATCCCGGCTACCGCTTCAGCGCGCTGCAACTGGGCTGGATCGGATTCGGTCCGGGCGGCGCGCGCCGGCAGGGCTGGCAGCGCTTCCGCAGCTTCGGCCGCGGCTACCTTCCGGCGCAGGGCAATGCGCGCGCGATCGAGGCGTTCTACAGCGGCCATGTGCGCTCGGAGTGCGGCGTCGGCCGGCAGATCGCGCAGCTCGCCACGCAGCGCGAGCTGTACGGCGATGCCGGCTTCGATCGCGCGTTCAGTGCCGGGGAACTGTCGATCGGCACCTTCCTCACCCTGCACGACACCGACAGCATCCTGCTCGGCGCGCATGCCGGCGAGTTCTTCGCCGACGGCAAGGCGGTCAAGACCGCGCAGCTGGGCGGCGCCGCCTTCCTCGGCGCACCCGGTTTCATCGCCCACGTGTTCGAGCGCCGCTACCTGGACGACATCAACAACCAGGCGGAGAACTTCGTGGTCGTGGCAGTCAGCACCGACGCGGCAGCGGCGTTGCGCCGGCATGGCGGCTTCGCCCATTACGACACCAGCAACCGGCGCATCTGGGAACTGGCGCAGGCGCTGCGCGGACCCGGCCGCGAGCGCTTCGAGAAACTGCTGTTCGAACGCGACCCGACGCTGCGCGCGAGCTTGTCGCCAGCGCAACGCAGTGTCCTGGCGCAACTAGATGCGCTGCTCGACGACCCGTTCTATCGCGGCTTCCAGGTGTATGTGCATCCCATGGGCACCAAGCCGATCGGCTACCACGTGGCGCGCCTTTTGGACCGCAATCCGCGCACCCCGTTCGCGATCGACCTGACCCTGCACAACCTGCATACCACCCTGTACCGACGCTGGCGCGACCACCAGTTGCAGGCCTGCGCGCAGGCCGCGCAGACGCCATCGCCTTAGCTGCGCGTCAGCCGCGGCGCGGCGCTTCGTGCGACCCTAATGGGCCTCACTTCGAGCTAGGACAGACGCATGGAACTGGGACTTGTAGGCTTGGGCCGGATGGGCGCGAACATGGCCGAGCGGCTGGTGCGTGGCGGCCACCGCGTGGTCGGTTTCGACCTGGGCGAGGCGGCGCGCAGCGCGGCGCAGCAGCGCGGCGTGGAGACGGCGGACTCGATGGCGGCGCTGGTCGCGGCACTGCCGGCGCCGCGTGCGGTGTGGCTGATGGTGCCGTCCGGCAAGATCGTCGACGACACCCTGGCCGCGCTGTTGCCGCTGCTGGCCGAGGGCGACGTGGTCGTGGACGGCGGCAATTCGTATTACAAGGATTCGATGCGCCGTGCCGCCGAGTTGGCCGCGCACGGCATCGCCTACGTCGATTGCGGCACCAGCGGCGGCGTATGGGGGCTGAAGGAAGGCTACAGCCTGATGATCGGCGGCGACGAAGCGGCAGTCAGCCGGCTCGACCCGCTGTTCGCCACCCTGGCGCCGGCCACCGATGCCGGCTGGGGCCGGGTCGGTCCCAGCGGTGCCGGCCACTTCACCAAGATGGTCCACAACGGCATCGAGTACGGAATGATGCAGGCCTATGCCGAAGGCTTCGCGCTGATGGCGCGCAAGCAGGAGTTCGAACTGGACCTGCACCAGATCGCCGAGGTCTGGCGGCAGGGCAGCGTGGTGCGTTCGTGGCTGCTGGACCTGTGCTCGGATGCGCTGGGCGACAACCCCACCCTGGCCGGGATCGCGCCCTACGTCGAAGACTCCGGCGAAGGCCGCTGGACGGTGGCCGAGGCGATCGACCTCAACGTTCCCGCGCCGGTGATCACCTTGTCGCTGCTGGAACGGCTGCGCTCGCGCGACGACGATTCGTTCACCGACAAGCTGTTGTCGGCGATGCGCAACCAGTTCGGCGGGCACGCGATCAAGCACGAAACGCCGACCGTGCCGCCGTCCGGGACCGCGGCCGGATAAGCCGCGCGGTGGTTCAAGCCAGCGCCAGCGTGCGGCCTTCGGCGGCGCTGCGCTGGCCGAGTTCGAGCAAGCGCATCACCGAAAGCGCCTGCGCCGCATCCACCGGCGCGGGCGCGCGTCCGGCCATCGCTTCACGAAAGCCGGCGTAGCAGTGCCGATAGTCGCCGCGCTGCGTCTGCAGCGCGTGCGCGGTGGCGCTGCCGTCGTCGGCGACCAGGGTCAGCTGGCCGGCGAGCGGATCCTCGCCCCACTGCGGCGCGGCCGGGGTGAGTCCGGCGCGCAACTGCGCCTCCTGCGTATCCAGGCCATGCTTGAGATAGCTTCCGCGCTCGCCATGCACGGCGAAGCGCAGCCCGTTCGCCGCGACCAGCGAGCCGGCATGCAGGACCGCACGCAGCCGCGGGTAGCGCAGCACGGCATGGAAATAATCGGTCGCCTGGGCGCCGTGGCGCTGCTGCGCCAGATCGACCTGGATCGCTTCCGGCAGGCCGAACAATTGCAGGGTCTGGTCGAGCAGGTGCGGCCCCAGGTCGAACCACAGTCCGGAGCCGGGCAGCGCATGCTCGCGCCAGCGGTTGCCGATCTGCGGGCGATGGCGGTCGAAGTGCGAATGGAACTCGGCGACCTCGCCCAGCGTGCCCGCCTCCAGCAGCGCGCGCAGGGTGAGGAAGTCGCCGTCCCAGCGCCGGTTCTGGAACACGCTGACGATGCGCCCGGCGCGTTGCGCCTGGGCGACGACCTGCTGCGCCTCGTCCACGTCCAGGGTGAACGGCTTGTCCACCAGCACGTGCTTGCCCTGCGCCAGCGCCGCCAGCGCCAGCGGCGCATGGGTCTGGTTCGGCGTGGCCACCACCACCGCATCGATCTGCGGATCGGCGAAGGCCTGCTGCGCGTCGGCGACGATGCGCGCCTGCGGATAGGCCGCGGCCGCCTCGTCGTGGCGGCTGGACACGATGGTATGCAGGCGCAGGCCCGGCGTGTGCGCGATCAACGGCGCATGGAACACGCGGCCGACGAAGCCATAGCCGAGCAAGGCGAGATTGAAGGTCTGATCCATGGCGTGCGGAGGGGCGGCAGTGCGGGAAAGGACAGTATCCCGGCAAAGGCCTTCACCCGGCGTGCACGCCTTTCACGCTGCCGCGATTTGCCGGTCACGTCGCTTGTACGCCGCCACGCAGACACTCCGCCCCACACCTTCAAGGGAGGAGGACATCATGAAAAAGTTCACGTCGCCCACGCTGCTCAGCGCTGCACTCGCCTTCGGTCTTACCCTGGCCGCCGGCCAGGCGCTCGCCGTCGATCCGCCGACCACCGCCGACAAGGACCATGCCGCCATGGCCCACAACGACGGCATGAAGCACGAGTCCAAGGAGCCGGTCACCGACACCTGGATCACCACCAAGGTGAAGGCCGATCTGCTCGCGACCAAGGACGTCTCCGGCACCGACATCAAGGTCGAAACGCTCAATGGCACGGTCAAGCTGTCCGGTGCGGTCGAAAGCAAGGCGCAGCGCGACAAGGCCGTGTCGGTCGCCAAGATGATCGACGGGGTCAAGAAGGTCGATTCGACCGGCCTGAAAGTGACCGGCGCGGCCAAGCACTGAGCTCCGCCACGCCATCGGTGACGGCGGCGGGGTGCGAGACGAGGCGCGCCCCGCCGCTTCACTACGACGCACTCTTCGGAGTGCGTTTTTTTTGGGGCGACACACTCGCGTGCGGGGGGCATCACCCAGCGTATCGCCGCGCTTCGCATTGCATTGACGCACGTTCAGTCATCATCAAGCCACGTCAGCTACCAGGCGAATTGCCATGTTGGATGCTTACTCTCCAGCCGCGTCCAGCCACGCGGCCACGCACCCCGCGTCGCTCGATGCGGTGGATACGGCGCTCTCTTCGACAGGCGCGCCGCCGCGACCGTCTTCCTTGCTCCTGGCGATGCGCCAGCTCGAATCGAAGCTGGGCATGTTGCTGGTCACCTTCCACGACGATGCCGGGTTCTGGCGCGCCTTCGCCAGACTGATGCAGGACCTGGACAAGGACCTGACCACGGGAGAGCGCGCGCGCCTGCGCAGCCATGCCGATTTCCTGCTGGTTCGGGCAGGGATGTCGTCGTGGACGCTGATCGGCGCGACGGACGACGCCGCCGCCCGCGTGGTCCGAGCGGCAGCACGCTGATCCGGATGCGGGCCAACGGTCTCGACCCATGGGCGGCGCATAGCCGCCCATTTCTTTGTACCCAATCGTTAAGATAGAGTCGCATTCAGGTGTCGCGACGGGGAGCTTGCGCGAAGCCTGAATAATTCATCGTGCGCTCGCGCGGATCGGCGACAATGCCGCCCCGCTTTCGCTGCCGTCTTCAATCTTCCAAGAACAGGTATGCAGATCACCGCCAAACATGACGCCTGGGACCGCTGGCGTTTGCCGCTGCTGGTGCTGGCGGTGGTCCTGATCGTGATCCTGCCCTCGTTGCTGTTGCGGCAGATGAGCGAAAGCACCTTGCGTGCGGCCGATTGGGTCAGCCACAGCCAGGAGGTCACGGCGGGGCTCAGCAGGTTGGAAGCGGACATGCGCGACATGGAGTCGGCGGCGATGGCGATGTCGCACGATGTCGACTCGCCGATCCTGCGCGCACGGTTCGGCGAGTCGCGCGCGGCGATCCCCCCGACCATCGCGCGCCTGGTCGAGCTGACCCGCGACAACCCCGACCAGCAGGTGCGCATCGGCCGCCTGCAGAGCACCCTGGACCGCCGCAGCCTGCTGGCGGCGCGCATTGCCCAGAACCGCGACCCGGACCGGATCCGTGGCTTGATCCAGGAGATGACCGCGGACAACCCGATCCGCGGCCTGGTCGCCGAACTGCAGAAGCGCGAGGATGCGCTGCTGGCCGAGCGCACCGCCGACGCCGACCAGCGGCGGATGCTGGCCTCGGCGATCAGCTGGGTGTCGCTGGCGGTGCAGTTGCTGCTGCTGGGCCTGGTGATCTGGCTGCTGCAAGGGCAGATCGGCCGGCGCCTGGACGCGGAGCGGCACATGCTGCGCGCCAATGCCCGCGCCGCCGCGGTGCTGCAGACGGTGCGCGAGCCGATCGTGCTGCTCGACAGCGAGCAACGCATGCTGATGCACAACGCCGCCTTCGGCGAGCTGTACGGGCTGGACCCGGAGCGTCCGACCAAGATGCTGGCCGATGTCGGCGACGGCGTCTGGCAGGATCCCCTCGTGCGCCAGCGCCTGGCCGACGTGCTGCTGCGCGGGCGCGAGCTGTGGGACTTCGAGCACGAACAGCTCGGCGCCGACGGCGTCGGCCGCACCATGCTGCTGAACGCGCGGCGCATGCCGCTGCCGGACAGCGAGGACGAAGTGGTGCTGATGACGGTCAGCGACATCAGCCTGCAGAAGGCCTCGCAGCAGCGCATCCAGATGCTCAACCGGCAGCTCGAGGGCAAGGTGGAGCAGGTCTCGGAGGTCAATCGCGAACTGGAGGCCTTCAGCTATTCGGTCTCGCACGACCTGCGCGCGCCGCTGCGCCATGTCGCCGGCTTCGCCGACAAGCTGGCCCGCCACCTCGGCGACGACGCCGACGAGAAGAGCCGCCATTATCTGGAAGTGATCGGCACCTCGGCGCGGCGCATGGCGTCGCTGATCGACGACCTGCTGGTCTACTCGCGCCTGGGCCGCAGCGCGCTGCGCCTGCAGGCGGTGGACATGCAGTCGCTGGTGGCGGAGACGCGCTCGGTGCTCGATGCCAACTCGCAGTCCGACCACGCCGGCAGCGGCCACCGCATCGAGTGGAACGTCGCGCCGCTGCCGATCCTGGTCGCCGACGAGAACATGATGCGTCAGCTGTGGCTGAACCTGCTCGGCAATGCGGTCAAGTACAGCGCCAAGCGCGAGGTCGCGGTGATCGAGGTCGGCTATCAGCTGCAAGCCGACGGCAGCCACCACTTCACCGTGCGCGACAATGGCGCCGGTTTCGATATGGCCTATGCGGCTAAGCTGTTCGGTGTGTTCCAGCGCCTGCACAAGGCCAGCGAGTACACCGGGACCGGCATCGGCCTGGCCAGCGTGCGCCGCGTGCTGACCCGCCACGGCGGCCATATCTGGGCCGATGCCGCGCCGGACCAGGGCGCGTCCTTCCATTTCGTCTTACCTCCCGCGCTCGAAGCGCCTACCAACGAGTTGACCGTATGACCGCCATCCGCACCATCCTGCTCGCCGAAGACAGTCCCGCCGATGCCGAAATGGCGGTCGATGCGCTGCGCGATGCGCGCCTGGCCAATCCCATCGTGCACGTCGAGGACGGCGTGGAGGCGATGGATTACCTGCTGCGCCGCGGCGCCTACGCCGACCGCGAGGAAGGCCTGCCGGCGGTGCTGCTGCTGGACATCAAGATGCCGCGCATGGACGGGCTGGAAGTGCTGAAGCTGGTGCGCACCGACGAGTCGCTCAAGCGCCTGCCGGTGGTGATCCTGTCGTCCTCGCGCGAGGAAAGCGACCTGGCGCGCAGCTGGGATCTGGGCGTCAACGCCTACGTGGTCAAGCCGGTGGACGTGGACCAGTTCTTCACTGCGGTGAAGACCCTGGGCACGTTCTGGGCGGTGATCAACCAGGCGCCGGACAAAGAGTAAGCGCCTATGCCTACGACCGGCACCAAGCTCGGACCGATCCGGATCCTCATGGTCGAGGATTCTCCGGAAGACGCCGAGCTGCTGTCCGACCAGTTGCTGGACGCCGGCCTGGAGGCGACCTTCCGGCGGGTGGAAGGCGAGTCCGCGCTGCGTGTCGCGCTGCGCGAGTTCGCCCCGGACATCGTGCTGTCGGACCTGAGCATGCCGGGCTTCTCGGGACACCAGGCGTTGCGCGTACTGCGCGAGCACAGCACGTCGGTGCCCTTCATCTTCGTCTCCGGCACGATCGGCGAGGAGACCGCGGTGGAGGCGCTGCGCGATGGCGCCAACGACTACATCATCAAGCACAACCCGACCCGGTTGCCGTCGGCGGTGGCGCGCGCGATCCGCGAAGCGCGTACCGAGCGCGAGCGGCAGCGGGTCGAGGGCGAACTCATGCGCGCGCAGCGGCTGGAGAGCCTGGCGATGCTCGCCGCCGGCCTGAGCCACGACCTGCGCAACATCCTGCAGCCGCTGCTGATCGTGCCGGAACTGATGATCGGGCGCAGCGACGACCCGCAGCTGCGGCACCTGGCCGAAGTCATCGCCGAGTGCGGCCGGCGCGGCCACGAGATGGCCGAATCGATGCTGTCGTTCGTGCGCGGCTCGCGCACGCCCAGCGAGCGGGTGTCCATCGCCGGCCTGTTCCAGGCGGTGCAGATGCTGCTCAAGAGCAGCCTGCCCGAGCGGGTCGGCCTGCAGGTGGACGTGGCCGACGCCGAGCTGTCGATCGAGGCCAACTACACCGAATTGCAGCAGTGCCTGCTCAACCTCGGCCTGAACGCGATCCAGGCGATGCCCGATGGCGGCACGCTGTCCATTTCGGCGGCGCCGGCGATCGGCGCCGACGGCAGCGAGCAGGTGCGGATCCTGGTCCGCGACACCGGCGTGGGCATGGATGCGGATACGCAGGCGCAGCTGTTCAGTCCGTTCTTCACCACCAAGGCCGACGGCACCGGCCTGGGCCTGATCTCGTGCAAGCGCATCGTCGAAAGCTACGGCGGCAGCATCGGCGTGGACAGCACGCCGGGCGTGGGCACCTGCTTCGAACTGCTGATCCCGCTGCGCGGCCACGCGCCCTCGGCCGAGCCGGAGCCGGCGATGCCGATGGGCAGGGGCCAGCGCGTGTTGCTGGTGGACGGCGAGGCCACGCGCCTGTCGCTGCTCGGCAACGCCTTGTCCAGCCAGGGCTACCAGCCGCAGCTGGCCTCCGACGGCGCCGCGGCGCTGCGCGAGGTGCGCGAACACGGCATGCCGGATCTGGTGATCGTGGACAGCGACATCATCCTGCTGTCGGCGGTGAGCCTGCTGCTGGCGCTGCAGGACCTGGACTACCGCGGCCCGGCGATCGTGCTCGAGGATGCCGGCACCGCCCTGCAGCGCGATCACTTCCCGCGCGACATCGCCGTGCACGTCCTGCGCAAGCCGCTGGAGATGCAGCGCGTGTTCCGCGCGGTGGCGCATGCGTTGGAGAGTGGTTGAGGGGCCGGGATTCGGGATTCGGGATTTGTTTCAGGCAACAGCGACGGCAACGGCACTACCGTTGCACGGAAGGTAAAGCGCTTTAGCGCGGGCGATCAGACACCTTGACGCCGCTTTTGCGAATCCCCAATCCCGAATCCCCAATCCCGGCTTCACTGCTGGGACGACTGATCTTCCGGGTCGCGCCTGGCCGGGACGCGGCGCGGCGGCAGTGGCGGCAGGGCGCCGCGGGTGTCGGTGTCGCTTTCGGTGGTCAGCGCCGGCTCCCAGGGGAAGCGCGGCAGGGTGCGCACCGCGTTCTCCAGCTTGCGCGACCAGGTGTCGTGGATTTCCGAATACAGCGGCGTGTCCGCTTCCAGGCGCAGGCGCTCGGTGACGCGCAGGTCGTTGCGGCGGATCACCGCCAGGTCGATCGGCATGCCGACCGACAGGTTGGAGCGGATGGTGGAGTCCAGCGAGACCAGCGCGGTGCGCGCGGCGTCCTCCAGCTGCATCTCCGGGCGGATGATGCGGTCCAGGATCGGCTTGCCGTACTTGGACTCGCCGATCTGCAGGTACGGCGTCTCCGGCGAGGTGGCGATGGCGTTGCCCAGCGGATAGATCATGTACAGCCCGGGCCGCTCGCCGGCGATCTGCCCGCCAAGGATCAGGGTGGACTGCACGCTGACGCCGCTGTGCTGGGACTGGTCGGAGAGCTTGACCTGGCTGGAGACCAGGACCTCGCCGACGTACTCGGCGACCTCGAACAGGTGCTTGAACGAGCGCAGGCTGCGCGGCGCGTCCGGATCGTCCGCATCGCGTTGCAGCTTGGAGATCGCCAGCTGGGTGGTGGCCAGGTTGCCGGCCGACATCAGCACGAACACCGCCTGCCCCGGATACTCGAACACATGCAGCTTGCGATGCACGCGGACGTCGTCCAGCGAGGCGTTGGTGCGCGTGTCTGCGGCGAAGACCAGGCCTTCGTCCACTTCGATGCCTACGCAATAAGTCATGTCGCTGCCGGAGTTCAATGCGTTTCGATTCTATGCGGGGGGGGACGGGCTTGGCTACCCGTTGACGGTCGCGGCCGCGGCATGCGCGAATATCCCATGACCACCGTGCTCCTCAGCCTGGGCAGCAATCTGCGCCCGCACCAGCATCTGCCCGCCGCGATAGGTGCGCTGCGGCAGCGTTTCGGCCCGATCGCGGTGTCCCCGACCTACCGTACCCCGGCGGTCGGATTCGACGGCCCGCCGTTCCTGAACAATGCCGTGTCGTTGCAGACCGAGTGGGAGCTGGAAACGCTGGATGCCTGGCTGCATGCGCTGGAAGACGCGCATGGCCGCGACCGCAGCGGCCCGCGTTTCAGCGACCGCACCCTGGATATCGACGTGGTGTTCTACGGCGACCGCATCGTCGAGGGCCCCGGCCACTTGCGCATCCCGCGCCCGGAACTGCGCCACGCCTTCGTGCTCAAGCCGCTGGCCGACATCGCCGCCGACTTCGTCGACCCGCTCAGCGGCCACCGCCTGGGCGCGCTGTGGCAGGCGCATGCGCAGTTCCGGGAGGCGTTCGAGGTGGTCGAGTTGGATGAAGCCGGGAGTGGGGAATCGGGAATGGAGAATCGGTAGAGCCGGACGCCGGGTCGGGTCTTCTGGCTGTCATGGCGCGGTAAGGAGTGGGGCTCAGCAACGACTGGCCTGGGCGCGCTCGCCTATTCCCCATTCCCCATTCCCAAGTCCCAGCCGTCAGGAAAGTCCCCGCCCCCCATCCACCCGCAACGTCTGCCCGGTGACGAAGCCGGCGTCGTCGAGCAGCCAGCGCACCGCCTCGGCGATCTCCTCGACCTGGCCGATCCGCGCCAGCGGCGTGCGCGCCAGCAGCGCCTGCTGCGCAGCGCTGTCCTTGCCGGCCTCCGGCCACAGGATCGCGCCCGGGGCGATCGCGTTGACCCGCACCTGCGGTGCCAGCTCCAGCGCCAGCGAGCGGGTCAGCATCGCCAGCGCGGCCTTGGCCGCGCTGTACAGCGGGTGCTCGCGCAGCGGCTGCTCGGCGTGCAGGTCGGTGATGTTGACGATCGCGCCGCGGTGCTCGCGCAGTTGCGCGGCCGCGGCCTGGGCCAGGAACAGCGGCGCGCGCGCATTGACCGCGAACAGGTCGTCCCATTGCGCCGGCGTGGCTTCGGCCAGCGGCGTGGGATAGAAGTTGGAGGCGTTGTTGACCAGCGCATCGAGCCGGCCGAAACGCTGCACGCACTGCGCCACCAGCGCCGGCAGCTGCGCGGCGTCGCGCAGGTCGGCGTGCAGGGTCAGGGTGCTGCCGGCGCGCGCGGCTTCCAGTTCCTGCGCCAGCGCCTGCAGCTCGGCCTGCGAGGTATGCGCGTGCAGCGCCAGGCGATAGCCGGCCGCGTGCAGGCGCCGCGCGATGCCGGCGCCGATGCGCCGTGCGCTGCCGGTGATCAGGGCGACTTTGGTCTCGGTCATGTGTGCATTCCACGCTCGGCTATGCTGTGCATTGTCCACGCAATCCAGCGCCGCATGCCTATCGACTTTCCCACCCCCGACGCCGACGCGCTCGCCCACAGCGATCGATTGGCCGCGCATCTGCGCGCCGAGATCGCCGCCGGCGGCGGCGCGATTCCGTTCTCGCGCTTCATGGAGCTGGCGCTGTACGCGCCGGGCCTCGGCTACTACAGCGCCGGCAGCAGCAAGTTCGGCGAGGACGGCGACTTCGTCACCGCGCCGGAGCTGGGGCCGTTGTTCGCCGCCACCGTCTCCAACGCGCTGGCCCCGGTGCTGCAGCAGCTCGGGCCGCAGGCGCGGATGCTGGAAGTGGGCGGCGGCAGCGGTGCGTTCGCCGAGGTGATGCTCAAGCGCCTGCTGGCGCTGGACGCGTTGCCCGAGCGCTACGCCATCCTCGAGCCCAGCGCCGACCTGCGCGAACGCCAGCGCGCGCGCCTGCAGCGCGCGCTGATCCCGCCGGTGTTCGACCTGGTGGAGTGGCTGGACCGCCCGTTCGAGGACGACTGGAACGGCGTGCTGTTCGCCAACGAGGTGATCGACGCGCTGCCGACGCCGCGCTTCACCCTGCGCGACGGCGAGGTGTTCGAGGAAACCGTGACCCTGGACGGCGAAGGCCGCTTCCGCCGCGGCGAGCAGCCGGCCGATCCGCTGCTGGCGGCGGCGGTGCGGCATGTCGAACGCTATCTGCAAACGCCGTTCGCCGATGGCTACCGCTCCGAACTGCTGCCGCAGCTGCCGTACTGGATCCAGGCGGTGGCCGGCGGCCTGCGCAGCGGCGCGATGCTGTTCGTCGACTACGGCTATCCGCGCGGCGAGTTCTACCTGCCGCAGCGCGACGACGGCACCCTGCGCGCGTTCTACCGGCACCGCACCCATGCCGATCCCTATCTGTGGCCGGGCCTGCAGGACCTGACCGCGTCGGTGGACTTCACCGCGCTGGCCGAGGCCGGCACCGGCGCCGGTTTCGAACTGGGCGGCTACTGCACCCAGGCCAGCTTCCTGCTCGGCAACGGCCTGGATGCGCTGCTGGCCGAGGCCGAGGCGCGCAGCGACGAACGCGGCCGCCTGCGCCTGCGCGAGCAGGTGAAGCGCTTGACCCTGCCCAGCGAAATGGGCGAGCGCTTCCAGGTGATGGGCTTCGAACGCGATGTGTCGCTGGCGCCGGCGTTCCTGGTCGGCGACCTGACCTGGCGGCTGTGATGGCGGCGGTCCGCGCATTCCGCCGGCCCTGGCTGTGGCTGGGGCTGTGGTGGCTGGGCGTGCTGGTGCTGATCTATGTATGCATGATGCCGCACCCGCCGCAGCTGTCCGACCTGCCGGACACCGACAAGGCCGAGCATTTCACCGCCTACCTGCTGCTCGCGGCAGGCGCGGTGCAGGTCTACGCCGGGCCGCGCGCCTGGCGTTGGGCGGCGCTGGGCCTGCTGTTGCTCGGCATCGGCATCGAGTTCGCGCAGGGCGCGTGGACCACCACGCGTTCGGCCGATCCGTTCGACGCGCTGGCCGATGCGCTGGGCGTGGCGGCGGGCATGGCCACCGCGCTGACCCCGCTGCGCGATCTGCTGTGGCGGTTGGAGACCGGGGCGGGGCGGCGCCGCCGCGGCTGATGCCCGGTTTCGCTTCGCGCGCGCCGTGCCGCCGGCCCGGCGCCGCGGTCTACGCCATCGGCCAAGATGCGGTTTCCCCGGTGTCGGTGCCGGTGCGCGCGCAGCGCCTGGCCTAGAGTGCGTCGGCCCGCGCAGTGCCCGGGCCGCCGCGCGGCGCACCGCGCACCTTGCGCATGGCCGGCGGCCGCACGCCAGCGGCCGGCGCCGCCTTCGCCGAGGAGAATCCCCATGCCGACACGTCGCGCCCGCGCCTTGTGCAGCACCACCCTGTTCGCCGGGCTGTGCCTGGCCGCCATCGCCACCCCTGCCGCTGCCGCCTGGGACGGGATCTGCAACGGCACTGCGACCTATACCGGTTCCGGCTACTCCGGCGGCGCGGTGCTGCTGGATCCGATCCCGGCCGATGCGATGATCACCGCGCTGAACCCGGCGCAGATGAACTACGGCGGCGTCCCCGCCGCGCTGGCCGGCGCCTATCTGCAGGTGCAGGGGCCGCGCGGCACCGCCACCGTCTACGTCACCGACCTGTATCCGGAGGGCGGCGATTGCGGCCTGGACCTGTCGCCCAATGCCTTCGCCGCGATCGGCGACATGAGTGCCGGGCATCTCCCGATCAGCTGGAAGGTGGTCGCCGCGCCGATCGATGGCAACGTGGTGTACCGGATCAAGGAAGGCAGTTCGCAGTACTGGGCCGCGATCCAGGTGCGCAATCACCTGTATCCGGTGGTCAAGTTCGAATACAAGAAGGACGGCGCCTGGGTCAGCCTGCCGAAGATGCCGTACAACCATTTCGTCGGCGAGCAGATGGGCGCGCAATTGCTGGAGGTCCGCCTCACCGACATCCGCGGCCAGGTGGTGACCGACACGTTGTCGGCGTTGCCGAGCCAGGGCGACAAGGGCGTGTACTTCGTCGAGGGCCATGTGCAGTTCGCCAAGTGAGTGGCGGCGTGGCGCGGACTGGCGCGTTGCGCCGTCGCCGGAGCGACGACGGGGAGCGGCGCCTGCGGGAGCGGCGCCGGATAGCCTGCTGAATTCATTGTAGGGGCGGCTTCAGCCGCGACCGTCAGCATGGAGCAATTGCGGACGCCCCGCGCGGTCGCGGCTGAAGCCGCTCCTACAGAAAGTGTGGTTCCGGCTGCAGCCGAGCGCCGGGTCGCGCTCAGAACTTGAAGTGCAGCGTCGCCATGTAGCGGCGGCCGTTCTTGTAGCGTCCGGCCGGGTGGTCCTTGTCGCCCAGGTACTGGAAGTAGTCCTCGTCCAGCAGGTTCTGCGCGTCCACCTGCAGCGACCACTGTTCGCTGATCGCATAGCCGATGCTCGCGCCCAGGTCGGTGTAGTCGTCGACGCTGGCCGGCGCGGCGCCGGCGACGTAGCCGCCGGCGAGATAGCTGTCGCGCCAGTTCAGGCTGATGCGCGCGTTCCACGGCCCCTTCTCGTAGTACGGGCTGAAGGCCACGCTGTTGCGCGACTGGTAGGGCAGGCGGTCGCCGGTGTTGTTCTCGCCGTTGGCATAGGTGTAGTTGGCGGTCAGGCCGAAGCCGCTGCTGCCGAACGGTTGCTGGTAGGCGAGGGTGAAGCCCTTGACCTTGCCGTCGCCGGCGTTGCGCGGGCGCTGGATGCTGTAGTCGCAGTAGCCGTCGGCGGTGCAGCCGTTGCTGCCGAGCATCTGCGCCCAGGTCTGCGGCGAGGTGTCGCGGATCGAATTGTACTGGCGTTCGATCGTGGCCGAGGTGTCGATGTAGTTGTCGATCTTCTTGTAGAACAGCGACCAGGCCACCACCGCCTGCTGCGCGAAGTAGTACTCGGCCGACAGGTTGAAGTTCCACGATTCGTACGGCGACAGCGCCGCGTTGCCGCCGCTGCCGGTGAGCGTGGTGTCGTTCAAGAAGGTGTTGTTGACCATCTGGTTGTACGGCGCCCAGGCGATCACCTTGCCCGCGGCGAAGCGGAACACCCAGTCGGTGTCGGTGTCGTAGGCCAGGTTCAACGACGGCAGCAGGAAGTTCTCCTTTCTGGTGCGGGTCTGCCACTTGCTGTCCAGGTCGTCCAGCGTCGGCGTGCCGCTGTAGACGAAGCCGCTGCCCTCGGTCTTGGAATCCACGTAGCGCACGCCGAGGTTGCCGCGCAGGCCGCCGTTGGAGAAGTTCAGCTGCACGTAGGCGGCGTTGTTGGTCTGCTGCAGCGCCCAGCTGTTGTTGAGGTAGCTGGCCGGGTCGGGATTGGCGTAGTCCACCGGGCTGTTGCGGATCCAGTCGATGACGTTGCCGCGCCCCGCCTGCACGTGTTGGCCTTGATCGGGATAGAAGCCCTGGATGTCGGTCAGGCCGATCGTGCCCACGTCGGCCAGGGTGCCGGGCGTGACGCCGCCGTACACGTTCAAGGTGAAGTCTTCGTCGTGCTTGCCCTGGCGCACGCCGAACAGCAGCTGGTTGAACACGCTGTCGAACTGCAGGTTGAAATCCAGCTGGGCGTAGCGGTCCTTGCTGTGCGTGGCGAAGATGCCGTTGTTGCCGAACCAGCCGCCGGCCGAGCCCCAGTTGGCCGGGTCGCGCGCGCCGGCCGGATCGTCGAAGCGGATGCCGCGTTGCAGATCCCAGCTGAAGCCGCCGTTGTAGAACGGTTCGATGAAGTATTGCGACAGGTCCTTGTTGTCCGACTTGCTCTGCCCGACCTGGCCGCTCACGCCCCAGCCTTCGCCGCGGAACGCGCCGCGCAGGTCGATGCCCTTGGTGACGACTTCCGACTGGCGCACGTTGTTGTCGTAGATCACCGTGCCGCCGCCGGCATTGGCGTTGGCGCCGGAATGGCCGCTGCCGACCACGCCGTTGCTCACGCTGCCGAGCGCGTCCACCGCGTCGATGGTGCCCTGGTTCCAGGTCAGGAAGCTGTACATCGACTGGTTGTAGTTGTCGAAGTTCTCCTTGATGTACAGGCCGCTGAGGTTGAACTCCAACGCATCGCTGGGCTTGAGCTGCAGGTTGAGCACGGCGCTGTCGCGCTTGCGGTCCTGTTGGAACCAGGCCGCGTTGACCGAGTTGGGCACGTCCGCATCGGCGGGCACGCCGCCGGCGTTGGCGAAGGTCGCGGCCTTGGCGTAGCCGAACACTTCCATGCCCTGGCGATCGACGCGCTCCTCGTAGTGCTGCGCGGACACCGCGATGCCGAAGGTCTCCTGCGGGTTCTTCCAGCTGTACAGCAGCGAGGCGTTCGGCTTGCCCTCGCTGGCCTGCTGGCTGTAGCTGTAGCCGACCGAGCCGGCGATCTCGTTAGCCTTCAGGTCCAGCGGTTGCCGGCTGTGCATCAGCACGGTGCCGCCGAGGCTGCCCTCGACCAGCCGCGCCTCGGAGGATTTGACGATCTCCGCCCGCCCCAGGATCTGCGGCGACAGCAGGGTGTAGTCGAAACCGCGGTTGGGCTGCTCGCCGTACAGCCAGATCGCCTGCGCCACCGGGTGGCCGTCCAGGAACGACAGGTTGAGGCTGGGATCGGTGCCGTCGATGCTGACCCGCTCGCCCTGGCCGAAGCGGCGGTCGATGGTGACCCCGGGAATCTGCGCGAACGCTTCGGCGACGTTGGTGCTGGGGAACTTGCCGATGTCCTCGGCGGTGATCGCTTCGGACACGGTGACGTTGTTGCGTTTGGTGTCCAGCGATTTTTCCAGGCTGGCGCGGATGCCCACGACCTGGACGGCGTCCAGGTCGGTGGCATCGCCGCCGGCCTGCTGCGCCTGCGCGGCGCAGGCCAGGGTGGCGAGGATTGCTGCGGACAAGACGGAATGGCGGTATTGCATGATGTCTCTCCTCATCATTCAATGGGTCGACGCGGCGCGCGAGCGTTGCGCTGCGTGCCGGCTCTGCCTGTTGCCTTACTGCCTGCGGTGCTGATGTCTGCTGTGCTGCTGTGTGGGTGATGCGCGGTGTGGCTGGCTGGAGTCTTCCGGCGCTGGGGCCGCCGGTTTCGCTTGTGCGTGCAATGCCTGGTGCAACGTGCCGCCGTGGTGCGCGACGCGCTGCGTCAAGCTGTCGAGCTGAAACGATGCCGATGCGGCAGGGCGGCGCTGGCCACGGCGATGCCAGCCGCTGCGGCGGACAGCGGTATGCCGACCCCGGTGGCGAACAGGGCGTGCAACGGCGTCTGGTATTGCAATGGCGTGCCGAGTGCGGCACGCGACTCGCGCGTCAGGATCATTGCGATCACATGCCTCCCATGGCCCGCTTTTGCGCCGCGTATGCGCGGCCCCACCCCCGTGTGTGCCGATTCTTACGAGGCTATGACAACGATGTCAAGTCTTGCCCGGAAAATTCGTCTGGTGCTGGTTTCGCCATGCGTAACGTCGTCCCGCGTCTCGCTGTCGCCACCCGTGTTTGTCGAAGTGCAGCTGCATCAACGGGTTATGCGGATCGCCGGGACGGAGGTGGCGGCGCGCAAATGAGAACGCGGCGCAGTCATGTCGCGGTGCACAAAATTGGTCTCATTCGTAGAATTGGTGCGACATAGGTATCGTGACAACGATGCGTGAAAGCGGACGCGCACAAAATATTTTTGATCGACAAGTTTTTGATAATAAAAGATATTTTCTGGAGCTCGCGGCAAGTCCAGGCGCCATTTGCCGATTGTGGGCATTGCAGCGTTGACACAATCTTTCTAAGACCATAAGAATCGAAGCGCCTGGAATTGGTCTTTGCCAATTCGGGATCGATCAGTCCAGCAGCATGCAATCGCCCGCTCCGGGGTAGGGACGGGGACGCGCCTTGCGCACCACGAGGCGCCGCAACAGACAGCACGTTCCATCGACTCCGTGTCCGCACGGACGGCATCGCCCTGCGCGTCGCGTCGGGCGCAATGGAGGGTGCTGCCTGCCGATCGCTGCCGCTGGATGTCAGACGTGCCGTGCCGATCAGCCATCAACCAGGATAGCCCAATGCCACATGCCGCCCGCTCCCGTCCGCACTGCTGTTCCCTGTCCGTCCTCGCCAGCGCCATCGCGTTCGGCCTGCTCAGTGCCGCAGCGCAGGCGCAGCAAGCGCCCGCATCCGATTCCATCTCCCAGCTCGACACGGTCACCGTCACCAGCTCCTACCAGAAGAGCCTGATCACCGCGCTGGACAACAAGCGCGAAGACGCGCGCATGACCGACGGCATCTCCTCCGAGGACATCGGCAAGTTCCCGGCCGAGAACATCGCCGAGGCGATCCAGCGCATTCCCGGCGTGCAGATCTCCACCATCAACGGCCGCGGCTCGACCATCAGCATCCGTGGCCTGGGCCCGCAGTATTCGGCCACCACGATCAACGGCCAGACCATCAAGAGCGCTGATTTCACCGACGGTTTCCGCTACGACATCATCCAGCCGGAAGTGGCCGCGGCGATCGAGGTGATCAAGTCGCCGTCGGCGGACATGGATGCCGGCGGGCTGTCGGGCACGGTCAATATCGAGACCACCAAGCCGCTGGACTACAAGGAGCGCAAGCTGATCCTGTCGGCCAAGGAGCAGTACTCCGAATTCGCCGGCGGCGCGCCGACGCCGAAGGCGGTGCTCACCTACATCGACCAGTTCCAGCTCGCCGATGGCGGCCAACTTGGCGTGTTCGTCAACGCCGGCTACCAGAAGCTCAAGGACCGTGCCGACTATCTGTGGATCGACCGCTGGTACACCCAGGACACCGACGACGGCACCCTGTACATCCCGCGCCGCCCGCGCTACCGCTCGATCGAGCGCGAGACCGACCGCAAGATGCTCACCGCCGGCCTGCAGTGGAAACCGAACGACCGGCTGGAGATGAATCTGACCGCGCTTTACTCGCAGGACAAGACCGACAACGACATGAATCAGTTGGTCTATTCCTTCGACCGCAACTACCTCACCGTGCTGGAGACCAAGGACCTGACCGCGACCAAGGTGTCGGCGTCCAACTACTGGCTGGAGAACAACCGCCAGCTCGAGCGCCACGATCTCACTTCGCAGCTGGTGACCTGGGACGCCAAGTGGAAGGGCGATGCGTGGACCTTCAGCGGCGTGGCCAACTACACCGAAGGCAAGACCGACGAGGACGAGCGCGCGGTGATCCTCGGCCGCCTGCCGTCGGCGACGCTGTTCGACATGTCCAATCCCGGCGCGATCTCGCTGACCACCGATGCCGACGCGAACGACGCCAGCGCCTGGGACCAGGCCAACCTTGTGCGCGACGAATACCCCAACGGCGCGATCACCAAGCTCAGCAACAAGGAATGGTCGCTGCAGTTCGATGCCGAACGCTACGTCGGCGCCGGCTTCCTGGACTCGGTGAAGTTCGGCACCAAGTTCCGCCGCGAGACCTTCGACCGCAACGTCTGGCGCCGCGATTTCCTGTACCTGATCAACTCCGGCGCGGTCTCCGGCTACGCCATGTTCCCGGAACTGTCGGCGGCCAGCTCCAGCGTCAGCAACTTCCTCGACGGCAACCTGGCGTCGCAGAGCGGCTGGGTGGCGCCTGACGTGTACGCCTACGCGCAAGCGCTGGCCGCCTCCGGCATCACCGTGCCGGTGCTGTTCGCGCCGCAGGCCAGCTACCACATCCGCAACGACATCTTTTCCGCCTACGCGCTGGCCAAGATCGACACCGAACTGGGCAGTATGCGCCTGCGCGGCAACGTCGGCGTGCGTTACGAGAACACCAAGCGCACCACCGACACCTACCTGACCACCGCCTCGCAGTACAGCGAGGACGCCAACGAGGTGGTCGGCACCGAACGCGCGCCGTACGACTACCACAACTGGTTGCCGAGCCTGAACCTGGTGCTGGACATGCGCGAGGACCTGCTGCTGCGCTTCGCCGCCGGCAAGGTGCTGGTGCGGCCGATCCTGGACAGCAACACCGCCATCGCCACCACCATCTCCTCGGGCAGCAACACCGGCGGCACCACCACCTACGACGTGTCGCTTGGCCAGACCGACCTGAAGGCGCTGACCGCCGACCAGGCCGACCTCAGCCTGGAGTGGTACTACGGCCAGGGCGGCGGGCTGACCCTGGCCGGCTTCTGGAAGCAGGTCAAGAACGGTACCTTCAACAGCATCGTGTGCCCGACCACGTTCAACGGCGCGGCACTGTCCAGCAACAGTTCCGGCGATTGCGTGGACGGCAGCGGCAACATCTACGAGATCACCGCCACCCGGAACGATCCGAGCAAGGTCAAGATCAAGGGCTACGAACTGGGTTGGACGCAATCGTTCGACGCGTGGCTGCCGATCCAGGGCTTCGGCCTGACCGCCAACTTCACCCGGGTGCTCCCGCAGCGCGACACCGATTTCAAGATCCGCAACCTGTCGGAGAAGACCTGGAACGCCACCGGCTACTGGGAGAACGCAATGTTCTCCGCGCGGCTGTCGCTGAACCACCGCAGCGAGTACGAGCAGGACAGCAGCGACAGCTTCTTCGCCCGCGAAGGCCACACCATGAAGGCGCGCACCCAGCTCGACGCGGTGCTCGGCTACCAGGCCACCGATACGCTCAGTTTCCAGCTCGGCGGGCTCAACCTGACCGACAAGAAGGAAGAGGCGTACAAGGACATCAGCAGCCGCTGGCAGATGACCGGCGTCACCGGCCGCAGCTTCTACGTGTCGATGCAGTGGGACATCCTGTGAGGGCGATGCGGTCGCTTGCAGGGTAGTCCGCAGCCTGCCCGGCGCCGCGGTGGCGCCGGGCAGGGCAACGTGGCCTATCCCGATCGCATTCACAGGTTCCAGGGCAAGCGCATGCAACGACGAGAATTCCTGGCAGGCGGCGCGGGCGCCGGCCTGCTGCTGGCGGCGCCGCGGTTGAGCTGGGCGGGCAGCGCGGCGGATGCCGGCATGGCAGGCACCGCCTCCGCCACTGCCGCAGCGGCGGTGCCGGCGCCGACGCTGGCGGCCGATCCGGGCCTGTTCTGCCTGGACGAGGGGTGGCGCTTCCACGAAGGCGACATCCCGTTCCCGCCGATCAGCGGGCAGGACGCCAGCTACGACAACGCCAAGGCGGGCAAGGCCTGGGGCGCGGCCGCGGGCGATTTCGACGACAGCCAATGGCGGCAGCTGCGGCTGCCGCACGATTTCGCCATCGAGCAGCCGATCGAGGCCAGCGCCAATGTCGCGCAAGGCTATCGCCGCCGCGGCATCGCCTGGTACCGGCGCAGCCTGCGGCTGGACGAGGCGCAGCGCGGCAAGGCGCTGGAGCTGCGGTTCGACGGCATTTCCAGCCGCGCCATGGTCTGGGTCAACGGTTTGCTGATGGCGCGTAGCTGGAGCGGCTACGACGGGTTCGCCATCGACCTGAGCGCAATCGCGCGCTACGGCCAGGACCTCAACAGCATCGCGGTACGCGTGGATGCCGAGGCAATGGACGGCTGGTGGTACGAAGGCGCGGGCATCTACCGGCACACCTGGCTGGCGGTGCGCGATGCGCTGCATATCGTCGGCGATGGCGTGCATGCGGTGCCGCGGATCGGCGACGGCGAACGTTGGACGCTGCCGGTTGCGGTCACCGTCGCCAATGCCGGCGAGCAGGCCGACGCGGCGCTGCTGGAGGTGGCGCTGTACGACGCGCACGGCACGCTGCTGGCGCAGGGCAGCAGCGCGTTGCAGGTCGGCGCGCTGGCACAGGCGGTGGCGCAGGTCGAGCTGCAGGTGCAGCGGCCGCAGCGCTGGGACGTGGCCGCGCCGCATCTGTACCGGGTCGCGGCGGTGCTGCGCAGCGCTGGCCGCGAGCGCGACCGCCGCGAATGCGCGATCGGCTTTCGCACGCTGCGCTTCGATGCGCAGCAGGGCTTCTTCCTCAACGAGCGGCCGCTGAAGATCAAGGGCGCCTGCCTGCACCAGGACCATGCCGGGGTCGGCGTGGCGGTGCCCGACAGCCTGCTGGAGTTCCGCATCCGCCGGCTCAAGGCGCTGGGCTGCAATGCGATCCGCCTGCACCACGCGGTGGCCAGCGAGCTGCTCGACGTCTGCGATCGGCTGGGCATGTTGGTGATGGCCGAGAACCGCGTATTCAATCCCGCGCCCGACTACGCCGCGCCGTTGCGCTGGCTGGTGCGCCGCGACCGCAACCGCGCCTGCGTGTTCCTGTGGTCGGTGTTCAACGAGGAACCGATGCAGGGCACTGCCGCCGGCTACCAGATGGTGCGCCGCGCGGTGGCGCTGGTGCGCGAGCTGGACGACAGCCGCCCGGTGACCGCGGCGATGAACGACGGCATGCTGACCCAACGCAATGCGGCCGATGCGGTGGACGTGGTCGGCTTCAACTACCGCCAGTTCAACTACGACCGCGTGCGCGCGGCGATGCCGCACAAGCCGCTGCTGTCCAGCGAGGACACCAGCGCGTTCCAGACCCGCGGCGCCTGGTTCACCGACATGGACGCGCACGTCATCGCCGAGGACGATTCGGTCGCCGCGCCGTGGGGCAACACCCACCGCACGTCGTGGAAACTGATCGACGAGCGTCCCTATCTCGCCGGCAGTTTCGTCTGGACCGGCTTCGACTACCGCGGCGAGCCGACCCCGTTCGAATGGCCGTCGGTGTCCTCGTTCTTCGGCATCATGGATCTGTGCGGTTTCCCGAAAGGCGCCTACTGGCTGCGTCAGGCGCAGTGGATCGACGCTGCACCGGTGCTGCAGCTGCTGCCGCACTGGAACTGGCCGGGCCGCGAAGGTACGCCGATCAAGGTGATGGCGTTCTGCAACGCGCAGCAGGTGGAGCTGTGGCTCAACGGGCAGTCGCAGGGGCGGCAGGCGGTGGACCGGATCGAAATGAATGCCTGGCAGGTGGCGTACGCGCCGGGCGTGCTGGAGGCGGTGGCCTATCGCGATGGCCGCGAAGTGGCGCGGCAGCGGGTGCAGACGGTCGGCGCGCCGGTCGCGCTGCGGCTGACCCCGGACCGCGCGCGGATGCGCGGCGACGGCCGCGACGCGCAGCCGATCACCCTGGAAGCGGTGGACGCGCAGGGCCGCCACGTGCCGTTCGCCGATGCGCAGATCGCGCTGCGGGTCGACGGCGGGCGCCTGCTCGGCGTCGGCAATGGCGATCCGAATCGGCACGCGGCCGACAACGTGCCGCAGGTGCAGTTGTTCAACGGCCTGGCGCAGGCCATCGTCGAGGCCGGCACCGGCCAGCGCCGGCTGCGCATCGAGGCGCGCGCGCCGGGCCTGCGGGCTGCGCAGGCCACGATCGGCCTGGATGCGGTGGCTTTGCCGCCGTCGCTGCCGCCGGCCGCCGCGGCGATGGTGGTGCCCGGCTGGCGGCGCACGCTGCCGTTCGCCGCGCCGCCGGATCCGGCGCTGCCGCGCGCGCCCAACGACAACAACAGCTGGAGCTTCTGCCAGCCGGGCAACCTGGAGACCCGCGCCGAGCGCGATGGCTATGTGCTGTACCGCACCGCGTTCACCCCGTGGGCCGGGATCCAGCAGCGCGGCGGGGTGCTGCGGCTGGGGCGCGCGACCGGCGCGGCGCAGGTGTATCTGGACCGGAAGCTGGTCGCCCGGGTGGCTGCGGGGCAGCATGCGCAACTGCGCTTGCCGCCTGCGGACGGCGAACGGGTGCTGGCGGTGGTGATGCAGGTGACGGCCGGAATGCCTTTCGGCTTCGACGATGTCGCGATAGTGGAGTATTGACCGAATGAAGCGAGTTTTCCGCCATGCCTTCCCGCACGCACGTGCCTGGATGCGCTTCGTGCGCGCGTTGCCGGTCCCCGGGCAGGCCGCGCTGCTGCTGGCCTGCATGCTGCTGGCGCCGGCCGCGGTTGCGGCACCCGTACAGGACGCGCAAGGCGACGCCGCGCGCGGCGTACTGTTGCGCACGCTCGGTCCGCGCGCGGCCGCGCTGACCCTGCAACGGCAGCCGCGCGGCAACGGCAACGACTGGTATCAGGTCGCCGCCGACGCCGGCACGCTGCGCGTGTCCGGGTCCTCGGAAGTGGCGCTGGCGCATGGCGCGTACAGCTATCTGCAATCGATCGGCGCCGCCTCGGTGAGCTGGGAGGGCAGCCGGGTCGCGCTGCCTGCCGCGTATGCCGATTTCAGCGGGCAGCGCGTGGTCACGCCGTTCGCCTACCGCGCCTATCTCAACGTGTGCACCTACGGCTACACCACGCCATGGTGGGACTGGGCGCGCTGGGAACGCGAGATCGACTGGATGGCGCTGCATGGCGTCGACATGCCGCTGGCGATGGAAGGTCAGGACTACGTGTGGCAGGCGTTGTGGCGCGAGTTCGGGGTGAGCGACGCGGACCTGGCGCAGTATTTCTCCGGCCCGGCGTTCGCGCCGTGGCAGCGCATGGGCAACATCGAAGGCTACGACGCGCCGCTGCCGCAGCAGTGGATCGACGACAAGCATGCGCTGCAGCTGCGCATCCTGCAGCGCATGCGCGCGCTGGGCATGAAGCCGGTGTTGCCGGCCTTCGCCGGCTACGTGCCGAAGGCGTTCGCGCAGGCGCATCCGCAGGCGCGCATCTACCGCATGCGCGCCTGGGAGGGCTTCCACGAAACCTATTGGCTGGATCCGGCCGATCCGCTGTTCGCCAGGATCGCGCAGCGTTTCATCGAGCTCTACGACCGCACTTACGGCAAGGGCACCTATTACCTGGCCGATGCGTTCAACGAGATGCTGCCGCCGATCGCCGCCGACGGCAGCGACGCGCGCCTGGCCAGCTACGGCGACAGCACTGCCAACACGGCCAAGACCACGCCGCCCGAGGTGCCGCCGGCACAGCGCGACAAGCGCCTGGCCGACTACGGCCGTGCGCTCTACGCATCGATCCATCGCGCCAATCCCGACGCGGTGTGGGTGATGCAGGGCTGGCTGTTCGGCGCCGACCGCCATTTCTGGACGCCGCAGGCGATCGCCGCGTTCCTGCGCGAGGTACCCAACGACAAGCTGCTGGTGCTGGACATCGGCAACGATCGCTACCCGGGCACCTGGAAGCTGTCCGACGCGTTCGACGGCAAGCAGTGGATCTACGGCTACGTGCACAACTACGGCGGCAGCAATCCGGTGTACGGCGACCTGGCGTTCTACCGCGACGACCTGCGCGCGCTGCTCGCCGACAAGGACAAGCAGCAGCTGGTCGGCTTCGGCGCGTTCCCCGAAGGCCTGCACAACAACTCGGTGGTCTACGAGTACATGTATGCGCTGGCCTGGGGCGGGCAGGAGCGTTCGCTGCAGGACTGGCTCGGCGACTACACCCGCGCCCGCTACGGGCATACCTCGCCGGCGCTGCGCGCGGCCTGGGACGACCTGCAGGCCTCGGTGCTATCGACCCGCTACTGGACGCCGCGCTGGTGGCGCAGCCGCGCCGGCGCCTACCTGCTGTTCAAGCGGCCGACGCTGGACATCGGCGAATTCGAAGGCGCGCCCGGCGATCCGCCGCGCCTGCGCCGCGCGCTGGAGCAACTGCTGGCGCTGGCGCCGGAGTACGCCGACGCGCCGCTGTACCGCTACGACCTGGTCGACTTCGCCCGCCACTACGCCACCGGCCGCGTGGATGCGCAGTTGCAGCAGGCGGTGGCTGCGTACAGGCGCGGCGACGTCGCCGCCGGCGATGCCGCCTTCGCCCGCGTGCAGGCGGCGGTGCAGCAGCTCGACGTCCTGATCGGCGGCCAGCAGGAAACCCTGTCGAGCTGGCTCGACGATGCCGCCGGCTACGCGAAGACGCCGCAGGACGCGGCCTACTACCGGCGCGACGCCAAGGCGCAGGTCAGCGTGTGGGGCGGCGAGGGCAATCTCGGCGACTACGCATCCAAGGCCTGGCAGGGCATGTACGCCGACTACTACCTGCCGCGCTGGGCGCTGGCGATGCAGGCGCTGCGGGCGGCGGCGGTCGGCGGCGGCAGCGTGGACGAGGCGGCGCTGCAGCAGCGACTGCGCGCCTGGGAGCGGGACTGGGTGAAGCGCGAGACACCCTACGCACGGCAAGCGCCGGCCGATCCGGTCGCCGCGGTGCGCACGCTGCTGCAGCAGGTGGATGCCCGATGAGCGCCGCTTCCGCGACCATTCCCGCCGCGCTGCCGTCGCGCGAACGCTTCCTGTCGCTGGACGTGTTCCGCGGCCTGACCATCTTCCTGATGATCCTGGTCAACACGCCCGGTGCCGGCGCCGATGCGTTCGTGCAACTGCGGCACGCGCCGTGGTTCGGCTTCACCGCCGCCGACCTGGTGTTCCCGTCGTTCCTGTTCGCGGTCGGCAACGCGATGAGCTTCGCGCTGGACCGCGGCCAGCCGCTCGGCGCGTTCCTGCGCCGGGTCGGCAAGCGCAGCGCGCTGATCTTCCTGCTCGGCTTCCTGATGTACTGGTTCCCGTTCGTGCACCAGGGCGCCGACGGCAGCTGGAGCTTCACCGCGATCGACCAGACCCGGGTGCCGGGCGTGCTGCAGCGCATCGCGCTGTGCTATGCGCTGGCCGCGCTGCTGTGCCGCTGGTTGCCGCCGCGCGGCCTGCTGGCCGCCTGCGTCGCGCTCCTGCTCGGCTACTGGGCGGCGCTGTACCTGTGGGGCCAGCCGGGCGCGGAACTGAGCAAGCTCGGCAACGCCGGCACGCGCCTGGACCTGTGGCTGCTGGATCCGGCGCAGCTGTACCGCAAGGACGGCGGCTTCGATCCGGAAGGCCTGCTCGGTACGCTGCCGGCCACGGTGAATGTCGTCGCCGGCTACCTGACCGGTCTGTACGTGCGCCGCGTCGGCAAGCAGGCGCGCACGGTGCGCTGGCTGCTGCTGGCCGGCATCGCGCTGGCGCTGCTGGCGCTGGCCTGGCAGCCGTGGTTCCCGCTGGCCAAGAAGCTGTGGACCGGCTCGTTCGTGCTGCTGACCGTGGGCCTGGATCTGCTGCTGCTGGGCGCGCTGCTGTGGGCGATCGAAGTGCGCCAGTGGCGGGCCGGCAGCGGCTTCTTCACCGTGCTCGGGCGCAATCCATTGGCGATCTACCTGTTTTCCGAACTGTTCGTGATCGCCCTGCGGCTGGTCCCGGCCGGCGACAGCGGGTTCGACCTATACCAATGGCTGGGCATCGCCGTGTTCCAGCGGTGGTTGCCGGGACCCTGGGGCAGCCTGGCGTGCGCCCTGGCCTACACCCTGCTGTGCTGGGCGGTGGGCTGGTGGATGGACCGGCGGCGGCTGTACCTGCGGCTCTGACCCGGCGTGCACAGGCCGCGGATTGGTACTATATTGGACATAATGAATCCATACGGTCCGGAGGGAGCACGATGACCAAGCCCAAGCCGGAGGCCGACCCCAGACTGGCAGGCCTGGCCGTGGACCCGAGCGCGCCGACCCCGCTGTACCTGCAGCTGGCCAGCAAGCTGGTCGAGGCGATCAAGGGCGGCCAGTGGAAGCCGGGCGAGGCCCTGCCGGCCGAGCGCCAGCTGTGCGAGCAACTGCAGGTGTCGCGGGTGACCCTGCGCCAGGCGGTGGATGCGCTGGTCGAACAGGGCCTGGTCTCGCGCCGGCAGGGCGCCGGCACCTTCATCACTTCGCACATCCAGCACCAGCTCAGCGGCCTGGCCAGTTTCAGCGAAACCCTGCGCATGAAGGGCCTGGAGCCGGGCACGCGCTGGCTGGAGCGGCGGGTGCGTCCGGCGCACGGCGAAGAGATCCTGCGCCTGGGCCTGTCGCCCGATACCGTGGTGGCGTCGCTGACCCGCCTGCGCAGCGCCGACGGCCGGGTCATGGCCTACGAGAAGGCGGTGCTGCCGCAACGCACCGTGCCCGATCCGCTGGCCATCGGCGATTCGCTGTACGCCTACCTGGACGCGCAGGGCACCCCGGTGGTGCGCGCGCTGCAGTACTTCCGTGCGATCAACCTGCCGGCGCGGCTGGCCGGGCACCTGGGCATGAAGGAAGGCGAGGCGATCCTGCACGTGGTGCGGGTCGGCTACACCCGCGACGGCAGCGCGATCGAGCTGACCGACACCTATTGCCACAACGACTACTACGACTTCGTCGCCGAACTGCGACGCTGATCGACCGACCCACGCGCCTTTCCGGAGCCCGCCCGCCCATGACCACCGCACGGCCTGCCAGTCCCTTCGCCTCGATCGCCATCGTCGGCCTGCTGTTCTTCATCATCGGCTTCTTCACCTGGATCAACGGCCCGCTGATCACTTTCGTGCGGCTGGCGTTCGACCTCAACGAGGTCAACGCGTTCCTGGTGCTGATGGTGTTCTACCTGTCCTACTTCTTCCTGGCGCTGCCGTCGTCGTGGATCCTCAAGCGCACCGGCATGAAGAAGGGCCTGGCGCTGAGCCTGGTGGTGATGGCGGCGGGCGCGGCGGCGTTCGGCCAGTTCGCCACGCAGCGCTTCTATCCCGGCGCGCTGGCCGGCCTGTTCGTGATCGGCAGCGGCCTGGCGCTGCTGCAGACCGCGATCAATCCCTACATCAGCATCCTCGGCCCGATCGAGAGCGCGGCGCGGCGCATCGCGGTGATGGGCATCTGCAACAAGATCGCCGGCATCCTGGCGCCGTTCCTGATCGGCACGCTGGTGCTGCACGGCGTCGGCGACCTCGCCGCGCAGGTGCAGGCCGCCGATCCGGTGGCCAAGGAAGCGCTGCTGACCGCGTTCGCCGCCAAGATCCACCTGCCGTACCTGGTGATGGCCGGCGTGCTGGTGGTGGTGGCGATCGGCGTGCTGTTCTCGCCGCTGCCGGAACTGAAGGCGTCGGAAGTCAACGCCGCGCCGGTCGGCGCCGGCAGCCCGGCGCAGAAGACCAGCATCTTCCAGTTCCCGCACCTGTGGCTGGGCGTGCTGTGCCTGTTCGTGTACGTGGGCGTGGAAGTGATGGCCGGCGATGCGATCGGCACCTACGGCAACGGCTTCCACCTGCCGCTGGACCACACCAAGCTGTTCACCTCCTACACCCTGGCGGCGATGCTGGCCGGCTACGTGGCCGGCCTGCTGCTGATCCCGACGCTGATCTCGCAAGCGCGCTACCTCAGCATCTCGGCGCTGCTCGGCGTGCTGTTCTCGGCCGGCGCCTATTTCACCCATGGCTACGTGTCGGTGGGCTTCGTCGCCGCGCTCGGCTTCGCCAACGCGATGATGTGGCCGGCGATCTTCCCGCTGGCGATCAAGGGCCTGGGCCGCCACACCGAGATCGGCTCGGCCTTGCTGGTGATGGGCATCGCCGGCGGCGCGATCATCCCGCAGCTGTTCGCGGTGCTGAAGCAGCACTTCGACTTCCAGCTGGTGTTCCTGCTGCTGATGGTGCCGTGCTACCTGTACATCCTGTTCTATTCCCTGGTCGGCCACCGCGCCGGCCAAGCCTCCGCCCGCGCGTGATCGCGCATCATGGGCGTACTTCCCGACGTGCAGGACCGCAGTATGCGTAGACCCACCATCAAAGATGTCGCCGAGCGGGCGCGGGTGTCGTTGAAGACCGTGTCGCGGGTCATCAACAACGAACCGTCGGTGATGCAGGCCACGCGCGCGCGCGTGCTGCACGCCATCGCCGAGCTGGACTACGAACCGGATCCGTCGGCGCGCAACCTGCGCAGCGGCACCCCGTTCGTGATCGGGCTGGTGTACGACAACCCCAATCCGTACCACATCATCGGCGTGCAGAACGGCGTGCTGGCGGCGTGCCGCGAGACCGGCTTCGGCCTGCAGATCCATCCCTGCGATTCGACCTCGCCGATGCTGGCCGAGGAGCTGGCCGAATGGACCCAGCGCTCGCGCCTGGCCGGGCTGGTGCTGACCGCGCCGATGTCCGAGCGCGCCGAGCTGGTCGCGGCGCTGACCGCGCGCGGGATCAAGACCGTGCGCATCATCGCCGCCACCGAAGATCCGAAGGACGGCCCCTGCGTCTACGTCGACGACCGCGATGCGGCCTACGAGGTCACCGAGCATCTGATCCAGCTCGGCCACCAGCGCATCGGCTTCCTGTGGGGCGGCACCTCGCACCGCTCCAGCGGCGAGCGCTACGCCGGCTACGAGGCCGCGCTGAAGGACTACGGCATCACTCTGGACAAGCACCTGGTGGTGCCCGGCGACTACACCTTCGACGACGGCTTCCGCGGCGCGCGGCGGCTGCTGGCGCTGCGCGAGCCGCCGACCGCGATCTTCGGTTCCAACGACGAGATCGCCGCCGGCGTGCTGGCCGCGGCCAAGTCGGCGGGCATGAACGTGCCCTACGACCTGTCCATCGCCGGCTTCGAGGACAGCCCGTTCTCGCGCCAGTCGTGGCCGGCGCTGACCACCGCCAAGCAGGCTACCGAAGACATCGCGCGCCACGCCGCACGGCTGCTGATCAGCCAGCTGCGCAGCGACGCCTATGAAGACCATCCGGCGCCGATGCACAACCAGGGCTTCGTGCCGCAGCTGGTGGTGCGCGGCTCCACCGCGCCGATGCAGCCGCAGTCCCGCCGTTCTCCTTCCCCCGATCCCACATGACCCTGCCCATGGCACTGCCCACCGAAACCGAAACCCTGATGTTCCGCGAAGCCGCGGAAACCGCCGATGTCGTCGCCGCGCAGTTCGCGCGTAACCATGCCGTGGTCAGCGCGCTGGCCGCGGCGTTGCGTGCCGATCCGCCGCCGTTCGTGGTCACCTGCGCGCGCGGCAGTTCCGACCACGCCGCGACCTACGCCAAGTACCTGTTCGAGACCCAGCTCGGCGTGGTCACCGCCTCGGCCTCGCCGTCGGTGGGTTCGGTGTACGAATCGCCGCTGCAGTTGCGCGGCGCGCTGTACGTGGTGATCTCGCAGTCGGGCAAGAGCCCGGACCTGCTGCGCAACGCCGAGGCGGCCAAGGCCGCCGGCGCGCGCGTGGTAGCGCTGGTCAACGTCGAGGATTCGCCGCTGGCGCAGCTGGCCGACACCGTGATCGCGCTCGGCGCCGGCCCGGAGAAGAGCGTGGCCGCGACCAAGAGCTACCTGGCCTCGCTGGCGGCGATCCTGCAGCTCGGCGCGCACTGGAAGAACGATGCGGCCCTGCTCGCCGCGCTCGACACGCTGCCGCAGGCGCTGCGCGCCGCGTGGCAGGCCGATTGGCGCCCGCTCACCGACGGCCTGGTCGATGCGCACAACCTGTTCGTGCTCGGCCGCGGTTTGGGCCTGGCCGCGGCGCAGGAAGCGGCGTTGAAGTTCAAGGAAACCTGCGGCCTGCATGCCGAGGCCTACAGCTCGGCGGAAGTGAAGCACGGGCCGATGGCGCTGGTCGGCCCCGGCTTCCCGGTGCTGGCCTTCGCCCAGCCGGACGAAACCGGCGCCGGCACCCGCAGCCTGGCCGAGGAGTTCCGCGGCCGCGGCGCGCAGGTGTGGCTGGCCAGCGCCGACGGCGACCTGCCGCTGGTCGCCGCGCCGCACCCGGTGTGCGCGCCGCTGCTGACCATCCAGAGTTTCTACCGCGCGATCAACGCGCTGGCGCTGCGCCGCGGCTACAACCCGGACCTGCCGCCGCATCTGAACAAAGTGACGGAGACGGTGTAATGACGACGACGGCGCTGCGCAATGCGCGCGTGCTCGGTGCGGATGGATTCCTCGACGGCGTGAGCGTGTTGCTGCAGGACGGGCGCATCGCCGCGCTGCTCGACGACGGCGACGCGCGCGTGGCGGCGGCGACGACGCAGCTGGACCTGGGCGGCGGCACGCTGCTGCCGGGGTTCATCGACGTGCAGGTCAACGGCGGCGGCGGCGTGCTGTTCAACAACAGCACCGACGTCGAGGCGCTGCGCCGCATCGGCCAGGCGCATCGCCGCTACGGCACTACCGGCTACCTGCCGACGCTGATCAGCGACGATGTCGAGGTGATGCGCGCGGCGATCGCCGCGACCCGCGAGGCCATCGCCGCCGGCGTGCCGGGCGTGCTCGGCATCCACCTGGAAGGGCCGTACCTGGCGCCGGCGCGCAAGGGCACCCACAACGTGGACAAGTTCCGCGTGCCCGATGCCGCCGAACTGGCGCTGGCCACCTCGCTGGACAACGGCGTCACCCTGATCACGCTGGCCCCGGAACGGCTGCCGGTCGACAGCATCCGCACGCTGGCCGCTGCCGGCGCGCGCGTGTTCGCCGGCCACACCGCCGGCAGCTACGACGAGATCCGTGCCGGCCTGGATGCGGGCGTGTGCGGCTTCACCCATCTGTACAACGCGATGTCGCCGTTGCAGGGACGCGATCCCGGTGCGGTCGGCGCCGCGCTGGAAGACCGCCACGCCTGGTGCGGGCTGATCGTCGACGGCGTGCACGTGCATCCGGCCAGCCTGCGCGTGGCGCTGGCAGCCAAGCCGCGCGGCACGCTGTTCCTGGTCACCGATGCGATGCCGATGGTCGGCGCCGACAGCCCCAGCTTCGACCTGTACGGCGAAACCATCACCGAGGTGGACGGCGTGGTGCGCAACGCGGCCGGCGCGCTGGCCGGTTCGGCGCTGGACATGGCCAGCGCGGTCCGCAACAGCGTGCAATGGCTGGGCGTGAGCCTGGACGAAGCCGCACGCATGGCTTCGCTGTATCCGGCGCAATGCCTGGGCCTGGACGACCGCTACGGCCGCATCGCGCCCGGCTACCAGGCCGACCTGGTGCTGCTCGACGACGCGCTGCAGGTGCGGCAGACCTGGATCGCGGGGGCGGTGGAATAATCGGCGGCGTTGCCGAGCGTGCGCCGCGCGCGTCCGCCCTCGCGCAAGCGGGTGGCGTTCGTTGCCGGCGTGCCGGCGATTTCGATCCAGGTGTGGGAGCGACTCCAGTCGCGACGCGCTGCGCCGTGAACGCCGATCGCACCCAAGCGAAAAGCCCTCTAGCCTGAGCCGATGCCTACCGCCGGTTCCGACCTGTTCGCCTTGCCGCCGCGCGACGGCCTGCACCGGCTGACGTTGCGCGACGGCCGCGACGCGATCTGCAAACGCCGCCGCGCGATGCCGGCCGATTTCTTCGCCGCCGAAGTGCGCGGCCTGGACGCGCTGCGCGCAGCGGGTGGTCTCCGCGTGCCGCAGGTGTACGCGCAGGGCGAAGACTGGTTGCTGCTCGAAGACCTGGGAGCGGCGGTCCCGCATCCGCACTTCGCCCGGCTCGCCGGCGAGGGCCTGGCACGCCAGCACCGCGTAAGCGGCGGCCACTTCGGTTTCGACCACGACGGCTACATCGGCGACAGTCCGCAGGACAATGGCGCCGACAGCGACGGGCATCGCTTCTTCGTCGAACGGCGGCTGCGCCCGCAGGCCGAGCGCGCGCTGCGCAATGCTGCACTGGTTCCCGCGGACATGGCGCGCCTGGAACGCCTGTGCGTACGCCTGCCGCAACTGATTCCAACGCAGCCGCCGATGCTGCTGCACGGCGATCTATGGCAGGGCAACCTGCATTGCGCCGGCGACGGCCTGCCGGCGCTGATCGACGCCGGCGCGGCGCACTACGGCTGGGCCGAGGCCGAACTGGCGATGCTGACGCTGTTCGGCGAACCCGATCCGCAGCTGCTGCGCAGCTACGCCGAACACGCGCCGTTGGCGAAGGATTGGCGCGAACGCGCGCCGCTGTACAACCTCTACCATCTGCTCAATCACCTCAACCTGTTCGGTGATGGCTATCTGCAAGCGGTGCGTGCGGTGCTGGCGCGGTATTGATGGCGGTTCGCTGTGTGTGTGCAGTTGGCATATTCGACGCGGCATCTGCGGCCGCTAGCCAATTGTAGGAGCGGCTTCAGCCGCGACGGGCTTTACCGGTAGCGCCCGTCGCGGCTGAAGCCGCTCCTACAGGGGCGTCCTGTAGACAGATAGGCGTCGCGGAACAGGCCGCGTCACTCCGCAGGCGTGCCGCGCGCCGCGGCGATCGCCTTGATCCGCGCCTTCGCCAGCGCCTCGCCGATCTGCGGGCCGCTCAGGCCCTGCGCGGCCAGGTCGCGCGCGTTGACCGCCAGTGCCGCAGCGTGCAGGCGCTGCAGTTCGCGGCCCTGCGGGTAGTCGGCGTCCTCGTTGCCGAGGCGGCCGCGCTTGTCGGCCTCGCATACCAGCGCCAGCTGCGCGATGCGTTCGGGCTTGCGGAAGCCGTCGCAGCGCTGCAGCAGTTCGTGCACGGTGCGGTCGCGCAACTCGGCCAGGCGATGCACGTTCAAGTGCTCGCGGCAGGCGATCTCGGCCAGCTGGCGGTGTTCCTGCGGCAGCTTCAGCCGTTCGCACAGCGCGCGCAGCGGGGCGACGCCGCGCTGTTCGTGCATCACGTGCTTCGGCCATTCCGCTTGCGGGGTCAGCGCCTTGCCCAGGTCGTGGGTCAGCGCGGCGAAGCCGATCAGCGCATCGCCCGGCGCCAGCCGCGCGGCCATGTCGCTGACCAATTCCTGGTGGCGGCCGGTATCGATCTCGGGATGGTACTCGGCGCGCTGCGGCACGCCGTACAGCGCCTCAAGTTCCGGCAGCACGCTGCGCAGCGCATCGGCATCGTGCAGCGTGCGCAGGAACGCCGACGGCTGCGCCGAGGCCAGGCTGCGGCGCAGCTCCTGCCACACGCGCTCGGGCACCAGCGTGTCCAGTTCGCCGCTGGCCGCCATCTCGCGCATCAGCGCCAGGGTCTCCGGCGCCACACTGAAACCGAGCGGCGCCAGCCGCGCCATGAAACGCGCCGCACGCAGCACGCGCAGCGGGTCCTCGCCGAAGGCCGGGCCGATGTGGCGCAGCACGCGCCGCTCGATGTCGCGCGCGCCACCGTAGGGATCGACCAGCGCGCCGCTGTCCTCGTCGCGGGCGATCGCGTTGATGGTGAAGTCGCGCCGCTGCAGGTCTTCTTCCAGCGTCACCGACGGGTCGGCGTCGACCACGAAGCCGTGGTAGCCGCGCCCGGATTTGCGCTCGGTGCGTGCCAGCGCGTACTCCTCGCCGCTGTGCGGATGCAGGAACACCGGGAAATCGCGTCCGACCTGTTTGTAGCCCAGGTCCAGCATCTGCTGCGGCGTGGCGCCGACCACGACCCAGTCGCGGTCGCCGGGCGGTTGCCCGAGCAGGCTGTCGCGGACGGCGCCGCCGACGAGGTAGATGTTCATGAGCCGGGATTCGGGAGTGGGGATTCGGGATTGGCAAGAGCGGGTTCGCTGCGTCTGAAGACACAGCGGCATGCGGGCGACAGTCTCGTCGCGGTCGTGCGCGGTGCGCCGTTGCGATTCCCCATTCCCTATTCCCGATTCCCGGCCGCGGCCCCAGCCGCGGCCACACACACGAACTTCTTGCGCGGCGCGTCCAGCTTGCCGAGCATGCGGTCGCTGACCGGCAGCGCGTCGCCGTTGAGGCGCCAGTCGTAGATCACGCTGAAGGCGAGGATGCGCGCGACGTATTCGCGGGTTTCCTTGTAGCTGATCGTCTCGATCCAGAAGTCGGCGTCGTGGCCGGGGCGCTGGGTCTGCCAGCGCGCCGCCGGGCCGGGGCCGGCGTTGTAGGCGGCGATGGTCAGGTAGGGCAGGCCGTAGGTGTTCAACAGCTGGCGCAGGTAGGCGGTGCCGATGGCGATGTTGGTGTCCGGGTCGTACAGGCTGGCGGCGCCGCCGTAGCCGGCCAGGCCGAGGTTCCTGGCCACGCTGGCGCCGGTGGCCGGCAATACCTGCATCAGGCCCATTGCGTTGGCCGGCGAGCGCGCGTTCGGGTTGAAGATGCTCTCGGCGCGGATCTCGGCGGCGACCCAGGCCGGGTCGATCGCGTTCTTGCCCGCTTCGCGGCGGATGGTGGCGTCGTGGTGCAGCGGGAAGCGCAGCGAATACAGGCGCTGCTCGTCGGGCAGCTTGCCCAGCGCGAACACCGCGCGGTCGAACCAGCCGTTGTCGCGCGCCACTTCCACCGCGATGCGCCGCTGGGTGTCGTCGAAGCGGGTCAGCGCGTCGTTCCATTCGGCCACGGCCCATGCCGCACGGTCGATCTTGAACAGTTCCAGCGCGCGCACCAGTGCCGGATCGCGGGCGACGGCGGCCTGCGCCTGCGCACTGTCGTTGGGTTCCCACGGGCATAGCGCGTAGGGCTGCTTGAGCCGGTCGGCGGCCATGAAGCCGTGGAAGGTGGCGGACTTGGCGGCCTCGCGGTACAGCCGCTGCGCCTCGCCGGCATTGCCGGTCTTCTCCGCCAGCCGCGCCTCGAAATACTGCCAGCGCGAATCGTTGCGCTGCGCCGGCGCCATCTTGCGGATCGCCGCCAGCGCCGCCGGCCAGTCGCCGCGCGCCATCGCCTCGCGCGTGCGCCATTCGTGCAGGCGTTCGTCGTAGGCGGACTCGGGTACCGCGTTGAGCCGGCGCGCCGAATCCGATCCGTACGAGGCCACCGTCCACAACGCGATCTGGTACAGCACCTCGCCGCGCTGCGCCTCGCTCAGCTGCAGCGCCTGGGCGAACTGCGGCAACTGCCGCTCGGCCGCGTCGGGATCGGTCTTGGCCAGTTTCTCCAGGCCGTCCACCGCCACCTTGCGGCTGCGTTCGGTCTTCGGCCAGGTCAGCGCGCGCGCGTGCACCGCGTCCAGGAACGCCGCGTAGTCGTTGGCCAGGGCCAGCTCGGCGGCGGGCAGGCCGCGCGCGGCGCTGCGCATCACCGCCGGCTGCTGCGCATCGGCCGCCGCTTCCACCCGCGCCCAGCGCAGCGTGTCGTTCATCCCGCCGCGCGCCTGCAGCACCGCGAATACCGCATCGCAGGCATCGGGCAGCGACTTGCCGCTGCTGCGCCACAGCGCCTGCGCCTCGTCGATCCATTGCGCGTCGGCACGGCCGGTGGCCTGGCGCGCGTTGAGCTGGGCGCAGCGCAGGCCGGTGTTGTCGGTGGGCTTCCAGTTGGCCAGCAGCGCCGGCCAATCCTGGCGCCGCGCCAGCGCCGGCAGCCACAGCGTGCGGAAGCTTTCGGCCACCGGCTGCCCGGCGTAGCGCTTGAGGAAATCCTGCGCCTGCGCATCGGAGATGCGGTCGATGTTGCGGCGCAGGTTGGCGTATTCGAGCCAGCCGTACAGCGGATGCTGTTTGAATGCGGCCGCTTGCACGGGATCGAACTGGCCGCGCTCGGCGGCGTCGATCGCCGCGCGCAGCGCCGGACGCTGGGCGTCCAGGTTCTGGGCGAGGGCAGGGGCGGTGCCGCACAACGCGGCGGCGAGCAGCAGGAGAGACGTGCGCAATTTCATGCGCGGGACTATACCGAACGCCGATGAATCGACGCGGCAAGGGTTTTGCGGCGTAGCGACGCGAGCGCAGCCGGCAAGGGCGTGGAGAGGGGATGCGCCGTGGTCCGCCGCAGCCTGCGCAGCGCTGTCTGGCGCGGCGTGGGCGCTGGTTGGATCCGGTGCCAGCTGCGCTTGGCCCGACACGGTGCATTGGGCTGTCGCCATGCGCTTTGCGTGCCGCACGCTTGGCGCTGCATCGAGCCGTGTGCGCCCCGCGCCGTCGGAGGCCGCGAGGCGGTGTCGCAAACGGGCGTAGCGGTGCGACGCGTGCAGCCATGTCGCCGGCCGCGTCCGCGCCGGCAAGAACACCGCGCACTTGGCTTCCCGTAGCTCGCCGAGCCGGCCGGCGCGATCGGCATGCGGTTGTCTTCGCCATGTCCCGGTATTCGCTTGCCTGGCGTGCACTGTCCTGCGGTGGCCCGAATCGAGTCCGGGTGGACTGCGCCATGTCTACGAAATCGTCCAGTCGGTCCGGGACTGTCCGAATCGCGGTCCGATTGCTTGCTTAGGGTTTACGTTTTGTTTACAAGGTAGGCCACGCCGTCGCGGTGCAGGGGGTCGCAGCGGCCGACCCACATCCTTTCTGGAGAGAGAGACGGATGAATTGCCTGCACCGCCATCCTTTGGTTTTCGCGGTTTCCTTGTCCTTGCTGGCCGGTTCACCCGCGCTGGCCATCGCCCAGCAGGCCGCGCCCGCTGCCCCCGAGTCCGCCACCACCCTGGACAGCGTCCAGGTCACCGGCACGCGCATCCGCAAGGCCGAGCTGGAGGGGCAAGTGCCGGTGCAGACGCTGAGCCGCGCCGACATCGAACGCACCGGCCTGACCTCGATCGGCGACGTGCTGCAGGAACTGACCGCCTCCGGCTCGGCGTTGAACACCAAGTTCAACTCCTCCGGCAACTTCGGTTTCCCGCCCGACGGCAGCGGCGTCGGCGCCGGTTCGGCGCAGGTGGACCTGCGCCATCTGGGCGCCAAGCGCGTGCTGGTGCTGGTCGACGGCATGCGCTGGGTCAACGAGTCCTCGGCGTCCGGCGTGGGCGCGGCCACCGACCTCAACACCATTCCGCTGGCCATCGTCGAGCGCATCGAGGTGCTGGAAGACGGCGCCTCCTCGCTGTACGGCTCCGACGCGATCGCCGGCGTGGTCAACATCATCACCCGGCGCAAGTTCGACGGCGGCCAGGTCACGCTGAACTACGGCCAGTACGACAAGGGCGACGGCGCCAGCAAGGGCGTGGACCTGGCCTGGGGCCACAGCACCGAACGCACCAGCCTGTTCCTGGGCGCCAGCTACACCAAGCAGGATCCGATCTATGCGCGCGACCGCAAGCAGTCGCTGTATCCGGTGCCCGGCACCGGGCTCAGCTTCGGCAGCTCGGCCACGCCGGACGGCCGCTTCATCTTCGTCGATCCGGTCACCGGCGCCGAGCAGGACCTGACCCCGAACAGCGGCGCCGGCACGCCGACCTACGACGGCAGCGCCGGCTGCACCCGCAGCGACGACTATCACTGCTTCGGCACCGCCGATCGCTACAACTTCGCCGCCTCCAATCTTTTGCTGACCCCGTCCGAGCGCAAGGGCGTGTTCGGCCAGTTCCGCTACTTCTTCAACGACGACGTGCAGTGGTACCTGAAGCTGCTCGGCAACCGCCGCGAGTCGACCAACCAGGCCGCGCCGGAACCGATCTTCCTCGGCCCCGATGCCGGCACCGGCAATCCGCTGGCCGACAACATCGTCATTTCCGCGGCCAATCCGTACAACCCGTTCGGCTTCGACCTGGATTCGTCCAGCAACCTGATCATGATCGGGCGGCGGCCGGTGGAAGGCGGCGCGCGCGTGTTCGAGCAGCGCGTGGACACCCAGTACGTCGGCACCGGCTTCATCGGCAGTTTCGAGAGCGCCGACCGCACCTGGTTCTGGGACGTCAACGGCGCCTACAGCAAGAACAAGGCCGAGCAGACCAACTACGGCAGCTACAACATCTACAACATCAACCTGGCGCTGGGCGACCCGGCCGCCTGCGCGGCGGTGGCCGGCTGCGTGCCGCTGGACATCTTCGGCGGCGCCGGCAGCATCACCCCGGAGATGCTGCGCTGGATCCAGCCGGTGGTGCGCGACCGCAGCCAGAACGAACTGACCCAGTTCACCGCCAACCTCAGCAGCGACCTGTTCACGCTGCCGGCCGGCGCGGTGTCCTTCGCCACCGGCGTGGAGTACCGCAAGTACGAGGGCTGGTACCAGCCGGATCCGCTGACCGTGATCGGCCACTACAACGGCGTGCCGTCGCTGCCGACCGAGGGCAGCTACAACGTCAAGGAGGCCTACCTCGAACTGAGCGTGCCGATCTTCGCCGACTCGCCGCTGGGCGACAAACTGGACCTGAGCCTGGCCGGGCGCTATTCCGACTACTCCACCTTCGGCGGCGAATTCACCCCGAAGTATGGCCTGCGCTGGCAGGTGTCGCCGGACTTCGTGCTGCGCACCAGCTATGCCGAAGGCTTCCGCGCCCCGACCATCGGCGAGCTGTACGGTTCGGCCGCGCGCGCCGACCTGACCCTGTCCGATCCGTGCTCGATCGGCCTCGGTGGCACCGCGCCGCGCGGCAGTGCAGCCAACTGCGCCACGCTCGGCGTGCCGGCCGGCTATCAGCAGGCCAACTCGCAGATCTCGGTGACCACCGGCGGCAACCGCGCGCTGGAGCCGGAGAAGGCGCGCAGCTTCAGCGCCGGCTTCGTGTGGAGTCCGTGGTTCGCCAGCAACGTGCCGTGGTCGGACCGTTTCGACGTCGAGGTGACCTTCTACCGCCACGACATCGACGGCGCGATCCAGGCGATCAACGCGCAGACCCAGCTCGACCTGTGCGTGGACACGCTGGATGCGACCTATTGCGACGGCATCACCCGCGCTTCCACCGGCGGCATCAACGGCTTCAACAACCGCCTGACCAACCTGGGTTCGATCAAGACCGACGGCTGGGACGTGGATCTGTTCTGGACTTCGCCGGAGACCGCGGCCGGGCGCTTCAAGATTGGCTGGCAGAACACCTTCGTCACCCGCTATGTCGCCACCGGCGCCGCCGGCCAGGTGCAGCCGCAGGAACCGGGCGTGGAAGTGGTGGACAGCGCGATCCCGGAGTGGACCAGTAACCTGACCCTGGACTGGTCGTTGAACCGCTGGAACGCCTCGTGGACGGTGCGGCATATTTCCGAACTGACCGAGCAGTGCGGCGACGCGGTGGCGTTCCCGGTGTGTAGCAACCAGGCCGCCGGCACCAACACGCTCGACGCGATCACCTACCACGACGTGCAACTGGGCTACCGCTTCGACTGGCTGAAAGGCCTGACCGTCAGCGGCGGCGTCAACAACGTCTTCGACAAGGATCCGCCGATCTGCCTGTCGTGCTCGCTCAACGGCTACGACGCCTCGACCTACGACATCCCGGGTGGCCGTTATCTGTACGTGCGTGCGGATCTGAAGTTCTAGGGCGCTTCGATCCGCAAGCGGCCACTTGTGGGAGCGACTTCAGTCGCGACGGGCGTTACCGATAAATCCCGTCGCGACCGATGGCTAGGCCACCGGAATCGCTTCCCCAATTCCTTGCGAGCTGCCGCATTTCTGTAGGAGCGGCTTCAGCCGCGACGCTTTACCGGTAAAGCCGGGTCGCGGCTGAAGCCGCTCCTACAGGGAATGCCGCAGCGGCACAGCGAATGCATGCGCACAGAAAACGCAGCAGCTGGCTAGCGCAGCATCGCCTGCGGCACTTCGATCTCGGTCGCCACCGCCAGGTGGTCGGAGAACGCGGCGGGGAGCGCGCGCTGCTCGTTGCAGCGCAGGCCGTCGCTGACCAGGATGTGGTCGATCGCGCGCTGCGGGCGCCAGCTGGGGAAGGTCGGCACCACGCAGCCCGGCGGTTGCAACCGGGTGCGCTTGTACAGGGCCTGCATCTCGGGCCGGTCGGCGACGCAGTTGAAGTCGCCCATCAGCACCGCGTTGGGATGGTCGGACAGCAGTTCGGCGATGAACGCCAGTTGCGAGGCGCGCGAGTTGGCGCCCAGCGACAGGTGCGCCACCGCGATCGCCAATCCTTCCGCGCCGTCGCCGAACTTGGCCAGCAGCACGCCGCGCCCGCCGAGCCGGCCGGGCAGCGGATGGTCCTGCACTTCGACCGGCTCCAGCCGGCTGAGCAGGCCATTGGCGCTGGAGGCCACGCCGCCCATGCGCCGGTTCGGCTGGTGGCTCCAGTAGTTGAAGCCGGCGCGCTCGGCCAGGTAGTGGGTCTGGTTGGTGAAGCCCGAGCGCAGGCTGCCCGGATCGCTTTCCTGCAGGCCGACGATGTCGTGCTCGCGGGCCAGCTGCGCGATCGCATCCAGGCTGCTGCGCTTGCTTCCCGCCGGCAGCGCATGCGACCAGCTGCGGGTCACGTAATCGCTGTAACGGCGCGTGCTGGAGCCGGCCTGGATATTGGCGGTGAGCACGCGCAGCGTGCGGGTGGCGGGGGCGGTCACGGCAGAGCGGCCTGGTGGGAGCGGGAGCTTACTTGGCCAGCGCCGCGCGCTCGCGCGCGATCAGGTGATCGGCGATGCGCAGGATGTCGTCGTAGTTCTTGCCCTTGACCAGGTACTTGCCGTTGACGATCAGCGACGGCGTGCCGCTGATGCCGCTGCGCACGGCGAACTGCTTGGCGCGGTTGGTCTTGCTGCTGACCGCGAAGCTGCCCATGGTGTCGGCGAACTGCTTGGGATCCACGCCGTACTTGGCGTAGAAGCCGGCGATGTCCTGCACCGAATCGCGGCCGCGCTCGCCCTTCAGGGTCTCGTCGACGTGGATCGCCTTGTACAGCGCCTCGTGGGTCTTTTCCTGCACGCCCAACGCCTCGGCGGCGTAGAACGCACGCGCATAGTCGTCCCAGGGGCCGCCGAACATCGCCGGCACGTACACGAAGTGCACATCCGACGGCAGGCCGGCCTTCCACGGGCCGATCAGCGGCTGGAAGCGCGCGCAGGCCGGGCACACGTAGCCGAACACTTCGGCCACTTCGATCTTGCCATTGGTCGGCTGGAACGGCTGGCCGCCCGCGATGTCGACATAGTCGGTGCCGGCGACGGGCTCGGCTCCGCTCGGCGCACGCGCCGCGACCGGCGCGGCCGGCGCATCGGCGGCAGGCTGCGCAGCGGCATCGGTCGTCGGGGTGGAGGCGGTTTCGGCAGTGGCGGCCGGCGCGGTGTCGCTGGCGGCGGGCGCCGCCGGCGCTGCGGCCGGCGCGTCGGCAGCCGGGGCGACGGTGTCGGCAGAGCCGTCCTGGGCCTTGCATGCGACCAGGATCGGCAGCAGGGCCATCAGGGTCAGGGCGAAGCGGGTCTTCATCGGCGACATCTCCAGCAGGATGGGGGGCAAAACGCCTACCGCGCCGAAACGCGCGGCAGGCAACCCCGGCATGATGCCATGGCGTGGATGAAGCGCCGTGTTGCGGGTTCGCGCGGGATTACTTGCCCGCGCGCTCGCGGGCGACAAGCGCATCGGCGATGCGCAGCATGTCCTGGAAATTCTTGCCCTTGACCAGGTACTTGCCGTTGACCACCAGCGCCGGGGTGCCGGGGATGTCGCTGCGCGCGGCGAAGTCGCGCGCGGCCTTGACCTGCGCGGCCACCTGCGGGCTCGCGTAGGCGGCGACGAAGTCCTGCGGCTTGACCCCGTATGCGGCATAGAACGCAGCCAGCTCTTCCGGCGCCACGTTCTGGACCGGCACGCTGTGCTTGTCGTGGATCGCCTCGAACAGGTCGTGGTGGCTGCGGGTCTGCACGCCCAGCTTCTGCGCGGCATAGAAGGCGCTGGCGAAGCTGTCCCAGAAACCGCCGAACGCGGCCGGCACCAGGGTCACCCGCACGTCCTTGCCCTGCTTGCGCGTCCATTCTTCCAGCAGCGGCTCGAAGTGCGCGCAGTGCGGGCAGGTGTAGCCGAACACCTCCACCACTTCGATCTTGCCGGCCAGCGGCGCGAACGGCTGCGGCTTGGCGATCAGCGCGTAGTCCTCGCCTTCGACCAGGGCGGCGGTCTTGGGCTGCGCGCAGGCGCTCAGCGGCAACAGGGTGAGCAGGCACAGCAGCAGGCGGGGCAGACGGTTCATGCGATCTCCATGGCAAAAAACGAACGCCGGTCGTGACGACCGGCGCGAGGGGGAAGCGGTGCGGCGCCGCGACGGCGGCGCACGCTCAGGATTGTTGCGCAGGCGCCGCCTGTTGCGGCGAGACCGGCACCGGCGCGGCCTGCGCCGCGGCCGCGTCGTCGGCGCGGTCGTGCAGGCCCTGCAGGTAACTGCCGAGCGCCTTCATCTCCTGCTCGGTCAAGGGCTTGGCCACCTGCGCCATGATCTTGAACAGGGCCGGGTCGCGTTCCTGGGTGGTGCCGGACTGGTACTCCTGCAGGCGCCGCGCCACGTAGTCGGCATGCTGGCCGCCCAGGTGCGGATACGCCGGGCCGGGATTGCCGGCGCCGGTGGGACCATGACAGGCCATGCATGCCGGAATCCCGCGCGCCGGATCGCCGCCGCGGTACAGCTGCTGCCCGACCTCGTAGAACTTCATGCCGGCGTACGGGCCTTCGCTGACCACCGCGTCGTCGGCGATGCCGGCACCGGCCTTCTGCGTGGCGAAGTAGGCGCCGATGTCGCGCATGTCCTGCGCGCTCAGCGGCTGCACGAACGGCAGCATCGCCGCCACCGCGCCAGAGGTGCGCTCGCCGTGCGCGATCAGGGCCATCTGCCGCGCGCTGTAGCGTTCGCTCTGGCCGGCGATGCGCGGATACATCGCCAGGGACGGGTTGCCGTCGGCGCCATGGCAGGCGGCGCAGGCCGCGGCCTTGGCCTGGCCGGCCTTGGGATCGCCCCAGGCGACCTTGCCGACGTCGCCTTCCAGCGGCGCGGTGCGCACCGGCGCGTTGTCGGGGATGGGAACCACCGAGGTCTGCGCGAACGCGACCGCGGCGGCGATGGAAATTGCTAGACCGGCAAAGGCAAGAACGCGAGCGTGGCGCATTAGCTGAAGCTCCGTGTGACCCGACCCGCGGCTGCCAGGCCGGCGACCGCACTCGCGCGATTATCCCCGCGCGGCGCCCTGCCGGTCAACGAACCCCGCCAGGAGCGGCGGACGTGCGATCCTAGCGCCATGTCGCTGCTCATCGAACGTGCCCAATACCTGCTTTCCGCCCACAATCCCCGGCAACTGCCGGAGGACGGGGGCTGGGAGGTGGCCTTCGCCGGCCGCTCCAACGCCGGCAAATCCAGCGCGCTGAACGCGCTCACCCGGCAGAACGCGCTGGCCCGCGTGTCCAAGACCCCCGGCCGCACCCAGCAGCTGGTGTTCTTCCAGATCCAGCCCGAGCGCTATCTGGTGGACCTGCCCGGTTATGGCTATGCCAAAGTGCCGCTGGAGCTGCAGGCGCACTGGCAGTCGTTCATCGACAAGTATTTCCGCACCCGCGAGGCCCTGCGCGGCCTGGTGGTGGTGATGGACATCCGCCACCCGCTGAAGGACTACGACCGGCAGATGCTCGGTTACGCGGTGCAGCGCGGACTGCCGGCGCATGCGCTGCTGACCAAGGCCGACAAACTCGGCCGCGGCCAGCAGGCGCAGGCGCTGCAGCAGGTGCGCAAGGACCTGTCCAGTTCCTTCGGCGACACCGTCAGCGTGCAGCTGTTTTCCGGCGAGACCCGCCAGGGCGTGGACGAAGCGCGTGCCATCGTCGGCGGCTGGCTGGGGCTGGACACGGAGCCGACCGCCACGGCGTGAGCGCGGCGGCGCCGGACCTCCGGCGTCTTCTGCGCAGGCGCTGCCTGCGATCGATCGCGAGCGGCGGACGCGGCGGTCCTGTCTGCGTTGGCTGCATCGCATGCGCGATGCCGGGCGCCCGCAGGGGTGGATGCCGGTACGGGCGCAGCCTCATGCATCCAAGCACCGCGAGACGCTTCGCGCCGGACCCTCACCCCAACCCCTCTCCCGGCGGGAGAGGGGCTAGTCGGCTGTTCCTTCTCCCGCCGGGACCATGGCCCCCTTTTCGGGGGAAGGTGCCCCGCAGGGGCGGATGAGGGTACGGGCGTAGCCTCGCGCCTCCAAACGCCGCGAGTCGCTGCGCGCCGGACTCTCACCCCAACCCCTCTCCCGACGGGAGAGGGGCTAGTGCCTGTCCCCTTCTCCCACCGGGAGAAGGTGCCCCGCAGGGGCGGATGAGGGTACGGGCGTAGCCTCGTGCACCCAACTCCGCGAGTCGCTTTTGCGCCGGACCCTCACCCCAACCCCTCTCCCGATGGGAGAGGGGCTAGCAGCTGTTCCCTTCTCCCACCGGGAGAAGGTCGCACTCAAGGCGTGGCCGGCAACGGCGCGAACTCGGCCGGGACCCAGGCGAACGCGTCGCCGTCGCGGCGCACATGGCCCAGGCCCGGGAACGGCAGATGCGCGCCGGCCACCCACCAGCCGCCGTCGGCGGCCTGGGCCATGGTGCGCCTGCGCGCGGCGATCGCCGCCGTGCGGTCGCTGTCGGCTTCGTAGGAGGCCTGCGGCTGCGCGAACTGCACCGCGTGGTAGTGCACCAGGTCGCCCCACACCAACACCTGCTGGCCATCGCCGCCGTCGAACCGGTAGGACACATGGCCGGGCGTATGTCCGTGCGTATCCAGCGCCACCGCACCGCCGGGCAACGCATCGCCGGGACGGAAGCGGCGCAGCCGGTCCTTGGCCTGGTACGGTGCGGCCGCCGCGCGCGCCAGCGGGAACGCGAACTTCAGCATCTGCGGTGCGCTCGCTTCGCTGGCCGGATCCAGCCAGTACGCGGCATCGGCCGCGCTCAGCCACACCGTGGCGTTGGGATAGGCCGCCTGTCCCTGCGCATCGAGCAGGCCGCACATGTGGTCCGGGTGCGCGTGGGTCAGCAGCACGTCGTCCACCTGCGTCGGCGCGTAGCCTGCCGCGCGCAGGTTCGCCAGCACCTGGCCCAGGCCGGGGCCGAAGCAGGTGGCGGTGCCGGTATCGACCAGGGTCAGGTGCGTGCCGTCCTGGATCAGGTAGGCGTTGACCGCGGTCTGCAGGCCCTTGGCGGTTTCCGGCACGTAGCGATGGTCGAGCAGGCGCGCGATCGCCTCCGGGGCGATGTTCGCCAGTTGCGCGCGCGGCAGCGCCACGGTGCCGTCGAACAGGGCGGTGACGCGCAACCGGCCGATTGCCTGGCGATAGACGCCGGGCACCTGCGTCTGGCTGCTGGCTGGCGCGGCGGCATGGGCGGGGGACGGCAGCGTCAGCGCCGCGCTGGCACTCAGGGCCAGCGCGCACAGCGCGCGCAACGGGAACATGGACATGGGGACTTCCTGGCAGAGCGGCAGGCGCCGCGGTACCGGCATGCTGCGCCTGCGCCGCTGCGCGATTCGCTCATTCCGCTGCGCGCGGCGCTCAGCGCCGACGCGGCTCAGTTGCCGATGCTGGACGGGTCCAGGCCGTAGCGTTGCTGGAAGCGTTGGCTGAAGCTGCGCACCGAACGATAGCCGGCGTGCGCGGCGACCGTCTTCAGCGGCCAGCGCGTGGTGTAGAGCAGCTGCATCGCATGCGCCAGGCGCGCATCGGCGAGCAGTTCGCGCAAGGAGGTGCCTTCGCTGGCCAGGTGTCGGCGCAAGGTCGCGCCGCTGAGGCCCAGGCTGTCTTCGATGTCGCGCGAGCGCCAGGCGCGTTGCGGCTGCGCGACGACCAGGTCGCGCACCTGCGCGGCCAAGCTCGGCGCCGGCGGCATCAACAGGCCGCCGTGGCCGCGCTGGCACAGTGCCACCACCAGGGCCGCCAGCGCCAACCGCGCCTCGGTGTAACGGCCGTCTTGCAGCGCCTGCCGCCATTGCAGCAGGGTGATGCCGAACTCCTCGGCGCGCAGCCGCGCCAGTTCCGCGCCGGCAGCGGGCAGCGGTTCGTTCCACAGCACGCGCGCCGCGCTCAGCGCTTCTTCGCACAGCGGCACCAGCACGCTCAGGTACAGGCCGCTGTGCGGATCCGGGATGTTGACCACATCAATGCGGCAGCGCTGCGTCACCAGGAACAGGTCGCCCGGCACGAAGTCCAGGGTTTGTGTCGCGGTGCGCACCTGCTTGCGTCCCTGCACCAGGATCGCCAGGTGCGGCTGCGGGATATCCACCGAGCGCGCCCCGTGTTCGCGACGCGCGGTGATGCAGGCATAGCCCTCGGCCTGCGTGCAGTCGGCCAGGCTGGCCAGGCGCGCCAGCAGCAAGGCGTCGGAAGAAGTGGTGTCGGCCATGGCCGCCGATGCTACCGCAGTGCACTGCGCGCGCGCTCAGAGTGAAGCGCCGGGCCGCTACATCGCAGCCGGCAGGACCACCACGACTGCGCTGGTGCCGGCCCCGCAAACTGCCGGTCTCGGCGCGCCACAGGCCGCTTCCCCGCGGGTTTGGCCGTTCGCGCCGCGACAGCCGACGCATATCGCCTCAACGTGCATCACACACTTTAGCCAGCGGCGATCGAAAGAACCGGAGGGCCCCACACCATGCCGGATGAGACTTTAGCGTGGCTAACGAAACGTCGCGAGCAGTCGCCAGGCGGGCGCGGACGGCGCACAGAAACTGCAGTGCACAAGTGGTACATGAGGATTTCGAGCGCTGCACGCGCCCGCCTGGCGGCTGCGCAGTCGTTTTGTTGGCCGCTCTTACCTGGGAGGCTGCATGACCTCGATGGTGATCCCGTCGGGTCCGCTGACGTAGGCGACGACGGTTCCCGCGCGTGGCCCGGCCTCGATCGGTCGCGGAGATCCTTTTAAGTGCCATCCCTGCGCCTGGATCCTGGCGACAGCCACGTCGATATCCGTCACGGTGACGGCAAGATGGGCCGCGCCGATCGCGCCAGCGCTTGCGTGTGTCTTGCCCAACGTGCGGGCTGTCGAGTATTCCAGCAGTTCGATGGGAAAGCCGGCAGGCGATACCACCAGCGCCATGCGGCAACGAGGATCGTCGACGCCCGTCACCTCGCGCAGGAAATCGCCGCCCATTTCGCCTGTGCGGACAAGTTCGAAGCCCATGGCCTCAGTCCAGAACGCGATCGCCTCATCCAGCGATGAAACGGAAAATCCCATGTGGTCGACGACGAAGGTACCAGTGTTGATTTTCAGTGCTCCAGTTCAGGTTCCGCTTTGAGCGATGGGCGTGCGGTCGCCTCGCACTTCGGGGAAACACGTGTAGGCCATGCCGGTGATGCTACCCAGTACGGTGCGCGTCCGCTCACACATGCACGCCGAACACGTGCCCGATCGCGCCGCTGGCGAGCATCGCCGCCGCGCCCCAGAACACCACACGCACCGCACCGCGCACGCCCGAAGCGCCGCCGGCGCGCGCGGCCAGCGCGCCGGTCAGCGACAGGCCGACCAGGGTCGCCGCGCCGGTCACCCACAGTTGCCGGCCGTCCGGCGCCAGCCACGCGGCCACGACCGGCAGCGCCGCGCCGGTGCAGAATGCTGCCGCCGACGCGGCCGCCGCCTGCAACGGCCGCGCGCGCAGGGTCTCGGTGATGCCCAGCTCGTCGCGCGCATGCGCGACCAGCGCATCGTGCGCGGTCAACTGCTCGGCGACCTGGCGCGCCAGCGCCGCGTCCAGCCCGCGCTGGCGGTAGATGCCGGCCAGTTCTTCCAGCTCGCTGTGCGGGTCCTCGCGCAACTCGCGGCGCTCGATCGCCAGATCGGCGCGCTCGGTGTCCACCTGCGACTGCACCGACACGTATTCGCCGGCGGCCATCGACATCGCGCCGGCGACCAGGCCGGCGATGCCGGTCGCCAGGACCGCCGGCGCGGGCGCGCCGCTGCTGGCCACGCCGACCACCAGTCCGGCCACCGACAGGATGCCGTCGTTGGCGCCGAGCACCGCGGCGCGCAGCCAGCCGGCGCGATCGGCGCGATGCAGTTCGGAGTGGGCGGGGCGCATCGGCTGCCTGCAGGACGGGGAACAGGCCTGCAGCCTAGCCGAGCGCGCTGCGGCCGGCGGTGCTGCGTCTCACTCTCGCTGGCGCCGACCGGGCGGATCCGTGGAATGCTGCAGTACCGCCGGTAGCGATGTGGGCTTCGCGCCGGTCACGCTATAGTGCGGCCCTTGCGAGGCGGGCGTTCCATCCCCACATCGCCTCATCTTCCGTGCGAGCCTGCCCTTGTCGAGCCCAAGCCACGTTGCCGAAACGCCGATCACCGACCGCAACGAACTGGTCGAGGTGCTGGCCTCCGGCGAAAAGCCCGAAGCGCAGTGGCGCATCGGCACCGAACACGAGAAGTTCGGCTTCCGCCTGGACGACCTGCGCCCGCCGACCTTCGACGGCGAGCGCGGCATCGAGGCCCTGCTCACCGGCCTGACCCGCTTCGGCTGGGAGCCCGTGCAAGAAGGCGGGCATACCATCGCGCTGCTGCGCGACGGCGCCTCGGTGACGCTGGAACCGGCTGGGCAGCTGGAGCTGTCGGGCGCGCCGCTGGAGACCATCCACGACACCTGCGTGGAAGTGGGCAGCCACCTCAACGAGGTCAAGCAGGTCGCCGACGAACTGCGCCTGGGTTTCCTCGGCATGGGCTTCCAGCCGAAGTGGCGCCGCGACGAGATGCCGTGGATGCCCAAGGGCCGCTACCAGATCATGAAGAACTACATGCCCAAGGTCGGCAAGCTCGGCCTGGACATGATGACCCGCACCTGCACGGTCCAGGTCAACCTGGACTACGCCAGCGAAGCGGACATGATCAAGAAGTTCCGCGTGTCGCTGGCGCTGCAGCCGATCGCCACCGCGCTGTTCGCCGACTCCCCGTTCACCGAGGGCAAGCCCAACGGCTACCTCAGCTACCGCTCGCACATCTGGACCGACACCGATGCCGACCGCACCGGCATGCTCGACTTCGTGTTCGAGGACGGCTTCGGCTACGAGCGCTACGTCGACTACCTGCTCGACGTGCCGATGTACTTCTCCTACCGCGACGGCACCTACGTCGACGCCAGCGGGCAGAGCTTCCGCGACTTCATGCAGGGTAAGCTGCCGGCGTTGCCGGGCGCGCTGCCGACGCTGCGCGACTGGTCCGATCACATGACCACCGCGTTCCCGGAAGTGCGGTTGAAGAAATACCTGGAAATGCGCGGCGCCGACGCCGGCCCGTGGGGGCGGCTGTGCGCGCTGTCGGCGTATTGGGTCGGCCTGCTGTACGACGATGCCGCGCTGGACGCGGCCTGGGACCTGGTCAAGGATTTCAGCCTGGTCGAACGCCACGCGCTGCGCGACGGCGTGCCGAAGCAGGCGCTGAAGCTGCCGTTCCGCAACGGTACCGTGCAGGAACTCGCCGCCGAGTCGGTGAAGATCGCCCTGAACGGCCTGCGCCGCCGCGCCCGTTTGAACGGCGACGGCCAGGACGAATCGCGCTTCCTGGAACCGCTGGTGGAGATCCTGCACGCCGGCGAGACCGCGGCCGAGCGCAAGCTGGCGCTGTATCACGGGGCGTGGCAGGGCGATATCGATCGGGTGTTTCGCGAGTTTGCTTACTGAGCGTCAGCGCAGCGGCCCGACCAGCCGTTCTCGCCGATGCCGTGTCGTCCTGTGCGTGTCTGGATTCTATTCAAGATCAGTGGGTTGCGAGCCCTGTCGTAGGGGTGACGCCTCCGTGGCGGGTCGCTGACGTAGACGGGCTCCGGTCTGTCGCTCACGATGCATTCGCCAAATCCAGGGACGACGAGATGATCACGCAAAAACTTCGGCTCAAGAGAGGTTGGTCTCAGCAGCAGCTGGCCGACGTCAGTGGAACCAGCCTGCGCACGATTCAGCGCCTGGAAGCAGGTGCCAAGCCCAGCCTGGAAACGCTCAGGTCCTTGGCCGCGGTCTTCGATGTCTCCATCGAAGACTTGGGAGAGCCGGAAATGGCGAGCGCCGAAGACCGGGTCTCACCGCAGGAAGCGCTGGCCATGAAGTCCACCGGCCAGCTGCGAGAGTTCTACCTGCACATCGTTGTCTATCTCGTGGTATGCGCTGCCGTCGTTGCCGTGCTCTTGTTGATCTCCCCCGACCATTGGTGGGCCGGATTGCTGCTGTGGCTCGTCTGGGGCGCTGGCCTCTCGATCCACGCGCTCAAGACCTTTTTGCTGGGCGGTGCGTGGGAGCGGCGCCAGGTCGAGCGAAGGCTGGGCCGGACCTAGTAGCGGTGTTTTCCGCGCGCCGCGAGTGCGGCGCCGACGGAAGGTTTGCGCTTGGCCAAGGCACTCGCTGAAAGCACTTTGCCGCGTGCGATTACTGGGGATCATGCAATGCCTGCGCGCGTGCGTTGGTTCTGCTCCGCGTTCGCCAGGAAGCGCGAACGCGGCAGCGCATCTCTTTGGCCATATCGCAGAAATTTCTGTAGCGTAGGCTGCGGTGAAGGGCTGCGTCGGCGGTGTCGCCGCCTCTTCTTCCCATGCCGGGGTGCCACGTGTTCCGCAGTCCCGGGGCGTTGCAGAACGCGTAGGTTGGATTGGGCTTTTCGCTCTTTTGCGAATACAGTGCAAGGGGGGGGCGTGCAGTATTTCGGTCAAGTGGATGCATATCCAGCCTCCTGGAGCTATCCCGTTGAGGTTGTGATACGTGCTTTGGAGGATTTTCGGGCTAATGGCCTGCCGCCATCTTTTATTGCCTGGCATAACGATTAGGGCGCCAGTCAGGCGTCATGTCCTGGGCCTAAAAATTCATTCAAGCCGAACCCGCTTCGCGGGTCGGCTTAATTCAGGCGTAGGCGTCCATGGTTAGATCCATCGCTCCCAAAGACAAAGGGATCCATTGGCACGTAGTGATTCGTCTGTCGGTCGCGCTTTGCGTAGTTGCCGTAACCGCTGGCGTGCTCTGGCCTCAGCCGCGCCGCTTACCCGTGCCGGCTCCCTTGGTCGAGCCATTAACCCCATGGGCACCAACACCGGCACTCGAGACATCCAATGACTTGGCTGTGCTCCGTACGGTGTTGTCCCGCTCCTGCGCAGGTAAAGGTTACAGCGTATTGGCGTCGGCGCCGGACAAGCCGGCAGGGCAGCGCAGTTCCGGAGGCCCTTCCGCGTTCCCGGCGGGGCTCCAATGTCGGGGCGTAAAGCTCGTCGATTCTGTGGAGCTGGATCGGCTGTTCGATCGTCCTTACCGCGGAAAGAAAGACTTCATCCACCAGGGGGGCTGGGGCAACTTCTATCAGGCTTATCCTGAGGCTTCTGGCATCATCCACCTGAGCCTACCTGCGTACACGTCCCCGAGGTCTGCAGTCGTAAAGCTTGGGCGCACCGGATGCTTTCTTTGCGGTGCAGGATGGGAAGTTGAGCTTGAGAAAATTGGTAACAAATGGGTGATTCGGCAAGAACGTCCAAGCTGGATCGCCTAACAATTCGTCCAGGTCGACGCCGCTTCGCGGCGCGGCTTCACTCAGGTGTTCGTCCGCAGGGGAGGGTTTGATGGTCGCCACACTAATGCTTCTTCTTGCCTTACAGAGTAATTTGGGTTCCGCTGTCACTCCGAGCGAGAACCCTGTGTTCGCGCCCATATACATAGAGGCTTGCACGCCACAAGCACCCCGCCAGACAATCAACTATCCACCTCAGCTAGTTGGAACTGACGTATTCGGTCAGGTAGAACTGGTGCTGTTCTTGAATCCGTGCGGCCAAGTGCGGCACGTGATCATTTCACGATCGTCAGGAGTTCCCGACCTTGATGTCGCAGCGGTGGAAAGCGCGAAGACTTGGGTAATTTCCCCTGGCCTCGCCAAGCTCCAACCCGGACGGGGAGGTTTAGTAAGGTTGCCAATTCAATTCGCGGGAGAATCGGAGCCATGAGCGCCGTGCGGCCTAACAATGCGTTAAAGCCGAACCGGCTTCTTTATGCGGACCAGGCTGCCGGTAGAGCTTACGACTTGGTCCACTCGACTGCGCGGGCCGGCTTACCTTAGGCGTTAGACCCCATGACAGCGCTCTCTTTGCTAGGGAAATCACTCAAGGACGAGGAGATCATCGACATCCTTGAGCAGTTTGACGTTGACGTTGTGTATTCCTTCGACAGGATCCACGAGAACACGCCAGATGTTTATTGGGCTGCAATCAAGTCTGCCGGGTTTCAACGCCGCGCTGGACGCGGCCTGGGACCTGGTCAAGGATTTCAGCCTGGTCGGGCGTGGCAGGGCGATATCGATCGGGTGTTTCGCGAGTTTGCTTACTGATCGGTTTGCGACGACTGCGGTCGATGCAACTGGCGGTCCTCTATCGTAGCCTCGCTTCGGAGAGCGGCTTCATCGACGGCGTCGCATCGCACTCCCATGCTATTCGGCGTGCGCCCGCTTGGTGCACAGGGAGAGGGACGCAGCCGGAGCCGGCCTGGGAGTTTCTCCCACGCTGCCGAGAGTAGATACCCCGTTACGCCTTCACCGTCACGGGTGTAACTCATACGCCTGTGCAAACGTCGGATAACGCGGTCGCTGTCTGTGGCCGAACCGCCATCCGTGAGCCGGCAAGTCGCTGAAAGGTAGCGAGAATTCACATCTTTCCAGACTTCTCTCGATGGTGGATACTCGGTGCAACACCGCTTTTAGGCGGTCCAATAGTAGTTAGGCCCTTCATGAACATTTCGGCCAAATTTGAGGTATCTAGAGTTGTCAGTTCATTGGAGCGCGGCGGCACACAGTTAGTGGGGCGAATCGCTAGCGGGGCAATCTCGAAGGGCATGTTGGTTCACGTTTGGATCGATGGCGGCCTGTTCTGGGAGATCCCTGTGCAATTTGTCGAGTGCTCAAAACGGAACGACGTGGAAGAAATAGCGTTGGTGTTGCCGCTCCATCAGAGAGAAGAACTGGAGTGGCTGGAGGGCTTGTGCTCGACGGGGACCGTGGTGGACGTAGTTCACGGAGCGTCGGAGCAGGCCTAACAATTCATTCAAGCCGACGCCGCTTCGCGGCGCGGCTCAACTCAGGTGTTAGGCCCTACATGAGCTACTTAACTTACGACAGGACGGGAAGCAACGTCACCTCGCCGGATGAGGTGGCAATGTCCTTGCTTCTTAACTCTTTCGATGCGCCGGACCAAGAACACCCTGACGTTTCGCTTAGTCATGAGTCCGGATGGTGTTTGAGCGTGTTTGAGAGCGGCCTCATCATCTTTGAGAACGTTGAGACCGGTGAAGGTCCATGGCACATGCGTCTTCCTTCGCCACAGCACTCGCTCAACCTTTGGCAACTGCTTTCAAGCGGACAAATTGCGGCTATTCAGTTGCACCCTTGGGTACCCGGGTATGGGGCCTAACAATTCATTCAAGCCGAACCCGCTTCGCTGGTCGGCTTAGTTCAGGCGTTAGCTGCCATGAGAAGCATCACCGCGTTCCTTTTGATACTTCTTCCCCTGGCCGTTACTGCTAGCGGGGTGGTCCGCCCTGCCCACGTTGAGCCCGTCTTGCAGCCTCCGCATGCCTGCCACAATAAGCCGCAGGGCTTCACATGCTCCGTCAAGGCCAAACTGCATGTAGCTAGTGGTGGCGCAGTTGATCGCGTCGAGATACTGGAGTCGTCCGGCGACCGTCCCTGTGACGTTTCGACAAGGTTGGCCTTAGCCAAGTATCGCTTCGACAAGGGTACCGGTTGGATTGATTACACGACCACCATAGACTCATACAGCTGCGTGGCCGGCAATGGCAGCTAACAGTTCATTCAAGCCGACGCCGCTTCGCGGCGCGGCTTAATTCAAGCGTTAGGCAGCCCTATAAAAATTACTTGGAGGTTTTAGTATGAGTCCGATGCCAATGACGTTGGAGACGCTTGCCAGCCTGGGCGCGTGCCTTGATCTGTCAGCTCACACCTACATGCCGATGACGCTAGAGAAATTGGTTGGCCTCGCTGCGAGTAGCGGCGGTCACATCATCATCAATGCATCGCAAAGCATGCCAATGACGCTCGAGAACCTTGCTCGTATTGGGGGCTCGCATGTCACCTTTAAGTTTTGACCTGCCTAACAATTCATTCAAGCCGACGCCGCTTCGCGGCGCGGCTTAATTCAGGTGTTAGGCCGCTATGACAGGTATCGGGCAGTTGATCAAAGCGCGGCGAATCGAGCTAGGCTATTCATCGCGTGACCTTGCACGTCACCTAGGCATAACCACGCAGGCCATCTCCAACTGGGAACTGCAAGGCCGGAGTCCTTCGAAGGCTCATCTGGCCAAAATTGCTTCGTTCCTCGGGATGCGCATGGAAGAGCTTCTCGGCTCCACCGAGATCCGACTGTCTGTCGAGGAGACCCAGCTTCTTAATGCATTTCGCACGCTGACAGCAAATGAGAGAGTGTTCCTGCTCAAGATGTTGGGGGGCTTGCGCCCATGAGTGCGCGGCCTAACAATTCATTCAAGCCGACGCCGCTTCGCGGCGCGGCTTAATTCAGGCGTTAGGCATCAGATGGACACCGCCTCAAAACCGTCACCGTATCGCTGGAGGACTGCCGTACGTCAGCGCTTGCCCTGGTTTCTCATTAATCTCGGCATCGCGGACAAAGGGACGGATTGTGAGACTGTCGGTGGGACGCATTCCTGGTACAACATGGACGGTGAAAGCAGCGGCTGCTATCACTGCAAGGTTATCCGGGTCGGCCGCCTTTGGGAATCGGCTGATGCCTGAAAATTCATTCAAGCCGAACCCGCTTCGCGGGTCGGCTTAATTCAGGCGTTAGACCGCACTTGAGATACGCATGATTCTCGATGACCAAGGCCTACCAGTGCTTGACCAGTTCAGCGAAGATGGCTTTGTTGACTGCATCTTCAAAGTTGACGGTCTCAAGGCAGATCAAGACTTTTACTACTTCAACCTGCTCGCTTCGCACAATGCAGAGAAGGTCGGGTTCGCGATAAAGCTGCATAGAAGCGTTGGCCCTGGATTCGACGGAGACATGAACCTTATCAAGGACAATGTCTACTATCAGGGCGTTATTTTCCGATCGCTTGGAAAGATCAGTGACGACCTGATCAATGCGTTGGCAAAGCTATACGAACTAGACCTTGGCGCGCTACAGATGATCTCAGAGGAGACCTTCACGGCAATTGCTTTACAGCAAGCTGACACAGACTTCCATCAGCATGCCGTAAGGTTGAAGCTCTTCGGCCGCGACTCTGATCCTTTCGTTGAAGATGACTACTACGAGAGCTTCTTTAACGTGGATCTTCCGAGTGGATTCGTGTCTTGGAATGAAAAGGATCCTGACTATCGTGCACCACTCATCAGAGCACTGGGTGCGGTCTAACAATTCATTCAAGCCGACGCCGCTTCGCGGCGCAGCTTAACTCAGGCGTTAGGCCCCGATCCAACACTCATGCACACACTGATCCGAAAACTTGGTAAGCCGCGTAGTTTCTTGGTATTTGCGGCTGCCTGCCTCGCTGGCCTGCTACTCGGCAGCCTATGTGTCCTTCTTTACTTCGCCGGGCTGGAAGCCGCAGGGCGCGCGGGCGTTTGGGTCGTTGTTGCTTGCTGGGCTACTGCGGCTTTTTCATGCCTCAGTTATTTTTTCGGTCAGCTCTCCGGCCGCTACCGCAATTTGCAGGGCAAGGGTTGGTCGGAGCTACCGTGGTAGTGTTGGGACCTAACAATTCATTCAGGCCGAACTCGCTTCGCGGGTCGGCTTAATTCAGGCGTTAGGCCGCACAAAGAATTGATGAACGAGTCTGAGCCCTTGATGGTTGACTGCGGGCCGCACGGCAAGCGAGTAGCCACGGTTGTGTGCCGCCATTTGCTTCGCTCTGAGCAGGCGCCTGCTGGTTTCGTCGAGAACTCTGATGATCCAAATGACCTTCAGGCTTGGTGCCACGCCTGCGAAGAGATGTTCCAGAGCGAGGGCGACATGACGGACGCTTTCCGTGAGTTCAACGACATGACCATCGTGTGCGTAGCTTGCTACGCTGAGGCTAAGTTACGTCACTCGCTGCAGGGCCATTAGCACTCATGCTCCTCGGTGTACGGCCTAACAATTGATTCAAGCCGAACCTGCTTCGCGGCTCGACTTAATTCAGGCGTTAGGCCGCTAATGGCAGATTGACGGAAGAAGGCCTGCGTTTGGCCAAGGCGCTAGCCGAGAAGCATTTCAAGTCACACGATTGACTGGGTCACTATGCCGGCGCGACCGCGCTAGCTCATTGCCGAACTCACCGGTAACAACGACCTGCGGGATGTCCGCTTCGCCGTAGTCCGATTCACCCAAGACGCTACGTCTTTCCCGCAATCCGTTCCGATCTCAGCCCGTAGGCACTTGACACGGCAACTCCACGCACACCCGCAACCCGCCTTCGGGGCGGTTGGTCATGGTGATCTCGCCGCCATGGGCGAGGACGATGCTGTGCGCGACCGACAGGCCCAGGCCGATGCCGCCGGTGTCGCGGTTGCGCGAGTTCTCGCCGCGGAAGAACGGCAGGAACAGTTGCTCGTGCTGCGCCGGGTCGATGCCGGGGCCGTCGTCGTCGATCCACAGCGTGCAGTCGGCACCGTCGCGATGCAGTTGCAGGCGCGCGCGCTTGCCGTACTTCAGGGCGTTCTCGAGCAGGTTCATCACCATCCGTCGCAGCGACAGCGGGTCGCCATCGAGGGTGATGGCCTGGCCCGCGACGAAGCTGACTTCGGCGCCGGTGTCGCTGGCGTCGTCGACCACGCTCTCCACCAGCAGGCGGAAATCCAGCGGTGCGCGGGTGCCGCGGCGGCTGTCGTTGTGGATGAAATCCAGCGCTGCGGAGATCATCGCCTTCATCTCGTCGATGTCGGCGATGGTCTTGTCGCGCAGCGGCGGCTGCAGGCCTTCCAGGCGGAACGCCAGGCGCGCCAGCGGGGTGCGCAGGTCGTGGGCGATCGCCGCGACCATGTGCGTGCGCTCGTTGATCAGGCGGTTCAGGCGCGCCTGCATGGCGTTGAACGAGTCGGCGGCCTGCACGATTTCGCTGGGGCCGCTGCGCTGCAGCGGCTCCGCATTGGGATTGCGGCCGAGCCGGTCGGCGGCTTCGGCGAAGCGCTTGATCGGCGCGGCCAGCGCGCGCGAGAACCACCACGCCAGCGGCAGCATCGCCAGCAGGCCGGCGACGAACAGCAGCGCGACCTGGGTCTTGAACGCGGTGGAGAAGCGTCGCGGCGGCGAGACCACGCTGCGCCAGCGGCCGTCGGGTTGCTGCAGTGCGGCGGTGAAGCCGCCCAGCAGCGGGGATTCGGGGGCGAAGCCGCGCTCGCGCCAGCGCGATCGCATTGCGCGCATGGTGGCGCCGGCGGCGCCATTGCTGACCGAGGCGGACTCTTCCGGCGGCGGCCGCCGCGTCGCTTCGTCGCCAAATGGCGAAGGCGGTTGCGACGGCGCTTGCGATGGCGGGCCGCGATCGGCGAACGGCGGCGGCGGCCCGCTTCCCGGCGGGCGGTCGTCTCCGGCCGGCGGCGGTGGCGGGCGTTGCTCGTCCTGCGGGAAGTCCGGTGCGGGGAAATTCTCGCTGCCGCTGCGATAGAAGCGCACCCGGTCCGGCGCCACGTCCAGCCAGCTGGTCATCATGCGTTCCGCGAAACGGTCCCGGATCTGTCCGGCAGCGGGCAGCGGCGCCTGCACCGTGTCGTGCACCTTCAGCGTCTGCGTGCCGGCCGGCATCTTGGTGGTCAGCAGCGCGATCACCTCCGGCGGATGCACCGGCATCTCGTACACCGGTGTGCGCAGCACCAGCAGGGCGATGCCGATCAGCTGCGCGGTCAGCAGCGCGGCCAACAGCAGCAGGAACGTGCGGGCAAAGATCGACATGCCGCGTCGCCCCCGCTGCTGCGTGTTCACAGGCGGGCGACGCTCGGCAGCAGCATGTAGCCTTCGTTGCGCACGGTACGGATCAGTTCGGTCTGCACGCGTTCGTTGATCTTGCGGCGCAGGCGGCTGATCTGGCTGTCGATGGCGCGGTCGTAGACCTCGGTGTCGCGGCCGCGCGCATAGTCGAGCAACTGGTCGCGGCTGAGCACCCGCTGCGGATGTTCGACGAAGGTGCGCAGCAGGGCGAACTCGCCGTCGGAGAGGTTGATGAAGATGCCGGTGGGATCGCGCAGGTCGCGGCGGATCACGTCCAGGCGCCAGCCGGCGAACTCGTAGACATTGCCGCGCGCTTCCGGCGGCAGCGTCGCCGCCTGGCTGCGGCGCAGCAGCGCGCGCACCCGCGCCAGCAGCTCGCGCGGATTGCACGGCTTGGCCAGATAGTCGTCGGCGCCCACCTCCAGGCCGATGATGCGGTCGGTATCGCTGCCCAGCGCGCTGAGCATGATCACCGCCGGCGCGCCGCGCTCGCTGGCCAGCTGCCGGGCGGCGCTGAGGCCGTCCTCGCCGGGCATCATCACGTCCAGGATCACCAGGTCGGGCTGGCGGATGGCCATCAGCCGGCGCATGTCCGCGACATTCTCGGCGGCTTCCACCTGGTAGCCGTGCTCTTGCAGGAACTCGCTGATGAGCCGGCGCAGATCGGGGTCGTCGTCGACTACCAGAATGAAGGATTGCATATCCATGATCTTGAAGGGCGGCCGCGACGGGGTTCAGCCAGTCTAGACGCAGCCGCTGCCGCCTGGAACTGGTGCGGGCAGGCCATCGCTGCTGGGTGCAAGGCGGGCGTGTGATCGCGGGGTCATGATAGGCAGCGGTGGCGGTGGCCTCATGGCGGGTTTGTGTCGTATTCAGACACGTGTTGACACAAAGCGCTGACGCGTCGGCGCCTCGCGGCGGTCGCGGGGGCGTGTTGCATGAGGCGCGCCGACCGCGCCAGGGGAGTTCGGCGCCTGGCGGCGCCGCATTGGATGCGGCTTACTGCACCAGTTCCACGCCGAACGGGTCCAGATCGATCCGGCCGGAATAGGTCCTGCGCGTGAGCACTCCGGTCTTGCTGCCGGGGAAGGTCACGCTGGCCGGGGCGTCGTTGGTGTTGACGTACAAGGTGCGCCCGTCGACCACTCGCGCCACCACGCCCGCCGGCGTCTGCGGCCCGCGGGCGATGCCCAGGGACGCATACAGCGAGCGCAGCAGCGGCGCGATGAACGGCCCCTGCGCCGCGGTGGCGAGGTAGATCGCCTGTCCCTTGCCGTAGCGGTTGATCGCGATCGCCGGGCTTTTCTGCGGCGTGTTGGCGAACATGGCCAGCGGCTTGGCGGTGCCCAGCTCCAGCACTTCGTAGTACGGGTCGGTGCCGGTCAGCGTGGCGCCGTCGAAGCCGATCTCTAGCGGCGCTTTCGACCGGTAGAACTCGTTGGTGCGCAGGCCGAACACATCGGTCAGCCGGCCCGGCAGCGGGGTTTCGAACCATTTGCCGGTTTCGTCCACTTTCGCCGAATAGCCGGTCATGATCACGGTACCGCCCTTGGCCACGTAGTTGCGCACGGCCTCGGCGGTTTCCTTGTCCATGATGTAGGCGCTGGACAGGACCACCAGCTTGTACTTGTCGATCGCGTCGTGGCCGATGTCGATCACCGCGGTGTCGATGTTGTCCTCGAACAGCGGCGCGAACGCGGCCTTGACCTGGTCTCCGTAGTTGCCCTTGAAATACTCCTGCATGGTGTTGGGGCCGGGCGGCGGCGTGGTCAGCCAGTTGGTGTCGAAGGAGTAGTGGATGGCGACTTCGGGCCTGCCATAGCGCGGGAAACCCATGCCGCGCAGGGTCTTCATCTCGCTGGCGATGCGCTTGAATTCGTCGACCTTCCAGGACGGCCGGCTGTCGTGGTCGAGCAGGCCGAACAGGGACTGTTCCTCGCCGCCGATATGCGAGTTGAAGGTCCAGGCGAGGAAGGTCTGCGAATAGTGCAGCAGGCCGAAATAGGCCCACATCCGCGAGCGTCCGGGCGTGCCGTAGTAGCCGCCGCCGCCGGCGGTGAACTCGTTGAACCAGATCGGCGTCTGGTGTCCGGCGCGGGTCATCATCACGTCGAGCGCGGCAGTCACCGGATCGCCGGGGTAGAAGCCTTGCGCGCCGTAGGTGGAGATCTCGTCCCACGAGCGCAGATAGTCGAAGCCTTTGGTCGGCGCGGTCGGCCACAGGTTGGAGGCGACCGGCAGGTTCGGCGCGTAGCGTTTGCGCGCCGTTTCCAGATCCTTGAGCGCGCCGATGGTGTCGTCTGACCAGAAACGGCGCAGGTCGAGATAGCGCTCGTTCGGTCCGGGACCTTTGACGTAGGGCAGGTCGACCTGGTCCCAGTCGTTGATCCGGCGCGACCAGCGCTGCGTGGCCCAGGCCTTGTTGAGTGCGGCGATCGAGCCGTACCTGTGCTTCAGCCAGGCGATGAAACGTTGCCGGTCGGCTTCGGAATAGGACAGCTGGCCGTTGCCGATTTCGTTGTCGTAGCCGAGCGCGATCACTGCCGGATTGTTGGCGTAGCGCTGCATCATGGTCTCGGCCAGGCGCCGCGCCAGGCGCCGGTAGTCGGGGTCGGCGATGTTGTCCCAGTAGCGCGTCGCCGCATGCAGGCGCACGCCGTCCTGGTTGACCAGGTCCACGCCGGGATAGGCCTTGTGCAGCCAGATCGGCGCCGGTTGCCCGGGGATATCGACCACGACCTTGATGCCGGCGGCATGCATCTGTGCGACGACGTCGTCGAACCAGTCGAAGGTGAAGCGGCCTTCCTCCGGTTCGAACGAATCCCACGACAGATCGCCCATGCGCACCATGCTGAAGCCGGCCGCCTTCATGACCGCGATGTCCTGCCGGATCTGTTCCGGCGAGCGGTCGATCGGCTGATAGTTGGCGCCGACGAACAGCTGGCCCTTGCCTGGCCAGTCCGGATGCCCGTCGGCGCTCTGCGCGTGGGCGCTGCGGGGTGGCGCGATGAGCGCGAGGACGGCGCCGAGCGCCAGGGTCAGGACAAGGCCGGCCAAGCGGGCGATGGAATGCGTCATGCGTGTCGTGTTCCTGGGAAGGGGGCGCGGCGGTGCGCAGCCGCCTGGGCGACATGCGGCTGGCACGGGCCCGGGGCTTCGGTCTTGGCGGTGAGCGTCATGCAGGCGCATGCGGCGAGGGCGCACAGCGCATGTCGCGCTTGCTCAACAGGGACATCGGTCTCTCCGTCTGCCTGGTCGTGCTCGGGCGCTGCGCTTTCCCCTGGAGCAAGGCGCTCCAGACGCGGCATGAGCCAGGCATGGTTGCAAATATCGCTGCACCCGACAAGCCGCCTGCCGCCTGCGCGGGGCGGCGTCCACGTGCGTCGCTCCGGCCTGCCGCCGCCGCGATGCAATGCCGGTGGCTCGCCGACGATACGCGTCCATCGTCGGCGGCGTCCGCTGGCCTGGCTGAAGTGTGCCGTGTGCCGGCATGTCCGGACAAAATGCCGACATCTGCGCCCTCGACGCTGACCCTCTTTCTTCAAGTACCACGTGCATGGCGTCCGATCTCTACCGCATCGTCAGTTGCGACAACGGCACCGGCCTGAGCCGGGATTTGGGACTGATGGCCGACGCGCTGACGCTGGGCGGCCAGCGCGTGCAGCGACTGGGCTTCAGTCGCGGCAAGCTGACCCGATTGGCGCAGGAGGCCGGCGCCCGGCTGGCAGGCGCATTCGGCCACCAGGTGCACACCCAGGTGTTTTCCGAGCGCGTCTATCCCGGCTGCCTGGCCTTGGCCGAGCGCAACCTGCTGGTGCCCAATCCGGAGTGGTTCCTGCCGCAGTGGTTGTCGCTGCTGCCGCGTTTCGAGGCGGTGCTGTGCAAGACCCGGCATGCCGAGCTGGCGTTCCGGCGGCTCGGCTGCCGCACCCGCTACATCGGCTTCACCAGCCGCGACCGCTACGATCCTGGGATACCGCGCCGCTACGCGTTCTTTCACCTGGCCGGGCGCAGCACCGCCAAGGGCACGCGGGTGCTGCTGGACACCTGGCAGCGGCATCCGCAATGGCCGCAACTGACCGTGGTGCAGAACCCGCGCAGCGCCGGCGAACGGGTCCGCGCCGGCAACATCGACCATCGCATCGCCTATCTGGACGACGCCGAACTGCGCACGCTGCAGAACGCCCATCTGTTCCACCTGTGTCCGTCCGAGGTGGAAGGCTTCGGCCATTCGCTGATGGAGGCGATGAGCGTCGGCGCAGTGACGCTGACCACCGACGCCGAGCCGATGAACGAGCTGGTGACGCCGGCGCGCGGCCTGCTGCTGGCGCCGGCGTGCTCGCGCATGCAGCGGCTGGCCTCCTATCACTACGTCGATCGCGCCGGCATCGAGGCCGGCGTGGAGCGCGCGCTGGCTCTTTCGGTACTGCAGCGCGACACGATCTCGCGCGCCGCGCGTCGCTATTTCTGCCACAACGATGCGGCCTTTGCGACACGGTTCCAGGCCGCGGTGCTGACCCAGGCGGCGCCGTCCGCGGCGGCGCCCGCGGTGGAACGCATCGCCGGGATCGGAGTGCCTGCGCCATAAGGGGGTCGGCGGCGCCATGGCGGCTGTTGCGTCGCCCTTCGCCGGACCAATCGCGGACCCGGCAAGCGGTGCCCGGCCAGCGTATTCCCCGCGTGTCGCCCGCCGACAACGGCGCGCGATATCGGCATGACAGGATGCGGTCCGCGGGTGCATCGGCGAGCTTGCCGCGGGGAGCGGGTGCGGCGCCGTCGGCGCACCGCGTCCATCGCCCGTTTTCACCACCCGCCATCAGGAGGAGGCATGCCTAACATGACATCGCATCGAATCGCCAAAGCGGCGCTGACCCTAGTGTTGAGTACCGCGCTGAGCGGCTGCGTCACCGTCTATGTCGGTGGTCCCGCCGCGCTGCCGCCGCCACCGCCGCCGCCGGACGGCGGGCCGCGCCACGGCCCTGGCCACGGGGCGGACAGCGGGCCGGGCCACGACCAGGCGCCGCCGCGCGACCCGGCGTTCGAGGCCGCGGTGCAGTCCTGCGCGCGCGAACTCGGGCTGCCGCTGCCTGGACGGCCGCCGGGTCCGCCGCCGGCCGATGCCGGCATGGGCAAGGGTGCCCCGGCCAATGGCGGCGCGCGGCCGGCGGGCGCTGGGCCGGATCCGGCCAAGCCCGACCCGGCGATGCGCGCCAACTTCGCCAAGCTCGATGCCTGCCTGCGCGGCAAGGGCGTGACGCCGCCGCCGTGGCGTGGTCCGTCGCAGGATCGCGCCGCACCATCCGCGGCCGCGCCGCCCGCGCAGCGCTGAGTCCTGCGGCCCGGTGCCGCATGCCCGCACCATCCCGATCCGGGATGGCGCGGGCGTTTTCTTTTTTGGGCAGAGGAATATACTGTCCCCCAGTATAGTTCCCAGGTCGCCGCATGCCGCATACGCCCCACGAGAAGAAACGCGTCCTGGCCCGCATCCGCCGCGTGCGCGGACAGACCGAGGCGCTGGAGCGTGCGCTGGAAGGCGGCGCCGATTGCGCTGCGGTGCTGCAGCAGATCGCCGCGATCCGCGGCGCGGTCAACGGCCTGATGTCGGAAGTGATGCAGGCGCACATCCGCGAAGAATTCGGCCATGCCGCCGCCTCGGAAACGCAGCGCGCCGCGCGCGTGCGCGAGATGGGCATGCTGGTCCGCTCCTACCTCAAGTGATCCCGAACCCCACGACCCAACCCGTTCTTCCAGGAGAAACCTCATGAAATCCCGTGCCGCCGTCGCTTTCGAAGCCGGCCAGCCGCTGCAGATCGTGGAGATCGACGTCGAACCGCCGCGCCAGGGCGAGGTGCTGGTCCGCATCACCCACACCGGCGTCTGCCACACCGATGCGTTCACGCTGTCCGGCGACGATCCGGAAGGCATCTTTCCCGCCGTGCTCGGCCATGAAGGCGGCGGCATCGTCGAGGCGATCGGCGAGGGCGTGACCAGCGTCAAGGTCGGCGACCACGTGATCCCGCTGTACACGGCCGAATGCCGCAAGTGCAAATTCTGCCTGTCGGGCAAGACCAACCTGTGCCAGGCCGTGCGCGCCACCCAGGGCAAGGGCCTGATGCCCGACGGCACCACCCGCTTCTCCTACAACGGCCAGCCGATCTTCCACTACATGGGCTGCAGCACCTTCAGCGAATACACCGTGGTGCCGGAGATCTCGCTGGCGGTGGTGAATCCGGAAGCGCCGCTGGAGAAGGTGTGCCTGCTCGGCTGCGGCGTCACCACCGGCATCGGTGCGGTGCACAACACCGCCAAGGTCAAGCCGGGCGACTCGGTGGCCGTGTTCGGCCTGGGCGGTATCGGCCTGGCGGTGATCCAGGGCGCGGTGCAGGCCAAGGCCGGGCGCATCCTGGCCATCGACACCAACCCCGGCAAGTTCGATCTGGCGCGCAGCATGGGCGCCACCGACTGCATCAACCCGAAGGACTACGCCAAGCCGATCCAGGAAGTCATCGTCGAGCTGACCGATGGCGGCGTGGATTTCAGCTTCGAGTGCATCGGCAACGTGCACGTGATGCGCTCGGCGCTGGAGTGCTGCCACAAGGGCTGGGGCGAGAGCGTCATCATCGGCGTGGCCGGCGCCGGCCAGGAGATCAGCACGCGTCCGTTCCAGCTGGTCACCGGCCGCGTGTGGCGCGGCAGCGCGTTCGGCGGCGTCAAGGGCCGCACCCAATTGCCGGGCATGGTGGAGCAGGCGATGCATGGCGAGATCGATCTGGATCCGTTCATCACCCACACCTTGCCGCTGGAAGAGATCAACGAAGCCTTCCACCTGATGCACGAAGGCAAGTCGATCCGCACCGTGATCCATTTCTGACCTGACGGTCAGTCCGGCGCGCGGCCGCTTCCGCGCATGCAGGTACGCAACGAACCCGGGAGGGGCATGATGAGTACCGTAACGATTCATCCGTCGGTGGACGGCGGAGTGCGCGCAGGCGCGGAGAATTTCCAGGGCGGCACCCTGGAATGCCACTGCGCCAGCGACAAGGTGACCGTGGACGTGGGGGCGCAGACCGCGCACAACCACGCCTGCGGCTGTACCAAATGCTGGAAGCCGAAAGGTGCGACGTTCGCGGTGATCGCGGTGGTCGGCCGCGACAAGGTCAAGGTCACCGCACACGAGGAGAAGCTGAAGGTCGTCGACGAGAGCGCGACGATCCGGCGCCACGCCTGCACCGGCTGCGGCGTGCACCTGTACGGGCGCATCGAGAACACCGAGCATCCGTTCTACGGCCTGGACTTCATCCATACCGAGCTGTCGCCGCAGCAGGGTTGGTCGGCGCCGGGCTTCGCCGCGTTCGTGTCCTCGATCATCGAGAGCGGCACCCGCCCGGAAGCGATGGACGGCGTGCGCAGCCGGCTGCGCGAGCTGAAGCTGGAGCCCTACGACTGCCTGTCGCCGCCGTTGATGGACGCGATTTCCACCCACGTCGCGCGCAAGAACGGCGTGCTGCAATAAAGCCTGCCGCCCGCGGCGTGCCGCCCTGGCGGCGCGTCGCGGCGGCGTCTCCGGATGCGGCCGGCGTTTGCCTGGCCGCGTCCCCCCTCTTCGGGATCCCTTTCATGGAACGCATCGAACACCATGCCTGCTGCGGCGGCTGGCAGGACGTCTATCGCCACGACTCGGCCGTGCTCGGCTGCACGATGAACGTGGCCGTGTACCTGCCGCCGCAGGCCGAACACGCCACGCTGCCGGTGCTGTACTGGCTCAGCGGGCTCACCTGCACCGAGCAGAACTTCATCACCAAGGCCGGCGCGCAACGCTACGCCGCCGAGCACGGGGTGATCCTGGTCGCGCCGGACACCAGCCCGCGCGGCGACGATGTCGCCGATGCCGAGGGCTACGACCTGGGCAAGGGCGCCGGTTTCTACGTCAACGCGACCCGCGAGCCGTGGGCCAGGCACTACCGCATGTACGACTACGTGGTGCAGGAATTGCCCGCGCTGATCGAGGCGCAGTTCCCGCACAACGGGCGGCGCGCGATCAGCGGCCACTCGATGGGCGGCCACGGCGCGCTGGTGATCGCGCTGAAGAATCCGGGCCGCTATCGCAGCGTGTCGGCGTTCTCGCCGATCGTAGCGCCGTCGCAGGTGCCGTGGGGCGAGAAGGCGTTTTCGGCCTATCTCGGCGACGACCGCGCCAGCTGGAAGGCCTACGACGCCACCGCGCTGATCGCCGGGGCGAGCGAGCGCCTGCCGTTGCTGATCGACCAGGGCGGCGGCGACGAGTTCCTCGACAAACAGCTGCAGCCGCAGTTGCTGCAGGCCGCGGCCGATGCCGCCGGCTACCCGCTGACGCTGCGCCTGCAGCCCGGCTACGACCACAGCTACTACTTCATCGGCAGCTTCATCGGCGAGCACATCGCCCACCACGCGCGCGCGCTGCAGGGCTAAACGCCGCTGCAGCGCTGCGGATGGGCGCCGCCGCTTGGCGAGGCTACACCGCCAGGCCGATGGTGATGGTGCCGGTGTAGCCGTTGCTGGTGTCGCCGCTGAGCGTCGGCGTCTGCGCGGCCAGCTGCGTGCTGGTGTTGTCGCCGAACACATTGTCGCTGGACAGGCTGATCGCGGCCTTGTTGGTGACGCTGGCGCTGTAGCCGCTGACCGCGGCATAGACCGTATCGCAGATGTCGCTGGGCATCGCCATCTGCGAGGTCAGCACCTTGTTGGTATAGCTGGTCGCGGTGTCCAGGCTCGGATAGATCTCGAAGTGGATGTGCGGCCAGCGTCCGCTGTAGCAGGCGGGGAAGATGGTCTGGAAGGTGACCTGGCCGTTGCTGTCGGTGACCTGCACGCCGCGCAGGTAGTTCTGATCCTGGATGCCGCTGGAGTACAGCGAATACTTGCCGTCGCGATTGCAATGCCATAGGTAGATGGCGTAGCCGGACAGGACCGCGCAGCTGTTGTTGACGTTGACCAGGGTCAGGGTCAGGGTCAGCGGCAGGCCGGCCGCGGTCCCGCTGTCGCTGCCGAAGCTGCTGCGGATGTCGCTGCGGACGATGCCGCTGGACGAGAGCACGTTCACCACGCTGCTGTTGACGCTGTTGGAGCCGTCGGCGGGATAGGGGCCGGCGGTTTCTTCCGGATCGGCAATGCAGCTGCCCGATGTGGTGCTGGTGGTGGTCGTCGTCGTCGTGGTGCTGGTGGTGGTCGATGCCGTGGTGGTGGTCGCGGTGGACGTGGACGAAGTGTCGTCGCCGCTGGAGCCGCCGCCGCAGGCGCTGATCACCGCCATCGCGCTGCCGGAGGCGATCCAGGCGAGCAGGCGCCGCCGTTCCTGCATGCGTTGCTCGAGAGTTTGCAGGTCGAACTGCAGGCCGCGGTCGTGGTCGTCGAGGTCGTGGTTGCGGTCTGTCATGGCGTGGCCTCCAAAGGCGCGTGGCGAGAGTCGATCATGCGCACCGTCGAGTGGGCACGAGCGCCGCCAGTCTTGCCGTTCGCCGCTTGCGGCGTTTGCCTGAATATTGCCTCGCGCGACAAATGCCGGCGCAGCGCCGCGTGCGAGGATGGATTCGAGCTTTCGTGTCCGTTGCGTCGCGCATGCGGCAACAGGCTGGCGACTGGCGGCATGCCGCAGTCGCGCGACGTTCCCGCCCGCAACGTGCCATCGCGATTCCGGATTCCACTGCCATGCTGCGCCACACCGTTTTCCGCCGCCCACGTCGTGCCGTACCGGATGCCCGCATGCGGCGCCTCGCATCGTTGCTGCTGGCGCTGGCGGCATGGCCGCAGACCCACGCGCAGGTCATGGAAATCGGCGAGGACGGCAGCGTGCGTCACCTCGGCGCAGGCTGGGCGACGCCGGGCGCCGCGCAGCGTCCGTCCGCCGCGGCGCATGCCTCCGTGGTCGCGGCCGCGCCGCCCTATCGCGCCGCCTTCGAGACCGCTGCCGCCCGCCATGGACTCAGTGTCGCGTTGCTGCAGTCGCTGGCCTGGTCCGAGTCGCGCTACGACGCCTCCGCGGTGTCGTCGGCCGGTGCGATCGGGGTGATGCAGTTGATGCCGGCCACCGCCCGCGCACTGGCGGTGGATCCCTGGGATCCGCAGCAGAACATCGAGGGTGGGGCAGCCTATCTGCGCCAGCAGCTGGACCGCTTCGATGGCGATCTGGAGCGCGCGCTGGCCGCCTACAACGCCGGCCCCGGGCAGGTGCAGCGGCATGCAGGCGTGCCGCCGTTCCGCGAGACCCGCGCCTATGTCGCCGGCAACCTCGAGCGTCTGGCCGAGCTGAGCGTCGCCGGCGGTGCGGCCTCCACCGTGTCGCTTTCCGTTCCCCAGGGAGATCTGCAATGAACCCCATGTTCCGCCGCCTGCCGATATCGCTCGCCACCGTCGCGTTCGCTCCCGCCGCGTGGGCGCGGGGCGGCGATCCGGCCGGCTCCGGGCCGATCCTGTCGGCGCTGGAGTGGATCCAGGGCACGCTGCTCGGCAATGCCGCCACCGCGGTGGCGGTGATCGCCGTGGCCGTGGTCGGTTTGATGATGCTGAGCGGGCGCATCCATTGGCGCCTCGGCGCGACCGTGATCCTCGGTTGCTTCGTGTTGTTCGGCGCGACCACCATCGTCGCCGGCATCCGCGCGGCGGCAGGTTGAGCAAGGCGATGAGCGCGTTGCGATCCACGCCGATCTTCCCCGCGCTGACCCGGCCGCAGATGTTCTGCGGCGTCACCTACAGCTATTTCATCGTCAATGGCGTGGTGACCACGGAAGCGTTCCTGATGACGCGTTCGTTCTGGGCGCTGGCGGTGGCGCTGCTCGCCCATGGCGTCGGCTACCTGGCCTGCCTGCGCGAGCCGCGCGTGTTCGACCTGTGGCTGGTGCGGGTCAGCCGCTGCCCGCGGGTGCGCCATTGGCGCCGCTGGCGCTGCAACAGCTACGCGCCATGATGCGGCCGCGCGAACAACGCGCTGGCGACCATCTGCCCTACGCGCGGCTGCTGGATGCGCATACCGTGCAGTTGCGCGATGGCGCGTTGCTGCAGTGCCTGCGCCTGGAAGGATTGGCGTTCGAGACCGCCGACGGCGACGTGCTGGACCTGCACCAGCAGGCGCGCGACGCGGCGTTGCGTGCGGTGGCCGATTCGCGCTTCGTGTTGCATCACCACCTGCTGCGGCTGCGTGCGAGCGTGGACGTGGGCGGCGACTTCGCCGATCCGGTCTGCGCGCTGATCGACCGGCGCTGGCGCGGGCAGCTCGGCCAGCGCCGGCTGTTCGTCAATGAGTTGTTCGTCAGCCTGCTGCGGCGCCCGGCGCGCGGCAAGACCGGTATCGCCGAGCGCCTGGGTGGCGTGTTGCGCAGGGGCCTGGGCGACACCGCGCGCGCGGCGGCGCTGGCGCGCGAGCGCCGCGAACTGGATGCCGCGCGCGATGCCTTGCTGGCCGCATTGCAGCCCTACGGCGCGCGCCTGCTCGGCGACTACGAGACCGCGCACGGAGTGTGCTCCGAGCCGCTGGAACTGCTCTCGGCGCTGTACAACGGCGAGCTGCGGCCGATGCTGCGGCCGCCGCATGGCGACCTGGGCCATCACCTGCCGTACCGGCGCATCAGCTTCGGCCTGGAAGCGCTGGAACGCAAAGGCCCCGGCGCCGCGCGCGACTACGCCGCGCTGCTGTCGCTGAAGGAGTATCCGCCGAACGCGCTGCCGGGCATGCTCGATGCGCTGTTGCGCATGCCGTGCGAACTGGTGCTCTCGGAGAGCTTCGCTTTCGTCGAACGGCAGTTGGGACTGGAGCGCGTCTCGCTGGCGCTGCGCCGCATGCGCGCCGCCGAAGAGGATTCGGCGTCGCTGCGGCAGGGCCTGGTCGAGGCCAAGGACGACCTGGCCAGCGGCCGCGCGGTGTTCGGCGAACATCGCTTCGGCCTGCTGGTGCGCGCCGATGCGCTGGAGGCGCTGGACGCGGCCGTCGCCGAGTGCGCGGCGGCGCTGGCCGACCTGGGTGCGGTGGCAGTACGCGAGGACCTGTGCCTGGAGCCGGCGTTCTGGGCGCAATTCCCCGGCAACGAAGCCTACGCGGCGCGGCATGCGCTGCTGTCCAGCGGCGCGTTCGCCAGCCTGGCCTCGCTGCACGGCTTTCCGCAGGGCCGCGCCGACGGCAACCACTGGGGCGACGCGGTGACGGTGCTGGAAACCACCGCCGCCACGCCGTATTTCTTCAATTTCCACCGTGGCGACCTGGGCCACTTCAGCGTCATCGGCCCGTCCGGCTCGGGCAAGACGGTGGTGTTGAACTTTCTCGCCGCGCAGGTGCAGAAGTGGCGCCCGCGCGTACTGCTGTTCGACAAGGACCGCGGCGCGGAGATCTTCGTGCGTGCGATCGGCGGGCGCTATGCCAGCTTGCGCAGCGGCGAGGCGACCGGCTTCAATCCGCTGCAGTTGCCGGATACGCCGGGCAACCGTGCGTTCCTGCGGCGCTGGCTGGCGCAGTTGCTGGGCGATGCGCAGCAGCCGTTGAGCGCCGACGAGGCGGCGATCCTGGCCGCCGCGGTGGACGCCAATTACGAGCAGGCGCCGCAGTACCGCCGCCTGCGCCATTTCCGCGAACTGCTCGGCGGCCAGCGCCGCCCGCAGCCCGGCGACCTGGCCGCGCGCCTGGCGCCGTGGTGCGGCGACGGCGAGCGCGCCTGGTTGTTCGATCACGCCTACGACCGATTGGACCTGGGCATTCCGACATTGGGGTTCGACATGACCGAGCTGCTGGACATGCCGCAGCTGCGTACGCCGACGTTGTTGTACCTGTTCCACCGCGTGGAGGAGCGGCTGGACGGCAGCCCGGCGCTGATCCTGATCGACGAAGGCTGGAAGGCGCTGGACGATGCCGTGTTCGCGGCCCACTTGCGCGACTGGATGAAGACCTTGCGCAAGCGCAACGCGATCGTCGGCTTCGGCACCCAGAGCGCGCGCGACGCGCTGGACAGCCGGGTCGCCAGCGCGATCATCGAACAGGCCGCCACGCAGATCTTCATGCCCAATCCGCGCGCCAGGGCGGAGGACTATTGCGACGGCTTCGGCCTCAGCGCGCAGGAACTGGAATTGGTGCGGCTGCTGCCGGCGCATGCGCATGCGTTCCTGGTCAAGCACGGCAACGAGAGCGTGGTGGCGCGGCTGGACCTGTCGGGCATGCCGGAGTTGCTGACCGTGCTGTCCGGTCGCGAAGCCAGCGTGCGCCGCCTGGACCAGCTGCGCGCGCAGTTGGGCGAGCATCCGCGGCAGTGGTGGGAAGCGCTGACCGGGGTGCCGTATCCGGCACCGGCCGCCTGCGCTGCCGACGAGCGTGCCGCATGAGCGCCTGCGCTGCGATTCCGATCGACGGCGATGGCGGCCTGGCCGCCGGCCTGGCCGCCATCGACTGCCAGATCAACGGTGCGGTGCAGGCCGGCTATGCGCAGCTGTTCGGCGCCAGCGGCATGTTCGGCGCGGTGCTGCGCGCGTTGCTGGTGGTCTGGGTGGCGATGCTGGCGCTGGGCCTGATCGGCGGGCGCCTGCGCCTGAGCCTGCCGGCGCTGGGGCCGCGCCTGTTCGGCGTCGCCCTGGTGCTGACCTTCGCCACCGCGTGGCCGGCCTACCAGACGGTGGTCTATGGCCTGCTGGTCGGCGGTCCCGACCAGATCGCGTCGGCCTTCCTGGGGGCGCCGCATGGCGCCACCCAGGCCTTCGCGTCGCGGCTGGACGGCCTGCTCGGCGAACTGGTCGAACTCGGCCGCCAATTCGATGCGCAGGCGGCGGCGCCGCAGGCCAAGCAGGCGGCCAAGTTGGTGCGCGGCTGCGCCCTGTTGCTGCTGCTGTCGACGGTGGGGCTGCTGGTCGTGGCGCGGCTGGTGCTGGCGGCGTTGCTGGCGCTGGGGCCGATGTTCGTGCTGCTTGCGTTGTTCCGTGCGACCCGTGGCCTGTTCGAGGGCTGGTTGCGCATGGCGCTGAGTTTTGCGCTGGTGCCGATGCTGGTGGCATTGGCCGGTGCGGTGTTGTTGCGGGTGCTGGCGCCGGTGATCGATGCGATCGCGCTGGATCCGCTGGCGGCCGCGCAACAGCAGCGGCCGCTGCTGATGCTGCTGCTCGGGTGTGCGATCTACCTGGGCCTGCTGCTGGCGATGGCCTGGACCGCCGCCGGCCTGGCCCGCGCATGGCGCCTCGGCCGTGGCGATCAACCTGCAGACGGCGGCTCGTCGCGGGTCGATGTGCAGGCCCGTGGAGCGCCCGCCGCGCTATCGCCCGCGCGGGTGCATGACCTCGCCACCGAGGCGCGGATCGCCTCCGCGGGCAGCGCCCGCACCCTGCACTGGCTCGGTGGCCTGGCCCGCGACAGCGCGCCGCGCACGACGCCGCAGGCGTCTGTCGCCGCGGTGAGCGTGGGCAATCGCCGTGGCGGGCTGGGGCGGGGCATGCGGCCACGCATGGCGCCGCGCCCGCTCGGCGGAGCGAGGACGCCATGACCACCCGCACTCGCCGAGTCGGCCGCGCCGCGTTGTGCCTGCTTGCGTTGGCGGCGGTTGCCGATGCCTGCGCCGATCCGCGCATCCGCGAACTGGACTACGACGACCGCAAGGTGGTGCGTATCGACGGCTGCTTCGGTTTCCAGACCATGGTCGAGTTCGCTGCCGACGAGCGCATCGAGAACGTGGGACTGGGCGAGGCGGCGCACTGGCTGGTGGTGCCCAACAAGCGCGCCAACCTGCTGTTCGTGAAGCCGGCCTATCGGACCAGCCACAGCAACATGACCGTCGCCACCGACCGCCATCGCTACAGCTTCGAACTGGTGGCCAGCGACTCGCCCGATTGCAGGCGCGGGCGCGTGGTCTACGACCTGCGCTTCCGCTATCCCGAGGAGGCCGCCGCACGCACGGCGGCGGCGACGGCGGCGGTGGCCAGCGTGCAGGCCGAGGTGCAGGCGAGCGCGGCGCTGCCGGCGCCGGCGCAGCGCAACCGCGCCTACAGCTTCAGCGGCGCGCGCGAGAACGTGCCGCTGCGCGTGTTCGACGACGGCCGCAACACCTATTTCCAGTGGGCCGATGCCAGCAGCACGCCGGCGGTGTACGCGCTGGCCAGCGACGGCTCGGAGACTCCGCTCGCATTCACCCGCCGCGGCGACTACCTGGTGGCCGACCAGGTCGCGCCGGCGTTCGCCCTGCGCCGCGGCCATGCGGTGGCGCAGTTGTTCAACGACGGCTTCCGCACGCCGGCACTGGATGCGCAGTCGCCGCAGCCGCGTGCCGCGGCGGCAGCGCCCGCGCGCCGCCCGGCCTGGTGGCGAAGGAAAACAGCCGATGCGCAATGATGCCGGCGAGCGCGATCCGAGACTGGCGCTGGACGCAGAGACGCTGCATGCGGCGTCGCTGCGCGCGGCGCCGCAGGTGGCGCGCACGCCGCGCGTCGGCGACAGCCTGGGGTTCGCGCTGGGCCTGCTGGGCGCGGTGGCGCTGGGCGGATTGACCCTGCTGCTGCTGTCGCGGCAACGCCTGCATGCGCCGCCGGTGCCGGCGCCGGCGCAGACGTCGGCGCTCGTCGCGTCGCTGCCACGGGCGCCGGTCGCTTCCCGCACGGCACCGTCCCCGCCCACGGTCGCGGCTGCGGCCATCGCCGTCGCTCCCACGCAGTCGCGGTCGATGCCGATGATCGTCGACAACAGCGCTGCGTCCGAGGCGGGCGCCGCGCCTGGGCAGGCCGCTGCCGCATCGGGGACTGCCAACGCCGCGCCTGCGGGCGGTGCCGGACTCAACCAGGACGAGCAGTTCGCCCTGCGCGTGGGCGGCGACGCGCCGCCGTTGCAACAGGCGGTGGCGCTGGCGCATCCGGCGCGCACGGTGGTGCAGGGCAGCCTGATCCCCGCGGTACTGGAAACCGCGCTCAATACCGATCTGCCCGGGTACGCGCGCGCGCTGGTCAGCCGCGACGTGCGCGGCTTCGACGGCAGCGAAGTGGTCATTCCGCGCGGCAGCCGCCTGGTCGGGCAGTACCGCAGCGGTGTGGAGACCGGGCAGCGCCGCGCCTACATCGTCTGGTCGCGCCTGATCCGTCCCGACGGCGTCTCGGTGCAGCTCGCGTCGCCGGCGGTGGACGGCAGCGGCGAGACCGGGCTGGACGGCGAGGTCGGGCGGCATTTCTGGCAGCGCTACGGCGCGTCGATGCTGCTGTCGGTGGTCGGCGGCGTCGCCAGCGCGCTCGGCGGCGACTCCGGCACGCTGGTGATCGGTACCTCGGCCAGCAGCGCCTCGGCGCAGGCGCTGCAGACCGACGGCAAGATTCCGCCGACCATCCGCGTGCCGTTGGGCACGCCGATCCAGGTGTTCGCCGCGCGCGACCTGGATTTCTCCGGTTACTGACGTTCCCGTTTTACTTTTTTCCATGTCCGAGGAATCCGCATGAAGCACCGTTCGCTGCCGTTGCTGTTGTCCCTGGCCGGGGCGCTGTCCTGCATGGCGCCGGCGCTCGCGCGCAATGGCGGCGGTGGCGCGCCGGCGAAGCCGCCGTCCGGCCCCAATCCGAAGGTGGAGGCGGCGATGCGGGCGTGCGCTGCCGAGCAGGGTGTGGCGGCGCCCGCTGCAGGTCCGCCGCCCGCTGCCGGACGCCCGTCCGCTCAAGGCCGCCCGCCCGCCGATGCGAAGCGCCTGGACATGGCCAAGTTCGACGCATGCATGAGCGCCAAGGGGCTGCCCAAGCCGAAGGGTCCGCCTCCGCAGGGCGGCCAGCCGGAACATGCCGCGCCGCCGCCGGCAGGCTGACGGTGCAGTCGCCGCCGCTGGCATTTCCGCAGGCGCCCGCGCAGGACGTCTATCTGCAGCGCTATCTGCTGCCCTTCCAGCCCTGGCTGGATGCGGCGGACGTCACCGAGATCCTGGTCAATCGCCCGGGCGAGGTCTGGGTGGAGCGCCTGGGCCAGCCCTGCATGCAGCGCATCGATGTCCCCGCCATCGACGATGTGCTGCTGGAACGTCTGGCCACGCAGGTCGCGCGTGTCACCCACCAGGCGGTGAACCGCGAGCATCCGCTGCTGGCGGCCACCTTGCCGGGCGGCGAGCGCGTGCAGGTGGTGGCGCCGCCGGCCACGCGCCGGCATTGGGCGCTGGCGATCCGCCGCCACTTGAATCTGGATCTCGGACTGGAGGCGTATCGGCTGGCCGACGCAGGCGCCCGCGACGACCTGGCCTGGGATGCGCAGGCGTCGCTGTCCGGGTTGCGTGCCGCGGTCGCGGCGCGGCGCACGCTGTTGATCGCCGGCGGTACCTCGTCGGGCAAGACCACCTTCCTCAATGCGTTGCTGAAGGAGGTGCCGGCCAGCGAGCGCATCGTCGCGGTGGAAGACACGCCGGAACTGCACCTGCGCCAGCCCAATCACCTCGGCCTGGTCGCGGTGAAGGGCGAGCAGGGCGAAACCCGCGTCACCACCCAGGACCTGCTGCAGGCCGCGTTGCGGCTGCGGCCGGACCGCATCCTGCTCGGCGAAGTGCGCGGCCCGGAGGCGGTGACCTTCCTGCGCGCGATCAACACCGGCCATCCGGGGTCGTTCACCACCATCCATGCCAACACGCCGCAGGGCGCGCTGGAACAGCTGGCGCTGATGGTGATGCAGTCGGGCATCGGCCTGAGCCGCGCCGACACCTTGGGCTACATCCGCAGCGTGGTCGACCTGGTGGTGCAACTGGGCCGGGTCAACGGCGAGCGTCGCATCCTGGCGATCGAGGCGCTGCGCTGAGTGCGCGCTGGGCATCGCCGCCTGCGCGATGGCGATTGTGTGACGATTCCGTTCGCGTATCGGTGCCGCTCGTAAACAAATGCGCGGCGCGTCGTCCAATGCGCGGTTGTGCGATTGCCGTCGCGTCGGCTGAGACGGCGTGCCGCTAGATTCCTCGGCCTTCGCCATCGTGTCGTCCCGGACTGGAGTCGCGCCATGCTCGCTTGCCGCAAACCCGCATCGCCGTTGTCGCGGCAGCGTTGGCGCAGCCCGCTCAGCGCGCTGGCCATGCTCGCCTGCACCTTGTTCGGTGCTTGTGCGGCGCTGGCGATCGGCGCGGCGACGGTATAGCGGGGCGGAGCGGATCGATGCGGGTCCGCAGCGCCACGCTCCTGGCTTTCGCCAGGCCTGGGAATGGCGCTGGGCGCGATGGGATGGGCTGCCGCAGGTGAGCCTTGCGGCGACAGGTCTGGTTGCTTGCGACGGGACTAGAGAAACGTCGCGTCGTTCAAGCGCCTCGCGTGTTTGCCGCGGTGGCGATGGCGTCTGTTCAACGGTGGCGCCGCCGTAGGGTGCGCCGCCTTTGGTACTTCGATGCGATCTTCGGCGCGATGCCCCTGCACGCCATGCGCACGGCCGCCTCCGATCGCGCGAACCGGCAGCTTGGCGACCGGCCGATGGCTCAGCGCGGCAACCGTGCGGCCAGTTTTCCCAACTGCCGCATCGCGCTTTCCAGGGGCTCGCTCCACGGCTGGCCGCAGGTCAGACGCAGGTGGTCGGCGTAGTCGCCGCGGCTGGAATACAGATGCCCGGGCGAGGTGCCGATGCCCGCGGCCAGCGCCGCCTCGAACAGCGCCTGGCCGCTGCCGCCGTCGGCCAGTTGCAGCCACAGCGACAGCCCGCCGGCGGGATCGCCGACCCGGGTGCCGGCAGGCCAGTGCCGCACGATCGCTTCGCGCAGGCGCTGGCCGTTGTCGGCGAGGGTGCGGCGCAGCTTGCGCAGGTGCCGCTCCAGATCGTGCTGCGCCAGGTAGTCGGCCAGCGCCAGCTGCGGCAGGCTGGCGCCGCCGACGGTGGAGAAGTACTTGGCGCGGACCAGCGCGTCGGTCCATTCGCCGCCGAGCAGCCAGCCCACGCGCAGGCCCGGCGCCAGCACCTTGGAGAACGAGCCGCAGGTGATCACGTTGCCGTGCGTGTCGAAGTGGCGCAGCGGGCGCGGGCGCTGCCCGGACCAATCCAGCTCGCCGTAGATGTCGTCCTCGATCACCACGGTGCCGTGGCGTGCGCAGCTGTCGAGCAGGGCGCGCTTGGCGCTGTCGGGAGTGAGGCTGCCCAGCGGATTGTTGAAGTTGGGCACCAGCACCGCCGCGCGCGCCGGGGTGCGTTGCAGCAGCGCGTCCAGGCGCGCGGCGTCGATGCCGTGGCCGGCGCGGTTGGGCACTTCCAGCACCTTCAGCCGCAGCGCCGCGACCGCCTGCAGGATGCCGTGGTAGGTCGGGGTTTCCACCAGCACCACGTCGCCGGGTGCGGTGAGCGTGCGCAGCGCCAGGCTGATCGCCTCCATCGCGCCGGCGGTCACCACCACTTCGTCCGCCGCCACCGTGGTGGCGCAGTGCGCGTAGCGCTGCGCGATCTGCCGGCGCAGCGCGGCGTGGCCTTGTGGCGGCGCATAGTCGAGCGCGACCGCGCGATGGCGGCGCAGCTGCCGCGCCAGCGCGGCGGCGAGTTGTGCGGCCGGCAGCAGCGCCGGCGCCGGGGTCGCGGTGTGCAGCGGGACCAGGTCCGAGCGCGCGAGCATGTCGAGCACGCCTTGCAACGCCGGGTTGTCGACCATGCCCGGCGTGCGCCGCCGCGCCGGCGTCGGCAGCGGCGTCAACGGCTCGGCGGCGGCACGCACGAAATAGCCGGAGCGCGGCCGCGCCTGTACCCGGCCTTCGCGCTCCAGCTGCAGGCAGGCCTGCACCGCGGTGGCGGTGCTGATGCCGTGGTTGGCCGCCAGCTGCCGGATCGACGGCAGGCGCTCGCCGGCGCGCAGCGTGCCGCGCTCGATCTGCTCGCGCAGCTGCACCGCGAGCGATTCGTACAAGAGCATGCGGGCGCCTCATCTGTATCGGTCCACTTACAGCGTATCTGAATCTGTAATGGTCGGGTGCGGCGCTGCACACTGGGCCTGTGCCGGCCATCGCGTCGGCGTTCCCCTTGCTTGCGAGGCCGGCCATGCCGCTTTCCGTGTTCGTTGTCGATGCCTTCACCACGGTCCGCTTCAAGGGCAATCCCGCCGCAGTGGTGCCGCTGCAGGCGTGGTTGCCGGATGCGCTGATGCAGGCCATCGCCAGCGAGAACAACCTGTCGGAGACCGCGTTCTTCGTGCGCGATGCCGATGGCGTGTTCGCGATCCGCTGGTTCTCGCCGCTGAAGGAAGTCGGCTTCTGCGGCCATGCGACGCTGGCCAGCGCGTTCGTGATCGCCACCCAGCAGCTCGCACCGTTCCCGCTGCGCTTGCGTGCGGCCGCGGTCGGCGAACTGGGTGTGGAGCGGCTCGCCGACGGCAGCTTCGAGATGCGCTTTCCGAATCAGGCGCCGGCCTTGTTGGCGTCGGTGCCGCAGGCCCTGTACGCGGCCTTGTCGATCGTGCCGCAGGCGGTGTATGCCAACGCGCAGGCGTACATCGCGGTGTACGCGGACGAACGCCAGGTGCGCGCGGTGGTGCCGGACCTGGCGCGGATGCTGGCGCTGGCGCCGCGCGATGTGGCGGTGACCGCGCCCGGCATTAGCCACGATTTCGTGTCGCGCTATTTCTGGCCGGCCAATGGCGGCGCCGAAGATCCGGTGACCGGCTCCATCCATGCCGCGCTGGCGCCGTTGTGGGCGCAGGCGCTGGGCAAGGTGCAGCTGACCGCGCTGCAGGCGTCGGCGCGCGGCGGCGAGCTTGGGTGCCGGGTCGAGGCGCAGCACGTCTATGTGCGCGGCAGCGCGGTGCAGTACCTGCACGGGACGATCGCGCTGTGAGCGCGGCGGTCGCCGTTCCCGCCGGCGCCGCGCGGCGCGCGCTGTGGCAGTTGTTGCTGGCCGAAGTGCTGATCGGCTCGGTCGGCGTGTTCGTGCACGAGAGTGGCCAGGACCCGGTGACCGCGGTGTTCTACCGTTGCCTGTTCGGCGCATTGTTCCTCACCGTCTGCGGGCTGCTCGGCGGCCAGTTGCGCGGGCTGTGGCGCGAGCGCAGGTTGCTGCGCGATGCCGCGGTCAGCGGCGTGCTGCTGGTGCTGAACTGGGTGGCGCTGTTCGCCGGCATGGCGCGCTCGTCGATCGGCGTGGCGACGATGGTCTACCACGTGTTCCCGTTCGTGATGCTGATCCTGGCGGCGATGGTGCAAGGCGAGCGCACGCGCCGCAGCGACCTGGGCTGGACGCTGCTGGCCTTCGTCGGCGTGGCGTGCTCGGCGGATCCGGCGCGGCTGTGGCATACCGCCGATCGCGGCTATCTGTTCGGCATCGCGCTGACCCTGCTGGCGGCGCTGCTGTGCGGTGCGTCGCTATTGATGTCGCGGCGCATCAGCCGCGAGCGGCCGCTGGCGGTGGTGACGGTGCAGTGCTGGGTGGGCACGCTGCTGCTGGCGGGATTTTCCAGCGGCAGCGCATTGCACCCAGGCATGCACTGGCTGTGGCTTGCCGGCCTGGGGGTGATCCACAGCGGCATCGTCTACGTGCTGTTCTATTCGTCCTACCGACACCTGCACGTGGCGACGATCGCGATCCTGGCGTTCGTGTATCCGCTGGTCACCTTGCTGCTGGACTTCCTGCTGTACGGCCACCGGCTGGTGCCGGTGCAATGGCTGGGCCTGGCGCTGATCGTGCTCGGTACGCTGGCGGTGAACCTGAAATGGCGTTGGCCGCGGCGCGCTGCAGGCGTGGTGACGGGCGGCGTAACGCGCTAGATGCGCAGTTCACGCATCGCAGTCGGCGAAGCGTTTGTGGGAGCGACTTCAGTCGCCACAGGCCTTGCCGGTACGGCCTGTCGCCACTGAAGTCGCTCCCACAGAGGTCATTCGCACCTGCGTACCTGTTCCGGCCGGTCCGTATCGTCGGCACGGATGCGCGGACGATGCGCTCAACGCACGTTGCGCAATTCCCAGCCGCTGCCGGCGAGCAGGCGCATGCGCTGCTTGAGGATGTCGCCGGGAATGCTGGTGGTGGCGACCAGGTCGATGCGCAGGTCGTCCTGCTTGCCGCTGACCGTGGCAGCCGGATCGACGACGCCCAGCGACGGATCCACGTCGTCCGGCTCCGGCTGCAGTGCGCGCCAGCGCTCGAACCAGGCGGGGCTGCTCAAGGCCTGCTGCAACTGCTCGGCGAAGGCGTCGGCGCCGTTGGCGCTGAAGCTGAGCGTGGGTTCGCTGCCGCGCGCGCGGGCGGGGTCGGGCAGGCTGATCGAATAGGTCACGGCCATGGCGGTTCCTCTGTGGAGCGGTGCGGCGCAGCCTAGCAGGCGGCGTCGTGAGTGGGTTGTCTACGGCGGAGACGTTGCAGGAGCGGCTTCAGCCGCGACAGGCTATCGATAGCACCTGTCGCGGCTGAAGCCGCTCCTACAACAAGCAACAAGATTCGCGCGCAACGCCTAGGCGAACGTATGCGGCCCATCGGCGAAGCCCAGGGTGAGCGCGCCCTTGCCGACGTTGACCATGCCGGTCAGGCTCATCACGCTTTCCAGCACCTCCACCGCGTGCGTCTCGCAGACCTGGCGCAACGCCGTATAGCCGGGCAGGGCGCGCAGTTCGCTCAGCTCGCCGCCGTAGCTCAGGCACAGCGTGGGCGTCATCAGCCCGGCGGCCACGCGCTTGCCGACGAACTCGAACAGCTTCTGCACCGCGGCGTCGAACCCCTTGATCTTGGCCACCGGCGCGGTGTCGCCGCGATAGCCGTGCAGCACCGGCTTGATGTCCAGCGCGGTGCCGAGCGCGGCGCTGATCAGGCCGACGCTGCGGTCGCCCTTGCTGCGCGCGCGGGCGCGCATGTAGTACAGGTCGCGGGTGACCATGTAGCCGTGCACGTTGCCGGCCAGTTCCTCCAGCCGTTCGCGGATCGCCTGCACGCTGGCCCCGGCCGCGCGCAGGCGTACCGCCTCCACCGCGGTCACCGCCTGCGCGGCGAACAGGTTCTGCGTGTCGATCACCCGCAGCGCGAACGGCGAGGTGTGTCCGGCGGCCTGCCGGATCGGCTTGTAGTCGTTGAGGATGGCGAAGCTGGCCTGCAGCGCATGCTGATGGATCGGGCTGCGGGTCTTGGTGATGGTCATGCAGAACACGTGGTCGTAGTCGATCACCAGCCGGCTCAGGAACAGCTCGCGGATCTGCGCCACGCTGAACGGGATGGTTTCCGCTTCGGCGCCGTGCTCGGCCACGTGCGCATGCAGGAAGCTCAGCGTGGCTTCCTCGTCGCGATGGTCGGCCAGCACCGCCTCGCCGATGCGCACGCTGATCGGCAGCAACACGATGTTGTGGTCTGCGATGTAGTCCTGCGGCAAGTCGCAGGCAGAATCCACCACGATCCCGATACGCATCTGGCCCCCTCCGGCGTTGCGCCTCGTCAGTACCGGCTAGGTTAGCGCAGACGCCCGGGAACGTCGCGGCCGGCTCAGCCGGGGCGCTGCACGGCGATCGGCAGCGCCGCCAGCCGCGCCATCTCGCCGCGCTGCAGCAGCTGCGGATCGGCCAGCAGCGCCTGCATCAGCGGATGCGCGTCGTTGCCCCACAGCAAGGCCTCGCCGACCTGCAGCGTCGGCACGCCGAACACGCCGGCGGCGATGGCCTGTTCGGTATTGCCGCGCAGCTGCGCCTTGACCTGCGGATCGCCCACGGCGGCGGCCGCATCGGCGATGCCAAGCGCCAGCGCCACCGGGGCCAGTGCGGCGGCATCGTCGCCGGCGTGGCCGTCGCGCCACAGCCAATCGAACAGCGCGTCGATCGCCTGCGGCGTGCTGCCGGCGGCGATGCACAGCCGCAGCGCGGCCAGCGGGTTGAACGGATGCGCCGGCGGAAACCGCAGCGGCACGCCCTCCTGCTGCGCCTGCCACTGCACGAACTGGTAGGTGAAGCTGCGTTTGTGCGGGATCTCCGCCGGTCCGCGCGTGTGCAGATGCTGCAGCACCGCGCCGAACACGATCGGCACCGGCTCGATCCGCGCGAACTCCGGCAGCGCCTTGAGCTTGTGCCAATGCAGATAGGAAAACGGCGAGACGAAATCGAAATACCAGCGCAAGCGCATGAGCGGGCTCCGGTCGGGGATGCGCCAGCTTACTCGCCTGCCGGCATGCGGCGCGGCGTGTTGCACTGCGGCGCATGCCGCGCCCGTGCGCGTGCCGCGACCGGGGCGCTGGACGCCGCGGTAGACAATGCGTCGCCGCCGATCTCGACCGCGTGTGGGAACTGGGAACGCGCGCACGCTGCAGGTCTCGACCGCGTGGCGCTATTGCCGCAGCGCATGCCGCCAGGCGTTCTTCGCATAGCTCGTGCCGCGCGGGTCTTGCTAGCGTCCGCCGCGGCAGCACCTCCGCTGCCGTGCCCGCCGACTTCCTGGGAGAAACCGAACATGCATGATGTCCAGATCGTTCCGATCGCCGCACCGCATCTGCGCGCCGCCGCGCCGCGCGCGCGCATGCGCCGGCGCCTGCTGCAGGCGCTGTTCGCCGTGTCGTGCCTGGCGACTGCGCCGCTGGCGCTGGCCGGACCCTACAAGATCTTCGGCAACCACTATGCGTGGGTCAACAATTTCAACGATCCCAACAACGTCATCCAGGGCACCTTCGGCACCGGCAGCACGCCGGAGCTGACGGTCACCTTCAATTTCGCCAACTCCAGTCTGTACGGGTATCCGGCGATCGTGCGCGGCTGGCACTACGACTGGAACCCGACCAGCGATACCTTGTTCCCGCGGCAGGTGTCGTCGCTGAGCACGATCCCGGTCAAGTTCACCTACAGCGCCGGCGGCAGCAACCTGGGCGGCGATTTCGCCTACGACCTGTTCTTCCGCCGCGACACCAGCAAGGGCGTGCCGCAGTTGGAAGTGATGATCTGGGGCGGACACAATTCCTGGCCGATCGGCACGCTCACCGCCAGCAACGTGATCAGCGCCGGCGGCTACACCTTCGACCTGTGGGAAGGCAACAACAGCGCCGCCGGCTACTACGTCTACACCTTCATCCCGCACGGCACCGCCGGCCAGCCCAACCTGCCCACCAGCGGCAACCTCAACGTCGACGTCAAGCCGTTCCTGAACTGGCTGCAGGCCAACCGCAGCAAGGACGGCCGCTACAGCAACGCGCTGTATCTGCACGTGGTCGAGGCCGGCTTCGAGGTGGTGCGCGGCAACGGCTGGGCCAAGGTCAGCGCGACCATCGACGCGCATTGAGTTGCGCGCCGCAGCGGCGGCCCGACCGGGCCGTCGCCGCCCTGGCGGGAATTTCCCGGCATCGATGCTGGCGCGCCGGCAATGGCCGACGCCAGCGCGGCAAACGCAGCGGGCTGGCGCGCCACACCGTCGTCGCGGCGGACCGCGGACGCTTCTAGAGCAGCGGCCGGGCCACGGTGCGTGTCGCGACGTGATGCGGCGCGGCCCGCACCGCTTGCACCGCCTACGCGCTACTGCGTATACGCCCGCGGCAGCGCGCCGGCCTGCTTCATGTAGCGGTCGCGCAACTCGGTCTGGCGCGAGCGCATCGGGATCGGGCGGCCGCCCAGCCAGACCTGCTCGGCGTAGTGGGCCACGTCCAGCGGATCGCCTTCCCACAGCACCAGGTCGGCGAGCTTGCCGGGGGCGATGCTGCCCAGCTTGTCGCCCACGCCCAGCGCCTCGGCCGGGACCCGGGTCAGGCCGGCCAGGCCGTCTTCCCAGGGCAGGCCGTGCGCTACCGCGTTGCCGGCCAGCTGGCGCTGCTTGCGCGCATTGTGCGAGCCGTCGCCGCCCTGGGTGAAGCTCACCGCGACGCCGGCCGCGTTCAGTCGCGCCGCGTTCTCCAGGGTCGCGCCGATCTGGTCGAAGCTGCTCGGCAGGTCGTCCAGTGCGTTGACGAACACCGGCACCTTCACCGCGGCCAGCAGCGGCGCCAGCTTCCACGCCTCGTCGCCGCCGGCGATGGCGATGCGCACCTTCTCGCGCTGCGCCCAGCGCAGCAGCTGGCGGATGTCGGCGGCGCGGTTCACCGCCACCACGATGCGGCCCTGGCCGGCCAGGTACCTGGCCAGCACGGCGCGTCCGGCCGGGGTCAGCAAGGCATGCGGCGAGTCCGCCGGCATGCGTCCGCGCGCTTCGGCCACCAGCTGGTCGAGCAGCATCCACTGCGCGGCGCGCGACTTGCCGCTCAGTTCCAGCGCGTCGCTGCCCAGGCGCACGTACAGCGCGTGCGGGCCGATCGGGTCGGCGCCGCCGTCCAGACGCATCACCGCGCCCTGGCCGGCGATGAAGGCGCCGCCACTGTTGGCGCCGAGCGCGGTGAAGCCGATGCCCTCCACGCGCGCGACGGGTATCAGCACCGATTCGGGGTTGTAGGCCAGGGTCACGTCGAACTCCGGGCGCATCGGCTGGTCGTGCGGCAGGCTCAGCGCGCTGTCCACAGTGGAGGATTCGCCGGACACTTCCTCGATGCCGATCTCGGTGATGCCGCCGAACAGGGCCGGGGTCAACGGGCGACCCTTGGCCTCGATCACCGCGACGCCGGCCGGTGCCGACAAGCCGCTGCCGACCGCGCGGATGGTGCCGCCCTGGACCAGCACGTCGGCGTTCTGCAGCGTGCCGCGCGCGCTGGCGGTATGCACGGTGGCGCCGCGGATCAGCACGTCCTGCGCGAAGGCGGGTGCGCTGCCGAGGATCAGGCAGGCAGCGATCGCCAGGCGCCGTGCCAGGGGGCGGCGCGAATGCGGAGCGGAACGGCTCATGGGGCAGCCTCCTGGCCGAGCATGAAGTCGGATGTGGGTTGCAGGCGGCGGTCGGCGCGGTCGTAGACCTGCGCGCCGTCGATGTAGACCTTCTCGGCCAGCGCGTAGGAACTGAACGGGCTGCCGTTCCATACCACCACGTCGGCCATCTTGCCCGGCTCCAGCGAGCCGGTCTGCTTCTCGATGCCCAGCGCCTTGGCCGGATTGCTGGTCAGCCAGCGGATCGCGCGCTCGGGCGCGATGGCGATGCCGGCGCGGCGCCCGGCGGCCATCGCCTTGGCCGCTTCCTGGTTGAGCCGCTGGATGCCTTCCTCCGAATCCGAATGCACGATGGCGCAGCCGTTGGCCGGACGATCGACCAGCGCGATGTTTTCCTGGATGCCGTCGAAGGCCTCCATCTTGAAGCCCCACCAGTCGGCCCACAGCGCGCCGCAGACGTTCTCCTGAGCCAAGCGGTCGGCGATCTTGTAGGCCTCCACGCCGTGGTGGAAGGCGGCGATCTTGAAGCCGAATTCCTTGGCCAGGTCGAGCATGGTGGTCATCTCGTCGGCGCGGTAGCAGTGGATGTGCACGCGGATGTCGCCGTTGATCGCGCCGGCCAGGGTGTCCAGCTTCAGGTCGCGCTTGCCGCCGCTGTCGCCGGAACTGTCGTTGTCGCCGGCGCCGCGGCTCCACCAATGGCGCTTTTCCGGCGGCTTCTTCTTCGGCGCGTTCTTGCGCAGGTATTCGCTGGCGTCGATGAACGCGGCGCGGTAGCCGGCGACGTTGCCCATGCGCGTGGCCGGGCCGCCCTTCTCGCCGTACACGCGCTTGGGGTTCTCGCCACAGGCCATCTTCAGGCCCCACGGCGCGCCGGGGAACTTCATCGCCTGGTAGGTGGTGGCCGGCACGTTCTTCAGGGTCACGCCGCGGCCGCCGACCAGGTTGGCCGATCCGGGCAGCACCTGCAGCGAGGTGACGCCGCCGGCAAGCGCGGTGCCGAAGCCCGGATCCTGCGGCCAGATCGAATGTTCGGCCCAGACGTTGGGCGTCACCGGCGCGGTCATCTCGTTGCCGTCGCTGTGCGCGCTGACGCCGGGGCTGGCGTACACGCCCAGGTGCGAGTGCACGTCGATGATGCCGGGCGTGACCCACTTGCCGTGGCCGTCGATGCGGGTGACGTTGGCCGGAGCGGCGAGCGCGCGGCCCACCGCCTGCACGCGGCCGTCCTGCAGCAGCACGTCGGCATCGTCCAGGCGCTCGCCGGTGCCGGTGAGCACGGTGGCGTGCTCGATCAGCACCGGCGTGGACGCCAGCGGCCGGTAGGTGCTGGGGTAAGGGTCTTCGACGAAGCGCGAGGCCGCCGCGGCAGGGCCGCACAGCGCCACGCCCAGGCAGGCGAGCAACAGATGACGCATCAGATTTTCCCCGGATGTTGGCTGCAGCGTTGGCGCCGCCTGCGCACGCTAGCCCGAGCCGGCGCGCTTGCCAAGTGCGGGTGGCGTGGGGCGGGATTGGGGATTGGGGATTCGCAGAGCGCGTCGGCAGGCGAATGCTCACCCGCCCGTGGCTCAAGGTGACAGCGAACTGCCACGCTTTCCCCAATCCCCAATCCCCAATCCCCAATCCCCCATGCGTCCGTTGTTAGTGGAGGACGGCACCGATCCGGCGATGCGATCTCGCGCCGCACGCGCCGTGCTGGGCATGGGTGGATTGGCAGAGCGATGGTCCGGGCGCGGCCAGCGTGGCCGATCGCGCGGCGGCGACAGCCCACGGATCGCTCGCCGCACACCGCATGCCGACGCCGGATCGGGTATAGAGGCCGATTGCCGACCGATGGAAATGCGATGACCGAGATCCTGCCCCGCGATGTCGTGGAGTTCTGGCGCAGCGCCGGCCGCGAGCGCTGGTTCGCCGCCAACGAATCGTTCGATGCGAACGTGCGCCAGAATTTGCTGGATGCGCATCACGCCGCAGCGCGCGACGAGTACGCGGCGTGGATGGACAGCGCCGAGGGCGCGCTGGCGCTGCTGCTGTTGCTCGACCAGGTGCCGCGCAACGCCTTCCGCGGCAGCGCGCACGCCTACGCCACCGATGGCCTGGCGCGGCGCTACGCGCAATGGGCGCTGGCGGCCGGCTACGACCAGCAGGTCGAGCCGGAGTTGCGCATGTTCTTCTACCTGCCGTACGAGCACGCCGAGGATCCGGGCCTGCAGCGCGAGGCGGTGGAGCTGTTCAGCGCGCTCGGCGATGCCGACAGCCTGCAGTGGGCCACGCAGCACGAGGACATCATCCAGCGCTTCGGCCGCTTCCCGCATCGCAATGCCGCGCTGGGGCGGGAGACGACGCAGGACGAGCAGCGGTTTCTGGACGAGGGCGGCTTCGCCGGTTGAGTGGTCGCGCCGGCGGCGGCGCTGTTGCAGGGCAGCTTCAGCTGCGACGGACTCTACGGATAGAACCTGTCGCGGCTGAAGCCGCTCCTACAGGGCAGTGTCGAGCGTTCCTGCGGGCGCTGGCGCTCAGCAGCCGCCGACCAGGTCGTCACTGCGCCATTGGCCATCCACCAGGTGCAGCAGCCAGAATCCGTAGGTCTCGTAGCCGCTGTGCTGGATCAGGAAATCGACCGTGCCGTCGGCATCGATATCGGCGAACTGCAGTAGCGCATAGTTGTTCTTGCGCCCCTCGCAGTCATCGCAACCATAGTCGGCGAGGGTCTTGCGCAGTCGCCAGCCGGCGTCGCTGCGTTCCAGTACCGCCAGCAGGGTGGTCAGCTTGGGCGAGGCTCCGTCCGCGTTCGCAGCCGGCGCCGGGTCGTAGACGCTGGCGGTCACCAGGGCGACCTCGTGGCCCGGCTGCTTGGCATCGCCGATCACGGTCAGTGCCGGTGCCTCGTCGGCCGGCGGTGCGGCGAGCTGCGCCAGCAGCCGCTTCAGCGCCGCGGCAGGCAGGCGCTTGCGCACCGACGGATCGTTGCCGACGACCTGCAGCAGCGCGCGCCGCTGCGTGGCATCGAGCTCGCGGCGGGCGAAGCGCTGGCCGGGATTGAGGTCGAACGAGGCCAGCAGGGCATCGTGAGCGAAGGTAGCGCCGTGCGCGGTCTTCAGGCGCACGCGCAGGTCGCCGCCGCACATGGTGTTGTCGTCGACCGAGAACGCCAGCGGCGTCGCCACGCCGTTCTCGGCGCCGTTGTCGAACACCCGCAGCGGCTTTTTCAGCCCGCGCCAGGCGCCCAGTTCGGCCTCTTCCGACGGCGCGTTGCGCACCGGGATGTAGCTCATCACCTTCGCCTCGTCCGAGACCGGGGTGACGTAGATCACCGTCGGCGGTGGTGCGGCGGCCGGCGCGGCGGCGGCAGGCAGGGCGGCGAGGCCGATCAGTGCTGCGGTCCAGCGTTTCAGTGCGCGTGCCATGGCGTGCTTCCTCCCCGGAAGCGCAAAAAACCGTATCGCAAAAAAAGCGGGCGACCCTCTGGATCGCCCGCCGTGATGCCGCTGCGTCGTGCGCCGCCGGCTCAGTATTTCGCCACGCTGCTGTCCACCTCGTCGGCCCAGGCATCGATGCCGCCGACCACGTTGTGCACGCGGCTGAAGCCGAGCGCGCGGAACTGCTCGGCCGCCTGCGCGCTGCGCCCGCCGTGGTGGCACAGGAAGGCCAGCGCGGTGTCCTTCGGCAGCGCTTCCAGCTGCGCGCGCTGGTCGCCGTCCAGGGTGCGGAACGGCACGTTCACCGACGCGATCGCGCGCTCTTCCGGCGGGCGCACGTCCACCAGGATCAGGCCGCCGGCGCGCACCTGGCCGTCGGCGTCGCGCACGCTCAGTTCCTGCACCGGCCTGGGCGCGTTCGGGTTGTCGATCGCCAGGCCGCGGCCGCGCAGGTCGTCGACCCAGTCGATGGTGATGCCTTCGGCACGGCGCGCGCTGGCCAGGTCGAACTGTACGCGCAGGCCGTTGGACTCGGCGGCGATGGCGTTCGGGTCGGTCGGCGCCAGCTGGAAGTTCGGCTGGAACTGCGCGTCGATCGCCAGCGCCAGGGTCGCGCCCGGGGCATCGGCCAGCGCGCCGCGCAGCATCTCCGCGGCGGCGTCGGTGATGGTGATCGAGGGCGGGGTGCGGTCCGGCGCCTGCACGCCGAGCAGTTCGCTCAGCTCGCCGCTGCCGGCCATCTGCAGGATGATGTCGCTGCCGCCAACGAGTTCGCCGTCCACGTACAGCTGCGGGATCGTCGGCCAGTCGCCATAGGCCTTGATGCCTTCGCGGATGTCCTGGTCGGCCAGCACGTTGACGTGGGCGAAGTCGACGCCCAGTTCGTTCAGCGCACCCACCGCCTTGGCGGAGAAGCCGCACTGCGGCATGCTCGGCTGGCCTTTCATGAACAGCACGACGCGGTTGGAACTGAGCAGCGTTTCGATGCGGGAACGCAGGGCGGGATCGAGGGACATGGCAGTGATTTCGGTCGCTGAGTCGGACCGGTCATTCTACGCCGCATGGCATCATGGGGCATGACAGTTCCGGAAACGCTGCATCGCATCCCCCGTCACCCGTACCGCTGGCTGCCTTTGGCGCTGGCCTCGCAGGTGCTGGTGGCGGCGATCTGGTGGGCGTGGGGCTGGCGGGTCGGGCTGCCGGCGCTGCTGGCCTCGCATGCGGCCCTGGTGCTGCCGGTGTTCCTGCCACGGGCCTGGCTGTACGCCCCGGTGCTCAGCCGCCTGCCCGGCACCGCGCCGCGGGTGTGGCTGACCATCGACGACGGCCCCTCCGACGACACCGCGCCGCTGCTGGACCTGCTCGACCGCCACCAGGCCAAGGCCACCTTCTTCCTGGTCGGGGAACGCGCCGCCGCGCGCCCGGAGCTGGTGCGCGAGATCCTGCGCCGCGGCCACGGCGTCGGCAACCACAGCCAGACCCACCCGCAGGCCTGGTTCTGGGCGTTGGGACCGCGGCGCATGGCGCGCGAGATCGGCCAGGCGCAGCAGGCGCTGGGCGCCATCGCCGGCACCGCGCCGCGCTGGTACCGCTCGGTGGTGGGCATGACCAACCCGTTCGTCGCCGCGCCGCTGCGCCGCCACGGCCTGACCCGGGTCGCCTGGAGCGCGCGCGGCTTCGACGGCGTGCACTGCGATCCCGCCGCGACCGTGGCGCGCATCGCGCGCGACCTGACACCCGGCGCGATCGTGCTGCTGCACGAAGGTGCGGCACATGGGCACAACCTGGCGATCGTGGAAGGCGTATTGCAGGCGATGCGCGAGAAAGGCCTGCTCAGCGTCCTGCCGGGCTAGCGCGCGCCGGGCGCGAGTGGGATGCCCAACGCGCGCCCCCGCGGGTACGCCCGCACTGCAGTCCCCGTGGACTCTCGACGCGAGCCAGCGGCCGGGCTCAGCTGCCCTGGATGAGCCCGAACACGATCAGCGCGGCGACGCCGACAAGGGTCGCGATCGCAAAGATCAGGCCGAGCACGCCGTACAGCTTCCTGCGGTCGCGCTGGAACAGGCTGCCGATGCCAAGCGCGGCGGCGGCCAACTCGGCGAACACGCCGACCATCATCGCCATGCCGACCAGCATCGCCAGCGGCGAGTCTTCGTCCAGGCTGTCGGGCTGGGAATAGACCAGTGCCGCGCAGACGCCGATCAGCACGAGCGTCAGCACCGCGGCGATCAGGCTGACCGCGAACGAGGCGATGCCGAGGCCGGAATAGGGAGGAAGCGTTTGCGATGTCATGGGAACTCCGAGGGGGAACAGGTCGCCGCGGCGCCGATGCGCGCAGGACAGCGTGATGCGGCTTGCGTGCGCGGCGCTTGCCGCGTCGGCATGCGCTGCCAGCGCAGCGCTCGCGGATGCGGATCCGGCTAGGCCGGTCGGCGCGTTCGCACTGGATTGGGCGCGACGCCGCAGCTTGCCGAGCGTTGCATCGATCGGTGCAATCCGAGCGGTGCTGGCGATGCGCCAGCGACGGCGCGGCAGTATAGACGTCGCGCGCCTTGCCCGCTGCCGGTGGCCGTGGAAATGCGGTGCGGACCCGAGCTGCAATGCGTGCACGCAAACGATGCACAGCGTTTCCGCGCCAGGCGTCTGGCGACGGCATTGCATGCAATGTGGAAACGGCGCTGTGCGGTGTATTCCGAGCCAGGGAGGCGCGTGGGCGGCCGCGTCAGTGCGGTTCGGCCACGATCAGCCAGTTGTTGAACGGGGTGTTGCCGTACAGCGGCGCGAACGTGGCGCGCAACCCGGCGTCGCCGAGCTGGCGTTCCAGGCTGTCGCGGGTGGGATAGCACTTGGGCACTTCCTGCATCCAGCCGGCGAGGTGCGCGAGCACGTCGGTGACGCGGCTGGTGCGGCCGCGGCCGCTGGCATCGCCCAGGCCACTGCGGATCACCAGCTTGGCGCCGGGCGTGAGCATCTTCGCCACGCTGCGGATCAGGTTGGCCTGCATGGCCGCATCGAGGTACTGCAGCACGTCCAGGATCGCGACGCTGCCGCTGTGGTCTGGCCAGGCCTGGCCGAGATCGACCACGTCGAAGCGGGCGCCGTGCAGTGCGCTGCGCGTGGCGATATTGATCGCGCGGCGGATCTTCGCCGCGTCGATGTCCACGCCGTGGTAGCGCTGCCGCTGGCCGTCGGCGCGCAGCGCATGCGCGAGCAGACCCAGGCCGCAGCCCAGGTCCAGAATCGGGGCGTCGGTGCCGCGCAGCGCGGCGAGCACGCCAGGGTAGAGCGGATCGGTGCGCAGCTTGGTGCGGGTGTAGTAGTAGTCGTAGCGATTGCCGAGCGGGTGCGTCGGCAGGAAGGCGCGGGCGATGGCCAGGGCCTGCGGTCGGGTCATGGGCTGGATGGTGCTGGCGTCGCGCAATGTCGGTCCTTGGCAGCGGGGCGTCGTACTCCGCTAGGCTAACGCATCGCGCGCCGCAGGCAACAGCAGGCCGGTCCAGCGCGCATACATCGCCGCCGACGGATGCAGGCCGTCGGCGGCGAGCATCGCGGCGCTGCCGCCGCCATCGCGGCTGGCCGCGGTGATGTCGACGAAGCGCACCGCACGCGCCTGGCAGCACGCCTGTGCGGCGGCATTGAATGCATCGATCTGCGTGCCGATCAGGACCGGATCGTGTGCGGGCGGCTGCGCGAACGCGGTCACGCCCCAGTCCGGGATCGACACCGCCAGCACTCGCCGCGGCTGGCCGTCGGCAAAGCCGATCGCGCGTTGCAGCAGCGCGGCGAACTGTTCGCGGTACTCCTCGAGCGTGCGTCCGCGGTACTGGTTGTTGACCCCGATCAGCAGCGTCACCAGCGCGAACGGACCCTGCGGCGCGGCCGCATCGATGCCGGCAGCGAGTTCGTCGGTGGTCCAGCCGGTGGTGGCGACGATCTGCGGATCGGCGATGGCGAAACCGTCGTGGCGCAGCGCCGCGGCCAGTTGCATCGGCCAGCGCCCGCTGTCGGCCACGCCTTCGCCGATCGTGTAGGAATCGCCCAGCGCCAGATAGCGCAGCGGGGCATGGTGGAGCGTGGCGAAGCTGACCTGGCTCATCGCGACGGCACCGAAAACGGCCGGGTCACAGGCGCCGGAAATCGCAGCAACGCTTCACGCTTTGCCCATTCCCGATTCACCGCCCCCCAGCCACACTGCGCGGCTTCAGCGGCACCACCTTGGTCGCCGCGTCGGCGCGGCGCGCCAGCACCCGGTCGATGCGCGCGAACACTTCGCGCATCACCGCCGCTTCCGGCAACAGGGTCACGCGGAAATGGTGGCGATAGGGCACGTTGAAGCTGGAACCGGGCACCACCAGCACGCCCTCGTCGTTCATCAGCTCCAGGGCGAAGTCGTGGTCGTCGAAATTGCGCGCGGCCGCACCGACCACCGCCGGGAACGCGTACAACGCGCCGGCCGGCTGCACCAGCGCCAGGTGCTCGCTTGCCGCGCAGGCCTCGACCACCGCGCGGCGGGTTTCGTACAGGCGCCCGCCCGGCGCGCACAGCGGCGAGATCGTGTCCGGGCCGTTGACCGCGGCGTCGATCGCGTACTGGCCCGGCACGTTCGCGCACAGGCGCAGCGCACCGAGCAGGTCCATCGCGTTGCGGAACTCGGTGACGCGCTCGGCGGCGCCGGACAGCAGCGCCCAGCCCACCCGCCAGCCGCAGGCGCGGTGCACCTTGCTCAGGCCGCCGAAACTGATGCACGGGTGCTCGCCGGCCAGCGGCGCGACCGGCACGAAGTCGGCGCCGTCGTACAGCACCTGGTCGTAGATCTCGTCGACCATCAGCAGCAGGTTGTGCTTGGCCGCGATCGCCACGATCTTCTCCAGCAGCTCGCGCGAATAGCTGGCGCCGCTGGGATTGTTCGGATTGATCAGCACGATGGCGCGGGTGCGCGAGGAGACCAGCGTCTCGATCTCCACCGGGTCGGGCTGGAAGCCGTTCTCCGGCGCGCAGCGGTAATAGACCGGGCGGCCGTCGTTGAGGATGGTGGCGGCCGACCACAGCGGGTAGTCGGGCGAGGGCACCAGCACTTCGTCGCCCGGGTTGAGCAGGGCGCGCAGCGACAGGTCGATCAGCTCGCTGACCCCGTTGCCGATGAAGATGCGGTCCGGATGCGCGTCCGGGTGCTGGCGCCGCGCATAGGCGGCGGCGATCGCCTCGCGCGCCTCCGGCAGGCCCTGCTGGTGGGTATAGGGATCGGTGCGGCCCATGTCGTCGGCGATCGCGCGCTGCAGGTGCTCCGGCGCGCGGAACCCGAACGCGCCGGGATTGCCGATGTTGAGCTTGATCAGCTTGCGCCCCTGCGCCTCCAGCTCCCGGGCTCGCCGCGCCAGTTCGCCGCGGATCTCGTAGCGGACTTCGGACAGGCGTTCGCGGATCGCGAGCGGCTTGATCGGCAGGGTGGGCATCGCATAGGCCGGTGGGGGCGTGGAACCGGCATGGTAACGGAAATGTGACACGGCGGCCGGCCCGGGGCCCGCACCGTCTAGAATCCGCTCATGACTTCCCCCCAGATCGACTTCGACGCGCTGCGCCCCATCGGCTGGCCCTGGCCCGGCATGCCGGAAGAACCGGCCTGGCTGGCGGCGATGGCCGCGCACCCGCTGGCGCGGCCGGCGCGGGTCAGCGAGCAGCACCGCACCGGCTACGTGGTGGCCGATGCGGTGGATGCCGGCTTCAAGGTCGAGTCGCTGCCGGAATGGCAGCGGCCGCGCTTCCCCAGCCACGAGCGCGCCGCGGTCGGCGACTGGGTGCTGCTGGAGGACGACAAGCGCATCGTGGCGCTGCTGCCGCGGCGTACCGCGATCAAGCGCGGCGCGGCCGGCGAGCACTATCACCAGCAGGTGATCGCGGCCAACATCGATACGGTGTTCATCGTCTGCGGCCTGGATGCGGACTTCAATCCGCGGCGCATCGAGCGCTACCTGCTGCTGGTCGGCGGCGGCGGTGCCGAGCCGGTGGTGATCCTGACCAAGGCCGATCTCACCGAGTACGCCGACGATGCGCTGGCGGTGCTGGAGGAGTTGGCCGCGCAGTCGATTCCGCTGCTGACCGTCAACGCCAAGGACCCCGACAGCGTGGCGGCGCTGCGGCCGTGGCTGGGCGCCGGGCGCACGGCGGTACTGGTCGGCTCGTCCGGCGCCGGCAAGTCCACGCTCACCAACACCTTGCTCGGGGTGCAGAAGATGCGCACCGCGGCGGTGCGCGAGAACGATTCGCGCGGCCGCCACACCACCACCCACCGGGCGCTGCTGCCGCTGCCGTCCGGGGCCTGCCTGATCGACACGCCGGGCATGCGCGAGCTCAAGCCCACCGGCGAGGAAGACCTGGCCGAGGGCGGGTTCGCCGACATCGAGGCGCTGGCCGCGCAGTGCCGCTTCAACGATTGCGCGCACCAGGCCGAACCGGGCTGTGCGGTGCAGGCGGCGATCGAGCGTGGCGACATCGAGGAGGCGCGGCTGGCCAACTACATGAAGCTGCGCGACGAAGTCGCCGGCGCCGCCAGCAAGCTGGCGCAACGCCAGGCGCAGAACGCGGACGCCGCCAGGTCGGGCCGGCCCGGCGCGGGCAAGCCCGGCGGCAAGCGGCCGACGCCGCGCAACCAGCGCCGCTGACCGGCCGCGTCCGCCCATCACGCTTGCGATGACCGCGCTGCCTGCCGAGATCCTGCACCACGCCGCGCTGGATGCGCGCCTGGTCAAGGCGGTGCGCGGCATCCGCCTGCTGGCGCTGGCGAGCTGGCCGGCGGCGGTGCAGGCGCCGTTCCTGGACAGCGTGGCGCGCGGCCAGCCGCAGCTGCCGCAGGTGCAGTACCCGCGGCTGGATTTCGCCGACACGCGCCGCGAGTTGGCGGCGATCGCGCAGGGAGCCGATTCGACGCATCCGCTGGGCGCGTATCTGCAAGCCTCCGCGCATAGCTGGGACCTGGCCGCGGCGTTGCTCGAGTCCCTGGGCACACCGGCGGTCGGCACGTACTCGGCGCAGCTGTTCGGCGTGCCCGAGGATCCGATGCCCGGGCATGGTCCGACCACCCGCGATGCCGCCGGCCACTTCATCCGGATCGCGCAGGAGCTGGATCGCGAACTGCTGTCGGCGGAAGAGCAGGTGCCGGTGTCGGCGACGGCGCTGCGCCTGCAACTGCAGCAGGACCTGGACGAATTCTTCGGCGCGCGGGTGATCGCGGTGGAACTGGATCCGGAGTTGCTGGCCAAGGCCGCGGCCGGCGCGCACCGCATCCGCCTGCGCTCCGGCGCCTCGTTCAGCGACTACGACCGCGCGCAGCTGTTCCACCACGAGGCGCTGGTGCATTCGCTGACCGCGCTCAACGGCCGCGAGCAGGCGCATCTGCCGAGCCTGGCCCTGTCGTCGCCGCGGGTCACCGCCACACAGGAGGGGCTGGCGACCTTCGCCGAGCAGATCACCGGCAGCATCGACATCGAACGCATGAAGCGGATCAGCCTACGCATCGAGGCGATCGCGCTGGCGCGCGGCGGTGCCGATTTCGTCGAGGTGTTCCGCTATTTCGATGCGGCCGGGCAGTCGCCGGCGGAGAGCTTTTCCTCGGCGCAGCGGGTGTTCCGCGGCGTGCCGACCGGCGGCGGCGCCGCCTTCACCAAGGACACCGTGTACCTGCGCGGGCTGGTGTCGGTGCACACCTTCTTCCGCCAGGCCTTGCAGCGCGATCGCCTGCCGCTGTGCCGCTGGCTGTTCGCCGGCAAGATGGCGCTAGAGGACGTGGTCGCGTTCGCGCCGCTGTTCGAGGCCGGCGTGCTGGCGCCGCCGCGCTGGTTGCCGAACTGGGTCGCGCGCGCCAGCGGCCTGGCCGGCATGCTGGCGTTCTCGCTGTTCGCCAACCGCATCCGCATGGATCAGCTGGACAGCGCCGAAGGCGCCTGAACGCCGCCGCGTCGCGCTCACCTGCCGCGAATGCGCGCGTGCCGATACTGCGCGCCTGGCCTGCAGCGCATGGCCGCCATTTCCCCTCAAAAAGGACATCCGCATGAAGATCCTGATGGTGCTGACCTCGCACGACCGCCTCGGCGACACCGGCCACAAGACCGGCTTCTGGCTGGAGGAATTCGCCGCGCCGTACTACGTGTTCAAGGATGCCGGCGCCGAGATCACGCTGGCCTCGCCCAAGGGCGGGCAACCGCCGCTGGACCCGAAGAGCGACGCGGCCGATGCGCAGACCGCGGCCACGCAGCGCTTCAAGGCCGATGTCGATGCGCGGCAACAACTGGCGAGCACGCGGCCGCTGGCCGACGTGCAGATGGCCGACTACGACAGCGTGTTCTACCCCGGTGGCCATGGCCCGCTGTGGGACCTGGCCGAGGACCGCACGTCGATCGCGCTGATCGAGGCGTTCGAGCGCGCCGGCAAGCCGATCGGTTTCGTCTGCCATGCGCCGGGCGCGCTGCGCCGGGTCACCGCCGCCGATGGCGCGCCGCTGGTCAAGGGCCGCCGTGTCACCGGTTTCACCAATGGCGAGGAAGCGGCGGTCGGGTTGACCGACGTGGTGCCGTTCCTGATCGAGGACGAGTTCCAGCGGCTGGGCGGCTTGTACGAGAAGGGCGCCGACTGGGGCGTGCACGTGGTGGTGGATGGGCGCCTGGTCACTGGCCAGAACCCGGCGTCGTCCGAGGATGCAGCCAAGGCGTTGCTGGGCTTGGTGGGCAAGTAAGTGCTGGCGGCGCGCGGCTTTCGGCGGATGCCGGGTGCGTGTCGCAATGCTGCCTTGAGGGCAAGGCAAGGCACCGGCCTTCTGTAGGAGGGGACTTCGGTCCCGGCTGCTTTCGGAATCAGCCAGGTTGTTGCTTCGTTCGTCGCGACTGAAGTCGCTCCCACAAGGGCAATGGGCGATGCATGCCATGCCCGTCTTTTCTGTAGGAGGGACTTCAGTCCCGAGCGCTTCCGGGATCGGCCAGGCCGCGGCTTCGTTTGTCGCGGCTGAAGCCGCTCCTACACAGGCGCGTTGCCGCGCAGGCATCGCTGCGTTTTGTGGGAGGGACTTCAGTCCCGACTGCAGCGGAGCCGGATCGCGGCTGCGGCCCCGTGCGTCCGCGGTCTGGTCCTCGAAAGCGCTGCTCCCGCGCAGCGCTTTCGCCAGTCCGTGGCGTCGCCAGAACGTGCTCCGCGCTCAGCCGCGCCGCCACCAGCGCAGGCCGTAGGCCGGCAAGGTGCCGTCCCATTCCTGCAGCGTGATCGCGTCGCGTCCGCCGTCGGCGATGGCCTGCCATTCGCCAGGGCCCAACGCACTGCGGTCCACCGCCACCGGTTGTGCACTGAAATTGTAGGCCGCGACGAAGTCTGCGCCGCGGGCGATCCCGAGCAAGGCCGAATTGCCCAGCGGCAACGCCCGCAGCGGTTGCCCGGCGGCCAAGGCGGCAGTGGCCGCACGCGCGGCGATCAGCCGCCGCAGGCGGGTGTAGACCTGGCCGGGAAGGCGGCCTTGGTCGTCGCGCCGCGCCGCGCGCTCCCAGTCCATGACCGGACGGTGCAACCAACGGCCTTCGTGGCGGCGCAGCAGGTCGTTGCGATAGCTCGCGTCGTTGCCCAGCGCCAGTTCGTCGCCCATGTACAGCAGCGGGATGCCCGGCATCGCCAACGCCACCGCATACAGCAGCAGCAGGCGCCGGATCCCCAGCTCCAGGGCGTCGGCATCGCCGTCGGCCAGCGCCGCTTCGATGCCGACCAGCGCAGCGCTCATGCCGTTGCTGCCGTGCACGCCGTCGCCGCTGCTCTGGAACGCTTCGCCGCGCGCGTAGCTGCCCGGCACGCCGCCGGCGAAGAAGCGTGCGGCCTGCGCAAGATCGAACGGCACGCCGCCGTCGCCGCCGTCCGCTTCGTGGCGCAGCACGTTCCAGCCGATGTCGTCGTGGCAGCGCACGTAGCTCAGCCACGCGCAGGCCGGCGGCAACGCCGGCGTCTGCGCGATCGCGCCCTGCACGATGTCGCCGCGCTGTTCGGCCAGCGCCACCCAGGCGGCCGCCATCAGCGTGCTGTGGTAGGCCAACTGGCATTCGTGGCCGCGTGCGTCGCCTTCGCCGAAGTAGGGTGGCAGCTGCGCCATCGGCACGATCGCCTCGGCCTTCAGCAGCACCGCGGGTGCGGCGATGTCGGTCAGCGCGCGCAGCGCCTGCAGGATGGTGTGCGCCTCGGGCTGGTTCATGCAGTCGCTGCCTTCGCGCTTCCACAGGTAGGCGGTGGAATCCAGCCGGAACACTTCCACGCCCAGGTTTGCCAGCTGCAGCAGCGCCAGGGCCATTTCGCCGAACACCGCCGGGTTGCTCCAGTCCAGATCCCACTGATACGGATAGAACGTGGTCCACAGCCACGCGTGGGCGTCCTCGACCCAGGTGAAGTTGCCTGGCGCGGTGTGCGGGAACACCTCGCCCAAGGTGCGCTCGTAGCGGTCGGGCAGGTGGCGGTCGGCGAAGTGGTGGTAGTAGTCCAGGTAACGCGCGTCGCCCCGTTTGGCGGCCAGCGCCCAGGGATGGTCGTCGGCGGTGTGGTTGAGCACGAAGTCGGCGCACAGGCTGATGCCGGCCTCGCGCAGGCGCGTGGTCAGGGCGACCAGGTCGGCGTTGTCGCCGAGTCGCGGTTCGACCTGGCCGTAGTCGCTGACCGCGAAGCCGCCGTCGTTGTCGCCTTCGCGCATGCGCAGGAACGGCAGCAGGTGCAGGTAGCGCACGCCCAGTTCCTGCAGGTAGGGCACGCGTTCGCCGACCCCGGCCAGGGTGCCGGCGAAGCGGTCGGCGTAGGCGCTGTAGCCGAGCATCGACGGGTCGCCGAACCAGTCCGGCGCGCGCGCCGCGTCCAGCTTGGCCAGTGCCGGCGGGCGTGCGCGGATGGTGGTGGCGACCGCATCGAGCCAGCGCGGCAGCCATTTCGCGTAGTCCGGATGGTCGCCGTACAGGGCCTGCAGTGCGGCGAACAGGCGCGGGCCATGGGCGCCGTAGCGCGCGTGTGCGCCGGGCTGGGCGGCCAGGGCCGCCTGCACGCCGGCGTGATCGGGGAGGGGGGAGGCAACAGCGTTCATGATGGGCCGCGCCCGGGGGCGGGCGCGGCGGGCTCCTTGGGGGTCAGAAGTCGTAGCGCACGCCGACGCTGGCGGTACGGCCGGGGATGGAGCGCGCGCGGATGATGGCATTGTCCGGAATGCTCGCGTCCTCGGCCTCGGTCAGGCCGAAGGCGTCGAACAGGTTGTTGACGTTCAGCGACAGGGTCAGCGCATCGGTGACGCGGTAATTGCCGAACAGGTTCACCTGCGTGTAGCCGGGCATCTTCAACTGGTTGCTGTCCTGGGTGTAGGCCGAGCTGGTGCCGATCGCATTGACCCCCAGCTCGTAGCGCTCGCCGCGGTAACTGGGGGTCAGCTGCCAGACGAACCTGGCCTGGCGGCGCGGCGTGTTGCCGGCGTTGGCCGGGGTGATCTGGTCCTTGTCGATGGTCGCATCGGTCCAGGTCGCGCCGCAGTTGAGGCCGAAGCCGCCGGCGCGGTAGGACGCTTCCAGCTCCAGCCCGTGCGCCTTGTAGGTGCGGTTGAAGAAGCGCTGGCTGGTGGCCTCGTAGTTCTGTTCCTGGGTGCGCGCGGCGAAGACGGTGGCGAACACGCTCAGGCCGCCGGCGCGCCACTTCAGGCCGCCCTCGAGTTGCTTGACGAAGTTCACCGCTTCGTCGGAAGACACCGAGCCGTCGTCGCGCACCACGCCGAACAGCAGGCGGTCGGCGTTGGCGCGCGCGCCGCGGCTGTAGCGGGCGAAGGCGGCCAGGTCGTCGTTTAGCATGTAGTTGCCGCCGAGCGAGTACGACAGGTAGTTCCAGTCGTAGTCCACCGGCTTGCGGTTGGCGTAGTCGATCGTCGCCACGCTGCGTTCCGGCGCCTGGATGATCCCGTCGCCATCGACGTCGAGATTGTCGACCAGCAGCCCGCCGGCGGTGTTGCCGCGTGCCCGGCCCATGTCGTAGCGCACGCTGGCGTCCACGCTCAGCGGGCCCTGGTCCCAGCCCAGCGCCACGTACGGGGCGTTGATGGTGTAGCGCACGTCGTAATGGCGGGTGTTGTCGGTGCCCCAGTACGGCACGCCGTAGGCGTACAGCCCGTCCTGCGAGAGCAGGCTGCCGTCGGCGGCGACCACGTCGAGCAGGCGCGAACGGCTGGACACCGACTGCACGTAGGAATTCCAGGTCCAGTCCATGTCGATGACCTGGCGCGAGCTGTACAGGCCGGCCTTGAGGTTGACGTTGCCTCCATCGCCGTTGCCGAAGTCGCGCGCCAGGCTCAGATCGTTGACCGCGTTGCCGAGGTCGTTGATCCGGGTGTTGAACAGGTGGGTGCGCACCGCCTGGCCGCTGTAGGTCTGGCCGTCGGCATCGCGCAGCGTCGCGCCGGCGCCACCGATCTGCGCCGCCAGGCTGGCGGCGTCGGCCACTTCGGCCGGGAACGGCGAGACGAAGCGGCCGGAGGTGTCGGCGATGCGGAACTTGTCGGTCAGCGTCCAGCCGCCGCCGATGTCGAACTGCGCCTCGGCGCCGATCGCGCGCGACACCGGATGCATGCCGTCGCCGAGGTCGACGCGGGTGAGCCGGTTGCTGCCGTCCAGGCTGTTGCTGCTGCGGAAATACGGGCTGTACAGGGTATCGCGGCCCGGGTCGAAGCTGCCCACATCGTGGAAGTGCGGCGAACCGTCGCTGCCGCTGACCAGGGTCGGCACGGGGGTATAGGCGGCGGCGCGGTCGTTGAGGTACTTGGCGTAGACGCGGACGTAGCCGTTGTCGAACAGCCGGGTCAGGTTGGCCTTGAGCTGGCCGCCCTTGTCGGTGGCGTAGCCGGCGTCGCGCACGCCGTCGCCGCGGCGGTAGAAGCCGCCGACGTTGAACTGCCAGTGCTCGGCGAACGGCGCGCCGTAGTCGAAGTCCAGGCGCGTGTTGTCGAAGCGGCCGAGGCCGCGGCTGAGGCCGACGCTGCCGCCGGCGGTGTCGCCGGTCTTGCTGATGAAGTTGATGATGCCGCCGGGCGAGTTGCTGGCGAAGGTCGAGGCCGAGCCGCCGCGGATCGCCTCGATGCGCTCCAGGCTGTAGTCGGCGCGCAGGAAGATGTCGGCATTGCCGAAGGCGATGTCGCCGAATTCCAGCACCGGCAGCCCGTCTTCCTGCAGCTGCAGGAACTTGGCGCCGCCGGAGGCCACCGGCAGGCCGCGCACCGCGATGTTGGCGTTGCCTTCGCCGCCGCTGGATTCGGAGCGGATGCCGGGGATGTTGCGGAAGATCTCGGCGGTCGAGCGCGGCGCGGATTGCTCGATGGCTTCTGCGCCGACGGTGCTGACCGACACGCTGGACTTGAGCTTGCTCTTGGCGGTGGCGGTGCCGGTCACGAACACCGAGTCCAGGCTGACCACGTCGGCCTGCGCGGAAGCGGGCTGGGCGGCAGGCGCGGCCGCGTCCTGGGCGAAGGCGGCCGGGGCGGCCAGGGCCGCGGCGACGGCCCAGGCCAGGGTATGCAGGCGGATCGAAGGGTGGTGCATCGCTATCTCTCCCGAAGCGAGGGGTGACGCGGGTAGGGCCTGCATGCGGCGTGCGAAGGCGTGGACCGGCGCGACGCCCATGCCGGACAGGCGGTGGGGTGGCGCAGTGATACGGCGTTTTGCAATCGATTGCAATTTGCACCGCAAAAAAATGCGGAAGTCACCGCCTGTAGTGATGAAAGCCTGATTTATCAGTCAAATAATGATGCAGCGCAGCGTTACAAACGATTGCATTAATCCCAACATGCGCTCCGCCGCCGTGGCGCGTCGCCCGCGGCGCCCTTGGCTTCCTGTCAGGCTGATGCGCATGCGCTCCGATCGCCCCTTGCTTCCGCTGTCGCGCGTGCTGGCGCTCAATGCCGGCTTCTTCGGCGTGCAGTACAGCTTCGGCTTGCAGCAGAGCAACATGAGCCCGATCTACAACTATCTGGGCGCCGATCACGCCAGCCTGCCGTACCTGTGGCTGGCCGGGCCGATCACCGGGCTGGTGCTGCAGCCGGTGGTCGGCGCGTTGAGCGACCGCACCGTCACCCGCTGGGGCCGGCGCATGCCCTACATGGTGGTCGGCGCGCTGGTGTGCAGCCTGTGCTTGCTGCTGATGCCCTTCAGCGTGGCGCTATGGATGGCGGTGAGCCTGCTGTGGATGCTGGACGCGGCCAACAACGTGGCGATGGAGCCGTATCGCGCCCTGGTCAGCGACGTATTGGCGCCGCGCCAGCGCCCGCTCGGCTATCTCACCCAGAGCGCGTTCACCGGCCTGGGCCAGACCCTGGCCTATGTGACGCCTCCGTTGCTGGTGTGGTTCGGCATGAACCAGGACGCGGCCAATGCGCACCACATTCCCTACGTCACCATCGCCGCGTTCGCGATCGGCGCGGGATTCTCCGCGGCCTCGATCCTGCTCACCGCGCGCAGCGTGCGCGAGCCGGTGCTGCCGCCGCTGGAACTGGAGCGCCTGCGCGGCGCGCCGGTCGGGCCGTTGGCCACGCTGCGTGAGATCGCCGATGCGGTGCGGCAGATGCCGCCGACGATGAAGCAGATGGCGCCGGTGATGCTGTTCCAGTGGTATGCGATGTTCTGCTACTGGCAGTACATCGTGCTGTCGCTGTCGACCACGCTGTTCGGCACCACCGCGCCGGATTCGCACGGCTTCCGCGAGGCCGGTCTGGTCAACGGCCAGATCGGCGGCTTCTACAACTTCGTCGCCTTCGTCGCCGCGTTCGCGATGGTGCCGGTGGCGCGCCGTGTCGGCCCCAAGGCCACGCACGCGGCATGCCTGCTCGCCGCCGGCATCGGCATGTGCCTGCTGCCGGTGATCCACGACCGCTGGCTGCTGCTGTTGCCGATGATCGGCATCGGCCTGGCCTGGGCGAGCATGATGGGCAATCCGTACCTGATGTTGGCCGACAGCATCCCGCCCGAGCGCACTGGCGTGTACATGGGCCTGTTCAACCTGTTCATCGTGCTGCCGATGCTGATCCAGATCGTGACCTTGCCGCTGTACTACGACTCGTTGCTGCACGGCGATCCGCGCAACGTGATCCGCCTGGCCGGCGCGCTGATGCTGATGGCGGCGGTGGCGATGCTGTTGGTGAGGCAGGGCCGGGATTCGGGAGTCGGGATTGGGGATTCGTAAAAGCGCAGCGGTGCGCGTTGAAATTCCGCGGCTAGGATTGAGAAACCGGGTTGGCTGGTACAGCGTCAGTGCGCACGTCCCGCTCTTGCGAATCCCCAATCCCGACTCCCCAATCCCGGCCCTTCACGCCGAATCGCGCACCACCAGGCTCACCGCCAGTTCCACCGATTGCAGCGGTTGCCCTTCGATCAGGCCGAGCACGCCATCCACCAGCAGCGTCGCCGCCTGCGCCAGGTCCTGGCGCACCGTGGTCAGTGGCGGCTGGCTGTAGGACGCCAGCGGAATGTCGTCGAAGCCGACCAGCGAGATGTCCTGCGGCACGCGGTGGCCGGCCTCGGTCAGCGCGCGGATCGCGCCGAGCGCGATCACGTCGGAGGCGGCGAACACCGCGTCGGGCGGATCGGTCTTCTTCAACATGGCCCGCGTCAACCGGTAGGCGTCTTCGCTGAGAAAGTGGCTGCGCGCATGTAGCCGCGGATCGAACTCCAGGCCGTGGTGCTCGAGCATGCGCCGGTAGCCGGCGAAGCGCGGCGCCACCTCCGGCAACTGCTCGTCGCCGAGGAAGGCGATGCGGCGGCGGCCGGTCTCGATCAGGTGCGCGGTGGCCAGCTCGCCGCCGCGCAGGTTGTCGCTGCCGATGCTGACGTAGGCCTGGCCGTCGATGCGGCTGCCCCACACCACCATCGGCAGGCCGCCGCGCGCGGCGGCGTCGAGCGCGGCATGCTCGGAACTTTGCCCGAGCATGATCACGCCGTCGGCGCGGCTGCCGCGCGCCAGGTCTTCGACCCAATGGTCCTGGTGCCGGTCCAGCTTGGACAACAGCATGCTGTACCCGCGCGCGGTCAGCGCATCGGCGAGCAGCGCCAGCATGGTCATCATGAACGGATCCGACAGCGGCTGCTCATGCGCGTGCATCAGCGGCACCGCGACGCAGACGATGTTGGAGCGCCGCGAACGCAGGCTGCGCGCGGCCAGATCGACGCGATAGCCGGCCTCGCTGGCCAGTTGCTTGATATAGGCGCGCGTGCGCCGGGCGACCACCGGGTTGTCGGCCAGCGCGCGCGAGACGGTGGATTCGGACACGCCGGCCATGCGCGCGATGTCGGCCATCTGCAGGCGCGCGCCCGGTGCGGCGCGGTCGGGTTTGTCGGGCATGCGATGTCGGCGCTGGCGCAGGGAGCGGAATCGGCAGTGTATGCCAGCCGCTGCGATGCGGGCGCCAACCCGTGAGGCAGCGCCGGCCTAGCCCATGTGCAAGCCGCCGTTGACCGCATAGTCGGCGCCGGTGACGTAGGCCGCTTCGTCGGAGGTCAGCCAGCCGCACAGCGCGGCCACTTCCTCGGGCTTGCCGAGCCGGCGCAGCGGCACCGAGGTCGCCAGGCGGTCGAGCACGTCCGGCGGAAAGCTGCTGATCGAGGCGCTGGCGATGTAGCCGGGCGACACCGTGTTGACGGTCACCCCGCGCGAGGCCACTTCCTGCGCCAGCGCGCGACTGAAGCCCTGCATTGCGGCCTTGGCGGTGGCGTAGTTGATCTGCCCGATCTGGCCCTTCTGCGCACTGACCGCGCCGATGTTGACGATGCGGCCCCAGCCGCGCGTGGTCATGCCGTCCACCACCTGCTTGGTGATGTTGAACAGCGAGTTCAGATTGCTGGCGATCACCGCCTGCCAATCCTCGCGGCTCATCTGCCGGAACAAGGTGTCGCGGCTGCCGCCGGCGTTGTTGACCAGCACGTCGATCTCGCCGACCTCGGCCTTGACCTTGGCGAACGCGGCGACGGTGGAGTCCCAGTCGGTGGCGTTGCCTTCGGAGGCAACGAAGTCGAAGCCCAACTCGCGCTGCTCGCGCAGCCACGCCGACTTGCGCGGCGAATTGGGTCCGCAGCCGGCGACCACGGTATGTCCGTTGCGCGCCAGCTTCTGGCAGATCGCGGTACCGATGCTGCCCATGCCGCTGGTGACGTAGGCGATTCGTAGAGTCATGGAAGAACTCCTTCGGAGTTGGGATTCGGGAGTGGGGATTCGGGATTGGACAAGCGGAGCGGGCCTGGGCTGTTACGAATCCCCACTCCCGAATTCCCAATCCCGGGCGGCGGTCAGCTCGCCAGCGGAAAGAGGCCGAACAACAATCCGCCGCCCATCAACAGCAACGACACCAGCACCGCCCACTTCATGGTGAAACGCTGGTGGTCGGCGAAATCGACCTTGGCCAGGCCGACCAGCAGATAGGTGGATGGCACCAGCGGGCTGAGCAGGTGCACCGGCTGCCCGGCCAGCGAGGCGCGCGCCATTTCCACCGGGGTGATGCCGTAGTGGCTGGCCGCTTCGGACAGGATCGGCAGCACGCCGAAGTAGAACGCGTCGTTGGACATGAAGAAGGTGAACGGCATGCTGGCGAGCGCGGTGATCACCGCCAGGTACGGGCCCCAGGCATCGGGAATCACTGCCAGGAAGCTGCGCGACATCGCTTCGACCATGCCGGTATTGGAGAGGATGCCGGTGAACACGCCGGCGGCGAAGATCAGCGACACCACCGACAGCACGTTGCCGGCATGGTTGACCAGGCGCCGGCGCTGCTCGGCCAGGTTCGGATAGTTGATCAGCAGCGCCAGCGCGAAGCCGATCATGAACAGCACCGGCATCGGCAGCACGCCGACCACCAGCGCCGCCATCAGCGCCAGGGTCAGCACCAGGTTCACCCACAGCAGCTTCGGCCGCTTGATGTCCTCGGCGTCTTCCACGGTCGGCAGCGCATCGCCGTCGTCGGCCACGCTGCTGTCCATCCAGGTGTCGCCCGGCAGCGCGGCCACGCCGAGGCGGCGCCGCTCCTGCATGCCCAGGTACCAGGCCAGCACCAGGATGCCGGCGATCGCCAGCGCCATCGCCGGCACCAGCGGCACGAACACGTCGGCCGGGTCCACGTGCAGCGCGGTGGCCGCGCGCGCGGTCGGCCCGCCCCACGGGGTCAGGTTCATCACCCCGCCGGCGAGGATGGTCACGCAGGTCAGGTTCAGCGCGTTCATGCCGATGCGCCGGTACAGCGGCAGCATCGCCGACACGGTGATCATGTAGGTGGTGGAGCCGTCGCCGTCGAGCGAGATCAGCAGCGCCAGCACCGCGGTGCCGACCACGATCTTCATCGGGTCACCCTTGACCAGGCGCAGGATGCGCCGCACCAGCGGATCGAACAGGCCGGCGTCGATCATCACCCCGAAGTACAGGATCGCGAACATCAGCATCACGCCGGTCGGCGCGATCTTCTTGATCCCTTCCAGCATCATCTCGTTGATGCCGGTGCCGAAGCCGCCGGCCAGCGCGAAGGCGATCGGCACGATGATCAAGGCGACCAGCGGCGACAGCCGCTTGCTCATGATCAGGTACATGAAGGTGATGACCATTCCGAAACCGAGCGCGGTCAGCATGTGAGTTCCTCAGGGTGGTGCATGGAAAAAATCGAACCCGACAGCAGGACAGGGCAGCCGTAGACCGCAAGCCGACAACGCATCAAGTCGCGTAATCCCGCCTTTGCGATTCCCCAATCCCGGCTCTCAGAAGTCGTACTGGAAGCGGCCGGTGATCGCGCGGGTGTGGTCGAGCGTGGTGCCGGCCAAGTGGTCGCGGTTGCGGCTGTCGATCAGGTTCAGCATCAGGCGCAGGTTCGGCTTGAGGTACCAGTTGCCGGCCAGCGTCCACGACGCGGTGGAGGCGTCGAGGAAGTCCGCATGGCCGTCCAGGTGCTGGGTGCCCCACATGCGGTCGTAGCGCAGCGCCAGTTCGAACGCGCCGCGCGGGTTGTTGACCTGCTTGATGCGGGTGAAGCGTCCGGTCTTGCTGTCGTAGCGGCGCGATTCGCCGGTCGCGAACCAGCTGACGAAACCATAGGCGGACAGCACTTGCGCACGCTGCGCGCCATCGTCGAACAGGCCGCCGCTGAATTCGCCCTGCCACGACAGCGGGCCGCGCACCTGCGCGTACTCCAGCGACCATTTGTCCACGTCGGTATCGCGGCCGTCGGCGAAGCGCACCAGGGTGATGCGGCTGTCGTCGGACAGATGGCCGGCCGGACGCGGGCGGATGCTCAAGGCAGGCGCGCCGTTGGCGCCGGGGTGGTCGTAGCGCTCGTGCGCCAGCGACAGGCCCAGGTGCAGCACGTCGCCATCGCGCGCGCCCGGCGCCCAGGTGCCGCGGCCGCCGAACGCATCGCCCTTGATGTTGGACACGTCGATGCTTTCCAGGCTGTAGACGCTGGCGGCCCAGGTGTAGTCCTTGCCGGCGGCCTGCCACGACACCGCCTTGCGGTACAGCGGCGCCAGCGTGCTGGCCGCGCCGCTGCGCTCCAGGAACTGGCCGAAGTTGGAGCCGGTGCGGTCGTCCAGCGAGAAGTACTGCTTGAACTGGCCGACGCTCAGCGTGCCGGCGTCGAACTTTCGGGTCAGGTAGACGTCCTTGGCCTCGATGCCCTTGCCGTTGAAGTCGTCCTGCAGCCCGGCGAAATCGCCTTCGACCTTGTAGCCGAAGCCGAAGAACTTGCCGGACACGTCGATCCACAGCCGGCGGATCTCGGTATCGTCGGGATTGGGCGTGCCGCGCTGGTCGTTGTCGAACTGGGCGAAGTCCCAGTGCAGGCGGCCGCCGATCTCGGCGGTGACCGGGCCGTCGTCGTCGCCATCTGCTGCTTGCGCCAGCGCGGGCAGGGACAGCAAGGCGCAGGCGCAAGCGCCGCACAGGCTCGATTTCTTCAGGTTCACGTACCCTCCCAGGTGCGCGCAGCGCGTCGATGAGTCGGTAGCCCGCAGCGGAAGGCGCAGGCCAGCGTGGCTGCAGCCTAGTGCGGCGTAGCTGTCATCGACCTGTCGATGGAGCCGGGATTGGGGATTCGGGAATGGGGAATAGGAAGAGCGTTGCTTTCCGGATGCGTTAGGCTTCGGCAATTGCTCTTACCATTCCCGATTCTCCATTCCCGATTCCCGGCCCCAATGCGTCTTTTGTTAGTCGAGGACAACGCCGATCTGGCCGATGCGATCGTGCGGCGCATGCGCCGCAGCGGGCATGCGGTGGACTGGCAGAGCGATGGGCTGGGCGCGGCCAGCGTGTTGCGCTACCAGAGCTTCGACCTGGTGGTGCTGGACATCGGCCTGCCTGGGCTGGATGGCTTGCGCGTGCTGGCCGGGCTGCGCGAGCGCGGCGATACCACGCCGGTGCTGATGCTGACCGCGCGTGACGGCATCGAGGACCGGGTGCAGGCGCTGGACGTGGGCGCCGACGATTACCTTGGCAAGCCGTTCGATTTCCGCGAGTTCGAGGCGCGCTGCCGGGTGCTGCTGCGGCGCAATCGCGGCAACGCCAGCGAGGTGGTGCAGCTGGGCGGCTTCGCCTTCGACAATGCCGCGCATACGGTCAGCCTGGACGGTGCGCCGATCGAGTTGCCCAATCGCGAATACCGCCTGCTGGAGATCCTGATCGGCCGGCTCGGCCAGGTGGTGGGCAAGGACGAGATCGGCAACGGGCTGTTCGGCTTCGACGACGAGGCCGGGCCGAATGCGATCGAGCTGTACGTCGGGCGCCTGCGCAAGAAGCTGGTCGGTGCGCCGCTGCGCATCGTCACCGTGCGCGGGGTCGGCTACAAGCTGGAAGCGGCCGGGATCGATTCGCCGCCAGCGACGCCGCAGGACCCAGGCGGCGATGGCTGAGGCCGCGCTGCCGGCACCGTCGATCCGGCGCACGCTGCTGCTGTACCTGGGAGCGCTGTCGCTGCTCGGCGCGGTGGCGCTGTTCTTCGCCGCGCGCGATTACGGCCAGCGTGCGGCCAACCGTTCCTACGATCACCTGCTGGTGTCCTCGGCGCTGTCGATCGTCGATTCGGTGGCGCTGGCCGACGGGCAATGGCAGGTGGACCTGCCGTACGCGGCGCTGGACCTGCTGGCGATGGCGCCGGAGGACCGGGTGTTCTACCGGGTGTTCGATGCGCGCGGGCGCACCATCACCGGCTACGACGATCTGCCGAAGGCGCCGTCGCTGCCGCGTGCCAGCGCGGCGCCGCGCTTGTTCGACGCGTTCTACAGCGGCGAGCAGGTGCGCTTCGCGGTGGTGGCGCGGCGGGTGTCGTCGGCCGCGGCACAGGACGAGGTGTGGGTGCAGGTCGGGCAGACCCGGCGCGCGCGCGAAGCGCTGGCGCAGGATGTGGTGCTGCACGCGCTGGTCGCGATCGCGGTGCTGTCGCTGCTGTCGCTGGCGCTGGTCTGGCTGGGGGTGTATCGCGCGTTGCGTCCGCTGCAGCGGATCGAGCGCGACCTGTCGCGGCGCGAACCCTCGGAGCTGAAGCCGCTGGCGCTGGCCGCGCCGCAGGAAATGCACCAGATGGTGGCGGCGTTGAACCGCTTCATGGCGCGCCTGGCGAGCAGCAACGAGACCTTGCGCGCGTTCATGGCCGAGGCCGCGCACCAGATGCGCACGCCGCTGGCCGCGTTGCGCGCGCAGGCGCAGCTGGCGCTGGACGACGACGATCCGCGCGACATGCGCCGCAGCCTGGAGGCGATCGAGCGCAACGCCACGCACATGAGCCGCCTGCTCAACCAATTGCTCAGCGACGCCAGCGTGATCCACCGCGCCAATCTGCAGCGCTACGCCAGCGTGGATCTGGCCGAGGTCGTGCATCAGGCGCTGCACGAGGCGCTGCCGCAGTCGCAACCGCGTCCGCGCGTGCAACTGGCCATCGCCAGCGAGCCGGCGATGGTGCGCGGCGACGCGCTGCTGCTGCGCGAGGCGATCAAGAACCTGATCGACAACGCCTGCAAGTACGGCGGCGACGGCGCGCTGCAGGTGGCGCTGACCTGCGAAGCGCGCGATTGCGTGGTGACCGTGGCCGATCACGGCCCGGGCATCGCCGCCGCCGACGCCGAGCGCGTATTCGAGCGCTTCGCGCGCGGCGAGGGCGCGGCCGCCGGCGGCGCCGGGCTCGGCCTGGCGATCGTCAAGCGCGTGGTCGACAGCCACGGTGGGCGCATCGATCTGTCCAACCGCGTCGGTGGCGGCCTGATCGCCAGCCTGCGCCTGCCCAGGTTGCACCCATGAGCTCGCATTTCCTGCTGCGCACGGCTGCCGCAGTGCTGGTCGTCCTGTTCGCCCACGCCGCGCTGGCCGCACCCGGCGACATCCGCCGCTTCCCGGCGCAGGGCAGCGCCCAGGCGCAGCTGTGCATCCAGGGGTCCACCGACATCGAGGTGTTCGCTGCGGTGATCGGCGACTACCAGCGGCTGCACCCGCGCACCGAGGTGGTGTACCAGGACGTGATCGCCTGGGACATGTACCAGCGCTACCTGCATCCGCGGCCCGGCGCACGCTGCGCCGACCTGCTGATCAGCGCCAGCATGGACCTGCAGACCAAGCTCGTGAACGACGGCCACGCGCTCGCACATCGCTCGCCGCAGACCGAGGCGCTGCCGGCGTGGGCGCAATGGCGGCATGAAGCGTTCGGAATCAGCTACGAGCCGGTGGCGATCGTCTACAACAAGGCGCGGCTGCCGGCGGCGCAGGTGCCGCGCACGCGCCGCCAGTTGCTGGAGCTGCTGCGCGCGCCGGGCATGCCGCTGCGCGGCAGGATCGGCACCTACGACGTGGAGCGCAGCGGCGTGGGCTATCTGTTCGCGACCCAGGACGGGCAGATCGGCAGCATGGCCGGCGCCTTGCTGGCGGCGATGGGCGACAACCAGGTGGTGCTGGAAGAACGCACCGGCGTGCTGCTGGACCGGGTCAGCCGCGGCGAACTGCTGTTGGCCTACAACGTGCTCGGTTCCTACGCGCAGGCACGGATCGACGCCGGCGCGCCGCTGGCGATCGTGCAGCCGGAGGACTACACCCTGGTCGCGCTGCGCACCGCGGTGATTCCGCGCGATACGCCGCACGCGGCCGAGGCGCGCCGGTTCCTCGACTATCTGCTGTCGCCGCGCGGGCAGCAGGTGCTGTCGCGCGAGGCGTGGCTCAAGCCGATCCTGCCGGGCGCCGGCGGCGCGACGCCGGCGGCGACCCCGGCGTTCCGCCCGATCGCGCTGGGGCCGGGCTTGCTGGTGTACCTGGACGCACTCAAGCGCCGCCAGTTCCTGGATGCCTGGCGCAGCAGCATGCGCCGCCATCCGCCGCGCTGAACGCGCCGCGGCGGGCGCCGGCGTTCAACGCGCGAAGTGCGGCGGCTGCGCGGTGGAGTGCAGGATGCGCACGCTGTCGCCGAGCTGTTCGGGCGCGCCGCCGGCAAGCAAGGCCTGCACGCGCGGCCGGTCCGGTGCCGCGCCGGCGCCCAGCCCCACCCAGGCGTTCTTGCCGGCGCCCTTGGCCGCGTATAGGCAGCGATCGGCCAGGCCCACGCTCTGCTCCCAATCGCCCAGCGCCGGCCACGCCGCCACCAACGGCCATGGCGCGAAACCGATCGAGCAGGTCAGCGTCAGTTCGCGCTGCTCCAGCGCGAAACGCTGCGCGGCCACTGCCGTGCGCAGGCGCTCGGCCAGCGCCTCGGCGGCGCCGTTGCGCGGCAGGCGGGTGACCAGCACGAATTCCTCGCCGCCCCAGCGCACCAGCAGGTCGCGGTCGCCGCACAGCGCGCGCAGGCTGTCGGCGCAGTGCACCAGTGCGGTGTCGCCGGCCTGGTGGCCGTAGTCGTCGTTGATGCGCTTGAAGTTGTCGAGGTCGATCATGAAGAAATACAGCGCATCGGCGCTGCTGCCGGCGTCGAGCTGGGCGCGCAGCGCCGGGCATTCGCGGGCCAGCCAATCCTGCAGTTCGCGGCGGTTGGAGACGCGGGTCAGCGGGTCCAGGCGGGTGGCCGCTTCCAGTTGCGCATTGCTCTGCAGCAGCTGCTGGTTGGCGCGCTCCAGCTGCCGCGTGCGCTCGGCGACGGTGAGGTTCAGCAGTTCCACCATGTCGCGCTCGCGGTTGACCGTGCGGCGCACGCGTTGCGCGGCCAGGCCGAGCAGCAACAGGCCCAGCAGCGCGTAGCCGGCATACGCCAGCGGATGCCGCCACGGCGGCGGCCGCACCTCGATCCGCAGCGTGCGCGCGGCGCCGAACTGGCCGTCGCGTCCGGCTGCCTGCAGCTCCAGCGTGTAGCGGTCCGGCGGCAGATGGCTGACCGAGAATTCGCTGTGCGCGGTCTGCGGATAGACCCAGCCCTGGTGCAGGCCGTCGACCCGGTAGCGCAGCCGCGCCGTGCCCGGCGCGGTGAAGTCGATCGCGGTCATGCCCAGGGTGAACACGTTGTCGCGATAGTCCAGCGCGATGTCGTGCGCATACACCACGTCGGTCTCGGTCTGTCGCTTGCCGTCGTGGCTGCCTTCGCTGGCGTCGAACACGCGCAGGTCGGTCAGCACCGCGCGTGCCGGGTTGCTGCGCAGCGGCAGCTTGCGCGGGTCGATCACGTCCACGCCCTGCGTGCCGCCGAAATACAGCAGGCCGCGGCTGTCGCGATAGCCCTGGCCGCTGTTGTATTCCTGGTTCTGCAGGCCGTCGCGGCTGCCCAGGTTCTGCACGATGCGGGTGGCCGGATCGAGCACGCTCAGGCCGTTGTTGGTGCTCAGCCACAACCGTCCCTGCGGATCCGGCAGGATGGTGTAGATGACGTTGCTGCTGAGGCCTTCGCGGTCGGTGTAGCGCACCGCGACGTCGCGCTTCAGGTCCACCGCATACAGTCCGCCGGAGAACGTGCCGACCCACAGCACGCCGTCCTTTTCGTAGAGCGACCACACCGACGGATACAGGCCGGCGCCGCCGGGGCGATAGGGCTCGGCCGGCCGGTCGCCGCGCATCCGCCACAGCCCGCAGTCGTTGCAGCCGATCCACAGCGTGCCCTGGGTGTCGCGGTACACCCGGGTCAGCGTGCGCCCGGCCAGCGGCGCCCAGCGCGGATCGTCCTGCACGCGGCCGTCGACCACCCGGGTCAGGCCGCGGCGCGTGGCCACCCACAGCGTGTCGCCTTCGCGCAGCAGGGCGTTGACGTGCGCATCGGCCAGGCCGTCCACGCGCGCCAGCGCACCGCTGCCGTCCAGGCGCCACAGGCCGTGGCGGGTTCCCAGCCACCAGTGGCGGCCGTCGCCCTCGATGGCGCGCACCATGCGCGTGGCCAGCGCGGCCGGGACCTGCCACGGCGCGCGGCCGCGCTCGCGCAGCAACAGCCCCTGGTCGGTGCCGATCAGCATGCGCGCGCCGTCGCGCCAGATGCTGCGCACGCTGGGACTGGGCCAGGCATGGGTGTCGCTGAGGTCTTCCTCGTCGTTGCGGATCACCGCCGACATCGGCCGTACCCGGTACAGGCCGGCGGTGTAGGTGCCGATCCACCAGGTGCCGTTGCCGTCCTGATAGAACCGGGTGATGGCGCTTTGCGGCGGCACGTCGAAGCTCAGCCGCCGCGGCGTCGCCCCATCCTTGTCCAGCTGCGTCACCGTGGCATTGGTGGAGCCGACCAGCACCCGCCCGTCGGCCAGGCGGATCAGCGCGCTGAGATCGCTGTGCCCGGCGAGCACTTGCTGCGTGCTCCAGTGGGCGAGCGTGGCGCCTTGCGCGTCGAGCTTGAACAGCCCGGCGCTGGCCGAGGCCAGCCACAGCCCTTCCGGCCCGGATTGCAGGCCCACGCATTCGTCGATGCCGGGCGGCGCCGGCAGCGCCTGGCGTGCGCTCGCGCCGAGCAGCCACAGCCGGCAGCGCCGGTCCAGCGCCACCGCGCGCTTGCCGTCGGGCATCCAGGTCAGGCCGACCACCGGCGCATCGCCGCCCAGCGGCAGCACCCGGCTCAGCGTCGCGTCGACGCGGTCGATGCCGTGTTCGGTGCCGAGCCAGGCGCCGCCCTGCGGATCGATCAGGATGTTCATGATGCGGTTGTGCGACAGGCCGTCGGCCACGCCCAGCCGATGCCGCTTCCAGGTGGCCAGATCGATCACTTCCAGGCCGGCGTCGTTGCTGCCCAGCCACAGGCGGGTGCCGCGGGCCTCGAAGGCGAGGCTGTCGATGCTGCTGCTGAGCAGGCTTTGCCGGTCGCTGGCGTTGAGCTCGTGCCGGTAGACGCGGAACAGATGGCCGTCGAAGCGGTTGAGGCCCTCCTGCGTGGCGATCCACAGGAAGCCCTGGTCGTCGCTCTGCAGCGCGGTGATGGTGAGTTGCGACAGCCCGTCGCCGAGGCCGAAATGCTCCAGGCTGCTCGGCAACTCGGTGTCGTCGCCGTCGCTGGCGGCTGTCGCGGCGAGCGTCGCGGCCACGCTCGCGCCTGGCGCCAGCAGCGCCGCCAGCAGCGCGCAGCGGCACCCGGTCGGGCGCAGGCCGCGCAGCAGGGTCGAAAGAGTCCGGATCACGCCTCGCTATCGGCCGCCGGCGTTGCGGCTTGAACGCGGCCAATGCCGGGGGCGGTGCGATTCCTGGCGCAGGGCCGGCACGGCGGCGGCCGCGCATGCCAGACTGTAGGCATGGATGCGCCCACGATTCTGGTCGCCGACGACCATCCCCTGTTCCGCGCCGCGGTGCTGCACGCGCTGCGCCAGGCCTTGCCGCGCGCGCGGGTCACCGAGGCGTCCAGCGCCGCCACGCTGGATGCGGCGCTGGCCGCGCAGGCGCATGCCGACCTGGTCCTGCTGGACCTGGCGATGCCCGGCGCGCGCGGCTTCTCGGCCCTGCTGCACGTGCGCGGCGAACGTCCGGAGGTGCCGGTGGTGGTGATCTCCTCCAACGACCACCCGCGGGTGATCCGCCGTGCGCAGCAGTTCGGCGCGGCCGGCTTCATTCCCAAGTCCTCGCCGGCCGAGACCATCGGCATCGCGGTGGCGGCGGTGCTCGATGGCGGCACCTGGTTCCCGCCGCTGACCGCCGCGCGTTCGGAAGCCGACGCGCAACTGGCCGCACGCCTGGCGCAGCTGACCCCGCAGCAGTTCCGGGTGCTGCTGTGCCTGGCCGACGGCCTGCTCAACAAACAGATCGCCTACGAACTGGGCCTGGCCGAGAACACGGTCAAGGTGCATGTGACGGCAATCCTGAAAAAGCTCGAGTGCCACAGCCGCACCCAGGCCGCGGTGCTGGTCAAGGCGCTGGAGCCGGAAGGCGAGGCCTGAACCCCGCGCGCGGCGATCGGCCATGCGATGGGCCGGGAGCGTTTTCCGCCGCGCCCGGATACGCGATGCTATGCACTGGCGCCCGCGCTTCCTGCGGGCGGAAAGGACCCCCGGACCATGCCTATCCGCAACGAGCAGATCGCCTACTACCCGTTCCTGCAGGAAATGCTGGACGACGACTATTTCCCTTCCTTTCTGGTCGGCAAGGGCCAGAAGATCCTGTTGCGGCTGTGCGAGGCGATCGAGGCGCAGGCCCCGCCGGACCTGCCGGCGCTGTACCGGCTCACCCACGCCGCCACCGAGGAATTCAACGCGCTGGCGCTGGAGTTCGAGGCGCACGACAGCGAGATCGAGACCGCTGCGCGCGACAACATCGGCGTGGACTTCCTGTACATCGCCAGGACCTACGGCTTCGATGCCGCCGATGCCGAGGAGTTGATCGCGCCGCGCGAGTGGTGAGCGGGGCGGAGTGGATCGGGCGTCGGTGGGGCTATGTGCGCCGGCTGTTCCCTTCTCCCCTCGGGAGAAGGTGCCCCGCAGGGGCGGATGAGGGTACGGGCGCAGCCTCGCGCACCCAAACTCCGCGAGTCGCTTTCGCGCCGCACCCTCACCCCAACCCCTCTCCCGACGGGAGAGGGGCTAGCGCTGTTCCCTTCTCCCACCGGGAGAAGGTGCCCCGGAGGGGCGGATGAGGGTACGGGCGTAGCCTCGTGCACCAACTCCGCGAGTCGCTTTTGCGCCGGACCCTCACCCCAACCCCTCTCCCGATGGGAGAGGGGCTGATGCTCCGGTGGGAGCGAGGCTCAGCCCCGCCGCAACAGCATCTGCGTCATCAGCGCGCGCAGCGCCGGCGCGCGCACCGGCTTGGACAGGAAGCCCCATCCCTGCGACTGGGCCAGCGTGCGCAGCGCCGGATCCGGTTCGGCGGTGACCAGGATCACCCGCGGTTCGGCGTTCCAGCGCCCGCACAGCTGCGCGAACAAGGCCGGGCCGTCGCGCTCGCCCATGCGCACGTCCAGCAGCACCAGCTCCGGCGCCTGCGCCGGTTGCGCCGCGGCCAACGCCTCTTCGGGCCCGGCGGCCAGTTCCACCCGGCACGCCCAGCGTTCCAGCAGCGCGCGGCTGGCCTCGCAGACGCGCGGGTCGTCGTCGATGCACCACACCCGGCAGCCGTGCAGGATCGGGTCGTCGCCGTTGTCGCTGGCCACCGCGGTCGGCGCCTGCGCCTGCGCCGCGGCGGCGGCGTCGCCCAGCGCCACGGTGACCGCGAACACGCTGCCGCGGCCGAGCTGCGAGCGCAGGCCGATGCGGTGGCCGAGCAGGCGGCCGATGCGCTCCACGATCGCCAGGCCGAGGCCAGCACCGCGGTCGTGGACGACGCCGTCGCCGAGGCGGCGGAACTCCTCGAAGATCTCCTGCTGCAGCGCCTCGGGGATGCCTGGGCCCTGGTCGTGGACCTCGATGCGCAGGCTGTCGCCGTCGCGGCGGCAGCCCAGCAGCACGCGTCCGCGCGGGGTGTAACGGATCGCGTTGGACAGGAAGTTCTGCAGGATGCGCCGCAGCAGGGTCTCGTCGCTGCGCACCGCGGCGTGGGTGGGCACGTAGTCCAGACGCAGGCCGCGGTCCTCGGCGACGATGCCGAACTCGTGCGCCAGGGTCTGCAGCAGCGGCCCCAGCGCGAAGTCGCGCACCTGCGTCTTCAGCGTGCCCGCTTCCAGCCGCGAGATGTCCAGCAGGCTGTTGAGGATCGCGTCCTGCGCGACCAGCGCGTTGTCGACATGGTCGGCGATCTGCCGCGCGTCGTCGTCGTGCAGCTTGCCGCGCAAGGCGGACACGAACATGCGCGCGGCGTTGAGCGGCTGCAGCAGGTCGTGCACCGCCGAGGCGACGAAGCGGGTCTTGTAGCGATTGGCGTTCTCGGCCTCGCGCTTGGCGTCGGCCAGGTCGCGGGTGCGCTCGGCGACGCGGTGCTCCAGCGCGTCGGCCAACGAACGCAGTTCGCGCGCGGCGTTCTTGTAGCTGGTGATGTCGGCGTAGCTGGTGACGAAGCCGCCGTCGGGCAGCGGGTTGCCGCGGATTTCCAGCACCGTGCCGTCGTCCTTCTCGCTCTCGCGCATGTGCGGGCGGCCGCTGCGCAGGTGGTCCAGGCGGCGCTGGATCGCCGCTTCCACCGGGCCGGGACCGAGCAGGCCGCGGCGCGCGTTGTAGCGGAACACGTCCTCGATCGGGCGGCCGATGCGGATCAGCTCCGGCGGGAAACGGAAGATCTCCAGATAGCGCGAATTCCACGCCACCAGGCGCAACTGCGCATCGATGATCACCACGCCCTGCGGCAGATGCTCCAGGCTGCGGCTGAGGCCGGTGTCGGCCTGTTGCGCGGCCTGCACCACGCCGTCCTGCGCGGTGCGCAGCTCCTGCGCATGCTGTTGCAGCAGCGATTCCAGTTCGCGCCGACTGCGCTGGCGCAGCCGCGCCAGGCGCTGGCGTTGCTGGAACAGCAGGCCCAGGAACACCAGCGCCAGCCAGATGCCGGCCGCGGCCAGCGCGGCCGCGCGGCCGGCGGCGCGGCTGCCGCCGATGTCGTGCAGCAGGTGCAGGCGCCAGCCGCTTTCCGGCAGTGCCATGCTCTGCCACAGCAGCGGCGCCGATTGCGCGGGCGCGTCGATGCGCATCACCTGGCCGCCGTCGTCCAGCGCGGCCAGGCTGCGCCGCCGCGCCGGCAGCAAGGTCTGCCGGGCGTATTGGCGGGTGGCGAGCAGTTCGTCGCGTTCGTGCGCGCTGAGCGGCTGCAGCTGGCGGTAGCGCCAGGCGTCGCGGCTGGACAGGAACACCACGCCATGGCGATCGCTGACCAGCACCACGTCGGGCACGCGCAGCCATTCGCGTTCCAGCGCGGCCAGTTCGATCTTGATCACGATCACGCCCAGGGTGCGCCCGGCATCGTCGCGGATCGCCTGCGACAGGAAATAGCCGGGCACGCCGGTGGTCATGCCGATGCCGTAGAAACGGCCGCTGCCCTGCGCCAGCGCCTGCTTCACGTAGGGACGGAAACTGTAGTCGGCGCCGACGTTGCTGCTGGCCAGGCGCCAGTTGCTGGCGGCCACGGCGACGCCATCGGCGTCGATCAGGGTCAGCGTCGAAGAGCGGGTGACGTCGTTGGCGCGCTCCAGCTTCAGGTTCAGCCGCTGGTGGTCGGCCGGGTCCAACGGCTGGGTCAGCGCATCGCGCAGTTCCGGATCCAGCGCCAGCACCTGTGGCAGCGTGCGGTAGCGGTCGATGCGCTGCTGCAGGGTCTGCGCGTACAGCTCCAGCTGCTGGCGCAGTTGCCGGCTCTCGGCGCGCAGCGCGCGCTGTTCGGCGAAATGCCCGGCCGACAGCATCGCCAACGCCATGCCGCCGAGGGCGGCGAGCAGGAGCAGGGCGAAGCGGCGATAGCGCAGGGCGGGATACATGCGGAGTGGGCGCGGTCGGGACGGTATCCTGCCAGCTTAGCGGCAGCGGCACGCGTGCTGGCGATTCGTTCCGCGGACGGTCGCGGCGTCGCCGCGATCGCGCAAATGGCCGCCGCGGACGGGGGCCGAATGCACGACGGCAGCGCCGGCCCGAGTGCGGGCGGGCGCTGCCGCCGTGTGTCTTCGTTGCGAACGCATCCGATCGGACAATACCGATCGGGTGCCGATCAGGACCTGCCGATCAGAACTGCACCTGCGCGCGCAGGTCGATCGAGTCCGGCTTGGTGTGCACGCCGGCGCGTTCGGCATCGGCGCGCACGTAGTTGGCCTGGAACTTGAAGTGGCTGGTCAGGTACCAGTTGGCGCCCACGGTCCAGTCGTGCTGGCGGCCGCCAAGCACCGTGCCGTCGTCCAGATCCAGGCGGCTGTAGCGCAGCAGCAGTTCGACCGCGCCGTAGGCGTTGGCCGGCTTGATGTTGGCCACGTTGCCGGCGCTGTACGGACGCGACTCGCCGGTCAGCACGTAGCTGGCGAACACGTACTGGCCATCGGCGGTGTAGTCCGGGCGACCGTTGTCGCGGGTGACCTCGGCGCGCAGCGCTTCGCCCTGCATCGAGAACGGACCCTTGATCCAGATCGCTTCCAGCCCGGTCCGGCGCACCTGGTCGGCATCGACCAGGGTGCCCGAATCGACCAGGCGCACGTCGGTCAGGCCGGCTTCCGGGCGCGCACGCAGGCGCACGCGCGGGCTGAAGCTCACGTCCAGGCCATTGTGGTAGCCGCGCGGGTTTTCCTGCGAATACGCCAGGCCCAGATGCAGCACGTCGCCCTCGGCCTTGAACGGGGTCCACACGCCGCGCACCGCCTGGGTGGTGCCGGGGTTGTCGCCCTGCAGGTCCTTGCCGCCGTACGCGCCGGCCTGCAGCAGGTACTGCGGGCGCTCGAAGGTCCACTCCACGCCGGTGCGGCGGCCCTGGTAGATCGCCTGGATCGGCAGCGCGGTTTCCAGGAAGCTGTCGGCGCGCGAACTGGTCACGCCTTCCAGGCCGACCGGCACCTTGATGTAGCCCAGCCGCACCTTGCCGTAGTCGCTGCCGAACAGCGCCTTGGTCTCGAAGCGGAAGAACACGTCCAGCCACAGCTTGGACTGGAAGTCGAAGTACACCATCGCGTCGTACACGCCCTTCTTCTTCAGCGTGGCGCCGAATTCCTTGCGGCGGAACGCGTTGTCGTCTTCCAGGCGCGCATCGTCGTCGGAGAAGTTGTTCCAGTCGTAGCCGTAGTTGCCGGTCACGGCCAGTTCGGTGCCGTCGCTGAAGGCGACCTTGGTCGGCCAATCGTCGAACCCGCTGGCGGCAGCGGCAGGAGCGGCGGCGGTCAGGCACAGCGCAGCGAAGAGAAGGGTATGGCGCATGGTGTGGTTGTCTTCTTGATGAGGAAAAAAGCGCGCCGGCACTCGACTGACGGGACGGCAAGGCTTGCGCGGGCGGTGCAGCGTGATGCCGACCACGACCTTCCCTCGGCCGCGGTGCGGGGCGCATCGCCGGAACAACGAGCCGCCCGCATGCAATAGCGGACGAATCCGGCGGTTCTTTACAGCGGTGTTGCGATCCTGCGACGGCGCATCGCCCCTGAATACGCATGCGACGCCGGCAGCGCCGGCGGCAGATCGGTACGCGACGCAGCATCGGCGGGCATTCCCATGGCCGGCATTGCGCGTCGCACCTCCCTCCCGTGAGCGTGCCGGAACACTGTAACTGCGTCGGCGGCGCTGCGAACAGGGGACTAGTACCAATAGGTTATCTGCTTAGAAGCCGGCGCCGCGTACAAAGGCAGCATTCCGCGACCTGCGTCGGGTTGCCGGTCCATACCTGTCTTCCGGAGCGCACTCATGCATATCCCAACTTCCCCGGCCGGCGGCGTCGTGCATCGGCACGTGCCGTTCTACCGGCAGCTGTATTTCCAGGTGGTGGTCGCCATCGTGCTCGGTGCGCTGCTCGGCCACTTCGAGCCGGCCTTCGCCGAGAAACTCAAGCCGCTGGGCGATGCGTTCATCAAGCTGGTGAAGATGATCATCGCGCCGGTGATCTTCCTGACCATCGTCACCGGCATCGCCGGCATGACCCAGCTGAAGACGGTGGGCCGGGTGTTCGTCAAGGCGATGGTGTACTTCCTGTTCTTCTCCACGCTGGCGCTGGTGGTCGGCATGATCGTCGCGCACGTGGTACAGCCGGGCGCCGGCATGAACATCAATGCGGCCGACCTGGACCAGAGCGCGGTGCACAGCTACGTGGAGAAGTCGCACGAGCTGACCCTGGTCGGCTTCCTGATGGACATCATCCCGAAGACCCTGCTCAGCCCGTTCGTCGGCGACAACATCCTGCAGGTGCTGTTCGTGGCGGTGCTGTTCGGCGTGTCGCTGGCGCTGGTCGGCGAGCGCGGCAAGCCGGTGCTGAACCTGCTGGAGGCGCTGGTCGCGCCGGTGTTCAAGCTGGTGCACATCCTGATGCGCGCGGCGCCGATCGGCGCGTTCGGCGCGATCGCCTTCACCATCGGCAAGTACGGGGTGGAATCGCTGATCAACCTGGCCTGGCTGGTGGGCTCGTTCTACGTGACCGCGCTGCTGTTCGTGCTGGTGATCCTGGGCGCGGTGGCGCGCCTGTGCGGCTTCTCGATCTTCAAGCTGATCCGCTACCTGAAGGCGGAACTGCTGCTGGTGCTGGGCACCTCTTCGTCCGAATCGGCGCTGCCGTCGCTGATGGAGAAGATGGAAAAGGCCGGTTGCGAGAAGTCGGTGGTCGGGCTGGTGGTGCCCACCGGCTATTCGTTCAACCTGGACGGCACCAACATCTACATGACCCTGGCCGCGCTGTTCATCGCCCAGGCGACCAATACCGAGCTGACCCTGGGCCACCAGATCGCGCTGCTGCTGGTGGCGATGCTCAGCTCCAAGGGCGCCGCGGGCGTGACCGGTGCCGGCTTCATCACCCTGGCGGCGACGCTGGCGGTGGTGCCGGAAGTGCCGGTGGCGGGCATGGCGCTGATCCTGGGCGTGGACCGCTTCATGAGCGAATGCCGCTCGCTGACCAACTTCATCGGCAACGCGGTGGCCACCGTGGTGGTGTCGCGCTGGGAGAACGCGCTGGATCGCGATCGCCTGCGCATCGCCCTGGACGGCGGCGAAGACGCCTTGCCGGCGGTCGCGGTCGAGCCTGCCGCGCTCCGCTGAGTTTCCGCATGCTGCGCGCGCGCCGGCCTGGCCGGCGCGTCGCGTTTCCGGCCCCGGGCCTGCGCGGCGACAGCCGCAAGACAGGCTTGGTCATGGCCCAGGGAGTAGAATCCTGGGTCCTCGCGCCTCCCGACTACAGAAGCCTCGATGTCAAACGACGATTTCAAACAGGCCGCCCTCGACTATCACCGCCAGCAGCCGCCGGGCAAGATCAAGGTGGCCGCGACCAAGCCCATGCTGACCCAGCGCGACCTGTCGCTGGCCTATTCGCCAGGCGTGGCGTTCGCCTGCGAAGCGATCGTCGCCGATCCGCAACAGGCCAGCGAGCTGACCGCGCGCGGCAACCTGGTCGCGGTGATCAGCAACGGCACCGCGGTGCTGGGCCTGGGCAACATCGGTCCGCTGGCGTCCAAGCCGGTGATGGAAGGCAAGGGCGTGCTGTTCCAGAAGTTCGCCGGCATCGATGTGTTCGACATCGAGATCAACGAGAACGATCCGGACAAGCTGGTCGACATCATCGCCAGCCTGGAGCCGACCTTCGGCGGCATCAACCTGGAAGACATCAAGGCGCCGGAGTGCTTCATCGTCGAGCGCAAGCTGCGCGAGCGGATGAACATCCCGGTGTTCCACGACGACCAGCACGGCACCGCGATCATCGTCGGCGCGGCGGTGCTCAACGCGCTGGTCGTGACCGGCAAGAAGATCGAGGACGTCAAGCTCGCCACCACCGGCATGGGCGCGGCGGGCATTTCCTGCGTCAACATGCTGGTCTCGCTGGGCCTGAAGCCGGAGAACATCCTGGCGCTGGACCGCGACGGCGTGATCCACACCGGCCGCACCGACCTGGACCCGGACAAGCAGCGCTACGCGCGCGACACCGACAAGCGCACCCTGGCGGAAATCGTCGAGGGCGCGGACATCTTCCTCGGCCTGTCGGCCGCCGGCATCCTCAAGCCGGAAATGGTGGCGACGATGGCGGCGCAGCCGGTGATCTTCGCGTTGGCCAATCCGAATCCGGAGATCACCCCGGAGGCGGCCAAGGCGGTGCGCCCGGACGCGATCATCGGCACCGGCCGTTCGGACTATCCGAACCAGATCAACAACGTGCTGTGCTTCCCGTACCTGTTCCGCGGCGCGCTCGACGTCGGCGCCACCGGCATCAACGAAGCGATGAAGATCGCCTGCGTCAAGGCGATCGCGGCGATGGCGCGGCGCGAGGCCTCCGACCTGGGCGCGGCCTACGGCGGCGAGACCCCGAGCTTCGGTCCCGATTACCTGATCCCGCGGCCGCTGGACCCGCGCCTGCTGGTCGAGCTGTCCTCGGCGGTGGCGCAGGCGGCGATGGACTCGGGCGTGGCCACGCGCCCGATCGCCGACATGGAGGCCTACCGCGACAAGCTCGGCCAGTTCGTCTACCGCACCAGCCTGATGATGAAGCCGGTCTACGACCGCGCCCGCGCCGACAAGCAGCGCGTGGTCTATGCCGAGGGCGAAGAGGAAGTGGTGCTGCGCGCGGTGCAGAGCGTGATCGACGAAGGCCTGGCGTTCCCGATCCTGATCGGCCGCCCGGACGTGATCGAGGCGCGCATCCAGCGCCTGGGCCTGCGCATCACCGCCGGCGTGGACTTCGAGGTCACCAACATCCACGACGATCCGCGCTTCAACGACTACTGGCAGTACTACCACGCGTTGACCGAGCGCCGCGGCGTCACCGTCACCGCGGCCAAGGAACTGATGCGCTCGCGGCCGACGCTGATCGCCGCGGTGATGGTCGCGCGCGGCGAAGCCGACGCGCTGCTCACCGGCGTGGTCGGCCGCTTCCACAAGAAGCTCGGCTACGCGCGCAGCGTGATCCCGCTGGAACCGCGGGTCAGCTCGACCTCGGCGATGACCGGGGTGATCAACCCGCAGGGCGCGTTCTTCTTCCTGGACACGCACGTGCAGGAAGATCCGAGCGTGGAGCAGATCGTCGAGGCCACGCTGCAGGCCGCGTACCGGCTGAAGCTGTTCGGCATCGAGCCGAACATCGCGCTGCTGTCGCATTCCAACTTCGGCAGCCACGACTCGCGCGACGCGCTGAAGATGCGCCAGGTGCGCGAGGCGCTGCTCAAGCGCAAGCCCGAACTCAACATCGACGGCGAGATGCAGGGCGACACCGCGTGGGACGAAGCGCTGCGCAAGCAGATCATGCCCAACAGCACCCTGAAGGGCCGCGCCAACCTGTTCGTGCTGCCGAACCTGGAAGCGGCCAACATCGCCTACAACCTGGTGCGTGTGTTCACCGATGGCGTGGCGATCGGCCCGATCCTGATGGGCATCTCCAAGCCGGTGCACATCCTCACCACCAGCGCCACCTCGCGCCGGGTGATGAACATGACCGCGATCGCCGCGGTCGATGCGCAGATCCGCAAGCAGCTGGAAGCGGAGAAGAGCGCGCCGTAAGCGGAGCGCTTCCGGCAGGTTCGGTGCGAATGCGCGCAGCCGCTGGTGGCTGCGCGTTTCGCTGCAGCCTTCCAGGCCGATTGGTGCGTGCGGCAGGCTGCCTGCAGCGCATCCCTGTATGCCATCGCATCGGACTTTTCCGAGTTCCCGCCAAAACGTTGCCGATGCGGCGATGGGTCACCCGGCGCGAACGCGCTTCGCGGATGGCCGAGTGAAGCGGCGGGGTCTGGTCGATCAAGCCTGGGGCGGGTCGACGTCAAGGCACGCTGGTTTGGCGCCTGGCCGCGGAACGCCGCGGACGCGCCAGCCGCACACGCGATCGAGCGCGTGAACGATTTAGGATTTGCTGCGCAAACGCCCGCCGCAGGATGCGCGAAGACACGACGCCATGCAGCGCCTGCCAACGCGTTTGCGCAGGATCGAACGCGGCGCCGCAGCGGCGCCGCACTGTGCTCAGGCCAGACGCTTGCCTACCGGCAGCGGCAGGCTTTCGTGATCGCCCTGGTTCAGCTTGGACGGCTTGCCAGTCAGCAGCACATAGGCATCGACGCCGGTAAGTTCGGCAATCTTCAGCAAATGCCGGGCATTGGGAACGGAACGATTGTTCTCCCAGTGACCCAGGGTGCTATGCGCCACGCCCAGCAAGGCCGCCAGTTCGCGCAGCGTGAAACCGGCATTGCGCCGCGCCTGCATCAATCGCACACCTATATCCACGGGACACCTCAGAGCGGCATGGTTGCGCCGCGTCCCCCGAGCATAGTGGATGTCATCGCTTGGCATCAAGCCGACAGGAAAGGACAATTTTGGGACAAGACCGGCGCGGCGTTCCCAGGCCCGGCGCGCGTGTGGGGCGGGCTGCTAGAATTCCCCGTCTCCTCCCGCCGTGTCCCACCGCCATGAGCCATACCGCCACCGCGCCCGCCAATGCAGAGAAGCGCTACAACGTGCACCGCGCCGACCTGCCGCTGAGCTGCCCGACCCCGGAGATGGCGCTGTGGAACTCGCATCCGCGGGTCTATCTGCCGGTGGACGAAGAACCCAGCCACGAGGCCAAGTGCCCTTACTGCGGCGCGGTCTTCGTGCTGGTCGACTGACCGCCGGGTCGATGCACCGCCTGACCGTGGTGCAGCTGCTGCCGGCGCTGGAGTCCGGCGGCGTCGAACGCTCCACCCTGGAAATCGCCGCGGCGCTGGTCGCGGCCGGGCATCGCGCGCTGGTGGTGTCGGCCGGTGGCCGCCTGCTGCCGGCGCTGGCCGCGACCGGCGCCGAGCACATCGCCCTGGACATCGGCCGCAAGTCGTTGCTGAGCCTGCGCCACGTGCCGACGCTGCGGCGCCTGTTCGTGCGCGAGCGGGTGGGCATCGTGCATGCGCGCTCGCGGCTGCCGGCCTGGCTGGGCTGGCATGCGCTGCGCGGGTTGCCGGCGGCGCAGCGGCCGCGCTTCGTCACCACCGTGCACGGGCTCAATTCGCCCAGCCGCTACAGCGCGATCATGGCCCGCGGCGAACGCGCGATCTGCGTGTCGGCCACGGTCCACGACTACGTGCTGCGCCACTACCCGCAGACCGATCCGGCGCGGCTGCGGGTGATTCCGCGCGGCATCGACCCGGCGCAGTTCCCGCGCCGCGCGCAGCCCGATCCGGCCGCGCGGGCCTGGGCCGCGAGCGAGGCGCCGGCCACCGCCGGCAGCGGTCCGCTGCTGCTGTTGCCCGGTCGCGGCACCCGCCTGAAGGGCCATGCCGATGCAGTGCGCCTGCTCGCCGCGCTGCGCGCCGACGGCAGCGACGCACGGCTATGGCTGCCGGGTGCGCGCGAGGCCGGGCGCGAGGCCTACCTGCAGGAACTGGAGGTCGAGGCCGCCGCGCTGGGCATCGCCGACGCGATCGCGTTCACCGCGCCGACCGCGCGCATCGCCGAGGCCTACGCCGCCAGCGATCTGGTGCTGCAGCTGTCGCGCAAGCCGGAAGCGTTCGGCCGCACCGTGGTCGAGGCATTGGCGGTGGGGCGGCCGGTGCTGGGCTGGGCGCATGGCGGCGCCGGCGAACTGCTGGCGCAGCTGCAGCCGTCCGGTGCGGTGCCTGCGTTCGATCCCGCGGCCCTGCACGCCGCGGCGGCGCGCCTGCTGGCGCAACCGCCGGCACCGCCGGCGCAGATCCCCTACACGCTGCAGGCGATGCAGCACGCGACCCTGGCGGTGTATGACGAACTCCGGCGCTGATTCCTCCCTGCTCGCGCCGCTGACGCCGGCGCGCAGCGAACGCTGGGCCCCGGTCTGGGTGCTGGCGTTCGTGGCACTGTGGCCTGCACCTGGCCTGGCCGCGGGCGTGCTGGCGCTGGGCGCGCTGGCGACCCTGGCGCGCCTGCTGCACAGCCGCTTCCGCGGCGGCGCCAGCCTGCTCAGCGGGCCGGCGTGGGCGCTGACCACGCTGCTGTTCCTGACCTACTGGTTGCCGCAGCCGCTGTCGGCGCTGGATGCGGTGGACGTGCCGCTGGCATTGCGCGAGTCGGCGGTGGACCTGCGCTTCCTGCCGTTCCTGTGGCTGGTGGCGATGGCGGTGGCGACGCCGCGCGGCCGCCGCACCACCTTCAACGGGCTGGCGGTCATCGCCGCGATCTGGACCGTGGATGCGCTGGCGCAGGCGCTGTGCGGCACCAGCCCGCTGTTCTGGTCGATGGACCAGCTGAAGTGGGCGATCAACCACCACGGCCTGTGCACGCCGCAGGAAATCGCGCTGGCCGACCGCCTCAGCGGCGTGTTCGGCCCGTGCAACCTCAAGTTCGGCCAGGTGCTGGCCAGCCTGTCGCCGTTCCTGCTGTTCGCGGCCGGGCGCCGCGGCGGCGCCTGGGGCTGGCTGCTTGCCGCGGCGGCGGTGGGAGTGGTGCTGGTGCTGGCCGGATCGCGCGCGTCGTGGATCACCTACGCCCTGGTGCTGCTGCTGTCGGGCTGGCGCCTGCTGGGCCTGCGCCGGATGCTGGCGCTGGGTGTGGCCGCGGTGCTGGTCGCCGGCGTGCTCGGCGCGCTCTCGCCGCAGGTGCGCGAGCGCTTCGCCCGCACCACGCTGGCGCTGAGCGGGCGCCCGGCCGACGTGAACGCGGCGTTGGCCGGGCGCACCCAGATCTGGGACGCCTCGTGGTGCATGATCCGCCAGCATCCGCTCAACGGGGTCGGCGTGCGCGGCTTCCGCGAAGCCTATGTGGCCTGCGACCCGGATCCGGCGCATGGCGGCGCCTGGGGCCGCGAGCCGGCCTTCCATGCGCACCAGATCGTGCTCGAAGTGCTCAGCGAAACCGGCGTGATCGGCTTGCTGCTGTGGCTGGCCGGCGCCGCGCAGGCGTGGCGCGCATGGCGCTACGCCTCGCCACAGGCGCGCGAACGGGCACGGCCGGCGATGCTGGCGCTGCTGGTGACGGTGTTCCCGTTCAACACCCACCTGGCGTTCTATTCGTCGTTCTGGGGCTCGCTGGCGCTGATGCTGGTCGGGCTGTATGTCGGCGCGCTGCTGGCCGAGGAGCGCGACGCCGAGGGCACTACAGGAACTGTGTAGCCCCTCTCCCACCGGGAGAGGGGTTGGGGTGAGGGTGCGGCGCGAAAGCGACTCGCGGAGTTTGGATGCACCAGGCTGCGCCGTACCCTCATCCGCCCCTTCGGGGCACCTTCTCCCGATGTGAGAAGGGAACGGCGCTAGCCCCTCTCCCCTCGGGAGAGGGGTTGGGGTGAGGGTCCGGCGCGAAAGCGACTCGCGGAGTTTGGGTGCACCAGGCTGCGCCCGTACCCTCATCCGCCCCTTCGGGGCACCTTCTCCCGAAAAGGGGGCCATGGTCCCGATGGGAGAAGGGAACGGCGCTAGCCCCTCTCCCCTCGGGAGAGGGGTTGGGGTGAGAGTCCGGCGCGAAAGCGACTCGCAGCGTTGGGTGCGCGAGGCCGCGTCCGTCCCTACCTCTCGCTCAGTCGCGCTCGTAGAACGTACTGCGGCCGCCAGGCTGGCGCTTGAAGCGGCGATGGATCCACAGGTATTGCGCCGGCGCTTCGCGCACCATCGCCTCGATCGCGGCATTGACCCGCGCGGTGTCGGCGACCATGTCCTGCGACGGGAAGTCCTCCAGCGGCGGGGCGATGCGCAGCACGTAGTCGGCGCCCTCGCGGCGGTGGAAATACGGCACCACCGCGCAGCCGGTCAGCCGCGCCAATTGGTGGGTGGCGGTGATGGTGGAGGCGGGCATGCCGAAGAACGGCACGAACACCGTGTCCTTGCCGCGCATGTCCTGGTCCGGCGCGTACCACAGGAAGCCGCCGCGCTTGAGGTGGCGCACGCTGCCGCGCAGGTCCTCGTTGGCGAACATGGCGATGGCATAGCGCAGGCGGCCGCGCTTGACCGCCCATTCGAACACCGGGTTGCGATGGCGGCGGTACATGCCGGCCAGCGGCACGTACTGGCACAGCAGCCGGCCGCACATCTCCAGGGTCATGAAGTGGCCCGACACCAGCAGCACGCCGCGGCCCTGCGCCTGCAGCGCACGCAGGTGCTCCAGGCCTTCGATGCGGGTGCGGCGGCGGATCGGGCCGAGGCTGCCCCACCAGGCGCGCGCGAACTCGAACACGCCCACGCCCAGCGCGTCGAAGCTGTCGTGCAGCAGGCGCGTGCGCCAGGCCTCGCTCTGCTCGGGGAAGCACAGCTTCAGGTTCACCTCGGCGGCATGGCGGCGGGTGCCGGCCAGGCGCAACGCGATCCAGCCGACGCCGCGGCCGAGCGCGCGTTGCAGCAGCCAGGGCAGCCGCGCGACGGCCACGGCGATGCCGAGCAGCAGCCAGGTCGGCCAGTGCCGTGGCGAGCGCGGCGGCGGCGTGGCCGTGGTGGCGGCGGACGGAAGAGCGGGGGAGGGGTCGGACATGGGCCAAGTTTAGCCGGGAGCGGGCAGCGCGGCATTGGCGCGGCGCGGCGGCGTCTTCGCTTGGTGACCACGGTCGCGATCGTCTGCCGCCGGCGCGACGCAACCCGCTATGCTTTCGCGATGCGCAACGATTTCATCGAACGGCTGCTGCGCGGCCTCTACTCGACCGTGCTGTACATGCTGCTGCCGGTCACCGTCTATCACCTGGTCTGGCGCGGGTTCCGCGTGCGCCAGTACTTCCAGCGCTGGGACGAGCGCTACGCCTCGTATCCGCAGGCGCGCGGGCGGCCGCGGGTGTGGCTGCACGCGGTGTCGGTAGGCGAGGTCAACGTCGCCGCGCCGGTGGTCAACGCGCTGCGCGCGCAGCGCCCGGACATCCGCTGGGTGATCACCACCATCACCCCGACCGGGTCGGAGCGGGTGCGTGCGCTGTGGGGCGATGCGCTGGACCACGTCTACCTGCCGTACGACGTGCCCGGCAGCGTCGGCCGTTTCCTGCAGCATTTCCGCCCGAGCCTGGCGCTGATCCTGGAAACCGAGCTGTGGCCGAACATGCTGTTCGGCTGCCGCGACCGCAACATCCCGGTCTACGTGCTCAACGCGCGGCTGTCGGCGCGCTCGCTGCGCGGCTACCGCCTGCTGCGGCCGCTGATCGGACGCGCGCTGCGCACCGTCACCTGCGTGGCGGCGCAGTCGCAGGCCGACGCCGAACGCTTCATCGAGCTCGGTGCGCATCCGCAGCAGGTGCGTGCGCTGGGCAACCTGAAGTTCGACATCGCCGTGCCCGCGCAGCTGCCGGCGTTCGTCGCCGCGTTCGGCGAACATGTGGCGAAGACGCGGCCGGTGTGGATCGCCGCCAGCACCCACGAGGGCGAGGAGGCGGCGGTGATCGAGATGCACCGGCAGTTGCGCCGGCACTGGCCGGACCTGTTGCTGCTGTGGGCGCCGCGCCATCCCGAACGCTTCGCCAAGGTCGAGGCGCTGGCGCGCGACCAGGGCTGGCGCGTGGCCACGCGCCGCCAGCAGCAGTGGCCCGGCGCCGAGGACAACGTGTTCGTGATCGATACGCTGGGCGAACTGATGATGTTCTACGCCTGCGCCCAGGTCGCCTTCGTCGGCGGCAGCCTGCAGCCGATCGGCGGGCACAACCTGCTGGAGCCGGCCGCGGTCGGCACGCCGTCGGTGAGCGGGCCGCACCTGCACAACTTCGCCGAGATCTCGCGGCGCATGCGCGAGGCCGGTGCGGTGGCGATCTGCGAAGACGCCGCGGCGGTGTGCGCGGCGCTGCAAGAATTGCTCGGCGACGCGGCCGCGCGCGCGCGCATGGCCGAAGCCGGCTGCGCGCTGGTCGCCAATGGTCGCGGCGCGCTGCAGCGGGCGCTGCACCTGATCGCCGAGCATCTGCCGCCGGTGGCGCACGACGTGCCAGCGAACGAGTAGCGCGGTTCGACGCAGGCATTGTAGGAGCGGCTTCAGCCGCGACAGAATCTATCGGTAACGCTGTCGCGGCTGAAGCCGCTCCTGCAAGTGTCATCCTGATCTTGAGCGGACGCCCCTGGCGCAATCAGGTGTTTTTTCCGCCATTGCGCCGCCCCATGCAAAAACGGCGGACCCGAAGGCCCGCCGTTCGCGGTCGTGCAGTTGCCGGCGCAGCGTTACTGGGTGCTGCTGCCGGAGTTGAGCTTGGATTCGGCGCTCTGCGTCAGCAGCGCGTTGATCGACTGCACTTCGGCCACGTCCAGCGAGCCCAGCGCCTGGCTCAGCAGCAGGCGGTTCTGCAGGAAGTTGTAGCGCGACTGCGCGTAGTTCAGCTGCGCCTGGTACAGGGTGCGCTGGTTCTGCACCACGTCCAGCACGGTGCGCGTACCCACTTCCAGGCCGACCTGCGAGGCGTCGTACGCGGCCTGCGCCGAGACCACCGCCAGGCGCCGCGCCTCGATTTCGCTGATGCCGGCGACGACGGTCTGGTAGGCGTTGCGGGTATTGCGGTCGAGCGCGCGCTTCTGCTGCTCGAACGTGTCCTGGGCGATGTCGCGCTGCGACAGGGCCTGGCGCACCGCCGACTGGGTCGCGCCGCCGGCGAAGATCGGGATGTTCAGGGTCAGGCCGATGACGTTGCTGTCGCTGCGCGGCGAGTTGCTGCCGGACACGCCGTCGCCCCAGCTCGCATCGCGGCCGACGCTGGCCGACAGGTTCAGCGTCGGCAGATGGCCGGCGCGCGCGGTGGCGACGTTGTCTTCGGCTTGCTGCACCTGGTACTGGTAGGCGCGCAGCGACGGGTTCTTGTCCAGCGCCGAGGCGATCAGGCTGTCGATGTTGCCGCTGTCGGCCGGCAGCTGCGGGCGGAAGTCCTCCGGCAGGCTGCGCAGGTCGTGCACCGGCTGCCCGGTGATCTCGGTCAGCGCCTGGTACAGGTCCTGCAGCGAGTTGCGCGCGGTGATCGTGTCGGCGCGCGCCTGGTCGTATTCGGCGCGCGCTTCGTGCACGTCGGTGATCGGTGCCAGGCCCACTTCCAGGCGCTTGTCGGCGTAGTCGAACTGCTTCTTGGCGGCGGCTTCGTTGGTTTCCGCGGCGACCAGCGACTCGATCGCCACCAGCACGTTGAAGTAGGCGGCCGAGGTGCGCACGATCAGGTCGTCGTTGGCCGATGCCAGCGTGTAGTCGGCGGCCAGGCTGCGCGCCTTCTGCGCGCGCAGGGTCGAGAACTGGGCGAAGTTGACCAGCGTCTGCTGGCCCTGGATCGCGTAGCTGCGGCTCTTGCCGGTGCCGGCCAGTTCGCCGCTGGCGCGCTCGATCTCGCTGTGGCTGCGCTGCAGCGAGGCGGAGCCGTTGATCTGCGGCAGCAGCGCCGCGCGCGCCTGCACCGCGCCTTCCTTTTCGTACAGCCGGTTCGATTCCGCGCTGGCCAGCTGCGGGTCGCTATTGCGGGCCATTTCGTAGACTTGCAGCAGGTCCGTGGCGTTGGCGGCCAGCGGAAACAGTGCGGCGGCCAGCGCCAGAACGAGGGATCGGCGGATCATTGCGGCTTCCTTGATGGATCAGAATGTGAACTGGGGGACTGGCGCGGCGCCACGCAGGTAGTACGCCAGGTCGGTTTCGAACAGCGATTCCACGCGCGGCGCGCCGGCGTCGGCGTGGACCAGCACCGCGTCCATGGCCGGGGCGCGGCCGCGGACCGCGAACAGGCGGCCGCCGGGCCGCAGCCAGGCCAGGAACTGCGCCGGGATCTCGGTGACCGCAGCGGTGATGCAGACTACGTCGAAGCGGCGCTCGCTGTGCCAGCCGAACGCGTCGGCGGTCTCGATGCGCACGTTGCTGCCGAGCCCGGCGGCATCCAGGTTGGCGCGCGCGGCGGCGGCCAGGGCCGGCTCGATCTCCAGGCTCACCACCTCGCGGCCGAGCTCGCCCAGGCAGGCGCTGATGAAGCCGCTGCCGGTGCCGATCTCCAGCACGTCCTCGCCCGGCTGCAGGTCCAGCGCCTGTAGCATGCGGCCTTCGATCACCGGCTTCATCATGTACTGGCCGTGCCCCAGCGGGATTTCCAGATCGGCATAGGCCACCGCGCGGTGGCTTTCCGGCACGAAGGTCTCGCGCGGCAGCCGCGCCAGCACGTCGAGCACGCGCAGGTCGAGCACGTCCCAGGGACGCACCTGCTGTTCAACCATCGTTTCGCGGGCTTGGGAGTAGTCGATCGTCATCTGGGGCATCCAACGCGGTGGGTCGCGCATTTTAGCCGGCGCGGAGGCCGTGCGTATGCTGCAGCATCGCCGCAGCGGTGCCGCCGCGCGCAGTGCCGGAAGTCATCGGGCCGCCCGGCCGGCGCGGGCTCAGCGCGCCGCATAGGCGCGCAGGAAGAAATCCACGCTGGCCTCGACATGGGCCTGGATCCGCACCTGGCTGGGATCGCGGCACAGGCCGCACATCATCAGCGAGTGCAGTTCGCCCTTGATCAGGCAGAAGAACTGGGAGGCGGCCAGGCCCAGGTCGGCGATCTCCAGTTCGCCGGCCGCCACGTGCGCCTGCAGCAGCTGCGCCAGGTCCTGCTGGGTACGTTTGGGACCGGCATTCCAGAACATCTCGCGCACGTGCTCGTCGCCGGTGCCCGGGGCCAGCATCATGCGGTGCGTGGCCATGGCCGCCTCGCTGCTGATCATGGCGAAGAAGGCCAGGCCGATCTCCACCAACTGGGCGCGCAGCGGGCCTTTCAGCGCATGCCCGAACAGGTCGTCGGGCAGCAGCGCCTGGCACTGCGCGCGCACCGCCTCGGCGAACAGGGTCTCCTTGTCGCCGTAATGGCTGTAGACGGTGAGCTTGGACACCCCGGCGCGGGCGGCGATACCGTCCATGCTGACCCCGCCGAAGCCCAGCTCGGTGAACATGTGCTTGGCCGCTTCCAGGATCGCCGCACGCTTGCCCATGTCCTTCGGACGGCCCGGTCCGGCGGCGCGGGAAGAGGCTTTGGGGGAGGGAACGGGTTTGCTGACCATGGCGGCAATACTAGACCAGTCGGTTCGATATTTATACTATACCGTTAAGTATACTATTTAGTATGTCAGCTTCGCTCGCCGGCACTCCGATCGAGCGGTTCAGCGTGCGGCAGGCTTGGTTCAGGGTTTGGCGCCTGCGCAATGATTTGCTTATGCGCGCCTTACATTCGCCTAACGTTCGGCTCATGGTCGGCTAATCGGCGCCGCCGACGATGCCGCCATGGCCATCGTCCCCGACTCCCCCGCATCCCATTCCCGCTTCGCCAGTGCCGTGCTGATCGGTCTGGGGCATCCCGAGCGCGATGCCGTGGAAGCGTTCATCGCCCGCGTCTACCGCCAGCGCTACGGCGCGGTGCTGCGCGGCTTCCTGCCGCATCTGCTGGCCTACTACGACGCCGACGGCGGGTTGCGGGCCGCACTGGGGCTGCGCTGCGCCAGCGAAGGCGAGCTGTTCGTCGAGCACTATCTCGAGCGACCGGCCGAACTGGCCATCGCCGAGCGGATGCCGCGGCGGGTGGCGCGCAGCGAGCTGGTGGAGGTGGGCAACTTCGCCGCCGAGCAGGCCGGCGATGCGCGCGCGATGATCCAGGCGCTGACCGGCACCCTGCACGCGGCCGGGCTGCGCTGGGTCCTGTTCGTGGCCACCCGGCAGTTGCGCAATACCTTCGACCGGCTGCATCTGGCGACGGTGGACCTGGGCGAGGCGCGCGGCGAGCGCCTGCGCGGGGATCCCAGCGACTGGGGCGACTATTACGCCGCGCAGCCGCGGCTGACGTTCGGCGACATCGCCGCCGGGCATGCGTTCCTGCAGCGCGCCGCCACGCCGCGCGCGGACGCGATGTCCCTGTTCCACGCTGGCCCGTTCCAGCCCTGCCTGGCGGGTGCGCCGTGAGCGCGCCGGGTTTCGCCGAGGTGCTCGGCCAGTTGCGCGGCGACCAGGAGCGTCTGCTCACCGGCCACGGCGCGATCCGCGAGGGCGAACTGGCCGACCGGATCCGTGCGCTGGCCGACGCGTTGCAACGGCACGATCTGCACTGCGTCGCCAGCCGCCTGGACAATGGCAGCGACTGGCTGGCGCTGGACCTGGCGATCCGCCTGCGTGGCGGCGTGCACGTGCCGCTGCCGACGTTCTTCAGCGAGGCGCAGGCGCGCTATGCGCTGCACAGCAGCGGTGCGCAGTGCCTGGTCGCCGGTGCGGGCATGCCCGCACCGGCGCAGGGCGTGCCGCTGCATCTGCCACTGTCGGCCCCGGGCCTGGCGTGCTGGCGCCTGGCGCCGATGCCGGTGGCGCTGCCTGCCGGCACCGGCTGCATCACCTATACCTCCGGCACCACCGGCCAGCCCAAAGGAGTATGCCTGGAGGCGGGCGCGCTGCTGCAGGTGGCCGCGTCCCTGGCCGATGCGGCCTCGGCGCTGGCGCCGCGCCGCCACCTGTGCCTGATGCCGCTGTCCACGTTGCTGGAGAACGTGGCCGGGGTCTACGCCACGCTGTTGTCCGGCGCGCAGATCGCAGTGCCGTCGCTGGCCGAGATCGGCTACAGCGGCGCGGCCGGACTCGACATTCCGACCTTGATCGCCTGCCTGCATCGCTACCAGCCGCACAGCGTGATCCTGGTGCCGCAGCTGCTGCTGGCGCTGGTGATGGCGGCCGAACAGGGCGTGGCGCTGCCGGCCTCGCTGCGCTACCTGGCGGTCGGCGGCGGCCGGGTTGGTCCGGGTCTGCTGCGTCGCGCCGCGGCGCTGCGGTTGCCGGTGTTCGAAGGCTACGGACTGACCGAGTGCGCCTCGGTGGTGGCGCTGAACCGGCCCGAGGCGCAGCGCGCCGGCAGCGTCGGCCGCGCGCTGCCGCATGCGCGGGTCAGCGCGATCGACGGCGAACTGTGGGTCGACGGCGTGCACTGCCTGGGCTACCTCGGCGCGGAGGGGCCGCCTGCCGGCGCCATCGCCACCGGCGACCTGGGCCATGTCGACAACGAAGGTTTCGTCCACGTCACCGGCCGCCGCAAGCATGTGTTCATCACCGCCTACGGCCGCAACGTGTCGCCGGAATGGGTGGAAAGCGAACTGTTGCAGCACCCGCACATTGCCCAGGCGGTGGTCTGCGGCGAAGCGCGCACACACAACCTGGCGGTGCTGTGGCCGCGCAACCCCGCGCTGGACGATGCGGCGATCGCGCGCGCGCTGGCCGAGGTCAACGCCGGCCTGCCGGACTACGCGCGCGTGTCCGGCTTCGTCCGCGCCAGCGCGCCATTTACCGCCGCCGACGGCCTGCTCACCGGCAACGGCCGCCCGCGCCGCGACGCGATCCTGCAGCGCCATGCCGATGCCATCGCGCAGCGCTACGCCGAACTCGAACCCCTTTCCTCCCACGGAGCTTCCCGATGACCTTCCATGAGCGCTTGCTTGCCGAGACCCAGGCCGAACGCGCCGCCATGATCTCGATCCCGATCATCCAGTCGGCGCTGGCCGGGCAGATCGCGCGTGAGGACTACCTGGCCTTCCTCGGCCAGGCCTACCACCACGTACGCCACACGGTGCCGCTGCTGATGGCCTGCGGCGCGCGCCTGCCGGCGCGGCTGGAGTGGCTGCGCACCGCCGTCGCCGACTACATCGAAGAGGAACTGGGTCACCAGGAATGGATCCTCGACGACCTGGCCGCGTGCGGCGCCGACCGCGCCGCCGCCGCGGCCTCCGAACCGGCCGCCGCGACCGAGCTGATGGTGGCCTACGCCTACGACACCATCGCCCGCGGCAACCCGGTCGGTTTCTTCGGCATGGTGATGGTGCTGGAAGGCACCAGCGTGGCGCTGGCCACGCGCGCGGCCGAGAGCATCGAGACCACGCTGGGCCTGCCGCGCAATGCCTTCAGCTACCTGCGTTCGCACGGCGACCTGGACATCGAGCATGTGGGTTTCTTCGTCGGGTTGATGGACCGGCTCGACGACCCCGACGACCAGCGCGCGGTACTGCACGCGGCCAAGCGCTTTTACGGCCTGTACGGCGACATCTTCCGCAGCCTGCGCGCGCTGCCGGCGCCGCGCATGGCGGAGGCGGCGTGATGGACCTGCGCGGCCGGAGCGTGGTGTTGACCGGTGCCAGCGGCGGCATCGGCGCGGCGTTGTGCGACGAACTGGTCGCCGCCGGCACCCGGGTGCTGGCGGTGGGGCGCGACCCGCTGCGGCTGGCGCAGGTGGCCAGCCGCCATCCGCAGGGCCAGGTGCTGGCGTTGCCGGCGGACCTGTGCAACGACAGCGGCCGCGCGCAATTGCTGGCGGCGGCGCGCGCGCTGCAGGCGCCGCCGTCGCTGCTGCTGATCGCGCATGCGCAGAGCGGCTTCGGTCTGTTCGCCGAACAGTCCGAGCAGGAACTGCGGCGCATGCTCGAAACCAATCTGCTGGCGCCGATGCTGCTGGTGCGCGCGCTGCTGCCGTTGCTGCAGGCGCAGCCGCAGGCGGCCGTGGTCGCGGTCGGTTCGACCTTCGGCAGTCTGGGATTTCCGGGCTTCGCCGGTTACAGCGCCAGCAAGTTCGGTCTGCGCGGCTTGTTCGAGGCGCTGGCCCGCGAATACGCCGACAGCCACGTGCGCTTCCAGTACCTGGCGCCGCGCGCCACCCGCACCGCGTTCAACACGGCCCAGGTCGATGCGCTGAACCAGGAACTGAAGGTCGGCGCCGACACGCCCGAGCGGGTGGCGCGCGCCTTGCGCGAGGCGATCGAGCGCGGCGACAGGCGGCTGCAGATCGGTTGGCCGGAAAAACTCTTCGCACGCCTCAACGGCGCCTTGCCCGGTCTGGTCGATCGCAGTCTGAAAGCGCAACTGCCCGTGGTGCGGCGCCATGCCGCCCGGGTTCCTTCCGATCTTGGAGACCTCCGATGAAGACTTGCCGCCGTTGCCTGCTCTTGCTCCTGTCGCTGCTGCCGCTGGCCGCGGCGGCCACGCCGCTGTCGCCCGCGGTCGCCGCGGTGCGCGAGCAATGGGCGCAGGTCGCCTACCAGACGCCCAAGCCGCAGCGCGTGCAGGCCTATGCGGCGTTGGCCACGCATGCGGCGGCGGCCAGGCAGGCCGCGCCGCAGGATCCGGCCGCGCTGATCTGGGAAGGCATCGTGTTGTCGAGCGAAGCCGGCGAGCGCGGCGGCCTCGGCGCGCTGAGCCTGGTCAAGCGCGCCCGCGCCGATTTCGAGCAGGCGCTGAAGCTCGATCCGGCCGCGTTGAACGGCTCGGCCTGCACCAGCCTGGGCGCGCTGTACTACCAGGTACCGGGCTGGCCGGTCGGTTTCGGCGACGACGCCAAGGCGCGCACGCTGTTGCTGCAGGGCCTGCACTACGACCCCGACGGGATCGACGCGAACTACTTCTACGGCGACTTCCTGCGCGACCAGAAGGACTGGAATGGCGCCGCGGCGGCGCTGAAGAAGGCGTTGGCGGCGCCGCCGCGGCCGGGCCGCGAACTGGCCGACCGTGGCCGCCGCCAGCAGATCCAGGCGGCCCTGCAGGAGCTCGAGCCGCACCTTGCCAGCCATTGAGCGGCCGCCCACACTGACCCACATGCGCATCTTGCTGGTCGAGGACGATCTGTCGCTGGGCGAAGGCATCCGCACCGCGTTGCGCCGCGCCGCCTATTCGGTGGACTGGGTGCAGGACGGCGCGGCGGCGCTGATCGCGATCGGCGACGGCGGTATCGACCTGGTGCTGCTGGACCTGGGCTTGCCGCGCATGGACGGGCTGGAGGTGATCCGGCAATCGCGCCAGGCCGGCGCCGACGTGCCGATCCTGGTGCTGAGCGCGCGCGAGCGCCCGGCCGACCGCGCGCTGGGCCTGGACCTGGGCGCCGACGACTACCTCGGCAAGCCGTTCGACACCACCGAACTGCTGGCGCGCACCCGCGCGCTGCTGCGGCGCAGTGCCGGGCGCTCCACGCCGCAATTGGAGATCGGTGCGCTGTACCTGGATCCGGAGCGGCTGGCGGTGCGCTGGCGCGGCCGCGCGCTGGACCTGACCCGGCGCGAGTTCGCGCTGCTGTGGCTGCTGGCCGAACGCCACGGCCGCGCCATCGCGCGCGAGGCGATCCAGCAGCGCCTGTACGGCTGGGACGAGGATGTGGCCAGCAATGCGGTCGATGTGCACGTGCACCAGCTGCGGCGCAAGCTCGACCCGGCGTTGATCCGCACCGTGCGCGGGGTCGGCTATGCGCTGGACGAACAGGCCGCGGTGGCGGCGCCATGAGTTCGATGCGGCGGATGCTGCTGAGCGGTCTGCTCGGGGTGGTGACCCTGGTGTTCGCGGTGGCCGCATTGCTCAGCTACCGCGCCGGCCTGCAGGAGGCGGGCGAGATGTTCGATGCCAAGTTGGTGCAGTCCTCGCGGGTGCTGATGAGCCTGGTCGACGAACCGCTGGGCGAGCTGACCCGGCTCGGCCCGGCCGGCGAGCCGATCGTGATCCGCGGCTGGCACGGGCAGGCGCAGGGCGTGGGCGAGGCGCTGGCGTTCCGCACCGGCCATGCCTACGAAAGCAAGCTGGCGTTCCAGGTCCGCGACGACCGCGGCCACCTGCTGCTGCGCTCGGACAGCGGCCCGACCCGGCAGTTGGCCCCGCTGGTCGCCGGCTACGCCGATGTGACCCTGGATGGCCGCCGCTGGCGCACCTTCAGCCTGCACTCGGCGGGCGGGCGCTGGTTCCAGACCGGCGAGCAGGCCGACATCCGCCGCGAACTGGCCGAAGACATCGCATTGGGCACGGCCTTGCCGCTGCTGTTGGCGCTGCCGGTGCTGGCGCTGCTGGTGTGGGCGGTGGTGAACTGGGCCAGCCGCGCCTTGAGCCGGGTCTCGCAGGCGATCGGCGAGCGCGACCCGCAGCGGCTGGAACCGTTGCCGCTGCATGGCGTGCCGCGCGAGATCCATGGGCTGGTGGTGGCGGTCAACGACCTGATGCGGCGCCTGGAGGCCGCGCTGGCGCGCGAGCGCCGCTTCATCGCCGATGCCGCGCACGAACTGCGTACCCCGATCGCCGCGCTGAAGGTGCACGCCGACAATCTGGGCCAGGCCCGCGACGCCGCCGAACGCGACGAATCGCAGCGGCACCTGGACGCCAGCGTGCGCCGGGTGGAGCGGCTGGTCGCGCAGTTGCTGACGCTCAGCCGGGTCGAACCGGGCGCCGCCGAGCCCACGCAGGGGCGGCTGGCGCTGGACGGCCTGGTCGCGCTGCAGGTGGACGATGCGCAGCCGCTGGCGGCGCGGCGCCAGCAGCGGCTGCGGATGCTGTGCAACGACCCGGTCATGCTGCTCGGCAACGAGGCGGGCCTGTCCGCGCTGGTGCGCAATCTGATCGACAACGCGCTGCGCTACGCACCGCCGGGCGGGCAGGTGGAAGTCGCCCTGCGTGGCGACCATGCCTGCGCCTGGTTCACGGTCGAGGATTCCGGCCCCGGTGTCGCCGAGGCGGCGCGCGAGCGCGTGTTCGAGCGCTTCCACCGCGAACTCGGCAGCGGCGTGGAGGGCAGCGGACTGGGCCTGGCGATCGCGCGCGAGGTGGTGAACGCGCACGGCGGCGACATCGCGCTCGATACCTCGCCGACCCTGGGCGGGCTGCGGGTCAGCGTGCGCCTGCCGTTGCGCTGAGTGGTGTGGCGGGACGGCTGCCGTTCGGCAATGTGAGGAACGTCCTGACATCGGCGGCGAACATGTAGTGATAAATTGGCTTCTCGTGCGGTTTGGAAACCGCGTGCTGCCGAGGGCATGATTCGGGAAGCAATGGAGCAGGGGGACCGGCGTCACACTACCATCGGCAGCGCACCTGCGCTGCGCCGACGCCTGCGCGGGCGCATCGGTTTGTTCCTGATGCTGCTGTGCGCCTGCTGCGCGGCAGGTGCCGCCGTGGCCCAGGCAACGCGGCCGGTGACCGCGGGCAGCATCACCGACCGGCCGACGGTGGTGCGCTGGACGATGGACGAAGGCCTGCCGCACAACCTAGTGCATGCGCTGGCGCAGGACCGCGACGGCCTGCTGTGGATCGGCACCTGGGAAGGCGTGGCGCGCTTCGATGGCCGCGCCTTCACCGTGTTCGACCGGCAGAACACGCCGGGCATGGAGATGTCCGGCGTGTTCGCGATCGTGCCCGAACGCGACGGCGGGGTGCTGGTCGGTACCGCCTACGACGGCGTATTCCGCTATGCCGGCGGCGCCTGGGAGCACCTGGGCGATGCGCGTGCGCAGCGGCTGCAGGTGGCGTCGATGCTGCGCGACCGCGACGGTGTGCTGTGGGTCGGCAGCGAGGACGGCCTGTTCCGGATCGAGGCCGATGGCCGCCTGACCGCGGCCGGTGCCGCCGCCGGGCTGCCGAAGACCCGGATCGCCGCGCTGCTGCAGCAGACCGATGGCAGCGTGCTGGTCGGCACCGCGCAGGGGCTGTTCCGCCTCGACCCGGCCACCGGCCGTGCGCGGCGTTGGGGGCGGACGGAGGCGATGCGCACGGCGCCGGTACGGCGGCTGAGCCGCGACCGCGACGGCGGGCTGCTGGTCGCCGGCGACGCCGGCGTGTTCTGGCTGCACGCCGACGGCGCGCTGCAGTGGTTGCGCCAGGGCCAGCGCGTGGATGCCGCGTTGCAGGATCGCCAGGGCCAGTTGTGGATGAGCCTGTCCAGCGGCCAGTTGCTGCGGCGCCCGTCGAGCGGGGTCAGCGAGGAGATGTTGTCGATCTCCGGCGTGGTCAGCCCGGCGCTGATCGAGGACCGCGAAGGCCTGATCTGGGCCGGCAGCACCGACGGCCTGTTCCGCATCGCCGTGGGCGATGCCGGCGGCCTGACCCGGCACGACGGCCTCGGCGGCGACTACGTGCGCGTAGTGCAGCAGAGCGCCGATGGCGCGGTCTGGATCGGCCATGCCGCCGGCCTCGATCGCTGGCAGCACGGCCGCATCGCCACGTTGCGCATCGCCGCCGCCGGCCGCGATCCGTCGGTGCTGGCGCTGGCCGCGGCCAACGACGGCGGCATGTGGGTCGGTACCTACAACCAGGGAGTGCTGTTGCTGGCGCCCGACGGTGCGGTCCGGCAACGGCTCGGCACCGAGGCCGGCATCCCGCAGGGCATGGTGCGGGCGCTGTTGCAGGATGCGGACGGCGGGCTGTGGGTCGGCGGCAACGCCGGCCTGGCCTATCGCAACCGTGGCCGCACCCGCCTGTACACCCTGGCCGACGGGCTGCCGGCGCTGCAGGTGCAGGCGCTGTACCGCGATCGCGCCGGCGTGCTGTGGATCGGCACCAGCGACGGCATCGCGGCGCTGTCGGCCGACGGCACGCTGCGCCGCTGGCCCGCCGGCGCCGCGTTCCCCGCGCACAACGCGTTCGATTTCCTGGAGGACGCCGACGGCGCGCTGTGGATCGCCAGCGACCGCGGCCTGCTGCGGTTGCGCGACGGCCGCTTCCGCACCTACGACCATCGCGTCGGGTTGCCGCGCGACAAGCTGTTCCGGGTCATCGACGATGGCCAGGGCCATCTGTGGGTGACCAGCAACCAGGGCGTGTTCCGCATCGCCCGCGACAGCATCGCGCAACTGGATGCCGGCCGCCGCACGCAGTTGGCGGTGGACGTGGTGGATCGCAGCGACGGCATGCCCGGCAGCCAGGGCAACGGCAGCAGCGCGCCGGCCGGCTGGCTGAGCCGCGACGGCACCTTGCTGATCCCGACCTCCGCCGGCCTGGCGCTGATCGACCCGGCGCTGCCCAGCCGGCATTCGCTGCGCGCACCGGCGGTGGTGATCGAGCGGTTGCAGGTCGATGGCCGCGAGCAGCCGCTGCGCGCCGACTACCGCTTGCCCGGCAGCGTCGGCCGGCTCAGCGTCGACTACGCCGGCTTGAGCTTCCGCTCGCCGGACAAGGTGCGCTACCGCTATCGCCTGCATGGCTTCGACCGGCAGTGGATCGAGGCGGGCAGCAACGAGGAGGCGGTCTATACCAACCTGCCGCCTGGCGACTACCGGCTGGAAGTGCAGGCGACCACCAATGCGATGGACTGGTCGCGCAGCGATCTGGTGGGGCGCGCCTCGCTGCAGCTGGACGTGGTGCCGCCGTTCTGGCAGCGCGGTCCGTTCGTGGTGATCGCGGCGATCGCGTTCAGCGGCCTGCTGCTGTGGTGGTACCGCGGCCGCAGCCATCGCTACCTGCGCCGCCAGCGCCGGCTCAATCGCATCATCGCCGAGCGTACCCACGAACTGCGCGCGAAGAACCTGGCGCTGAAGCTGGCCGATTTCGAACGCGAGGAACTGGTGCGCAAGCTCGCCTACCAGGCCGGCCACGACGCGCTGACCGGCCTGCCGAACCGGCGCACGGCCGATCCGCACCTGACCGCGGCGCTGGAGCACGCGCGGGCCACGCAATCGCCGCTGTGCGTGGCGTTGCTGGACATCGACAACTTCAAGCGGATCAACGACAGCTACGGCCACGAGATCGGCGACGAAGTGCTGCGCCGGGTCGGCGAGGTGCTGCGCGCCACGCTGGGCGAACACGCCTTCGCCGCGCGCCACGGCGGCGAGGAGTTCCTGCTGGTGTTGCCGGGCCTGGACCGCGAACAGGCGCGGGCGCGGCTGGACGACCTGCGCCACCGCGTCGCCGCGATCGTGGTCCACGATGTCGATGGGCGCACGGTGCAGTGCACGGCCAGCGTCGGTTTCGCCTGTGTCAGCCCGGCGCTGCAGAGCCGGCGCGAATTGCTGGTGCTGGCCGACCAGCGCCTGTACCAGGCCAAGCACGAAGGCCGCGACCGGGTGGTCGGCTAGGGCGTAAAGCGCAGGTGCACCCTTGTAGGAGCCGCTTCAGCCGCGACACACAGCACGGCGAGCCTGCGGCGCGGAATCCTGTCGGGGCTGAAGCCCCTCCGACAGGAGAGATCCGCGCCGCCCGATGTGAGCGTTCGGCCGCTGCCTATCCGCGCAGTGGCCGAACGCAGTTACCAATCCCCAATCCCTACTCCCGAATCTCGGCTTCCACCGACCCATGCGCCTGCAACTGCTCCACCACCGCGCGCGCGGCCGCATTGGTGGAAATGCCATGGCCCGGGGCGGCGAGGTCGGCGGTGAAGGCGTGCGCGTTGAGCGCGGCGTCCACCGCCTGCTCGATCGCCTCGGCTTCGGCGTTCAGGCCCAGCGAATGGCGCAGCAGCAGCGCGGCGCTGAGGATGGTGGCGTAGGGATTGGCGATGCCCTTGCCGGCGATGTCCGGAGCCGAGCCGTGGATCGGCTCGTACAGGCCGATTTTGCCTTCGCCCAGCGACGCCGACGGCAGCAGGCCCAGCGAACCGGCGAGCATCGACGCCTCGTCGGTGAGGATGTCGCCGAACATGTTCTCGGTGACGATCACGTCGTACTCGCGCGGCTTGGCCAGCAGGTGCATGGCCATCGAGTCGACCAGCTGGTGCTCCAGGCGCACGTCCGGGAATTCGTCGCGGCCGATGCGCGTGGCCACGTCGCGCCACAGCCGCGAGGTCTCCAGCACGTTGGCCTTGTCCACCGAGGTGACGTGATTGCGGCGCTGCTGGGCCAGGCGGAACGCGCTGCGCAGGACCCGCTCGATCTCCTCGACGCTGTAGCGGCACAGGTCGCTGGCGTCGGTGGCGGTGCGGGTCTTGTCGCCGAAATAGATGCCGCCGGTCAGCTCGCGCACCACCACGATGTCCACGCCGGTGAGCAGGTGCGGCTTGATTGGCGAGGCGTCCAGCGCCGCCGGATGCGGCTTGACCGGGCGCAGGTTGGCGAACAGGCCCAGGCCGCGGCGGATCGCCAGCAGGCCCTGTTCGGGGCGGATCTTGGCGTTGGGATCGGACCACTTCGGCCCGCCGACCGCGCCCAGCAGCACCGCGTCGGCCTGCTGGCAGGCGGCCAGCGTCGCCGCCGGCAGCGGTTCGCCGTGGCGGTCGATGGCGATGCCGCCGATGTCGTGCTCGTGGAATTCGAAGGTGTGCTGGTAGCGGCGGGCGATGGTGCGCAGCACCGAGACCGCGGCGGCGGCGACTTCGGGGCCGATGCCGTCGCCGGGCAGGACGACGATGTCAGCGTGCATGGGTGGCCTCGTACTGTTCGATGGCGGGTTGGCGCAGCAGCAGGTAGCCGAGTTCGTCGACGCCTTCGAGCAGGCAGGTCTGCGAGAACTCGTCGAGCGGGAACGGATAGACGCGGCCGTCGGGCGTGCGCAGTTCGCGCGCGGCCACGTCCACGGTCAGCGCGTCGTCCGGGCGCTGCATCAGGGTCTGCACGTCGGCCTCGTCCAGCACGATCGGCAGCAGTCCGTTCTTGAGGCTGTTGTTGCGGAAGATGTCGGCGATCTCGCTGCTGACGATGGCGCGCAGGCCCAGGTCGGTCAGCGCCCACGGCGCATGTTCGCGCGAGGAGCCGCAGCCGAAGTTGCGCCCGGCCAGCAGGATCTGGCGGCCGGCGTTGTGCGGCTGGTTGAACGCGAACTCCGGGTTCGGCGTGCCGTCGGCCTGCCAGCGCCAGTCGTTGAACGCGTTGCGGCCGAGGCCGGCGCGCTCGGTGGTGGACAGGAACCGCGCCGGGATGATCTGGTCGGTGTCGATGTTGGTCTGGCGCAGCACCACGCTGGCCGAGGTGAGGGCGGCGAATCCGGCCATCAGCAGGTCTCCTGGGACACGGTGGCGGGAGCGGCGACGGCCGCGTCGGGCAGCGATGCCGGCGGCAGCGCCGGCGTGGGGACGTGCGGCGGCAACAGCGGCTTGCCGCGATGCGCGAAGGCGCGGGTGGTGGCGGCGACGAAGGTCAGCGTGGCCGCGAACGCGGCGATGTGCGGCACCATCACGCGACCTCCGCGAACAGCGTGCGCGGGTCGCTGACCTTGCCGTTCACCGCGGCCCAGGCCGCGGTCATCGGCGACGCCAGCAAGGTGCGCGAGCCGGGACCCTGGCGGCCTTCGAAATTGCGGTTGCTGGTGCTCACCGCCAGTTGCCCCGGCGCGACCAGGTCGCCGTTCATGGCGATGCACATCGAGCAGCCGGATTCGCGCCACTCGGCGCCGGCGGCGCGCACCACCTCGTGGATGCCCTCGGCCTCGGCCTGGCGCTTGACGATCTCCGAGCCCGGCACCACCAGCATGCGCACGTTCGGCGCGACGCGGCGGCCGCGCAGCACCTGCGCCACTTCGCGCATGTCGCTGAGCCGGCCGTTGGTGCACGAGCCGACGAACACCACGTCCACCGGGGTGCCGATCAGCGCGTGGCCGGATTCGAAATGCATGTAGTCCAGGCCCTTCTGCGCGGCCGCGTCCTGCGCCGCCGGAATCGGCACGTCCACCGCGATCGCGGTGCCCGGGTGGGTGCCCCAGGTCAGGGTCGGGCGGATGTCGCGCGCGTCGATGCGCACGTCCACGTCGAAGCGCGCGCCCGGATCGCTGCGCAGCTGCGACCAGCGCTGCACCGCGGCGTCGAACTCCGCGCCCTTCGGACCGCGCGGGGTGTTCGCCATCCAGTCGAAGGTGACCTGGTCCGGCGCGACCATGCCGGCGCGCGCGCCGGCCTCGATCGACATGTTGCACAGGGTCATGCGCTGCTCCATGTCCATCGCCTCGATGGTGGAGCCGCGGTACTCGAGCACGTGGCCGGTGCCGCCGTTGACCCCGATCACGCCGATGATGTGCAGGATCACGTCCTTGGCGCCGACGCCCGGCGCCAGCGGCCCGTCGACGGTGATCGACATGGTCTTGGCCTTGCGCTGCAGCAGGCATTGCGTGGCCAGCACGTAGCCGACCTCGCTGGTGCCGATGCCGAACGCCAATGCCCCGAAAGCGCCATGCGTGGAGGTGTGGCTGTCGCCGCAGACGATGGTCATGCCGGGCTGGGTGAAGCCCTGCTCGGGCGCGATCACGTGCACGATGCCGCGATTGTCCGAGGCCATGTCGAACAGCTCGATGCCGTAGTCGGCGCAGTTGCGCGCGAGCATGTCCACCTGCGCCTCGGAGGCCTTGGTGTAGTACGGCAGCTTGCCGTCGGCGCCGCGCGGCAGGGTCGGCGTGGAATGGTCCATCGTCGCCTTGGTGCGGTCGGGACGGCGCGGCTTCAGGCCGCGCGCCTTCAGTTCGGTGAACGCCTGCGGCGAGGTCACCTCGTGGATCAGGTGCAGGTCGATGTACAGCACCGCCGGGGCGGTGCCGCTTTCGGGGACGACGACATGCGCGTCCCACAGTTTGTCGTACAGGGTGCGGGGGGTCGAAGACATTACGGGACTACCTGGCAGGGACGCTGGGCAAGGATGGGGAGCGGTGAGAAGGGTGCATCGCGACGATGACGCTGGCGTGGCCGCTCAGGCGGCCGCCGTCGCGGCGCCGGCATGCGTGCCCTGGCGCTGGCGCAGCACGCGGTTGGCCACGTCCAGCCAGGCCAGCGCGCTGGCCTCGATGATGTCGCGGCTGGTGCCGCTGCCGTCGTATTCGGTCTCGCCGTGGCGCACGCTGAGGTTGGCCTCGCCGCGCGCGTCGGCGCCGATGCCGACGCTGTGCACCTGGTAGCTGTCCAGGGTCAGCTGCACGCCGGTGGCCGCGGCCAGCGCGGCGAACAGCGCATCCACCGGGCCGTCGCCTTCGGCGCGCTCGCTGACCCGCTGGCCATCCGGATCGGACAGCTCGACCTGCGCGCTGGCGCGCTGGCCGCGGTCGCTGACGGTCATCGACGACAGCCGGTAGCCCTGGCTTTCCGGCGCGTCCTGCATCATCGCCTGCAGGTCGGCGTCGTTGACCACGCGCTGCTGCTCGCACAGCGCCTTGAACGCCTCGAACGCCAGGTTCAGTTCGGCCTCTTCCAGCACGTAGCCCAGCGCGCGCAGGCGCTGCTCGACCGCGGCGCGGCCGCTGTGGCGGCCCAGCACCATCTGCGAGGACTCCCAGCCCACGTCTTCCGGACGCATGATCTCGTAGGTGCCGCGGTGGCGCAGCATGCCGTGCTGGTGGATGCCCGACTCGTGGGCGAAGGCGTTGCCGCCGACGATCGCCTTGTTGCGCTGTACCGGCATGCCGACCAGCCGCTGCAGCAGCTGCGAGCTGGCGACGATGCGCTGGGTGTTGATCGCGGTGTCGATCTCGTAGAACGCGTTGCGCACCTTCAGCGCCATCGCGATCTCTTCCAGCGCGCAGTTGCCGGCGCGCTCGCCGATGCCGTTGATGGTGCATTCCACCTGCCGCGCGCCGCCTTCCACCGCGGCCAGCGAGTTGGCCACGGCCAGGCCCAGGTCGTTGTGGCAGTGGGTGCTGAAGATCACCCGCTCGGCGCCGGGCACGCTGGCGATCAGTCGCGCGAACATGCCGCGGATCTCTTCCGGGGTGGTGAAGCCGACCGTGTCGGGCAGGTTGATGGTGGTGGCGCCGGCGGCGATCGCCACTGCGGTCACTTCGGCCAGGAAGTCTTCCTCGGTACGGGTGGCGTCCTCGGCCGAGAACTCCACGTCGTCCACGTACTGGCGCGCCAGCGACACGTGCTTGCGCACCGACTCCAGCACCTGCTCGCGGCTCATCCGCAGCTTGTGCTCGCGGTGCAGCGGGCTGGTCGACAGGAACACGTGCAGGCGCGGCTTGGCCGCCGCCTCCAGCGCGCGCGCGGAGGTCTCGATGTCGGTGGCCAGGCAGCGCGACAGCACCGCCAGGGTCGGCTCGCGCAGTTCGCGGCCGATCAGCGCCATCGCCTCGCGGTCGGACTGCGAACTGGCCGGGAAGCCGGTCTCGATGACGTCCACGCCCAGCTCGGCCAGGGCGCGCGCCATGACCAGCTTCTGCGGCGGGGTCATGCTGCAGCCGGGGGATTGCTCGCCGTCGCGCAGGGTGGTGTCAAAAATGCGGATGCGGGGGGTCTGGGAAGAAGGAGAAGTGTTCACCAGATGGTTTCCTCTACGGCGGCGGTGGCTGGCGGATGGGAGAGCGAAGACGCGGGGCGAGCGGGAGCGGGCGGGGCGGCGGCACGTTGGTTGCGAAGTCGCTCGGCATTGCGGCGGCGCGGCTTGCGTGGTGCGCGCGGGCGCACCTCCGACAGCAGCGTCGCCAGCACGCCGGCGTCGATGTTGCCACCGGACACCACCGCGCATTTGCGCTTGCCGGAGACGCGGCGGCCGGCCGCCAGGGCCAGCGCGCCGGCGCCCTCGGCGATGACGTGCTCCTCCAGCGCCAGGCGGACCAGCGTTTCGCGCAGTTCCGCCTCGCGCACGATCACCACGTCGTCGAGCAGGCTGGCGCACAGCCGGCGGGTGATGAACCCGGGGATTTTAACCTTGACGCCGTCGGCCAGGGTGGGCACCGGGTCGATCGCGCGGATATCGCCGCGGATCGCCCGCGCCATGGAGTCCACGCCCTCGACCTGCGCGCCGACGATGCGCACGCCCTGCGAGCGCAGCGCCAGGGCCACGCCGGAGGCCAGGCCGCCGCCGCCGATCGGCACGATGACCACGTCCGGGGCGTGCGCGGCCAACTCGATGCCGACCGTGCCCTGGCCGGCGATCACGTCCGGGTCGTCGAACGCGGACAGGAAGCGGTAGCCGTTCTGCTCGGCCAGTTCGCGGGCGAAGGCGTAGGCCTCGTCGTAGCTGTCGCCATGCTGGCGCACGGTGGCGCCCCAGTGGGCGACGCCGGCGATCTTGGTCTGCGGCGCGCCGTGCGGCATCACCGTGATCGCCTGCACGCCCAGCCGGTGCGCGGCCCAGGCCACGCCCTGCGCATGGTTGCCGGCCGAGGCGCAGATGATGGTGCGCTCGTCGCCGCGCTCCAGCCCGGCCAGCAGCGCATTCAGCGCGCCGCGCACCTTGTAGGAGCCGGTGCGCTGCAGGTTCTCCAGCTTCAGCCACACGCCGAAACGCTCGGCGTAGTGCACCGGCGTCGGCGGCAGGTAGCGGCGCAGCCGCGCCTGCGCGGCCAGCACGTCGGCGACGCTGACCGCTACGTCGCCTACGTCGGGTTCCTGCGGGGCGGGGCGGCCGGTGTCAGGCATGAAGGGGCCGGGATTGGGGATTGGGGAGTAGGGATTCGACATGCGAATCCTGTGCCCGAAGAAGCGACCTCCCTGGAAGAAGACTCCTCCGCATCGGCGCCCGGCCCTGCCGCGCAGCCGGCATGAAGCCCGAAACCACGGAGCTGCCAGCGCAGCCTCCGAATCCCGAATCCCCAATCCCGAATCCCGGCTTCATCATGGCACCACGTCCAACGCAGTCACCCGTACCGACTCGCAGTCGTACACCTTCTCCATCTGCAGGCGCAGGCTCTCGCCGGGGCGGGTACCGTCCACCACCATCTGCAGGTGCCAGCGGCCGGCATCGTCGGCCACCGGCGCGCCGCTGATCGACAGCGGCGCGAAGCCGCGCCGTTCGGCCATGCCGATCGCGCGCAGCAGCGCGCCTTCGGCCGGCTTCAGCACCAGGTCAAGCTGGTATCGCATGGGGGATCTCCTGGCGCTGGGTCGCGGGGTTGCTCTCCAGCATGGTGCTGTTGGCGGTGTTCGGCGGCACCAGCGGCCACACGTTGGCGCGCGCGTCGATGGCCACGTGCAGCAGCGCCGGACCCGGCTGCGCCAGCAGCTCGGCCAGCCCGTCCTCGACCTGGCCGCGCGCGGTGATGCGCTTGGCCGGGATGCCGAACACCTGCGCCAGCGCGGCGAAGTCCGGGTTGTCGGACAGGTCGATCTCGCTGTAGCGCTCGGCGAAGAACAGCTCCTGCCACTGCCGCACCATGCCCAGCGAACTGTTGTCCAGCAGCACGATCTTCACCGGTAGCTTGCAGCGCGCGATGGTCACCAGCTCCTGCACGTTCATCATGAAACTGCCGTCGCCGCTGACCAGCACCACGGTGCGGTCGGGGCAGGCGAACTGCGCGCCCATCGCCGCCGGCAGGCCGAAGCCCATCGTGCCCAGCGCGCCGCTGGTCAGGTGGTTGCGCGGATGGTTGAAGCGGCAATGCTGGGCCACCCACATCTGGTGCTGGCCGACGTCGCAGGCGATCACGGTGTCGGCCGGCGCCAGCTCGCTCAGCCGCTTCAGCAGGCCGGGCGCGTAGATGTCGTCGCCCGGCGCGTCGTAGCGTGCGCCGAACTTCTCGCGATGGCCGATGCAGCGCGCGTGCCACGCCTCGCAAGTGCTGGTCGCCGCGCTCAGCGCGCGCAGCGCCTCGGCCACGTCGCCGGGCACGGCGATGTCGGCATGGCGCAGCTTGGAGATCTCGCAGGCGTCGGCGTCCAGATGGATGACCCGCGCGAACGGGGCGAACTCGGCCAGCTTGCCGGTGGCGCGGTCGTCGAAGCGCGCGCCGACCACGATCAGCAGGTCCGACTCCTGCACCGCCATGTTGGCGGCGCGGGTGCCGTGCATGCCGAGCATGCCCAGGTAGTGCGGATGCCCATGCGGCAGCGCGCCCAGCCCGCGCAGGGTCAGCACGGTCGGAATGCGGGTGGTGTCGACGAACTGGCGGAACGCGTCCACCGCATTGGCCAGGGCGATGCCGCCGCCGCCGTAGATCACCGGCTTGTCGGCGCCGGCGATCGCCGCCAGCGCTTCGGCCAGGGCCGCAGCGTGCGGCGCCGGCGGTGCCGGCACCGCGGCCGGCACGTGGTCGGGCAAGTGCGAGGCGTCGCCCAACTGCACGTCCTTGGGCAGATCGATCAGCACCGGTCCCGGACGCCCCTCGCGGGCGATGCGGAACGCGTCGCGCACCACCTGCGGCAGGTCGTCCACGCGGCGCACCAGGAAGCTGTGCTTGACGATCGGCAGGGTCAGCCCGAACACGTCCAGTTCCTGGAACGCGTCGGTGCCCAGCAGCGGCGTGGCGACCTGCCCGGTCAGGCAGATCATCGGCACCGAGTCCAGCATCGCATCGGCGATGCCGGTGACCAGGTTGGAGGCGCCCGGGCCGGACGTGGCGACGCAGACCCCGACCCGCCCGCTGGCGCGGGCGTAGCCGTTGGCGGCCAGCGCCGCGCCCTGCTCGTGGCGGACCAGGATGTGCTTGAGCTGGCTGTCTACCAGCGCGTCGTAGAACGGCATGATGGTGCCGCCCGGATAGCCGAACAGCGTGTCCACGCCTTCGGCTTCCAGGGCCTGCGTCAGCCAGCGCGCGCCGTTGCGGGGCGTGCCGTGAGCGGAGGAGTTCATACGGTGGCGACCTTTCGGTGGAAGCGGGTGGGGGAGCCGCGGGTTACGCGGCTTGGCCTGTCGCGGCCGGCTTGGCGGCAGCAGCGGCGTCGCCGTTCAGCCAGACCATCTTGGCGCGCAGTTGCTTGCCGACCACTTCGATCGGGTGCTCCAGGTCGGCCTGCTTGAACTTGTTGTAGTTCGGCAGCCCGGCTTCGTACTCGGCGACCCAGTTCTTGGTGAAGGTGCCGTTCTGGATGTCGGTCAGCACGTCGCGCATGCGCTCCTTGGTGGCCGCGTCGATGACCCGCGGGCCGCTGACGTAGTCGCCGTACTGCGCGGTCTCGGAGACGAACTCCAGCATGCGGGTGATGCCGCCTTCGTAGAACAGGTCCACGATCAGCTTCAGTTCGTGCAGCACTTCGTAGTAGGCGATTTCCGGCTGGTAGCCGGCTTCCACCAGCACTTCGAAGCCGGCCTGGACCAGCGACGAGGCGCCGCCGCACAGCACCGCCTGCTCGCCGAACAGATCGGTCTCGGTCTCTTCCTTGAAGGTGGTCTTGATCAGGTTGGCGCGCGCGCCGCCCAGGCCGGCGGCGTACTCGAGCGCGAACTGCTCGGCCTTGCCGCTCTTGTCCTGGTACACCGCCCAGATGCACGGCACGCCGCGGCCGATCTCGTACTCGCGGCGCACCAGCGCGCCCGGGCCCTTCGGCGCGACCAGCACCACGTCCAGGTCGGCGCGCGGCTTGATCATGTCGAAATGCACGTTCAGGCCGTGCGCGAACAGCAGGCAGGCGCCCTGCTTCATGTTCGGCGCCAGCACCTCGTCGTACAGCTTCTTCTGCACCATGTCCGGGGTCAGCACCGCGACCAGGTCGGCGTCCTTGACCGCCTCGGCGGGGCTCTTCACCACGAAGCCGTCGGCCTGCGCCTTGGCTTCGGTCGGGCCGCCCGCGCGCAGGCCGACGGTGACATCGAAGCCGGACTCGCGCAGGTTCAGCGCGTGCGCGCGACCCTGGCTGCCGTAACCGACGATGGCGATCTTGGTGGTGGGCTGGGCGGAACTGGTCATGGGGCGAATGTCCTCGGAACGGTGTGGGTAGGAAGGGAACGTGTGTTTCGCGGTTACTAAAATGAAAAACCCCGCGCCGTTGCCGGTGCGGGGTCTGATCGAATCCAGGCTGCTTGTCGCTTACACGCCGGTTCGTCCCGCACTTGTGGGCGAGGTAATAAGCACGAGTACGAGGAGCGACGCGGCGGCGTCCGCGCGCAGCGGGGCGGGCAGGCGGGTCGGCTTCGGGCTGGTGTGGCGATGCAACATGCAGCGAGATAAACATGGCCTTTGCGGGGCTGTCAACCCTGCCGCCGGCGCGCAACCGCGAATGTGCCGAAAGCCGCACCAACACAGCATCGTTACGCCTGAAACGGTGCGCCGGCGCAGTGCGCGCGCGGCCGATTGCGCGGAAAATCGGCGCGTCCCGGGCCTGCCACGCGGCGTCAACAGGCGGCCGCCCTCCTGCGGTAATCTGGCGCGGCTGCCACGGCCCGGCCGTTGCCGACCACCTTCAATCACTCCCGTTCGACGATCCGGCGCATGCATTCCGAATCTCTTCCCGTGGCGGTCGCTCCGCGCAAGGCCTCCGCGTCGGCCGTGGCCGAGAGCGAGCAGGTCACCAGGCTGCTGCAGCGCTGGCGCAGCGGCGACGCGCAGGCCGAAGCGCAATTGCTGGAACTGGTCTATGCCGCGCTGCGCGAGATGGCTGCCGCGCGCATGGCGGCGCGCCAGGGCGACGCCTTGCTGCAGCCGACCGCGCTGGTCCACGAAGCCTTGCTGCGCATGCTCGACGCCGACGTGGAGTACCGCGACCGGGTGCATTTCTTCGCCCTGGCCTCGCTGAAGATGCGCGCGGTGCTGGTCGACTACGCGCGCGCCAACCTGGCCGCCAAGCGCGGCGGCGGGGCGATGATGATGACCCTGTCGCATGCCGACCGCGACGGCGCCGCGCCCAGCGAGGAATACCAGGTGCTGGCCCTGCACCAGTCGCTGCAGCGCTTCGCCGGTTTCGACCCGCGCGCGGCGCATGCGGTGGAGCTGGCCTATTTCGGCGGCATGACCCATGACGAGATCGCCTGCCTGCTGGAGGTGTCGGTGCCGACCGTCGAGCGCGACCTGCGCATCGCCCGCGCCTGGCTCAAGCGCGAACTCAGCGCCGATCCGGGCCGCCCATGAGCGAGGACCGCTGGCAACAGGTGCGCCAGCTGTTCGAATCGGTCTGCGACCTGCCGCCGGCGCAGTGGCAGCCGACCCTGGAGCGGCTCAGCCAGGATCCGGCGCTGGTGCAGGAGGCGCTGGCCCTGCTCGCCGCGCAGACCGTGCAGCTGCAGCAGTTGGCCGCGCCGTTGCGGGCGCTGGCCGGACGCATGGCCGCGCCGGAACTGGGCGTGGGCGACCGGCTCGGCCCGTGGCGGCTGACCCGCTTCCTGGCCAGCGGCGGCATGGGCAGCGTGTTCGTCGCCGAGCGCGCGGACGAGCAGTATCAGCAGCAGGTGGCGGTGAAACTGCTGCGTGGCCTGCCCGACGCGCTGACCGCGCAGCGGCTGGCCGCCGAACGGCAGATCCTGGCCAGCCTGCAGCATCCCAATATCGCGCGCCTGTACGACGGCGGCGCCACCCCGAGCGGGCAGCCGTACCTGGTGATGGAGTACGTCGACGGCATCGCCCTGGACCGCTATCTGCAAGAGCAGGCGCCGGACCTGCCGGCGCGGCTGCAGCTGTTCCTGCGCATCTGTCGCGCGGTGCAGGCGGCGCACCAGCGCCTGGTGCTGCATTGCGACCTGAAGCCGGGCAACGTGCTGGTGCGCGCCGACGGCGAGCCGGTGCTGCTGGACTTCGGCATCGCCCGGCTGCAGGACGCGGCCGACGGCGCCGAGCGCGGCCGCTTCTGCACGCCGCCCTACGCCAGCCCGGAACTGCTGGCCGGGCAGCCGGTGGGCGTGGCCGGCGACGTCTACAGCCTGGGCGTGATGCTGATCGAAGTGCTGTCCGGGCAGCGCCTGCCGGCACAGACCGGGGCCGGCGCGGCGTGTCCGCGGCCCAGCGCGCTGGCGCGGCTTCCTGCCTTGCGCCGGCGCCTGCGCGGCGATCTCGACGCGATCGCGGCCAAGGCCTGCGCGCAGGATCCGGCGCAGCGCTATGCCAACGTCGCCGAACTGGCCGCCGATCTGCAGCGCCATCTCGGCCACCGCCCGGTGCAGGCGCGCCGCGGCGGCCGCCGCTATGCGCTGGCCCGCCTGCTGCGCCGGCGCTGGCGCGAAAGCGCGGTGGCCGCGGCGGTGCTGCTGCTCAGCGCCGGCTTCATGTGGCGCCTGCTGGAGACCCGCGCGCAGGCGCAGCGCGAGGCGGCGATCGCGCAGCAGGTCAGCCAGTTCATGACCGACGCGTTCGATGCCGCCGACCCGCGCAGCCGCGGCGCGCAGGGCACCGCGACGATCAGCGCGCAGCAGGTATTGGACCGCTCCGCCGCGCAGCTCGACCGGGGCCTGGCGCAATCGCCGGCGGTGCGCGCGCGGCTGCGGGCCACGCTCGGCCGCGCCTACCTGAACCTGGGCCAGGAAGCGCGTGCCGAGGCGTTGCTGCGCCAGGCCGCGCGCGAACTGCGCAGCCCCCAGGTGGACGAACCGGCGTCGGCATCGCAGGCGCTCAGCGACCTGGCGGTGCTGCTGTACAACCAGGATCATGGCGATGCGGCGCTGGCCGCGGCGACCGAGGCGCTGCGCCTGGCCGAACGCAGCGAAGCGCGCGACCCCCTGGCCAAGGCGACCAATGCGTTGGGCCTGGCCTTGAGCCGTGTCGGCCGCGCCGACGAGGCGGTGGCGATGCTGCAGCGTTCGCTGGCGCTGCGCATGCAGCCGGGGGTGAAGACCGACGGCGGCCCGTCGACGGCAATGCACAACCTCGGCCAGGTGTTCAAGGCCAAGGGCGACCAGGCGCAGGCCGAGCAGTGGTACCGGCGCGCGCTGGCGCTGAAGGAACGCGAATTCGGCGTGCGCAGCGTCGACTACCTGCACAGCGCCGAAGGCCTGGCGAAGGCGCTGGCCGCGCGTGGCGCCTTGCCCGAGGCGAGCGCGCTGATGCAGCGCAACCTGGAGCTGGCGCGCGCGCTGTACGGCGCGCACAGTCCGCTGCTGGCCGATGCGGAAAACGAACTGGCGTCGGTGTACCAGGATGCCGGCGATTTCGCCGCCGCACGCACGCACTATCTGCAGGCGCTGGCGATGCTGCCGGCGCTGGGCCTGGCGCAAAGCGTCGACCATGCGCGCTATCTCAACAACCTGGCCACGCTCGAGGAATCGCGCGGCGACCTGGCGGCGGCCGAAGACCTGTATCGGCAGTCCTGGCAGATCCGCCGCCAGCGTCTGGACGCGGACGATCCGATGACGCTCAACGCCGAAGGCAACCTCGGCCGCATGCTGATGCGCCAGGACCGGCTGGGCGAGGCCGAGCCGCTGCTGCGGCATGCCTACGCGGGCATGGCGCGGCTGTATCCCGCCGATCATCCGCGGCAACTGGTGCAGCGCCTGAGCCAGGTGGAGCTGCGCATGCGCCGCGGCGAGCTGGCGCGCGCGCAACGCGAACTGGACGCGCTGCGGCCGGCGGCCGGCTGGCCATCGACGCAGCTGCAGCGGCGCCGCGACATGTTGGCCGCGGAACTGGCGCAGCGCGCCGGCGACCGCGCCGCGGCGCTGCGCGGCTGGGAACGGGTGGTGCAGGCGAACCAGGCCGAACTGGGCAGCGCGGCGGTGCCCACCGCGATGGCGCGGGTGTCGCTGGCCGAAGCCCTGCTCGCCGTGGAGCGGCGCGACGAAGCGCGTGCGCAGCTGCAACAGGCGCGTCCGGTGCTGGTCGCGCAGCTGGCGCCGCAGGCCGAGTTGCTGCGGCGGCTGGACGCCGGGCAACAGACGCTGGCGCTGCGCTGAGCGGGCGCGCGGCGCACGCAGCGCCGATACGTGCGCGGTCGCAGGCGCTCCCGTCGAGAGGGCGGATACGCCGCCGCAGCTGCGCGCGCGGCTCCGCTCGGGTAGGGTGGCGCGGTATCCGCTGTGGGGAATGCGCATGTCCGTTTCGAAGTTTTCCGTGGCATGCCTGGCGCTCGCGCTGGGCCTGCCGTCGCTGGCCGCTGCGGCCGACCGCGTCACCGGCCAGGCGTTCGCCACGCGCTCGGAAGTGATCGCGCCGCACGCGATGGCCGCCACCTCGCAGCCGCTGGCCACGCAGATCGCGCTGGACACGATGAAGGCCGGCGGTTCGGCGGTGGATGCGGCGATCGCCGCCAACGCCGCGCTCGGACTGATGGAGCCGACCGGCAACGGCGTCGGCGGCGACCTGTTCGCGATCGTGTGGGATCCGAAGACCCACAAGCTCTACGGCTACAACGGTTCGGGCCGTTCGCCCAAATCGCTGACCCTGGCCGAGTTCCAGCGGCGCGGCTTGAAGGACATTCCGCCGACCGGGCCGCTGCCGGTGTCGGTGCCGGGCGCGGTGGACGGCTGGTTCGCGCTGCACGAGCGCTTCGGACGCCGGCCGATGGCGCAGAACCTGGCGCCGGCGATCCGCTACGCCCGCGAGGGCCACCCGGTGGCCGAGACGATCGCCTATTACTGGGACCGCTCGGTGCCGCGGCTGTCGCAGTATCCCGGCTTCAAGGAACAGTTCACCATCGACGGCCATGCGCCGCGCAAGGGCGAGCTGTGGAAGAACCCGAACCTGGCCAATACGCTGCAGCAGATCGCCGACGGCGGCCGCGACGCGTTCTACAAGGGGCCGATCGCGCGCACCATCGATGCCTATTTCAAGGCCAACGGCGGCTTCCTGAGCTACGACGACCTGGCCAGCCACCACGGCGAATGGGTCGAGCCGGTCAGCAGCAACTATCGCGGCTACGACGTGTGGGAACTGCCGCCCAACAGCCAGGGCATCGCCGCGCTGCAGATGCTCAACATCCTGGAGGGCTACGACTTCTCCAAGATCCCGTTCGGCTCGGCCGAGCACATCCACCTGTTCGCCGAGGCCAAGAAACTGGCCTTCGCCGACCGCGCGCGCTTCTACGCCGATCCGGCGTTCCAGCCGGCGCCGCTGGCCAAGCTGATCTCCAAGGACTACGCCGCGCAGCGCCGTGCGCTGATCTCGATGGACAAGGCCCTGAAGGAAGTGCAGCCGGGCACGCCGAAACAGTTGGAGGAAGGCGACACCATCTACCTGACCGTGGCCGATGCCGACGGCATGATGGTGTCGCTGATCCAGTCCAACTACCGCGGCATGGGCAGCGGCATGGCGCCGCCGGGGCTGGGCTTCATCCTGCAGGACCGCGGCGAGATGTTCGTGCTCAAGAAGGACCATCCCAACGGCTACGCGCCGGGCAAGCGCCCGTTCCAGACCATCATCCCGGCGTTCGTGACCAAGGACGGCAAGCCGTGGCTCAGCTTCGGCGTGATGGGCGGGGCGATGCAGCCGCAAGGGCATGTGCAGATCATGATGAACCTGATCGATTTCCACATGAACCTGCAGGAAGCCGGCGATGCGCCGCGGATCCAGCACGAAGGGTCGACCGAACCGACCGGGCAGGCCACGGCGATGAGCGACGGCGGCGAACTGAATCTGGAAACCGGGTTTTCCTACGACGCGATCCGCGCGCTGATGCGCAAGGGCCACCGCGTGATCTTCGCCGACGGCCCGTACGGCGGCTACCAGGCGATCGCGCGCGACCCGGTCAGCGGCGTGTACTACGGCGCCTCGGAAAGCCGCAAGGACGGGCAGGCCGCAGGCTACTGAGCCTGCGCCGCGGCAGTGCCGCGGCCCGCTCGTATGCGGTAGCCGGCGCGCTGCGGCGCTGCGCGCGCCGGCGCCGGCGCGCTCACTCCTGCGCTTGCGCGCCGCGCACCTCGGTGCGGGTCTGCTCCTGCGCGGCCTGTTCGCGCGCGATCCATGCCTCGATCATGTGCCTGGCGCGTCGCGCGCGGCGGCGTTCCCGGGTGTGCTCGGCGTCCAGCACGCGGTAGAGCGAAACGATCACCAGCACCATCAGCAGCGCGAACGGCAGCGCGGCGATGGTGATCATGCCCTGCAGCGCGTCCAGGCCGCCGGCCAGCAACAGGACCGCCGCGATCAGCGCCACCGCCACGCCCCAGACCAGCTTGCGCGCCAGCGGCGGGTCGCCGGCCTCGTCGGTGGACATGCTGGCCAGTACGAGTACCGCCGAGTCGGCCGAGCTGACGAAGAAGATCATCAGCAACAGCAAGGCCAGGCCGGACAGCAGCAGCGACCCCGGCAGGCTGTCGAACAGGGTGAACAGCACCGTTTCGTAGCCGTTGCCCAGCGCCTGCAGCATGTCGACGTGGCCGAACAGCTGCGACCACAGCGCGGTGCCGCCGAACACCGAGAACCATACGAAGCCGAGCAGAGTGGGAGCCAGCACCACGCCCACCACGAACTCGCGGATGCTGCGTCCGCGCGACACGCGGGCGATGAACGCGCCGACGAACGGCGCCCAGGCGATCCACCAGGCCCAGTAGAAAATGGTCCATTCGGCCACCCACTTGCTGCCGGAGAACGGCGACATGCGCAGGCTCATCGTCACCAGCTGGTTGAGATAGGAACCCAGCGTGGTGGTGAAGGTGTCGAAGATGAAGCCGGTCGGGCCGAGCACCAGCACCGCGGCCAGCAGCAGCGCGGCCAGCGCCAGGTTGAAGTTGGACAGCCACTTGATGCCGCGCTCCACGCCGCTGGCGGTGGAGGCCATGTACAGCACGAAGGCCACGGCGATGATGGCCATCTGCACGGGGATGCTCGCCTGCATGCCGAACACGCGGTGCAGGCCGGCGGCGATCTGGATCGTGCCGAAGCCCAGCGTGGTGGCGACGCCGATCGCGGTGGCCACCACCGCGGCGATGTTCACCGCCTGCCCGATCCAGCCGCGATGATGGCGGCCGATGACCGGCTGCAGCATGTCGCTGACCAGCCCGCGGCCGTTGCGGTTGTACTGGAACCAGGCCATCGCCAGGCCGATCAGCGCATAGATCGCCCAGGGATGCAGGCCCCAGTGGAAGAACGCGTAGCGCATCGACGCGCGCGCCGCCTCCATGCTTTGCGGCGGCAAGCCTTCCGGCGGCTTGAGGAAGTGCGAGATCGGCTCGGCCGCACCCCAGAACACCAGGCCGATGCCCATGCCGGCGGCGAACAGCATCGACAGCCAGCTGGCGCGGGAGAAGTCCGGCTCGGCATCCTCGCCGCCGATGCGCAGATGGCCGAAGCGGCCGAAGGCCAGATACAGCATGAAGGCCAGGGTCAGGAACACCACCAGCAGGTACATCCAGCCGGCGCCGCGGATGACCTGGAGCAGCGTCGCTTGCACCACGTCGTTGAACGGGCCGGGCGCGATGCCCGCGATCAGCACCAGCAAGGCCACCAGCGCGATGGAAATACGGAACACCATGGAGCAGCGTCTCCGGGCAAGGGGTCGAGGGGGAGCGCGCCGGCCTTGCAGCGATGCGCAAGGGCAGGCGGCACGCGGCGGTTGCCGGTCCGGAATCGCTGCAGCGGCAGCGAAGCGGCGGTCACTAACGAGGCCGGCAACGATACCGGGCGCATCGTCACGGTACCGTTATGGTGCGCTGCGGCCGGTGCCGGAGCGGTGCGGATGCAAGGTTCTTTCCTTCAGGCAAACCAGGCCACACCGCACGCAGCCGGGTCCGCCGCGTCCCACGCACTCGGCGCCGGCTCCCTTCACGACGCTGTCCGCGCCCATCGGCTGTGATTCTCGCCATCGTGGCGCGGCCATCGGCACCTGATTCCGCCAAAGCCCGGACATGACGCCGATCCCGGTTGCGCATGTCTCCGCTCAGGTTGCACGGCGGCGGCCGATACCATGGCGGAAGAATTCCTGGAGGGGAAGACGATGTCGTTGTTCACACGCGGTCCGAACGCCGATGCCGGACATGCCGCAGCCCTGCCGGACGCACCGGTGGCGTTGCTGCGGTTGGACCCGCAAGGCCGGGTCTGCGCCGCCAATCGTGCCGCGCTGGACCTGCTCGGGGTGCACGCGGAGGCCGTGCTCGGCGAACCCAGCGAAGCGGTGTGGGGCCTGCCGCTGGCGTCGCTGGTCGGTGCGGAAGGCAGCTGGCTGGCGTCGGACGCCGATCCGGCGCGGCGCGTGCGCTATCAACGCGATCGCGACGGCGACGGTTGGCTGCTGTCGCTGCCGCATGCGGAAACCGCCGCGCTGCTGCGCGACGTCGCCCTGCTCGGCGCCGGGCAGGCGCAAGACGCCATCAGTCCGGCGCTGCAGGCGCTGGCGCAGCGGCTGCAGGCCGGTGCGCAGGCGCAGGCCTTGCTGGACCGGGTCGGCGAGCGCCTGACCGGGTGCGATCTGGACCTGGGACTGAGCACGCCGCTGTCCGCGCAGGAAACCGAGGCGATGGCCGGGCGGCGCCTGTCGGCCGGCTTCGGCAATCTGGCCGAGGCGATCCGCCAGGCGGTGGCGCTGTCGTTGCAGATCGCCGCCGACGTGCCGCACGTGGTCGCCGAGAACGAGGAACTGGCGCAGCAATCGCAGACCCAGATGGAGGCGCTGCAGACGGTGGTGGCGACCACCCGGCGGCTGCTGCAGGGCCTGCATGAGATGGACCAGGAGCTGCGCGCGGTGATCGCGGTGGCGGCCAGCGCCGACGACAGCGCGCGCCAGGGCGTGGAAGCGGCGCGTGCGCTGGGCCAGGCGATGCGCGAAGTGGAGCGGCGTTCGGCGCGCGCCACCGAGGTCATCGAGGTGATCGACGCGGTCGCGTTCCAGACCAACATCCTGTCGATCAACGCCAGCATCGAGGCGGTGCACGCCGGCGCCGCCGGGCGCGGCTTCGCCGTGGTCGCCAGCGAGATCCGGCGCCTGGCCGAACGCGCCGCCGCCGCTGCGCGCGACGTGCGCGTCATCATCGGCGAGACCGGCAGCGCCTTGCACGACAGCGCCGCCTCGGCGCAGCGCACCGAGCAGGTGCTCGGCGGCATCGGCCAACTGCTCGGCCGCGCCAGTGCGGCGATGGAAACCGTGGCCACCCGCGTCGCCGCGCAAGGCGAAGAGATCGGCGGCATCGATCGCGCGGTCGAGCACGTGGTCGGGCTCAGCCGCAGCAACCTGGAGCATGTCGCGCGCGTGGTCGAGCGCAGCGCGGCGCTGGCCGCAGGCAGCACCACGCTGCACGACTGCGTGGGCCTGTTCCGCTTGCCGTCCGATCCGATGCAGCAGCCGCGGCACGCGCGCATCCGCGAACTGGCCACGGCGACCGCCGGCAGGATCGGGCAGGCGCTGGCCGATGCGGTCGCACGCGGCCGCATCGGCGAGGACGCGCTGTTTTCCACCGACTACACGCCGATCGCGGGCATCGATCCGCCCAAGTACCGCACCGCTTTCGATGCGTTGTGCGACGAACTGCTGCCGCCGCTGCAGGAACCGTTGCTGGCTGCGCATCCGTGGATCGTGTTCGCGATCTGCGCCAATCCGGACGGCTACGTGCCGACCCACAACCTGCGCTTCAGCCAGCCGCTGAGCGGCGACCGCGCCCGCGATCTGGTCGGCAACCGCACCAAGCGCATGTTCACCGATCGGGTCGGGCGCAGCGTCGGCCGCCATACCCAGCCCTATCTGTTGCAGGTGTATCGGCGCGACACCGGGCAGATCCTGTTCGACCTGTCGGTGCCGGTGCACGTGCGCGGCCGCCACTGGGGCGGGCTGCGCGTGGCCTACGTGCTGGAATGAGCGTCGCGGCGAACGCCGCACAAAAAAACGCCACCGGGGTGAGCCGGCGGCAGGGAGAGAGAGACGTCGTTCTTGTGGGACCCAGGCTAGGCCCGGTATTTCGCCGGGGTTTGCCGCAATGGCGTGCGCGCGTGCCGGCGCTGACAAGAAGCGGATCCGGTTGTGCACCGATTCAGCTGCGCGCGGTTGGCTGCGGCCGCGGAAACGGGTCTAATAGCCGCAGAAGCGGGGGTACCGTCGGCGCAGGCCGCGGTTGAGACAGTCCCTTCGAACCTGATCCGGTTGATACCGGCGTAGGGAAGCTTCGCAAGCCTGGTCCGTGCGCCGTTCGCGCCGGGCCGTGCCCGCGCCGCCGCTTCGTCCGTGATGCGAGTTCGCTCGCAACCGCCTGCACTCCCTGCAGGCTCTCAGAAATAGGACGAATGCCGATGAATGCCGTACCCAGCCCGTTGCTGCAGCAGGCCGATACCCTGTCCGAGTCGGTGACCCGGCCGATCCCCGGTTCGCGCAAGATCTTCGTGCCAGGCTCGCGTCCCGACCTGCGCGTGCCGATGCGCGAGATCCAGCTGACCCGCACCCCGACCCTGTTCGGCGGCGAAGACAATCCGCCGGTCACCGTGTACGACACCTCCGGGCCGTACACCGATCCGGACGCGACCATCGACCTGCGCGCCGGCCTGGCGCCGCTGCGCGCGCGCTGGATCGCCGAACGCGGCGACACCGCGGCGCTGGCCCAGCTCAGCTCCGATTTCGGCCGCGGCCGCGAGCACAACGCGCGGCTGGACGCGGTGCGCTTCCCGGCCCGGCACCTGCCGCGACGCGCGCTGGCCGGCGCCAACGTCACCCAGATGCACTACGCGCGCCGCGGCATCGTCACCCCGGAGATGGAGTTCGTCGCGATCCGCGAGAACCAGCGGCTGGAGGCGGTGCGCGATGCGCTGCTGCGCCAGCAGCATCCCGGCGAGGCGTTCGGCGCCAGCATCCAGCACGTCATCACCCCCGAGTTCGTGCGCGACGAGATCGCCCGCGGCCGCGCCATCCTGCCCAACAACATCAACCATCCGGAAAGCGAGCCGATGATCATCGGCCGCAACTTCCTGACCAAGATCAACGCCAACATCGGCAACAGCGCGCTCAGCTCGGGCATCGCCGAGGAAGTGGAAAAGCTGGTGTGGTCGATCCGCTGGGGCGGCGACACGGTGATGGACCTGTCCACCGGCAAGCACATCCACGAGACCCGCGAGTGGATCATCCGCAACTCGCCGGTGCCGATCGGCACGGTGCCGATCTACCAGGCGCTGGAAAAGGTCGATGGCCGCGCCGAGGAACTGACCTGGGAGATCTTCCGCGACACGCTGATCGAGCAGGCCGAGCAGGGCGTGGACTACTTCACCATCCACGCCGGAGTGCTGCTGCGCTACGTGCCGCTGACCGCCAAGCGGGTCACCGGCATCGTCTCGCGCGGCGGCTCGATCCTGGCCAAGTGGTGCCTGGCGCATCACAGGGAAAACTTCCTCTACACCCACTTCGAGGACATCTGCGAAATCATGAAGGCCTACGACGTGGCCTTCTCGCTGGGCGACGGGCTGCGCCCGGGCTGCATCGCCGATGCCAACGACGCGGCGCAGTTCGGCGAGCTGGAAACGCTGGGCGAGCTGACCAGGATCGCGTGGAAACACGACGTGCAGACCATGATCGAAGGCCCCGGCCACGTGCCGATGCAGTTGATCAAGGAGAACATGGACAAGCAGCTGCGCGAATGCGGCGAGGCGCCGTTCTACACGCTGGGGCCGCTGACCACCGACATCGCGCCCGGCTACGACCACATCACCTCGGCGATCGGCGCGGCGATGATCGGCTGGTTCGGCACCGCGATGCTGTGCTACGTGACGCCCAAGGAACACCTGGGCCTGCCCAACCGGCAGGACGTGCGCGACGGCATCATGGCCTACAAGATCGCCGCGCACGCGGCCGACCTGGCCAAGGGCCATCCGGGCGCGCAGGTGCGCGACAACGCGCTGTCCAAGGCGCGCTTCGAATTCCGCTGGGACGACCAGTTCCATCTCGGGCTGGATCCGGAAAAGGCCAAGGAATTCCACGACGAGACGCTGCCCAAGGACGCGCACAAGCTGGCGCATTTCTGTTCGATGTGCGGCCCGCACTTCTGTTCCATGAAGATCACCCAGGACGTGCGCGACTACGCCGCCGAGCACGGCGTCGGCGAGAGCGACGCGCTGCAGGCCGGCATGGCCGAGAAATCGGCGCAGTTCCTGGACGCCGGCGCCGAGGTCTATCGGCAGGGGTAAGTCCGGGGCATGCCGCCGCCGTGGCGTGCGCTTGTCTATGATGCGCGCACGCCACCTCCGGAATTCCGCATGCTCCGCTACGCGCTCGCCTTGCGCCGCCATCCGTCCGCGTTGCTGCTGGGCGTGCAATTGCTGGGCCTGCTGCTGTATCCGCTGATGGAAGACACCGCCGCCGGGCGCGCGCTGTTCGGCGCGTTCGGCATCGTGGTGCTGGGCCTGGCGCTGTGGGTGGTCAACCGCAGCCCGTCGGTACTGTGGATCGCCTGGTGCCTGGCGGTGCCGTCGGTGGTGCTGTCGATCGCCGCGGCGCTGCGCCACAGTCCCGGACTCGGCGCGTTCGCGCAGTTGCTGGAAAGCCTGCTGTACTTCTATACCGCGGCCAGCCTGATCGCGTACATGCTGCAGGACCACGAGGTCACCCGCGACGAACTGTATGCGGCAGGCGCGACCTTCACCTTGCTGGCATGGGCGTTCGCCTTCGCGTTCTCGGTGTGCCAGCAATGGCTGCCGGGCAGTTTCATCGGCGCGCAGACGACGCAGTCGCCGCGGACCTGGATGGAACTGCTGTACCTGAGTTTCAGCGTGCTGTCCGGGGTCGGCCTCAGCGACGTGCTGCCGGTGTTGCCGCTGGCGCGTTCGCTGGTGATGCTCGAACAGTTCGCCGGGGTGATGTATATCGCCCTGGTGGTGTCGCGACTGATTGGGCTCAGCGTCACACGCAAATCAAGAGCCTGAACTGTGGCTAAAAAAAACGCGCCAAGTGGCGCGTAATCTTGCAACGTTTATGTGAGTTTCGTCGGCGGAGAGAGAGCCTGTAGTGCTTCGCCGCGGTTGGCGGCGGCAACGACTAGGGTAGAATTTGTCGGCGTCGCCACGCCTGGCTGCATTCGTCGCATTGGTTTGCCGAATCTGCCCGTTGACGCCACGCGGCGCCATTTTGCCGCGACGTGGTTCCCACTCCATCGCGGATCGTCGTTGCCTTAGTCGCATGTCCTCTCCATCCTCCGCCACTCCACTGCTTCCGGAACGGTTGCAGGTCGGCGATTGCCTGGTGCTGCTGTCGCTGCGCGAAGTGCATGCGCCGCGCGCGCGGCGGCCGCAGCGGCTCACGCCCAAGGCGATGGGCGTGCTGCGCGTGCTGCTGGCGCAGCCGGGGCAGGTGGTGGAGCGCGAGACCTTGCTGGCCCAGGTCTGGCCGGACACGCAGCCGACCAACGATGTGGTGACCCAGGCCATCACCCAATTGCGCAAGGCGTTCGCCGCCGGCGCGAAGAGCGATGCGCCGGCCTACATCGAGACCCTGGCCAAGACCGGTTATCGCCTGGTGGCGCCGGTACAGGCGCTGGCCGAGGTGGAGGCCGATACCGCTGCTCTGGCGAGCGAGGACCTGCGCGCCGATACCGATGCCGACGTCGCCGTGCCGGCGGTCGCCGACGCAGCGCCGTCGCCGGCCGCGGTCGTGCCTGCGCCGCCGTCGCGCCGTTTGCAGGCGGTGCTGGCCGCCGCCGCGGGCGCCGGCCTGATGCTGCTGGCGATGCTGGTCTGGTGGCTGCCCCGGGGCGGCCAGGACCCGGCCGGCAGCGAGCAGGAGCGGGTGGTCGGCAGCCCGGAGCGGCCGTACCGATTGATCACCACGATGCCGGGCTTCGAGCTGGAGCCGGCCTTGTCGCCGGATGGCGCGCAGGTGGCGTATGCCGCCGGGATCGAGGGCCGTGCGGGGACGCAACTGCTGGTGCAGGCGACCGGCCGTGCGGCCGGCAGCGCGCCGCCGCGCTCGCTCGGCGTGCCGGGCAAGGGCTATTCCGACCGCTTGCCGGCCTGGTCGCCGGATGGCCGCCGCATCGCCTTCGCCCGGCTGGGGCCGGAAGGTCAGTGCCAGGTGCTGCTGGTGGCCGCCGACAGGCCTGGCGTGGCGCGCGAAGCGACGCGCTGCGACGGCACCGAGCTGCTCAGTTTCGACTGGACGCCGGACGGGCGCGGCCTGCTGTTCGGCAGCATGACCGGGCGCCAGCCCAGCCGCGGGATCCGTGTGCTGGACCTGGCCAGCGGCCACTGGCGCGCGCTGCCCTACACGCTCGCGGCGGGCGATTTCGACTACGCGCCGCGTTATTCGCCCGATGGCCAGTGGATCGCGTTCGTGCGCAACCCGCAGATGGGCGGCCTGTGGCGGATGCCGGCCGGCGGCGGCCGCGCCGAGCCGCTGACCCGCGAGTTCGCCGAGATCCGTGGCTGGGACTGGACCCAGGACGGCCGCGGCCTGGTGTTCGGGCGCCGGGTCGACAGCGAGACGCGCCTGTACCGGCTGGATGCCGCCTCGCAGCGCCTGCGCGACCTGGACCTGGGCGACGCGCAGTCGCCGACCCTGTCGCGCGACGGCGAGCGGCTCGCGTTCGTGCACCGGCGCCCGCAGTTCGCGCTGTATCGCATCTCCGCCGCGGACCGTTCCGGCAAGCGCGACAGCCAGCGCCTGTTCGCCTCGACCGGGCGCGACAGCCAGCCGGTGATCGCGCCCGACGGCCGCCAGCTGGTCTTCACCTCCGACCGCTCCGGCAGCTTTGCGCTGTGGTGGGGCGACGTGACCCGGCCGCAGTCGCTGCGCCTGATCGAGGGCGTGCGCCCGGAAACCGGGCAGGCGCCGGCCTGGTCGGCCGACAGCCAGTCGCTGCTGGTCAGCGGTCGCGATGCGCAAGGGCGCTCGGTGATCTACGAAGTGCGGCCGCAGTCGGGCAGCGTCGTGCCCTTGCCGGTGCCGTCCGGCGAACCGCTGCAGGCGGAGTACACCGGCGATCCGGCGCAACTGCTGGTGCTGCTCGGCGAGAACGGCCGCACCCGTCTGCAGCTGTACGACCGGCGCAGCCTGCCGTGGCGCCGGCTGGCGTCGCTGGACGATGTCTCGCAACTGCGCGTGGACCCGGGCAGCGGGCGGGTGCTGTTCACCCGCCTGGCGCGCAGCGGCCTGTGGCGCGCCGACGCGACCCTGGACCCGGCCAGCGTGGCGGCGGTCGACGCGGCGGTGCCATCGCTGTGGCGCTACCGCACCTGGGCGCTCGGGACGGACGGCGAGGTGCGCTACCTGTTCCCGACCGGCGAGTGCGCCAGCCGGCTGGCGCGGATCGGCGGCGGCCTGGGCGACAGCGTATGCCTGGATCGCGACCGGCTCAGCGCGGTCAACGGCTTCAGCATCGATCGGCGCAGCGGCGACGTGTACGCGTCGCTGGCGGTGGAGGACGGCAGCGACATCGGCTTCATGCGCATGCCCGAGAGCACCGGCTGGTTCTCGGTGATCGCCTCCAAGTGGCTGTTGAAAAAGGGAAAATGAGCTTCGTAAGTCATTCGTGACGGCTTCGTGCCGATTTCGGACAAATATCGCCACATCGTCCTGACCCTGCCGCCACATCCGGCAACACTGCGCGCCGGTTAACGCAAAGTGGGTGCATCGGATGCGACAAGTCTTCCTGGCCGATCGTGGGCAGCAACGGATGCTGGACAACGAGGACGCGCCCGCCGGCTCGGCCTGCCTGGGCGCGGCGCGCCTGGGTAGCCTGCAGGCCTCGGCCGCCGCGTTCACGGTCTGGATCCAACTGCGCGGCAGCGCCTGGATCGAAGCCAAGGAGGGCCGTTTCGAACTGCAGCGCGGCCAGTGGCTGGCTTTTGAGCGCGATTCGCGGCCGCTGGTGCAGGCCGATCGCGACGGGCTGTGCATCGGCCTGAGCCTGGATGCCGACGCATTGAAGGCGCTGGGGCGCATGGCCGATGCGACCCTGTATGCCGGCCGTGGCGTGCTGCCGCCGCGCGAGGCGCGGATCGCGCTGCGGCTGTGGCGGCAGGCGGCGGCGCGGCCGGGCGATGTGCTGGCGATGCGTCCGGTGTTGCTGCACCTGGCCTCGATGCAGGGCGAGCTGTCGCACCGCGTGCAGCGTTGCCCCGGGCGTTCGCGGGTGCGCAAGCGCCAGGTGTTCGGGCGCATGCAGCGCGCGCATCTGTACCTGGAAGGGCACCGCGACCGCGTGGTGCGGATCAGCGAACTGGCCGAGCTGACCAACTTCTCCAGTTGGTATCTGTCCAAGACCTTCCAGTGCCTGTACGAGGAAAGCCCGCAGGCGCTGTCGGCGCGGCTGCGCCTGGAGCGCGCCGCGGATCTGCTGCGCGATACGGCGATGATGATCGGCGAGGTCGCCGCGGCCAGCGGCTTCGACAATTGCTGCAGCTTCGCCCGCGCCTTCCGTGCGCGCTTCGGCGTGTCCGCTTCGCAATATCGGCAGGCGGCGACCGTGCCGCCAGAGTCGGCAAAGTCTGCGAACGGCCGCAGCAAAGCGCCGGTGCTCACCGGAACGTAACGTGCCCAGGGCGCTTAACACGCCCCTAACGTTACCCCTGGAGAGATGAATGAACCTTCGCACTTCCGCAGTGCGGCTGGGCCTGTTGCCCGCCAGCATCGCGATCGCGTTGACGCCGGCCATGGCCGGCGCGCAAGAAGCCGCCGCGTCGACCACCACCCTGGACCGCATCGAGATCACCGGCTCGCGCATTCGCAGTGCCGACGTCGAGACGCAGCAGCCGATCCTGACCCTTGACCGCCAGGCACTGGAGCGCCAGGGCTACACGTCGGTCGCCGACGTGCTGCAGAACCTGACCTCGGCCGGCTCCCCGGCCATCTCGCGTGCCGACGCATTGGCTTCCGGCGAGAACGTCGGCGGCTACTACGTGGATCTGCGCAACCTGGGCGCCGAGCGTACCCTGGTGTTGGTGAACGGCAAGCGCCTTGGTGCAACCACCTACGGCCTGCAGGACCTCAGCCAGATTCCGATGGCCGCGATCGAGCGCATCGAAGTGCTGAAGGACGGCGCCTCGTCGATCTACGGCTCCGACGCCATCGCCGGCGTCGTCAACGTCATCACCCGCAAGCGCTTCGACGGCGCCGAGGCCTCGGTCGAGTACGGCCAGTTCGGCGAGGGCGACGGCGGCACCTCGCAGTACTCGCTCACCATCGGTTCGCAGGGCGAGCGCGGTGGCGTGACCCTGTCGGCCGAATACTCCAAGCAGGATCCGGTGTTCGCCAAGAACCGCTGGTTCAGCCGCGACGGCAGCCGTGGTCCGAACTCGACCCCGAACAGCTGGAGCCCGATCAGCCAGAACGGCTCCTGGTGCAACCCGCTCGCGGTCGATTGCACCGATCCGGACACGGCGGTGTGGCAGACCCTGAATCGGGGCGGCAATCCGAACAATCCGGCCGACTACCACACGCTGACCCCGTCCGAGTATTCCAACTCGAACCAGCAGATGATGACGCAGACCGGCATCGAGCGTAAGTCGGTGTTCGCCAACGCGAACTACGACCTGACCGATGCGATCGTGTTCAATGCCGACGTGCTCTACAACGAGCGCACCACCGATCAGCAGATCGCCGGCTATCCGTACCAGTCCGCGTCCTTCGACACGCCGCTGGCCGGCGACAGCGCGTTCAACCCGATCGGCCAGGACATCGATTTCCGCCGCCGCCTGTGGGAAGTGCCGCGCACCACCGAAAGCAAGCTGAAGACCACGCGCTTCGCGCCGACCGTCAGCGGCTACTTCGAATTCGCCGGCAAGACCTGGGACTGGGACGTCGGCGCCCTGTGGAACCGCAACGAAAGCACCAAGATCGGTCATGGCGACATGAGCCTGATCGGCTCGCGTCAGGCGTTGGGCTCGTCCTTCATCAACGCCAACGGCGTCGCCCAGTGCGGCACCGCCGCCAACCCGGTGCCGCTGAGCGCGTGCCGTCCGTGGAACCCGCTGCTGCCGTACGGCGTGGCCGGGCAGGGCTCGCTGGCGGATCCCGATCTGCAGAGCTTCCTGTTCCCCGACTTCACCGATACCGGCCTGACCAAGACCAACAGCTACACGGCCAACCTGAGCGGCACGCTGGCGACCCTGCCCGCGGGCGACCTGGGCATCGCGGTGGGCTATGAGCACCGCAAGGAAGAAGGCCGCTTCGCGCCGGACGCGTTCGCGCAGTCGGGCGAGAGCACCGGCCTGGGGTCCAAGACCACGGCCGGCAACTACAAGCTGGACGAGTTCTATCTCGAGTTGAACGTGCCGATCCTCAGCGACATGGCGTTCGCCAAGGAACTGACCATCAACGCCGCCAGCCGGTATTCGGACTACAGCAACTTCGGCGACACGGTCAATTCCAAGTTCGGTTTCACCTGGAAGCCGATCGACGAGTTGCTGGTGCGTGGCACCTACGCGGAAGGCTTCCGTGCTCCGACCATCCATGATCTGTACGGCGGCCTGAGCAGCAGCTTCGAGTCGTATGTGGATCCATGCGGCGTGGGCGCTCCCAACAGCGTCAACGGCAACGCGGCGTGCGGCGCGGCCGGCGTGCCGGTCGGCTACACCCAGCTGGGCCAGGGCTACGTGCCGTGCACGACCTATCCGTGCCAGACCCCCGACGAGTTCATCAGCGGCGCCAACGCCAACCTGAAGCCGGAAACCTCCACCAGCAAGACCGCCGGTCTGGTGTGGAGCCCGCGCTGGGTGCAGGGCCTGGACATCTCGCTGGATTGGTACCGCTACGAGATCAAGGACATGATCATCGCCGACAGCGTCGACCGCATCCTGCGCGACTGCTACGTGCTGGGCGACGCCTCGCGTTGCGCGGGCGTGACGCGTGCGGCCGACGGCCACATCTCGGCCATGACCTACGGCGTGGCCAACCTCGGCCAGATGGAAACCGAAGGCTACGACCTGGGCGTGAAGTACCGTCTGCCGGAAATGGGCATCGGCAACATCCTGATCGACTGGCAGAGCAGCTACGTCAGCAAGTACGACGAAGCGGGCCAGAACAGCGCCGGCGACAACATCATGATCGGCCGCGTCGGCGAGCCGGGCATCTTCCGCGTGCGCTCCAACCTGGGCGTGAACTGGTCGATGGGCGACTTCGGTGTGAACTACACCCTGCGCTACTACTCGGGCATGAAGGAAAGCTGCATCACCCTGGCGCAGGGCTACTGCGACGCTCCGGACCATTTCGCCAACGGCGAGTCCGATCCGCTGCGTCACACCGGCTCCAACACCTTCCACGACCTGCAGGTCAACTGGAAGGCGCCGTGGGATGCGACGATCGCCATCGGCGCGAACAATGTGTTCGATCACCGTGGTCCGCTGATGTACTCGGCGCCGGATAGCAGCTTCGCTTACTACGGCGGCTTCGATATCGGTCGCTACATGTACATGAAGTACACCCAGCGCTTCTGATCCACCGGCGTTTGAGCAAGAAACAAGACGGGCCGCAAGGCCCGTCTTTTTTTGTTTGCCACTTCTGCCGAACGTTGCGGCGGCCAGGAGGCGAGGAGTCGCTTTTTTTGTGGGAGCGACTTCAGTCGCGACGGCCTTCCCGGTAATGCGTGTTGCGACCGAGGTCGCTCCCGCAGAACCGGCAGCAGTGCCGACGCCCTGTTGCCCCCTGCGCAGCCGTCATGGCGGTGGTGCGCACAGCGTGGCCGGGCGCAGCGAGGCTGCACCCATGTTGTTTCTACCTGGATGGCCTGTGCCGGCGATGCATCGCCGGATTGCCGGCAAGCCGCCAGCGGCAGCGCCGCATGGGGCGCTGCGCATTTCATTCCTTTCGATCCTATGCGCGATGGGGCCGGCTCTCGCGGAAGAGAACCGCTTTCCCATCACCTCCCTGCGCTGCGAGGGCAGCGCCGCCCCGGCTAGGCCGAGGTCAGCCCCATCAGGTTTTCCGCCTGTTCGCGCCAGGTCGGCAGCTTGTTCAGCGTGCCGGTCTTGGCCAGGTAGTCCTCGTCGATCTCCGAGCCGCTGGCCAGCGCCATCGCCACGTGCACCGCGCCGGTGACCCAGAAGCTGCGGGTGCTGGACCGCTGCGGCTCGCGGTGGAACGCCACCGCCTCGATGATCGGCATCGGCAGGCCCCACAGACCGAGCAGGTAGGCGCCCGCCTCGGCATGGCCGGGACGTTCCTCGTCGCCTTCGACGGCCGGCTCGCGCTCGTTGCGGATGCCCGGCAGCAGCAGGCCGATGTCGGCCAGCAGCGCGGCGGTCGCGCCCAGTTCGGCGCTGGAGGACGGCAGCATCTTCGACGCCAGCTTCGACGCCAGCAGCGAGCGCTGCTGCAACGCGTTGCGTTCGGCATTGGACAGCGCCTGCACCGAGAACACTTCGCTGGCCAGGACCAGGTCGCGCAAGGTGGCGATGCCCAGCCGCGTCACTGCGGTGCGCAGGTCGGAAATCGTGCGGCCGTTGGAGAAGTACGCCGAATTGCACAGCTGCAGCACCTTGGCCGCGATCGCCGGATCGGCCGAGACCAGCTTGGCCAGGTCGGCGGCGTTGCTGCCGTCGTCCTGTTCCAACGCATGCATCAGGCTCAGGTACAGGTGCGGCGGCGAGGGCAGCTTCTCGATGCGGCCGATGCTGGCGCGCAGCCTGGGATCGCCGAGCAGCTCCTGCAGTTCCTCGATGCTGGTGACCGCCTCGAGCAGCATTTCCGGCGACAGCGGCAGCGGCAGGAAGCGATGCGCCACGCCGATGATGCGTGCCGGCGGCGCGCGGTTGCTCTGTTCGGCGTCGATCAGCGCGATGCGGATGGTTTCCGGGCTCAGCGTGCGGATCTGGCCGAGCAGGGTGGCCGTGGTCAGGTCCGGCAACGCCGGCGCGGCGATCACCGCATCCAGGTGCACGGTCGCCGCGGCGGCGATGGCGGCATTGCCGTCGGTCACGGTCTGGACCTGCCAGTCCTCGCCCAATTCGCGGATGTATTCGGTGACTTCGGCCGGCAGGCTCGCCTCGTCGCCGACGAACAGGATACGCAAGAGACTACCCCCCAAGAGGGGCCGGTTCACGCTCGACCGGCCCGGACATTCGTTCAGCAATGTACTCTAAACCCCAGAATGCGGCAGCGTCCGCATTCGTAAAACGTGAAGCGAGTCAGCCGCGGCGGTTGCTCCCCCCGCCGCGGCGTCGGTTGGTCGGGTCAGGCGCCGGCCTTGTAGCGCTCGACCGCGTCCAGCAGGATCTGCTTGGCCTCGGCGGCGTTGCCCCAACCGTCCAGCTTGACCCACTTGCCCTTCTCCAGATCCTTGTAGTGCTCGAAGAAGTGGCCGATGCGCTCCATCCAGTGGCCCGACACCTGGGCGATGTCCTCGATGTGGCCGTAGCCCTCGAACACCTTGGCCACCGGCACCGCCAGGATCTTCTCGTCGCTGCCGGCCTCGTCGCTCATCTTGAGCACGCCGACCGGGCGGCAACGCACCACGCAGCCGGGCACCAGCGGCAGCGGCAGCACCACCAGCACGTCGGCCGGGTCGCCGTCGCCGCACAGGGTGTTGGGCACGTACCCGTAGTTGCAGGGGTAGCGCATCGGCGTGGACAGGATCCGGTCGACGAAGATCGCGCCGCTGGCCTTGTCCACTTCGTACTTGACCGGCTCCGAATCCTTGGGGATTTCGATGACGACGTTGATTTCTTCCGGGAGATTCTTGCCGGAGGTGACCAGTTCCAGACCCATGCGCTAGCTCCAGTGGAGTGGCTTCAAAGAGGCCTGCATTCTAGTCGGTTGGCTGTTGCAATGCAGCGCGGGCGGCTAAGCCTATTCCTACAAGGCTTTCGGACTCCGTACCGCTGCGCATGGGCAGGTGTCCGATAGTGCCCGGCCGCCTGCGGGGCGACCCTGTGTCCACAGTCCACCCAAGGAGCAAGGCGATGAAAGGAATCCGGTATTCGATGGGCCCGCTGCTGGCGGTCGTGTTGCTGGCCTGTGGCGCATCCCGGGCGCAGGCGCAGCAGGTCTACGTGGATGCGGTCGACTATCCCACCGCGGGCGCGGGCTGGGAGGCGTTCGACGACCTGGAGCGGCGGCTGGCCGAGGACTTCGACCAGAGCTGCGGCGACACCTTCTGCGAGGGCGAGTACAGCGACTACCAGCCGCTGCGCTACCGCTGCTCGGTGCGCCAGCGCGATGGGGCGATCGGCCAGTGCGTGTGGACCTTCGGGGCCAGCGAGGCCAGCATCGACCCGGCCACCGGCCAGGTGCAGGTGGATGCGAAGCTGTGGCAGTGCCCCACGCCGTTGCTGCCGCAGACCCGGCTGGTCGCGCTGTACCAGGCGCTGGCAGGGGAGCACCCGTTGTTCGCGGCGCTGCCGCACAGCCAGCGCAGCGTCAACGACGGCTTGATCGATTGCCTGTAGTGGCGCTGCGTGCGGCCCGGCGCCGGCGGATCGCCAGCGCCGGTGCCGGGCGCGTGCCGCTACAGCAGCGGCACCATCAGCAGGGCGACGATGTTGATGATCTTGATCAGCGGGTTGATCGCCGGGCCGGCGGTGTCCTTGTACGGATCGCCGACCGTGTCGCCGGTGACCGCGGCCTTGTGCGCCTCGCTGCCCTTGCCGCCGAAGTGGCCATCCTCGATGTACTTCTTGGCGTTGTCCCAGGCGCCGCCGCCGGTGGTCATCGAGATCGCCACGAACAGCCCGGTGACGATGGTGCCGATCAACAGGCCGCCGAGCGCGCGCGGGCCGAGCAGCAGCCCGACCACGACCGGCACTGCCACCGGCAGCAGCGACGGCACGATCATTTCGCGGATCGCCGAACGGGTCAGCATGTCCACCGCGCGGTCGTACTGCGGCTTGCCGGTGCCTTCCATGATGCCGGGGATCTCGCGGAACTGGCGCCGCACTTCCTCGACCACGGCGCCGGCGGCGCGGCCCACCGCCTCCATCGCCATCGCGCCGAACAGATAGGGAATCAGGCCGCCGAGCAGCAGGCCGATGATCACCGTGTGGTCGGACAGGTCGAAGGCGAAGGTTTCGCCCGGATGCGCGGCGCGCAGGTTGTGTGTGTAGTCGGCGAACAGCACCAGCGCGGCCAGCGCGGCCGAACCGATCGCGTAGCCCTTGGTCACCGCCTTGGTGGTGTTGCCGACCGCATCCAGCGGGTCGGTCACCGCGCGCACCTCCGGCGGCAGCTCGGCCATCTCGGCGATGCCGCCGGCGTTGTCGGTGATCGGCCCGTAGGCGTCGAGCGCGACGATCATGCCGGCCATCGACAGCATCGCGGTGGCGGCGATGGCGATGCCGTACAGGCCCGACAGCGCGAACGCGCCCCAGATCGCCGCGCACACCGCGATCACCGGCAGTGCGGTCGATTTCATCGAGATGCCGAGCCCGGCGATGATGTTGGTGCCGTGGCCGGTGGTCGAGGCTTGCGCCACGTGCTGCACCGGTTTGTACTGGGTGCCGGTGTAGTACTCGGTGATCCACACGATCAGGCCGGTCAGCACCAGGCCGATCAGCGCGCAGCCGTACAGCTTGGTCGCGCCGGCGGCGGTGTCGCCCATCAGCTGCTGGGTCACCGGCCAGAACGCCGCCGCGGCCAGCAGTGCGGACACGATCACGCCCTTGTACAGCGCGCCCATGATCGAGCCGCCGGGCCGCACGCGCACGAAGAAGGTGCCGACGATCGAGGCGACGATCGACACCCCGCCGAGCACCAGCGGATACAGCACCGCGTTGCGCCCGGCCTCGGCCGCCATCAGCCCGCCGAGCAGCATGGTGGCGATGACCGTGACCGCGTAGGTCTCGAACAGGTCCGCGGCCATGCCCGCGCAGTCGCCGACGTTGTCGCCGACGTTGTCGGCGATCACCGCCGGGTTGCGCGGATCGTCCTCGGGGATGCCGGCCTCGACCTTGCCGACCAGGTCCGCGCCGACGTCGGCGCCCTTGGTGAAGATGCCGCCGCCCAGCCGCGCGAAGATCGAGATCAGCGAACTGCCGAAGGCCAGGCCGACCAGCGCATGCAGGCTTTCCTCGACGCTGCGCCCCAGCCATTGCAGCACGCCGTAATAGCCGGCCACGCCGATCAGGCCCAGCCCGACCACCAGCATGCCGGTGATCGCGCCGCCGCGGAACGCCACGTCCATCGCCGGCCCCAGGCCGCGCCGCGCCGCCTCGGCGGTGCGCACGTTGGCGCGCACCGACAGGTTCATGCCGATGTAGCCGGCCGCGCCGGACAGCACCGCGCCGATCGCGAAGCCGCCGGCGGTGTACCAGCTCAGGAAGAACCCGACCAGCAGCAACAGCGCCACGCCGGCGATGGCGATGGTCTGGTATTGGCGGTTGAGGTAGGCGCGTGCGCCTTCCTGGATTGCATCGGCGATCTGCCGCATGCGTTCGTTGCCGGCGGGCTGCGCCAGGATCCAGCGCGTGGACACGACGCCGTAGAGTACTGCCAAGACCGCGCACGCCAGTGCCACGGTGACCGCATATCGTTCCAGCATGACCCCTCCCAAGGATGTGGATGTCGCCCAAGCGGTGGGACGTACAACGGGATCACACCGAAAGGAGCCTGAGGCATGCAACGACTCCGCGGCCGCAACGCGCCGGTGGTGCGTATCGCAATGTGCGACCTGGCCTGAACGGCCCGAGTATGCGCCCGGGTCCTACGCATCGCCAGCGGCAGGCGCCTGCGCTGTCTTGGCGCCGCGTTCAGTCGGCGCGTGGCAGCGTTGCGCATCGCTTCCAAGGAGCAAGCCCATGCAATCGACGATCCCGGCGCGGGTGCGCGCACTCGCTTCGACCCTGGCCCTCGGCCTGTGCGCCTGCGCGCCGCTGGCGGCGCTGGCCGCCGATCCGGTCCCGGAACTGCAGCGCCAGCCCGGCGCGCCTCAGGCGGTGGGCGTGGTGCACACGATCCGGCAGATCCCCGAGGCCTGCGTGCGCTTCGAAGGCGTCTACACCGGCGATGCGGCACAGCCCTACAAGTTTTCCGCGGTGCGCAGCAGCCCCACCTGCCAGCCGCGCGCCAAGTTGGTGGAGTTCGACCAGGCCAAGCCCAGCGAAGCCACCGGCTGGAAGTTCAACGACGTGATCCGCGTGCCCAGCGCGGCCTGTCCGTCGCAGCAGGCGGTGGTGCGGGTGTGGCGCAAGCCGGTGGCGACCAAGGCGGAGCTCGACGGCCAGGGCCAGTCGCGGATCTATCTGGAAGAGGCGAAGAAGCAGGCGGCGGCCGGCGCGATCGCGCAGGTGCCGCAGTTCGCCGCGCAGATGACGCTGGAAGGCAAGGCCTGCCGCTGAGTCGGGGTGCGGAGCGGTATTTCGCCGCGCGCGGCATCCCCAATTGGTTCCGGCGAGATTTGCGGGACGTCGCCCGCTGCGCGCCCGCTCACACGCCGCCGCCGATGCCATGCATGGACATCGGCGGGTGCGGCGCGTCCTCGCCTGGTGCGATGCGCATGCTCGCAAGCTTCATCGCGTCCAGCGCCGCTGGCGGCTGTCTCGGACTGTCGCGCCCCGCCGCCGATGCGCGCTGCCGTTGTTTCAGGTGTGCAGTTCGGCGCGTGGGCGCATTCGAGCCGGTGCAGGCCTAGCGCGCCGCTTCCGGCCCTTGTCGCCGCCGTCGCAACCATTCGTCGGCAACCTCGCCCATGCTCCTGGGCACGCCGTCCTTGATCCACGCCATGAAGCCGCGATCGAACTTGAACTCGGCGCCGCATGTGCCGCTGAGGAAGCGGCGTACTGCCTGCGTATTCCGATAGGTCTTGTCGACCGGCGTCGCGCGCGTGATCGGGCCGTTTTGCCAGTCGAAGCTCATCTCGTTCCTTGCCGATCGTGCGCGCCGGTCGCGATCTTGTCTTTCGTCGCGCTCCTGGCAATACTCCTGCACGCGCTAAAAGGTCCGAGCATCCATGCGGTTTCAATCGATTGTCGGCGGCTTGTTGTGGCTGATGGCGGCGACGGCTGCGAGTACGGCCGCGATGCCTTCCGCCACGGCCTCGCCGGCCGTGCCGGATGCGCCCGCGCCGGATGCGGCGGCGCGCGTCCAGGCCGCCAACGACCAGTCCGTTCAGGACGCCATGCATGGCCGCTATCTGGATGCCTCGTTCGGCCTGCTGGCGCATCTCGGCGTCGCCTCGGCGGGCGATATCCAGGATGCGGATGTGTTCGACCAATGGGCGCAGGTGATGTCGTGCATGACCGGCATGCCGACGTTCAATCCGGCGAAGGCGGCGGACTTCCACGTGCCCGAAGAACAGCTCGCTGACCTGCGCGCCGCGCACGGCGTTTCCGCGCTTGCGGAGATCGTGCGCCGCGCGCGCCGCACCAGCATCGTGATCCTCGACGAGAACCATCTCGATCCGCGCGGCCGCGCGTTCGGGCTGGAGGTCGCGCGCGCCTTGCGCCCGCTCGGCTACACCGTGCTGGCGGCCGAGGCGTTGAAGCGCGATGCCGACGATGCGGTCTCGCGCGACAAGATGGCGGCGCTCTCGAAGGACGGCTACCCACGGCAGACGAGCGGCTACTACCTGCACGATCCGGTCTTCGCCGATTTCCTGCGCCAGTCGCTCGCGCTGGGCTACCGTCTGGTGTCGTACGAAACCACGCGGACGGACTACGCCGCCGATCCCGGCGAGGCCCAGGCGCAGCGGGAGCAGGACCAGGCCGACAACCTCATCCGGCGCGCGCTCAAGCACGCTCCCGCCAGCAAGATCCTGATCTATGCCGGCGAACACCATGCCGCCGAACGGCCGATCGCCGCAGAGGGCGGAAAGGTCGAGATGATGGCGCAGCGGCTCAAGCGCGCCACGGGCATCGATCCGCTGACGATCGACCAGGCGGGCCTGTCGCCGATCCCGATGAATCGGCCCGACGCCGACCTGTACGCCATCGCCGAACCCAAGACACATGGCCGCTCCGTGGTCTTGATGCGGCACGGCAAGCCGCTGACGGTGGGCCTGCTAGCGGGTTCGGTCGATCTGCAGGTCGTGCACCCGCGCACGACGCTCGTCGCCGGGCGTCCGCAATGGCTGGCGGGCATGGGCCGCACGCCGAGTCCGATCCCGCAGGCGCTGTTGCCGACCGCCGGCACCCGCCTGGTCCAGGCTTTCGTCGCGCGCGAGGGCGACGACGCGATCGCGCTGGACCAGGTGCTGGTCGCGCCGGGAACCGCAGCTCCCGCGTTGATGCTGCCGTCGCTGCCGGTTCGCTATGCCGTGCAGGAACGCGACGCGCGCTAAGGCCTGCAACGCGATCGGCACCGCCTGGCCCAATCGCGTCGCCAGGTCCTGGGCAGTCGCGAGGCTGCGCTGCGCAGCCGCACTTGGCAGCAGGTTGGAGAACTGATGCCACTGCGTTCTTTGTCGCCAGTTCTTAATCGAACGCACAGGCCACGCACGCGTGGTCGAACATATAGGCCACGCGAACCCACGCAGCTATCGAGCTGGCGACAGTCCTGCCCGCTGCCGGCGCAGCCATTCGGCGGCAACGTCGCCCATGTTCTTGGGCGCGCCGTCCATGATCCATGCCATGAAGGCGCGATCGAACTTGAACCCGGCCCCGCACGCGCCGGCCAGGAACCGGCGCACGGCCTGCGTCTTGCGGTAGGTCTCGTCCACCGGCGTTGCGTGCGTGATCGGACCGTTGTGCCAATCGACGCCCATTCCGGTTCCTTGTCGCGGGTTTGCAGGACGGATGCCGGTTGCCGTGCGATAGCGTAACCGCCTCCTGCGCCGTGAATCCGCAGCACCCTTGCGCCTGGACAACCATTATCCAAGGCGGGGAGCGTGTTCTCGCCAGGCGCCTCAGGAAGTCGAGGGCGCCGGACGCGGCTTCCGGAAGCTCAGCCACAGAGCGGAAAGCAGGAAGTAGAGGCCGCCGAATCCAGCGTAGGGCGCGAGCTGGGCGAGGGTCGGCGCGGCGCCGAATGACTGGACGACGAAGAAGACACCGGCGAGCGCCGATTGGGCGCCACTGAGCATCATGAAGACCTGGCCGCCGAGCTTGCGGCGGCGGATGCCGACGGCGAGCTGGAACAGTCCGGCGAGCAGCGCCCATGCGCCGAAGACCAGGACGCCGCCCGGGTTGCCGTGCAGCGCGAACGCGATGGCCATGGCGACGGCGGTGACGGCACTGACCAGCGCGTTGAACGTCTGCCCCGGGTTGGCCTGAAGTCCGCCGCTGCGCCGCGCATCCAGAACGTTCGCGAGCGCGTCCCAGGCCGGGTAAAGCACCAGGAGTGTCCCGGCGAGCGCCGCGGATCCGGGCGAGGAAAGGAGGACCGCGGCAACCCAGGCAAAGGCGGCGGCGGCGCGCAGGAAGTAGAAATTGCGAAGTGCGTTCATGGAGGACATCCTCGGAAGAGATATCAACCTACTAGTTGGTAGGCAAATAGTCAACGCATTCCTGAGATCCCTTGATCTAAGGCCATACAGGGCTTGATGGATCGAGTGGCTACCTACCAGGTGGTAGAATCCAGCCATGACCACACAGCAGAAACTGATCGATTCGGCCCGTTACCTGATCCAGACCCGGGGCTACAACGGCTTCAGCTACGCCGATGTCGCCGAACAGGTACAGGTGCGCAAGGCGAGCATCCACCACCACTTTCCCGCCAAGGCCGATCTGGCGCGTGCGGTCGTGGAGGAATCCCGCGCCCTGATCGTTGCACAGACCCGGATGCTGGAGAGCGGCGTCTTCGATCCCGAGCAGCAACTCGGCTTCTATACCGGCTACTGGGAGCGGTGCATCGCCGACGCGTCCGCCCCTTTTTGCGTCGCCGGCATGCTTGCCAGCGAATTGCCCACCTTGCCCGACGATCTGGCCGAGCATGTGCGCGCGCACTTCCGCGACCTGTCGAACTGGCTGGAAATCGTACTGACCAAGGGCGCGCAACTGGGCCGGTTCCAGCTGCAAGGCTCCGCCCGCCTGGAGGCGGAAGCGTTCATGTCGATCGTGTACGGCGCGATGCTCACCGCGCGCGCCTATGGCGAACCGAAGGTGTTCGCGGAGATCGTCCAAAGCGGTCTGAAGAAGCTTCTGCGCCCGCCAGGGTGATCCGCCCGGCGCTCAACCGGCACAGCGCGTCGGGTGCAGGAGATGTGGCGTCGGGGACCCGGCCGCAGCGAAAGCGGCACTGTCCCGGCGGCCATGACCGAAGCGCGCTGGACGCCGGGGCCCGCGCCCCGGCACCCGCGCCATGCCTCACCCCTCCCAGGCCGGCAACTTCTTCTTCACCGCCACGTTCTTCAGCGCCACGTACTTCGGCAGGCCGTCGCTGCGGTCGTAGGGCGGATAGGCTTCGCCGCGGATCAGCGGCTGCAGGTAGCGGCGCGCCTTCTCGGTGATGCCGAAGCCGTCCTTGCGCAGGAACGCCGGCGGCATCTTCTTCTCGTGGTTGGCGATCTTGCTCAGCGGCGCGGCCTCGATCTTCCAGCGGTACGGCGCATCGCTGCTGCGCACGATCACCGGCATCACCGCGTTCATGCCCTTCAGCGCGAACTGCACCGCGGCCTTGCCGGCCGCCTGCGCCTGTTCCCAGTCGGTCTTGGAGGCGATGTGGCGGGCCGAGCGCTGCAGGTAGTCGGGCAGGGTCCAGTGCACCTTGTAGCCGAGTTCGGCCTTGACCTTGCCGGCCAGGTACGAGGCCACGCCGCCGAGCTGGCTGTGGCCGAACGCGTCGGTGCCGCCGCCGGCATCGGCGACGAAGCGCCCGTCGGCGGTCTGGATGCCTTCGCTGGCCACCACCACGCACCAGCCGACCTTGTCCACCACCTTGCGCACCTGCGCCAGGAACGCGGCTTCGTCGTAGGCGCGTTCGGGAAACAGGATGATCTGCGGCGCGTCGTCGGGCGACTGCGCGGCCAGGCCGGCCGCGGCGGCCAGCCAGCCGGCGTGGCGGCCCATCGCCTCGTAGACAAATACCTTGGTCGAGGTCTCGGCCATCGCCGCCACGTCCAGCGCCGCCTCGCGCACCGAGACCGCGGTGTACTTGGCGGCCGAACCGAAGCCGGGACAGGTGTCGGTGACCGCCAGGTCGTTGTCGATGGTCTTGGGCACCCCGATGCAGTGCAGCGGATAGCCGAATGCGTCGGCCAACTGCGACACCTTCCACGCCGTGTCGGCCGAATCGTTGCCGCCGTTGTAGAGGAAGTAGCGCACGTCGTGCGCCTGCAACACCTGCAGCAGGCGCTCGTACTTGGCGCGGTCGGCCTCCAGCGACTTGAGCTTGTAGCGGCACGAGCCGAACGCGCCGCCGGGGGTGTGCGCCAGCGCGCGGATCGCCGCGGCCGACTCCTTGGAGGTGTCGATCAGTTCCTCGCGCAGCGCGCCGAGAATGCCGTTGCGCGCGGCCAGGACCTTGACCTTGCGTGCGCGCGCCTCGCCGATCACGGCGGCGGCACTGGCGTTGATGACGGCGGTGACGCCGCCGGACTGGGCATACAGCAAGGTGCCTTGGGCCATGGTCGGGACTCGCTCCTGGGGTGGGGACATTGCCGGGACATTGCCCGGATGCGTTAAGCTGGGGGCCTTGCGGTACAGCGCAGGCGTGGCCCCCGAGTCTAACGCCGCCGGCCGCGCACGGTAATTTCCTCGAGGAGTCAGGTTGATGCGATTGGTTCTGTTGGGACCGCCCGGATCGGGCAAGGGCACGCAGGCGAGCCGCCTGAAGGACAAGCTGCAGATCCCGCACATTTCCACCGGCGACCTGCTGCGCGCCGAAGTCGCCGCCGGCACTCCGCTGGGCGTGCAGGCCAAGGAAGTGATGGCGCGCGGCGACCTGGTTTCCGACGATATCCTGCTCGGCATGCTCGAATCGCGGCTCGGCCGCGACGACGTCGCCAACGGTTTCATCCTCGACGGCTATCCGCGCAACCTGGCCCAGGCCTCGGCGCTGGACGAACTGCTGGCCAAGATCGGCCAGCCGCTGGACGCGGTGGTGCAGTTGGACGTGGCCACCGAGCTGCTGGTCGAGCGCATCGCAGGCCGCGCCAAGGCCGAAGGCCGCGAAGACGACAACCCCGAGTCGGTGCGCAAGCGCCTGCAGGTGTACAACGATTCGACCGCGCCGGTGATCGGTTTCTACGACAAGCGCGGCACCCTGGCGCGCGTGGACGGCGTCGGTTCGCTGGACGACGTGCTGACGCGCATCCTGGCGGCGATCGGCCGCTGAGCAGGCCCTGCGTCGAGCGGCCGCCTCGCTGCGGCGCTCGGCGCGCCTGCTGGTCCGACGCATCCGTAGCCCCTGCTTCGCAGGCCTGCCGCCATCGTGCTGGGCGCTCTGTAGGAGGGGCTTCGGCCTCGGAGGTTTCCGACCTCGGAAGGCGCGCTGCTGCGCTGATCGCGGTTGAAACCGCTCCTACAGGTAACATGTGCTTGGTGGGTTGGGTGCGTAGTGGGCGTGCTTCGGCCCGCACTGCCCGACGCCGTGTCAGGTTTGCCGCTTCGTTCGCCGCGACCGATAGCGAGGCCATCGGAGTCGCTCCCTAAGGGACTTGCGGCCTGCTTACTGGGTGCACTGTGGGAGGGACTTCATTCCCGACGCATTGCGCCGCCGGAAAGCACGCCGCTTCGCTCGTCGCGGCTGAAGCCGCTCCTACAGGGACTTGCGGCAAGCTGACTGGGTGCACTGTAGGGGGGGCTTCGGCCCCGACGGTTTCCGACCTCGGAAGGCGCGCTGCTGCGCTGATCGCGGTTGAAGCCGCCCCTACAGGGAAAAAATGCGCTTGGTGGTTGGGTGCGTTGTGGGGAGTGCTTCGGCCCCCGCACTGCCCGACGCCGTGTCAGGTCTGCCGCTTCGTTCGTCGCGACTGATAGCGAGGCCAGCGGAGTCGCTCCCTAAGGGACTTGCGGCCTGCTTACTGGGTGCACTGTGGGAGGGACTTCAGTCCCGACGCATTGCGCTGCCGGAAAGCACGCCGCTTCGTTCGTCGCGGCTGAAGCCGCTCCTACAGGGACTTGTGGCAAGCTGACTGGGTGCACTGTAGGAGGGGCTTCAGCCCCGACAGGCTGTGTCCGAAGTCCGTACCTCTCACACTGCGCTTGTCGGGGTTGAAACCGCTGCTGCAAGGGATAAAGGGACGCAAGGCCGGCGTGTGCGGCGCGCGCGCAGGGCTCAAGCCCGCCAGGGCGTCGACCCACTCCGGCTGCCGCGCGTCCGTGCCACCTGGTCGGCGAGCCGCGTTCTGCGCCAGGGTTTAGCTATATCCGTCGCCAAGGGCGGGCAGGGCAAAACAAAACCATGCCTCCCGCCACGCGTGGGCGCGGGCGGGAGGCCGGAAACGTTAGGTGCCAGCGAACGGGCTTGCTCAGGGCCCCACAACATGAGCTCCCTTGGGGATGGCCTCTTGGGGAGTAGGACCGTAGGGTGTTGCGGCTGGCTTGTTCATTTTCGATGTTGGCTCCCGACTTGCCTATCGGGAACTTTCTTCGGTGGGTGTGGGGGATTTCCTAACTTGACGTGGCCGCCGTTTCGAGGGCCGGGCGTGGGCGTTCGCCCTTCGGCGGCGCCGCGCCGCGGGCCGGCGGCCGCAGCGTGCCGGTTTGCGCGCGTCGGGGGATCGGCGACAATCGCGCCATGAGCAAGATCCATATTCTCGGCATCGCCGGTACGTTCATGGGCGGTGTCGCCGCGCTGGCGCGCGAACTCGGCGATGAGGTCGAAGGCAGCGACCAGGCGATCTACCCGCCGATGTCCACGCAACTGGAGCACCTGGGCATTGCGCTGAAGCAGGGTTACCTGCCCGAGCACATCGGGGCCGACTGCGCGCAGGTGATCGTCGGCAATGCGCTGTCGCGCGGCAATGCCGCGGTCGAGGCGGTGCTGGATTCCGGCCGTGCCTATACCTCCGGCGCGCAGTGGCTGAGCGAGCGGGTGCTGCCCGGGCGCGACACACTGGCGGTGGCCGGCACCCACGGCAAGACCACCACGACGAGCATCCTGACCTGGCTGCTGCAGGCGGCCGGCCGCGAGCCGGGGTTCCTGATCGGCGGCGTGGCCGAGGATTTCGGCGTGTCCGCACGTTTGGGCGGCACGGCGTCTTCGGCCGGCGGTGCGCATCGCGATCCGGTCGCCGAGGCCGTCGCTGCGCGCCAGCACGCAGCGGTCGCCACCGGCCCGCGCGCGCTTGTCAGCGAAACCGCAGCCGCAGCCGCGCAGGAGCGGCCGCTGTTCGTGGTCGAGGCCGACGAGTACGACACCGCGTTCTTCGACAAGCGCAGCAAGTTCGTGCACTACCGGCCGCTGGTGGCGATCCTCAACAACCTCGAGTACGACCACGCCGACATCTTCCCCGACGTCGCCGCGATCCAGCGCCAGTTCCACCATCTGGTGCGCACCGTGCCGCGGCGCGGCCGGCTCATCGTCAACGGCGAGGACGCGCATCTGCGCGAGGTGCTGGCGATGGGCTGCTGGACGCCGGTGGAGCGCTTCGGCTTCGATCCGGCGTTCGAATGGAGCGCGCGTCCGCTCGCCGCCGACGGCAGCCATTTCGCTGTCTTGCACCGCGGCCAGGAACTGGGCGAAGTGCGCTGGCCGCTGCTCGGCCGGCACAACGTGATGAACGCGCTGGCGGCGCTGGCCGCCGCGCACGCGGTCGGTGTGGCGCCGGCGCAGGTGATGCCGGCGCTGGCGCAGTTCCGCAGCGTCAAGCGGCGCCTGGAAGTGCTCGGCCAGGCGCAGGGCATCACCGTCTACGACGATTTCGCGCATCACCCCACCGCGATCCGCACCACCCTGGAAGGGCTGCGCGCGAACGTGGGCGCGGCGCGCATCGTGGTGGCGATGGAGCCGCGCAGCAATTCGATGCGGCTGGGCGCGCATGCCGAAGCGCTGGCGCCGGCGCTGGAGGCGGCCGATGCGGTGGTGTTCCTGCAGCGGCCGGAGCTGGCCTGGGACGCCGGCAAGGTGATCGCCGCGGTCCGCGGCCAGGCCTGCGCCGCCGCGGACGTGGATGCGCTGCTGGCGGCGCTGCAGGCGCAGGCGCGTGCCGGCGACCATGTGGTGTTCATGTCCAACGGCGGCTTCGACGGTGCGCCGCGGCGCTTCCTGGCGGCGCTGCAATGAGCGTCGTGCCGTGCAATGGGGCGCCTGCATGAGCGAGGAGCGCAGCACGCTGGCGCTGTTCCCGCTGCATGCGGTGCTGCTGCCGGGTGCGTCGATCAAGCTGCGCGTGTTCGAACGCCGCTACCTGGACATGGTGCGCGACTGCGGTCGCAGCGGCAGCGGCTTCGGTGTGTGTCTGATTCTGGAGGGCGCCGAGACCGGCGTCCCGGCCGTGCCGGCGGCGTACGGCACCGAGGCGCGCATCGTCGATTTCGATGTCGGTGCCGACGGCGTGCTGGTGCTGAGCCTGCGCGGCGAACGCCGCTTTCACGTGTTGCGCAGCCGGGTCCGCGACAACGGCCTGGTGGTCGGCGACGTGCACTGGCGCGAGCCGGACGAGGACGACGAGTTGCAGCCGCAGCACGCGCTGTTGTCGACCGTGCTGGACAGCATTCTGGACCAGGCCGCCGATGTGTATCCGGTGGTCGGCCCGCGCCTGCTCGACCAGGCCGCCTGGGTCGGCTGGCGCCTGGCCGAACTGTTGCCGCTGGACGAGCGCCAGCGCCTGGCGCTGCTGCAGGAAGACGATCCGCACGAGCGGCTGGAGCAGTTGCTGGGGTGGATTCCTTGAAGCCGGGATTCGGGATTCGGGATTCGGGATTCGCAGGAGTGCTGGCGGCGGATGCGTTGAGGGCAGCCTGCGGTTTACAGCAGCATGTTCGTCCGGTAATGCCCGTTTGTGGGAGCGACTTCAGTCGCGACGCGCTCTACCTGGACTATCTGTCGCGATCGAGGCCGCTCTGGCCATGAACAGCGCGCAAGCCGGCCGTCGTCTCGACGGCATCTGACTCGGAGCACGAGGGCGCGTCTCGCTGTGTGTTCGCGTGTCTGCTGCGGCGTGGAGTTGGACGTAGCACTGCGCTGCGGTCCGGAATGGAGCCGGGGGTCGGGAGCCGGATGCGATATACGACGTATGGGATTGCGCGGTCGCGCAAGCGTCGCGGGCCGATGGCACGAGGCCAATCGAATGCATTCCTGCATGCATCGCCGTTCGCCCACATGGCTGGGAGCGGGTGCTCCTGGCCATGATGGGCGGCACGGCACACCGGGTGGCCTTGGTCTTCGGCCGACCGCGAAAGCGCTCAGGGCGCCTCGACCGGCGCCTCGCCCTCGCTGCGCACCAGCAAGACCGGCACATCCGACGGGCGATGCATGTCCTTGCGCGTGGGCAGCGCGTGCAGCGCGTCGGTGACCGCGTTGAGCGCGGGATCGGCGCCGCGCAGCGGGCGCCACAGGCCGATCAGGTTGAAGTGGCGTTCGTAGCGCAGGCTCTGCGCGCTGCCCAGCCACAGCGGCACGTTGCCCGGTTGCAGCCGCGCCGGGGCCGGCCACAGGCGCAATGCATAGAGTTCGCCGGGGCGCGGTCCGCTGCGCAGCATCAGCAGCGATTCCACCCGGGTGTCCAGCGTCGCCGGCAGCACCGGGACGCGTTCGGCCTGGGTCTTGTAGTCGAGCAACTGCAGCGCCTGCTGCCAGCCGGCTTGCGGCTGCACGCGCCAGCCGGCGGCTTCGAGCTGACGCTGCAGCGGCGCCAGCGGTCCGGCCACCTGCAGGTCCAGCGGCCAGCGCTGGTCGTCGTCGAACTCGTTGCGCCGCGATGGCAGCAGCCGCCATTCGTCCTGCCACCACGTGGCGGCGGCCAGATCCATCAGCACCGGCGGCGGCGGTTCGAACTTGGCCAGCTTCTGCTCCAGGTTGCGCGGCGCGTACCACAGCGCCGCGGCGACGAAGCCGCCATAGAACAGCCAGGCCAGCGGCTTCATCCAGAACGCGCGGTTGAAGCGGCGGCGGTAGGCGATGCCCAGGACCAGCAGCCAGAAGATGCCGAACAGCATGCCGCCGACCACGTCGCTGAGCCAGTGCGCGCCCAGGTACAGGCGGGCGAAGCCGATCAGGGTCACCACCACGCCCGACAGCAGGTACGGCCACACCCGCGAGCGCCCGGGCAGTTCGCGCGCGATCAGCACGGCGAAGAAGCCGAAGCTGATCGTGGCCATGGTCACCGCCACCGACGGGAAGCCGAAACCGCTGCTGGCCGCCGGCGGGCGCACCACGTGCACGGTGGTGCCGAGCAGCTTGGTCAGCGCCAGGCCGAAGGCCAGCGCCGCCAGCCAGTGCGCCGCGGCCATCCAGCGCTGGCGCCAGATCAGGTAGACCAGGCCCAGCGCGGTGGCCGGTACCAGCACCTGCCAGTCGCCGAGCGAGGCCAGCGCGGTCATCGGGTAGTCGGCCAGCGGATTGCGCAGCGCCAGCATCAGGTCGTGCACCGCCAGGTCCAGCCGCAGCGGCTCGCCGTGGCCGACCACCACCATCAGCAGCGCGAACCAGCCCCAGCCCAGCGCCAGCAGCATCACCGCCAGCATCGCCAGCGGCACCGACTCGCGCCGTTGCGGGTCGAACACCGCGATCGAATAGCGGCCCAGCACCGGGTGCCGGCGCGACCAGTCCAGACCGCGCGCCAGCAGCGCGTCCATGTGCCCGGCCGACCAGCGATAGCCGTACAGCACGATCGCCCAGACCAGGCCCAGCGCCAGCACCAGCAGGCCCAGCACCAGGAACAGGCGCCCGGCGACCGCGGCCACCGCATCGTAGGCCTGGCCGAGCAGCCAGCCCGGGCCCAGGAACAGCAGCGCCCAGGTCACCGCGGCGACGCCGCTGGCGACGAAGTAGCGGCGCAGCGGCATCTTCATCATCCCCGCCACGGCCGGCACGAACGGGCGGATCGCGCCGACGTAGCGCGCCACCAGGATGCTCTTGAAGGCATTGCGGCGGAACATCGCCTCGCCGCGATCCAGCAGCTGCGGATAGCGCCGGAACGGCCAGTAGTTGCGCAGCTGGTGGCCCCAGCGATGGCCGACCCAGTAGCTGAGCGCGTCGCCGGCCAGCGCGCCGAGGGCGGCGCTGACCACCGCGTACGGGCCGGAGATCTGACCCAATCCGATCAGCACGCCGATCGCGAACAGCAGCGGCAACGCCGGCACGATGGTGCCCAGCACGATGACCGCGTCGCAGAACGCGATCGCGAAGATGACCGCGCCGGCCAGGATGGGATGCGTTGCGACCCACTCCAGCGTGGCGTCGATCCATGATGCATTCATGGGGGGATTATAAGTGGGCGAGCATGGCGTTCCGCTTAAACTGGCGCGATGACACGCGCGCCGGCCGCTTCCACCCAGATCCTCAAGTCCGACAGCTTCGGACGCATCCTGCTGGTACGCGAAGCCGACGGCGACGGCGAGCACGTGTTCGTGCGCCGCGACCTGACCGCCGCGCCATGGTGGCTGCGCCTGCCGGCCTGGTGGCTGGCGCGGCGCGAGGCGCGGGCGCTGCAGCAGTTGTCGGGCATGGCGGCGACGCCGCAGCTGCGCGGTTGGGACGGCACCTTCCTGGACCGCAGCTACCTGGCCGGCGACGCCATGTACCAGCGCCCGCCGCGCGGCGACCTGGCCTACTTCCGTGCCGCACGGCGCCTGCTGCAACAGGTGCACCGGCGCGGCGTGGCGCACAACGATCTGGCCAAGGAAGCGAATTGGCTGGTGCTGGAGGATGGCAGCCCGGCATTGATCGACTTCCAGCTGGCGGTGCGCGGCGCGCCGCGTTCGCGCTGGATGCGGCTGCTGGCGCGCGAGGACCTGCGCCACCTGCTCAAGCACAAGCGCATGTACTGCCGGCAGGCGCTGACCCCGATCGAACTGCGCCTGCTCAAGCGCCACTCCTGGGTGCGCGAACTGTGGTTCGCCACCGGCAAGCCGGTCTACCGGTTCGTGACCCGGCGCCTGCTGAAGTGGGAAGACAACGAAGGGCAGGGGCCTAAGCCTTGAGAGGTCGGTAGGGCCGGCCATTCGGCTGTTGAAGGCAGGGATGTTGGATAGGGAGGGGGAACGCGGTCGCGGGCTTGACGTGCGACGGCGTGACGGGAAGGCGTTTCGCGCAGCGATCCGGCTATCGGCTCGATCCTGTCCCGCGACCCGATGGCTTCTGCCGACCGTCGATGGGCCGCATGTCCAGGCGCGTCGCTACGCCCAAGAACACTCCGCCATGGCGCCTAAAGTTGTGTTCGCCGGGGCCGATACCCCATGTGCGTCACACGGTCCATTCCTGCCGGATCAGATAGGACAACCCATGATGCGTGAATTGGGGCGAATCTGGCCGGTGTATCTGGCGGTGCCTGGCATTGTCGCGCTGGCTCCGGCGAGTGCGATGGCGGCAGAGGTCCTGTTGTCGGCACCGCGGCAAGGCAATTGGTTGATTCGCGCAATGGCGCTGGAGATTGTTCCGCTCAATCTCGACTCGGAGATCTCCTACATCGGCGGCGAAGTCGATACGCCCAGCGATTTCGTGCCAGGTCTGGATCTGAGTTACTTCGTCACCGATCACTGGGCGATCGAGTTCCAAGGCGGATTGTTCGCGCGGGAGTATCGGATCTCGAAGTCGAGCATCGGCGCTTTCGACGTGGGCACCGTCGAAAGCGGTGCCGTCTCGCTGACCGCCCAATACCACTTCCGCCCCCATGCCGCGCTCAATCCGTATATAGGGCTGGGCGTCAATTACGCGTGGGAGCACAAGGTCCGCCCTGCCGCCGGGATTCCCGATTTTCGGGTCGATGCCATCGCCAGCGGCATCGCGAACCTGGGATTCGATTACCGCTTGGCAGGAAACTGGTACTTCAGTTCGAGCGTGCGCTACGTGATCAGCCCGGCCTACCGCTTCGAGGGTCAGGGTTTCAATGCCACCGTCAAGGTGAGCACGCTGGTGTTGGGTCTTGGGGTGGGGTATCGATTTTGAATAAGACCGTTACTTCCGCAAGTGCGACAAACCAGGCGTCCGGCGTCTAAGCATCGCTTCGCGGAGAGCCGATCGCCATGCTCGACATCGAAACACTCTACTTCAGCAGCACGGTGAGTCGTGCAGCCTTTCTGGTGATTTTCGTGGTCACCGTGTTGAGCCGGCCCAAGGAGCGCTATCTCCATCACTGGACCGTTGCGTTGCTCGCGTCCACCTTCGGATCGCTGCTGACGATCACTCGCCATGGCGACGCGCTGCCACCGTTGATGGCGTTGTTGGTCTACACGCTATTCATTTCGAGCCTCGCATTGTCGTGGAGCGGCATGAGGCTGTTCTACGGACGAACGGTGTCCGTCCGCACGCTCTTGCTGCTGTCTGTGCTGCCGAGCGCGCTTTATGCCGCCGCCGCCGTTGCCGGCGTAACCGAGCGGATAACGCTGCCCTTCATCTATTTCAGCGCCGCCTTGCCGGCCGCCCTGGTGCTCTACGAAATCCTGATCGCTCCCGACCGTCGGCTGCTCTCGCAGTACGTTGTTGCGTTGGCGTTTGGCTGCTACTTCCTGACGCTTGCCGTGCCGGCCGCATTGATGACGTTCGGTCTGGTGCTGGACATCCGCAAGAGCGAAAGGATACCTATCATCTTCGACCAGGCCAGCAGCATCCTGGTCTACTTCGGCTACATCGCCATGGCCGGCGAACGCGCCAACCTCGGCTTGAAACGGCAGGCGGAGAGCGATCCGCTGACCAATCTGGCCAACCGGCGCGGCGGCCGCCGGATGCTGGAGCGGCTACACGCGCGGCTGGCCTCGGGAAGGCGGTGCAGCGTGCTGCTCGCCGATGTCGACTACTTCAAGCACGTTAACGACGGCTTTGGGCATGACGTGGGCGACGCTGTGCTTGTGTCCATCGCGCAACGCTTGAGCGGTGGCCTGCGCAAGCGCGACGAGGCGGTGCGCTGGGGCGGCGAGGAGTTTCTGGTCGTGCTGCCCGATACCGGCATCGACGACGCTGAAAATTCTGCAGAGCGTCTGCGGGCGCTGATGGAGGCAGAGCCTTTCAAGGTCGAGGGGCGACAGCTTGCGATCACGCTCAGCCTGGGCGTTGCCGAAATGGATCCCGCCGACCTCAGCTTCGACGCGGTCATCTTGCGTGCCGACAGGGCGCTCTATCGAGCCAAGCGCGAGGGGCGCAACCGGGTGTGCCGGTCTGCCGGTCCGCTCGAATGAAGGCGGCGCGCCGGTAACGCGTCAATTCGCCGGAGTTCAACACAAGCGTTCCGCACAATCGGACACAGCGCGCTTCGACGAGTGCATGGAGTGGGCGCCGTACCAGGCATCGACGCGGTGCAGTGCCGTTGCGGCCAAGATGGAAGACAGCGATCGCGAGCCATCCCCCCGCACTGCTATCGGGCAATGCGGACGCCCGTATGGGCAAATAGCTGAAGTCGAGTCGGGTTGACCGGCAGTTGCAGCCGGATGTGGGCAGCGGCATTGCGCGAAACGTATGCGCAGCGCAGTCCAACAGCTTGCTAAGCTACGTGATCGCCGTTCTCTTCGGGATTTCCATGACGCTGAAAGGCAAAACCCTGTTCATCACCGGCGCTTCGCGCGGGATCGGTCTGGCGATCGCGCTGCGTGCGGCGCGCGATGGCGCCAATGTGGCGATCGCGGCCAAGTCGGCGGTGCCCAATCCGAAGTTGCCCGGCACCATCCACAGCGCCGCGGCGGCGGTCGAGGCGGCCGGCGGCCGCGCGCTGGCGCTGAAGTGCGACATCCGCGAGGAGGAGCAGGTGCGCGCGGCGGTGGCGGCGACGGTCGAGGCGTTCGGCGGCATCGATATCCTGGTCAACAACGCCAGCGCGATCTGGCTGCGCGGCGCGCTGGACACGCCGATGAAACGCTTCGACCTGATGCAGCAGGTCAATGCGCGCGGCAGCTTCCTGTGCGCGCAGGCCTGTCTGCCGCATCTGCTGCGCAGCGCCAATCCGCACATCCTGACCCTGGCGCCGCCGCCGTCGCTGGATCCGAAATGGTGGGCGCCGCATACCGGCTACACGCTGGCGAAGATGGGCATGAGCTTCGTGACCCTGGGCCTGGCCGGCGAATTCGGCCCGCAGGGCGTGGCGGTCAATGCGTTGTGGCCGCGCACGCTGATCGCCACCGAGGCGCTGAACATGATTCCCGGTGTCGATGCGGGCAACGGCCGGCGTCCGGAGATCATGGCCGATGCGGCGCATGCGGTGCTGACGCGCACCGCGGCCGGGTTCCATGGGCAGTTCCTGATCGACGACGAGGTGCTGGCCGCGGCCGGCGTGACCGACCTGTCCGGCTACGCGCTGGATCCGGCGCAGCCGTTGTTGCCGGATCTGTTCCTGGATTGAGCGGGGCAGGCGCCGGTCGCGCGGCGACGATGCGTTCTTCGCGCCGGTGACCGCAGGAAGGGTTTCAGCTCCGATCGTGTTCCCGGACTGGAAACTCCCATTGCTTTGGTCGCCGCAGAGCGGCTTTCCTTGCAAGGTGCGGCCGGGGACCGATGAAGCGCCGGTCTTCTGGAGCGTCGGCCACGTTACGAAGAGGCGATCTTCCATGGCGATGGCCGGATTCTAATAACTAAGGGTGAATTAAATATTTCACCATTGCCCGCTATGCTTTCCCGACCTTCCGCCGATCCTCGCTCATGCCCGCTCCCGTCGCCGTCTCGCTGCCGCGCGCTTCCCGCCCTGCCCATGCCACGCATGCCGATCTGAGCGACAACGAGCGGCGCATGCTCGACAGCCTGCGCCTGTTCGGCACCGTCACCCGTGCCGATCTCAGCCGCATCACCGGCTTGACCGTGCAATCGGCGGTGCGTCTGATCGATGGCCTGGCCGAACGCGGGCTGGTGCTGATCGGCGCCTCGCTGGCGCATGGCGGCCGCGGCAAGCCGGGTGCGGCGATCGCGCTCAATCCCGCGCACGGCCACACCGTCGGCTATTCGATCGCCACCGATGCGCTGTCGCTGGCGCTGCTGGACTTCAGCGGCCAGGTCCGCGCCACCGCCGAGCACCCATTGCGTTCGACCGAGCCGGCGGCCTTGCTGGCGCAGTTGCGCGAGGCCGACGCGGCGCTGCTGGCCGAGGCCGGACGCGGACTCGGGCCGCGGCTGGGCGCGGGCGTGGCGATGACCGGGTTCTTCGTCGATGGCGCCGAGCGCATGAACCCGCCCGATCCGCTGCGCGCGCTGGGCGAACTGCCGATCGGCGACTGGCTCGCCGACGCGCTGGGCCTGCCGGTGTGGGTGGACAACGACGGCAGCGTCGCCGCGGTCGGCGAGAGCCTGCTCGGCGTCGGCCGCCAGTATCGCGACTTCGCCTATCTGTATTTCAGCTACGGTCTTGGCGGCGGCGTGGTGATCGACGGCGCCTGCCTGCGCGGCGCGCACGGCAATGCCGGCGAATTCGCCGGCATGCTGCCGGGGCCGGGCCTGGAGCGCGGCACGCTGGAGCTGCTGCGGCAGATGCTAAGCGAGGACGGGGTGGTGCTGGCCGACGTCAGCGCGCTGGTGGCGGCCTACGACCCGTCCTGGCCGACGATCGAGCGCTGGATCGCGCGCGCGGTGCCGGGCCTGTCGCTGATCGTCTCGGCGATCACCGCGGTCTTCGATCCGCAGGCGGTGGTGTTCGGCGGACGCATTCCGCGCGATCTGGCGCTGCGCCTGATCCCGCAGCTACGCATCGACAACCAGCCGCGCCGCGGCCAGGCGCGGCCGTTGCCGGTGCTGCTGCCGGCCGCGGCGATGGCCGACGCCAGCGCGGTCGGCGCGGCCACGCTGCCGTTGAAGGCCTGCTACTTCCGCTGAGCGGCGGGCGCAGCGGCGGCGTCTGCGGCTTGCCTGCGCCTGCACGCCGCGGGCGCTACCCTATGCGCCTGTGCAAGGACTCCGCTGTCGCGCTGCGCGTGGCGGCAACGCCGCAAGGCGCGGCGGTCCTGCCCATTCCCCCATCCACTGGAGTTGTCGCGATGAAATACCTGCACGCCATGATCCGCGTCCACGATCTGGAGAAGACCAGCAAATTCTTCACCGAGGGCCTGGGCCTGAGCGAAACCCGGCGCATCGACAACGAAGCCGGCAAGTTCACCCTGGTGTACTTCGGCGCGCCGCAGAACCCGGAGGCCGAAGTCGAGCTGACCTACAACTGGGGGTCGGACGAGGACTACGGCAGCGCACGCAACTTTGGCCACCTGGCGTTCGAGGTCGACGACATCTATGCGCTGTGCGCGCACCTGCAGGCGCAGGGCATCGTCATCAACCGCCCGCCGCGCGACGGGCGCATGGCCTTCGTGCGCAGCCCGGACCTGATCTCGATCGAACTGCTGCAGAAGGGCGAGGCGCTCGCCCCGGCCGAGCCGTGGGCATCGATGCCCAACACCGGCGTGTGGTGAGGACTCAGGGCGCTGCGGGATCGGGCAACGCCTGGCCGCAGCCCCGGCAGTAGCCGGCGCTGCGGTCGTGGCCTTGCAGGCCGCAGTGCGCGCAGGTGCGTTGATCCGGCACGCGGCTGCGGTCGGCGTCGCGCAGGCTGTTGGCCAGTTCGGCGGTGTAGATGCCGGTAGGCACGGCAATGATGCTGTAGCCGATCAGGATCAGCACCGAGGTGATGGCGCGGCCCAGCGGCGTGAGCGGCGCGATGTCGCCGAAACCGACCGTGGCCATCGTCACCACCGCCCAGTACATGGCGGTGGGGATGCTGGTGAAACCGTTGGCCGGCCCTTCCACCACGTACATCAGCGCACCGAAGATCACCACCAGGGTGATCACGGTGAACAGGAACACGAACACCTTGCGCCGGCTGCGCCATAGCGCGTCGACCAGCAGGCTGCTCTCCTCGACGTAGCGGGTCAGCTTGAGGATGCGGAACAGCCGCAGCACCCGCAGCACCCGCACCACCAGCAGCGTCTGCGCGCCGGGCAGCAGGAACGAGATGTAGGTAGGCAGGGTCGATAGCAGATCGATCACGCCCCAGAAGCTCAGCGCATAGCGCAACGGCCGCTTCACCGTCATCAGTCGCAACGCGTATTCGGCGGTGAACAGCGCAGTGAAGGCCCATTCCAGCACGTACATGGAGCTGGCGTAGCGTGCGTGCAGCGCCGGCACGCTGTCGGCCATGATCACCGCGACGCTGGCCACGATCGCCGCGACCAGCAGCAGGTCGAAATTGCGCGAAGGCCGGGTGTCGTGCCGATAGATGATGTCGAACCAGCGTCGCCGCCAGCCGTGCTCGCGTGCGGGGGCGAGCTGGGGATCGGTGAACAGTCGCATCCGCGCATGCTAACCCGACGCCGGCTTCGGCGGACCCGCCGTCTGTGCGCGGCCGCGGGTGGGAGCCTTGCGCGGCGCCGGCATGGTGGTGGCGTGGACGCGCCAGCGGCCCCGGTGGGGGGCGACGGCAGGGCAGCGCGGCAGGCGGCGCCGCTCGCGGAGATGGCGGACGGTCGCAGCCGTGGGCGCAGTCTGTCGCAGGCGCCGCTCCGGGGCGCGCCGGGCGCATCGAAAGCAGGGTAGTCGGCTTTGCGCTGGCGGCGGCTGCGCAAATGCACAGCCGCGCGACCGGCAGACGCTGCGCAGGCATCGCCACCGCGATCCGCGCGCGCCGGCCGTTCATCACCGATCAAGCCGGGCGGCGACGCTCGCCGTCCTTGCCTTTGCAGGCCTTCGCCATTTTCTGCGTCAGCGCGTGACGTTGCGTTGCAGCGTATGCGCATGCATGCACGAAACCGGCATGCGACGGCAATCCGCCGCCACATCCGCTGCAGACCCTTCGGCGCTCGCCCCCGCGCCCCTGGATCTGTCCATGCCCTCGTCTTCGCCCGCCGCGTTGCAGGCCGCGCCGACGGTCTCCGTCGTCATCTGTACCTTGAACGAACACGAGGCCATCGGTCCGGTATTGCGCGAACTCGCCGCGCATCTGCAGCACGTCGACTACGAAGCGATCGTGGTCGACGACTCCGACGACGAGCGCACCGCGCAGGCGGTGACCGCGTATGCGGCCGACAATCCGGCGGTGCGCCTGGTGCGCCGCCGCGGCGGCCGCGGCCTGGCCGCGGCCGCGATCGCCGGCTGGGACAGCGCCCGCGGCCGTTGCCTGGCGATCATGGACGGCGACGGCCAGCACGATCCGGCGCTGATCGCGCGCATGCTGCGGCGCATGCGCGACAGCGAGGCCGAGGTGGTGGTCGCCAGCCGCTATCTGGACGCGAGCGGTTCCGGCCTGTGCCGCCACCGGCATGCGCTCAGCCGCGTCGGCGTGCGCCTGAGCCAGGCGCTGCTTGGGCTGGGCGTGGCCGATCCGATGAGCGGTTGCTTCCTGATGCGCCGGTCCTGGTATCGGCAGGTGCGGCCGCAGCTGTCCGGCGTCGGCTTCAAGATCCTGGTCGACGTGCTGGCCTCGGCGCGGCGGCGTCCCTACACGGTGCAGGTGCCGACGCAGCTGCGCCGCCGCCGCGGCGGCGCCTCCAAGCTCGACACGCGGGTGGTCGCCGAACTGGCCGCACTGCTGCTGGAAAAGCGCACGCGCGGCTGGCTGCCGGCGCGCATGAGCCTGTTCTTCGCGGTCGGACTCAGCGGCATGGGCGTGCACCTGCTGTTGCTGGGCGCGTTGCTGATGCTGGGCATGACCTTCTGGCTGGCGCAGTTGCTGGCGATCTGTACGGCGATGGGCTGGAATTTCCAGTGCAACAACCTGCTGACCTTCCGCGATCGGCGCCTGAGCGGCATGCGCCTGCTGCACGGCATGGCGATGTTCTATGCGGCCTGTCTCGGCGGCGCGATCCTCAGCGAACTGATTGGCAGCGGCCTGCATGCGCTGCGGTTGCCGTGGTGGCTGGCCGGCGCCGCCGGCGCGCTGGCCGCGGGCGGGTGGAACTACCACGCCGCCAAGCGCAGCGCCTGGCGGCCCGAGGATGCCGCGGCCGGCGTCGCGCCGAGCCGCGACACCGTCGCAGCGTCGCCGCTGGCGATGAAGGAGTGAGCGAGCTGCGCAACCTCGCCGGCGCGGCGCCGCGCTGGCCGGCACTGGCCTTCGCCGCGATCGCGGCCTGCGCTTGCGTGTTCGCCTTCGTCGGCCTGGATGCCAGCGACTACTGGATCGACGAGCTGTACACGCTGCACGTGATGGGCCACGGCCAGGGCCTGGCCGAACTGTGGCGGCGCGCGCTCACCGACACCCATCCGCCGCTGTACTACGTGCTGCTGTATGCGTGGAGCCAACTGGCCGGCAACGGCGAGGCCGCACTGCGCCTGCCCAGCGCGGTGGCCGCGGTGCTGGCGCTGGGCGTGTTCGGATCCGGCCTGCGGCGCGTGTTCTCGCCGGCGGCGCTGGCCTTCGCCCTGGCGGCGGGCGCGGTGTCGGTGTTCTGGTTCGAGCAGAGCCAGAACGCGCGCAGCTATGCGCTGTGCCTGCTGCTGTCGGCTGGCCTGCTGAGCAGCGCCGTCGCCTTGCGCCGACGTGCGCAGACCAGCGACGTCTTCCCGTTCGCGCACTGGGCCGCGCTCAGCGTATTGGGACTGATCGCCAGCTTCACCCACGCCTATCTGCTGCTGTGCGTCGGCATGCTGCTGCTGTTCCTGATCGCGACGCAGCGCGATACGCGTCTGCGCGTGGCGCTGGCGGTATCCGGCGTGGCGATCCTGGCGCTCAATGTCGGCTTCGTGCTGTTGTTGCTGCACTGCACCCAGCAGGACGTGCACCAGCTGTGGTTCCGCAACGATGCCCGGTTCTTCTATGTCCAGTTGCTCAGCGCCAGCCGCGACCTGCTGTCCGGGGGCACCATGCTGGCGGTGCTCGCGCTGCTGGGCCGTTGGCTATGGCGGCGCCTGCGCGCGGTTCCGCACGACACTGCGCGGATCCGCGGGCAGGCCGATTGGGTCGCGGCGCTGTGCGGCTGCGTGCTGGTCGGCATGGTGGTGAGCGGGATCGTGGTGAGCGTTGCGATTGCGCCGTCGTTTTCCGCGCGCAACCTGCTCACCGCCGCGCCGTTCGCCTGGGCCTTGCTGGCGCGCCTGTACGACGTGGCGGGACCGAGCGCGCGCAGCCGTGGCGGGCGCATCGCCGCGGCCGTGCTGATCGTGCTGGTGGGCGCGCAGCTGTGGCTGCTGCGCGGCCGCCCGCTGCAGCGCAACGAGGCCTGGCGCGGGTCAGCGCAGGTCGTGCAGCGGCTGCCCGGTTGCCGCGATGTCGTGCTGCCGGTGGTGCTGCCGTACAAGTTCGGCCCCTCCAGCGCGCCGTACCGCAGGTTGGCCGAGCAGGACTTCTTCGGCCATTACCTGCAAGGCCATCGCCTGCGCGCCTACACGCCCGACGAACTTGCCGGGCGCACTGCCGCGGAAGGGCTCGCTGCGCAGTTGGCGGCACGGGCGCAGGCGGCCGCAGGCGGCGGCTGCGCGCTGCTGGCCTGGGGCGTGCACGACCTCAATGCGGCGGCGGCGCTGCGCCTGGCGCGGGATCTGGGGCGGCTGCCGGGCGTAGCCCCGAACCGGGTGCTGGTGCAGCCGGTGCTGCGCTGGCGCCGGCGCGGGCTGGGCTGGCATCCGGTCGCCGACGGATTCGTGTTCCTGGCGGCGCCGCCGCTGCGCGCCGGACGGGCGCCAACCGATCCCGGCGTGCCTGCGGCGGTGGCGCGACTGCCGGCGTTGGGCGCACCGTGGGTGTCCAGCGCAGACGGCGCGGTGTGTGCGCCCGACTGCGCCGCAGCGCTCGGCACAGGCGCCAGGCCGTAGCCGTACAGGCGCCTGCCGCGCACACCCGCCCGGCCGCGCGCGGCCGCCGCGCCGGCGGTCTTATACTCGTGCGCTTTCTCCCAGGAATCCCTTCGATGACCGCTTCCTCCGCCGCGGATCTGATCGCCCTCGGCCAGCACTACTACCTGCCGATCTACCGTCCGCGCCAGCTGGTGCTGGAGCGCGGCCAGGGCGCCAAGGTGTGGGACAGCGAAGGCCGCGACTACATCGACCTGTCCGCCGGCATCGCCGTGTGCGGGCTCGGCCACAACGATCCGGACCTGACGGCGGCGCTGCTTGAGCAGGCCGGCAAGCTGTGGCACACCAGCAACGTATTCTACAGCGAGCCGCCGCTGCGCCTGGCCGAGGAGCTGGTCGCCGCGTCGCGCTTTGCGCAGCGGGTGTTCCTGTGCAACTCCGGCAGCGAGGCCAACGAGGCGGCGATCAAGCTGGTACGCAAGTGGGCTGCCAGCCAGGGCCGCGCGCCGGACCGGCGGGTCATCGTCACCTTCCGTGGCAGCTTCCACGGCCGCACCCTGGCCGCGGTCACCGCCACCGCGCAGCCGAAGTACCAGGAAGGCTACGAGCCGCTGCCCGGCGGCTTCCGCTATGTGGATTTCAACGACATCGTGCAGTTGGAGACGGCGATGGCCGCCGGCGACGTGGCCGCGGTGATGATCGAGCCGGTGCAGGGCGAGGGCGGGGTGATGCCGGCCGCGCCGGGTTTCCTGGCGCAGGTGCGCGCGCTGTGCGACCACCACGGCGCGCTGCTGCTGCTGGACGAGATCCAGTGCGGCATGGGCCGCACCGGCACCTTGTTCGCGCACTGGCAGGACGAGGTGACGCCGGACATCGTGACCCTGGCCAAGGCATTGGGCGGCGGTTTCCCGATCGGTGCGCTGCTGGCCGGGCCGAAGGTGGCCGAGACGATGCAGTTCGGCGCGCACGGCAGTACCTTCGGCGGCAATCCGCTGGCCGCGGCGGTGGCGCGGGTGGCGCTGCGCAAGCTGGCGTCGGCGCCGATCGCGGCGAACGTGTCGCGGCAGGCGGCGGCGCTGCGGCAGGGGTTGGCCGCGCTCAACGACGACTTCAAGCTGTTTGCGCAGGTGCGCGGGCGTGGCTTGATGCTCGGCGCGGTGCTGAACCAGGCGCATGCGGGGCAGGCCGGGGCGATCCTCGATCATGCCGCTGCGCATGGGTTGTTGACGTTGCAGGCCGGGCCGGATGTGTTGCGCTTCGTGCCTTCGTTGAATATCACCGATCAGGAAATGGCTGAGGGGTTGAAGCGGTTGCGGGCGGCTTTGCAGGCTTATGTCGGTAAGCGTTGAGCCTGATTGACGTTTGAGTGTCTGTTGGCTTTTGATTCAACGGCAACGGCAACGGCAACGGCAACGGTACAAGCAAAGCTTTCGCGCTTTGCGCGAGTCACTTTTCTTTGCTTGTGCAAAGAAAAGTAACCAAAAGAAGCGCTTTACCACAGCCGAAGGCTGGTCAAGCACACCCTGACTTCGCGCCCTCCGCGCTGCGCGCTCCGGGTCCGCGAATAGGCCGGGATTCACGGAAGGGGCATCCTGCCCCTGCCGTGAACGGCGCACATCCATGTGCGCCGCCCCTTCGGGGTTTTTCCCGTCCTATTCGCCGCTACGTAAGGGAACCCGGTAAAGCAAAGCCACAGCAACAGCAGCATCAACAGCCACAGCCACAGCTACAGCTACAGCTACAGCTAGAGCTACAGCAGGAATGGCCGCGGGCGTTATGGCAGCTGCGGCGGACGCGGGCTCTGTCGGCGATAGGAGCGTCGTCTAGCCCAAGCCGTGCCGCGCAAGGGCGCGGCGCAGGGCGCGGGCGCCGCTGGCGGTTTCGGCGGGCATGCCGATCGCGCGGGCGCCGCGGACGTTGACGAACAGGTCGTCGATGAACAGGGCGTGCCGCGGGGCGATGCCGAAATGGTCGAGCGCGCGCCGGTAGACCTCGGCCTGCGGCTTGCGTCCGCCGAGTGCGCCGCTGCACAGGACGCGTCCCTGCAGCAAGGGGAATAGCGCCGGGACGATCTGCGGGATCGCCTGCGCCATCAGCGGGCCGTTGTTGGTCAGCACGCCGAGCGCGACCCTGCCGGCCAGCGCCAGCACGCGTTCGATCACGCCGGGATCGCCACGGCTGCCGGCCACGCGCGCGGCGATCCAGTCGGCTTCGTCCACCTGCGCGCCCAGGCCCTGGCCTAGCCGATGCAGATAGGCGGCGGTGGCGATGGCGCCGCCGTCGTAGGCGGTTTCCAGTCCGGAGGCGAACAGGACCTCCCGCACCCGCGCCGGATCGCAGCCGCAGTGGGTGGCCAGGTGCGCGATGCGTGCCGCCCGCGAGTAGGCCGCCAGCACGCCGTCGAAGTCGAGCAGCAGCAATTTCGGGCTTGGATGGATCAACGCGGCCACCGCGTCTGGCGCTGCACGCAACGGCGCGGCTGGAACATGGGGCGGGTCCGAAGTGTCGTTGGCCGAGATTAACCCACTCCCCCGCGGCGATGAACGCCACTACCCGCGGCTCGGCGCTCGCCACCCCCCACCCACCCGCTCGCGGCGCACCTACCCGTCGGATCCGGTCGTCCGGTGCCGTGCGCTGGCTATGGTCCCTGCACGCCGCGATCGCGGCGCCGCCGGTCGGGGAACCGGTGCGCATCCACGCCACATCCACGTCACCTCGGGGGTCTTGAACATGAGCAAGCGTTTGAACGCCGATCGTCTGGCGGAATCGGTATGCAGGGGACTGTGCAATGCACGGCACGGCCACGGGCTGGCCACGCTGACGCTGCTGCTGGCCGGCGCACAGGCGCTGCCGGCGTTGGCCGAAGAGCCGGGTGGCGAGGCCAAGACGCTGGATGCGATCACGGTCATTTCGACCGGCACGCGCAAGGCCAACATGGCGGTCACCGACAGCCCGGCGCCGATCCAACTGGTGAGTGCGGAGATGCTCAAGCAGTCGGCCGCGCCCGACCTGATCAACGCCATCGCCAACCAGGTGCCGTCGTACAACGCCAACCAGACCGGCAACGACATGGCGAGCCAGACGCTCACCGCCAGCCTGCGCAATCTCTCGCCCAACCACACCCTGGTGCTGGTCAACGGCAAGCGCCGCCACATCACCTCCAACGTCAACACCACCACCGGCGCGGCCTCGGCCGATCTGTCGTTCATCCCGGCCGCGGCGATCGATCACGTCGAAGTGCTGACCGACGGCGCCGCCGCGCTGTACGGTTCGGACGCGATCGCCGGGGTCATCAACATCATCCTCAAGAAGAACCACGACGGCGGCGAAGTGGACGCCGGTTACGCGGGCTACAAGGATGGCGGTGGCGGCACCGATTCGTGGGGCGCCAACATCGGCTTCGGCAGCGACGCGGCGTATTTCAGCCTCAGCGCCGAGGTCGAGAACCGCAAGACGGTGTACCGGCTCGGTTCGTACAGTTATGCCGACTGCGTGGCCAACTATGCCGACTGCACGGCGGTGAATCCGAGCATGGCCGACTTCCTGGCCGACGACGTCGAGGGCATGACCCTCAACGGGCGCTTCCCCAACGTCAACGCCTGGCTCAACCCGCCGGAAGTGCACCGCAAGGCGCTGTTCTTCAACTCCGGGGTGGTGCTCAGCGACACGCTGGAGTTCTACGCGTTCGGCAGCTACGGCAAGAAGACCGCGCAGTCGGAGGAGAACTACCGCCGTCCCAGCCAGGACGGCGGCTACGTCGATCCGGTGACCGGCGCGGTCAGCCACAAGTATCCGCTGGGCTTCAATCCGTCCGAGGCCTCCGACGAGGTCGACTACGAGTTGACCGCCGGGCTGAAGGGCGTGCTGGCCGATTGGTCGTGGGATTTCTCCAGCAGCTACGGCAAGAACGAGATGGACGTGTACACGCTGAACTCGATGAACTTCAGCCTGTGGCAGGACTACGGCTATTCGCCCGAGGACTTCTACGACGGCAGTTTCTGGGCCAGCCAGTGGACCACCAACTTCAACGCCACGCACGATTTCGACGTCGGCCTGTCGCAGCCGCTGACCTTCAACGCCGGCGTCGAATACCGCCGCGACCAGTACGGCATCGATCCGGGCGATCCGACCTCGTACTACGGCGCCGGCGCGTCCTCGTTCCCCGGCTACAACCCGCTGTTCAACACCGGCTCCTACAGCCGCCACAGCTACGCAGCCTACGCCGACGTGGTGTTCAATCCGACCGAGAAGTGGCTGGTGGATGTGGCCGGGCGTTACGAGGACTACAGCGACTTCGGCAGCAAGGTGGTCGGCAAGCTGACCACGCGCTTCGACTTCACCGACACCTTCGCGGTACGCGGCACCGCCAGCACCGGGTTCCGCGCGCCGACCCTGCAGGAAGGCTATTACTCGGCGGTGCAGGTCGGCCCGACCAGCGCCACCCCGACCCTGCAGCCCAACAGCGCGGCCGCGGCGGCGCTGGGCTTCGGCAGCCTGAAGCCGGAAACCAGCACCAACTACAGCCTCGGCTTCGTGTTCCGACCGATGCCCAACTTCGACAGCACGCTCGATTTCTACCGCATCACCATTTCCGACCGCATCGGCGTGGGCACCTTCGAATATTCCAAGGCCGGCCAGCCCGGCGACACCAACGGCGACGGCACCCCCGACGCCGCCTACAACGCGGCGCTGGGCCAGGCCCTGGTCGATTTCGGCTACCTCGGCGGCATCGATCCGGCCGCGCCGGGCGGCTCGCTCGACGCCACCGCGCGGCAGAACATCTCGGTGGCGATCTTCAACAATGCGCTGAAGACGCGCAGCACCGGCGTGGACTGGGTGACCAACTACATCACCGAGTTCGACTGGGGCTCGATCGACTGGATGCTGGCGGCCAACTACAACAAGACCGAGGTGCTCAGCGCCAAGCCGGCGCCGGAGGTGCTCGGCGGCGCCACCATGTACAGCGCGGCGACGCTGATCAACCTGGAAAACAACGCGCCCAAGTACCGGTTCAACCTGGGCGCCACGTTCAACATCGGCAAGTTCAGCCTGCGCGTGACCGAGGCGGTCTACGGCCCGCAGTACCAGCTGATCGCGCCGTACGACGAGTGGAACGGCGACATCTTCCCCGACAGCGTGCTGAGCCAGCTCGACGTGGTCGACGTCAACGGCGCGCCGTACTACAAGCAGAAGATCGGCACGATGGCGCTGACCAACGTCGAACTGACGTTCCGGCCCACCGAACAGCTGACCGTCAGCGTCGGCGGCGACAACGTATTCAACAAATACCCCGACAAGGTGCCGGCGGCGGCGTACGACTACCTCGAGAAGAACTACCTCAGCTACTACAACTCGCCGTACCTGACCGGCAGCCCGGTCGGCTACTTCGGCGCGCGCTACTACGCCAAGCTGACCTACCGCTTCTGAGCTGCGCGCGCCCCGCTTGAGCCCCTCTCCCCCCGGGAGAGGGGTTGGGGTGAGGGTCCGTCCGCCAGCGGCGCATCCGCTCGCGCCGCGCGCCGCCGGCCGCACTCCTACCCGCTCCATCGCGACCTACCCGCCGCACACGGCCTGCGCCGCCGCCGCGGCGGCTATGGTCGATCCGCAATCCGTGAGGCGATATCGACGATGCAAGCACCAACCAGGGGCGCCATGACCCGCCGCCAATTGCTCGCCAGGATCGGCCTGGCCGGCGGCGGCGCGATGATGTACCAGGCGATGCACAGCCTGGGCCTGGCCGCCGAATCGCGCTTCGGCGGCGTGCCGCGGCTGGACGGCGACGCCAAGGGCGCGTCGGTGCTGGTGCTCGGCGCCGGCCTGGCCGGGCTGACCGCGGCCTATGAGCTGCGCAAGGCCGGCTATCGCGTGCAGGTGCTCGAGTACAACGCGCGTCCCGGCGGCCGCAACTGGACGCTGCGCGGCGGCGATCGCTACACCGAGCTGGGCGGCTTCGAGCAGCAGTGCGGTTTCGACGAGGGCATGTACCTCAATCCCGGCCCGTGGCGCATCCCGCACCATCACAAGGCGGTGCTGTCCTACTGCAAGCAGTTCGGGGTGGCGCTGGAACCGTTCGTGCAGGTCAACTTCAACGCGCTGCTGCACAGCCGCGAGGGGTTCGGCGGCAAGCCGCAGCGTTTCCGCGACATCGACGCCGACTACAAGGGGCACGTGGCCGAACTGCTGGCCAAGAGCACCCGGCAGGGCGCGCTGGATGCGCAGGTGCAGCGCGAGGACCAGGAGATCCTGCTCGAGTCGCTGCGCAACTGGGGCGCGCTGGACAAGGACTTCGGCTACGTCAAAGGCCGCGAGAGCAGCGAGCGCCGCGGCTTCGCCAAGTATCCCGGCGGCGGCCTGTCCGGCAAGCCGCAGTTCTCCGAACCGTTCACCACCCAGGACATCCTGCGCTCGCGGCTGTGGACCACGCTGGCGGCGGGCAACAACTACGAAATGCAGACCGCGATGTTCCAGCCGGTCGGCGGCATGGACCAGATCGGCAAGGCGTTCGCGCGCCAGCTCGGCGACGCGATCCGCTACAACGCACGGGTCACCCGCATCGACCAGGACGCGCACGGGGTCAGTGTCGCGTACCAGGACGGCGCCGGCGCCGAGCAACTGGCCAAGGCCGATTGGTGCGTGTGCACGATCCCGCTGTCGATCCTCAGCCGCATTCCGCTCGCGGTGGGCGAGAAGATGGCCGCCGCGATCGGGCAGGTGCCGTACGCGGCCTCGGTGAAGGTCGGGCTGCAGTTCAAGCGCCGCTTCTGGGAAGAGGACGAGGCGATCTACGGCGGCATCAGCTACACCGACCTGCCGATCACCCTGATCAGCTATCCGAGCACCGGTTTCCAGAGCGCCGGCAAGGGCGTGCTGCTCGGCGCCTACGTGTGGGGACTGGAGGCGTTCGAGTTCACCTCGATGACGCCGCAGCAGCGCGTGGCCAAGGCGGTGGAATACGGCACCCAGCTGCATCCGCAGTACCCGCGCGAATTCGACAACGGCATCGCCGTGGGCTGGCACCGGGTGCCGTTCACCCATGGCTGCTTCGGCGTGTGGAGCGATGCCGCACGCGCCGAGCACTACGAGAACCTGTGCCGGATCGACGGCCGCATCGCGCTCGCCGGCGAGCACGCCTCGTACATTCCGGCCTGGCAGGAAGGGGCCATCACCTCGGCACTCGACGCGATCGAGCGCCTGCATCGCCGCGTCGTCAACGGAGCCCGCGCATGAAGCTGGATCGTCACTGGATGCTCGCCGCGGCGGTCGCGGCCGGGGTGCTGGCGCTGATGCTGCCGCCGGCGATCGGCCCGGCCGCGGCGCAGAGCTCCGATGCCACGCCGCTGTATCCGCAGGCCGCGTTCGCCACCGCTTCCGGCGCCACCGTGTACGCGGCGATCTGCCAGAGCTGCCACATGCCCGGCGGGCAGGGCGCGCGCGGCGGCGGCGAGTATCCGGCGCTGGCCGGCAACCCCAAGGTGGCCGCGGCGCCGTACGTGGCGATGATGGTGCTCGACGGCCGCGGCGGCATGCCCGGTTTCGCCGGCATGCTCAACGACCAGCAGGTCGCCGAGGTCGTGCATTACGTGCGCAGCCAGTTCGGCAACGACTATCCCGGCAAGCTCAGCGCCGACGAGGTGCGCACGCTGCGGCACTGAGCCGGTTCCGTTTCATTCTCTTTTCCGATCGCGAGGAGTTCCGCATGCGCCGTTCGTTCGTTTCCCGCTCGCTCCGTGCCGGTCTGTGCGCTGCGCTGTGGCTGCCCGCCCTGGCCGGCGCCGCCGAAATCGTGCGCCACAAGATTCCCAACAGCGATTTCCCGATTTCCGCGGCGGTGGAGATCCCGGCGGGCAAGACCACGGTCTATCTCAGCGGCGCGGTGCCGCGGCCGATCGATGCGAGCGCGCCGAAGGATTCGCCTGCCGCCTACGGCGACACCAAGGCGCAGACCGTCAGCGTGCTGTCGCAGATCGAGGCGCAGTTGCACGGCATGGGCCTGGGCATGCGCGACGTGGTCAAGATGCAGGCGTTCCTGGTCGGCGATCCGGCGCTGGGCGGGAAGATGGATTTCGCCGGGTTCATGGAGGGCTACCGGCAGTTCTTCGGCACGCCCGAACAGCCCAACCTGCCGTCGCGCTCGGCGTTCCAGATCGCCGCGCTGGGCAATCCGCTGTACCGCATCGAGATCGAAGTGGTCGCCGTGCGTCCGTAGGTTCTTCGCCCTGTCTTCCAAGGAGTCCGCCATGCAGCAGCCGTCGCGTTCGCGCCGCACTTTCCTCAAGGACTCGGCGCTGGTCGCCGCGGCCGGTTTCGGCGCGCCGTGGCTGGCGCAGGCCGCGCCCGCCGCGGCGCAGGCGACCAATGCCGACCTGGCGCCGGTGCTGATCAACGCCAACGAATATCCCGGCGGACCGTCGCCGGCCGCGCAGCGCGCGATCGCCGCGATCGCGTCCAGCGGCGGCCGTTACCTGGGCGAGCTGCAACTGGAATTGCTGCAGACCCTCGCCGACCAGCTCGGCGTGGGCATCGATCACCTGATGGCCTACGCCGGTTCCACCGAGCCGCTGGACTACACCATGCTGGCGTTCACCTCGCCCAGCGCGTCGCTGGTCACCGCCGATCCGACCTTCGAATCCGGCTGGCGCGCCGCTGCGCGCAACGGCGCCAAGGTGATCAAGGTGCCGCTGCGCAAGGACGACGCGCACGACGTGCAGGCGATGTGCGCCGCCGACGCCAACGCCGGGGTGATCTACATCTGCAACCCGAACAATCCCACCGGTTCGGTGACGTCGCGCAAGGACCTGGACTATGCGCTGGCGCACAAGCCCAAGGGCAGCGTGCTGGTGGTCGACGAGGCGTATCTGCATTTCTCCGACAGCGCCCGCAGCATGGTCGACCGCGTCGCCGCCGGCGACGACGTGATCGTGTTGCGCACCTTCTCCAAGCTCTACGGCATGGCCGGCATCCGCCTGGGCTATGCGGTGGCGCGGCCGGAGCTGCTGGCCAAGCTGAAGTTCTACAGCGTCAACAGCTTGCCGGTGACCGCGGTCGCCGCCGGCCTGGTCAGCCTGCGCGATCCGGCGCTGGTGCCGCAGCGGCGCACGCTCAACAGCGCCATCCGCAGCGACGTGGTGCGCTGGCTCGGGGCGCAGGGCTATGCGTGCACGGCGTCGGAAAGCAATTGCTTCATGGTCGACGTGAAGCGCCCGGCGAAGGAGTTCATGGACGCGATGGCCACCTATGGCGTGTTCGTCGGCCGCAGCTGGGCGTTGTGGCCGAACCGGTCGCGCATCACCGTCGGCACCGCGCCGGAGATGGCGCGATTCAAGAGCGCGTTCGCGCAGGTGGCGGCCGGCAAGCGCGGGCCGCTGCCGGTGCCGGCGCCGAGGATGGCGCTGCATGATCCGCTGCACGGATTCTTCCGCAACGCCTAGGCATTGCCTGCGCCGGATGCTGCAGTGCACGAGGACTTGTCGTTGACAAACATTTGCGCAAAGGCAGACAGTCGTGGCGACGCCGCTGCGCGCGCAGCGCATGCTGGCGAGGTTCGCGTTGCTGTGCCGTCCCCATTGAAGGAGTCCGTCTTGAAAGCGAAGTCGCTGTCCCCCTTGCTGGTCCTCGCCGCGCTCGCGTTCGCGCCGGCGGCCTGGGCCAAGACCTGCGCGGTGACCATCACCGGCACCGACCAGATGTCCTTCGACCAACCCCAGATCAAGGTCGCCGCCGACTGCACCGAAGTGGCGCTGACGCTCAAGCACAGCGGCAAGCTCGCTGCCGCGGTGATGGGCCACAACTGGGTGCTGACCAAGACCCCGGACTTCCAGGCGGTGGCCAATGCCGGCACCAGCTCCAGCCTGGCCGACAACTACCTGCCGAAGAACGACGCGCGGATCATCGCGCACACCAAGGTGATCGGCGCCGGGCAGTCGGACACGGTCAAGTTCTCCACCGCCAAGTTGAGCAAGGGCGGCGACTACACGTTCTTCTGCTCGTTCCCGGGGCACTGGGCGATGATGAAGGGCAAGTTCGTGTTCGGCTGAGTCGCCGCGGTTGCGGTTGCGCTGCAGGTTGCGATCGGCGATCTGCAGCGCCTTTCGAACAGGATGGTGCCGCAGGCGTCGGCCTGCGTCAGTGCCGACTCACCTGTAGGAGCGGCTTCGGCCGCGACCGGGCTTTCCCGGTAGGGCCCGGTCGCGGCTGAAGCCGCTCCTACAGGGTCGCGACGATTCTCGCGATTGCGAGATCGCACTCAGTCCAATGCGGAATCCGGCGGCGCCATGCGCTGCAGCAGGCCGCGTTGCAGCGCGCTGGCCAGCGCCGCTTCGCGGGTGCCGGCTTCCAGCTTGCGGTACAGGTTCTTCAGGTGGAACTTGACCGTGTTCTCCGACAGCGCCAGGCGTCGCGCGATCTGCTTGTTCGCATCGCCCTGCGCCAGCAGCGCCAGCACTTCCAGTTCGCGTTCGCTGAACAGGTCGGCGCCGCTGTCCTGGTCGTGGCGCAGCTTGTCGAGCAGCGCCTGGATGGTCATCGCCAGCGTGGTGTTCGGTGCGGCCTGCGGATCCTGCTGGCGCGCCATGCGCAGCAGCGCCTTGCCCGGCACGCCCAGTTCCAGCAGGCATTGCCAGGCCTGGGTGCTGGCCACGTGCTGCAGCGCGTGACGCAGATAGGGCAGGGCGGCGGCGGATTCGCCGCGGTCGTGCAGCACCAGCGCGATGCGCGCGCGCACCCGCGCCAGCTGCACCTGGTTGTCGGCGGCCACGCAGGCCGCTTCGACGCCTTGCAGCACCGCCAGCGCAGCGCGGGTGCGTCCGCCCAGCCGATGCCAGCGGGCCAGGGCGAAGCCGAGCGCGGCGAGGAAGCGCCAATCCTGCGGCTGGCCCAGCGCGTGCGCGAACCGCGCCTCGCCGCCGGTGCGCGCGACCAGCACGTCGATCGCCGGCGAGGGCGGCTGGTCGAGCAGCACGTGCAGCCGCCAGGCCAGCGCCAGGTCGGCGAGCCGGCCGAGGTGCCGCGCATGCGCGATGCGGTCGATATGGTCGAGCAGAGCCAGCGCGGCGCGGCCGCTGCGGTCGTGCTGCCGCGCCAGCACCAGCGCGGTCTCGTAGCCGGCGGCATAGATGTCCAGCCAGCCGTCGTGCTGTTCCAGGAACCCCAGCGCCGGCTGCAGGCAGTCGGCGGCTTCGTCGTAGCGGCCGTGCTCGCATTGCAGCTGCGCCAGCAGGCACTGGCCGACCGCCTGCAGGGTGGGATCGAGCTGTTGCTGGCGCTGGGCGATGGCCAGCGCCTGGCGGCAGATGGCTTCGGCCCGCTCCAGTTGGCCGCGGTAGTAGTGGCTCTGCGCCAGATGGATCAGCGCATAGCTGGCGCCGACTTCGCTGCCGCTGGCCTGCATCGCGGTACCGGCCAGCTGCGCATAGCGCTCGGCGCCGGCGAAATCGGCGCGGCCCAGTGCGGTGGTGGCGCAGATGCACCATAGCGTGCCGCGGCCCAGGCTGTCGTCCTCGTCCAGCGCCGCCGCCTGCGCGGCGATCTGCGCCAGTCCGCGCGGGTTGGCGCAGATCTGGTCGAGCAGGTCGCGCAGCAGCGCCACCACCACCGTGTAGTCGCGTTCGAACGGGGCGCGCACCTGTTCGGGGAAATCGCGGAAGCGTTCCAGCAGGGTCTGCGCGTGCGCGAACTCGCCCAGCTTCATGTGCAGGTAGGCCTGGGTCAGGTTCAGCGCCGGCCGCTCGCCGATGCTGCTGCGCGGGAAGCGGCGCAGCAGCGCGCGGATCGGGGCGGTGCCGTGGCGCAGCAGCAACTGCCAGGTGCCGGCGCGGGCGATGCAGTCGGCGGCGCTGTCGATCGCGCCGCCGCGCACCGCATGCCGCACCGCTTCGGGCAACTGTCCGTGCGCGTCGAACCAGTGCGCGGCGCGCCGGTGCAGCTGCGGCGCCAGTCCGGGCGTGTCGCGCTCCAGTTGCTGGTACAGATAATCGGCGAACAGCGGATGGAAGCGGAACCATTCGTGCTCGCCGTCCAGCGCTACCAGCAGGCCCTGGAAGTGCGCCAGCCGCTCCAGCAGGCGACCGCTGTCGTCGCGTTCGCGCACCGCGTCGGCGAGCGCGGCGTTGAACCGCTCCAGTGGCGAGAGCTGCAGCAGCAAGGCGCGCAAGGCCGGATCCAGGTCGTTGAGCACCTGTTCGGCCAGGTATGCCGCCAGCTCGGCGGTGCGTCCGGAGAACCGGCCCAGATCGTCGCGGCGGCGCTCGTCGCCGCCCAGCCAGAGCCCGGCCAATTGCAGCGCGACCGCCCAGCCCTCGGTCTGCCGGCGCAGCTGGCGGGCCATCGCCGCCGGCACCTGCGGTCCCAGCAGCGCCAGCGTCTCGGCGTCGTCCAGGGCCAGTTCGCGCGCGCCGATGCGTTCCAGCTGGCCCTGCAGCGCCCAGCGCGCCAATGGCAGCGCCGGTGCGCGCCGTGTCGCCAGCAGCAGATGCAATTGGCCGCCGGTGTGTTCGACCAGTCGCGTCACCACCTCGTCGAGCGCGCTGGCGTGGCCGCGGTCGTAGTCGTCGAGGATCACCAGCAGGCGTCGCGGCGCGGCGCGGATCGCGCGGATCAGCACCGGCAGGGTGGACGCCACATCCAGGTCCTGGCCCTGCTGCTGCAGCGCGGCCTGCAAGGGCGCGCCGAGTTCGATCCCGGCGCCGCGCGCGGCCAGTGCCAGGTAGGCGAGGAAACGCCCCGGATCGGCGTCGTCCTCGTCCAGCGACAGCCATGCTACCGCCGCCTCGCCGCGCTCGCGCAGGCGCTGGTGCCATTGCCCGAGCAAGGTGGTCTTGCCGAAGCCGGGCGGCGCCAGCAACAGGGTCAGCGGCAGCTCGGCGGCGCGGTCCAGGTGCTGCAACAACGCCTCGCGCGCCACCGCGGCCACGCGCGAGCGCGGCGGCGCCAGTTTGTCGGCCAGCACCCAGTCGGGCATGGCGGGACTGTCGTGCGCGGCCGGAGGGAAACGCGGATTCAACAGCGTGACAGGCTTGAGCATGTCGCCATGAGTGTCTGCAGCGGTCGCCCTTGCGCCCTCTGGCGGTTCGGGTGACGGTACGGAGTCGGACGCGTGCCGGCTCGCCGCGCAGATCGCGGAAAGCGCGTGTGCGGTACCGATTCCACGGGCCCCCGCCCTGATGCCGTCCGTTGGCCGTGAACGTTGAACTTATGACACGGCCGCGACAAAAGCAAAGTCGCGACCGGGTGCTCAGTTTCCGTTCAGCCGGCGGCGATCACGCCGAATGCCTCGCGCGCCGCGGCCAGCGTGGCCTCCAGCACGCCTTGATCGTGCGCGCTGGACAGGAAGCCGGCCTCGTACGCCGAGGGCGCCAGGAACACGCCGCGCGCGAGCATCGCGTGGAAGAAGCGGTTGAACGCGGCGGTGTCGCAGGCGGTGGCCTGGGCGTAGGTCTCGACCTTCTCCGACGTGAAGAACAGCCCGAACATCGCCCCGACCCGGTTGGTGGTGACCGCCACTCCGGCCGCGGCGGCGGCCTGCTCCAGCCCGGCGCACAGCGCGGCGGTGGCCGCATCCAGGCGCTGGTGGAAGCCCGGCGCCTGCACCAGTTCCAGCATCGCCAGGCCGGCGGCCATCGCCACCGGATTGCCGCTCAGCGTGCCGGCCTGGTAGATCGGCCCGGACGGGGCGATCTGCCGCATCAGCTCGGCGCGGCCGCCATAGGCGCCGACCGGCATGCCGCCGCCGATGATCTTGCCGAAGGTAGTCAGGTCCGGCACCACGCCGTAGTGCGCCTGCGCGCCGCCCAGCGCCACGCGGAAGCCGGTCATCACCTCGTCGAAGATCAGCAGCGCGCCGTGGCGGGTGCACAGTTCGCGCAGGTGTTGCAGGTAGCCCTCGCGCGGCGGGATGCAGTTGGCGTTGCCGACCACCGGCTCGATGATGACGGCGGCGATCTCGCCGCCGATCTGGTCGAACAAGGCGGTGGCCCCTTCGAAGTCGTTGTAGCTCAGCGTCGCGGTGAGTTCGCTCAGGCCTGCCGGCACGCCCGGCGAGGTCGGCACGCCCAGGGTCAGCATGCCGCTGCCGGCCTTGACCAGGAACGAGTCGCCGTGGCCGTGGTAGCAGCCTTCGAACTTGACGATGCGGTTGCGCCCGGTGGCGCCGCGCGCCAGGCGCACTGCCGACAGGGTGGCTTCGGTGCCGGAATTGACCATGCGCACCATCTCGCACGAGGGCACCAGGCGGGTGATGGTGTCGGCCATGGTCACCTCGGCCGGGCACGGCGCGCCGAACGACAGGCCGTCGCCGATCGCGCGCTGCACCGCCTCGCGCACCGCCGGGTGGTTGTGCCCGGCGATCATCGGCCCCCACGAGCCGACGTAGTCGATGTAGCGGTTGCCGTCCACGTCGTACAGATAGGGGCCGTCGGCGCGCTGCACGAAGAACGGCTCGCCGCCCACCGACTTGAAGGCGCGGACCGGCGAGTTGACGCCGCCGGGGATCAGCGATTGCGCCTGGGCGAAGAGGGCGTGCGAGCGGGCATGGTGCATGGGCGGGATCCTTGACGAGGCTGGCCGGGCCGGTGGGCCGGGCGCGGAGCGATGCCGCCTATTGTCGCGGCTGCCGCCTGCACGTGCCATGTCGCCCGCGGTTCGGCCGCGCACCTACCCGCCCGCCGCGCACCTACCCGCCGCGACCGGCTCCCTCGTGTGATCCGCTGCCTAGTATCGGAACGTCCAGGGGCGCACGGCCCGATCGCCGACAGCGAGCGGCCGTGCGGTGGGCGGAGTTTGCACAGGGTTCGCGGGGCGCGCCATCGGCCATTGGCGCGGCGCCTGCATTTTTCGTTGGGTTGCCAACGATCTTCATCTTCGGGGAGAGAGCATGCACCGTACGATCCGCAGGAGCGCCCTGGCGCTCGCGTTGGCGCTTGCCGCCGGCAATGGCTATGCGCAGTCCACCACCGGCAGCATCGTCGGCAGCGTGCCGCCCGGCGCCGGCGAGAGCAGCGTGCTGATCACCAACACCAGCGGCTTCAGCCGCGAGGTCAAGGTGGACGAACGCGGCCGCTACGCACAGGGCAATCTGCCGCTGGGCACCTACACGGTCACCCTCAAGCGCGACGGCCAGGTGGTGGAGACGCGCGAGAACATCAGCCTGGTGGTCGGCGCCGGCACCGAAGTCGGCTTCGGCGGCCCGGCGCAGACGCTGGATGCGGTCAACGTGGTGGCCGGCAACGTGGCCAGGATCGACGTGGCCAGCGTCGACAGCCGCACCGTGATCACCGCCGAGCAACTGGCGGTGCTGCCGCTGGGCCGCAGCGCCGAGGCCATCGCGTTGCTGGCGCCGGGCGTGGTCGCCAACAGCGGCGGCTACGACAACGGCCCGCTCGGCGGCTCGCTGGCCAGCTTCGGCGGCTCGGCGGCGAGCGAGAACGCCTATTACCTCAACGGCTTCAACACCACCGATCCGGCCAGCAGCCTGGGCGGGCTGACCTTGCCGTACGGCGCGATCGACCAGCAGGAAATCTTCACCGGCGGCTACGGCGCGCAATACGGACGTTCCAACGGCGGCGTGATCAGCCAGGTCGGCAAGCGCGGCAGCAACGAATGGCATTTCGGCGCGGCGGTGATCTGGCAACCGGACAGCCTCAGCGCCAGGCAGAGCGATCTGTATTTCCGCAAGGACAGCGTGTACTCGGATCCGAGCAATTCCAAGTACACCGCCGGCAACTACATGCCGCTGAGCGAGACCACCGCCGACCAGACCACCTACAGCGCCTACCTCGGCGGTCCGCTGGTGCAGGATCGATTGTTCTTCTTCCTGGCGCTGGAGCAGGTCGATTCCAGCGGCACCCGCGTCGCCGACGCGCGGGTCACCTCCGGCGGCATCTCCGGCTCGCCGTGGACCCGCTACGACTACAAGCAGACCCGCGCCTACGCCAAGATCGACTGGCAGATCAGCGACAACCACCTGCTCGAATTCACCGGCGCGCAGGACAAGGCGCGCACCAACGGCAACATCTACGGCTACGACTACGTCAATCGCGAGGTCGGCAGCTATGTGGGCCGCGAAGCCAAGAACGAGTTCGGCCCGACCCTGTTCCTGGGCAAGTACACCGGCTATTTCGGCGACAACCTCACCTTCACCGCGCTGTACGGCAAGGAGAGCCTGCCCAACAAGCTCACCGCGATCGGCTACGACGCCGGCAATGGCCCGTTCCTCAACAGCGTCGACAACCAGAACCCGGCGTACGTCGGCGCAACGCCGATCAGCAACCAGCAGCGCGTCGTCTCGATCACCGATCCGGACCGCGAGTACAAGAAGGACAACCTGCGCCTCAATCTCAACTGGCGACTCGGCGCGCACAGCATCGACGTCGGCATCGACAACCAGAAGAGCGAGGCGATCAACATCGGCACGTACAAGTCCGGCCCCGGCTATGCGTGGACCTACGGCTACACCCCGGACCCGTACGGCCTCAACAGCGGCGGCCAGGTCAGCGGTTCGGTGGCCGAGGACGGCAGCATCGGCGTGCCCAGCCCGGGCCTGGCCGATCCCACCTACGGCAGCACCGGCTACTACGTCACCCAGGACATCGACACCAACCTGTATTCCTACGACGCCAAGCAGACCGCGTACTACCTCGAAGACCATTGGCAGGCCACCGACAGACTGATGCTCTCGCTCGGCGTGCGCAACGACAGCTTCACCAACTACACCCCGTTCGGCCAGGCCTACATCGAGCTGAAGAACCAGTGGGCGCCGCGGCTGGGCTTCAGCTGGGACGTCCACGGCGATTCCAGCCTGAAGGTGTACGGCAACATCGGCCGCTACTACCTCGGCCTGCCGCTGTCGCCGGCGGGCCTGTTCACCCCCGCGGTGTCCACCAGCACCTACTACACCTACAGCGGCATCAACGCCGACGGCACGCCGATCCTGGCCACCCAGCTGGCGCCGCCGGTGTCGGCCAACTCGCGTTTCGGCCGGCTCGCCGACGTGCGCACCGCGGTGGCCGAGGACATCAAGGGCGAGAACCAGGACGAGGTCATTCTCGGCTTCACCACGGTGTTGCCGAACGATTGGGTGTTCGGCGTGCGCGGCACCCACCGCCGGCTCAACGACGGCATCGACGACACCAACCTCGACAACTCCAACGCGGGCCTGGTGGCGGCGGCCGCCGCCGCGGGCGTGGACATCGACTGGACCAAGAACGCCAGCGCGGCGCTGGTGAATCCGGGCAAGACCAATACCTACCGGGTGATCGGTACCGACGGCCAGGTGCATGCGCTGACCGTGACCCGCGAGCAGGGCGGCTACCCCGAATTCAAGCGCCGCTATTCGGCGCTGGAATTCAACCTGGAGCGTCCGTTCGACGGCCGCTGGTACACCAAGATGAGCTACGTGTGGTCGCACAGCTACGGCACCACCGAAGGCCAGCTGCGTTCGGACCTGTGGCGCACCGGCGGCGCCCTGGGCAGCTACCAGGGCCAGGCGGCGACCTCGACCACGCAGAGCTGGGACCATGCGGCGCTGATGGAGAATTTCAACGGCAACCAGTCCAACGACCGCCGCCATCAGCTGAAGGCATACGGCTTCTATCAGCTGACCGAGGAGTGGGGCACGTCCGCGAACCTGAGCCTGATTTCCGGCGCGCCACGGCCGTGCCTGGGCTATTACTACGGCAGCAACTACGACGCCGGCGACCGCGACCCGGCCGGCTATGCCAATCCCAGCATCACCGGCGGCACGTACCACTTCTGCTACAACCCGGCCACCGGCACCGGCGAGGCGTCGCCGCCGGGGTCGCATGGCAATCTTGGCTGGGTGGCGCAGCTCGACCTGGGCCTGACCTACAAGCCGAAGTTCGCCGAAGGCAAACTGGCGCTGAGCCTGGACGTGTTCAACGTCACCAACCGGCAGACGGTGACCAATGTCTATCCGTTCTCCGAATTGAATCCTGGTCAAGTCAATCCGCTATGGAACCAGGCAGTGGCCTACCAGGCGCCGCGCTCGGCACGGGTGACGCTGAGCTACGACTTCTGAGCGCGCATGGTTCCAAGCCCCTCTCCCGCCGGGAGAGGGGTTGGGGTGAGGGTACGGGCGCGAAGCGCCTCGCTGAGTTTGGAGGCGCGAGGCTTCGCACCAAGAGCGCTCCGCCAGCGGCGCATTCGATATCCGCGCCGGCCCCCTGCCTCAGTCGAAGCAGGCGCGGTAGGCGGCCAGCGCGGCAGGCGGATCCTTGGCGTCGAACACGCCGCTGATCACCGCCAGCAGGTCGGCGCCGGCGGCGACCAGGGCGCGGCCGTTGTCGGGACGCACCCCGCCGATCGCCACCCGCGGCAATCCCAGCGCCGCGGCATCGCGCAGCAGGCCGGGGTCGGCGCGGCGCGTGGTGACCTTGCTGCGGGTGGGGAAGAACGCGCCGAAGGCGACGTAGCTGGCGCCGGCCGCGGCGGCGGCGCGGGCCAGCGCGAGGTCGTCGTAGCACGAGGCGCCGATCAGCGCCTCGGCACCGAGCGCTGCGCGCGCGGCGGCCAGGTCGCCGTCGTCTTCGCCCAGGTGCACGCCGGCGGCGCCGACCGCCTGCGCCAGGGCCACGTCGTCGTTGACGATCAGCGGCACCCCGGCCTGCGCGCACAGCGCCTGCAGCGCCGTCGCCTGGGCCAGGCGCTGCGCCGCGTCGGCGCGCTTGTTGCGGTACTGCAGCCAGGTCGGGCCGTGGCCGAGCAGCGGCGCCACGCGCGCCAGCAGGCGCGCGCCGTCGGCCTCGTCGGGCGTGATCAGGTAGACGCCGCGTGGCGGCGGTGATGCATTCATGGAGGAGCCTTCCGGTGTGCAGGCGACGGTGGGACAATGCCCCTCCGTTCGGCCCGTAGACCCGCGATTATCCAATGAGCGATGCCACTGCCACCACCTACCGCGCCTGGATGTGCGTCGTCTGCGGCTTCATCTACCGGGAAATCGACGGCCTGCCGGAAGAGGGCATCGCCCCCGGCACCCGCTGGGAAGACGTGCCCGACACCTGGACCTGCCCGGACTGCGGCGTGACCAAGGACGATTTCGAGATGGTGGAGATGGATTGATTGAAGGCCGGGATTTGGGATTCGGCATTGGGGATTCGCAAAAGCAGCTTGCTGCAGCAGACCAAAAGTCGCCGAGCTTCTTTAGGAGCGGTTTCACCCCAGACGCCGTGCTGATAGATCAGATCGGGGCTTGAAACCCCTACTGCAGGTCGCAGCGAATCATCGGGTAGACGCTGAGGCCGCTTTTGCGAATCCCCAATGCCGAATCCCAAATCCCGGCCCTCAATGCATTCGCTGCGCCCGCGCGCTAAGTTCCACCAGGCGTTCGCGGATCGGCAGCACGTCGTTGGCTTCCGGGTTCAGTTGCAGGTAGCGGCCCAGGTCGCGGCGCGCGCCGGGGACGTAGTCCATCTGCAGGTAGGCCAGGCCGCGGTCGCGCAGGGCTTCGGGCTGGTCGGGCATCAGTTTGAGCACGCGGTCGGCGCTGCGCGCGGCGCGATCCCATTCGTCGCGTTCGGCGTAGACGCCGTGCAGGTTGCGCAGCACCCGGGTCAGGATCGCGCGGTGCGGCGCCGGATCCAGGATCTGCAGCAGAGCACGGTCGTCCGGGGTCTCGCCGCCCAGGTGCGGACGCGCGCGTTCGCGCAGTTCTTCCACCGCCAGCGGGCGGCCGCCGTTGAACGGGTCCATCACCAGCAGGCCGTCGTCCACCGGCAGGCGCACCAGGAAGTGTCCGGGGAAGGACACGCCGTCGAGCGGGATGTCCAGCCGCCGCGCCACTTCCATCTGCACCAGCGCCAGCGAGATCGGATTGCCCAGGCGGCGCTCGAAGACCTCGTTCATGTAGCTGTTGCGCGGGTCGTAGTACTCGTCGTGGTTGCCGCTGTAGCCGAGTTCCTCGAACAGGTGGCGGTTGATCGCGGCCATCTTCAGCGGCCACGGCTCGATCATCGCCACTTCGTGGCGCAGGTGCTCGGCGTGGTTCTGCGCCAGCGTGTCGTAGTGCTCGGCATCCAGTTCCGGATACTCGTCGCGGGCGATCAGCAGCGCGGTGGCCAGCAGCGGCAGCGCATCGTCGTCCAGCGCGGCCAGGGTATTCCAGCTCGGCAATGTCAGTCGGTCGACCATGGCCCAAGACTGGCTGCAAAGTGCGACGCGATCAAGTCCGGGGGTTCCCGACAGCGGTGTCGGGTTCAGCGCCACAGCGGCGGCGCTTTTTCCGACGCCGGCGCGGCTCAGCGGGCGGTGGGGATGCCCGGGCCGAAGCTCAGTTCGGCGCCGTCCTGCAGCTTGAGTTGCGCGGCCTGGCCGGCATTGAGTTCCAGCACGTAGCGCGCCGGCGCGTTGCTGGGATAGGGCGGGCAGGCGTTGCCGGCCGAGCACGGCGGCACGTCGCGCTGCTGCGCCACCAGCTTGCGCTGGGTGTCGAAGTACAGGATGTCCAGCGCGATCTTGGTGTTCTTCATCCAGTACGCCTGCGGTTCCTCGCGGTCGTGGATGAACAGCATGCCGTGGTCGGCGTCCATCTGGTCGCGGAACATCAGCCCGCGCGCGCGGGTCGCATCGTCCTGGGCCAGCTCGACCTGGTAACGGTGTCCGGCCAGTTCCACCCAATGGCCGCCGGCGCTGGCGCAGCCGCTGAGGGTCAGCAGGACGAGGACGAACAGGGCGCGGAACAGGGACATGGCGTTGCCGGGGAAGGTGGGATCAGCGCGCACCTTGTTGCATGGTGGGTGGCGAGTCAAGAGAGCCGGGAGTGGGGATTCGGGATTGGGGATTCGCAACAGCGGATTCGGAGGCCGGAGGGAGGTTTTGGCTTTTACGAATCCCCAATCCCGAATCCCGAATCCCGCGCGCGTCCTACAGGACGCGCGGCGGCTCCCCACCGACGATCACCACGTCGGCCGGGCGGCGCGCGAACAGGCCGACGCAGACCACGCCGGGGATCTGGTTCAGTTCGCGCTCCAGCGCCACCGGATCGGTGATGCTGAGGTGGTGCACGTCGAGCACCACGTTGCCGTTGTCGGTGACCACGCCGTCGCGCCAGACCGGCTGGCCGCCGGTGCGCGCCAGGATCTCGCGCGCGACCAGGCTGCGCGCCATCGGGATCACCTCGATCGGCAGCGGGAACGCGCCCAGCGTCTGCACCTGCTTGCTCGGGTCGATGATGCAGACGAAGCGCTCGCTGGCCTCGGCGATGATCTTCTCGCGGGTCAGCGCGGCGCCGCCGCCCTTGATCAGGCAACGGTTCGGATCGCACTCGTCGGCGCCGTCCACGTACAGCGACAGGTTGCCGGTGTGGTTCAGCTCCAGCACCTCGATGCCGTGCTGGCGCAGGCGCGCGGTGCTCTGCTCGGAGCTGGACACCGCGCCCTTGATGCGATGGCCGATGCGGCCCAGCGCGTCGATGAAGTAGGCCACGGTGGAGCCGGTGCCGACGCCGACGATCATTCCGTCTTCGACGTATTCGATGGCTTTTTCGGCGGCCAGGCGTTTGCTTTCGGACATGGGGGGCTCGGGATTCGTGATTGGGGATTGGGGATTCGTCAAAGCGGCAGGCGGGGCCGGGCAGGGACGAATCCCCAATGCCCAATCCCCAATCCCGGCTACTCGAGCGCCAACAGCAGCTTCCACTGCGCGGCGCTGACCGGGAACACCGACAGGCGGTTGCCGCGCGCGGTCAGCGGGAAGCCTTCGCCGAGCGCGTCGGCGTGCTGCTTGATCTCGTCCAGCGCGATGGTGCGCGCGAGCTTGCGCTCGAAGGCGACGTCCACCAGATACCAGCGCGGCTGTTCGCGGGTGGCCTTGGGGTCGTGGTAGTCGGAGGTGGGATCGAACTGGGTGACGTCCGGATACGCGTCGCTGGCCACCGTGGCGGTGCCGACGATGCCGGGCACCTTGCAGTTGGAGTGATAGAACAGGATGCCGTCGCCGACCTTCATGCCGTCGCGCATGAAGTTGCGCGCCTGGTAGTTGCGCACCCCGTTCCAGGGTTCGCTGCCGACCCGCTGCAGGTCGTCGATCGAGAAGGCGTCCGGTTCGGATTTCATCAGCCAGTAGCGCTTGCGTGCGGTCATGCGGGGAGATCGGTCGCGGTCAGGAGGGTGTGGGAGTCGGTGCAGACCGCATCCAGCGCCACGTCCCAGGCGGCGACGGACAGCGCGTCGACCTGCTGCGCAGCGAAGGCGGCGCCGACCAGCCAGGGCGGAGGCGCTTGCCGCTGGCGAAATGCGAAGCTGCGATCATACCAGCCGCCCCCCATGCCCAGGCGTCCGCCGCCGGCGTCGAAGCCGACCAGCGGTGCCACCACCAGCGCCATCTGCTCGGGCGCCAGCGTCGCCTCGGCGGCGACATCGGGTTCGGGAATGCCGTAGCGGTTGGCGGTCAGCGGCTGCCCCGGGCGCCACGGCGCGAAACGCAGGGTCTTGCCGCTGAGCACCGGCAGGCAGTACTGCACGCCGGCCGGCAGGCTCAATTGCCAGCGGTGCAGCGCGATCTCCCCGTCCATCGCCCAATAGCCGGCGACGTGGCCGTGCTGCGGCGCGAACGGCAGGTCCAGCAAGCGCAGCGCCAGCGCGTCGGCGGCGGCCAGGCGCGCGGCGGCGGGGAGCGCGCGGCGGCGCGCGCGCAGTTGCTGGCGCAGGAGGTCGCGGTCGTCGGGAGTCATCGGGCAGGCGCGGGAAGGGATGGCGCTATTGTCGGTGCCGGCGCGTGGACTGGCTAGGGCGTTGCCGTCGTCGCCGCATCAGGCGTAGATCGCCACCGTCTGCCGGCCCGACAGCACCAGCTGCCCGGCTTCGTCCCAGATCTGCATGTCCTGCAGCGAGTAGCCGTCGGCGGCGTGCTGGCTGGCCGAACGCAGCAGGAACCAGTCGCCTGCCGCGGCCGGCTGCGGGAAATCCAGGGTCCAGGTCATCGAGCTGACCGGCGCCGGTTCGGTGAAGCAGGCCATCGCCGCCGGCGGCAGGCTGTCGCCGAGCGCGACCAGGGCCAGGCTCGGATCCACGCCCGCGCTGTCGCGATGGCGCACCCAGACCATCAGCTCCGGGCTGGCCGCGGCGGACACCGGCAGCGCGCCGCCGGCCAGGCGCATCTCGAAGTTGGCGGCGAACGCCGGAGTGATCGCGCTGGCGGCGATCGGCGTTGCGGCGTCGGGCCCGCACACCGCGGGCCGCGCAGGCATGAAGTCGTGGGCGATGCGGCTGGGACGCGGCTGCGCGAACAGCAGCGCCGCGCGCAGCGCGACCTGCGCGCCGGCCAGGCAATCGACCGCGATCGAGGTGGCGGACTTGCCCTGGCGCAACGGCTGCGCCTGGAAACGCAGGGTGGCGTCTGTGGGGCCGACGAACCAGATATGCGCCGACTTCAGCGGCGGCAGCGCGGACGGCGCCGCGCGCAGCGCGGTCTGCAGCGCCAGCGCCGCGGACAGGCCACCGAAGGCGGTGCGTCCCTGCAACCAGCTGGCAGGCACGTCGAACCCGGCGTTCGGGTCGAAGCGGTCGATGATCTGGGCGAGCGAGGGCATGCGGCGTCTCCTGGAAGGGCGCGACAGTATCCCAGGCTTGCGCGGGCGGCTGGTCGGTGCGGGGACGCCAGCGACGGCGCCGAGGCGATGGGCGTCGGGCGTGGCGCATGCCGGACGCACAAAAGGAAACGGCGCCTTGCGGCGCCGTTTCCGGGATATTGCATTCTCCGCCATGACGATGCGTGCGAAACGACCTTGAACCCGGGGTTCAAGTGGGATAGCTGGGGAACCATCGGGCTTCCCGCTACAAGGCGGACCTGCACACCCGATTCCGTCGCCATCCCGTGGTCGTAATTAAGGGACAAGGCGAATGTTTGCACACGCTGTCGTTTACAGCAGAGAACGCAAGCGAAGTATAGCGCCGTCGCCGCGCTTGGCTAGTCCGTTCGTCGGTCGCGCGGTACGGCGCAATTCACGTTGATGATCGAAATGCGAGGCGTGTATCAACGCGCCGTATCGACCACGCCGTCGAGTCGGCGATTGAGATCGGCGAGCGTGCGCGCCATCTCATGATCGCGCCGGGCCTGCTCGTCGCGCAGTTGCTGCAGCTCGTGCGCCAGGTTCAAGGCGGCCAGCACCGCGACCCGGTCGACCGCGGCCATGCGGTTGCTGCCGCGCACCTCGCGCATCTTCGCGTCGAGCAGGCGCGCGGCGGCGAGCAGGCTGTCGCGTTCTTCGGCCTCGACGCCGACGGTGTATTCGCGGTCCAGGATGCGGACGCTGACCGGTTCGCTCACGTGTGCTGCTCCAGCGACTTGAGCCGGGTGATCATCGCCTCGACCCGCGAGCGCGCCTGCTCGTTCTTGGTCAGCAGCTGCGAGCGCTCGCCGATCAACTGCTCCTGCTGCTGGCGCAGGCTGCGGTTCTCGTCGGCGAGGCGCTGGCAGCGCTCGACCAGCGTTTCCACGCGTGTGGCGAGGGTGCGAAGCTGGGCGAGGGCGTCGGGGCTGTCCATGGCGCCCACGATAGGCATGCGCCCGAGCGGCGGTCAAGACGCCGGCGGACGGCGCGACGGCCGCCGCTCAGGCGGGCAGCAGCAGCGGCTGCCGCAGCAACTGCAGGCAGGCGTCCGGTTCCAGTGCCGGCGCGACCAGATGGCCCTGGATCTCGTCGCAGCCGTGCTGGCGCAGGAAGGCCAGCTGGCCGGGCAGCTCCACGCCTTCGGCGACCACTTTCAGGGTCAGCGAGTGGCCCATCGCGATGATGGTGCTGGTGATCGCCTCGTCGTCCGGATCGCGGGTCAGGTCGCCGATGAATTCCTGGTCGATCTTCAAGGTGTTGATCGGCAAGCGCTTCAGGTAGGCCAGCGACGAATAGCCGGTGCCGAAGTCGTCGATCGCCAGGGCCAGGCCCAGGGCGCGGCAGGCGTGCAGGGTGGCGGCGTTCTTGCCGACCTGCGACATCACCACGCTTTCGGTGAGTTCCAGCTCGACGTTGCTGGCCGGGACCCCGGTCTCGGCCAGGATCCGCGCCATCAACGCCGGCAGGTCGCCGCGCTCGAGCTGGATCGCCGAGACGTTGACCGACATGCACAAGTCGGTCAGGCCCAGCTGGCGCCATTCGCGCAGCGTGCTGCAGGCCTGGCGCAGCACCCATTCGCCGATCTCCAGGATCAGCCCGGTTTCTTCGGCCAGGGGGATGAACTGGCTCGGCGAGACCGTGCCGAAATCGGCGCTGTGCCAGCGCAGCAGCGCTTCCACGCCGACCACGCGCTGCTCGCGCAGCGAATAGCGCGGCTGGTAGACCAGCTTCAGCTCCTGGTCGAACGGGATCTTGCGCAGGCTGCTGGCCAGCGTGGCGCGGTGGCGGGTGGCCTCGTCCATGCGCGCCGAATAGACCTGCACGTTGCGGCGCCCGGCGGCCTTGGCCTGGTACATCGCGGTGTCGGCATGCTTGAGCAGTTCGCTGGGCAGCAACGCGTGCTGCGGGAACAGCGAGATGCCGATCGACGAGGAGATCGCCACTTCGCGGCGATCCTCCAGTTGCAGCGGCGCATCGAACGCGGCCAGCACGCGCGTGGCGACGGCTTCGGCCTCGGCCTGATCGGCGATGTCCTCCACCACCACGGTGAACTCGTCGCCGGCCAGGCGCGCGACCGTGTGCTGCGGGCCCACCGCCTGCTGCAGGCGTTCGGCGACCGCGCGCAGCACCCGGTCGCCGACCGCATGGCCGAGCGAATCGTTGATGTCCTTGAACCGGTCCAGGTCCAGGAACAGCACCGCCACCGAACTGCCCTGGCGCCGCGCACGCACGATCGCGCGCGCCAGCCGCTCGGACAGCAGCGCGCGGTTGGGCAGGCTGGTCAGCGTGTCGTAGTTGGCCAGGTAGCGCAGTTCCTGCTCGGCGCGCTTCTGGTCGGTGATGTCTTCCAGCACCACCACGTGGAAGCTGTGCCGGCCGTCGGCGTCGACGACCGTGTTGCGGCGCACGTGGCAGAGGATTTCCAGGCCGTCCTTGCGCCGCTTCCAGGCATCGCCGCGCCAGGACCGGCCGCGCTCGAGCGGCGGCGCGGCGGGCACGTCGGGCGCATGGTCGAGCAGGGTCATCGGCTGGCCGAGCACCTCGCGTTCGCTGTAGCCGGTGATGCGGGTGAAGGCCGGGTTGACCGAGATGAAGCGCAAGTCTTCGTCCAGCACCGCGACCGCCTCGCTCATGCTGCGCAGCACTTCGCTGGCGATGCGCCGTTCCAGGTCGGCCTGGCGGTGCGAGGTGATGTCGCGTGCGGTGCCGGCGAGCCGGCGCGGCTTGCCGGCGGCGTCGTAGTCGACCACGCGGCCGCGCACCCGCGCCCACAGCCACACGCCGTCGCCGGCCAGGTCCACCCGGTACTCGGCCACGTAGACCGGGGTCAGGCCCTGCAGGTGTTCGCGCAGCGCGCGCTCGGCCTGCGGCACGTCGTCGGGGTGGATGCGCAGCGGATCGTCCTCGCGGATCACCATGGTGATCTCCTGCGCATGCGGCGCCGCCTCGTCGGCGCGCATGCGGCGCAGCTTGCGCTGCTGCAGGTCGTAATCCCAGAAGTGCTCGCCGGAGGCCCACAGCGCCAGCTTCAGATGGCGGTCGCGCTGTTGCAGCTGCTGCTGGCGTTGCTGCTGTTGCTGCATGCGCCGCCGCCAGTGCAGCGCCTGCAGCGCGGAAACCAGCGCGGCCACCGCCAGGATCGCCGCTGCGGCGGCCCAACCCCAGCGCCAATCCGTTCCGGCATGGCCGGCAATTCCCGCAGCGACGTGCTCGATCGACATGGCGGGAAGAGGGCTTCGGTCAGGAAAGGGGGTGGTGGAGTGTAGGCGCCCGCCGGAAGCCTTCACAAGCAGCGCGACACATGCGGATTGCTACACTGCGCAGTCCCGCTCCGCCGCTGGCCCCGACTCTCCGTGGCGAGCGCACAACAGGCCTTGCGTCCATGATCGAACTTCCTAGCGCCGACGACGTCACCCAAGCCAGCCAGCAACTGGGCCTGGCCGCGTCGGCGGCCGAACTCCACGGCGCGTTGTGCGGCTGGCTGGCCGGCGGCGGCGCCGACCTGGCGGCGTGGCCGGCCGCGGTGCTGGCCGATGCCGGCATCGCCACGCCGCGCCGCGGCGACGTGCTGGACCGCTTGCGCGAGGCCACCGCCGCGCAACTGGAGGACCGCGATTTCGCCTTCGACCTGGTCCTGGCCGATGCCGGCGCGCCGCTGTCCGAGCGCGCCGACGCCCTGTTCGACTGGTGCCGCGGCTTCCTCGGCGGGTTCGGCCTGGCCGCCGGCGCCAAGCCGCCGTTGTCGGAAGAAGGCGAAGAGTCGCTGCAGGATCTGGCGCGGCTGGCCCAGGCCAGCACCGACGATTTCGACAGCGCCGACGAGGACGAGGACGCGCTGGCCGAGATCGAGGAATTCGTGCGCGTGGCCGCGCTGCTGCTGCACAGCGACTGCGTGCTCGGCCCGCGCCATCGGCAACGCCTGAACTGACGCGATGAAGCGACTCACCGGCATCGGCGCGGGCGAATACGCGCGTCGGCGCAAACACCTGATGGACATGGCCGGCGACCACGCCATCCTGGTGCTGCCCAGCGCGCCGGAGCGGGTCCGTAGCCACGACACGCACTATCCGTACCGGCAGGATTCGGATTTCTGGTACCTGTGCGGTTTCCCCGAGCCGGAGGCGGTGCTGGTGCTGGTGCCGGGCCGCAAGCACGGCGAGGCGCTGCTGTTCTGCCGCGAGCGCGATCCCGAGCGCGAGGCCTGGGACGGCCCGCGCGAAGGCCAGGAAGGCGCGGTGGAACGCTACGGCATGGACGATGCGTACCCGATCGAGGATCTCGACGAGATCCTGCCGGGCCTGCTGGAAGACCGCTCGCGGGTGTACTACCACTTCGGCCGCGATGTCGATTTCGACCTCAAGCTGATCGGCTGGGTCAATCGGGTGCGCGAGCAGGTGCGGCATGGCGCGCAGCCGCCGCACGAGTTCCTGGAACTGGGCCACCTGCTGCACGAGCAGCGCCTGTTCAAGTCGCGCGACGAGATCGCGCTGATGCAGGTCGCCGCCGACCTCAGCGTGGCCGCGCATCGCGCGGCGATGCGGCTGGCGCGGCCGGGCATCCACGAATACCAGGTGCAGGCCGAGATCGAGCGCGAGTTCCGCGCCGGCGACGCCTGGCCGGCGTACGGCAGCATCGTCGGCAGCGGCGCCAACGCCTGCGTGCTGCACTACCGCGCCAACGCCGCGCGCCTGCGCGACGGCGAACTGGTGCTGGTCGACGCCGGCGCCGAGTACCGCGGCTACGCCGCCGACATCACCCGCACCTTCCCGGTGAGCGGCCGCTTCAGCGCCGAGCAGCGCGCGCTGCACGATCTGGTCGGTGCGGCGCATGCGGCTGCGCTGGCGCAGGCGCGGCCGGGCGTGGCCTACGAGGCCGGGCACCTGGCGGCGGTGCAGACCCTCACCGAAGGCTTGCTGCGGCTGGGCCTGCTCAAGGGCACGCTGGAGCGGAACCTGGCCGATGGCGACTACCGGCGTTTCTACCGGCACAAGACCGGGCACTGGCTCGGCCTGGACGTGCACGACGTCGGCGACTACAAGCTGGCCGGCGCCTCGCGTCTGCTCGAGCCGGGCATGGTCTTCACCATCGAACCGGGGCTGTACATCGCCGCCGACGACAAGCAGGTGGAGCCGCGCTGGCGCGGCATCGGCATCCGTACCGAAGACGACGTGCTGATCACCGACGACGGCCACCGCGTGCTGACCGCCGCGCTGGAGCGCAGCGCCGAAGAGATCGAAGGCTTGATGGCCGGTGATTGACGCCGCGCTTGCGTACGTCACGCGGGTTGCGCACAGTAGCTTGCTTCCGGGGGGAGGGGGCAGGCATGAAGAAATGGATGCAGGCAGTGCTTGCGGCAGCGCTGTGCCTTGCTGCCGCTGCTGAGGCGGTTGCCCAGGACGCGGCGGCGCCACCATCGCCTGCCGCTGCCGCCTCGGCGCCAGTGCCGTCAGCGGTGCCGACGCTGGCGCTCGAAGATCTGCAGACCTTGTTGTCGGCGCGCTCGGCGCCTGCGGCGCGCGAGCAGATGCTGGCGCAGTTGGTCGCGCTGGCCGGCAGGGGCGACGGCATGTCGGCCTACGTGCTCGGCGTGCTGTACCGCAATGGCGAGGCGCATCCGGCGCATCTGGTGCCGCGCGAGCCGGATACCGCGCGCTATTGGCTGGAGCGGTGCCTGGGCATGCCGCGTTGCCCGCTGTTGGCGCTGGCGTCGCTGGCGGAACTGGAGTTGTCGGCAGGCCGTGCCAAGCCGGCACTGCAATGGGCGCAGGGCTGGGTGGCATTGGATCGCGAGTTCACCACCCGCGCCCGCGCGATCGAAGGCCGCACGCTGCGTCCCAGCCAGCGCAATCGCGATACCGCTTACCACGCCTATCTGCTGGAGCGTTGCTATGCGGCGATGCCGGCGGGCGACCGCGACGCGCTCGGACTCGCCTGGTTCAACGAATTCCGCGGACAGTGGGGCGGCGTGCTGGACCGGATGCTGTTCGCGCAGATCGATGCCCTGCAGGCGCAGTCGACAGGAGAGGACAGTGGACTGGCCGCGCGCGCCGAGAACCAGCGACGCAAGACCGTCCTCGACAGCCCGATGGATCTGCCGGTGACGCCTGCGCTGAGCCTGTTCTTGCTGCGTGGCGATCCGCAGGGCGGACGCCCCGAGTCGGCCCTGGTGGTCGAGGCGCTGCCCTCGCCGAACGCGGCGCGCGGACTCGAAGCGCTTGCGCACGATTTCAAGACCGCGCCCTATCCTGCGCAGGCCGGGCAACGGCGCTACGACCTGATGCCGATGAGTTTCAACCGCGGTCCTTACGCGCTGACCGGGAAGTGAGCGCGGCGCCGCCGAGCGACTTCAAGACGGCCCCGGCGCGGCCCGGCGATGCAGCCGCGCGTGCATGGGGGATAAGCATGCTGGCCCGAGCGCATCCGCGACGGCGCGTCGGCCGTGGTCAGGCGGCTGCCGCGAACGCCGGCCGGGTCAGGTTCTCCGGTTCGCCCTCGGTGCACGCCACTTCGTCTTCGATGCGGATGCCGCCGTAGGGCTTGAACTGCTCGACCCGGTTCCAGTCCACGCTGGCGGCATGGCCGCTCTTCCTGACCTCGTCGAGCAGCATGTCGATGAAGTACACGCCCGGTTCGATCGTCACCACCATGCCCGGTTCGAGCACGCGGGTCATGCGCAGATAGGGATGGCCGGCGGGGCGCTCGATGCGGCCGCCGCGGTCGCTGGCGGCGAAGCCGGCCACGTCGTGCACCTGCAGGCCGATCGGGTGGCCGAGGCCGTGCGGGAAGAACGCGGCGCTGACGCCGGTGGCCAGCGCGGCTTCCGGCGATACGGTGATCACGCCGAAGTCCTTGAGCACGCCCATCAGCGCCAGGTGCGCGTCGAGGTGCAACTGCTTGTAGTCCACGCCGGCGCGCACGCCCTGGCCCATGCGGATCTGCGCGGCGTCGACCGCGTCGATCAGCGCCTGGAACTCGCTGCCGGTGTCGGCGGCATAGCTGCGGGTGATGTCGCTGGCGTAGCCGTGCGCGGAGGCGCCGGCATCGATCAGGAAACTGCGCCGCTGCGCCGGCGCCTGCCGCTCCAGTTCGGTGTAGTGCAGTACCGCGCCGTGCTCGTTCAGCGCAATGATGTTCCCGTACGGCAGTTCGTTGGCGTCCTGGCCGACCGCGCTGCAATACGTCATGTGGATCTCGAACTCGCTGCGGCCGTCGCGGAACGCGGCTTCGGCGGCGCGGTGGCCGCGTACCGCCAGGTGCTGCGCCTGACGCATGAGCGCCAGTTCGTAGGCGGTCTTGTAGGCGCGGTGGTATTCCAGGTACTGCACCACCGCGTCCGGATTGTTCGGCACGTAGTCGCCCAGCGCGCTCTGCGCTTCGCCGAGGATCGCGCAGCGCGCGGCCGGTCCCGGCAGCAGCGCCAGCGCGTCTTCCGGGGTGCGGATCACGTGGATGTCGCAATGCTCGACCCACCAGCCGTTCGGCGCCGCCGGCACCACGTGCCAGTAGTCGCGCGGCTGGTGGAAGATCAGCTGCGGGCGGCGTCCCGGGGTGTATACCAGCCAGCTGTTCGGCACCCGGGTCAGCGGCAGCCAGGCCTTGAACTGCGGGTTCACCGCATACGGATAGTCGCGATCGTCGAACAGCTGGTAGTGCAGGCTGCCGCTGGGCACGAGCAGATGGTCGAAGCCGCCGCGCGCCAGCGCGGTGTCGGCGCGTTGCGCCAGCGTGCGCAGGTGCGCGGCGTACAGGGCGCTGGGGTCTTGCTGGCTCATGGCGACTCGTTCGGCGATGCGGAAAATTGGATGCCAAGTTTGCCGCAAACGGCGCGAGCGTGGTGACGCACCGCGTGCCCACGCGTGGCATGCGGCCATGCCCAGGCGTAGCCGGGAAGCGACAGCCGTCGCCAGGCCGGCCGGATCTTCTTCCCGGCGATGGAGGAACCTGTAGGAGCGGCTTCAGCCGCGACAGGATCCATCGGTAAGGCCTGTCGCGGCTGAAGCCGCTCCTACAGGGGGCGCCAGCGATGCCTACCCGGCCGGCCCGGACTTGATCCATTGCCGCAGCAGGTCGCGATGCGCCGGCGAGATGGTCAGGAAGCGGAAGCCGGCCCAGGCCTGGCCCGGCGCCTGCGCGCGTTCGCTCCACAGCAGGTGCACGCCGACGTCGATCTGCACGTCGCGGCCGAGTTGCGGCAGCGCGAAGCGCAACTGGTACAGCGCGTCGTCGTGCAGCGGCGCCGACGCCAGCAGCAGCATGCCGCTCTCGGAGAGGTTGCCGAGCCGGCCGACCACGGCGTCTTCCATCATGTCCAGCACCGGCACCATGTCCGGGACCTGGCGGCGCGGCGAACGGCGGGCTTCGGCGATCATGCGTCCTCCAGGGTGTCGGCGGGGACCGGCGCGCCGGCCAGGGTGCGCAGCGCGCGCACGGTGGCGTGCCAGGCGCGGTCGATCAGGCGCGCGCGGTCCTCGGTGACGATCCGCGCCTGGCTCTGCGCCAGCAGCCGCGACAGCGCATCCAGCGAATACTCGGCGGTCTTGTGGCCGCGCTGGTTGACGAACAGGGCGCGGTCGGTGATCGGGCTGTACCAGGACAGCCGCTGCCGTTTCAGGTCGCCCTGCTGGTTGGTCACGAATTCGAACCAGGTGCCGAACGGCAGGCTGCGCAGCCGCGTGTAGGCCGCTTGCTCGGCGTCGTTGCGCGGCGCCAGCAGCGGCCGCTCGCCATCCTCGCCCTGGTCGCCGAGGCGCGTGCGCGCCTTCAACTTGGCGCTGAGTTCGGTGCGCGAGGTCAGCGTGTCGCCGCCGCCCGGAGTGGACAGGCGCCGCGCGATCGCTTCGGCTTCGTCCTGGTGGTAGCCGACCTGCAGCAGGGCGCTGCGCACTTCGCTGGCCAGCTCCGGGTCGGGTTCGCCACCGCTGGCGCGGCAGGTGACCTCGGCGATGCATTGGCTCAGCTGCTGGCGCTCGCGCCAGGCGTCGGAGTCCTCGCCCTGGCGCAGCAGGGTCAGGGTCAGCACATCGGACCAGGCCTGGTTCAGCAGCGCCTGCACGAACTTGGGCGGCTGCCAGGTCCGGCACAGCGCTTCCAGCGTGGCGCTGGCCAATTCCTTGGCCACCTCCAGCCGTTCCTTGCCGCGCGCGGCCTCGATGTGGCGGCGCTCGGCGATCTCGGCCTTGTGCGCCAGCGCGCGGTACTGCGCCTGGATGTCCTGGTGGGCCTGCTCGAAGACCTGTTCGTCGCCTTCGTATTCCTCGACTACCCGGTCGACCGTCTGGTTCAATTTCAGCAGCAGCTGCGGATCGGTGTCCTCTTCGCTGAGCCAGGTGGCGCCGGACTCGGCGACCGCATTGAGCAGCTCGCGCGCCGGATGCTGGCTGCGCACGAAGAACGCGCTGTCCTGCAGCGCGGCGCGCACCAGCGGAACCTGCAGGCGCTCCAGCAGAGCGGCGGCCGGCGCGTCGCTGCGCACTTCGCGTTCGATCTCCGCATACAGCAGGCCGAGCAGGTCGAAGGTGTCGGCATCCTGCGGTGCCAGCGCCGCCTGCGGACCATGTTCGGTGCGCAGTGTGGCCAGCAGCGCCGCCTGCACGTCGCGCACCTGGCGACGTCCGCGCAGGCCGGCCAGGGTGCTGTGCGCTGGCGGCTGCGCCTGCAGTTCGCCCAGGGCCTGCAGCAGCGATGCGGTGGGCACGCCGGGGGCGCTGGCCGTGGCGGCGGCGCGCGGCGCCGGCATCGGGACGTTGCCGGACGACGCAGGCATCGCTGTCGCTGCGGCAGCGTGCGCGGCGTCTGCGGGAGCGGTGCCGGTGGTCCCGGCCGGCGCCATCCGCGCGGCGGGCGCCGTCGCACGGTCGCGCGCGGCGGCGAGCAGCTGGCGCAGCGTGGCCAGGTCGGTCGGTGCGTTGCCGGGCGCGGCCGGCGCGGGGCTTGCTGCCGTCCCGGGGGTGGCCGCGATCGGCGGCGGAAGCGGGGGCGCTGCGCTCGGCAGGGCCGCTTCGCCGCCAGCGGCGCCGGGGCCCGGGCCGGACCAGCCGCCGGGTGCCGCCTGTCCGGACCAACTGGTGGCCGGGCGCGTGGCGGAGGAAGGGCGTGCCGCGCCGCGGTTGCCGGCGGCCGCGGCGGGTGCTGCGGTCGTCGGCCGCGCCACGTAGGGCAGGTAGACCAGGCCGGGCAGCACGCCGGCGTGCGCCAGCAGCACGTTGGCGCGTTCCACGATCTCGCCGTAGCGGACCAGCACCTGGCGCTCGAAGGCGCGGTACAGGGTCAGCTGCGCGTCCAGCCCCAGCCGCAATTCCTCGCCGGCCTCGCGCAGGATCCGGCACAGCAGGTGCGGCCCCAGCGGCGTATGTTCGGCTTCGAACGCCGGCCGCGCGGCGAGCACGCCGAAACGCTGGCCGAGCAGTTGCAGCGGGGTGCTGGCCCGCGCCGCCTCGCGCCGGGCGATGTCGTGCAGGACGATGTCGCGGTCGATGTCCACGTCGGCGACCAGGGTCAGCATCTGCATCGCCGCGCTGGCCTTGTCCTGGCGCAGCAGGCCGACCGGGGCGAGCGGCAGCCGCAGCGTGGCCAGGGCCGCTTCCAGCTGCGCCTTGTAGAACGGCGCGAAGCGCTCGCGGCGAGCCCGCAGGCCTTGCAGTTCCTGGTAGATGTCCTCCTGCAGCTGGCTGTTGCGCGCGCGTTCGGCCTGGTCGAACAGCTCGCGCTCCAGCTCGCTCAGGGTCGACTGCAACGGCGCCTCCAGCGATTGCCACAGCAAGGCCTTCAGCGCCTCCAGGATGTCGCGCACGCGCGTGGGCAGGGCGGCGCTGGCGAGCGTCGCCGGGTTTGCCGACGGAATGGCAGACAATGACATCCTGTGATCGCCGTTTGATTTCCGGGTCCGGTATGTAACACGTTTCTGGCGGCGCAACCATGTTGGCGGCGGCCTGGCGCAGCGTTCAGAGCATGAACAGGGCGACCACGTCGTTGGTGAAGCGCCGTCCCAGTTCGGTCGGCAGCGCATGCCCGGATTCCACCTGCAACCAGCCCCGCGCCTGCGCCTGGGCCAGCGCCGGGGCGATCGTCTCCGGCGCCAGGCCGGTGCGCACGGCGAAGTCGCGCAGCGCGAACCCCTGGTTCAGGCGCAGCGTATTGAGCATGTACTCGAACGGGCGCCGCTCGGCGCCGATCCAGTCGTCGCCGCCGATCGCCGCCGGGGTGCCGGCGGCGGCCAGGAACGCCTGCGGATGCTTGGTCTTCCAGCGGCGCAGGATGCTCTGCTCGGCGCCGGAGCTGATCTTGCCGTGGGCGCCGGCGCCGATGCCCAGGTAGTCGCCGAACTTCCAGTAGTTGAGGTTGTGCGCGCACTGGTAGCCGTCGCGGGCGTAGGCGCTGACTTCGTACTGGGCGTAGCCGGCCGCGGCCAGCAGCGCCTGGCAGCGCTCCTGCATGTCCCAGGCGTCGTCGTCCTCGGGAATGCCCTGCGGCGGGCGCGCGGCGAACACCGTGTTCGGTTCCAGGGTCAGCTGGTAGTGGCTGATGTGGGTGGGCTGCAGCGCCAGCGCGCGCGCGATGTCGCTCTCCGCCCCGGCCAGGGTCTGCTGCGGCAGCGCGTACATCAGGTCCAGGTTGAGGTTGGCGTAGCCGGCGTCCTGCGCCAGCTTCACCGCGCGCTCGGCGTCGGCGCTGTCGTGGATCCGGCCCAGGCGCTGCAGCGCGGCGTCGTCGAAGCTCTGGATGCCGAAGCTGAGCCGGTTGACCCCGGCCGCCAGATAGCGGTCGAAGCGACCATGCTCGGCGGTGCCCGGGTTGGTCTCCAGGGTGATCTCCAGGTTCGGCGCGAAGCGCAGGCGCGCGCTGGCCGCTTGCAGGAAACGGTCGATCGCCTCGGCCGGAAACAGGCTGGGGGTGCCGCCGCCGAAGAACACGGTCTGGACGGTGCGGCCCCAGACCAGCGGCAGGTCCTGGTCCAGGTCGCGGATCAGCGCGTCCACGTAGTCGTCGAACGGCAGCGCGCCCTTGGCCGCATGCGAGTTGAAATCGCAGTACGGGCATTTGCGCACGCACCAGGGCAGGTGCACGTACAGCGACAGCGGGGGCGGGATCAGCATGGTGCGGTGCGGGGCCTGTTAACGCGATCGGGATAGGCCACGCCGCGCTTAGGCGCGTGCGGGGCAAGGAAGAACGAGAGAGCTTATGTCGATAAGAGACCGAGTGATGACGCGGCACCGTGCGCGCCTAAGCGCGGCCCTCCGGGTTGCCGTGTCCGGCGCCCAGGCGGCCGCGCACGGCTTGGACAGGCGGCCAGCCTGCCGCGGCGCCGTGCGCGACCGCCTGGGCACCGGACACGGCAACGTGGCCTATCCCGATCGCGTTAACAGGCCCCAGTAGCCCACGCAGCGCTCGGCAGTGGTCAGCGCATCGCCGAGCCGGTCGAGCTGCGCGTAACGCTCGCGGCCGTACGCCAGGCAGTGGGTGTAGTCGGCTTCGTCGCGCCAGCGGTCGATGGTCAGGTAGGCGCCCGGTGCCTGCGCGCGCAGCAGTTCGGTGCCCAGGTAGCCCGGGTATTCGGCGAACAGTGCGGCCCAGGCGCCATCGGCGGCGTACAGCGTCTCGAATGCCTGTGCCTGGCCTTCGGCCACCTCGTATTCCCAGATCGTGACGAACATCGGCGTCTCCCTCAGGTGTCCCAGTGCGCCAGTTGCCTGCGCAGCAGCGCCAGCGCATGGCCGCGGTGGCTGATCCGGTTCTTCAGCGCCAGCGGCATCTGCGCCGCGCTCTGGCCGTGGTCCGGATCGAAGAACACCGGATCGTAGCCGTGGCCGCCGTCGCCGGCGCGCGCGTGCAGGATGCGCCCGCGCCAGCTGCCTTCCACCAGCAGCGGTTGCGGGTCTTCGGCATGCCGCAGCAGCACCAGCACGCAATAGAAATGCGCGGTGCGCTGCGCGTCGGGGACGTCGCGCAGTGCATGCAGCAGCTTGTCGATGTTGGCCGCGGCATTGCCGTGTTCGCCGGCGTAGCGCGCCGAGTACAGCCCCGGCGCGCCGCGCAGCGCGTCCACACAGATGCCCGAGTCGTCGGCCAGCGCCGGCAGGCCGGTGACCTGGGCGGCGTGGCGCGCCTTCAGCAGCGCGTTCTCGACGAAGGTCAGGCCGGTCTCGTCGGCATCGCGCACGCCGAGCGTGGACTGCGCGACCAGGTCGATGCCGGCGCCGTCGAGCAGCGCATGCAGTTCTTCGAGTTTGCCGGCATTGCTGCTGGCCAGGACCAGTTTCTTCATCGTTTGGGTTCCAGCAGGTCCCACTTGGTGCCGTACAGGTCGCGGAACACCGCGACCGTGCCATAGGGTTCCGCGCGCGGGGATTCGAGGAACTCCACGCCCTGCGCCAGCATCGCGGCGTGGTCGCGGGCGAAATCGTCGGTGTACAGGAAGTGGTCCACGCGCCCGCCGGTCTGGTCGCCGATCCGCGCGCGCTGGGCGGCGTCGCCGGGTTCGGCCAGCAGCAGCGCGGCATCGTCGCTGCCGCCCGGGCCGACCACCACCCAGCGCTTGCCGTCGCCGAGCGCCACGTCCTGCAGCAGGACGAAGCCGAGCTTGCCGGTGTACCAGGCGATCGCCGCGTCGTAGTCGGCCACGACCAGCGTGGTCAGCGCGATCCGTCGCTTCACCGGGCCAGCGCCTCGCGCTGGGCGGCAAGCAGTTGGCCGATGCCGGTTTCGGCCAGCGCCAGCAGCGCATCCAGTTCGTCGCGACGGAACGCGTGGCCTTCGGCGGTGCCCTGGATTTCGATGAAGCCGCCACCGTCGTTCATCACCACGTTCATGTCGGTGTCGCAGTCGCTGTCCTCGGCGTAGTCCAGATCCAGCACCGGCGTGCCGCGGTAGACGCCGACCGAGACCGCGGCGACCGCGCCGAGCACCACCGGCTTCTTCAGGTCGCCGCGCTTCTGCAGCCAGTTCACCGCGTCCATCAGCGCCACGTAGGCGCCGGTGATGGCCGCGGTGCGGGTGCCGCCGTCGGCCTGCAGCACGTCGCAGTCCAGGGTGATGGTGCGCTCGCCGAGCGCATTGCGGTCCACGCAGGCGCGCAGCGCGCGGCCGATCAGGCGCTGGATTTCCAGCGTGCGCCCGCCCTGCTTGCCGCGCGCGGCCTCGCGGTCGGAGCGCGAATGGGTGGCGCGCGGCAGCATGCCGTATTCGGCGGTGACCCAGCCTTCGCCCTTGCCGCGCAGGAAGCCCGGCACCCGGTTCTCCACGCTGGCGGTGCACAGCACGCGGGTGTCGCCGAAGCTGACCAGCACCGAGCCTTCGGCGTGGCGGGTGAAGGCGCGTTCGATGCGCACCGGGCGCAGCTGATCGGCCGTGCGGCCACTGGGACGGGAAAAGGACATGGGGATCGATCCGGAGGTGTCGTGAGGGCCGGGCGCGGCAGCGGGCCGGGCCGTGGGAGCTGAGAGGCGCTAGGTTACCATTCGCGCTTTGCACGCACCGGAACACCACATGATCCGCAGCATGACCGCCTTCGCCGGCGCCGAGCGCATCACTCCCTGGGGCACGCTGGGCTGCGAACTGCGCTCGGTCAACCACCGTTTCCTGGAAGTGGGCGTGCGCCTGCCGGAAGAGCTGCGCGCGCTGGAGCCGCAACTGCGCGAGCGCCTGGCCGCCCGCGTCAGCCGCGGCAAGCTGGACCTGATGCTGCGCCTGCGCGCGCCCGACGCCGCGCAGGCGCTAGCGGTGAACGAGCCGCTGGTCGAACAGCTGGCGGTGCTCGCGCAGCGGCTCGGCGCGCGCTTCCCGCAACTGCAGGTGCAGTTCGCCGACCTGCTGCAACTGCCCGGCGTGCTGCAGGGCCAGGCGGTCGATCCGGCCGCGCTGCAGGCGCAGGCGCTGGAGCTGCTGGACGCGGTGGTGGCCGAGTTCGTCGCCGCGCGCGAGCGCGAGGGCGGCAAGCTGGCCGCGGCCATCGTCGAGCGGGTCGATGCGGTCGAGCGTGTCGCCGCCGAGGTGAAGCAGCTGATCCCGGCCATCCGCGAGGGCCAGCGCGCCAAGCTGGCCGCGCGCCTGGCGGACCTGCCGCATCCGGTCGATCAGGGCCGCGCCGAGCAGGAACTGGTGCTGTGGCTGCAGAAACTCGATGTGGACGAGGAACTGGACCGGCTCGACAGCCACATCAAGGAGATCCGCCGCGTGCTGCGCCAGCCCGAGCCGGCCGGCCGGCGCCTGGATTTCCTGTTGCAGGAATTCAACCGCGAGGCCAACACCCTGGGCTCCAAGTCGGTGGACAGCCGCACCTCCAACGCGGCGGTGGAACTGAAGGTGCTGATCGACCAGATCCGCGAGCAGGTGCAGAACCTGGAATAGCGCTCCGCGCGCTTGGACCTGGCGCGCGTAGCGTGGCGCGGCCGCGTCAGCGTTCGCGCAGGAAGAAGTCCACCGGCACCACCACCTGCACCGGGTCGCCTTCGATCTCCGGCGGCGGCGCCGGCAACGGGCTGGCCCGCTGCACCGTCGCCAGCGTCTCGCTGTCCAGCGCGTCATGGCCGCTGCCCTGGACGATGTGGATCGCGCTGGCATGGCCGCGCCGATCCACCGCGAACTGTACCTGCACCACCCCTTCCTGCCGGCGCCGTTGCGCCGGCCGCGGGTAGCGCTTGTAGCGCTGCAGATGCCCCAGCACCTGCGCCTGCCAGGTGGCGCGCCGCTGTTGCGCCGCGCCGGACAGCGACTGCGCCGCGGCATAGCGGCTGGCTGGCGCCGCCGCCACGCTGGGCGGGGCGCTGGCCTGCGCCGCGCTGGACGCTTGCGGTGGGTCTTGCGCAGGCGTCGACGGCTGCGCTTCTTCCAGGTCGGCATGCAGCGGTTGCGGCGGCGGTTGCGGCGGCGCCGGCTGCGGCGCGCGCACGCGCGGGGCCTGGCGTTGCTCGGGCTGCGGCGGGCCCGGCGGCACATCGGTCGGTGGCGCCGCCGGCGCGGTCGGGGCCGGCGCCAGCTCCAGCATGAGCGCCTGCGCCGGAGCGGCGGGCGGCGGCGGCCGTTCGCGCGGCGGCCAGCACAGCAGCGCGGCGACGAGCGCCGCATGCGCCGCCAGTACGCCGCCGAGGCTGAGCAGCCAGCGCCGCAGCGTCCGCGGTCCTGCGCTCATCGGCCGGCCGGCTCCAGCCCGACCAGCGCGACCTTCAGGTAGCCCGCGTCGCGCAGCGCGTCCATGGTCCGCATCAGCTCGCCGTAGGCCACCGCGCGGTCGGCGCGCAGGAAGATGCGCTGCGTGCGGTCGCCGCGGGTCAGCCGGTCCAGCGCCGGCTGCAGCGCAGCGCGCTCGATCGGTGTGTCGCCGAGGCGCAGGCTCAGGTCCTTGCGCAGGGTCAGGTAGACCGGGTCGCGGTCCCTGAGCTGCGGCGCCGCGGTGCTGGCGGGCAATTCCACCGGCACCTGCACCGTGGCCAGCGGCGCGGCGACCATGAAGACGATCAGCAGCACCAGCATCACGTCGATCAGCGGGGTGACGTTGATCGCGTGGTGCTCGTCCAGCGCATCCTCGTCGTCGTCTCGGTTGCTGCGGATCGCCATGCCGGTGTCCTCAGGCCGTGCCGGCCATGGGCGCGCCTTGCGCAGCGGGCCCGGACGCCCGCTGACGATCCAGGTCGCGCGACACCAACTGCTGCACGCCGGCCGACAGGTCGCCCAGCTGCTGGCGCAAGCCGCCCAGGGTGCGCGCGAAATGGTTGTAGATCACCACCGCCGGGATCGCGGCGACCAGGCCCAGCGCGGTGGCGAGCAAGGCCTCGGCGATGCCGGGCGCGACCACCGCCAGGGTGGTGGTGTTGGCGCGGGCGATGCCGACGAAGCTGTTCATGATGCCCCACACGGTGCCGAACAGGCCCACGAACGGCGCGGTGGCGCCGATCGTGGCGAGCAGGCCGGTACCCTTGCGCAGCTGTCGCGCATGGCCCAGTTCGATCCGTTCCAGGCGCGAGGCCAGCCGTTCCTTGATCCCGGCCATGTCCTGCAGGCCGCTGGAGTGCTGCAGTTCGGCGCGGGCTTCGCGCAGCAACAGCTGCGCCGCGGGCGCCGCCAGCGGCGGGCGGCGCTCGGCATCGGCCAGGTCCTGCGCTTGCGCCAGCGCCGTGCGCGCGGCCTGCAGCGCCCGCCCGAGCCGCGCCAACTCCCAGCTCTTGGCCACCAGCACCGTCCAGGTGGCGACCGAGGCGATGGCCAGGCCGACCATCACCGCCTGCACCACCAGGTCGGCGTGCAGAAACATCTGCCAGGGCCCCAGGTCGGGTGGCAGCACGGGGGGCGGGGCGATGTCAGCATGCATGGTCGTCATCCAGCAGGTCGGAACGGGGGGCGGGGGTGTGCGTTTGCGTCATGGCCTGGGCATGCGGCGCGTCCGGCAGCAGGCCGGCCGATTGCAGGCAGGCCAGCACCCGGTACCAGGCCGATGCCGAGATCGCGTAGCCGGCGTCGCGCGCGGCGGCATGCAGGTGCTGCGGCGTCAGCTGGCCGTGCGCGCCGAGCACTTGCGGCGCCAGCCGCACCGCCGCCAGGCGCGCGGAGGTGACGTTCAATCCGGCGCCGCGCAGCAGCGCCGACCACGGATCGGCGCGCCGCACCTGCCGACGGCGACGCTGCGCGCGGATCTTGCCCGGCATCACCGCGCTCCCGGTGCATCGGCGGCGCGGCGCGGCGCCGGACGCGACAGCACGTAGGCGGCGCTGCCGGCGAAGAACAGGCCCACGCCCAGCGCCAGCTTCCAGCCCGGATGCGCGCCGCAGCAGAACAGCACGTAGCCCACGCCCATGCCGGCACCGGCGAAGCACTTGCCGCGGCGCGTGATCGCACCCTGTTCGCGCCACAGCCGCAACGCGGCGCCGTAGCGGGGATGCTGCAGCAGCCATGCCTCCAGGCGCGGCGAGGAGTGCGAGAAGCACCATGCCGCCAGGATCAGGAAGATCGTGGTCGGCATCACCGGCAGCAACGCGCCGATCAGGCCCAGCGCCAGCATCAGCAGGCCCAGGCAGCACCACGCGCCGCGGCTCAGCGACATCGCCGCACCTCCTGCGCGCACGCGCTCATTGCGCGCCGGCCGGGAGATAGGTATCGACATGGGCGTAGACGCGATCGAACGCGGCGCACGCCGCAGCGACCACGGCCTGCTCCTGCGCAGGATCCAGCGGCACGCTGTCGAGCGCGGCGGTGAACTGGCGCCAATGCCGCGCGCGCCCGTCCGGGTGGCCGGCGAGGTGGCGCGCACCGAACTGCTCGTGCAGTCCCAGCCGGGCGGCCAGCTTGGCCAGGATCGCCGCGCCCAGGTTGGAACCTTCGGCCACGTACAGCCAGCCCAGCGCGTCGACCTGTTTTTCGTAGCGGCGGCCGTCCGGCGCCGGAAGCGGGCGCATGGCGGGGACCGCGACGCCCAGGTCGGCCAGGTCGGCCAGCAACTGCGGCAGGCGCCGCCGCTGCGCCAGTTCCGGGATCACGCTGGCGAGCACCGGATTGCGGTACACGTTCTCCATGTCGCAGTGGAAGCAGTACTGCACCTGCACGAAGCGCGCGTAGTTCGCGCGCGATGCGAACGGTTGCGCGGCCATGATGCGCTGGTCCAGGCGCGCGTGCGCTGCGTGGGTGGCGGCCTTCAGGCGCTGGCTGCGGGTGGTGGTGTCGGCGAAGCATTCGGTCATGGCGCGGGCTCGTGGTCGGTGGGGCAGGGGCGCGGGTGGGCAGGCGGGGGCGGAGGCAGGCGATCCGGACTCAGAACACCCGCTCCAGCTTCAGGCTGATCGCGTTCTTGTCGTAGCCGTACAGCCAGTCCACGTTGCTGTGCACGCGGTTGTGGCGCAGGATGAGCAGGGGCGTGAAGCCGGCGAAGGCCAGGCGCGGCGCCTTCAGCACGATGGTGTAGTTCTGCTCGTCGTCGCGGCGGCGCGCGCCGAGCACGGCGCTGTAGGCGTCGTAGTCGCGGCGCCGGTACGAGGCGAACGCGCTGCCGACGAAACCGGCCGGCCATTGCAGCGAGGCACCCAGCCGCGCGCCGCGCTGCAGGTAGCCGTTCGCGGCCTGCCGCGCATCGCTGGCCACCACATCGATGCCGCCGAACACGGTCCAGCGCGGGCCCAGGCTGCGGAAATAGGTGGCGTAGGCCGAACGCAGGCCGCCGTCGTAGTTGCGCGCATAGTCCTGGCGCCGGTAGCGCATGTCCTTGTAGTCGGCTTCCAGCTTCAGCAGCGAACTGGGCGACAGCGTCCAGTTCCAGTCCCCGTGCACGCCCCAGGCCGCGTACAGCGCGTCGTTGCCCCAGGCGTAGTACTCGAACGACGGCGCCAGCGAAATGCCATGGCGGCCGCTGCGGTAGCTGTAGCCGGCCTGGGTGGTCGTGGTCAGTTCGTTGTAGGCGCTGTGGCCGCGGTAGCCGTTGCCGAACAGCAGCGAGCGCAGATACAGGCCGTGATGGCCGCGCAGCGGCAGGCGCTTGTCGAGGCTGGCGTCGTAGTCCACCCCGCCGGCGCCGATCGCGGCCGGCAGTTGCCGGTCGATGTAGCAGAAGCCGCTGCTGTCGGCGAGCAGGCAGGTGCGGCTGGCGGAGCTGCGGTTGAGGTTGTCGTTCCAGGTCGGGCCGAACGCGAACGCGCCGCTCCATGCGCGGCGGCTGGCCAGCGCGCGCTGGAACGCTTGCACGCTCTTGCGCACCCCGGCGGTCCTGGGGTCGCCGGCATCGACGGCGGCGGCGATGGCGTCGAACAGCTCGCCCGCCTCGCGGTCCTGCTGGTCCTCGAACAGCACGCGGGCCAGCTCCAGGCGGCCGGGCAGGAAATCGGGCTTGAGCGCGAGCAGCGCACGGTAGTGGCGCTCGGCGTCCGCATAGCGGCCATCGCGCCGCGCCAGTGCGCCCTGCGCGTAGTGCAGCAGCAGCGGGTCGTGGTCGGCCAGGGTCAGGTACTCGGCCAGGAAGCATTGCGCCGCGTCCCACCGCTTTTGCTGGATGGACAGGTACAGCGCGCGGCCTAGGTCGCTGGCGCTGCGCTCGACGGTGTAGGACTTGCCCTCGATGTCCAGCGTCGGACGCGGCCCATCGTCGTCGAGTTCGTCCTTGAGCAGCTCGCGTTCGCGCTGCAACGCATGCCGCTCCACGCTCTGGTCGAGCATGCGGCGGGTATCGTCGCGTTCCTGTGCGGCGACAGGAAACGCCGGCAGCGACGCTGCCAGGAGGAGCAGGGCGGCGAGCAGCGCCGGCCGCGCAGGAAAGAGGGAGTGCATCGAATCGATAGGCCAGGTGGTGGGCAGGACTGGCTTGGCCTTGGCTTGTCCTGCCCGGATCATCGACGGAACGGCGCAGAGCGAATGCTCAGCGCGTCATGCTCAGTTCTTGGTGCCGCCGAAGGCGGTGTCGTACTGGGTGCCGCTGAAGTTGACGATGCCGGCCAGGGCGGTCTGGCCGCTGTAGAACTGGCCGGACACCGCGCCGCCGGAGGCCACCAGGCTGCCCGATTGCGTCGCCAGCGCGGTGCTGCCGGAAATGCTGGCATTGCTGTTGATGGTGGCCGAGCCGATGTTCACCGTGTAGCCGCTGCTGCTGTTGGCGATGCTGCCGGTCAGCGTGCCGCTACCGAAGTTGGCGGTGAACACGCCCGACAGCAGGTTGCCGTTGCCGCCGTTGGCCGCGGCGTTGTAGTTGTTGATGCCGACCACGTTGTAGGTGGCCGAGCCGGTGGTGGGCACCGTGGTGTCGCCGTTGTCGCCGATGTAGTAGACGGTGCGGGTGCTGTCGCCACTGGTGCCGTACGCGGACCATTCGCCGAACCACACGTCCTGCGCGCCGACCTGGGCGAACACGAACACGCCCAGATTGTCGTGGCTGTCCGGCGCGCCGGTATACGGGAAGTTGAGCTTGTGCACGAGCCTGGTGCCGTCGCTGCTGCCGTCCTTGTTCCAGTCCACCGCGCTGTTGGTCTTGACGCTGTAGGCGGTGAGCCCCTGGAAATCGACTTCGTTGCCCAGGCCAGTCGAGTTGACGGAAATGCCGGCCTTGCCGCTGCTGTGCGGGCCGCCGTTGACGTCGGATTCGCCGACCTGGACGTTGCCGGTGTTGCTCGAGGCGCCCTTGAAATTCGCCGCCTGGCTGGCGCCGATGGTGGCCACGGCGAGCACGGACAGCGCGAACACGGACAGTGTGCGTTGCGTCTTCATATTGCCAATCTCCTTTTGCGGATTGAGGTACTGCGTTGGTGCGGACGTCCTGTCCTTTAGGGTCACTTCTCCAAGCTCGTCAGCCGCCGCCGCGCTCAGAAGCGCGCGGACAGGCTGAGTTTCAGGGTCCTGCCGGGTGCGGCCACCGCCGAGCGCGTGGCCGGGTCGACGTAGTACTGGTCGGTCAGGTTGGTGCCGGTCAGCTCCACGCTCAGGTTCTCGCGCAGCTTGTAGCTGGCGTAGGCGTCGAAGATCAGGGTCGTGCCCCAGGAGAACGGCACGTTGAAGTTGTAGACCAGGCGCCCGCCGCCGCTTTGGATCGAGTGCGCGCGGTACCAGTCCAGGTCGGGGTTCTCGTATTGCCTGAAGTAGCTGGCGCGCCCGCCGATCTCCAGGCGTCGGTCGAGGAAACGCCCGCCCAGCGACCAGGTCGCCGACAGCTCCGGCGCGGCCTGGGTCAGCAGGTAACCGCCGACGAACCCGTAGTCCACGCAGGTCGGCACGGCCTGGCTGCCGAGCGCATAGCCATTGCTGGTGCTCAGGATGGCCGCGGTGCTTTCGTCGCAGACCTGGTTCTCCAGGCTGTAGTTCACCCCCAGGTCGGTGAACAGGCGGCCGCCGTCGTAGCGGGCCTGCAATTCCAGGCCGCGGATGGTCTGCTTGTCGACGTTGTCGAACTTGAAGCGCGGATCGCGCTCGATCACGTCGCGGGTCTTGTTGACGTAGTAGGCGAGCTTGACGTCGGCGGTCGCGTCTGGCCCCAGCAGGTGGCCGAGGTCGTGGACGTAGGCCAGCTCCCAGTTGTAGGCGTGTTCGGGCTTCAGTCCCCAGGGATTGATCGAAGCGGAGAAGGCCAGCGTGCTCTCGAACATGCTCGGATAGCGCACCGTCTCGGCGTAGCGCAGATAGGCGCGGCTGTGGTCGCCGAAGTCGAGCGTGGCCGAGAAGAACGGCACCCAGCCGTGGTCCTTGCGCTTGCTCGCCTGCGCGACGTAGCTGGTGCCGACCGCGGTGGCCCGGCACAGTCCATCGACGACGTTCGCGACCCCGTCCAGCGTGCCGTTGAGGCAGGCGTTGCCGGACTTGCTGTAGTTGCCGTCGGCGTCCGCTTCCCAGGGCACGCTGTGGTTCACCGTATAGCTGGTCGGCACCGCGGCCAGCAGCTCGTTGGCGAGTTGGTCGTAGATGTCCTGGGTGATCGCGCCCAGGTCCAGCAGCATCTTGTAGACCTCCAGGTTCTCGCCGGCCATCGCCTCGCGTTCCTGCTGGGTATAGGCCTGCGTGGTGGCGTATTCGACGTTGTATCCGGTCGTCGCGCTCGCCTGTATCTGCCCCCGGTGGGCGGCGAGGAAATCGTCGTAGGCCCAATACGAGGTGTAGCGCGCGCCTGCACCCACGGTCAGGGCATCGAGCGGACGCCATTCGACATTGAAGTTCGCCTGCCATTCCTGGCGGCGTCCGGCGCGCGGGTACATGCGCCAGCCGTCGCTGGTGCCGAAGTAGGCATCGTCCGAGCGCAGCTTCTCGCGCTGCCAGCTGCCGCCCAGGGTTAGGTCCAGCGTATCGCTGAAGCGGATCTTGTTGCTGAGGGTGATGCCGTTGCGCGTGTTGCTGGCGTTGGCCAGCGCGGTGTTCTTGAGCGTGGGGTCGTAGCCCCACTGCGGATCGCCCTGGGCGAAGTTGGGGAAGCCGCCGGCGGTGTAGGTGTCGCTGGCCGTGTCGGTACGCCACAGGTTGGCGTACAGGTCGATCCAGCGGCTGTCCTCGGGCCGCCATTTGTATTCCAGGTTGTAGGCCTTGGTGTCGACCCGGCTCAGCGGCCACTGGATCGCGCCGCGGTCCTGCGAGTTCATGATCCGCGAGGGCATGATCTCGCCGTAGCGGGACAGGCTGTCGCGGTAGCCCAGTTGCAGCGCCTGCGCGTCGTCGATGCGCCAGGTGGCCTTGAACAGCCACGATTCCATCCGGCTGGACGTATTGGTCACCTCGTTGCCGGGTTTCCAGTAGTTCGCCATCGAGGTGATGTAGTCCTCGGCATAGGAACTGCGTTCGTCGCTGTAGTAGCCGGTGTTGCGCTTGCCGGCGTAGTAGTTGCCGCGTTCGCGGTAGGCATAGGCGGCCAGCAGGTCGAGCCGGTCGCTCGGGCGCCAGCCCAGGGCCATCCGGTAGGCGTAGTCCTCGCCGGCGAAGACGTTGTAGCCGCCGCCGCCGGTCCTGGGCGTGACCCGCAGCGTCTGGTCCGCATACGGAATGGCCGGCGTGTCCTGCGGAAAGCCGTCCACCGTGCGGTAGTCCTCGCCGGTGTGCAGGGTCGGCAGCCGCGGCGAGGTCGCGTTACTGCTGCCTTCGAGCTTGAACTCGCCGCCGAAGCGCTGACCCGGCGCGACGACGTCGTCCACGTCCAGGGTGTCGATGACCATCGCACCGCCGACGCCGGTGGTGACGTTGCGGGTCAGCGACGGACCCTTGAGGATCTGGATGCCGCCGATCAGGAACGGGTCGATGTAGTTGCGGTTGCTGGCGCCGTTGTAGCCGCGCCAGACCGTCAGCGCCTGCTCGGTGCCGTCGATCGTCACCGGCACGCGGCCGGGACCCTGGATGCCGCGGATGTTGATGTCCAGCGCGCCGCTATTGCGGGCGTCGCCGCTGAACACGCCGGCGATGCCGTTGAGCAGGTCCGATGGCGTGGCGCCCTTGTAGCGTTCGACTTCGCTGCGACCGATGTAGGCGCTCGACACGTCCAGGTCGTAGACGTCGTCGTAGCCCTGCGCATCGCGCGCGCTGCCGGTGGCGGTGCCGCGGGCGGCCCCGGCCACGTTCAACGTGTCGGTGACGATCGCAGGCTCGCGTTCTGCCTGGGCCGGGTCGTGCGCCGCGGTCTCCAGGGTGACCGCATTGGCGCCGGTCCGCCGCGGGACCAGGCCGCTGCCCTGCAGCAGCCGCTGCAGCGCCTGCTCGGCGCTGTAGTCGCCCTTCACTGCGGGAGCGACGAGGCCGTAGGGTTCCTGCCGGCTGTACAACACCTGCAATCCGGTCTGTGCGGACAGTTTCACCAGCGCGTCGGGCAGCGGCTGGGCGTCCAGGTCGATGGCGTAGCGCGCTTGTTGTGCGCCCGCCGTGGGGATCGGCGACTGCGCATGCGCAATGGTGGAGATGCCGAGCAGGGTGGACGCGAGGGCGCTGGAGAGCAGGGTGCGGCAGGCAGGCGAGCGGCCCTTGCGCAAGGCGGCGGTGGCGATGGACATGGAGTCGGGTATCGGGAGGAGGGTATTTGATGCGAACGAAAATCATTACGTTCTTGTCGGTAACACGGGTTCGGCGTGCTCTGACTACCCAGTCCATCCGCGGACGACGTGCTACATCGCCCTCTTTTGTTTATGTTTTATTCATTTTACCGAGCTCGTCTGCGGCGACGGCCGGTACACGAAGGTCGCCCATCCCAGGTGCACCGCGTCGAGCCGCAGGCTGTCCAGCAGCACCTGCAGGCCGGCGTCCGGGTCGGCAATGTTGAACGCGCCGGAGACCGGCAGTGCGCCGATGTCGCCACGCAGCTGGATGAAGCCGTGGCGGTAGCGCGAGAGCTCGCGGATCACCTGCGACAGCGGCGTGTTGTAGAAGACCAGTTGCTGCCGCCGCCATGCGGCCACCGCGAGCGGATCGACGGCGGTTTCGCGGCGCACGCTGTTGCCTGCCAGCCATGCGCGTTGCCCGGCGACGAGCACCGTGCCGGTCTTCCCGGTGGGCGGGCGGACGGCGACGCGGCCTTCGGCCACGCTGACCTGGCTCGTATCGTCTTCGAGATGGACATTGAACGCGGTGCCTAGCACGCGCGCGCTGCCGCCGGCGCTGTCCACGATGAAGGGGCGGCGTGGATCGCGCGCGACCTGGAAGAAGGCTTCGCCGCGCAGCAGCCGCACCGAACGGGTGCCCTCGTGCATGCGCACGACGATGGCGCTGTCGGTGTTGAGGGTGACGACGCTGCCGTCCTGCAGTTGCAGCCGCCGCATCGCGCCGACCCCGGTGTAGGCATCGCTGCGCAACCGGTCCAGGCCGCCGGCGCCCAGCCAGGTGCTGGCGCCGATCGCCAGGGCGAGCCCGGCGGCCACCGCCTGCCAGCGCTGCCGCTGCCGGTGCCAGCGCCGCTGCGCAACCGTCGGTACGGCCGCCGCGATCGCGGCAGAAGGCGATGGCGCGGGCTGCAACGGATCGATGCCGAGTTCGTCGCCGACCTCGGCGGCCGGGCGCTGCAGCATGCCCAGCAGCGTGCGCGCCGCCGCCACCGCTTGTGCGCGCGCCGCAGGGGCGACGGCCAGCCAGTCCCGGTACTGCCGCAAGGTGTCCGCATCGCTGGGCGCTTCGTCCAGGCGCAGGATCCAGTGGACGGCTTGGTCGAACAGGTCGTCGTCGACGGAGGGGGTGTCGGGCATCGTCTGCCTATCCGCTAAGGAATGGGGTTGTCGTCCGCGGCAAAGGGAATCCGCGGGTCATTGATGAGCATGACGGGTCCAGCGTTGCCGATCCCGTAGCCGCGCTAGAGGTCCCGGCCGGCCTCCCGCAGCCGCCGCCGGCAGTGGGCGAGCGCGACGGCGATGTGCTTTTCCACGGTGCGCGGGGAAATGCCCAGCTGTGTGGCGATCTGCGCCATGCTCAGGTTGCGGCCGCGGAACAGCACGAAGACCCGCCGCGCCTGCGCGGGCAGGTCGCGGATCGCCTGCAGCAGGACCGCGTATTCCTGCTGGCCCAGGGTCGCGGCGTAGGGCGATGGCTCCGCGCTGGGAACATCTTGTGCAGCGTCCGCAGGGGCGAGAAAGCGGCTGCGCGATGCGGTCAACCGCTGCCGGTCCACCGCGACGTTGTCGACCACGCGGCGTAGATAGGTGAGCGGGTCGCGGACGCTGTGGTGGCCGGGCTCGCGCGACGCCAGGCGGATCCACGCATCGTGCACGATGTCGCCCGCCGCGCCGGCGTACTTGCGCGTCGCATACCGATGCAGTTCCGCGTAGCTGCTTTCCAGTTCGTCCGCCAGCGAGACAGGCGTGGCGGAAGAGGGAGGAGTGGACATGGCATCCGTCCAGGACCACGGAAGAAGAGCCGAAGTGTAGTGCGGATGAGATTTATTCTCAATTAAGCTCGGCCGCGACCTGCCGCCGCCGCATGCAACTGGACGCGCCACCGTGCGGAGGCGCGGTCGCTTGCGCGTCCCGCCGCGCCGCTGCATCGCGCACAGGGATTTGCTCTGCCCGCGCGTGCAGCCGCCAGCGGCCCGACCGGCAGGCCGGTGCATGCAGTCGCGTGGGGAAAAGCGCTTGAGGATCATGCCGTTAAGTCCTCAGGCTGTGGGTGGGCGGCGAACGGGCGACGCATTGCCAGGCAGATGCTGCAAGGCCCGGTCGCTTGCGGTCGCGGCTGGGGCTGGTATCGTGCGCCGCCCGACTTCAATCGACGGCGAGACCTGAGCGATGCGCGGCACTCTCTATATCGTTGCGGCGCCTTCCGGCGCCGGCAAGAGCAGCATCGTCAACGCCACGCTGGCGCGCGATCCGCAGATCGCGCTGTCGATCTCGTTCACTTCGCGCGCGCCGCGGCCGGGCGAGCGCCATGCCGAGCACTACCACTTCGTGTCCGCCGACGAGTTCCAGGGCATGATCGATGCCGGCGACTTCTTCGAGTACGCCCGCGTCCACGGCGACTGGAAGGGGACTGCGCGGCAATCGGTGGAGCCGCAGCTGGCCGCCGGCCACGACGTGCTGCTGGAGATCGACTGGCAGGGCGCGCGCCAGGTGCGGGCCAAGGTGCCCGACGCGGTCAGCGTGTTCATCCTGCCGCCGTCGCGGGCGGCGCTGGAGCAGCGCATGCGCAAGCGCGGCCAGGACAGCGAGGCGGTGATCGCGCAGCGGCTGGCGGCGGCGCGCGAGGAGATGTCGCACTACGCCGACTTCGACTACGTGATCGTCAACGAGGATTTCGACACCGCGGTGGACGAGATGTGCGCGATCTTCGTCGCCAGCCGCCTGCGGCGCCTGCCGCAACAGCAGCGGCATGCCGATCTGATCGCCGCGCTGCTCGACCAGGATCAGGCAACTGGCTGATTCCAAAGGAAACTGAATGATGGCCGGTTGATTTCGGTCGGCCCGCGCCCTACAATCGCCGCCCTTTCCCTCATTCGAGCGCGTGGCCGCCAGCGGCCCGCCGGGAGCCCGCATGGCCCGCATCACCGTAGAAGATTGCCTGGAAGTCGTTAACAACCGTTTCGAACTGGTCATGATGGCGTCCAAGCGCGCCCGCCAGCTCGCCAACGGCGTGCAGGCCACCCTCGACAACACCGAATCGGCCGACAAGCCGACGGTGCTGGCGCTGCGCGAGATCGCCGCGCGCAAGATCGACAACGCGCTGATCGACGAAGTCGAGAAGGCCGAGCGCGAGCGTGCCGAGCGCGAAGCGCTGGAGTGGGCCGCGGCCGAGGTCGTCGCCGACGAAGACATGTCCAAGAACGACGACTGATCGCGTCCCCGCGCTCGGAGCGTCTGCCGAACAGCCCGCATCCGCGGGCTGTTTCGTTTTGCGGGTTTGCCGTCCTCGCGCCGCTGGCATAGTCTTCGCGCATGAACCCAGGCCCTTCTGCCCAGGTCGCCACCGCCGCGCCGTCGCCGGCCAACGAGGCGATCCCCGACTACGTTCTGCAACTCGAACGCAGCGCCAGCTATCTGCCGGCCGAGCAGATTCCGCTGCTGCGACGCGCGTGGGAAGTGGGCGCGGCCGCGCATGCCGGGCAGACCCGCAAGTCGGGCGAGCCCTACATCACCCATCCGGTGGCGGTGGCCGGCGTGCTGGCCGAACTCGGCCTGGACGTGGAGGCGCTGATCGCGGCGATCCTGCACGACACCATCGAAGACACGCCGCTGACCCGCGCCGAACTGGCCGCCGAATTCGGCGAGGCGGTCGCCGAACTGGTCGATGGCGTCACCAAGCTGGACAAGCTGAAGTTCCGCGACCGCCAGGAAGCGGCGGCCGAGAGCTTCCGCAAGATGTTGCTGGCGATGTCGCGCGACCTGCGCGTGATCATGATCAAGCTCGCCGACCGCCTGCACAACATGCGCACGCTCGGCGCGCAGAGCGCCGAGGCGCGCAGCCGCATCGCCCGCGAGACGCTGGAGATCTACGCGCCGATCGCGCAGCGCCTGGGCATGAGCCTGATGAAGTCCGAGTTGCAGAACCTCGGCTTCCGCGCGCTGCACCCGTGGCGCCACGCGATCATCGAAAAGCACATCCGCAGCCAGCCGGTGGTGCGCCGCGAGTCGATGGCGCAGGTGGAGGTGCAACTGTCGCAACGGCTGGCCAAGGAGGGGCTGGAGCACCGCCTGGTCAGCCGGATCAAGACCCCGTGGAGCATCTACAACAAGATGCGTGACGAGAACAAATCCTTCGACCAGGTGATGGACGTGTTCGGCTTCCGCCTGGTGGTGCGCGGGGTGCCGGACTGCTACCACGCGTTGGGCGCGGTGCACGCCACGTTCAAACCGCTGGACGCGCGCTTCCGCGACTTCATCGCCATTCCCAAGGCCAACGGCTACCAGTCGCTGCATACGGTGCTGTTCGGCCCCTACGGCTCGCCGATCGAAGTGCAGATCCGCACCGAGGAAATGGACCTGATCGCCGAGCGCGGCGTGGCCGCGCACTGGACCTACAAGTTCGGCGGCGATTCGCCCAACAGCGCGCAGAGCCGCGCGCATGCGTGGATCGTCGAATTGATCGAATCGCAGCGTGCCGCCGGCTCGTCGCTCGAATTCCTGGACAACGTCAAGGTCGACCTGTTCCCGGACGAGGTCTACCTGTTCACGCCGAAGGGCAAGATCCTGGCGCTGCCGCGCAATTCCACCGCGCTGGATTTCGCCTATGCGGTGCATACCGACGTCGGCAACCGCGCGGTGGCCTCGCGGGTGGACAAGAAGCTGGTGCCGCTGCGCACCAAGCTGGTCAGCGGGCAGACCGTGGAAGTGATCACCGCGCGTTCGGCCACGCCCAAGCCGCAGTGGCTGGAGTTCGTGGTCAGCAGCAAGGCGCGTACCGCGATCCGCCATCAGCTCAAGCAGCTCGAGCACGAGGACGCGGTGCAGCTCGGCCACCGCATGCTCGACCGCGCGCTGGAAGCGATGGACAGCGCGCTGGAGCGGCTGCCGAAGGGGCGCCTGGACTCGTTCCTCAGCGAGCACCGCTATCCGCGCCTGGAGGCGTTGCTGGCCGACATCGCGCTGGGCAACTGGATGCCGAACCAGGCCGCGCAGGCGCTGATGGCCTATGCGGAACTGCGCGGCGGCGGCCTGTCCAAGCATTCGCAGGAAAAGATCCTGATCAACGGCACCGAGCGCGGCGTGGTCAGCTTCGCCAACTGCTGCCAGCCGATTCCCGGCGACGAGATCATGGGCTACCACACCGCCGGCAAGGGCATCGTCGTGCACCGGCTGGATTGCCCGAACCTGGCCGAACTGCGCAAGTCGCCGGAGCGCTGGGTGCCGATCGGCTGGGACACCAGCGTCATCGGCGACTACGACACCGCGTTGGTGGTGGACGTGGAGAACCGCACCGGCGTGCTGGCGCAGCTGGCCGCGGCGATCGCGCAGAGCCAGTCCAACATCGAGCGCGTGGACTACCTGGATCGCGACTTCAACGCCGCCGTGTTGCGCTTCAACATCCAGGTACGCGACCGCAACCACCTGGCCGAAGTGATGCGCCGGTTGCGGCGGCTGACCGCGGTGCAGAGTGTGCGCAGGCAGTAGTGGAGCCGGGATTCGGGGCTCGGGGGATGGTCGCAAGTGCGCTGCATCTTGCTTTTCTGTAGGAGCGGCTTCAGCCGCGACGCCTTCCCGGTAAAGCGTCGCGGCTGAAGCCGCTCCTACAGAAAGGCGGTTTGTCGCTGGCTGGAAGAGGCGTCTTGCTCAAAAGAATCGGTACTTCAAGTCTTTTGACAGCGATATGCCTCGAGGCAGCATCCTGCCGTCCCGAGTCCCGAGTCCCGAGTCCCGAGTCCCGAGTCCCGAGTAAAATACCCATTCCCTATTTCCGTTGGAGCCGCCATGTCCCGCCAGATCATCCACACCGAGCAGGCGCCGGCCGCGATCGGTCCGTATTCGCAGGCGGTGCGCGCCGGCAACACGGTGTATTTCTCCGGCCAGATCCCGCTGGATCCGGCGACCGGCGAGGTCGTGCCCGGCGATGTCGGCGCGCAGGCGCGCCGCGCCTTCGACAACCTCAAGGCGGTGGCCGAGGCGGCCGGCGGTTCGCTCGACCGGATCGTGCGGCTGGGCCTGTATCTGACCGACCTGTCGCAGTTCGCCCAGGTCAATGCGGTGATGCAGGACTATTTCCAGGCGCCGTTCCCCGCGCGTTCCACCGTCGAAGTATCCGCGCTGCCGAAGGGCGTCGGCTTCGAGGTCGATGCGGTGATGGTGCTCGACTGACCCTCGCCCGTGCCGCGCGTGCAGGTTCCGGCGCCGGCGCTGTCGGCGGCAGGCGAGGCGCCGCTGTCGGCGCTGCCGGGCGTCGGCCCGAAGGTCGCCGAGAAGTTCGCCGTGCGCGGCCTGCTGACCCTGCAGGACCTGTGGCTGCACCTGCCGCTGCGCTATGAGGACCGCACCCGGCTGACCCCGGTGGCGGCGCTGCAGCCGGGCGTCCCGGCGCAGGTCGAAGTGCGGGTGGAGGCGGTGGATCGCGGTTTCCGCTACCGGCCGATGCTGCGCGTGGCGGTCGCCGACGACTCGCGCGCCACCCTGGTACTGCGCTTCTTCCAGTTCCGTGCCGCGCAGGTGGCGCAGTTCGCGGTGGGCGCGCGGCTGCGCGCGTTCGGCACGCCCAAGCCGGGCCAGCACGGCCTGGAGATCGTGCACCCGAGTTACCAGATCCTCGGTGGCGACGCAGCCGCGGGTCTGGACGACAGCCTGGACCCGGTGTATCCGGCGGTCGAAGGCATCGGCCCGGCGACGCTGCGCAAGCTGATCGGGCAGGCGCTGGACCGATTGCCCGACGAAGCGTCGCTGGAGCTGCTGCCGGCGGCGATGCTGGCCGAACTGGGGCTGCCGTCGTTGCGCAGCGCGCTGCTGATCGCGCACCGGCCGCCGCCGCAGGCCGACCTGGGCGCGCTCGCCGCCGGCCTGCATCCGGCGCAACAGCGGTTGGCGCTGGAAGAGCTGTTGGCGCACCACCTGAGCCTGCGTCGCCAGCGCATCGCGCTGCAGCGGCAGCGTTCGCCGTCGCTGCGCGGGCGCGGCCTGCTGGCCAAGCGCCTGCAGCAGTCGCTGCCGTTCCAGCTCACCGGCGCGCAACAGCGGGTGTTCGCGCAGATCCGCGCCGACCTGGAAAAGCCCTCGCCGATGCTGCGCCTGGTGCAGGGCGACGTCGGCAGCGGCAAGACCGTGGTCGCGGCGCTGGCGGCGATGCTGGCGGTGGACAAGGGCAAGCAGGCGGCGCTGGCGGCGCCGACCGAACTGCTCGCCGAACAGCACCTGGCCAACCTGCGCGCCTGGCTGGAGCCGCTGGGCATCCGCGTCGCATGGCTGGCCGGCAAGGTCACCGGCAAGGCGCGCGCCGCGGTGCTGGCGCAGATCGCCTCGGGCGAGGCGCAGGTGGTGGTCGGCACGCATGCGCTGATGCAGGCCGCGGTGGCCTTCCACGACCTGGCCCTGGCCATCGTCGACGAGCAGCACCGCTTCGGCGTGCACCAGCGCCTGGCGCTGCGCGACAAGGGCGCCACCGGCGCCGGCGTGCCGCACCAGCTGGTGATGACCGCCACCCCGATCCCGCGCACGCTGGCGATGGCCGCGTACGCGGACCTGGACGTGTCGGCGATCGACGAACTGCCGCCCGGGCGCACGCCGGTGCAGACCATCGTGCTCAGCGCCGAGCGCCGCCCGGAGCTGGTGCAGCGCATCCGCGTGGCCTGCGCCGAAGGCCGCCAGGCGTACTGGGTGTGCACGCTGATCGACGAAACCGAAGACAGCGACAAGCCGGGGCAGGGCGCCGGTGCGGGCAACCGCATCGACGCCAGCGCTGCGCAGGCCACCTACGAAGCCTTGTCGGCGCAGTTGCCGGAGCTGAAGGTGGGGCTGGTGCACGGGCGCATGAAGGGTACCGAGAAGCAGGCGGCGATGCGTGCGTTCAAGCAGGGCGAGATCGACCTGCTGGTCGCCACCACGGTCATCGAGGTCGGCGTCGACGTGCCCAACGCGTCGCTGATGATCATCGAGAACGCCGAGCGGCTGGGCCTGGCGCAGTTGCACCAGTTGCGCGGCCGGGTCGGGCGCGGCGCGGCCGCCTCCAGTTGTGTGCTGATGTACCAGGCGCCGCTGTCGGCGATGGCGCGGCAGCGGTTGCAGACCATGCGCCAGACCAACGACGGCTTCGTCATCGCCGAGAAGGACCTGGAGCTGCGCGGCCCCGGCGAACTGCTCGGCACCCGCCAGACCGGCCTGGCCGCGTTCCGCGTCGCCGACCTGGCGCGCGACGCCGGCCTGCTGCCGCGGGTGCATGCGCTGGCCGAACGGCTGCTGGCCGAGTCGCCGGTCCTGGCCGATCGCATCGTCGCGCGCTGGGTGGGCGGCGCGGCGCGGTTCGCGGGGGCTTAGCCGTGGCTGGCGCCACGGCTGGGATTGGGGATTGGGAATTGGGGATTCGCCCAGGCCGCGGAAGCCCCGGCTTCCCAGGTCCGCGCCGCAATGCCAGACTCGGCGGCCGAACGGAATGACGAAGAATCACGCATGAGCGACAAGATTCCCCTGTTGATCGACACCGATCCCGGCGTGGACGATGCCCTGGCCCTGCTGATGGCCTTCGCCGACGATCGCCACGACGTGGTCGGCCTGACCATCGCCGCCGGCAACGTCGGCCTGCAGCACACCGTGCGCAATGCGCTGAAGCTGTGCGAAGTGGCCGGGCGCGAGGACGTGCCGGTGTTCGCCGGCTGCGCCGACCCGTTGCTGCATCCGGCGGTGGACGCCGCCCACGTGCATGGCCTGGACGGTTTCGGCGATGTCGGCCTGGCGCCGGCGGCGCGCGCCGCCGAGTCCGAGCACGCGGCCCTGGCGATCCTGCGCCTGTCGCACCGGTACGCCGGTTCGCTGCTGCTGGTCGCGCTCGGTCCGCTGACCAACATCGCGCTGGCGCTGAAGCTGGATCCGACCCTGCCGCAGCGGGTGCGCCGTTTCGTGGTGATGGGCGGGGCGATCACCTGCCACGGCAACATCACCCCGGCCGCCGAGTTCAACATCGCCTTCGATCCGGAAGCGGCGCACATCGTGTTTTCCGGGTTCCCGCACATCGAGGTCGCCGACTGGGAGGCCACCGTCGCCCATGGCCTGCCGCATCGCGAGGTCGAGCAGTGGCTGGCCGCGGATGCCGACAAGGCGCGCTTCTACGAGGAGATCTCGCGCAAGACCCGGCTGTGGTCGGAGGATTCGCGCGGCGAGCACTGGTATGCCGCCGATGCGCTGGCGATGGCCTGGGCGCTGCAGCCCGAGGGCGCGCTGGAGGTGCAGTCGCGACCGCTGCAGGTCGAACTGGCCGGGGTCCACAGCCGCGGCGCCACCCTGGTCGACTGGAACCGCCAGCTGGGCCTAGCCGACAACGCGGCCATGCTGATCCGCTACGACCAGGCCCGTTTCCAGGCGCTGGCGCGTGCGGCGGTCGGCGCCGGCTGAGCCGGGCAGGGCGGCCGCCCCGGTGCGGCAGGGCGTGGCCGGGACGCCGCGCCCGCGCCCTGGCGTCGGCGGGGGTGAATTCCGCGCAAGTTGTTCTTGCGTGCAGGCCGGGTGAGTTGCTATAGTTTCCCTCTTGTCCAGCAGCCCCCTACGGTGCGAGCCCATGAAGGCCGACATCCATCCCAAGTACCACAACGTCGTGTTTCACGACGTCACCTCCGATTTCAAGATCCTGACCCGTTCGACCATGTCCTCGAAGGACAAGGTCAAGTGGGAGGACGGCGAAGAATATCCGCTGGTCAAGGTCGAAATTTCCTCGGCTTCGCACCCGTTCTATACGGGCAAGCACAAGGTCATCGACACCAGCGGCCGCATCGACAAGTTCCAGAAGCGCTACGCGCGCTGATCGAGCGGTCGAAGTGGTAAAGAAGGCCGCGCCCTGCGCGGCCTTCTTTTTTGGCGTCCCCGATGCATCGATTCCCGGCTGTGATGCCGGCGTAGATTCTCCCGTCCTGGCGATGGCGAGGATGCAACGCTGTGTCGCCGCCCAGCCCTCGCTCTACGACATCAGTACGAGCGACTACTCAAATGTTGCTGTGCGATAATGACGCGATCCGTGGTAATTGCCGTGGACTTCCTTCACGCGTCTGTTCGCAAAGTACGGGCAGGCGCCTTCCACTGAGGAGCGCACACTGTGTCCGATCTTGATCAGGTCACGCTGAATGCCGGCGACAAGTCGGTCGTTCTGCCGGTACTCAAACCCACCTTGGGCAACGATTGCGTCGACATTTCCAAGTTGACCAAAGAAACCGGTCTGTTCACCTACGACTCGGGCTTCACCGCGACCGCCAGCTGCAAGTCGGCGATCACCTACATCGACGGCGACAACGGCGTGCTGCTGTACCGCGGCTACCCGATCGAGCAGCTGGCCGAGAAGTCCAACTTCCTCGAAGTGGCCTACCTGCTGATGAACGGCGAGCTGCCGACCGCCGACGAATTCAAGAAGTTCGACCACGAAGTGACGCATCACACGATGATGCACGAGTCGCTGAAGAACTTCCTCGGCGGCTTCCGCCACGACGCGCACCCGATGGCGATGATGGCCGGCACCGTGGCCTCGCTGTCGGCGTTCTACCACGACACGCTGGACCTCAACGATCCGGAACAGCGGCGCCTGGCCGCGATCCGCCTGATCGCCAAGGTGCCGACGATCGCCGCCGCGGCGCACCGCTATTCGATCGGCTGGCCGATCCGCTACCCGCGCAACAACCTCGGCTACGTCGACCGCTTCCTGCACATGATGTTCGAAGTGCCGAGCGAGCAGCTGGAGATGAATCCGGTCGTGGCCAAGGCGCTGGACCTGCTGTTCATCCTGCACGCCGACCACGAGCAGAACGCCTCGACCTCGACCGTGCGCCTGGTCGGTTCCACCGGCGCCAATCCGTACGCCTCCGTCGCCGCGGGCATCACCGCGCTGTGGGGCCCGGCGCATGGCGGCGCCAACGAAGCCGTGCTGAAGATGCTGGAAGAGATCGGCACCGCCGACAACGTCGAGAGCGCCGTGGCCAAGGCCAAGGACAAGAACTCGAGCTTCCGCCTGATGGGCTTCGGCCACCGCGTCTACAAGAACTTCGATCCGCGCGCCAAGATCATCCGCGAGATGACCCACAAGGTGCTGGGCGAACTGGGCGTCAACGATCCGCTGCTGGAAGTGGCGCTGAAGCTGGAAGAGGCCGCGCTGAAGGACGACTACTTCGTGCAGCGCAAGCTGTACCCGAACGTCGACTTCTACTCGGGCATCATCTACAAGGCGCTGAACATTCCGGTGGAGATGTTCACCGTGATGTTCGCCATCGCGCGCACCGCGGGTTGGGTGTCGCATTGGCTGGAGCAGCAGGTCGATCCGGAAATGAAGATCGGCCGCCCGCGCCAGATCTACACCGGCTACGACAAGCGCGACTACAAGGCCGACGGCCAGCGCTGATCGCGCTGCCGCTGGTCTGTCGCAATCGAACGCCCCGCTTCGCGGGGCGTTTTTTTATGCGGCGAAGCGCGATGCGACGGCTTTTCCGGAAGCCTCTCGTCGCGACGGATGGCCCGATGTCACCCGGAGTCGCTCCCATAAACCTGCATGCATGCAACGCGCTGAAGCGCTTTTCATGTGGGAGGGGCTTCGGCTCCGGCAGGATCTGCGGCCGGAAGGTCTGCCGCTGCGTTCGTCGCGGCTGACGCCGCTCCTGCAGAGACGTGCGGCCAACTCGCTGGGTGCACTGCGGCAGCAGCTCCGGATGGCCCGAGGCCACCCGGCGCCGTTTCCGCGGGGCGGCGTGGAGTGCATGACCTGGATCGAGATGCCCTACAACTGCGCCGGCACGTCGATCTGCGCCACCAACGCATGGCTGTCGGCGTCGTGCATGCGCGCGATCCCGTCGAGGTCGAGCAGGTAGAAGTGGCCGCGGTCGGTCAGGAAGTGCCAGGCCAGTACCTGCCTGCCGTCGTGCACATGGCTGGGATCGCCGGCGGTGACGCGGTCCAGCGTGTGCCCGCTGTCGGCGCACAGGCGGCGGATCAGTTTCATGTAGCGCGGTTCGCTCTCCAGCGCCGCGGCGATGCGCTCGAGGCGATCGGGCAGGGCGGCGCCGCGGCGCTCGACCTCGGCCTGCATCTCCGGAATCGACAGCGCCACCAGCTGCGGATGCGCGCGCAGCCAGGCCGAATTCAGTGCGATCAGATCCTCTTCTTCCGCCAGCGCGAAGAACGCGTCGCCATGCCGGTCGAGCGCATCGCGCGCCGGGTTGTCGCCGAAGTACTGGCCGTCCATGAACGCCTGCAACGTGGCGTCGTCCATCTGTTCGAGCAGCGCGCGGCTGGCCGCGTACAGCGCCGCATGCCGGGTTGCGCGCATCGCCTGCAGTCCGCGCCCGACCTGGTCCAGCACCAGCGGATCGGCGTTGCAGTTGTAGACGAACTGGGCGAAGCCGCCGTTTTCCACCTGAGCCACGTAGAAGTCGACGTAGTAGCTGCACATCGCATCGGCGGCGATCTCGTCCGGACGCAGCCACTGGTCGAGCTGGGCGTTGATGAAGCTGATGTTGGACTGGATCGGCGCGTAGGCGTCGTCGCTGTCGAGACTGTTGCGCGAGACGACGATGGCGTCGGGCGGAATGGCGGGCATGCAGCGGGTCCGTTGGCGGAAAGGAAGCGGTGCGCCGGGCGCGGCGCGCGGGCGCTCAGCGGCGCTGCTGGTAGTCGGCGATGTCCTGTTCGGTCAGCAGCTGCCGCAGCTGGCTTTCCGAGGCGCGCCGCATCGGCTTCTCGTCGACCTGCGACAGCGGCGCCTGGCGCAGCGCATCGTAGGGCAGCACGGTCAGGTCGAAGGTCAGTTCCTCGGCGGCGAACAGCCACACCGGGAAGTCCTCGCTGCGTTCGCGGTCCAGGCGCAGCCGGCGCGTGCGCGATTCGGCCGGGATCCGGTGTTCTTCGAGGAAGCGCGCCACCGCGTCGGCGTCGTCGCTGTGCAGGTGCAGTTGCACCGGGCTGTTGGCATCGGCGGTGCCGTCGTGCACCGGGCCGACCAGGCGCGGGGCGAAGCCATGCAGGAAGTCCATCGCGCGCAACGCGGCCTCGCGGCGCAGGCGCAGGCCGCCGGCGTGGTCGGGTCCGGCGAACAGGCGCTGGTACTCGCGCAGCGCATCCTCGATCTCGCGGTTGCGCGGCAGCGAGGCGTCGTCGTGGATGCCGAGTCGCTCGGCGGCCTTCAGCTTGGCCTGGTGGAAGTCGCGGATGCCGCCTTCGGCCATCAGCCGGGCGGCTTCGTGGGCCAGCCGGCGGCGGCGTTCGTGCGTGCGGGTCTGGGCATGTTGCCGAGCGTGGTGCATGGGGCCGCCTCCCTGAAAGCCTGCCCCGACTGTACAACAGCGCGGTGACATCGGCATGCGGCGCGGTTGACGCGCTGGACAGCCGCTGCAGTCCGCTCGACCGGCCGCGGCGACGCGGCATCCGCCCCGTAGCGATCCCGCCAGCCAGCGCCGCCTCGGCAGCGGGACCCGCCGAGTCCCGAGTCCCCGGTCCCGAGTCCCGCGCGCCTCAGAAAATATCGAACGCGGCGTCGTCGGTCTTCTGGTCCTGCAGGCCGTAGTCGAACTCCTGGATGCGATCCATGTCCTCGACCTTGACCCACTCGGTGGCGCCGTTGAGCGTGGCCTGGACCATGCCGGCCGGCGGGTCGTTGCTGGCGATCGGCTTGTCCTTCAGCGCCACGCGCATGTACTCGATCCAGATCGGCAGCGCCGCCTTGCCGCCGTACTCGCGGTAGCCGAGCGAGCGGAAGTCGTCGCGGCCGACCCACACGGTGGTCACGTAGGGGCCGCCGAAGCCGGAGAACCAGGCGTCGCGATGGTCGTTGGTGGAGCCGGTCTTGCCGCCGACGTCCGCACGGCCCAGGACCTTGGCCGCAGTGCCGGTGCCGCGCTGGACCACGTCGCGCATCATCGAGACCAGCTGGTAGGCGGTGCGCTCGTCGATCGCGCGCGGCGCCACCTTGGCGTCGGGGTCGGTCGCCGGCGCGGTGTCGGCCGGGGTCGGAGTGGCGGCGGCGGTGGCCGCGGGCTTGGGCGGCGGTGGCGGCGCGGCGCTGCCGAAGTTGAAGCCGTCGACGACCTGGCTGGCCGGGGTGGCGCTGCCGCCGACGCTGCCGCAGCTGCGGCAGGCGGTGGGCGGGTGCTCCTGGAACAGCACGTTGCCGTCGCGGTCGGTGACCTTGTCGATGATCCAGGTATCCACCCGCGAGCCGCCGTTGACGAACACCGCATAGCCGCGCGCCACCGACAGCGGGGTCAGCGACGCGGTGCCCAGCGACATCGACAGGTTGGGCGGCAGCTCGGCCTCCTGGAAGCCGAACTGGCTGATGTACTTGCGCGCGAAGTCCACGCCGATGCTGTCGAGCAGGCGTACCGAGACCAGGTTGCGCGACTGCACCAGCGCTTCGCGCAAGCGCATCGGGCCGCGGAAGCCGCCGCCGTCGTTCTGCGGCGACCAGGTCTTGCCGCGGCGGTCGCGGAACACCACCGGCGCGTCGAGCACGATCGAGGCCGGGTTGAAGCCCTTCTCGAACGCGGCCGCGTACAGGAACGGCTTGAAGCTGGAACCCGGCTGGCGCCGCGCCTGGGTGGCGCGGTTGAACTTGTTGCCGGCATAGCTGAAGCCGCCGACCAGGGCGCGCAGCGCGCCGTTGCTGGCGTCCAGCGACACCAGCGCCGACTGCCCGCGCGGCAGCTGGGTGACTTCCCACTCGCCCGGCTTGTCGCCGGCCTGGATCCGCACCAGGTCGCCGCGCTTGAGCAGGGTGGCGGGGCTGCGCCCGGTCCAGCGGCTGGACGCGACCGGCAGCACCAGTTCGCTCTTGTTGGCCAGCACCACGGTGGCGCTGCCGTCGCTGCCGGTGGCCGCGACGATGCTCGGCAGCATGCCGCCCTGCGCATTGATCCCGGCCAGGTGGCTGGCCAGCGCGGCCGCGTCGGCATCGGCGGCGACGTCGAAATGCTTCTCCACGCCGTTCCAGCCATGGCGGCGGTCGTAGATCACCAGGCCCTGGCGCACCGCATGGTTGGCCGCGGTCTGCAGCTCGGTGTCGATGGTGGTGGTGACGTGGTAGCCCTTGTCGAGCACGTCGCCGCCGAAGCGCGCGATCATCTCCTGGCGCACCAGTTCGGCCACGTAGGGCGATTCGACCTGGACCGGGCGCTCGTGCGGGGTCGCGTGCATCGGCACCGCCTTGGCGGCGTCGGCCTCGGCCTGGGTGACGAAGCCCAGCGCGGCCATGCGGCTGAGCACGTAGTTGTCGCGGCGCTGCTTGGCGCGCTCGGGATTGCTGATCGGGTTGCCGCTGGACGGGAACTTGGGGATGCTGGACAGCGAGGCCATCTCGTCCAGGCTCAGTTCGTTGAGCTTCTTGCCGTAGTAGTACTCGGCCGCGGCGGCGATGCCGTAGGCGCGGTTGCCGAAGAAGCTCTTGTTGAGGTACAGCTCGAAGATCTCGTCCTTGCTCAGCTCGGCCTCGATCTTGCGCGCCAGCAGGATCTCGGCCAGCTTGCGGGTATAGCTGTATTCGGAGCTCAGGAAGAACTGGCGGGCGACCTGCTGGGTGATGGTCGAGCCGCCCGGCACGCGCTTGTCGTTGGTCGTGGCCAGCAGCCACACGGCGCGGGCGATGCCTTTGTAGTCGACCCCGCCGTGCTGGTAGAAGCGCGCGTCCTCGGTGGCCAGGAACGCCTGCTTCAGCCGCTCCGGCACGTCCTTCATGGTGATCGGATAGCGCCGGGTCTCGCCGAACAGGGCCATCAGCTTGCCGTCGCTGGCATAGACGTACATGGGCTCCTGCAGCTCCACCTGACGCAGCGTCTGCACGTCGGGAAGCTTGGAGGAAACGACGTAATACAGACCGCCGGCGGCGGCGGCTCCGATCAGGGCGAGAACGACGAACGTGACCAGCGCCCAGCGCAGCCAACGACGAAAACGGGGCATCGAGAGAGATTCCGATTGCAGATTTCTTGGGCGCAGAGTATAGAGTACGCCGGGGAAAGGCTGGGGCCGATTCCGGGGATGCGACGGGTTTGCTGCCACGGGATGCGTTGTGACGTAAGTCGCGACATGTCCAGGGCGGTTGCCAATTGCAAAAAATTTGTTATTAATGCGTGGGCGCAGCATTGCCGTCCAAGTGCCCGTCGGCAGGGGAAAATCCGTGGGGCTTATTCCAAAGAGTCAGCAACCGCTGATCGGTGTCGATATCAGTTCGACCGCGGTCAAGCTGTTGCAGCTGTCCCGTAGCGGCAACCGGTTCCGCGTAGAGCACTACGCCGTGGAACCCCTGCCGCCCAACGCCGTGGTCGAGAAGAACATCGTCGAGGTCGAGGCCGTGGGCGAGGCGATCCGCCGCGCCGTGACCCGTTCCGGCACCCGCGCCAAGCATGCCGCCGCGGCGGTGGCCGGCTCGGCGGTGATCACCAAGCTGATCCCGATGCCGGCCGAGCTCGACGAGAACGAGCTGGAAGCGCAGGTCGAGCTGGAAGCGGTCAACTACATCCCATACCCGATCGACGAAGTGAACCTGGACTTCGAGGTGCTGGGGATCATCCCCAACAACCCGGAAATGGTGCAGGTGCTGCTGGCCGCGTCGCGCTCGGAGAACGTCGAGCTGCGCCAGTCGGCGTTGGAGCTCGGCGGCCTGGTCGCCAAGGTCATGGACGTGGAGGCCTTCGCGGTCGAGAACGCGTTCGCGCTGGTCGCCAGCGAGCTGCCGGTGGCGGCCGACGGCGTCGTCGCCCTGGTCGATATCGGCGCCACCATGACCACGCTCAACGTGCTGCGCGGCGGACGCAGCCTGTACAGCCGCGAACAGGTGTTCGGCGGCAAGCAGCTGACCGACGAAGTGATGCGCCGCTATGGCCTGACCTACGAGGAAGCCGGCATGGCCAAGCGCCAGGGCGGGTTGCCGGAAAGCTACGAGATCGAGGTGCTGGAGCCGTTCAAGGAAGCCACGGTGCAGCAGATCAGCCGCCTGCTGCAGTTCTTCTACGCCGGCAGCGAATTCAATCGGGTCGACCATATCGTGCTGGCCGGCGGTTGCGCGGCGCTGGCCGGGCTGCCGGAGATGGTCGAGGAACAACTGGGGGTGGCGACCGTGGTCGCCAACCCGCTGGCGCAGATGACCCTGGGGCCGAAGGTCCAGGCGCATGCGCTGGCCCAGGACGCACCGGCGCTGATGATCGCCACCGGCCTGGCTCTGAGGAGCTTCGACTGATGGCAAAAATCAATCTGCTGCCCTGGCGGGCGGAGCGGCGCAAGCAGCGCGAGCGTGAGTTCTACTCGATGCTGGGCTTCGCCGCGCTGGCCGGCGTGCTGCTGGCGCTGCTGATCTGGTTCTACTACGACCGCCAGATCACCGGGCAGAACGAGCGCAATGCCTACCTGCAGACCGAGATCGACAAGGTCAAGGCGCAGAACAAGGAAATCGACAAGCTCGACGAGCAGAAGCGGCGCCTGCTGGCGCGCAAGCGGGTCATCGAGGAACTGCAGGCCAAGCGCTCGCAGATGGTGCACCTGTTCGATTCGCTGGTGCGCACGATCCCCGACGGCGTGGTGCTGACCGCGGTCAAGCAGGAAGGCGACATCCTCACGCTGGAAGGGCGCTCGCAATCCAATGCGCGGGTCAGCGCCTACATGCGCAACCTCGAGGGCTCGGGCTGGATGACCAATCCGGAGCTGTCGGTGATCGAGGCCAAGGCGCAGGACAAGGAGGTCAAGGGGCCGATCGTCGACGCCAAGGCCTTGCCCTACGTGTTCACCCTCAAGGTCAAGCTGCCGGTGCCGGGCGATGGCTCGGACGCGGCGACGGGCGCTGCCGCGCCGGCGCCAGGCGCACCTGCCGCAGCCCCGGTTCCGGGCGCCGCCGCCGCGCCGGCACCCGCTGCCGTTCCCGCGCCTGCCGCGCCGACTGCACCGACTGCACCGACTGCACCTGCGACGCCGCCGGCCGCCGCGCCGGCGACGCCAGCGGCCACGCCAGCGCAACAGGGACCGGCGTCATGAGCAAGAAATTCAACGTAAAAGACCTGGACTTCAACAATCTCGGCAACTGGCCGCAGCAGGCCAAGATCGGCTTCTGCGTGCTGGTCACGCTGTTCATCCTGATCCTGTCCTGGTTCCTGCTGCTCAGCGACAAGCGCGACGAGCTGGGAACGCTGGAGCAGAAGGAAACCGAGCTGCGCGCTTCGTTCGAGAAGGAGCAGAGCCGAGCGGTCAATCTGCAGCCGCTGAAGCAGCAGCTGGCGCAGATGGAGCAGGTGCTGCAACAGATGCTGCGGCAGCTGCCGAGCAAGACCGAGATGCCGGACCTGATCATCGACATCTCGCAGACCGCGTTGTCCAGCGGCCTGGCCAACGAACTGTTCCAGCCGGGCCCGGAGTCGCCGAAGGAGTTCTACGCGGAGAAGCCGATCGCGCTGCGCATGGTCGGCAGCTACCACCAGTTCGGCGCCTTCGTCAGCGGCGTGGCGTCGCTGCCGCGGGTGGTGATCCTGACCATGCACGACATCAATTTGAAGCCCAAGGACAAGAAGGCCGGCATCACCACGCGCGGCGAACTGGAGCTGTCCGGCACGGTCAAGACCTACCGCTATCTGGACGACAAGGAGATGGCGGACCAGGAAAAGGCGGCGGCTGCGGCGAAGAAGGGTTCCAAGCAAGGCGGTGGCGCATGAAGCGGCGGACCAGGGCATTCGAGTGCTTGGCAGGGCTGGCGCTGGTGGCGCTGCTCGGCGGTTGCGGCCGTGGCGTGACCAGCACGCCGGGTGACGCGCCGAACCTGGAGAACTGGGTCAAGGAAGTGCGCGCGCGGCCGGCGCAGCCGCTGGAGCCGCTGCCGGTGATGCAGCAGTTCGAGACCTTCGAATATGCGGCGCAGGGCCTGCGCGATCCGTTCAGCGATGCCTGGTCGAGTCCGGACGGCAACAACGGGCTGCGCCCGGATCCGAACCGGCGCAAGGAGCCGCTGGAGCAGTTCCCGCTGGACGGCCTGAAGATGGTCGGCACGCTGGGCAACGGCGCGGGCCTGGTGGCGCTGGTGATGGCGCCGGACAAGGTGACGTATCGGGTCCGTCCCGGCATCTACATGGGGCAGAGCGATGGCCGCGTGACCGGGGTGCACGAGGATCGCATCGATTTGATTGAACTGGTGCCGGATGGCGCTGGCGGTTGGCTGGAACGTCCGGCCGCCGTGGCGCTGGACGATCAATGATTGATTATGGGGATAGCACGATGACTTTTTCCAAAGCCCTGAGCCTGCGTCCCATCCGGCGCCACGCGACGGTGCGGCTACGCGCATTGGGGTTGGCGGCGCTGCTGGGAAGTTCGGCCGCGATGGGCGCGGCGCTGGCGGCAACGCCGGCGGCGGGTCCGGCGCAGGCGACGGCGCAGGCACCGGCCAAGCTCACGGTGTCGAAGATCGACTTCAAGCGCGGCGACGGCGATGCGGGGCGGCTGATCCTGCACTTCAGCGGCGCCGGCGCCAGTCCCGACCTGCGCACCCAGGGCAACACCGTGGTGGTCGACGTCGGCAACGCCTCGTTGCCGGCGGAACTGCAGCGTCCGCTCAACGTCACCGACTTCGCCACCCCGGTGCAGCGCATCGACGCCAAGCCGTACGCCGGTGGCGCGCAGCTGGTGCTGAGCACCAACGGCGCCTTCGAGTCGTTGGCTTACCAGTCGGGGAACGAGTACGTGGTGGAGATTTCGCCGCGGACCTCGGCGCCGGCGGTGGGCGCGGTCAGCGCGGCCACGGTCAGCCAGGCGGCGGCGCAGGTCGCCGCGCGCGGCTACAGCGGCCGCCCGGTGACGTTCAACTTCCAGGACGTGCCGGTGCGCACCGTGCTGCAGCTGATCGCCGAGGAATCCAACCTCAACATCGTCGCCTCCGACACCGTGCAGGGCAGCGTCACCCTGCGCCTGGTCAACGTGCCGTGGGACCAGGCGCTGGACATCGTGTTGCGCGCCAAGGGCCTGGACAAGCGCCGCGACGGCGCCGTGGTCTGGGTCGCGCCACAGCAGGAACTGGCCAAGTTCGAGCAGGACAAGGAAGACGCGCGGATCGCGATCGAGAACCGCGAGGACCTGAGCACCGACTACATCCAGATCAACTACCACAGCGCCACCACGATCTTCAAAGCGCTGACCGAGGCCAAGGGAATCGGCGGCGGCTCCGGTGGCGGCGGTGGCGGTGGCAGCAGCCAGAACGACAATGGGTTCCTGTCGCCGCGCGGGCGCATCGTCGCCGACGAGCGCACCAACACGCTGATGATCAGCGACATCCCGAAGAAGATCGCGCAGATGCGCGAGCTGATCAACGTGATCGACCGTCCGGTCGACCAGGTGCTGATCGAGGGCCGCATCGTCATCGCCACCGATACCTTCGCCCGCGACCTGGGCGCCAAGTTCGGCATCGGCGGCACCAAGACCTACGGCGGCAACACGGCGACCATCGGCAGCGGCGCGACCGGCGGCGGCGCCGCGGCCACGCGCGGACTCAACGTGGATCTGGGCGGCAGCACCTTCACCACCGGCACCATGTCGGGCCTGGCCTATACCCTGCTGGGCAGCAACTTCAACCTGGATCTGGAGCTGACGGCGCTGCAGGAAGAGGGCCGCGGCGAGGTCATCTCCAATCCGCGCATCGTGACCTCCAACCAGCGCGAGGCGGTCATCAAGCAAGGCAAGGAAATCGCCTACGTCACGATTACCGGCGGCACCGCCGGGACCGCGGCGACGCCGAACGTGCAGTTCAAGGAAGTGCTGCTGGAGCTGAAGGTCACCCCGACCATCACCGACGACAGCCGCGTGTTCCTGAACATGAACGTGAAGAAGGACGAAGTGGATCACTACGTGACGCTCGACGACTACGGCACCGTTCCGGAAATCAACCGCCGCGAGATCAATACCGCGGTGCTGGTGGACGACGGCCAGACCGTGGTGATCGGCGGCGTGTACGAGTTCACCGACCGCAACAGCATTTCCAAGGTGCCGTTCCTGGGCGATATCCCGTTCCTGGGCAATCTGTTCAAGAAGCGCGGCCGCAGCAAGAGCAAGGCCGAATTGCTGATCTTCGTGACCCCGAAGGTGATGCGCGTGGCCAAGCGCGCGCCTGCCGCCGGCTGACGCGCCGGCCGTGCCGAAAGACGGCGCGCCTGCCAACAACCACGGTAGTCTCGAGACGGGAGAAGCCTCTGCTTCTCCCGTCGTCGTTTGTGCCGGCGGATGAGGCAAATCTGAATTTGCGGCCGATTGTTGCGCCGGACGCAGAACCATTTCACCGCCGATGGGTCAAACTCGGCACATGAACACCACGCCCTCCAGCTTCGATCCCACTCCCGCCGCGTCCGAGCAGCAGCGCCTGCATGCGGCGTTCCTCGCCCTGCGCGACGGCCTGTCCGAAACCATCGTCGGCCAGTCCGCGTTGGTGGAGCGCCTGCTGATCGCGCTGCTCGCCGACGGCCACCTGCTGGTCGAAGGCGCGCCGGGTCTGGCCAAGACCACCGCGATCCGCGCGCTGGCAGCGCGGCTGGAAGCGGATTTCGCCCGTGTCCAGTTCACCCCGGACCTGTTGCCGGCCGACCTGACCGGCACCGAGGTGTGGCGTCCGCAGGAAAGCCGCTTCGAGTTCCTGCCCGGGCCGATCTTCCATCCGATCCTGCTTGCCGACGAGATCAACCGCGCGCCGGCCAAGGTGCAGTCGGCGTTGCTGGAAGCCATGGGCGAGCGCCAGGTCACCGTCGGCCGGCATACCTATGCGCTGCCGAAGCTGTTCCTGGTGATGGCCACGCAGAACCCGATCGAGCAGGAAGGCACGTTCCCGCTGCCGGAAGCGCAGCTGGACCGGTTCCTGATGCACGTGCGGATCGGCTATCCGGAGGCCGCCGCCGAGGCCGAGATCCTGCGCCTGGCGCGCGAGCGTGCGCGCGAAACCCTGGACCATGGCGAGGCGCCGCCGCCGCGGATGCCGCTGGACGACGTGTTCGCTGCGCGGCGCGCGGTGCTGTCGCTGCACATGGCGCCGCCGCTGGAGCGCTATCTGATCGAACTGGTGCTGGCCTCGCGCGATGCCAGCGGCTACGACCCGGCACTGGCACGGCGCATCGCCTGGGGCGCGAGCCCGCGCGGCTCGATCGCGCTGGAGCGCTGCGCGCGCGCACGTGCCTGGTTGGCGGGACGCGATTTCGTGACCCCGGACGACGTACGTGCGGTGGCGCCGGACGTGTTGCGCCATCGCGTGCTGCCCAGCTACGAGGCCACGGCCGAGGGCTGGGATGGCGATCGTCTGGTCGCCGCGCTGCTGGACAAGGTACCGCCGCCTTGAGCGAGCGGCAGCGCCAATCCGGGCGGCCGCAGCGCCGCAGCACGCCGGTGCACCGCGCCGCCGTGCGGCCAGCGCGCGGCAGCGTGGCGCAGGCGAGGTAAGCGACGATGGCGGTGCAGGTGATGCCTCCGCAGACGCTGCGCGCCGACGCCGCGACCGGCGCGGATGGCGTGCGGCCGACGCTGGCCGAGTTGGTGGCGCTGCGCGCGACGGTGGCGCGGGTGCCGCCGCCGCGGCGTGGCCGCCATGGCCTCAGCGGCAGTGCGCCGGCGGCGCTGCGCGGTCGCGGCATGGAGTACGCCGAGTCGCGCGAATACGTGGCCGGCGACGATGTACGCCACATCGACTGGCGGCTCACCGCGCGCAGCGGGCGCACCCATACCAAGCTGTTCCAGGCCGAGCGCGAGCGGCTCAGCCTGATCGTGGCCGATACCGCGCCGACGCTGTATTTCGGCACCCGCGTGCGCTTCAAGTCGGTGCAGGCGGCGCGTGCGGGGGCGGTGGCGGCGTGGACCGCACAGCGCCAAGGCGACCGCCTGGCCGCCTTGCGCGGCAGCCGCAGCGAGGCGCCGGTACCGCCGGCGGCCGGGCCGCGCGGCGCCTTGCGCGTGCTCGACGCGCTGGCGCGCTGGTACGCGCAGCCGCCGCAGGACGATGCCGGCCTCGGCGTGGCGCTGGAACACGCGGCCAAGCTGCTGCGGCCGGGCTCGCGGCTGGTGGTGCTGGCCGATCCGGCCAGCGCGAATGCGATTCCGGCGTCGCGCTGGGCCGGGCTGGCGCTGCACAACGACGTGGTGCTGCTGCTGTTGGCCGACGCGCTGGAACTGCAGCCGCCGCGGGCGGCGCTGCCGTTCTGGGCCGGCGGGCGCCGGGTGGAAATCGATTTGCAGGCGGCCAGCGCGCAACAGCGCTGGCACGAACAATTCGTCGCGCCGCTGGAAACCCTGGTGGCCGAACTGCCCGGCCGCGGCGTGCAGGTGCGCGTGCTGCGCAGCGACGCGGCCAGCGAATCCTGGCTGCTGCCGGTGCCCGGCGGGAGCGCGCCGCGATGACGCCGCAACAACTGCCGCTGCGCGACGTGCATCTGCCGCCGGCGCCGCCGTGGTGGCCGCCGGCGCCAGGCTGGTTGCTGCTTGGCGCAGCGGTGGTGTTGGCGCTGGGCATCGCGCTCGGCCTGTGGGCCTGGCGGCGCGCGCGGCGGCGCCGCTGGCAGCGCCAGTTCGATGCGGCGCTCGCCACCGGCGCGGCGCCGGCGCAAGTGGCCGCCGTGTCGGAACTGCTGCGCCGCGCGGCGCGGCGGCGCGACCCGGGCGCCGCCGCGTTGCAGGGCGAGCCATGGCTGCGCTTCCTGGACGGCGGCAAGCGCCAGGACTTCTCTGCGGGACCGGGCCGCGTGCTGCTCGATGGCGGCTATCGGCGCGAACTGGATCATGCGCAACTGCAAGCGCTGCTGCCGCTGGCGCGGCGCCGCTTCCTCGAGCTGATGGGCGGGCGTCGCGCGTGATGGCGATGAGCATGCTTTCGCTGCACTGGCAAAATCTCAGCGATCTGCTTGCCGGGTTCGCCTGGCCGTGGATGTGGCTGGCGATGCCGTTGCCGCTGCTGGCGCGCCTGTTGCTGCCGGCGCAGCGCGGCAGCGCGCCGGCCTTGCGCGTGCCGTACGGCGCCCAGTTGCAGGCGGTGGCGGCTGCGCCTGCGCGCGGCGGTCTGTGGCGGGTCGGCCTGTGGCTGACATGGCTGGCCTGGTTCTGCCTGTGCGGTGCGGCGGCGCGGCCGCTGCAACTGGGCGAGCCGATCTCGCCGCCGCAGCAGGCGCGGCAACTGATGCTGGCGGTGGACCTGTCCGGCAGCATGAGCGAACCGGACATGACCCTGGGCGGGCGTGTGGTGGATCGGTTGACCGCGGCCAAGGCGGTGCTGGCCGACTTCCTCGACCGCCGCGACGGCGACCGTATCGGCCTGCTGGTGTTCGGCCAGCAGGCGTATGCGCTGACCCCGCTGACCGCCGACCTGGCGACGGTGCGCGATCAGTTGCGCGACAGCGTGGTCGGCCTGGCCGGACGCGAGACCGCGCTCGGCGACGCGATCGCGCTGTCGGTCAAGCGCCTGCGCGAGCAGCCGCAGGGCGACCGGGTGCTCATCGTGCTGACCGATGGCGTCAACACCGCCGGCGTGCTGGAACCGATCAAGGCGGCGGAGCTGGCCAAGGCCGAACACGTGCGTGTCTACACCATCGCCTTCGGCGGCACCGGCGGCTATTCGCTGTTCGGCTTGCCGATGCCCGGTGGCGGCGGCGACGACCAGGTCGACGAGGACACCTTGCGCAAGATCGCGCAGGACACCGGCGGCCGTTTCTTCCGCGCCCGCGATACCGACCAGCTGGTGTCGATCTATGCGGAACTGGAGCGCCTGGAACCGGTGCGTTCGGCCGGCCCGGCGGTACGCCCGCGGATCGAGCGCTATGCGTGGCCGCTGGGCGCGGCGCTGCTGCTGGGACTGATCGCCTTCGTGTGGCCCTGGAGGCGGCAATGAACGCGGTGCTCGGTTTCCTGGAGGCGTTGCACCTGCTGCGTCCGCAGTGGCTGTGGGCGTTGTCGTTGCTGCCGTTGCTGGGTTGGAGCTGGCTGCGCCGGCGCCGGCGCCGCAATGTGTGGCGACACAATGTGGACGCGCATCTGCTGCCGCATCTGCTGGCGAAGGAGGATGGCCGCCAATCGCTGTCCGGGTTGTGGCTGGCCGCGCTCGGCTACGTGCTTGCGGTCGTGGCGCTGTCCGGGCCGAGCTGGCGCCAGGAACAGCAGCCGCTGTGGCAGTCGCGCACGCCGCTGGTGATCGCGCTGGATCTGTCGCCGCGGATCGAGGCCGGCGACCTGCCGCCGTCGCGCCTGCTGCAGGCGCGCGCCAAGCTGGCGACGCTGCTGCGCGAGCGTGCCGGCGGCGAAGTCGCGTTGCTGGCCTACGCCGGCGAACCCTACACCGTCGCGCCGCTGACCGACGACGCGGCCAACGTCGCCCTGTTCCTGGATGCGCTGTCGCCGCAGGTGATGCCGGCGCCTGGGCAGCGCACCGACCTGGCGATCGATTGGGCGGCACAGCTGCTGCGCCAGGCCGGTTTCACCCGCGGCGACATCCTGTTGCTCAGCGACCAGGCCGACGCGCAGGCGCAGCAGGCCGCGTCGCGCGCGGCCGGGCAGGGCTACCGGGTGTCGGCGCTGGGATTGGGAACCACGCAGGGCGCGGCCTATCGCGATGGCCAGGGCGGCGTCGGCCACGCGCAACTGGATCCGGGCTCGCTGCAAGCGCTGGCGAGCGCCGGCAACGGCCGCTACGCCGCGCTGACGCCCACCGATGCCGATCTGCGCGAGCTGGGCGTGCTGCAACCGGCGCAGCAGCAGGACGCGACGGCCGCCGGCGAGCACAGTGGACGGGTCTGGGTGGATCAGGGCTATTGGCTGCTGCCGCCGCTGTTGCTGCTGGCGCTGTTCGCGTTCCGCCGCCGCGGTGGCGCTGCGTTGCTGCTGGTGTTGCTGCTGCCGTTGGCGATGCCGCTGCCGGCGCGTGCGGCGGCGGCCGAGGCGGTCGGCGGCGATTGGTGGCGGCGTGCCGACCAGGTGCGCCAGCAGCGTCTGGACGCGGGCGTGCAGGCCTATCGCAAGGGCGATTTCGCCGCCGCGCAACAGCAGTTCGAGGGCATCGACAGCGACCAGGGCTGGTACAACCTAGGCAATGCCTTGGCCCGCCAGGGCCGCTACGACGAGGCGATCGACGCCTACGACAAGGCGTTGCGGCAGCATCCGCAGATGGCCGATGCGATCGCCAACCGCGCCGCGGTCGATGCCGCGCGCAAGCGCCAGTCCGGGCAGAACGACTCCGGGCAGAACAAGCCGGGACAGCAGGGCAAGGACCAATCGCAGCAGAACCAGAAGGGCCAGCCGCAGCCGGGCGCCGGTGGCGCGCCCAAGGGCCAGGACCCGTCGCAGGCCAAGGCGCCGTCGCCGGCGGATGCGCAAGGCCAGCCGGGACAGAAGAATGCGCCGTCGCAGGCGGGGTCCAAGGACAAGGATGCGCCGCCGCCGGGGACGCCAAAGCCGGGCGATGCGCAGGCACAGCAGCAGGCCGACGCGGCGCAGCGCCAGCAGATGCAGCAGGCGATGGCGCAGCAGGGCGCGGCAGGCAAGGAGGCGGCCGCACGCGCCGCCGCGGTCGCCGCGGAAACCCCGCAGCAGCGCGAACAGCGCCAGGCGGTGGAGGCATGGCTGCGGCGGGTACCGGACGATCCGGGCAACCTGCTGCGCGCCAAATTCAAGCTCGAACACGAACGCAGGCAGCGGGAAGGACCATGATCGAACGCAAGCAACGCCGCTGGCGCCGGGACGCGTCCGCCACGCGGATGCGGTCGGCGATGCTGACCCTGTGGGCGGGGCTGCTGCTGGCCGCGCTGGCGCTGCCGGCCGCGGCCGCCACCCGCGCCTGGCTGGACCGCGACAGCATCGGCGCCGGCGAGAGCGTCACCCTCAACATCGAGACCGACCAGGGCCTGGCGGCGCCGGAGTACGCGCCGCTGCGCGCGCAGTTCGCGCTCAGCGACGAGGTCAACAGCCGGCAGATGCAGATGGTCAACGGCCAGGTCACGGCCAAGTCGCTGTTCGGCGTGGCGCTGACCCCGCGCGGCACCGGCACGCTCGACATCCCGTCGTTGCGCGTGGGCAACGAGCGCACCGCACCGCTGCGGCTGCAGGTCGCCGCGGCCGCGCCGGCGCCGGCCGGCAGCACCCGCGCCGGCGATCCGGCGCAGCTCGGCAACGCCGACGTGTTCGTGCAGACCGTGGCCGACGACGCGCAGCCGTATGTGCAGCAGAGCGTGGGCGTGGTGGTGCGGCTGTATCTGGGCGTGCCGCTGACCTCGGGCGAACTGGACCTGGATCCGCCGGCCGGCGCCGCGCTGCAGCGCATCGGCGACGATGTCCAGAGCCGGCGCGAGATCGACGGACGCATGTTCACCATCGTCGAGCGCCGCTATCTGCTGGTGCCCGAGCGCAGCGGGCCGTTGACGCTGCCCGGCGCGCGCTTCCGCGGCCGCGGTCCCAGCGGCTTCTTCGACGATTATTTCGGCCGCGGCGGCGACCTCAGCGCGCGCAGTGCGGCGCAGACCCTGCAGGTGCGCGCGCAACCGGCCAATGCGCCGCAGCCGTGGCTGCCGCTGCACGACCTGCGCCTGCGCTACACCGCCACGCCGCAACGTGCGGCGGTGGGCGAGGCGGCCGACATCGTGGTCGAGGCCAGCGCGCGCGGCGCCACCCAGGCGCAGTTCCCGGAACTGCCGACGCCGAGCGTCGATGGCGCGCAGGTGTTCGCCGAACCGCCGCAGTTCGACGAGACGTTCGTCGACGGCAGCCCGCAACTGAAGATCACCCGGCGCTACTCGATCGTGCCGCAAACCGCGGGGCCGTTGCGGGTCAGCGGGCTGCGCGTGCCATGGTGGGACGTGGCGGCCGGCAGCGCGCGCGAGGCCAGCTTGCCCGATCTGGACCTGCAGGTGCTGCCCGGGCGTGCCGCACCCGTCGCGCCGGCCGCGCCGGCCAGCGCAGCGGTGCCGCGCGTGGACGCCGCGCCGGCCGGCAACGCGGTGACACCGACCCACGCGGTGTCCGGGTGGGCCGGGTCGTTGCCGCTGTGGATGGCGCTTGCCGCGCTGTTCGCGCTGTTGTGGCTGGCGACGCTGGTCTGGGCCTGGCGCCGCAGCCGCGGTGCGCGTGCACCGGCCGGCGCACACGCTGCGCCGGCTGCGGCGGGCGCTGCGCCACGCGCCCGCTACGGCCTGCCCGACCTGCGCAAGGCACTGGATGCCGGCGGCCTGGACGAGGTCGCGGCGATCCTGTGCGCGCAGGCCGGCGTCGCCGATCTCGATGCGCTGCTGACCCGCCTGGACGATCCGGCGCAACGCGAGGCGGTGCTGCGCCTGCAACGCGCGCGTTGGGGCGGTGCCGGCGATGTGCCTGGCGCGCGCGCCGCGCTGCGCCAGGCGTTCTGGGCCGGGCCGCGCTGGCGCGATGCGCCGCGCAAGCACGGCAAGGACGAACTGCCGCCGCTGTATCCGCGCGACGCGTAAGCAGCGTCGGCGCGGGCCTGGGCGACGCGGCGCGCAGTGCACTCGCCCTGTGGCGCGGGCTTGCGGCCCGCCGGTGCGGGTTTGTTAAGCTCGGGGTTCCCTTCTGCAAGGCGCACACCATGACCGACACCCCCGTGAAGGCCAAGACCGGCATGCCTTTGCATTGGAAAATGGCGATCGGCTTCGCTGTCGGGCTGGTGTTCGGTCTGGCCGTGCACATGAGCGTGGGCGGCGATGCGGCCTGGGTGCAGGCGCTGACCACCTACCTGACCACGCCGTTGTCCAAGCTGTTCCTCAGCCTGATCTTCATGCTGATCGTGCCGTTGCTGTTCTCGGCGCTGGTGATGGGCATTTCCGAGATGGGCGACATCCGCGCGCTGGGCCGGATCGGCTGGAAGACGCTCGGCTATACGGTGGTGCTGTCGGGCATTGCGGTGCTGCTCGGGCTGGTGCTGGTCAACGTGCTCAAGCCGGGCATCGGCGTGGACCACGCATTGGCGCAGCAACTGCTGCAGCAGAACGCGGAGCGCGCCGCGCAGATCGTCGACCAGAGCAAGCAGCAGCCGCGCGGCATGGACATGCTGCTGGCGATCGTGCCCGACAACGTGGTCGCCGCCGCCTCCAGCAACGGCGCGATCCTGTCGCTGATGTTCTTCGCGGTGATGTTCGGCGTGGGCATGGTGCTCAGCGACGATGCCAAGGTGGCGACGCTGCGGCGCGGCATCGAGGGCATCTTCGAGATCTCGATGACCCTGATCGGGCTGGTGATCCGCCTGGCGCCGTACGCGGTGGCCTGCTTCATGTTCAACCTGGCGGCGCTGTTCGGCTTCGAACTGCTGATCCGGCTCGGCGCCTACGTCGGCGTGGTGGTGCTGGCGCTGGGCCTGCACATGGTGGTGACCTACGGGCTGGCGGTGAAGTTGGCCGGGCGCTCGCCGCTGGCGTTCTTCCGTGCCACCCGCGAGGCCACGGTGATGGCGTTCTCCACCGCTTCCAGCAACGCCACCTTGCCCACCGCGCTGCGCGTGGCCGACGAGATGGGCCTGCCGAGCAAGGTGTCGCGCTTCGTGCTGACCGTCGGCGCCACCGCCAACCAGAACGGTACCGCGCTGTTCGAGGGCGTCACCGTGATCTTCCTCGCCCAGTTCTTCGGCGTGGAGCTGAGCATCGCCCAGCAGTTCATGGTGATGCTGGTGTGCATCCTCGGCGGCATCGGCACCGCCGGGGTGCCGTCCGGCTCGCTGCCGGTGGTGGCGCTGATCTGCGCGATGGTCGGGGTGGACCCGGTCGGCATCGGCATGATCCTGGGCGTCAACCATTTCCTGGACATGTGCCGCACCGCGCTGAACGTGACCGGCGACCTGGCGCTGACCACCCTGGTGGCGAAGGGTGAGGGGGACGACGCCGCGCCACGGGCGGCTGCGGTCGGCTGATCGGCCGGTCGCGGCGGCGTTCCAGGCCGCCGCCGCCGCGGGTCCAGGTCCGGTGACTGTCCTGCGCCCCGGGCTGTGGGACAATGGTGGACCCGACGCCCCCGCGCCCGCTCCCGGTCCAATAGAACCCACATGACGACGCCTACCCGCCGCCAGCTCGCCAACGCGATCCGCTTCCTCGCCGCCGATGCGGTCGAGGCCGCCAAGTCCGGCCATCCCGGCATGCCGATGGGCATGGCCGACATCGCCGAAGTGCTGTGGAACGACTTCCTCAGCCACAACCCGAACAATCCGAAGTGGTTCAACCGCGACCGCTTCGTGCTCTCCAACGGCCACGGCTCGATGCTGCAGTACGCGCTGCTGCACCTGTCCGGCTACGACCTGCCGCTGGACCAGCTGAAGCGCTTCCGCCAGCTGCACAGCAAGACCGCCGGCCACCCCGAGCGCAGCGAGACCCCCGGGGTGGAGACCACCACCGGTCCGCTCGGCCAGGGCTTCGCCAACGCGGTCGGCTTCGCGCTGGCCGAGAAGCTGCTGGCGCAGCGCTACAACCGCCCCGAGCACCAGATCGTCGACCACCGCACCTGGGTGTTCATGGGCGACGGCTGCATGATGGAAGGCATCTCCCACGAAGCCGCCTCGCTGGCCGGCACCTGGGGCCTGGGCAAGCTGGTCGCGTTCTGGGACAACAACCATATCTCCATCGACGGCAACACCGCCGGCTGGTTCAGCGACGACACCCCGGCGCGGTTCGAGGCCTATGGCTGGCACGTGCTGCGCGATGTCGACGGGCAGGATGCCGACGCGATCAAGGCCGCGATCGAGGCCGCCATCGGCGAGAGCGACAAGCCGACCCTGATCTGCTGCCGCACCACCATCGGCTTCGGTGCGCCGAGCAAGGCCGGCAAGGAATCCTCGCACGGCGCGCCGCTGGGCAAGGACGAGCTGGAAGGCGCGCGCAAGGCGCTGCAGTGGCCGTACGGCCCGTTCGAGATCCCGCAGGAGATCTACGACGGCTGGCGCGCCGGTGGCGCCGGCACGCTGCGCCAGGCCGAGTGGGAGCAGGCGTTCGACAAGTACGCCAAGCAGTTCCCGGCCGAGGCCGCGGAGCTGACCCGCCGCTCGCATGGCGAGCTGCCGGAGGACTTCATCGCCCAGGCCGACGCCTACATCGCCAAGCAGGCGAGCGAGGCGCAGACCATCGCCTCGCGCAAGGCCTCGCAGATGGCGATCGAAGCCTTCGCGCCGCTGCTGCCGGAACTGGTCGGCGGCTCGGCCGACCTGGCGCATTCCAACCTGACCCTGTGGAAGGCCAGCAAGTCGGTCGCCACCGACGACCCGAACGCCAACTACGTGTACTACGGCGTGCGCGAGTTCGGCATGACCGCGATCGCCAATGGGCTTGCGCTGCATGGCGGCTTCATCCCGTTCGACGCCACCTTCCTGGTGTTCAGCGACTACGCGCGCAACGGCGTGCGCATGAGCGCGTTGAACCCGGCGCATGCGATCCACGTGTACACCCACGATTCGATCGGCCTGGGCGAGGACGGCCCGACCCATCAGCCGGTGGAACACCTGGCCTCGTTGCGCTACATCCCCAACAACGACGTGTGGCGCCCGTGCGACACGGTCGAATCGGCGGTGAGCTGGAAGGCCGCGATCACCCGCCAGGACGGCCCGAGCTGCCTGGTGTTCAGCCGCCAGAACCTGCCGTTCCAGGCGCGCAGCGACGCGCAGATCAAGCAGATCGAACGCGGCGGCTACGTGCTGGCCGATGCCGAGGGCGGCGCGCCGGACGTGATCCTGATCGGCACCGGTTCGGAAGTTGGGCTGGCCGTGGACGCGAAGAAGGTGCTGGATGCCGCGGGCCTGAAGACCCGCGTGGTGTCGATGCCGTCGACCGACGTGTTCGACCGCCAGGATGCGGCCTATCGTGAATCGGTGCTGCCGAACGCGGTGCGCAAGCGGGTGGCGGTGGAGGCCGGCGTCACCGGTTTCTGGCGCAAGTACGTGGGCCTGGACGGTGCGGTGGTCGGCATCGACACCTTCGGCGCCTCGGCACCGGCCGACGAGCTGTACAAGTACTTCGAGATCACCGCCGAGCACGTGGTCGCGGCGGCGAAGGCGTTGTAACGCAGCGTCTTCGGCGGCAACGGAAAAGGCCGGCGCAAGCCGGCCTTTTTCTTGCGTGCGCTGTTGCGCAATTCAGGCGCGTCCCCTGGAGGAGCGGCTTCAGCCGCGACGGGCTTTACGGATGCAGCCTGTCGCGGCTGAAGCCGCTCCTGCAGGGGCGTTATCGGCCTGGATTGGATTGTGCGCCGGGCACGCATTGCGGCCAGCGCGTGGGCCGGGTTTCAGCCGCGCTTGCGCGGCTTGCCGCGCGTCGGCTTCTTGCCGATATCCGCGCCGGGTTTCTGCTGCGTCGCGAGCACATCATCGTCGTGCATCCGCTGCAGCCACGACAACGCGTCGACGTAGGCGAGGAAATGCTGCAGATAGCCCGGCGACAGGGTGCGCATCAGTGCCAGCGCGCGATGCACCAGCACGCCGGAATTCAGCGGGCCGGCATCGGCAGGGGCCTGCTGCAGCGATTGCCGCAGCTGGCTGCGGCTGCGCAGCTCGGTCCACAGTCTGCGCGCATCGTCGAGTGCGGGCAGTTGCTGCGCAGGCTGCGGCGGCATGGCGTTTGCCGTGTCGTTCGCGCCATGCGCGTCATGCGCGGCGGCGCCGGCGAACCGCTGCAGCAGTTCGCCGAGCGGGCTGCGTGCGGTCGCAGTCGCGGTCGCGGGAGGCGCGGTATCGGTATCGGCGATGGCCGCACCGTCGTCGGTATCGGTTTGGGCATCGGCGGTTGTCGCGGCCGGCATCCTGGCCAGATCCGCGGCATAGGCGTCGAGCAGCGCGGACAGCTTCTGCTCCAGCAGGCGCCGCGCTTGGCCATGATGTGCATCGACGCGCCGCGCCAGCGCTTCGATGAAGCGGAAGCGCAGCGGATCCAGGCGCTCGGCCTGCCGCTGCCGCCATGCGCCGAGCAATTCGCTCGCGGGTGTCGCGTTATCGCGCATGCGGTTTCGCGGCAGACGTGGACAGCTTCGGCAGCGGCGCCATTTCCACGCGCCGGTTGCTGGCGCGTCCGGCTTCGTCGGTGTTCGGGCTGACCGGTTGCTGCGCGCCGAACGCGGCGGCGAACACCGCATCGGCCGGCACGCCTTCGTCGATCAGCGCACGGGTCACGGTCAGTGCGCGCTGCGCCGACAGTTCCCAGTTGTCGGCGAACTGGCGATTGCTGTCGCGCACCTGGCGGTCGTCGGTGAAGCCGCTGACCATCAGGATCTCGCCGCGCGCCTTGAGGTAGCCGGCCAGCGGCGCGGCCAGGCTCTTCAGCACTTCGCGTCCCTCGGGCTGCAGCTGATCGGAATTGAGCGCGAACAGCACGCTGCCGCGGATGCCGATGCGGCCATCGACCAGGGTCACCCGGCCTGCCGCCAGCGGCGCGGCCAGCGCCTGTTCCAGGGTCTTGCGTTGCCGCGCCTCGGCCTGCCGCTGCCGGACTTCCTCGTCCAATTTGTGCGACAGCTGCAGCTGCACGCCGATCACGCCGATCAGGATCAGCACGAACGCGCCCAACAACACCGACATCAGGTCGCCGAACACGGCCCAGATCGGCGCGCCGGCGTCGGCTTCGATCTCGAGCTCGTCGCTCATGCCGCTTCGGCTCCGTCATGCGCCGGCCCGGCCGACAGCTGGCGCAGTTCCTCGATGATCTGCTTCTGCGACAGCATGCTCAGGTCGATGACTTCGCGCGCCTGGGCCACGTAGTAGGCCAGTTGCTCGTCGCTGCGCGCGAGCGACTTGTCCAGCGCCTGTTCGATGCCCTGCAGGCGCTCCAGCAGCGCCGCGTTCGAGTGGCCGAACGCCTCCACCGCGCCGCCGAACGCATCGCCCAGGCTCGCCACTTCGGTGGCGCCGACCGCGACCTGCGCGGCGACCGATTCGAGCTTGCCGGTCTCGGCTTCGATGTGGTCGGTGAAGCGGGTGCCGACCCGTTCGAGAAGATCCGCCGAGGTGGTGACCAGGGCGTCCACCGCGGTGCGTTGCTCGGTGGAGGCGTGGTTCACCGCGTCGAGCAAGGTGTGCAGCGTGTCCAGCAGGCGGCTGCGCTCTTCCAGCATGGCGGTGTCGCGGACCATGCTCTCGGAGAGTTTCTGGCGCAGCTCGGCGACGACATCGGCGGCGGCCTTCGGCGCTTCCGACGCGGTCTGCACCAGGCGCGAGATCTCGGCGATGGTCTCGCTGGCATGCGCCTGGGTCTGCGCCGCGATCGCGCCTGCGGTGCGTTCGAGGGTGGCGCAGATGTCCTGCTGGCGCTGCGCGATGCGCTCGCCGTTGCGTTCCCACTCCGCGTTCAAGGCGGCGACCATCGCGGCGAACGTGTCGGTCCACGTGGCCAGGCGCGCCTGATCGCGCGCTTGCAGCGCGTCCTGCAATTGCGCGTGGGAGTGCTGCATGACCTCGACCAGCGCCGCCGCGCGTTGTTCCAGCGTCGCTGCGGCCGCGTCCAGCGCCTGCGCGTTGCGCTCGGCCAGGGCGGCGTTGACGTCTTCCTGGCGCGACAGCGCATCGCTCCAGGCCTGCTTGGCGCCATCGGCGGTAGCGTCGAGGCGTACCGAGATCGCGTCCAGCGCCTGTGCGTTGCGCGCTGCCAGCTGTTCGTTGATCGCTTCCTGGCGCGACAGCGCATCGCTCCAGGCCTGCTTGGCGCCATCGGCGGTGGCGTCGAGTCGTACCGAGATCGCATCCAGCGCCTGTGCGTTGCGCGCCGCCAATTGCGCGTTGATCTCTTGCTGGCGCGACAGCGCATCGTTCCAGGCCTGCTTGGCGCCATCCGCCGTGGCGTCCAGGCGCGCCGACACGGCATCCAGCACGCCGTTCGAGCGCGTCGCGAAGCTGTCGCCGAAGCCGTCCAGCGCGCTGCGCAGATCCTGGACCAGCGCCTGGTTGGTGTCGCGCTGGCCGGCCAGCGCGGCATCCCACGCCTGTGCGGCGCGCGCGGCGGCGTTCTCGAAGCCGCTGGTCAGGCTGTCCAGCTGGCGTTGCACGGCCTGGCCGACGTGCTCGTGCAGCGTGGCGGTTTCGCGCGCCAGGCCGTCCAGGGTGGCCTGCACCACCGGCTGCAGCGCCGCGCCGAGCGCGCGCGCGTTCTCCGCGACGCCGGCCTGCAGCGACTGCTCCACCGCGCCGGCCAGGCGCGTGTAGGCGGCCTCGGTCCTGGCGTGAAAGGCGTCCTGATTGCTTGCGAGGCGTTCGCCGCTGGCGGCGCCCTGTTGCTCGATACCGGTCGCCATCGCCTGCAGCCGGTCGATCAATGCCGGCATCAATTCCGTCTGCCGCTGCAGCAGCTTGAACGCTTCGCTGCGCTGGAACGCCTGCGAATGGACGTGCAGCGTGGTCGCGATGGCCAGGTCGAGCCCTTGCACCGCCTGCAGCCGCTCGCGCCGGCACAGCGCGGCGAGCAGGCCGAGCATCGCCGAACTGGCCACGCCGGCGATGGAGGTGCCGAACGCGAAGCCCAGGCCCTTGACCGGTGCGGCCAGCGAGTCGCGGATGGCCTGCAGGTCGGTCGCGCTTTCCAGCGCCAGGCCGGTACCGCGCAGGGTCGCCATCATTCCCAGGAAGGTGCCGAGCATGCCCAGCAGGACCAGCAGGCCGACCAGGTACGGGGTCAGTCCCGGCGCCGGCAAGGCGACGCGCTCGCCCTCGATGCGCAGGCGCACCGCATTGCGCAGGCTCGGGTCCAGGCGTTGCAGCCAGCCGCCCAGGTCGGACTGCGCCGCGTCCGCGTCGGCCACGGCGTGGACCAGCGTGGCCGTGGCCTGCCGGTAGCGGTACAGCTCCAGCGCGCCGGCCACGTAGCACGCGCCGATCAGCAGCGCGAAGCCGACGCCCAGCGGATTGGTGCCGAGATAGCCCACGCCGATCCAGCACACGGCGGCGAGGCCGGCCAGGAACACGACGGAATTGAAGAAGTTCTTGAACATGAGGTCTCGGTCAGCGGGGGCGCAGCGCTGCGAGCAGCGCGTCGATGGGGTGGAAGCGGACATCCAGCTCGGCGCGCAGCACGCTGCGCATGTCCTGGCGGAACACGTCCAGCCAGGCGTTGGCGGTCGGTGCCTGAGCGGTGTCCGCCGTGTGCGTGTCGGCCGCCGCGGTGGGCTCGGTCTCGCGCAGGCGTTCGAAATGCTGTTGCAGCAGCGCCGGCACGGCAGCCAGCAGGGTCTGTTCGCGCGGACTCAGGGTCAGCTCCATGACCGCATCCACCTCCGCCAGCCGCGCCATGTCCGCCGACGTCCGCGCCAGCGTGTCGCGCAGCTGGCCGCGCAGGCGGCCGGTCGCGGTCAGCATCGTCCGCTGCAGCGACAGGTAGCGCTGGCGGAACGGCGCGTAGTCGAGCGGCGCGTTCGCGTCGGCGGCTTGGCCAGGCCGGGGGCCTTGCTTGCCGGCGTCCGCGGCGGTGTCGCTGGAAATCGCCTCCTCCAGCGCGCGGCGCACGCGTGCGCACTCGTGCGCGTCGACGCCCTCGAATGGCGCGTCGGCGTCGATCGCGGGCAGCCTGCCATCCAGCGCCCTGGACACGGCCACGGCGCGCGTCCAGTCGATCCATTGGCCGAGCCGGTCGGCCAGCGCGGGGCTGGACGGCGCGATGTCGGCGTCGGTGAGACGTGCGAGGAGGCGAATGAACGCCGGGCCCGGGACAGGCGGCCGTGGAAGAGCTTTCGCCATTGCTTCTGGGTAAAACCGGGAATTTTACACGCGAATGACATGGCGGGCCGGCCGGCAACCCCGGCGGCGGCCCGAAAGCCGCCCCGCCGGTCCGGTGCGGTTCAAGCTGCCGTTGCCGGGTTGCCGCCAGCCCTGGCACGCCCCGGCCTGGCGGGGTGGGGCTGAGGCCCGCGGGTCAAGGCATCGAGCCGTCGGCAGGTCCAGGCACGAGGCGGAGGCGCCTGCGATCGCGCAGCCTCCCGAGACGCAGCGTCGGGCCGCGCCTGCGCCTACAGGCGCTGCTCGCCGCGCAGCAGCGGATACGGATTGAGCGATTCGCCCTTCCACCACTGCTTTTCCGGGCCCAGCCGGTGGATCTCGAAATGCAGGTGCGGCGCGCCGGGATCGGCATTGCCGGTGCTGCCGACATAGCCGAGCACCTGGCCGCGGCGGAGCGTCTGTTTTTCCGCCAGTCCATCCGCGTAGCGCTGCAGGTGCGCGTAGTAGTAGGCGTAGCGGCCGCTGGGTTCGAACTGGTACACGGTGAGGCCGCCGCGCTCGCTGTCGAACAGCTTTTCCACGCTGCCGTCGGCCACCGCCAGCACCGGCGTGCCGGCCGGCGCCAGGATGTCGATCGCGTCGTGGCGCCGGCCCTGGCTGCGCGCGTCGGTGAAGGTGTCCTGCAACTGGTCGCGACGCACGCCTTGTACGGGGATCAGCAGGTCGTCGGAAGCGTTCGCCGGCGCGGCCGCGGGGGGCGCTGCGGCCGCGGCAGGCGCCGCCGCCGGCGGGGTGTCCATCGCCATAGGCAAAGGCGCCGGCGCGGTCGCCTCGCGCTGTGCCGGTGCCGCTGCTGGCGCTGTGGCAGGGGACATCGCGGGCGTGGCCGCTGCGTCGCCGGCCGCGGCTGCGCTGGGGCGCACCTGTACGCCGGCGCGCAGCACCCAGTAGCCGAGCGCTACCGCCATTACCAGCGCCGCCAGACTGAGCACGGTCTTCATCCGCTCACTCCTGCATGGTCACCGGCACCGACGCGTTCACCGCGGCGGCCACGGTCAGCGCGTCCCAGTTGGTCAGGCGCACGCAGCCATGCGATTGCGCCTTGCCGACCCGCGCCGGATCCGGCGTGCCGTGCAGGCCGTAATGGTCCTTGGACAGGTCGATCCACACCTCGCCGACCGGATTGTTCGGGCCTGCGGCCAACGTGGCCTTCTTGTCCGACTTGTCGGCGTCCCAGAACAGCTTGGGGTTGTAGTGGAAGGTCGGCTGCCGCACCACGCCCTTGATCTTCCAGTCGCCGATCGGCAGCGGATCGTGCTCGCTGCCGGTGGAGGCGGGGAACTGGGCCAGGATCGCGCCGCCGGCGTCGAGCAGGCGCACGGTGGAGTCGGACTTGTCGACCACCAGCTTGGCTGCCTTCGGCAGCGCCGCGGTGCCGAGCACGTTCGGCACCTGCGCGCTGGCGCCAGCCTGGCTGAAGTCGACCGACGGGTTGAGCGCGCGCAACAGCGCAGGCGCGGCGTGGAAGCGTTCGCCCAGGCGCTCTTCCACCGATTCGTAGCCCAGTGCCGTCAGCTTGGCCTTCTCCGCGGTGTCCTCGGGGATCTTGGGGAACGGACCGGCGACGTCCTCGGCGGTGAGCGTGTAGGCGATCAGCGCGGGCGCGCTGTCCTGCGCCAGCGCCTGCCAGGTGGCATCGTCGAGTTCGCCGCTTGCGGTCAGTCCGCGCGCCTGCTGGAAGCCGGAGACCGCGCGGCGCTGGTTGGAGCCCGGCTGGCCGTCGATCTCGCCCGGGGAGAAGTGCGCGCGGTCCAGCAGCACCTGTGCGCGCAGCGGCGAACGTTCGCCGCTATCCGGGGCCGCGGTGGAGGCCGCGGCCTTGGCGGGCGGCTGCGCCGATGCAGTGCCGACGGCGCTCGCGAACAGCACGGCGAGGCAGGCGAGTGGAAGCGATAGGCGGGACATCGGCGACTCCGGCATGAATTGCAGCCACCATGCCTAAGCGCCGCGACTAGCCAGCGTGAAATGTCTGGCTGCCGGCTGACCGCAGCGCGGCCGGCACTGCCGGGCCGCGCATCCGTCTCGCTTCCAAGAACCCAGCCGCGACGCCTCCGGCGCGCTTCGCCGGAGGCAGGCCGCGCTCAGTAGGTGTAGCCCACCGTCAGCATGTACACCCGGCCGGTCTCGACATAGGCGCCGTCGGCACCCGGATCGTAGGCCATGTAGCGCTTGGACTTGCCCTGGGTCTCGTAGAAGGTGGCCGCATTGAGCAGGTTCTTGGCCGACACGCCGAGGTCGATGCCGTGCGGCAGGTGGTAGGTGGCATTCAAGTCCAGCGACTTCACCGGCTGCAGGTAGTAGTTGAGCCGGTCGCTGGTCAGGCCGAGCAGTTGCAGGCCGGTGTAGTTGTAGCTCAGGTCCGCACGCAGCTTCGTGTCCTCGTAGAACAGGTCCAGGTTGTAGATGCGTTCCGGCGCGCGCGGCAACCAAGTCGTTTCCGGTTGATCCGGGCGCTTGCTGTCCGCTTCGCTGTGCTGCAGCGTGAGGTTGGCGGTGGCGCCGAAATTGCCCCAGATGCCGGGCAGATCCTGCAGGCGTTTGCTGGCCGCCAGTTCCACGCCGTAGAGCTTGGCGGTGCCGCCGTTCTGCGGCATGGTCACCGGCACGCCGTTCTCGAACGTGGTGCCGGTGGGAACCAGGCCGCCGAGCGTGTTGTCGTTGCTGGTGGCCGACTGCGAGGTGTAGACGAAGCCGGTGATGCGCTTGTAGTAGGTCGCCGCGCTGAGCACGCCGCCGTGGTGGTCGTAGAACTCCGCGGACAGGTCGGCGTTGTCGGCCTTGCTCGGATTGAGGTCGGGATTGGGCTTGGAAATGCCGATGACCGTGTTGTTGGGGTCGATGGTGTACACCGTCTCGCCGGAAATCAGGCCGAAGGCCGGGCGGCTGAAGCTGCACCGCAGCGAGGCGCGGTAGACGGTGAGATCGTCCGGGCGATAGTTGAGGCTGATCCCCGGCAGCACTTCGCCATAGGTGCGGCCGGTGCCGACGAACCGGCCATTGATGCCGTCGCCGCTGGATTGCCAGGAATCGGCCGAGTAGCGGGTCAGCTCGTAGCGCACGCCAGGCAGCACGGTCACGTCGCCGACGTGCAGCGTGGCCATCGCGTAGCCGGAATAGATCGCCTCGGTGCTGGAGGTGGTGTTGGCGTTGTAGTCGTTGGCGGTATAGACGCCGGCGCCCTTGGGATCGTCGATGTACTTGTAGGGCACGGCCTGCGCCAGCATCCAGTTGCGGTCCAGGATCTTGAACGGGCCGGCATAGTGGCCATCGAAGGCGCCGTAGGTCACCCGCCCCGGGATCGCGCTCAGCGGCGGGCCGCCGGCGGTGGGGAAGGCGTAGTTGGGGCCGCCGAAGTAGGGACCGTTGGTGACGAAGTTGCCGTCCTTGTGGAAGAACGGATGGTCGTAGGCGCCGCGGTCGGCGTGGTCGGCCGACAGCCCGACCTTGACGCTGTCCAGCACGCTGTCGTCCACGCGGTAGGTGATGTCGGTGTGCGCATTGACGCGGTTGTCGTGGCTGCCGGCGTCATGGCCCTGCACCTTCCACAGCAATGCAGAATCCAGGTTGTAGAAATAGTTCTTCAGCGCGTCGGAGCTGGGACCGATGCTCGGATAGGTCGGGTCGCTGAGGTCGAAGGCGAAGCTGCCGGGGGTGAAGCCGTACAGGCTGGCCGAGACGTAGTCCGGCCGGCTGCGGGTGCCGCGGCCGAACGAGCTGCCGTAGTCGAACTGCAGGCGGTCCAGCGTGGTCTTGCCGCCCACTTGCAGCGTCGCCAGCTTCTCGCCGATGTCGTGCGTGTTGAAGTAGCCGCCGCGCACGGCCGTGGGCTGGTTCAGATAGGTTTCCAGGCGCGCGCTGGACTGGTCCTGCTGCCCGGTGACACGGTAGCTGCCGTAGAGGGCGCGGGCGTACAGCGCGCTGTGCTCGCCCTGCCAGTCGAGCGCGAGGTTGCCGCCGTAGCGTTCGATCTGGCTGGTGTAGACGCTGTACTTGTAGCGGGTGCTGACCAGGGGTCCCACGTCGCGCAGATCGACGGCATTGGCCTGCGCCGGATCGGCCGGAACGTATTTGCTGTTGGGCGCGGGCGCCTGCGCCATGTTGTTGTTCTTGCCGTAATAGGCGGACGCGTAGAGGCCGAAGGCCTGGTTGTCGCCGAACTTCCAGGCCAGTTCCTGCTGCAGCGTGCCGCCCTTGTCCTTGCCGCCCAGGTCCGAGGCGAGCGCGTTGAACTGGCCCTGCGCGGTGGTCTTGCCGTAGAAATCGCCGTTGAAGTCGAACGCGCTGGGCGTGCGCATGTCGATCGCGCCACCGATCGCGTCGCCGGGCATGTCGGGCGTTGGCGCCTTGGAGACCTGCACCGACTGGATGCCGAACGGCGCCAGCATGTTCAACGAGATCGCGCGGGTCGAGGAGTCGGTTTCGGGCATGCCGAAGCCGTTGAGGGTGTAGGCGTTGTAGCTGGCGTCCATGCCGCGGATGCTGACGTAGGCGTTCTCGCCGGTGGTGGCCTGGCCCAGGTGCATGTCGCTGTAGGCCGACAGTCCCGGCATGTGCGCGAGCACGTCGGCGATGCCGGCCGAGGGAATGGCGTCGATCTGCTCCTTGTCCATCACGCTGTTGACGCTGTTGGACAGGCGCTGTTCGTTGATCGAACCGGGCGCGGGCGCCTGGTCGGCCTGCACGTTGACCGAATCCAGCGTGGTGGGGGTGCGTGGGCTCGCGTCCTCCGCGAACGCGGGTGCGCAGAACGTCAGGGCGATGCTGATGGCGTAGGTCAGGCGGCTGATGGAACGGGTGGACTGCATGTAGAGAACTCGCGGTTGGTGAGCTTGGGTACCCTGGCCCCGGCGATGCGGGCGCAGGCGATTGCATCGCCCATGCGTTCCATTGCGACAGGTGTGTGGAGGTGGTGCGGTACGAAACGGGGCGAGCGGCGTCGATTCAATGCGTCAGATCGACGCCGGCGCAGCGTGCGTTCGGGAGTTGCGGATTGCAGCGGGCGGCCGCGTCGCCATCGAAACGCACCACGTAGCCGGAAGCGGCCGCTTCGTGAGTGGGGAAATCGGTGCTGAGCAGCTGTGCGCCGCTGGCGAGCATGCCGTCGCGGCGCGTGGTGTCGTTGCGCGCCGGTTCTTTCAGGTCCGCATCGGTGCGCGTGCGCACCAGATATCCGGCTTTCACCAGGCGCGCGATCTCTTCCGCGCTGCCGTCGTTGCGTTCGGTGAAGGCGGCGTCGGCTTCGCCCGCAACGGCATTGGTGAAGCACACCCGGCCGCGCAGCGAAGGGTGGCCAGGCAGATAGCTGTTGCCGGCCGAACGTTGGTCGAGCAGGAACACGACCTTGCCGCGCGTCTCGGCCAAGGCTGGCCAGCCACGGGCGAGGATGGCGGCATTGAGCGTGGGCGCATCGCCACGCACCTGGTCCGGGCTCAGATACTCGCCGGGCGCGAACACCGAGCGCAGCTCCGCATCCAGCGCATCCATCGCGGCGCCATCGAACGGTTCGGGCTGCACGGTGGGAAAGCCGAGCTGCAGCGGCGATTGCTTGGTTTCGAGCAGGATGAAGATCGGAAGATGCCCCGGGTGTCGCCTGGACCAGGCGCGCACGTCCTGCAGGCAGGCGACCAGCGGCTGGCAGGTGCTGCGCTGGTCCAGGTCCTGCACATGCATGACCTTGATTCCAGGCTTCTCCATCACGCCGGCGGGAGCGATGGCCGGGGCTGGCGGCAGTCCAGCCTTGGCGATCTGTTCCACGATCGCCGGGTGCGCATAGCGGCCACCCTTGGCATCGGCATAGAGATCCAGTTCGATCTGCCTGACGCCATCGTCGAGCTGTTGCGCCAATGGCGGATGGCGGTAGTCCAGCATCGCGAACGATGCCGGGTCCATCCGCTTCCAGAACGTGGCTTCACTGGGCGCGAAACCGGCGTGGTAGCTATTGTGGCTGCCGATGTACTGCAGTTCGTTGAGCTTGGGTGCGGCGTGCAGCGCGAGCGGGACGATCGTCAACAGACCGAGCAGGATGCCTTCGATACGTTTGCGAGATTGGGAACTCGCGGCTGGCGGTGCGGTGAAACAGACCGATTCCAGCGCCTGCAGTACGGATGAAAAGGGGCGCATGCGGCAAAGCCGGAAAACAAGACCCCACTATCATCGGCCGCCAGCTTGACGCGCATCTTTCCATCTTGTTGCCACACGGCGTCATGCATTGCGACAGTTCGCCATGCGTAAGGCCGCTGCCGCAGTTGCGATGGCGCCGCTCGATCGGCGCGCGTGCCATCCGTGGCAAGCGATCGCCGCAAGATCCGCCTCGCGCGTGCTGTGTGCTGCGCGACAACGCGAGCGCGTTGCAGCGCCTGCACGCCTCGCTCAGTAGGTATAGCCCAGCGTCAGCATGTACACCCGCCCGGTCTCGACGTAGGCGCCGTCGGCGCCGGGATCGTAGGCCAGGTAACGCTTGGACTTGCCCTGGGTTTCGTAGAACGTGGCTTCGTCGAGCAGGTTCTTGACCGACACGCCGACGTCGATACCGTGCGGCAGGTGGTAGGTGGCGTTCAAGTCCAGCGACTTCACCGGCTGCAGGTAGTAGTTGAGGCGGTCGCTGGTCAGGCCGAGCAGCTGCAGGCCGGTGTAGTTGTAGCTCAGGTCGGCGCGCAGTTGCGCGTCGTCGTAGAACAGGCCCAGGTTGTAGATGCGCTCCGGTGCGCGCGGCAACCAGGTGTTCTCCGGCTGGTCGGCGCGCTTGCTGTCGGCCGAGCTGTGCTGCAGGGTCAGGTTGGCGGTGGCGCCGAAATTGCCCCAGATGCCGGGCAGATCCTGCAGGCGTTTGCTGGCCGCCAATTCCACGCCGTAGAGCTTGGCGGTGCCGCCGTTCTGCGGCATGGTCACCGGTACGCCGTTTTCCAGTGTGGTGCCGGTAGGGACCAGGCCGCCGAGGGTGTTGTCGTTGCTGGTGGACGATTGCGAGGTGTAGACGAAGCCGGTGATGCGCTTGTAGTAGGTTGAGGCGCTGAGCACGCCGCCGTGCGCGTCGTAGAACTCCGCGGACAGATCGGCGTTGTCGGCCTTGCTCGGGTTCAGATCCGGATTGGGTTTGGAAATGCCCAGCAGCTTGCCGCTGGTGTCATCGATCGAGTACACCGTCTCGCCGGAAATCAGGCCAAAGGCCGGACGGCTGAAACTGCGCCGCAGCGAGGCGCGATAGACGGTGAGATCGTCCGGGCGATAGTTGAGGCTGATCCCCGGCAGCACTTCGCCATAGGTGCGGCCGGTGCCGACGAAGCGGCCGGTGGCATCGTCGCCGTTGGATTGCCAGGAATCGGCCGAGTAGCGGGTCAGTTCGTAGCGTACGCCAGGCAGCACGGTCACCTCGCCAAGGTGCAGCGTGGCCATCGCGTAGCCGGAATAGGTCGCTTCGGTACTGGAGGTGGTGTTGGCGTTGTAGTCGTTGGCGGTGTAGACGCCTGCGCCGTTGGGATCGTCGACGTACTTGTAGGGCAAGGCCTGCGCCAGCACCCAGTTGCGGTCCACGATCTTGAGCGGACCGGCGAACCTGCCGTCGAAGCCGCCGTTGACGATCTTGCCGGGCAACGCGGCCAGGGTGGGGCCGCCGGCCGCATAGAACGGATAGTCGGGGCCGCCGAAGTAGGGGCCGCCGTAGACGAAGTTGTTGTCGTTGTGGAAGAACGCGTGATCGTAGGCGCCGCGCTCGGAATGGTCGGCGGACAGCCCGACCTTGACGCTCTCCAGCACGCTGTCGTCCACGCGGTAGGCGATGTCGACATGCGCGTTGGCGCGGTTGTCGTGGCTGCCGGCGTCGTGGCCCTGCACTTTCCAGAAGTGTGGCGTGTCCAGATCGTAGAAATAGCGTTTCAGCGCGTCGGAGCTGGGCGCCAGGTTCGGATAGGTCGGGTCGCTGAGGTCGAACGCGTAGTTGCCGGCGGTCAGCGCATACATGCTCGCTTCGACGTAGTCCGGACGGTTGCGGGTGCCGCGGCCGAACGAGGTGCCGTAGTCGAACTGCAGCTTGTCGAGCGTGGTCTTGCCGCCGAGTTGCAGCGTCGCCAGCTTTTCCTGGATGTCGCGCGTGTTGAAGTATTCGCCGCGTACCGCGATCGGCGCGCCGCCGCTGCTCGCCGATGCGGCGCCGGCCTGATCCTGTTGTCCGGTGACGTTGTAGGCGCCATAGATCGCGCGGGCGTACAGCGTGCTGTGCTCGCCCTGCCAATCGAGCGCGAGGTTGCCGCCGTAGCGTTCGATCTGGTTGGTATAGAGGCTGTACTTGTATTGCGTGTCGACCAGCGGGCCGACATCGCGCAGGTCGGTGGCATCGGCCTGCGCCGGATCGACCGGGGTGTAGGGGGTGTTGGGCGAGGTGGCCTGCGCCAGGGTGTTCGACTTGCCGTAGTAACCGGAGAGGTAGAGGCCGAACGCCTGGTGCTCGCCGAATTTCCAGGCCAGTTCCTGCTGCAGCGTGCCGCCCTTGTCCTTCGTGCCCAGGTCCGAGGCCAGTGCGCTCAGCTTGCCCTGGGCGGTGGTCTTGGCATAGAAATCGCGGTCGAAGTCGAACGCGCTGGGCGTGCGCATGTCGATGGCGCCACCGATCGCATCGCCGGGCATGTCGGGAGTCGGCGCCTTGGACACCTGCACCGACTGGATGCCGAACGGGGCCAGCATGTTCAACGAAATCGCGCGGGTCGAGGAGTCGGTTTCGGGCATGCCGAAGCCGTTGAGGGTGTAGGCGTTGTAGCTGGCGTCCATGCCACGGATGCTGACGTAGGCATTCTCGCCGGTGGCGGCCTGGCCCAGGTGCATGTCGCTGTAGGCCGACAGTCCCGGCATGTGCGCGAGCACGTCGGCGATGCCGGCCGACGGAATGGCGTCGATCTGCTCCTTGTCCATCACGCTGTTGACGCTGTCGGACAGGCGCTGTTCGTTGATCGACCCCGGCGCCGGGGTCTGGTCCGCTTCCACATTAACCGACGCCAGGGTCTTAGGATTCTGGTCCGGGGTATCCGCAAATGCCGGCGCGGACAGCGCCAGTACGATGGAGCAGGCCAAGCGGCTGATCGTGTGGGTGCGCTGCATGTCGGTGGCTCGGGTGGGAGTCTGGGGAGATCGGTCGGACCCGATCGCGCGCACGCGTCCAGCGGCGATCGCCATCGCGATCACGCGTGCGTTGCGCAACGGCCGCTGCGGTTAGTGCGTCAGGTCGTAGCCGGCGCAGTGCGCCGCCGGGAATTGCGGATTGCAGCGCGCCGCCGCGTCGCCGGCGAAGCGCAGCACATAGCCGGAGGCGGCCGGTTCGTGATCCGGATAGTCGGTACTGAGCAGTTGCGCGCCGCTGGCCAGCATGCTGTCGCGGCGTGTGGTGTCGCCGCGCGCCGGCTCCTTCAGGTCCGCATCGGTGCGCGTACGCACCAGATATCCCGCCTTCACCAGGCGTGCGATCTCTTCCGCGCTGCCGTCGTTGCGCTCGGTGAAGGCCGCATCGGCTTCGCCCGGAATGGCATTGGTGAAGCACACGCGGCCGCGCAGCGAAGGATGGCCGGGCAGGTAATGCCGGCCCACCGAATGCTGGTCGAGCAGGAACACGATCTTGCCGCGCGCTTCGGACAGGGACGGCCAGCCGTGCGCAAGAATTGCGGCGTTGAGCGTCGGCGCCGTGCCGCGCACTTGGTCCGGACTCAGATACTCGTCGGGCCGGAAGACCGAGCGGATTTCCGCATCCAGCGCATCCATCGCGGCGGCATCGAAAGGTTCGGGCTGCACGGTCGGGAACGCCAACTGCAACGACGACTCCTCGGTTTCCAGCAGCACGAACACCGGCAGATGGCCCGGATGCTGTGTGGACCATGCGCGCACTTCCTGCAGGCAGGCGACCAGCGGCTGGCAGGTGCTGCGTTGGTCCAGGTCCTGCACGTGCATGACCTTGAATCCCGGCGTTTCCATCACCCCGGGCGCGGCGATGGCCGGCGCCGGCGGCAGGCCGGCCTCGGCGATCTGCCCGACGATCGCCGGGTGCGCATAGCGGCCACCCTTGGCATCGGCATAGATGTCCAGTTCGATCTGCCTGACGCCGTCGTCGAGTTGCTGCGTCAGCGGCGGATGGCGGTAATCCAGCGTCGCGAACATGGCCGGATCCGTGCGTTTCCAGAGTTCGGCTTCGCTGGGCGCGAAGCCGGCGTGGTAGCTGTTGTGGCTGCCGATGTATTGCAGCTCGTTGAGCCGCGGTGCGGCGTGCAACGCGAGCGGCGCGAGCGCCAACAGGCCAAGCAGTGCACGTTTGATACGTTCGATACGTTTGGCCCGGGCGCCACGCGCCGCAGAGCGACAGGCCCTATCCGGCGTCGGATGGGCGGATGAACGGAGGTGCATGCGGCTAGACCGAAGAACAGGATGTGATGATCATCCCGATGCAGCTTGACGCAATGCTTTCCGTCTTGTTGCCGCGCCGCGTCACACGTTGCCATGTTCACCCTCTGCATGGCCCGCTGCGCCGCGCTGGCGCAACGGGCGGGATGCGTTGTCGGCTAGCGCGAGGCGCCAGGCGGCAGAGGAGCGTTCACGGCGGCATCCTTGCCGAACGCCTGCAGCATCACGTCCGGGCGATTGGTGGTGATGTAGTCCACGCCCAGGTTGTACAGCAGGCGTGCGGTGTCGGCATCGTCCACGGTCCACGCGCCGAGTCGCAGATGGTCGTGGCGTGCCTGGGCCAGGTCGGCGGCGGTGATGTCGGCATAGTTGATGTCCCAGATGGTTCCGCCTTCGTCGCGGACCGCCTCGCCGACCGAGCGTCCGCCCAGTCCGTCCAGGCCGCTCATCTGCTGCATCACGCTGTGCGCGTCCTTGTTGGTCAGCGCACGCGCGTCGTCGCGGGCGAGCGCGCGCTTGACGTCCTGGGTCAGGAACACCAGCCGGATCGCCGGGTCGAGACGATGGATCGCGCGCAGCACGTTCCAGTCGAAGCACAGCACATAGGTGCGCTGCTTGAAGTCGTTCTTGTTCAGCGCCTGGACCACCCTGCGGGCCAGCACCTCGGGGCCGGCGCTCAAGCCGGGAACGATCGGCAAGGATTTTATTTCCAGGAACAACTGGGTCGTGTCGTCGTGGCCGCGGATCAGCGCGATCAGCTGATCGAGCGTGGGCACGCGCTCGCCGTCGACCGCCACCAGCGCGGAATGCTCCCTGGCGTAGGCCGACCCCGGGCGTGCGCGGCCGATGTCGTAGCGTTCGATCTGCGCATAGGTCATGGCCGACAGCGGGGTCTTGGGTGCATTCCATTGGCCGTCGCCGTCGCGTGCGACATCCGGATTCAGGAAGAAATCGTGGTTGATGACCCACACGCCGTCCTGGGTCAGGTGCACGTCGGTCTCCAGCGCGTCCGCGCCCAGTTCCAGCGCTTCGCGAAACGAGGACAAGGTGTTTTCGGGACGAATCCCCGCCGCGCCGCGATGGCCTACGATGGCCGGGCGTCCGGGGCGGTCGTAGCTGCCGCTGTAGGAATCGGGACCATTGGCTTGCGTGCCGGCGAAGGCGGGTAGGCAGTTGCACGACAACAGGGAAAGCAACACAGCGAGCGATCGGAATCCGCGCATGAACGAGGTGCCTTTGGTCTTTGGGGGAGATGGGCGAAGTGCCGCCCCCGTCCGGCATCCGGTCGCCATCCGGCACGCCAGCGAACGCGCAACGAAACGTTGCGCAGCGCGACCGGCATGCCGATGGAGCGGCCGTCGTGGTGGACGGGCGTTGGTTGCCGCGTCCTGCGGGCGAGGCCACCCTACGCAGCGGATGTGGCGATGCGGTGACCTCGGCGATGGCCGAGGTGTGCGGCAGTGGTGCCGGCTTCGCCGCCTCGCGGCGGCGCGATGTTCAGTGCGGCCTGGTCTGCTGCAAGGCGTAGGCCAGCAGGCGCGCCTCCATGCGCTCGCCGATGCCGCGCGGCGCATCCAGCGCCATGCGTTGCAGGCTGGCCGGATCGCCGGGGTCGCGCGACAGCAGCGCGCGCGCCACGGTGGCCAGCTTCGTGCCGGTGCTGGCGGTGTTGCGCTTGAGCCAGGTGAGCGCGCGCAGCAGGCGCTGTTCGACCTCGGTGAAGTCGCTGCCCAGCGGATAGTCGGGCAGGGTGCCGTCGGCGCGGAACGGGGCCAGCGCGGCGCCCACGCGTTCGGCGCGGTTGCGCTGCCAGTGCGGTCGCGCGAGGACGTCGGCGCACAGCTTGCCGGCCTGTTTGGCCTCGGCCAGCAGCGCAGGCTGGAACGCCGCATCGGCGATGCCGATCATGCCGACGATGCAGTCTTCGTCGGTCAGGCCGCGCAGGTCGGCGATGCCGTACTCGTTGAGATAGATGTCGCGCAGGTGGCGCGGAATCGTGGTGTGGCCATAGTTCCAGCGCACGTTGGAGTGCAGCGCGGGCGCCTCGCCGCGGACGGCGCGGAACATCAGCACGCTGCGCGCGTCGTCCAGCGCGTGCGCCATCGCCACGAAGTTGTATTGGCCGCCGACGCCGGACACCACGCGGCCGTCGTCCAGCGCGTCGGAGACTGCCGCGCCCAGCACGGTGGCCATCATGCACGAGTTGAAGAAGCGCGCCTCGCGCCGCTGCAGGCGGCGCAGGCGCTCGTCGCCGTACAGTTGGTTGATCGCACTGATCCGGTGCATGCCGATGCCGGCGCGCGCCTCCGGCGCCATCTCGCGCAGCCAGGCATAGAACTCGGGCGAGCCGAGGTAGAACGCGCCCTGCAGGTATTCGCCGTCGCGCTGCAGCCGCGCCTGGTCGTCGGCATCGGCGCTGCCGTCGGCCACGCGCTGCATCAGCGCGGCGTCGTCGAGCACCTTGCGCTTGATCACCCCGCACTGGACCAGCTGGCGGAAGCCTTCGTTGAGCATCTCGCTGCAGCCGAACAGGCCGATCGAGAACGGTGCGAGCCCGCCGCATTCCTGGACCGCGGGGTGCGTTGCCAGTTCCGGATCCAGCGCCGCAAGCACCTGCCGGTAGCGCGCATTGTCGGTGTGCCGCAATACCAGCGCGTGACACAGCGCATCGGCCAGGGTGCCGATGCCGATCTGCAGCGTGCCGCCGTCGCGCACCAGCGCGCTCGCATACAGGCCGATGGCATAGTCGGCGTCGGCCACCGGCTGCCGCGGCAGTCCGAACAGGCGCGGATACGGACCCGGCGGGTTCACCACCACGTCGAAGAACGACGGCTCCACCGCCGCGCTGCCGCCGATCCACGGCAGCTGCGGATCCACCTCGGCGACCAGCAGCGGCCGCGGCAGGCCGCGCCGGCGCACTGCGTCCAGCGTGTCCTGGGTGATGTCGTTGTTGCAGGAGAACGACAGGCGGGTGCCGTCGGGGTCGCGCGCCACCTTCTGCACGATCAGGTTGGGCGCGCGCTGCGCCACCGCATCGGCCGCATGGGTGTAGTTGAGGCTGGTGTAGTTGCGCTGCGCCTGCGTCGAGCGCAGCAGCGCGCCGGACTGCATGTAGAACTCTTCCACCTGGATATGCGCCGGCAGCGCATCGCGCTGCAGGGCCTGCACGTACTTGAGCTGCGGGAAGTCGTCGCCGAAATGGCGCTGCACGAACGGGCGCAGGAAGCGGCCTTCCAGTCCGCCGCCGGGCGCCGGCGGGTTCAGCGACAGCGCGGTGTAGAGCTGCATCGGCCGCTGCGGATCGGCGGCGACCCGGTCGTACAGCGCGTTGAGCAGGCGGTGCGGCTTGCCGATGCCCAGCGGCGCGCCGATGCGCAGTGGGCCGGGGATGCGCTGCAGGATCAGCTCGGCAGCGGCGTCGAGGTCTTCGAGGGAGTCGGTCATCGGCATAGCTTAGGCGAGCGCCGCGATCGCGAGCTTCCGCGGTTGGCGAAAGCGCTTGACAATGGTTTCGATTACTCATGTAATCGGTAAAAATTACAGGCGTAAACGACATGTCGATCAGCGATGCCGAAGCCGTGGTGATGGAGGTGCTGTGGGACCGCAGCCCGCTCGGTGCGGAGGAGGTGTTCGCGGCCCTGTCCGGGCATGGCGGTTGGGCCGAACCCACCGTCAAGACCTTGCTCAATCGGCTGCTCAACAAGGGCGCGATCCGCGCCGAAAAACAAGGCCGCCGTTATCTGTATTCGCCGCTGCTGCAACGCGAGCAGTGGGTGCAGCAACAGAGCGAAGGCCTGCTCGAACGCCTGTTCGGCGGCCGTGTGGCGCCGCTGGTGGCCCATTTCAGCGAACGCGGCAAGCTCAGCGACGCCGATATCGCCGAACTCAAACGACTGATCCAGGAGCTGGACGATGAGCGTTGATACCTTCGTAGCGGGAATGTGGGCCACGGCGCTGTCGGGCAGCGCGGCGATCCTGTTGGTGTTGGCGCTGCGTGCGCCATTGCGGCGCGCGTTCGGTGCCGGCGTCGCCTACGCGGCATGGGGGATGGTGCCGTTGGCCATGCTCGCCGTGTTGCTGCCTGGCGATGTGCGTCCGGCGCTGCCGACGGCGTTGGCGATGCCGCAGGTTTGGGTGAGTGCGCCGCAGGGAGCGGCGGAAACCGCGGGTGCGCTGCCGATCGCAGGCAACTGGGTCGCGTTGTGGGTGGTTGCGCTGTGGTCGCTGGGCGCAACGACGATGGCGGTCGTTCTGTGGCTGCAGCAGCGGCGTTACCGGCGCAGCCTGGGGCGGCTGTCGCCCGGCGCCGATGGGGTCCTGTACGCGCAGCACGCCCAGCACGGTCCGCTGGTGCTCGGCGCCTGGCGCCCGCGGGTGGTGCTGCCGATGGATTTCGCGCAGCGCTATCCGTCTGCGCAGGCGCAACTGGTGCTGGCCCACGAGCGCATGCATATCGCCCGCGGCGACACCCGCCACAACCTGTTGCTGGCCGCCTTGCGCTGTGCGTACTGGTTCAACCCCTTGCTGCACTGGGCCGCGGCGCGGTTCCGCTTCGACCAGGAGCTGGCCTGCGATGCGGCGGTACTGGTGCGGCACCCGGCCTCGCGGCGCAGCTACGCCGAGGCGATGTTGCAGACCCAGCTGGATGCGATCGCGTTGCCGGTCGGCTGCCACTGGCAGGCGGGGCATACCTTGCGGCAGCGGATCGGGATGCTGCAGCGGCCGGCCGTGAGCGGCTGGCGGCGGCGTGCGGGCATCGCCGTGGTGGCGATGGCGACACTGTGCGGCGGTGGCGCGGCATGGGCGTTGCAACCGCTGCCGGCGTCCGCGTTGGCAGGAAGCGGCAGTGCGCCCGCGCTGGCGGATGCGCAAGCACCGGATGCGGGCGCGCGGGCGGGGACCGCTTCCGCGGTAGGCACGGCGCCGGCCAACGCTGAAACGCGCTCGCCAATGCTGCTCGCGTCGGCAGCCGAGGCTGCGACCACATCCGCCAAGCATGCGGCCACACCGGCCAAACCGCTGGCCATGCCGCCACCGGCCTATCCGCGCGACGCCCTGGACGAGGGCGCCTCGGGAAAACTGTCGCTGTTGGTGAGCGTGGATGCCGCCGGCGCCGTCAGCGATGTGCAGTTGCTTGGTCGTGGCACCGGCAACGCCGCGCTGGATCAGGCGGCGATTGCCGCCGCCAGGCAGTGGCGCTTCGTTCCGGCGCAGAAGCAGGGACGGCCGGTCGCGTCGCGGCTGCAGATACCGGTCAACTTCGAATCCGGAAGGGAGCCTGTGGATGCGCCATCTGGGGTCCCCAATGCATCGGACTACCGCTGGTATCTGGTGGATACGGAAGCGGATGATGCGCCTGAGCAAACCTGCGACGTTGTCTCTGTCGTCGAGCAAAGGCCGACCCGGCGCGTGTATTGCGGCATGTCCATCAAGACGGCCAAGCGATGAGCCTGCACAGGATCTGCCTGGCCAGCGCGTGCCTGTGCCTGGCCAGCTGCGCCAGCCAGCCGCAGCGCGAGCAGACCCAGCGGCTGGATTCCGTGGACCAGCGTCTGCTGGCGCCACGCGGCGATGGTGCCCCGGGTGGGGCCATCACCGCCTACACGATGCAGCCGCAGCAGGTGTTCCGCATGCCGCAACCACTGGACGCGCCGACGCCGCAACTGCCGGCCGATTCGCCACGGCGCACGCTGGCGCCGACCACGGTGTGCGTGCGCGTGATCCTGTCCGCGCAAGGCGCGGTGCAGCGCAGCGAGCCCTTGCGCGACCGCGAGGAATGCCGTGCCGGCGCGCTGGCGGACAACGCCGATCTGCTGCAGGCGGTACAGCAGGAGGTCGCGCGCTGGCGCTTCGTGCCCGCGGCGATCTGCACCTATGCCGATCCGGCGCAGCGGCCGGCGATGGAGGGACGCTGCGACGATGCCGTGTCGGTGGAAGAGGTGCCGGTGACGCTGGCCTACGCGTTCACCTTCGAGGTGCGCGAGGGCAAGGCCAGCGTGCAGGCAGGGCGCGTGGGCGGTCGCGGTGGGCGTTGAGTGCGTGAGCAGATGCCGAACCGTGACAGGAAGGTCTTGCTCGCATGGTTGCGGGTCGCTGAAGTGATTCGGTCGGTGTCTGACCATCGATTGCGATACGCGTTGCCGGTAGAGCCTGTCGCGGCTGAAGCCGCTCCTACAAGGGCAGCGTCTTGAGAGAGATGCCCCATGTGGGCGGCGGCAGGATCGCCGCCGCGCTACAGCATCTCCGGCTTGAACAGGCGCCGCCGCGAGACTTCCGCGCCGGACAGCATGAACTTGCCGTCGCCGCGGTAGTGCAGGGTCCTGGGCAGTTTCGGCGACGTGGCGACATGCGCCTTGACCACTTCCCAGACGAACAGGTTGTGCCTGGCGATCTGGCGGCCGTCGTGCAGGCGGCACTCGAAGCTGGCATAGCACTCGGCGATCGACGGCGCATCGACGTGCGTGCCGGCCACCGCGGTCAGGCCGAAGTGCGCGAACTTGTCGAGCTGCGCGCCGCTGCTGTTGCCGATGCCGACCACGGTGTCGAGCAGGTCCGCGGTCGGCAGGTTGATCGTGCATTGCTTGCTGCGCCGGACCAGTTCGAAGCTGTGGTTGGCGCTGGAGATGCAGCACGCGATCAGCGACGGCGAAAACTCCAGCACCATGTGCCAGCCCATGGTCATGATGTCGCGCTGCCCTTTCCACGCCGAGCCGACCAGCACCACCGGGCCGGGTTCCAGGAACCGGCGCACCTGGTCGAGCGGGAAATCGTGCTTGCGGTAGCGGCGCATGGCGGCGGCCTGGCTTCGTTGCGATGGCGCACAGTCTGGCCATCGGCGGTGAACGCGGCGTCGGCGCGCTACTCCAGCCGATGGATCGCGTCGGCGATGCGTTCCACTTCCTCGGCCTGGTGGCTGACGTACAGCATCGGCAGGCGCACCTCGTCGCGCACGCGCTGCAGGTACGGAATCAGTTCGCCGCGGCGTTGCGCGTCCAGCGCCGACAGCGGTTCGTCGAACAGCAGGATCGCCGGCTGCGACAGCAGCGCGCGGCCGATCGCCACGCGCTGCGCCTCGCCGCCGGACAGATTGCCCGGGCGCCGCGCCAGCAGCGGCGCGATGCCGAGCAGTTCCACCACCGCCTCGAAGCCGAAGCGCTCGGCCTGGCCGCGGCCGTGGCGGCCGTAGCCGAGGTTGCGGCGGACGTCCATGTGCGGGAACAGCCGCGCGTCCTGGAACACGTAGCCGATGCGGCGGCGGTGGGTGGGCACGTCGATGCCGGCGGCGCTGTCGTAGAGCACGCGGTCGTCGATGACGATGCGTCCGCTGCGCGGCCGCAGCACGCCGGCGATGGCGTTGAGCATGCTGGTCTTGCCGGCGCCGGACGGGCCGACCAGCGCGACCACCCGCGCCGTCTCCTCGACCCGCAAGCGGCGCTGAAAGCGGCCGCGCTGCACTTCGATATCGATGCTCAGCATTGGCGCACGCTCGCATCGTGTGGCGAATGCGGCGCGGCGCGGACACCCCACGCTGGCCGACCGCCTGCAGCGGCGCTGCGCCGGCTCACGCGTCCGCCTCCGGCCCGCGCTGGCGCCGCACCAGCCATTCGGACAGCAGCAGCGCCGCCAGCGAGATCGCCAGGGCCACCGCCGCCAGCCGCCAGATGCCCGATTCGCCGCCGGGCACCTGCAGCAGGCCGTAGATCGCCGACGACAGGGTCTGGGTTTCCCCGGGAATGTTCGACACGAAGGTGATGGTGGCGCCGAATTCGCCCAGCGCCTTGGCGAAGGCGAGCGCGGTGCCGGCGACCAGCCCCGGCCAGGCCAGCGGCAGGGTGATGCTGAAGAACACCCGCCATGGCCCGGCGCCGAGCGTGGCCGCGGCGGCCTCGAGGCGGCGGTCGGTGGATTCCAGCGCCAGGCGGATCGCGCGCACCATCAGCGGGAATCCCATGACTGCGCTGGCCAGTGCCGCGCCGGTCCAGCGGAATGCGAACTGCACGCCCAGGTGGTCCAGCAGCCACGCGCCGACCGGTCCCTGCGTGCCGAGCACGATCAGCAGTACATAGCCGGTGACCACCGGCGGCATCACCAGCGGCAGATGCAGCAACGCATCCAGCAGCGCCTTGCCAGGGAAGCGGCGCCGCGCCAGCAGCCAGCCGCAGGCCACGCCGAACGGCAGGCTGCCCAAGGCCGCGACCAGTGCGACCTTGACGCTGAGCGCGATCGCGGTGAGCTCTTGCGGCGTGAATGCAAACAACGGCAATGGCTCAGCGCGCGAGCGAGAAACCGCGGCGCTGGAAGATCGCCTGCGCCGGCGCGGTCCCCAGCCAGCGCACGAAGTCGGCCGCGGCGGGATTCTTGCCAGCGCGCAATGCCGCCACCGGATACACGATCGGCGCATGGCTGTCGGCCGGGAACACCGCCACCACCCGCACCTTCGGTTCGGCCTTGGCGTCGGAGCCGTAGACGATGCCCAGCGGGGCCTCGCCGCGCGCGACCAGCATCAGCGCGCTGCGCACGCTTTCCGATTCGGCCAGGCGCGTCTGCACGCCGTCCCACTGGCCGAGTTTCTGCAGCGCGGCGCGCGCGTACTTGCCGGCCGGCACGCTGCTGGTCTGGCCGACCGCGAGGCGGCCCTGCGCACCGAGCGCGGCGGCGAGCGTGCCGGGTCTGCGCAGATCGACCTTGGCGGCGCTCGCCACCGGCGCGACCAGCACCAGCGTGTTGCCGAGCAGGTTGCGGCGCTGCGCCGGATCCACCAACCGGCGCTGCTGCAGATAGTCCATCCACTCTAGGTCGGCGGAGAAGAACACGTCCGCCGGCGCGCCCTGTTCCACCTGCCGCGCCAGCGCCGAGCTGGCCGCGTACGACACCTGCACCGGCGTGCCGCTGGACTGCTGGTAGGCGGCCGCGGCCTCGTCCAGCGATTCCTTCAGGCTGGCGGCGGCGAACACGGTCAGCGGCGCCTGTGCCCAGGCCGGCGGCACGGCCAGGGCGACGACGAGCGAGAGCAGGCACAGCAGGCGGAGTAGCGAACGGGACATGGAGGCGCTCCGGGAATCAGGGGGACGGGCGGCGATCGGCTTGGCCTGGCGCGCACGGCGCGCAGGCCGTCGCCAGCGCAATGCGATCGTGCGGGGCATGCCCGCATCCTACCGCCTTCACTGCGGCGCGGCGTGCAGGTCGTCGGTGCGGCCGGCCTGGATGTTGGCGCGTACCGACGGCTGCATCAGCCGCGGCGGCGCCAAGGTCGCGTCGCGCGCGCGCCGCAACGCGACGAACTCGGCTTCGCCGATGCCGTCGCGCACATGGATGTTGTCGCGGCGCTGCGCGCCGATGCTGGTTTCGCAGGCGACCGCGCGGCCGCCTGCGCCGTAGTCGTGGCAGACGAACACGCGGGTGGCGGCCGGCAGTGCGTAGAGCGCTTGGATCGAGCGGAACAGTGTGGCCGCATCGCCGCCGGGGAAATCGCAGCGTGCCGTGCCGCTGTCGGGCATGAACAGCGAATCGCCCGGAAACAAGGCGTCGCCGATCAGGTAGGCGATGCTGTCGTCGGTATGTCCGGGCACCGCGATCACCTGCGCCTGCAGCGCACCGATCGCGAAACGCTCGCCGTCGGCGAACAGGTGGTCGAAGCCGCAGCGCCCGTCGCCAGCGTCCTCGGCCAGGCCGAATTGCGGCGCGAAGCGCGCGCGCACCGCGCGGATGCCGGCGCCGATCGCCAGCGTCGCCTGCGGCCAGCGCCGCTTGAACCACTGCGCCGCGGAGACGTGGTCGGCATGGGCGTGGGTTTCCAGGATCCAGCGCAGTTGCAGGCCGCGCGCGGACAGCAGCTCGGCCAGGCCCTGCACCGGCGCGTCGCGCAGCGTGGCGGTGTCCGCATCGAAGTCCAGCACCGGATCGATCACCGCGGCGTCGTGGCCGTCTTCGACCAGATAGCTCCAGGTGCCGGAACCGGCGTGGTGGAAGGGGTGGACGTGGGGAACCTGGCTCATGGGCCTGCCTTGGCGGGAGAGGAAGGGCCGGCGCTGCAATAGATGCCGTGCAAGGTATCGAGGATGCGCTGCGCCGGGCCGGGGACCAGCGAATAATAGATGGTCTGCCCGTCGCGGCGGGTCTGCACCAGGCCGTCCTCGCGCAGCACCGCCAGGTGCTGCGACAGCGCCGATTGGCTCAGGTCCAGGCGCGTGTTGAGTTCGCCCACCGAGTGTTCGTGGTCCACCAGCAGGCACAGCAACAGCAGCCGCTTCTCGTTGCCGAGCGCCTTCAGCAGGCGCGCGGCCTCGCCGGCATGCGCGCGCATCGCCGCAGGATCCATCGCGGGTTGCAGACGGCGGGCCATTGGACTCAGAAGGCGACCGGCAGGCCGGCCGCGGTCCAGCCGAGGAAGCCGCCGTTCAACGAGCGCACCGCGCTGTAGCCGAGGTGCTGCAGGCTCAGCGCGGCCAGCGTGGAGCGGCCGCCGCTGGCGCAGTACAGCAGGATCGGCTGGTCGCGCCGGGCCAGCGCCGGGTCGGTGTCGAGACGGAATTCGAGGATGCCGCGCGGAATGTTGATCGCGTTGGGCAGGTGGCCGACGGCGAACTCGCCGGGTTCGCGCACGTCGATGATCCATTCGCCGGGCAGCGGCGTGGCGGCGGCGTCGGTATCGACCTCGTGGATCTGCGGGCGTGCCTTGTCGACCAGGGCTTGTGCGGAGGAATGGGGCATTGGGGGGCTCCGGTGGATGAACGATGCTCATAATATCAGTTGACTCTAATATAAGAAAATTCTAATTTATCTCGCAGCCAGCGACGGTTCGCTGGCACCGACCGGGTTCCGTCGAACCCTCGTCCTGGAGCCGCCGCGTGAAGCCGTTTGCCCTCTCGATCGCGCTGGCCGCGAGCCTGTCGCTGGCGGCGTGCCGCCACGAATCCGCCTCGGCGGTGCCGCCGCCGCTGCCCGCGCTGCAGACCGACCCGGTGGCGTTCGCCGATCCCGCCGCGCGCGCCTGGGACGGCGTGGTCGCCGCGGTGGAGCATGCCGACCTGTCGGCGCAGACCGACGGGCGGGTGCTCGAAGTGCGCGTGGACGTCAACGATCGCGTCGCCGCCGGCCAGGTGCTGCTGCGGCTCAGCGCGGTGGAGCAGCGCGCCAGCGTGGACAGCGCACAGGCGCAGTTGCGTTCGGCCGCGGCCAGCGCCGACGAGGCCGAGGCCAGCTACCGCCGCTATGCCGCGCTGGCCGGCGCGCAGTACGTGTCGCGTGCGCAACTGGACCAGGCCCGGGCCACCCGCGATGCCGCGGTCGCGGCGCGCCAGTCCGCCGCTGCGCAACTGGCGCAGGCGCGGCAGCCGGCCGACTACACGGTGATCCGCGCGCCGTTCGCCGGCGTGGTCAGCGCGCGCCAGGTGCAGCCGGGCGAAGCGGTGGCGACCGGCCAGGCGCTGCTGTCGCTGTACGCGCCTGGCGCGCAGCGCATCGACGTGCAGGTGCCGCAGTCCGACGCCGCGGCGATCCGCGCCGCGCCGCGCGCGCAGGTGCGGCTGGACGATGGCCGCGCGCTGACGGTGCCGCAGGTGGTGGTGTTCCCCACCGCCGATCCGAACAGCCACAGCGTGACGGTGCGCGTGCCGTTGCCCGCGCTGGCGCCGGCACCGGCGCCGGGGACGACCGCCAAGGTCGCGTTCGCGGTCCCCGACGCTGGCGCCGACGCGGCCACGGCCACGCTGTGGATGCCGCGCGCGGCGTTGCTGCAGCGTGGCGAACTCAGCGCGGCCTATGTGCTCGCCGCCGGCACGCTGAGCCTGCGCCAGCTACGCGTGGGCCGGCAGGATGCGCAGCGGGTCGAGGTACTGGCTGGATTGCAGGCCGGCGAGCGCGTGGCGCGCGATCCGGTCGCCGCCGGACAGGCGCTGGCCGCGCAGCGGCGCGCGTTGGCGGAGCGCTGAGATGGCGGCGCGACTGGGCGTGTCCGGGCGTCTGGCAGCGGCATTCCAGGCCAATCCGCTGACCCCGTTGCTGGCGCTGCTGGGCCTGCTGCTGGGCCTGGTCGCGGTGGCGATCACCCCGCGCGAGGAAGAGCCGCAGATCGACGTGACCATGGCCACCGTGTCGGTGGCCTTCGCCGGCGCCGATGCGCGCGAAGTGGAGCAATTGCTGAGCACGCCGCTGGAGCAGAAGCTGGCCGAGATCGAAGGAGTCAAGCACGTGACCTCGGTCAGCCGCCCGCGGCAGGCGCTGCTGACCGTCGAGTTCCAGGTCGGGGTGCCGCGCCAGGCGGCGCTGGTGCGGCTGTACAACCAGGTCTATTCGAACCTGGATGCCTTGCCGCAGGGCATGGGCGTGGGCACGCCGCTGATCAAGCCCAAGGGCATCGACGACGTGCCGGTGATGGCGGTGACGTTGTGGAGCGACGATCCGCAGCGCAGCGCGGTGGACCTGGGCGAGGTCGCGCACACCCTGGAAAGCGAACTCAAGCGCATCCCCGGCACGCGCGACATCTACAGCATCGGCGCGCCGCAACGGGTGCTGACGCTGACCCTGGATCCGGCGCGGCTGGCCGCCTATGGCCTGACCGTGTCCGACCTGAGCCAGTCGTTGCAGGCGGCCAATGCGGTGCGCCAGCTCGGCGAGCGCATCGGCGGCGGTCGCGCGGTCCCGGTCGCCGCCGGCACCTTCCTTGCCGATGCCGACACGGTGGCGGGGCTGGTGATCGGCGTGCACGACGGCCAGCCGCTGCATCTGCGCGACGTGGCGCAGGTGCGCGCCGGCGCCGACCTGCCGAGCAGCTATGTCTGGTACGGCGCACCGGCGGGCCGCGGCGGTCCGGCGCAGGGCCGTGCGCCGGCGGTGACCCTCGCCATCGCCAAGCAGCCCGGCAGCGATGCCGCCGCGATCACCCGCGCCGTCGCCGCGCGCCTGCAGCAGCTGCGCGGCGAGACGATCCCGCAAGGCGTGCACGCCGAGGTGACCCGCGACTACGGCGCCAGCGCCGACGCCAAGGCGGCCAAGCTGATCCACAAGCTGGTGTTCGCGACCGGCTCGGTGGTGCTGCTGGTGCTGTTCGCGCTGGGCTGGCGCGAGGCCGTCGTGGTCGGCAGCGCGGTGGTGCTGACCCTGGCGCTGACCCTGTTCGCGTCGTGGGCGATGGGTTTCACCCTCAACCGGGTGTCGCTGTTCGCGCTGATCTTCTCGATCGGCATCCTGGTCGACGACGCCATCGTGGTGGTGGAGAACATCCACCGGCACATGCGCGCCGGCGGCAAGACCCTGCGCGAGGCGATCCCGCCGGCGGTGGACGAGGTCGGCGGGCCGACCATCCTCGCCACCTTCACCGTGATCGCGGCGCTGATGCCGATGGCCTTCGTCAGCGGGCTGATGGGGCCGTACATGCGGCCGATCCCGATCAACGCCTCGGTCGGCATGCTGCTGTCGCTGGCGATCGCGCTGATCGTGACCCCGTGGTTGTCGCTGAAGCTGCTGGCGCGGCATGTGCCGGCGCCAGCCGCTGCCGACGGCGCCACGCCATCCGCATCGCCGCGCCTGCAGCGCTTCTTCTCGAGACTGTTGCACCCCTTTCTCGCCCCCGAGCGCGGCGCGCGGCGGCGCGGCTGGCTGTTCGCCGGCATCGCCGCGCTGCTGGTGCTGGCGGTGTCGCTGGTCGGGTTGCAATGGGTGGTGATGAAGATGCTGCCGTTCGACGACAAGTCCGAATTGCAGATCGTGGTCGATCTGCCCGAAGGCAGCACCCTGCAGGACACCGATGCGCTGCTGGTCGAACTGTCCGGCGTGCTCGACCGCACCCTGGACGTGCACGACTACCAGGGCTATGCCGGTACCTCGGCGCCGGTCAATTTCAACGGCCTGGTGCGCCAGTACTACCTGCGCAGCGGCAACAACGTCGGCGACCTGCAGGTGAACCTGGTCGACAAGCAACTGCGCACGCGGCAAAGCCACGCCATTGCGCGCGCACTGCGTCCGGCATTGGCGGCGATCGCGCGCCGCCACGGCGCGGCGCTGAAGGTGGTGGAGGTGCCGCCGGGCCCGCCGGTGCTGGCGTCGCTGGTGGCCGAGGTGTACGGCCCGGACTACGCGCGCAGCCGCCAGCTGGCGCTGGCATTGGAGCGGCGCTTCTTGCGCACGCCGAACGTGGTCGATGTGGATACCAGCGTGGAAAGCGCGGCGACGCGCGAGGCGCTCGTGGTCGATCGGGTGCGCGCGGCGCGGCTGGGCGTGACCCAGTCGGCGATCGCCGATGCGCTGGCGGCGTCGGTGCAGGGCGTGGACGCGACCTGGCTGCACGATGGCGCTTCCAAGTACCCGCAACCGGTGCGGCTGCGCCTGGCCGCGGCCGCGCAGGCCGGCGTCGCGCGCATGCTGGCGCTGCATGTGCGCGGCGGCGACGGCCAGCTGGTGCCGTTGTCGGAACTGGTCGCAGTGCAGCGGCTGCCGTGGGACAGTGCGATCTGGCACAAGGATCTGCGGCCGGTGGTGTACGTCACCGGCGACGAGGCCGGGCGCCTGGACAGCCCGCTGTACGGCATGTTCGACCTGGTCGGGCAGCTGCGCCGACAGCGCGTCGGCGGGCAGGCAGTGGCGCAGTCCTTCATCGCGCAACCGCTCGACAGCGGCGACTTTGCGGTCAAGTGGGATGGCGAGTGGCAGATCACCTACGAGACCTTCCGCGACATGGGCATCGCCTACGCGGTCGGCCTGCTGCTGATCTATCTGCTGGTGGTGGCGCAGTTCCGCAGCTATCTGGTGCCGCTGGTGATCATGGCGCCGATTCCGCTGACGGTGATCGGGGTGCTGCCGGGGCACGCATTGCTCGGCGCGCAGTTCACCGCCACCAGCATGATCGGCATGATCGCGCTGGCCGGCATCATCGTGCGCAACTCGATCCTGCTGGTGGATTTCATCCGCCAGGCCTTGGCGCAGGGCCGCAGCGCCGAGCAGGCGGTGGTGGAGGCCTGCGCGGTGCGCGCGCCGCCGATCGTGCTGACCGGGCTGGCGGCGATGCTGGGCGCCTTCTTCATCCTCGACGATCCGATCTTCAACGGCCTGGCGGTGGCGCTGATCTTCGGCATCCTGATCAGTACCGCGCTGACCCTGCTGGTGATCCCGCTGCTGTACTACCCGTTGGCGCGCCGCGCTGCCAAGCCGGCGTGAGCGAGATGCGCATGCGCGTCCACGCGGTCTTTCCGGCGCCGGCGTAGAGTCGGCATTCCCCCTGTCTGCGTCACTGGAGACCTGCATGAGGAGTTCTGCATGAGCATCGGCGATCCGATCCGCGTCACCCTCGAACAGGAGGCGGATTTCGCGTTCCGCATCCAGTTCGACGAAACCGATCTGGCGCCGTGGCTGGGCGACGAGACCGCGCCGCTGGGCCACGAGCGCGGGCCCAACCCTTCGCGCATCCTGTTGGCCAGCATCGCCAACTGCCTGGCGGCGAGCCTGCTGTTCGCGCTGCGCAAGTTCAAGAACGATCCGGTCGGGGTGGTCGCGCACATCACCGCCACGCCGATGCGCAACGCGGAAGGGTTCTGGCGCATTCCGCAGGCATCGGTGGAACTGCAACTGCCCGATGGCAACCAGGACTACGCGCAGCTGCAGCGCATCCTCGACCAGTTCGAGCAGTTCTGCGTGGTCACCCAGAGCGTGCGCCAGGGCATCGACGTGCAGGTCACGGTCAAGGACGCGCACGGCAATGTGTTGCTCGGCGACAAGAGCATCGAGGCCGGCGCGTGAGCGATCCGCTGCACATCGCCTGCCCGCACTGCCAGGCGCTGAACCAGGTGCCGGGCGAACGCCTGGCGGCGGCACCGCAATGCGGGCGTTGCCATCGTGCGCTGTTCGTCGGCGCGCCGGTGGCGTTGACCGCGGACACCTTCGCCGCCCATGCCGAGCGCAGCGATATTCCGCTGCTGGTGGACTTCTGGGCGCCGTGGTGCGGCCCGTGCCGGACCATGGCACCGCAGTTCGAGGCCGCCGCCGCACACCTGGAACCGCGCATGCGCCTGGGCAAGCTGGACACCGAGGCGCAGCCGGCGCTGGCGGGGCGCTTCGGCATCCGCAGCATTCCGACCCTGGCCTTGCTGCGGCATGGCCGCGAGTTGGCGCGGCACAGCGGTGCGATCGGTGTTGCCGAGATCGTGCGCTGGGCGCAAGGGCATGCCGGCTAGGTCCGGCCCCGCGCAATCCCGCAGCATTCCTGTATTCCTGTATTCCTGTAGGAGCGGCTTCAGCCGCGACAGGCTCTATCGGGAAGGCCTGTCGCGGCTGAAGCCGCTCCTACAAAAAGCAGGGACCGCGCGTTACTTCCCCAGCGCAGCGTTCAGCGTCGCCGCCAGATCCGCGCCGGCCTGGCGCAGTTGCGCTTCGGCGACCGGGCGCCAGGTCGCCACGTAGTCGGCCGGCAGCTTGGCGCCGGGCGGGTAGAAGCCCGGGCGCAGCATGATCCGGCACGAGGCTTCGGCCCAGGCCGCGGCCGGCGGCGGCAACGCGCTGCCGGCAGGCGAGGGGGCCGGCAGCGGTTGCGCCTGCAGCTGCGCCAGGTAGTGCGCCTCGTCCAGGCCGCGGCTGCGCAGCAGGCCGCTGTCCCACAGCGAATGCAGGTTGCTGCCCTTGCCCTCGAACTGGATCTGGAACGTGTTGGCGCCCTTGTCGTGGGCGTAGCCGGCGTGCAGCGGCTGCTGGATGTCGCCGGCGAAATGCACCACGAACTTCAGCGCCTGGGCCCGCGCGGCCTGCGGTTGGCTGCGATCGGCGAGGATCGCGGCCTGGCGGCGCAGCGCCTCGACCGCGCAGTTGCCGTCGGGACAATCGCGGGTTTCCTCGTAGTGGCACTGCTCTTCGCCGAGGTTGACGTAGTGCCAGGGGCCGGTGCGCTTGCCCATGTCCGGGTCGCTTTCGCGCAATTGGTCGGCCCAGTTGGCGACGCCGGCCAGGGTCGGCTCGGGTTCGCCCTGCAGCAACTGCTGCACCTGCGCGCGGGCCTGCGGGGTGAGTTGGGCATCGGCGAGATCGGCGACCAGACGATGGCCCAGCGGGCCCCAGGCGAAGGCGGCGGACGGCGCGGCGGCCAGTGCCGCGGCAAGCGCGGCGGAAACGAAGAGAGAGGATTTCATGCGCGGATTCTAGCCGGCGCCGATGACGTTGCCATGGCCGCGTCATCGCGCCGTTGCGCAACCGCTAAGCCTCGCCCGTGTGGACGCGGCTGCGGGCCCTGCGGATCAGAAATACAGCAGGTAGGCCAGGCCGTAGGTGATGGGGTCGAGCTTGGCCTTGCCGAGCGTGCCGCTGTCCACTTCCACGTCGCTGCGCATGCTGGTCCAGCGCGCGTCCACGCGCAGCGCGCTGCGCTCGCCGATGGCGAAGTCCACGCCGGCATGCACGGCCGGGCCGACGCTGTCCTTGAACTTGACGTCGTCGCGGGAGAACGCGCCCTTGCCGTCGGCGCCCAGGAAGGTGGTGTAGTTGAGGCCCACGCCGACGAACGGGGAGATGTCGCCGTTGCCGTTGAAGTGGTACTGCAGCGAGAGCGTCGGCGACAGCGCCCAGGCGCTGCCGATATCGCCGCCCTGTTCCAGGCCGATCTTCTGCTGCCCGACCAGGGTCTGGATCTCCACGCCGAGGTTGCCGCGGAAGAAGTATTCGTAGCTGAACGAGAGCGCCGGTGCGGTGTCGGCGCTGAAGCGCTGCTCGCTGCCGCTCAGGGTGCCGTTGGAGGACCCGGGCACCATGCCGTGGATGCCGTAGCTGGTGGTGAAGTGGCCGGCCGACTGCGCCGCGGCGGGCAGGGCGATGGCGGCAAGGGCGGCGACGGCGAGACGGCGGAACAGGCGTGGCTTCATTGGGGACCCCGGTGACGGCGAATGGGTGGATGCGAATCCCAGTGTCGGCCCGGCGGCGACCGATCCACATCCTTGTGGAGCGTAGTCTGCCAGAGAAGCGCGGCGCCCGCGCAGCCTCAGAACTTCATCACATAGGCCAGGCCGTACACCAGCGGATCGATGTTCGCGGTGCCCATGCTGGCGCCGTTGACCTTGACCTTGCTGTCGATGTCGGCCCAGCGCAGGTCCACCCGCAGCGCGGACTTGTCGGTGAGCGCGACGTCCACGCCGACGTGCGCGGCCAGGCCCCAGGAATCCTCCAGCTTGAGCTTGGTGCCGGCCAGCGCGCCGGTGGTGTCCTCGCTGAAGAAGGTTGTGTAGTTGATGCCGGCGCCGACGAACGGGGACACCTTGCCGGCGCTGTTGAAGTGGTACTGCAGCGAGACCACCGGCGGCAGCTGCTTGGTGCTGCCGACCTTGCCGACGCCCTTGACGTCGATGTCGTGCTTGAACGGCAGCGCGGCCAGCACCTCGATGCCCAGGTCCTGGTGCACGAAGTACTCGAAGGTGACGGTCGGCTTGATGTCGCTGCCGATGCTCAGCGGCAGGGTACCGCCGGCCAGCTTGCCGTTGTCGGACTTCGGGTTGACCTGGTGGGCGCCGATGCCCACGGTCCAGTCGCCCTGCGACTGCGCCAGCGCCGGCAGGGCGCACAGCGCGAGGGCGGCCGCCAGGCCGGACAGCAGGAGAGGGGAGGTCTTGCGCATGATGGGTGTCTCGTTTGGGTGTGGGCGCAGTGTCCTGCCGGCGTCGCCGCGCCGCCTTGATCCTGATCAAACGCGTCGAAGCGCGTGCCGGGCGCGATGCGGCCGGCCTGATAGAATGCTCGCCCCCTTCCATCCGCCGCGTCTGGCGCGGCCGCAGGAGCTACTGAAATGGCAATCAAGGTTGGCATCAACGGTTTCGGTCGCATCGGACGCAATGTGCTGCGCTCGGCGGTACAGAATTTCGGCAGCGACATCGAGATCGTCGCCATCAACGACCTGCTCGAGCCCGACTACCTGGCGTACATGCTGCAGTACGATTCGGTGCACGGCCGCTTCGACGGCGAGGTGTCGGTCGACGGCAATCACCTGGTGGTCAACGGCAAGAAGATCCGCCTGACCCAGGAGCGCGATCCGGCGGCGCTGAAGTGGGACGAGGTCGGCGCCGAGGTGGTGATCGAATCCACCGGCCTGTTCCTGACCAAGGACACCGCGCAGAAACACATCGACGCCGGCGCCAAGAAGGTGATCCTGTCGGCCCCGTCCAAGGACGACACGCCGATGTTCGTGTACGGCGTCAACCACGCCACCTATGCCGGCCAGGCGATCGTCTCCAACGCCAGCTGCACCACCAACTGCCTGGCGCCGCTGGCCAAGGTGATCAACGACAAGTGGGGCATCAAGCGCGGCCTGATGACCACCGTGCATGCCGCCACCGCCACCCAGAAGACCGTGGACGGCCCCAGCAACAAGGACTGGCGCGGCGGCCGCGGCATCCTGGAGAACATCATTCCGTCCAGCACCGGCGCGGCCAAGGCCGTGGGCGTGGTGATCCCGGAGTTGAACAAGAAGCTGACCGGCATGAGCTTCCGCGTGCCGACCTCGGACGTGTCGGTGGTCGACCTGACCGTGGAGCTGGAAAAGCCGGCGACCTACGCCGAGATCTGCGCCGAAGTGAAGGCGCAGAGCGAAGGCGCGCTGAAGGGCATCCTCGGCTACACCGAAGACAAGGTGGTGGCCACCGACTTCCGCGGCGACGCGCGCACCTCGATCTTCGACGCCGACGCCGGCATCGCCCTGGACAGCACCTTCGTCAAGCTGGTGTCCTGGTACGACAACGAGTGGGGCTATTCCAACAAGTGCCTGGAAATGGTCAAGGTGGTGGCGAAGTAAGCCGCGCCGCAACGTCCAGCCGTCATCCGAAACGCACGATTTCGCCGGAAATTTCGGCAATGCAATGCTAGTGGTGGCGTCCGGCGTTGTGCTGGAGCTCTAACGCAAAAAGGAGCGCAAAATGCGCTCCTTTTTGTTTGTCCTATGCTGAAAGAACGTTCGATCAGGACATCGCCTGCCGGTAGCGCCGGAGCGTGGCGACACACTCGTGCGCTACGCGGCGTTCGCCTGGCTACAGTGCGTTTTTGGACTCGTTGCTCTCGCTCTGGTCGTAGTCGGTGACCACGCCTTTGGAGTCGAATTCGATCGACAGCGAGTAGTCCTTGACGTTGCGCGCGCCGACGCCATGTTTCTGCGCTTCATTCACCGCGGCGCCAGTGTAGGCGCCAGGCAGCATCGACCTGAATACTCCGGTCACCGTCTTGCGGGCTTTTTCGCCATGCGATTCACTGGGGTTGTAACGCCACCTGTTTTCGTACCCGCCATTCTTCGCGGAAGTTTTGTAGACATAGGTCGGCTCGCCATAGATGGCACGCACTTCTTCTCTGGTTGTCTTGCCCAGGACCAGATTCTTCTTCACCGCCTCGGTGGTGTAGAGGCTCGGATCGTCTACCTTTTCGGCGAACGCCGGAGCAGCGAAGGAAGTGGCCAGCAGGGCCGAGATGCAAAGCGTGCGAAAGGGTTTCATGGTCATGTCCGTTTACCTTGTGATTGCGCCTGATTTGCAGATTGCATCTGTACCACGCCGACATGTCGCGCAGTCTGTGCGCATCGGCGATTCGTACATGAGCTTAGGCATGCCGAAACGGCACCGTCAACATGATGGCTCGTCTGGTCAGCCTCTTTCACGCTGGCAGGCACCCCCCGTTGGGTGCCAAGTTCATCGGCATGATGCGGTGAAGAAGGGGCAAAAACAGCCGGGATGGGGGCGATCTGTGATGTGTTGCGCTTTCTCGTTGGTTTGTCGAGAGCGCAGCCCCACAGGCGAAACCCCTCGAATCGACTTCGTCAATCGCCATAGGTCCGCGTGCATGCGCAGCGAACGCACGGCCCTGCCTGGCCGCGCTCGCCGATGCGGGACGCTCTGCATCGCCTGCAGGCCTGCGCCTACAGCCCCTGCACAATCAGCGATTGCAGTTGGTGCGCTAGGTTTCGTATGAAACAGGTGACCGACCTGATTGGCGAACGCACCGACCAGGGTTCTTACGTCACCGGTCCGGTAAGGCCTTCATTCCGTTCTTCTAGGGCGGCGACCGCTACCGCTACGAGCTCGCCTACCAGGGCCAGGGCCGCCTGGTGTTCGCCGGCAAGTCGATGGGCGGCGGCGGCAGCCTGATCGGGATCATCCACAACAAGAACGACAGCGGCTACCGCGAATAGGCGGTCGCAGCGGCAGGGCCCGGGCCGCATCGCGCGCCCCGGCTTTTTTTGCTTGCGAAACGGCGGTCGTGCGCGAATGGATGTGGCTGCCGCCGCGCGGCAAGCCTGCGCCGGCGTCGCGTCGCACTACCGCGATCGCGTTCCGCTGCGCTTGCCTGCCGCCGGGGCCGTGTCCAGCGCCGCGAGCAGGTTGGCGCGGCACGCCGCGAGGATCTCGTCCGCCAGCGGCGAATCGTCCGGACAGGCCCGGGACATGACGATCGCGCCGAGCGCGTGCGCCAGCATGTCCAGGCGCGCGGCGCGCGCATCGGCGGGGCTGGCGCCGGTCGCCGCAGCATCCTCGCGCTCCAGGGCCGCCAGCATGGCTTCGACGCCGTCCGCGAATGCGGACCGGACCGTCTCCGGCTCGCGTGCGGCGTCGCCGCCCAGCGCGGCCATGGTGCAGCCCACCGCGCGGGCATCGCGGTGCTCGCGCGAGACATAGCGGCGGACGAATTCCGGCGGATCGATCCCGTCCACCAGCGCCACGGTCTGCGCGATCCCGCACGCCGTCGCCTCCGCCATCAGGTCGGCCTTGGACGGGAAGTGCTTGTAGAAGCCGCCGTGGGTGAAACCGGCGGCGGCCATCAGATCGGCGACGCCGATGCCTTCGTAGCCGCGCTCGCGAAACAGCGCGGACGCGGTTTCGACGATGTGCGCCCGGTTCGCCTGCGCCTGCGCCTTGCTGACTTTCATTGCGGGTGTCCCCCGGCGGTGCTGGTCCTGGCACAAGGATACATTGATGTTGTTCATCATCAAAATGTTGACAGGTAAGATTATGATCATCATCATTGCGTGGCTTTCTTCCAATGCCTGCTTCCAGGGGCGTCGGCGGCTGAGCAGCCCCTCCACACCACGGGCCACGTCATCGTGGCCGCAGTTCCCTTTCCATCCGAAGAGACCACGCGCATGAGCACCACTTCCACCGTCCTCATCACCGGCGCCTCCAGCGGCATCGGCGCCGTCTACGCGCAGCGCTTCGCCCAGCGCGGCCACGACCTGGTCCTGGTCGCACGCGACAACGCCCGCCTGGACGCGTTGGCCGCACGCCTGCGCGAGGAACACAAGGTCGCGGTCGACGTGCTGCAGGCCGACCTGACCGCACAGGCCGACCTGGCCACGGTCGAAGCGCGGCTGCGCGACGATGCGCGCATCGGCATCCTGATCAACAACGCCGGCATGGCCCAATCCGGCGGCTTCGCCGAGCAGACGGCGGACGGCGTCGAACGCCTGCTGGCGCTCAACACGACCGCGCCGACGCGGCTGGCGCTGGCGATCGCGCCGCGGCTGGCGCAGTCCGGCAGCGGCGCGATCGTCAACATCGGCTCGGTGGTCGGCCTGGCGCCGGAATTCGGCATGACCGTGTACGGCGCGAGCAAGGCCTTCGTGCTGTTCCTGTCGCAGGGCATGAGCCTGGAACTGGCGCCCAAGGGCGTGTACGTGCAGGCGGTGCTTCCGGCGGCCACCCGCACCGAGATCTGGGAGCGTGCGGGCATCGACGTCAACACGCTGGCCGAGGTGATGGACGTGGAAGAGCTGGTCGATGCGGCGCTGATCGGCTTCGATCGCCGCGAGTTGGTGAGCATCCCGCCGCTGCACGACGCCGACCGCTGGGACGCGCTGGACGGCGCCCGGCAAGCGCTGCTGGGCAGCATCCGGCAGGCCAATGCCGCGCAACGCTACCGGCCGGCGGCCTGAAGCCTGCAGTCCCGCACCTGCCGCGATCGAGGCGATCATCATGCAAACGCAACGCGATAGCTGGGTGCTGATCACCGGCGCATCGAGTGGATTCGGCGAGGAGTTCGCCAGGCAGTACGCGGCGCGCGGCCACCGGCTGATCCTGGTCGCGCGGCGCCTGGACCGGCTCGATGCGCTGGCGCAGGCGTTGCGGCAGCGGCACGGTGTCGAGGTCCTCGTCGAGCAGGTCGATCTGTCGCAGATCGCGGCCGTGCGCCGGCTCCACGCCGGCCTGCACGCGCGCGGCATCGAGGTCGAGGTGCTGGTCAACAATGCCGGGCACGGCCTGCAGGGGCCATTTCTGGACGGCGATCTGGAGCCGGCGCTGTCGATGATCCAGCTGGACATCGCCAGCCTGACCGCGATGACCCATCTGTTCGGCCAGGACATGCGCCGGCGCCGGCGCGGCAAGATCCTGCAGGTGGCCAGCCTGCTGGCCTACCAGGGCGTGGAGAACTTCGCGGTGTATTCGGCCGCGAAGGCCTACGTGCTGCGCCTGGGCGAGGCGCTGCATCGCGAGTTCGCGCGCGATGGCGTCACCGTCACCACGCTGTGCCCGGGGCTGACCGACACCGGATTCGCGCGTGTCGCCCAGCAGCGGATCACGCCCCAGTTGAATGCGTTGATGATGCAGACCCCGCCGGTGGTGCGGGCCGGCATGCGCGCGCTGGATGCCGGCCGCATCAGCGTGGTGCCCGGGCTGATCAACAGGTTGAACGCGGTCTTCATGTGGGCGACGCCGCGCTGGATCCACCAGGCCGTGCTGTCCCGCATCCTCAACCGGTGAGCGCCATGCGGCTGGGTTTCCGCTCGCTGTCGGTCCTGGCCTCGCTGCTGTTCCTGGCGATCGCCTGCACCTGGATGTTCTCGCCGGACGCGATGCTGGCGAACTGGGGCATCGGCGCTTCGCCGTCGGCCGAGCTGATGGCGCGACGCGGGGCCGCGCTGTATGCGGGCCTGAGCGTGATGTTGTTCATGGCGCGCGGCGCGGCGCCATCGCCGGCGCGTTCGGCGCTGGTGGCAGGCTTCGTTACCGCCTGTTCGTTGCTGGCGGTGCTGGGCGTCGGCGAACTGGCCAGCGAGCACGCGGGCCGCGGGATCCTGGTCGCGGTCGTGCTCGAAACCGTGTTCGTCCTTGCGTTCGTTTTCGTCGGGGGAAAATCATGAAGGCGTTCTTCATCGAAGGCTATGGCAACAAGCATCCAGGCCGGATCGGCGAGCTGCCCGAACCGGAGGTGCGCGACGACGAGGTGCTGGTCGAGGTGCATGCCGCCGGCGTCAACCTGCTCGACGCGAAGATCCGCAAGGGCGAGTTCAAGCTGATCCTGCCGTACCGCTTTCCGCTGGTGCTGGGCAACGACGTGGCCGGCGTGGTGCTGCGGGTCGGAGCCGGCGTGCGCCGCTTCAAGCCGGGCGACGCGGTGTATGCGCGTCCCGACCAGACGCGCATCGGCAGCTTCGCCGAACGCATCGCGGTCAGGGAAAGCGCGCTGGCATTGAAGCCCGCCAACCTCGGCATGGAGGAAGCCGCCTCGGTTCCGCTGGTCGCGCTGACCGCGTGGCAGGCCCTGGTGGAGATGGCGCGGCTGCAGAAGGGACAGAAGGTGCTGATCCATGCCGGCTCCGGCGGCGTCGGCAGCATCGCCATCCAGCTCGCCAAGCACCTCGGCGCCTTCGTCGCGACCACCACCGGCACCGGCAACGTCGCTTGGGTGAAGGCGCTGGGCGCCGACCTCGTCATCGACTACCGCACGCAGGACTTCGAGACCGTCGTGCACGGCTACGACGTGGTCCTGCACAGCCTGGGCAGCGACGTGCTGGAGAAATCCCTGCGCGTGCTGAAGCCCGGCGGCCAGCTCATTTCCATCTCCGGCCCGCCGGACCCGGACTTCGCCGCGCGACAAGGCCTGGTATGGCCGTTGCGGCAGGCGATCCGTCTGCTGAGCAGCGGCATCCGCAAAAAGGCCAGGCGGCACGGGGTCGGCTACGCCTTCCTGTTCATGACCGCCAACGGCGACCAGTTGCGCGAGATCGGCGCGTTGATCGAGGCCGGCAGCATCAGGCCGGTGATGGATCGGGTGTTCCCGTTGGAGGCGACCGCGCAGGCCCTGGCCTACGTCGAGAGCGGACGTGCCAAGGGCAAGGTGGTGATCAGGGTCGGCCAGCGCTGAGCGTTGGCCGACCTGCGCCCGCGTCGCGCTACAGCGCCTGCAGAATCAGCGAATGCCAGCCGGTGCGATAGGTTTCGTAGCCGGGCGAGGCTGCGTGCGCGATGCAGTGCGGGCGCCCGTCGAGGTCGCTCAGCACGGCGCCGCGCGGTTGCTTGAACAGCGCGTCGCGGCCCTGGAATTCGATCCGCTCCTGCAGCATGCGCCCGGCCGAATCGGCCAGGACCTGGCCGCGCTGGTCGACGATGCAGACCCGGCTGCGGCCCCATTCCTGTTCCGACAGCGGCGTGCGCTGGACCACCGTCTGCGCCAGCGCGTCCCAGCGGAACACGATGCCGAGCACGCCCAGCACGCGGCCGTCGACGCGGCCGCCGTCGCGCACCGTGCACGAGTACACCAGCACGCGTTCGCCATCGGCCAGGGTGCTGGCGTGCACGTCCTGGAAGCCGAATTCCTCGCCGCTGCGGGTGCGCGTGGCGTCTTCGAACCAGGCCTGCCCGGACACGTCGCTGCCGGCCGAGGCGTACTGCTGCGGCCGGCCGTTGGCGAGGATGCGGCCGTCGGTGCCGGCCAGCACCAGGTCGAAGTAGACGGTGTACGAATCCAGGATCTGGCCCATGCGCCGCGACGCGTAGGCGAGTGCGTCGTCGCCGCGGCCAGGGCGCGCGGCAGCGACGATGGCCGCATCGGTCGCCCACCAACGCACGTCGCAGCTGCGTTCGTAGAGGTTGCGATCGATCAGGTCGATGTTGCTCAGCGCCAGTTCGCTCAGGCGCGTGCGGCGCACATCGTCTTCCAGCCGCTGCAGGGTGTGGCGCATGTCGGCGCTGGTACTGGCGGCGACCTTGTCCAGGTCCTGGGTGGCGTCGGCGACGCGCCGCGACAGCACGTCCATTTCCTGCGCGATGACGCTGAAGCCGCGCCCGGCCTGGCCGATCCGTGCCGATTCGATGCGGGCATTCATCGAGATCACGTGGGTGGTGCGGTTGATCTCGTCGATGCGCTGCAACGAACGGCGCAGCTGCCCGAGCAGTTGGTCGGACAGGCCGACCACGGAGCGGATATGGTCGTCGATTCCCGCTTCTGCGGGCTTGGCTGGCAGGTTCATTGGTGCTGTCGGTGGGAGGGGAGGGAACAGCGGACGCAACGTGGGATAAGGGAGGTAGCGGCCGAGAATGCACCGGCTTTAGCGCCGATTCCGTCGGCCTGCATTGCCGGGATGCGTTGCCGCGCCTGGGTTGCGCCGCCGCCGGCGCGGCCGCGGCGAGGCCGAACTCGTCTACCATCTGCCCCAGGACCGGCGCCGCCGGACCATTGGTACGCCGCCCAGCGCCGTGCCGGCTTGGGCATGGAGTCCGGATGGAAGCGTTGATCGTGTTGGTGGTGGTGGCGGTATTGGCGGTGCCGATCCTGATGATCGTGATGCTGGTGGCGCTGGCGGGCGTGCGCCGGCGCGTGGCGGCGCTGGAACTGCAGCTGGCGCACCTGCACGGCGCGGTGCCGCAGGCGGCGCACGCCGCGACCCGATTCGACGCGGCCGACTATGTCGATGACACCGATGCCGGCTTCGAGAACGATGGCGAGCGCGATGCGCGGTTCGCCGACGGCGGTGTTGCAGAGGAACGTCCGTCCGCCGTGGCCGCCTTCGTCGCTTCGGTAGCGCCTACGCCGCCGCCGCTTCCGCCGCCGTTCATCGCGCCGACCGCCATGGCTAACGCGGCAGCGGATCCCGTCGCCGCGCCACTGCCGCCGGCACCGCGCGGTCCGGATCCGATCGAGCGGCTGCTGGCCGGCACCAAGCGCTGGTTCACCGAAGGCAACGTGCCGGTCAAGATCGGCATGCTGGTGCTGCTGGCCGGCGTCGCCGCGCTGCTGAAGTACGCCGGCGACCAGGGTTGGCTGCGCATGCCGATCCAGCTGCGCTATGCCGGCATCGCCGCAACTGCGCTGGCGGGCCTGGGCTTCGGCTGGCGCCAGCGCGAACGCAAGCGCAGCTTCGCGCTGGCGTTGCAGGGCGGCGCGATCGGTGTGTTGCTGCTGACGGTGTTCGCCGCGTTCAAGCTGTCCGGGCTGATTCCGGCCAGCGCCGCGTTCGCGCTGAGCATCGTGCTGGTGGCCAGCATGTGCGTGCTGGCGGTCGTGCAGGAATCGCGCACGCTGGCGGTATTGGCCACGCTGGCCGGGTTCCTGGCGCCGATCTGGCTGTCCACCGGCAGCGGCAACCATGTCGGGCTGTTCTCCTATTACGCGGTGTTGAACGCGGCGGTGTTCGCGATCGCCTGGTATCGGCCGTGGCGGGTGCTCAACCTGCTCGGGTTCGGCTTCACCTTCGGCATCGGCACGCTGTGGGGCGTGCTGCAATACCAGCCGGCGAAGTTCGCCAGCACCGAGCCGTTCCTGCTGCTGTTCTTCGCCTTCTATCTGCTGATCCCGATCCTGTACGCGCGGCGCCAGCCGGCCACGCGCGGCAACCTGATCGACGGCAGCCTGGTGTTCGGCACGCCGCTGGTGGCGTTCTCGCTGCAGGCCGGGCTGCTGCGCGGCGAAGGCCTGCCGCTGGCGCTGTGCGCGCTGGGCCTGGCGGCGGTGTATGCGCTGCTGGCCGCGGCGCTGATCCGGCGCGAACGCTTCGCGGTGCTCGGCCAGGCCTATGCGCTGCTGGCGGTGGGCTTCGCCACGCTGGCGGTGCCGCTGGCGCTGTCCGCGCGCGCCACCGCCAGCATCTTCGCGCTGGAAGGCGCGGCGCTGGCGTGGCTGGGACTGCGCCAGCAGCGCTGGCTGCCGCAGTTCACCGGCGCCGGCCTGCAATTGGCCGCGGCGATCGGCTTCGTGCTGGGGCTGGACATGGCCTGGCACGACGCCCAGGCGGTGGCCAATGCCACCTTCATGAGCGGTGCGCTGCTGGCCCTGGCCGGCCTCGCCAGCGCCTGGAGCTATCGCCGTGCCGGCGCCGACACCCCGGCCTTGGCCTATTACCTGTGGGGCCTGGCGTGGTGGTGCGGCATTGGCATTGCCGAGATCGAACGCTTCGTCGCGGCCGCGGCGCAGGCCGACCTGCTGCTGGCGTTCGTCGCGCTCAGCGGCTGGCTGGCCGCCGAGGCGCAGCGCCGCTGGCCGGCGCGCGCGCTGGCCGCGACCACGCTCGGCGGGCTGCTGCTCGCGTTGCCGCTGGCGGTGCTGCAGGCGGACGCGCACGGCCAGCCGTTCGCCGGGCATGGCGCCTGGGCCTGGACCCTGTTCGCGGTGCTCGGCGTACGCAGCCTGATCTGCCTGCGCGGCAGCGGCGGCTGGGTGGCGCGGGCGGCGCAATTCGCCTGGTGGCTGGTGTGGCCGTCGGTGCTGTCCTTGCTCGGCCTCTGGCTGGCGCAGCGCTTCGCCCTGGCCGAGGGCTGGCAATGGGCGTTGCTGCTGGCGCCATGGCTGGCCGCGGCGGCGTTGTCGTTGCTGCGCTGGCCGTGGCTGGCTGCGCCGCTGGGGGCGGACTTCGACCGCTGCCGCACGGCGCTGCAGGGCAGCTATTTCGGCCTGCTCGGCCTGGCCTGGCTGTGGACGCTGTGCGTGCCCGGCGCCAGTGCGCCGCTGCCGTGGGTGCCGCTGCTCAATCCGCTGGAACTGAGCCAGTTGCTGGCGGTGGCGCTGGCCGCGCGCTGGCTGTGGTCGGCGACCGCGCCGGCCCTGTTGCGGGCGCAGCGTCTGCAACTGCTTGCCGCTGCCGGATTCCTGTGGGTCACCAGCGTGACCCTGCATGCGGTGCACTACTGGGCGCCGGTGCCGTGGGCGTCGCTGTTGTCCGCCGGCGTGGCGCAGACCAGCCTGACCGTGGTGTGGAGCGTGCTCGGCGTGCTCGGCTGGGTGCTCGGCTCGCGCCGCGGCCAGCGCGGCCTGTGGCTGGCCGGCGCGCTGCTGATGGCGGTGGTACTGGGCAAGCTGCTGCTGGTGGATCGCGGCAACCTCGGCAACGTCGCCGGCATCGCCTCGTTCATCGCCTACGGCCTGCTGTGCACCGTGGTCGGCTATTTCGCGCCGGCACCGCCGCGCGCCACCGAACCGGCCGAGGAGGCCCATCCATGAAACGCCTGATCTTTCCGGCTGTGCTGCTGGCGGTACTGCCGGTGGCGGCCTCCGCTGCCAGCCAGCGCGACGACTACGTGCAGCAATGGCCGCTGACCCTGCAGGATCCGGCCGCCGGCGCCTACCGCGTGCAACTCGACGATGCGGTGTACCGCAGCGCGCACCTCGCCTCGCTGGGCGACGTGGAAGTGTTCAACGCGGGCGGCGACCCGCTGCCGGCGGCCCTGTTCGCGGCCGAACTGGCCGAGACCACGCCGCGCCGGCAGCCGCTGCCCTGGTTCCCGCTGCCGGCCGTGGCCGGTGGCGGCGCGGACAACCTGGAGCTGATCGCCGAGCGCGATACCGACGGCAGCGTGCGCCGCATCCGCACCCGCATCGCCAGCAGCGCCACGGCCAGTGCCGAAGCCGGTTGGTTGATCGACGCCAGCGCGCTGCGCGAGCCGTTGCGCGCGCTGTCGCTGCAGTGGGCCGCCGATGCACAGCCGCGGCAGGCGCGCTACCGGGTCGAGGCCAGCGACGATCTGCGCGACTGGGAACTGCTGGTGCCGGAGGCGACCCTGGTCGACCTGGCCAACCAGGGCAAGCGCCTGCAGCAATTGCGCATCGCCATCGATCGCCAGGTGCGCTACCTGCGGCTGCTGCCGCTGTCGTCGCCGCCGCTGCCGACACTGACCGGGGTGGAAGCCGAACTGGCGCCGGCGCCCGTCGCCGCCGACTGGCACTGGCAGCAACTGGATGCGCTGCACGCCGATCCGGCGCAGCACAGCTTCGACTTCGTATCGCCCGGCCGCTATCCGGTCGCGCAGCTCGACATCGCACTGCCCGGCAACAGCGCGATCGAATGGCGCGTGCAGAGCCGCGACAGCGCCGAGGCGCCGTGGCAGGACCGGGCCGGGCCGTGGGTGGCCTACCAGGTCGGCGCCGGCGCCAGCCGCTCGCCGCCGCAGGCGCTGACCCAGCCGGTGCGCGACCGCTACTGGCGGCTGCTGGCCACGCAGGATCCGGGCCGGCAGCGGCCGGCGCTGCGCCTGGGCTACCAGCCGGAAACGCTGATCTTCCTGGCCCAGGGCACGCCGCCCTATGCGCTGGCCGCCGGCAGCGCGCGCACCCAGCGCGCTGCCGCGCCGTTGGCGACCACCTTGCAGGCCCTGCGTGCGCAACGCGGCCCGCAATGGACGCCGGCCACCGCCACGCTCGGCGCGGCGGTCCCGCTGGCCGGCGCCGCCGCGCTGCAGGCGCCGGCGGCGCCGCGCGACTGGAAGACCTGGCTGCTGTGGGCGCTGCTGGTCGGCGGCGCGCTGATCGTGGTCGGTTTCGCCTTCAGCCTGTTGCGCAAGCCGGCCGCGCCCGGCGCGGGCTGATCGGTTCGGCACCGCCACGCCACGCGCCTGTCGCGGCGTGGCGACCGCCGTGCGCGCGTGGTTTTGCCCGCGCCGCTGCGCCACGGCCGCACGCCGCGCGATGTCTCGATTTGCCGCTGCGCGGCCGACGCCGGACAATGCCCGCCTCGGCACCGCCCGCGCGCGCTGGCGCCAGCGTGCCTAAAGCGGACGTACCGATCGCCGCGCCTATGCTGCGCACCGCCTCCTCCTTCCTCAGCAACCCCACGATAGCGAGCAACCGACAATGCCCATCCTGCGAATGACCGATCTCGACCTGTCCGGCAAGCGTGTGCTGATCCGGCAAGACCTCAACGTGCCGATCGACGACAACGGCCAGATCACGTCCGAGCAGCGCATCCTGGCCTCGGTGCCGACGCTGCGCCACGCGCTGGAGCAGGGCGCGGCGGTGATGGTGACCTCGCACCTGGGCCGGCCCAAGGAAGGCGCGTGGACCCAGGCCGATTCGCTGGCGCCGGTCGCCGCGCGGCTGACCGCGCTGCTCGGCACCGAGGTGCCGCTGCTGCGCGACTGGGTCGACGGCGTCGAGGTGCAGCCCGGCAAGATCGTGTTGCTGGAGAATTGCCGCATGAACGTCGGCGAGGGCAAGGACGACGAGGCGCTGGCGAAGAAGTACGCGGCGCTGTGCGACGTGTTCGTGATGGATGCGTTCGGCACCGCGCACCGCGCCCAGGCGTCCACCCACGGCGTGATCAGGTTCGCCCCGGTGGCGGCCGGCGGACCGCTGCTGATGGCCGAGCTGGACGCGCTGGCCAAGGCGCTGGAACACCCGGCCAAGCCGCTGCTGGCGATCGTCGCCGGCAGCAAGGTCTCGACCAAGCTGGAGCTGCTGTCGAACCTGGTCAACAAGGTCGAGCAGCTGATCGTCGGCGGCGGCATCGCCAACACCTTCATCGCCGCGGCCGGCTATCCGGTCGGCAAGTCGCTGTGCGAGCCGGACCTGCTCGACACCGCGCGCAAGATCGTCGCCGACGCCAATGCCCGCGGCGCGGCGATCCCGCTGCCCACCGACGTGGTGGTGGCCAAGCAGTTCCTGCCCGACGCCGAGGCGACGGTGAAGGCGCTGGCCGACGTCGCCGACGACGACCTGATCCTGGACATCGGCCCGCAGACCGCCGCGCACTACGCCGACCTGATCGCCAAGGCCGGCACCGTGGTCTGGAACGGCCCGGTCGGGGTGTTCGAGTTCGACGCGTTCGGGCATGGCACCGAAACCCTGGCGCGCGCCATCGCCGCCTCGCCGGCGTTCTCCATCGCCGGCGGCGGCGACACCCTGGCCGCGGTCGACAAGTACGGCATCGCCGAGCAGGTGAGCTACATCTCCACCGGCGGCGGCGCGTTCCTGGAATTCCTGGAAGGCAAGACCCTGCCGGCGGTGGCGGCGCTGCAGGCGCGCGGCGCGTGAGCGCGAACACCCTGTTCTTCGACCTGGACGGCACCCTGGTCGATTCGGAGGCCGGCATCGTCGGCAGCATCCGCCACGCGTTCGCCGAACTCGGGCGCCCCGCGCCCGAGCCGCAGCAACTGCGCGCCTGGATCGGGCCGCCGTTGCGCGACAGCTTCAACGACTACTTCCACGGCGATCCGCCGCTGGTCGAGCAGGCGCTGTCCCTGTACCGCGAGCGCTACGATGCGCAGGGCTGGCGCGAGCACACCGTGTTCCCGGCGATCGGCGCGGCGGTCGCGGCCTTGGCCGCGGCCGGCCATCGCTTCGCGGTGGTGACCTCGAAGAACGAGCGCTTCGCCCGGCGCATCGTCGAGACGCTGCCGTTCGCCGCGCACTTCGAGGAGATCGTCGGCGCCAGCGACGACGGCCAGCGCCGCTTCAAGCCGGACCTGATCGCCGAAGCCCTGCGGCGGCTGTCGCTGCAGCCGGCGCAGTGCGTGATGATCGGCGATCGGCGCATGGACATCGAAGGCGCCAACCATCACGGCATGCGCAGTATCGGCGTGCTGTGGGGCTTCGGCGACGCAGCGGAGCTGCGCCAGGCCGGCGCCAGCGCGCTGGCCGAGGTGCCGGCGCAGTTGCCGGGTTTGGCAGCTTGACAGCGGGGATTGGGGAGTTGGGATTGGGGATTCGTAAAAGCGGTGCCGCTGCGGCACTCGCGCATTTCCTCCATTCCCGGTTCCAGATGCGATGACCGGCCTGCGTCGCGTGCGCCGGTCGTAGCGCCAGGCCACCGCGTGGCGTGTCTGTCCCGGTGTTGGCGGCTTCGTCCGGCAGGGCCGGGGAGCAGCACAGGAGCGCTGAGTCCGGGCTTGCCCGGCGTCGCGCCCGCGCCGCCGGCTGGGCACGGGCGAGGCGGCGCCGGCGCGGCCTCGAGTCCGCATACTGTCCCGCACTGTCTGCAAGACATGCATGAATCCGCAGCCGCCTATGCCGATTCGCCATCCTGCGGTAGCGGCGCCTGTGCTAGTTTTGACGGCTTTTCCAGGGAACGACGTCTCATGATCGAACGCCAGCGCCGCACCAAGATTCTCGCCACCCTCGGCCCGGCCACGGATCCGCCCGGCGTGCTCGAGGACCTGTTCCGCGCCGGCGTCAACGTCGTGCGCCTGAATTTCTCCCACGGCGACCCGTCCGGCCAGGCCAAGCGGGCCGCCGAAGTGCGCGCCGCCGCGCAGCGCGTGGGCAGCGAAGTGGGCATCCTCGCCGACCTGCCGGGGCCGAAGATCCGCATCGAGCGCTTCGCCGCCGGCAAGGTGTCGCTGAAGGCCGGCGCGCGCTTCGACCTGGTCGCCGACGCCAACGCGCCGGCCGGCGACGAAAACGAGGTCGGCGTCAGCTACCTGGGCCTGCCCAACGACGTCAAGCCGGGCGACGTGCTGCTGCTCGACGACGGCCTGCTGCAGCTGCAGGTGGTCGAGGTCGACGGTTCGCGCATCGTCAACACCGTGCTCAACGACGGCGTGCTGTCCGACCGCAAGGGCCTGAACAAGCAGGGCGGCGGCCTGTCGCTGGGCGCGCTGACCGAGCGCGACAAGGAACTGATCGGCATCGTCGCCAAGATCGGCGTGGATTTCATCGCGGTGTCGTTCTGCCGCAACGCGCAGGACATGGACGACGCGCGCCGCATCGCCCGCGAGCACGGCTGCGACGCCGCGCTGGTGTCCAAGATCGAGCGCACCGAGGCGATCGAGAACCTGAGCGAGATCGTCGAGGCCAGCGACGTGGTGATGGTCGCGCGCGGCGACCTGGGCGTGGAGATCGGCGATGCCGAGCTGCCGGGCCTGCAGAAGAAGATCATTCGCGAGTCGCTGGCGCAGAACAAGGTGGTGATCACCGCCACGCAGATGCTGCAGTCGATGGTCGAGAACCCGATCCCGACCCGCGCCGAGGTGCTGGACGTGGCCAACGCGGTGATCGATGGCACCGACGCGGTGATGCTGTCGGCCGAGACCGCCGCCGGCGCCTACCCGGTCAAGGCGGTGCAGGCGATGGCGCGGATCTGCCTGGGCGCCGAGCGCCAGTTCGAGATGGACACCGACTTCGAGGCCGCGCAGCGCAACCTCGAGCGCGCCGACCAGGCGATCGCGATGGCGACCATGTTCCTGTCCGAGCACATCGGCCTGAGCGGCGTGGTCACCCTGACCGAATCCGGCGGCACCCCGCGCTTCCTGTCGCGGTTCCGCTCGAAGATGCCGATCTACGCGTTCACCCGCCACGACGGCGCGCGCCGCGGTATGGCGATGATGCGCGGCGTGTTCCCGATCAACTTCGACAGCCGCGGCCTGACCCCGCGCGAAGCGGCGCGTGCGGCGATCCGCCTGCTGGTCGAGGCCGAGCGCATGGGTCCCGGCGACCGCGTGGTGTTCACCAGCGGCGAGCACATGGAAACGCATGGCGCGACCAACACCCTGCGCCTGCTCGAAGTCGGCCCCGACGGCCGCGCCAGCGGCCTGGGCGAGCTGTAGCCGCAGCGCCGCCGCCACGCCGGCCCACGACCGCGCGCTGCGTCTGCAGCGCGCGGTTTTTTTTGCCTGTCCGGCTGGCGCCGCCGGTCGCCTGCCGGTGCACGCGACTGCGCAGGCGGTCGCGGATTGCGTCTACCGGATGGAAACGGTTGCAGGCATTCCGTGAAGGAATCGGTAGCGTTTGCCGCGATATACTTCGGGTTTCCCCCCGTGCCATAGGAATTCCATGAGCATCGAACAGCTTGCCGAAACCGCACAGGCGATGGTCGCCCCGGGCAAGGGCATCATCGCGATCGACGAATCCACCAGCACGATCGCCAAGCGCTTCGCCAGCGTCGGCATCGAGAATGTCGAAGAGAACCGCCGCGCGTATCGCGAGCTGCTGCTGACCACGCCGAAGCTGAGCGACCACATCTCCGGCGCGATCCTGTACGACGAGACCATCCGCCAGAAGACCAAGGACGGCGTGCCGTTCCCGAAGTACATGGCCGAGCACGGCATCATTCCCGGGATCAAGGTCGACAAGGGCACGCATCCGCTGGCCGGCATGCCGGGCGAGCTGATCACCGAAGGCCTGGACGGCCTGCGCGCGCGCCTGGAGGAGTACTACAAGCTCGGCGCGCGCTTCGCCAAGTGGCGCGCGGTGATCACCATCGGCGAGGACATCCCGTCGGGCGTGTGCATCGAGACCAACGCGCACGCGCTGGCGCGCTACGCCGCGCTGTGCCAGGAGCAGGGCCTGGTGCCGATGGTGGAGCCGGAAGTGCTGATGGACGGCAACCACGACATCGAGACCTGCTACGAGGTCACCGAAGCCACGCTGCGTTCGCTGTTCGGCGCGCTGTACGAGCAGAACGTGGTGCTGGAAGGCACCATCCTGAAGGCCTCGATGGTCATCGCCGGCAAGGACTGCGACGAGCAGGCCAGCGTCGAGGAAGTGGCCGAGTCCACCGTGATGTGCCTGAAGAGCACCGTGCCGGCGATCCTGCCGGGCATCGTGTTCCTGTCCGGCGGGCAGACCGACGAGCAGTCCACCGCGCATCTCAATGCGATGAACCAGATCGGCACCCTGCCATGGCCGCTGAGCTTCTCTTACGGCCGCGCGATGCAGCAGGCCGCGCTGAAGCTGTGGTCGCAGGACATGAAGGGCAACTTCGCCAAGGCGCAGCAGGTGGTCTACGACCGCGCCAAGGAAAACGGCCTGGCCGCGCTGGGCAAGTGGCAGGACTGAGGTCCCGCTAGAAAGAGTCCACGAAAAACGCCGGCATCGCCGGCGTTTTTCGTTGCAACGCTCCTTCTCCCATCGGGACCATGACTCTTTTCGGGGGGAAGGAGCCCCGAAGGGGCGGAGGAGGGTAAGGAGCGCAGTCCCTGACAAAGCGTGTTGGCGCGACACACCGCACAAGCCGCGAACTCAAGGCTTCAACGCAGCCGGCGCATGAAACCGGTAACCGCTGTTGCGCAGCGTCTTCACCGGCAGCGGCCGCCCGCTGATCTCCTCCACCCGTCGCCGCAGCCGGTACATCTGCGTGTCCAGCCGGCGCCGGTCGTGGTCGAGGAAGTTCACCCCGAGCGCCTCGGCGATTTCGCGGTGGCTCACGCTTTCGCCGGGCCGGCTCATCAGGCACTTGAGTACCAGCAGATCCTGGTGCGAGAGCGGAACCGACGGCGCGTCGGGCACGTTCAGGCGCGCGGCACCTAGCTCCAGCATCCAGCACGCTTTCTGCAGGCCCAGGCGCCGGCCGAGCGCGGCCAGGGTCGCGGCCAGTTCGTCCAGGTCGGCGCCTTTGCCCAAGTAGTGGTCGGCGCCGATGTCGAGGCCGGTGACGCGATCGCGGCTGGTGTTGCGCGCACTGAACACCACGATGCCCAGCCGTTGCGCGCCTTGCCGCAGTTCGCCGATCAAGTCCAGGCCGCTGCCGTCGGGGAGTCCGATGTCGATCACCGCCAGGCCATGGCGCAGCGGATCGAACCGTTGCCGGAATTCCCTGACGCTGGCCGCGCACGTCGCGGTGTAGCCGAGATCGGCGAGGAACTCGCCGAGCTCCTCGCGCAGCACGGGTTCGTCTTCCAGCACGATCACCTCGCCCATCGCGGCAAACTCTTGGTGCATCATTGGCCGCTGTGACTCAAGCGGGTTCGGCGATCGTGCGGTATGGCAAATGATGGCGAAGTGGTTTCGCTGGTTTGTGGGCGCATGGCTGTACTGGGGTGCGGTGGCCTGTGTTGCGGCGCAACCGGGATGGGCGCCGCCTCGAACGTTGCCGCTGACCGCCGCGGCCGAGCATCTGGATGCGAGCGGATACCTGCAGCGCCTGGACGATCCGCAAGGCCGGCTGGATGCCCGCCAGGCCGCGGCGGCATCCGGCTGGACCCGGCTGCCCGCCAGTCTCAATGCCGGGTTCACCGCCAACACCGTGTGGCTGCGCGTTCCGTTGCGCGTGGACAGTGTAGCGTCCGCGGGCTGGATGCTGCGACTGAGCAATGCCGTCATCGACGATGCGCAGGCCTACGCCAGCGTCGACGGCGGCGCTTGGCAAGCGTTGGGCCATAGCGGCGAGAACGTCCGCCGCGACGCTTGGCCAGTGGACTACCGCAGCCCGGTGTTCCAGTTCGCGCCGTCGCGTCCCGGCGACTACGTGATCCTGCTGCGGCTGCAGAGCAAGAACGCGCTGGTCACCCGCCTCGACATCTGGCAGCGACTGCCGTTCGACAACCAGTCGCGGCGCGAGGGGCTGCAGTTCGGCCTGTACTTCGGCTTCTACCTGCTGCTGATCTGCTTGCATCTGCTGTTCTGGAGCGTGACGCGTGCGCCCATGAGCGGCCTGTTCGTCGCCTACCTCGGCGGCTGCGTGCTCAACGAGGCCATGTCGATCGGCCTGGTGCAGCAGGTGACGGGACTGCCGGTGGCGTGGAGCGACCGCCTGCTGGGGATCAGCATCGCCTGCAGCCTGCCGGTGGGATTCCAGATCGCGAGCAGGCAGTTGAACCTGCGCGCCCTGTATCCGCAGTTTGCGCGCTGGTCCATCCGCTTCCTGTGCGCCGGCGCGCTGGTCTGCGCCGCGCTCGTCGCGACCGGGCATTACGCACTTGGCATGCAGCCGGTGCAGACCCTGGCCTTGCTCGGCATCGCGGTGCTGACGGCGCTGGCGCTCCGCCTGCTGTGGAAACGCTACCCGCCCGCGGTGTTCTTCGCGCTTGCCTTCTTCCCGTTCTACCTGGGGGTGATGCTCGGATTCCTGCGCAATCTGGGCCTGGTCCCGGTGAACGCGTGGACCCAGTACGCCACCACCGTCGGCACCATGCTGCACATGACCGTGATGAGTTTCCTGGTCGTTGGCCGCTACGAGCGCCGGCGCCGCATCCGCGAGCGGCGCCACGCCAATGCCGCAGCGGAACTGGCGCGCCGGCACGGCATGCAACTGGAGCGCGAGGTCGCGCTGCGCACGGCCGAACTGCATGGACAGATCCGCAGGCGGCAACGCCTGGAGGACGAACTGCGCGCCTCGTTGCAAACCGAACGCAGGGTGATGCAGGAGCAGCGCGAGTTCGTGGCGATGGTGTCGCACGAGTTCCGCACGCCGCTGGCGGTGATCATGACCTCGGCGCAGCAACTGGCGCGCAAGCTGGAGGGACCGATAGAGCGCAACCGCGCGCGCTGCGGCAACATCCATGGCGCGGCGCAACGGCTGCTGGCGCTGGTGGACGAGTACCTCGGCGCCGACCGCATGGACGCGACCACCGCGGACCTGCGGCTGCAGCCCTGCGCGCTGCGCGATCTGCTGGACGCGGTGTGTCGTGACTTCCCGCCGCAGCGCGTGGTCTGCGATTACCAGAGCGACGACGACAGCCTGGTCACCGACAGTGGACTGTTGCGCGTGGCCTTGCGCAACCTGATCGCCAATGCCGATCGCCATTGTCCGCCGGGCGAGCCGATCCGTATCCGCGTGCGCGGGCACGGCGAAGCGCTGCGGGTGGAGATCGCCAATGCGGGCGAGCGCATCGCCGCCGCCGATCGGCAGCGGTTGTTCCAGAAGTACTACCGGGGCGAGAACGCCAGGAACACGCCAGGCGCCGGGCTCGGCCTGTACCTGGTGCGCAGGATCGCCGAGCGTCTCGGCGGCTGGGTGGGGCTGGCCGGGGACGCTGCGGACGCGCCGGTCTGCTTCGTTCTGCTGCTGCCGCGGCGCCCGCAGGCGCAGGTCGAGCCGCTGCCGCCAGCGTTCGACGCCTGATCCTTGGCGTCGCGCTCGCGGATTCGGCGGCGCGGCGGCGCCGACATTCGGGCCGCACACGATGGGGCAACTCCACGTGCCGGCTTGCCGCTCGCATGTCTGCCAGGCCTTAACCGTCTGGCGAAGACCGCCGCCATTCGTGTTGCGGGAATGGCGGCGGCCTGGCCTCGCGACGCCTCGACGAGGCGTCCGCGGCCGATGCCGGCTACTGCTGGATGATGCAGGCTTCCGCAGGCGCGACGGAGCTGCCCTGGCTGCAGGCGAGCGCGGGGACGCGAACGCCGCCATCAACGATCAGGATGGAATCGGTCGCGGCCGTGGCGGTGCTGCCGCCCGCGGCCTGGGCGCTCGCCGCCAGCTCCCTGGCGGTCTCGTCGTTGCTGGTGCCGGTAGTGCCGGTTTGCGCCGTCGCCGAGACCGAACGGTTGATCGCCTGCACCGTCGAATTTCCCAACTGAATGCCGGTGCCGGGACCGGTATCGCCGCCGGGCAGCACGCTCAACAAGCCATCGACATAGCTGACGGTGTAGTTGGACAGCCCCGCGCCGGTGGCGCCGGAAGCGCTGATCGCGTAGGTGCCGACTGCGGCGCTGGCGGCCGAACCGCTGCTGCTCAGGCCGACGCCGGAGACCGTGTCGCCATTGAGCAGCCCTGACACGGTGTAGCCGGTCAGATTGATGCTGCTGCCGAAGGTCTTGCTGGCATCGGTGGCGACGATGCGCAACGTGGCCGGATCGACGCGCAGGCTGCCATCGACATAGCGGATGACGTAGTTGGACAGTCCCGCGCCGGTGGCACCGGAAGCGCCGATCGCGTAGGTGCCGACCGAAGCGGTGGCGGCCGAACCGGCGCTGCTCAGGTCGACGCCGGAAACCGCGTCGCCATTGAGCAGGCCGGACACGGTGTAGCCGCTCAGGCCGAGGCTGCTGCCGTAGGTCTTGCTGGCGTCGGTGGCGACGATGCGCAGCGTCGCCGGATCGACCGTCAGGCTGCCGTCGACATAGCTGATGACATAGTTGGACAGTCCCGTTCCGCTGGCGCCGGAGGCGCCGATGGCATAGCGGCCGACCCCGGCGGTGGCGGCCGAGCCGCCGCTGCTCAGGGTCACGCCGGAGACCGCGTCGCCACCGATCAGGCCGGACACGCTGTAGCCGTTGAGGCTGGCAGTGCTGCCGTAGGTCTTGCCGGCGTCGCTGGCGGTCACCGTCAGGCTCGCCGGGGTGATGGTGATGCTGCCGGTTGCCGTATAGGCGATGTCGTAGCCCTGCTGGGTGGAATACAGCCCGCCGACCGCGATACCGCCATTGCCCGTGGTGTAGGTTCCCGCGTTCTTGCCGACGGTCGCATAGGTCAACGACGAACCGAGCACCAGGTTGCTGTTGGGGGTGCCGCCCACCGTGTAGCTGGACGTGGTGCCGCTGACGCCAGTGCCGTCGTAGGTCTTGTCCGCGCCGGAGACGGTGGCGGTGACCGTGAGCGACTTCAGGAAGCCACGCAGCAACGGCGACGTATGGCCCTCGTACATGCGCCAGGTCAGGCCGGTCCCGCCCTTGTCGTCGATGTTCCAGCCGGCATCGGTGAAGGTGGACAGCGTGGTCAGCTGGTTCCAGGTCTTGCCGCCGCTGTAGCCGTCGATGCTGCCGCCGGCATTGCCGGCGACGTTCAAGCCGGTGTTGATCGCGTTGCCGTTGGCATCGCTGGTGGCGAAGAAGCTGGCGACGATGCTGCCGTTGGAATTGGAACCGACCAGGCCGCCGACCGCATTGCTGCCGGTCACGCTGCCGGTGGCATAGGAATCGCGCAGCGTGTTGTTGTAGTTGACGCCGACCAGGCCGCCGACATACGCGCTGCCCGAGACATTGCCGCTGGCGTAGGTGTTGGCGATGGTGCCGTTGTAGTTGTAGCCGGCCAGCCCGGCGACATACATGTCGCCGGTCGCGGTGCCGGTGGCGTAGGCGGTCGCGATGCTGCCCTCGTCGTTGTAGCCGACCAGCCCGCCGATGTAATCGTCGCCGGAGACATTGCCCATGGCGTAGACCGTGCCGACGCTCGCCGAATCGTTGTAGCCGACCAGGCCGCCGACATAGCTCCCGCCCGACACGTTGCCGCTGGCGTAGGCCGATTCGATGCTGCCGCCGGACAGGCTGCCGACCAGGCCGCCGGTGTCGTAGGTGGTGCCGGTCACGGCGCCGGTCGCATACACGTTGCCGATCGTGGTGCTGGAACTGCGGCCGACCAGGCCGCCGACGCTCTTGGTTCCGGAGACGTGTCCGCTGGCGTAGGCATTGTGGATGCTGCTGGACGCGGCGAGGCCGACCAGGCCGCCCGCGCTGGCGGTGGTCGCGGTGACGTCGCCGCCGGCATGGGCGTTCTGGATGCTGCTCTGGGTCGCGCTGCCGATGAGGCCGCCGACGTTGTTGCCGGTGGACGAACTGGTGCTGGTCACGTTGCCGCTGGCGCGGACATCGTCGTAGGTGCCCTGATAGTCGTTGCCGACCAGGCCGCCGACGGTACTGCCGCCGGACACCGTGCTGGTCGACGACGAGGCGGACACCGATCCGGCGTTGTTGCTGCCGATCAGGCCGCCGACGTAGTTGCCGCTGTAGGCGCCGCCGCTGGCGACGACGCTGCCTGCGGTCTGCGCGCCGGAGATCGCGCCGCCGTCGTTGTAGCCGACCAGGCCGCCGACGAAGTTGCCGGTGCCGGCTACGCTGCCCGCGGCGGAGACGCCGCTGAGGGTGCCGGCGTTCTGGCCGACCACGCCGCCGACATAGGCCAGGCCCGAGATGCTGCTGCCGGTCAGCGCGAGATTGCGGATCGCGCTGCCGCTGCCGGTCACGCCGAACAGGCCGACGCTGTTTTCGGCGCCGCGGGCGATGCTCAGGCCGCTCACCGTGTGGCCGTATCCGTTCAAGCTGCCGGTGAAGGCGTGCGTGGCTTCGCCGACCGGATCGAAGCCGGCGCTGCTCCACATGCCGCTGGCGTTGCTGCCGGAGGTCTGGCTGGCATCGATGTCGGTGGACACGGTGTAGCTGGCCGCCAGGTTGTAGGCCATCAACTGCAACTGGTGGGCGTTGCCGATGCGGGTGCTGTACTCGCTGGCCAGGAACGGGCGCGTCTGCCCCTCGATCATGATCCAGGCCGCAGTGCCGTTGCTGTCCGTGGCCACGTAGACGTCGCTGGTGCCGCCGACCAGCGACCAGGTGCCCAGCGCGCCGTAGCTGGCGTGGGCATAGCGGCTGCCGCTGCCGATGCTGGCGACGTTGGACGAGGTCGAATTCTCGAAGCTGTAGCCGATCGCATTGGCCTGTCCGGAACTGCTCGCGTCCCAGTAGGCATTGCTGAGGCTCGAGTTGTAGCGGTGGTAGCCGACCAGGCCGCCGACCGACGCCGCCGACGTATTGGTGGCGGTCACGGTGCCGGTCGCGTAGACGTGATCGAGAGTCGCCTCGTAGGTATAGCCGACCAGGCCGCCGACCTCCGACGTCGCGCTGACGTTTCCGGTCGCATAGGCTCCGCTGATCGAGCTGCCGACGATCTGCCCGACCAGGCCGCCGGCGTTGTTGCCGGAGGCGGACACGTTGCCGGAGGCGTAGACGTTGGCGAGGGCGCCGGAGCTATAGCCGACCAGACCGCCGACATAGGCCTGGCCCGTTACATTGCCGGTGGCATAGGACGCGCTGACGGTGCCGGTATTGGACCCGACCAAACCGCCTGCGTAGCGGTAGGTGCCGCTGACGTTGCCGGTCGCGTACGCATCGCTGATGGTGCCGCCGTTGTAGGCGACCAGCCCGCCGAAATAGGTTCCGCTCGCGCTGACCGCGCTGCTGGAATGGCTGGCGGTGATGGTGCCGTCGGCGTTGTAGCCGACCAGGCCGCCGACGTAGTTGGCGCCGCTGACGCTGCCCGTGGCGTAGACGTTGCTGAGCGTGGCCCGGCTGGTGCCGGCGAGGGCGCCGACATAGTTGCTCCCGGTGACGCTGGCGTTGACCAGGCCCAGGTCGCGGATGGTCGCGGTGCCGACATAGCCGAACAGGCCGACGTAATTGTTCCCCGAGTTGATGCTCAGGTTGCTGATCGTGTGGCCCAGGCCGGCGAAGGTGCCGGAGAACTCGCCGGAGACCGTGCGGGCGATGATCGGCGACCCGTAGGTGGTGCCGCTGGCGTCCAGGTCCGCGGCCAGCGCGTAGTTGCCGGTATTGCCCACCACGTTCTGCAGATCGTCCAGGGAGCGCAGCAGGGTGTAGGCGTCGCCATTGATGCTCAGCTGGGCGTTGCTGCCGCTGAGCGTGACCGGGGCGTTGACGGGGTAGTCGCTGCCGCTGGTGACGGCGCCGTTGGCGGTGTAGCGGCCGTAGTTCAGCACCAGGCCGGCGTTGTTGCCGGTGGCGGTGATCGCGGCATTGAGGTTGATGTCGTTGTAGGCATCCAGGGTCAGCGTGGAGTTGCCGCCCCAGCTGATCGCCGCGTTCACGTTGATGTCGCCGCTGCCGCTGGTCACGGTGCCGGGGCCGCTGGCGGTGGTGCTGGTGGTGATCAGGGTGACGTTGGTGCCGCCGTCCAGTGTGCTGCCGATGGTGCCGGCGGCGGCGCTGTCCACGGTCAGGTCTTCCGGATCCACCAGCCAGGTGCCGGCGCTGCCGTTGCCGGCTGCCTTGGCGCCGACGGCGATGCCGCCGAAGTCCACGTGGTGGCCGCTGGTCTCGATGCTGCCGCCGTCGCCGCTGCCGGCGGCATTGGCGCGCAGGCTGCCATGTACCGCGGTGTCGCCGTTGGACCAGACCACGATCGAGCCGCCATTGCCGTGCGCGGTGGCGCTGGCGTCGAGCACGCTGCCGCTGCCGACCGTGGCCGAGCTGGCCTGCAGCAGGTTCTCGCCGCCCTGGTAGCCGCCGCCGATCCGGATGCTGCCGCCGGCGTCGTTGCCGCGCGCATCGATGCGGCCGCTGACCGTCACGCCGGCATCGGACAGGACCTGCACGCTGCCGCCGCGGCTGCCGGAGACGTCGATGCTGCCGCTGCTGGCCACGTCGCCGCCGTTGGCGACCAGCCGGATGCTGCCGCCGGAGGTGTCGATGGCGGAGGCTTCGAGCGCGCCGGTGTTGTTGACCAGCAGCGCGGACAGGCCGGTGCTGGCCGCCTGCAGCAGGATCTGTCCGCCGCCGGCGGTGAGCGTGCCGCTGTTCTCCACGGCCGCGCCGGTGCCGCTCGCCGCCTGGGTGGAGGCGGCGAGCAACTGCAGGCCGATCGCGCCGGCCGCGTCCATCGTCACCTGCACCTGGTCGGCGGAGAGCAGCCGGATGGCGCCGCCGTTGGCGCTGATCGTGCCGCTGTTGACGACATGGTTGCCGACCAGGTTGACCGAGCCGCCGTCGGCGGCGGTGATCCGTCCATGATTGATCACGCTGGCGGCCGCGGCATCGCCGCGGCCGAGCAGGTAGCCGTCGCCGTCGTCGGCCAGGCCCAGCGAGCTGGCGACCAGGCCGCCGACATTGACCTGGGCATGGCGGCCGAACAGGATGCCGGCCGAGTTGATCAGGAACACGTTGCCGTTGGCGCGCAGGCTGCCGTCGATGGCGCTGGCGCCATGGCTGGCATCGATCAGGTTGAGCGCCACCGCCGAGCTGGAGGGCTGGGCGAACACCACGCTGGCGTCCTTGCCGATGTTGAAGCTGTTCCAGTTGAGCACGGCCTTGGCCGCGTTCTGGTCGATGGTCAGCGTGCTGCCGTGCTGCGACACGCTGGCGCCGGTGGCGCTGGACAGCGAGGGCAGGCCGCTGGCGTGCGCCGGCGCGGCCAGCGCCCAGGCCACGGCGAACGGCAGCAGCGGCGCCAGCAGGCGCGCGGCGCCGGAGGTGCCGCCGCCGGCGTGGCCGGCGGCGACTTCGGAGGCGACCTGGAGCACGCCGAGATTGCGGTTGAAGACGAGGCGGTAGATGCGGTTCATGGCGTTCCCCAGATCAGAAAGTGAGGCCGAAGCGGGCCCAGTAACGTACGTTCTTGCCGTCGGCCGGCTCGGTGCCGCCGGTCGGCTTGGCCGCGGCCAGGTCGAACGACAGGCCCTGCCAGTGGGGAAGGCGGAAGTTCAGGCCGACGCCGGGTCCCTGGAAGGTGGTGACGGCGTCGTACACGGCACGGTTGGCCCCGTTGGGATAGACCCGGCCGTAGTCGTAGAACACGCTGGCGGTCAGCAGTTCGCCCCAGGGGCGGCCGCCGAACGGCGAGGCGGCGCCGGCGAAGCCCGGCGCGTCGATCTGGTACTCCAGGCTGGAGTCGAAGCCGCGGTCGCCCAGCGCGCCGCCGAGCGCGAAGGCGCGCACGCTGGTCGGGCCGCCGAGCGAGAACTGCTCCAGCGGCGTGAGCGCATCGTCGCTGTACTGGCCGTTGAGGCGCAGCTGCAGGCGCTGGGTGGCGGTCAGGCCCTGCAGGCGGGTATAGGCCAGGCGCGCGACTAGGAAGTGGCGGTCGTGCTGCGCGTACAGGTAGTCGGTGCGTTGCGAGTCGTCGTCCAGCGCGCTGCGCACGCTGAGCTGCAGGGCGTCGATCGCATGCCGCTGGCGATCGTCATGGCGCAAGGCGGCGCCGAGTTCGACCACGTCGAACTTCTGCTTGGACAGCAGCACGCCCAGGCCCTGGATGCGCGAGCTTTCCTGGATCAGGTGCAGCCAGGCCTGCATGCGCCAGGCGTCGGTGTTGCGGAACTTCCAGTCCAGGCCCAGCGATTTCTGCTGGGTCGGGCCCTGGATGCCCAGCGCGGCGAAGGCGCCGGTGTCCAGGTTGATCAGGCTGCGGGTGTAGGCGGCATTGACGCTCAGGCCGTCGACGTCGGCGATCGGCACCTGGTAGGCGAAACTGCCTTGCCAGTTGTTGGCCGGGTCCAGCGCATAGGCGTAGCTGGCGGAGAGGTGGTCGCCCAGGCCGAGCGGATTGTTCCAGTCCACGCCGAGCTGGGCGCGATAACGGCCGATGCTCTCGGTGCCGTAGTTGCTGGCGCCGACGCTGACCTGCAGCGGGCGGTCCTCGCTGGCCTGGATCACCACGTCGGTCTCGCCCAACTGCGCGCCGGGCTTGAGCACCGAGGTGACGGACACGCCGGGCAGGTCACGTGCGTAGAGCAGCGCCGACTGCAGGTCCTGCTGGCGCAGGATCTGGCCCTGCAGGGCCAGCGCGGGGCTGGCGATGAGGCGGTCGTCGTAGCGGCGCGTGCCCTCGACGGTGATCTTGCCGACGCGGCCTTCGGCGACGCGGATCTCGACGCTGCGATCGGCGCCGATGGTCTGCACCGGCAGGTAGGCGCGGGCGACCAGGAAGCCGGCCTGGCGATAGGCCTGGGTCAGGGCATCGGCGATCTGCTGCAGCTGGGCGAAGCTGAGCTGGGCCGGCAGCGCCTGGCCGCCGAGTTCGCGAAGGCGCGCATCGGCCAGTGCCTGCAGGCGCTGCGGGGTGATGTCCTGGCGCGGATGTTCGCCGACGCCGGTCACGCGGATGGCCTGGACGGCGATGGGCGCCGCCGCCGTGGCAGGCGTACTGGTTGGGACGGCGCCGGCATCCTGGGCGAAGGCGGCGGGGCAGGCCATGACCAAGGCAAGGCTGGTCGCCCAGGGCAGGACGAACAGGGCTTTCGCCAGCGCATTCGGACGCGGCTGACGGCAAGAGGTCTTGGTCATTGTGAAGTAAAAATAGTGTGAAGTTGGCGCAATGTATCGCCGCCACTGCACGCCAATCTGAGCAAATCTGAGCGCGCCCCCGTGAAAGCTGTCACACCCTGACAGCGTGAGGGGAAAATCCCTACAGCGGACGTTTCAGGCCATCGCCTGCGCAGCAGTATACGAAGCATGGCGAGGTAGTGGCGATGCCCGCGCGAGCAGCGGGGGATGGCGCCACAACGCTGTGCGCGGGGAGCTTGCAGGCCGTCGCTGGCGTAGACCAACTGCCGCGGTGTGCATGCCAGACCTTGGCGGCGGCGTCATCGCAGGCTCGCCGCTTCGGTACCGCATGCCAGCTGTCGGGCGCCGAGTCTTTCGGCAACCGGGATGCGCATGGGCTGGTTGGGTAGGGTGCTCGGCAGGCTACGCCAGGACCGATCGCGGAAACACGGCCGGATGCAGTCCAGGTTGGATGAGCGCGACGCCTCCCCGCGGATGCAGCAGCGTCGGGGCGGCTCAGGCCACCTGTGTTTGCGCCGCCTGCAGCAACGAGACCTGCATCAGCGCCTGTTGGTAGGCCTTGTAGGCAGCCTCGTTGTAGGCGACCAGGATCACCCGCTTCGGCACCGCATGCGCGCGCTGCCAGGCGGTGGTTTCGGCCACCGCGATGCGCGCGGCCTGGTGCAGCGGATACCCGTAGACGCCGCAGCTGATCGCCGGAAACGCCACCGAGTGCAGGCCCATCTGTTCGGCCAGGCGCAGCGAGCGCCAGTAGCAGTTGGCCAGCAGCGCCTGCTCGTCGTGCGCGCCGTCGCGCCATACCGGACCGACGGTGTGCAGCACATGGCGTGCCTTGAGCCGGTAGCCGGCGGTGGCGCGAACCTCGCCGACCGGGCAGCGCACGCCGGGCTTGAGTTCCGGAAGCCGCAGGCATTCGTCCAACAGCTGCGGACCGGCGGCGCGATGGATCGCCCCGTCCACGCCCCCGCCGCCGAGCAGGGATTCGTTGGCGGCGTTGACGATGGCGTCCACGTCCAGTTCGGTGATGTCGCCTTGCCAGATTTCGATCTTCATGCCGGGATCTTTATGGGATTCCAATGATGGAAACGTGATGAACGTGGAGTTCGCGCCGCGCCGATGCAACGGCGGCTTAACTGGCGAACGGCAAGACTGCAGCGTCTTCATCTCAGCGCCTGCGACATGAACCGGAACCAGCCGTCACCCCCCATCGCCGAGGCCCTGGCGCGTGGCGAGATCGTCAAGGCAATCAAGCTGTTGCGCGCGCAGAGCGGCATGGACCTGCGCAGCGCCAAGCTGCAGGTGGACGCGTGGCTGCAGGCCGGCGCGGCGCAGGCGGTCGCGGAGATGCTCGACCGGCATGCCGGCGCCGCCCAGGCCCCAACTGGGGCATCGCTGCGCGCGGACACGGATCGGTTGCCGCCGGCGGCGTTGCTGGCGCTGGGCCAGGGGCAACTGCTGCAGGCGATCAAGCTGACCCGCGAGCATCATCCGGGCATGCGCCTGCGCGAGGCCAAGGAATTGGTCGAGCGTTACCGCGACCGCAATGCGCCGCGCGCAGGCACGCCGCCGACCGTGGCAGGCGGCGACCGCCCCGGCGCGTGGCTGTGGGGCATGCTGGTGCTGCTGCTGGCTGCCGCGGTGACCTTCTGGTGGTTGCGCGGCTAGCGGGATTGTTCTGCTGACGGTTTGCAGGTTGAGGGAGCGACTTCAGTCGCGACGGGCTTCGCCAGCAAGGCCCGTCGCGACTGAAGTCGCTCCTGCAAGCAAGGTAGTGGGGTCGGAAACTTGCCGAGGCGAGCGCAGTTGCGCTGCAACGCGACGCATCCGATTCCCCATGCGGCGCAGCCTACAGCCAGCGCCTCACCTGCGCGCAATAGCGGGCGTAAGCGCTGCCGAAGCGCTCGCGCAGGCGCGCCTCCTCGAACGGGATCACCACGCGTTGTAAGGCAAGTAACGGCAACGGCAGCAGCAGGAGCGCCCACGGCCAGCCGATCTGCACGCACAGGCCGACGTAGCTCAGCACCAGGCTCACGTACATCGGGTTGCGCGTGTAGCGGTACGGGCCGCGCAGCACCAGGCTGGACGGCGCACGCTCGGGCAGGATCGTGGTACGGCGCTGCGCGAACAGCACGAAGCAGGCCAGCGCCAACAGCAGGCCGGCGCCGGCGATGACGCCGCCCGCGATCTGTATCCACGCCAGTGCGCGGCCCTGCGGCAATGGCAAGGAGAGCATGCGTTGCAGCAAGGCGCCAAGCAGCAGCGCGACGAAGAAATGCGCCGGCGAAGTCGAGCGCACCAGCAGCGGCACGTGTGCAGATCGGCAATGGTCCGGCCTCGAAACTCGATTGCTCAACGCTCCCTCCCCAGTTCCAAGGCTCCTAGCGCGGCTACTTTACCGTGTCGTCGCCTGCAGGCGTCAAGGCGGACGTGCCTGGGGAAAGGTGGCGAAAGCTACACTGCTCGACTCGAATAACGAAGCATTGTGTCGAAGGAAGAGGCATGAGCGAATTGGCGGATTTCCATCTTTTCTGGGGCGCTGCGATGGGGGTGGCGGAAAAGCTATCCGCGTCGGTGGAGGAGGGTGCGGACGATTTCGTCAAGGGTCTTTACGGCGAATACGTCGCGCAGGGTTCTCCGAAAAACAAGAAGAAATGGTTGTCGGAGCGCCTGAAAAATGAGTTCCTTTGTTTGAACGAGAAGCCGGTGTGGGTGGGTGAGCCGGCCTGGGCATACCATCAGGGACAGCCCATGGTGTTCCTGCACCAGGTGCTGGTTTCGCCTTCGGCGCAGCACATCAAGGAAAAGCTGTCGCTTGGCGATACCGTCTACGTGTTTGGATCGAGGCATCGTCTCGAGAGGCAGGGCGAGGAGTGGTCTGACGTTTATCGGACGGTGGTCCAGACCTTCGAAGGCAACACCGCATACGAGATCCTGCAATAGGGGCGCTGCAGATCCGGTGCTCGGCTGGCGAGGGGGCATATCGCTGGCAGGGCCGGGGACGCCGGCCGCAGTCGCAGGGTGCGCACGTTGCGCTTGCCGATGCGCCGTTGCCGAGACGGTTGATGGTGCCTTCGGCGCAAACCCCGCTACCCTAGGCGACCCGCTCCGATGCCGGCATTCGCCAAAGCGTCGGCATTGTGGGCGCGCTGCGAAGCGCCTCGCACTCCCTTCCTTGCCGGTCCCGATCCATGTCCATACCGCAAGCTTCCGCCGACACCGCCTCCGTTTCGCGCCGCCGCGTCATCCTCGAAGACGACATCGACGGCTTCACTCCCGCGCAGCTGCTGTTGCTGCAATCGCCCGAGGTCGAGGTGCTTGGCATCTCGGTGGTCAGCGGCAACATCTGGCGCGACGAAGCGCTGGCGCACACGCGTCGCCTGCTGGAAATCGCCGGGCGCGGCGAGGTGCCGGTGCTGCCCGGGCCGGTGCATCCGCTGCTCAACAGCGAGCTGGCCACCGAGCGCTGGGAGGCGCTGTACGGCAAGCTGCTGTGGAAGGGCGCGTGGACCCGGCAATGGATCGAGCACGACACCGTGCAGAGTTCGCCGCGCTACCACGCGCACGACGTGGTGCCGGACCTGGCGCTGGGCAATCCGTCGGTGGTGCATGTCGCGGACGAGCCGGCGGCGCTGTTCATGCTCCGCAAGGTGCGCGAATTCCCCGGTGAGGTCAGCATCGTCGCCACCGGCCCGTTGACCAACCTGGCGCTGGCGCAGCGGCTGGATCCGCAGTTCGCGTCGCTGGCCAAGGAACTGGTGTACATGGGCGGCAGCCTCAACCCGCGGCAGCGGCGCGACAGCGTGTCGGCGCGGCAGTTCGCGCGCGAGTTCGTCAATTCGCCGCGGCGCGAATTCAACATCCGCTGGGATCCGGAAGCGGCGAGCATCGTGATGCGCTCGCCGTGGCGCAAGATGGTGATGGTGCCGGTGGATCCGTCCACCGCCACCGAGCTGACCCCGCAGCTGCTGGCGCGGATGAGCGCCGCCGACACGCCGATCGGCCATGCGCTGCGCCGGCGCGAGCCCGGCTTCCCGCTGTGGGACGAGCTGGCCACCGCGCTGTGGCTGCATCCGGAACTGGCCACCGTCACCGAGACGCTATACGTGGACACCAACACCGAGTTCGGCGCCGGCTACGGCGACATCCTGTCGTGGGCGCCGGGCTACCAGCCCGGCCTCGGCGAACAGGCGCAGCAGGTGGTGCGCGAGGTCGATGTGGACGCGATCGAACGCCTGCTGGTGGAACGCCTGACCGCGCCGCAGCCGCCGGCGTTGGGCATGCCGTTGCCGGGCTGAGGCGTTCCAGCGCGACTGTAGGCAGAGGGGGAGTCTTGCGCGAACCGCGCGTCGCAGGCGACCCTGCGGATCGACAGCGCGCGTCGGCCCCCACTCATCGAGACAACCGTCATGCAGATTCCACAGACGTGGCAAGCCGGCATCCAGCGCAATACCGAGTTGCTGCGTGGCTACGCGCAACTGCTGCAGGAGTTCTCCGCGCCGCCGCTGCCGCCAACCGCGGATGGCGCCGGCGCCATCGCCACGCTGGTCGCGGCCACGCGCGCCGATGGCGCGGCCGCACAGCGGCACGCGCAGCAGGCGCTGGCGCAGATCGAACGCGGGAATCCGCGGTTGTGTGCGGTGACGCGGCCATTGCCGGCGCGTGCCGAGGCCGATGCCGCGCGCGTGCAGGCGGCGCTGGCCGGCGGCGGCGAGGGCGGTGCGCTGGCCGGGGTGCCGTTCGTGGTCAAGGACCTGTTCGATGTAGCCGGCCTGCCGACCACGGCCGGCGCCGCGTTGCGCGCCGCCGTGCCGCCGGCCACGCACGATGCGGCGGTGGTGCGGCGCCTGGCCGACGCCGGCGCGGTGCTGGTCGGGACCGCCAACATGGACGAATTCGCCTACGGCTTCGCGACGGTCAACGCGCACTACGGCACCACTGCCAATCCGCACGATCTGCAGCGCCTGGCCGGCGGTTCTTCCGGTGGCTCGGCCGCGGCGGTGGCGGCGCGCTGGGTGCCGTTCGCGCTGGGCTCGGACACCAACGGCTCGATCCGCGTGCCGGCGGCGCTGTGCGGCATCTACGGGCTGCGCCCGAGTCACGGCAGTCTGGAGATGGACGGCGTGTTCCCGTTCGTCGAGGCCTTCGACGTGGTCGGCCCGTTCGCGACCTCGGTCGCCGACCTGCGCACGGTGTACGCGGCGATGCGCGGGCACAGCCTGGCGCCGGTGGACACCGCTGCGTTGCGCGTGGCGCGGCTGGGCGGCTGGTTCCAGCGCAACCTCGATCCGGAGCTGGAGGCCGGCCTGGCCGCGCTGCATGCCGCGCTCGGTGGCCATGCGTTGCGCGAACTGCCGCAGGCAGAATGCGCGCGCGCCGCGGCGTTCGTGATGACCGCGGCCGAAGGCGGCTATCGCCATCGCCAGGCGCTGGCCACGCACGGCGCGCGTTTCGATCCGGCCACGCGCGATCGCCTGCTCGCCGGGCTGCAGCTGCCGGCGGCGGCCATCGCCGATGCCCAGCGCTTCGGCGCCTGGTTCGCTGGCGCGATGCAGCGGCTGTGGGACGAGGTCGATGTGCTGCTGGCGCCGGCCACGCCGTGCGCGGCGCCGCGCATCGATCAGGAGACGATCCAGATCGACGGCATGGCGGTGTCGGCGCGCGCCAACCTCGGCATCTTCACCCAGCCGCTAGGCCTGGCGCGTTGCCCGGTGCTGGCCGCGCCGCTGTACCGTCCCGGGCGCCTGCCGCTGGGCGTGCAACTGATCGCTGCGCCGGGACGCGAGGACCGCCTGTTCGCGCTCGCCGCGCAGCTGGAACGCGATGGCCTGATCGGTTCGACCCCGCCGTCGCTGGAGCCGCGCTGATGCTGCACACCTTGCGTTCCCGGCGCGGCATGGTGGTCGCGCCGCACCATCTCGCCGCGCAGGCCGGGCGCGATGTGCTGCGCGACGGCGGCAACGCGGTGGAAGCCGCCGTGGCGACTGCCGCGTGCCTGGCCGTGGTCTATCCGCACATGACCGGCATCGGCGGCGACGGCTTCTGGCTGATCGCCGAAGCCGACGGCCGCGTGCAGGCGATCGATGCCTGCGGCCGCGCCGCGCAGGCGGCCACGCTGCAGCACTACGCCGGGCAGGCGGCGATTCCCTGGCGCGGTCCGGGCGCGGCCAACACCGTTGCCGGCACCGTGTCCGGCTGGGCGCTGGCATTGCAGCAGAGCGACGCGCAGCTACCGCTGCAGCGCCTGCTCGAGGACGCCATCCAGCACGCCGCGGCCGGCGTGCCGGTCACCCTCGGCGGTGCCGGCGTCGCCGCGGCCAAGAGCGCCGACCTGCGCGCGCAGCCAGGCGCCTATGCGGCGATCTTCGAAGCTGCCGGCCGGCCGTTGCGCGAAGGCGAGCTGCTGCGCCAGCCGCAGCTGGCCGCCACGCTGCAGCGCTTGGCCGCGGACGGCCTGGACGATTTCTACCGCGGCGCGCTGGCGTCCGACATCGCCGCCGACCTGCAGGCCCTGGGCAGTCCGCTGCGCGCCAGCGACCTGGCCGCGCACCGGGCCGAGGCCAGCGTGCCGCTGTCGGTGGCGATCGCCGGCGCGCGCCTGTACAACCACGCACCGCCGACCCAGGGCCTGGCCTCGCTGCTGATCCTTGCGTTGTTCGATCGTCTCGCCGTCGACCAGGCAGACGGCTACGCGCACCTGCACGGGCTGATCGAAGCGACCAAGCAGGCATTCCTGGTGCGCGACGCGCACGTCGGCGACCCGGCCTGGATGACGCTGGACGCGCAAGCCTTGCTCGACGATGCCGGCGCGCTCGACGCGATGGCCGCACGCATCGATCCCGCGCGCGCGCTGCCGTGGCCGCAGCCCTCGCAGGCCGGCGACACAGTGTGGTTCGGCGCGATCGACGGCGCCGGCTGCGCGGTCAGCTGCATCCAGTCCACCTATTTCGAATTCGGTTCCGGGCTGGTGCTGCCGCGCAGCGGCATCGTCTGGCAGAACCGCGGCTGCAGCTTCCGTCTCGCCGCCGACGGTTGGAACGCGCTGGCGCCGGGGCGCAAGCCGTTCCACACGCTCAATCCGGCGCTGGCGCGCTTCGACGACGGCCGGCTCATGGCCTACGGCACCATGGGCGGCGAAGGCCAGCCGCAGACCCAGGCGGCACTGTTCAGCCGCTATGCGCGTTTCGGCATGCCGTTGCAGCAAGCGCTCAGCGCGCCGCGCTGGTTGCTCGGCCGCACCTGGGGCGAGGACAGCACCACGCTCAAACTGGAGGACCGCTTCGATCCCGCCGTGGTGCAGGCATTGCGCGCGGCCGGTCATGTCGTCGAACTGTTGCCGCCGTTCACCTCGGTGATGGGCCACGCCGGCGCGCTGGTACGCGAGACCGACGGCACGCTGTGCGGCGCCAGCGACCCGCGCAGCGATGGCGCGGTCGCGGGCTGGTAGTTAGCGCCTCCGGCTTGCGATGGCAATGTCCCACGACAGCGAAGTCCTCGCCCGCGCCAGAGCGCTGGTGGATGCGGCGATGACCGATCCGCAGCGCTGCTCCGCGCATCTGGCACAGGCCGAGTCGTTGCTCGTCGCCGCAGCGGCGTCGGCACCGGACGATATCGCGCTGCTCACCTGCCTGGGCGCGGTGCGCTGCGATCTGGGGAACTACGGCGATGCGGTCGAGGTGTTGCAGCGCGCTGTACGGCTGCGTTCGGACGACCGCAACACCTACTTCAATCTCGGCGTCGCGCTGCTCAACAGCGGCAGGCGCCGCCAGGCCATGGACCGCTTCCGGCAGGCGGCAACGCTGCAGGGATCGGCGGCGACCTGGGAAGCCTATTTCGATCCTCATGCGCAATGAAGCGCGACGTGCGCCATGCCGGCGAAGAACAAGGCGAGCACACGCCGCGCCGCCGCCGACGCTTCCATACTATGGCGGTCGCGCGACGACGCAGCCGCTTCCACGCCGAGCGCCAGGCCCCACAGGAACCGAAGCCGCCATGCCGACCTTCTCCCGCTTCACCCGCTATTTCATGGAAGTGGCGCATTGGCGCAGCATCCGCCGCGCCTCCGAGGCGCTGCATGTGTCGGCGTCGGCGATCGACCGGCAGATCCTCAAGGCCGAGCAGGAGTTGGGTGTGCAGTTGTTCGAGCGCCTGCCGAGCGGCTTGCGCCTGACCAGCGCCGGCGAGTTGCTGCTGGTCGATGTGCGGCGCTGGGAGAAAAGCTATCAACGCACGCTGGAGCAGTTCGACGAATTGAAGGGCCTGCGCCGCGGCCACGTCGAGATCGCGATGATCGATGCGTTGAGCGAGGGCATCGTGGTCGATGCGCTGGCGCAGCTGATCGACGAGCACCCGGGCCTGACCTTCGGCCTGCAGACCGAGGACAACCAGAAGGTCGCCGACAAGGTGGTCGCGGCGGAGGTGGACTTCGGCCTGCTGTTGGACCCGGTCAGCGGCATCGATCTGGAGGTGGTCGCCTTCGCCGAGATTCCGCTGGGCATCTGCATGCCGGTCGGGCATCCGCTCAGCGGCAAGGCCAGCCTGCAATTGAACGAGGTCCTGGACGACCATCGCCTGCTGCTGCCGGCCGCGCCGCTGATCGTCAACGAACACGCCAAGGTGGTGTACCAGCGCCAGCACATCGACACGCGCCGCTGCATCCGCTGCAACGACGTGCGCACGCTGCGCGCATTGGTGCGCCAGGGCGTGGGCGTGGGCCTGCTGTCGCAACTGGATGTGCTGGCCGATCTGGCCGACGGGCGGCTGGCCTTCGTACCCCTGCGCGAAGGCCTGGCCAAGCCGATGACGCTGTCGCTGTGCGTGGCCCCGCAGCGGCAACTGTCCAAGGCCGCGCAGACCATGCTGAAAGCGCTGGCGCCGCGGGTGGAAGCGATCCTGGAGCCGCGCTAGCCGGGAGCGCGGTCGAGGTTGAAGTCCCTCTGGCACGTGCACCGCCAGCCCACGACATCCCTGTAGGAGCGGCTTCAGCCGCGACCGATTCCTACCGGCGCCAGCCAAGGTCTGCCGTTTCGAACGCCCACAGCGCAGCACACGCATCCCATCCTCTGCACGCGAATGAGCGCGCGGACCGTCGTAGCGTTGCATTTTTTGCACTGCCTGTGCGCGAAAACGGTGTTTGCCCGGTTTCGGTACGGTTCGTATAGTGGATTGAGCCCGGCAAAAGCCGTGTTCCCTGGAAATAAGTTTTTGAATTGAAAGAACTTCTTTCGGCGCGTGGCGCTGGTGAAAGTTCTCGCCGATCGCCTGTTCCGTTCCGCCCGACTTCCAAGCGAACCCCGTCATGCGCGACACCCTTCGACATCCCGGCCACCACGGCGGCCGCACCTGAGCCGGCAGCGGCCATGCTGATGCCGGCGTCCCGCCCAGGCCTGCGTGCGGTCGCGCGCTGCGACGCGCTCGGCGTGGCGCCATATAGCGACACCGCCGACGGCCTGTTCCGCGGCTGGCTGAGCCCGGCGCATCGCGCCAGCGTGGCGGCCGTGGCCGAGTGGATGGGCGAGGCCGGCCTGCACACCCGCATCGACCCGGCCGGCAACCTGCTCGGCCGCTACGAGGGCGTCGCCGCGCAGGCGCCGGCGCTGCTGATCGGCAGCCACCTGGACAGCGTGCGCGATGCCGGCCGCTACGACGGTCCGCTCGGGGTCATGCTCGGCATCGAATGCGTGGCCGCGCTGCACGCACAGGGCCGCCGGTTGCCGTTCGCGATCGAGGTGATCGCCTTCGGCGACGAGGAAGGCTCGCGGTTCCCGGCGTCGATGCTGAGCAGCCGCGCCGTCGCCGGCACGCTGGATCCGGCCGCGCTGCAGGTAAGCGACGGCAACGGCATCGCGCTGGTCGATGCGCTGGCCGCCTGGGGCCTGGACATTGCGCTGGTGCCTAACGCGGCGCGCGCGCCGCACAGCGTGCTGGCCTATCTGGAAGCGCATATCGAGCAGGGGCCGGTGCTGGAGGCCGAGGACCTGGCGCTGGGCGCGGTCACTGGCATCGCTGCGCAGCGGCGCTACCGCGCGCTGCTGGTCGGCCGCGCCGGCCATGCCGGCACCACGCGCATGGATCTGCGCGCCGATGCGCTGGCCGCCGCCGCCGAATGCGTGCTGGCGGTGGAGCAGGTGGCGCGCAGCGGCCCTGCGGACCTGGTGGCCACGGTCGGGCGCCTGCAGGTCGCGCCGGGTGCGGTCAACGTGGTGCCGGGGCGGGTCGAATTCTCGATCGACGTGCGTGCCGGCGACGACGCCGTGCGCGATGCGGCGGCCGAGGCGATCGCGCAACGCCTGCATGCCATCGCCGCCGCGCGCGGCGTGCAGTTGCAGCTGCACTGCGTTCAGGACCTGCCGGCCAGTCCCTGCGCTCCGCGCCTGGTCGCCGCGCTGGAAGCGGCGATCGCCGCGCAGGGCATCGCGCCGCGGCGGCTGGTCTCCGGCGCCGGCCACGACGCGATGGTGATGGCGGCGCTGTGCCCGACCGCGATGCTGTTCCTGCGCTGCGCCGGCGGCGTCAGCCACCACCCGGCCGAACACGTGGATGCCGCCGATGCCGATCTGGCGGTGGCGGCGATGCTGCACTTCATCGAATCCCTGGGAGACACCCTTGTCCGTTGATCCGCTGCACGCCGACCTGTTCGGCGAAATCGATCCGCCGCAACGCCTGCTGATGGGCCCGGGCCCGGTCAACGCGCATCCGCGCGTGCTGCGCGCGATGTCCGCCGACCTGCTCGGCCAGTTCGATCCGGAAATGACCGGCTACATGAACCAGGTGATGGCGCTGTACCGGCCGCTGTTCGGGACCGAGAACCGCTGGACCTTCCTGGTCGACGGCACCGCGCGCGCCGGCATCGAGGCGGCGCTGGTGTCGCTGGTGGCGCCGGGCGATCGCGTGCTGGTGCTGAACTTCGGCCGCTTCGGCCTGTTGCTGGGCGAGATCCTCGGCCGCATCGGCGCCGTGGTCGAGAACGTGGAGGCGCCGTGGGGCGAGGTGGTGCCGATGGACGCGGTGGCCGATGCGATCGAACGCTTTGCGCCGAAATTGGTCGCCTGCGTGCATGGCGACACCTCGACCACGATGGCGCAGCCGCTGGACGGCCTCGGTGCGCTGTGCCGCGCCGCCGGTGCGCTGTCCTATGTCGATGCCACCGCGACCATCGGCGGCATGCCGATCGCCAGCGACGCCTGGGGCGTGGACGTGGTCACCGGCGGTTTGCAGAAGTGCCTGGGTGGGCCGTCCGGCTCGGCGCCGATCACCGTGTCCGCGCGCGCCGCCGAGGCGATCTTCGCGCGCCGCCACGTCGAGCGCGGCATCGTCCGCGACGACATCGCCAACGGCAGCGGCGTGCGCATCGGTTCGAATTATTTCGACCTGGCGATGGTCATGGACTACTGGTCCGACAAGCGCCTGAACCACCACACCGAGGCCACCAGCATGCTGTACGCGGCGCGCGAGTGCGCGCGCGTGGCGCTGCAGGAAGGCCTGCCGGCGCGCTTCGCCCGCCACGCCGCGGCCGGCCGCGCGGTCGCCGCCGGCGCGCGTGCGCTGGGTTTGCAGGTGTTCGGCGACGACCGCTACCGCATGACCAACGTCACCGGTGTGGCGATTCCCGCCGGCATCGACGGCGAGGCGGTGCGGCGGCGCATGCGCGAGGATTTCGAGATCGAGATCGGCACCGCGTTCGGCCCGCTGCAGGGCAAGCTGTGGCGGATCGGCGCGATGGGCTACAACGCGATGAAGCACAAGGTGCTGATCACCCTGGGCGCGCTGGAAGCGGTGCTGCGCGCCGAGGGCCATGCCTGCGCACCGGGTGCCGGCGTGGATGCGGCGTTGGCCGCCTGGCATGCCGACGGAGCGCAGGGATGATGAGCGCGGCGCGCGACCTGGTCGGCTACGGCGCGCAGCCGCCGGACCCGCGGTGGCCGGGCGGGGCGCGGGTGGCGCTGCAGTTCGTCGTCAACTACGAGGAAGGCGCCGAAAACGGCGTGCTCAATGGCGATGCCGGCTCGGAGGCGTTCCTGTCGGAGATGGTCGGCGCGCACAGCCAGCCTGGCGCACGCGCGATGGCGATGGAAAGCCTGTACGAATACGGCAGCCGCGCCGGCTTCTGGAGGCTGCAGCGGCTGTTCGCCGCGCGCGGCGTGCCGGTGACGGTGTTCGGCGTGGCGCAGGCGCTGGCCGCCAATCCCGAAGCGGTGCAGGCGATGCGCGACGCCGAGTGGGAGATCGCCAGCCACGGCTTGCGCTGGATCGATTACCAACAGGTGCCGGAGGCGACCGAACGCGCGCATATCGCCGCCGCGATCGCGCTGCACACGCAGGTCACCGGTGCGCGCCCGCTGGGCTGGTACCAGGGCCGCACCAGCCCCAACACCGCGCGGCTGGTGGCCGAGGAGGGCGGCTTCGTCTACGACGCCGACAGCTACGCCGACGACCTGCCGTACTACGACCGCCGCCATGGCCGCGCGCAACTGGTGGTGCCGTACACGCTGGACGCCAACGACATGAAGTTCGTCGCCTACAACGGCTTCGCCGACGGCGAACCGTTCTTCCGCTACCTGCGCGACAGCTTCGAGCAACTGTGCGCCGAAGGCGGGCGGATGATGTCGGTGGGCCTGCACGGACGCATCGCCGGACGTCCGGCACGCGCACTGGCGCTGGCCCGCTTCGTCGATCATGCGCTGGCCAGCGGCCAGGCCTGGATCGCGCGGCGCATCGACATCGCCCGCCACTGGCAGCAGGTGCATCCGGCATGATCGTCGACGCGCCCGAAGTGCTGGCCGAAGTGCAGGCGGCGTTCGCCGACTACGAGCGTGCGCTGATGGCCGACGACGTCGCCGCATTGGACCGGCTGTTCCACGATGCGCCGACCACGGTGCGCTATGGCGTCGGCGAAGCGCTGTACGGCGCCGAGGCGATCCGCGCATTCCGCCGCGGCCGCGGCGGGTCGCCGCAGCGGCGCCTGTTGCGCGTGCAGATCGTCGCCTACGGGCGCGACTTCGCCACGGCCGATGCCGAATTCCTGCGCGAGGGCGCGACCCGGCCCGGCCGGCAGAGCCAGAGCTGGGTGCGTTTCGCCGACGGCTGGAAGGTGGTATCGGCGCATGTGTCGCTGCAGGGCGACCACGCATGAACGGCGTGGACTGGAATGCGCTGCCCGAGGCCGAGTTCGTCGCGCGCCTGCACGCGCTGTTCGAGCATTCGCCGTGGGTGGTGGAACGGGCCGCGGCACGGCGCCCGTTCGCCGACCTGCATGCGGGCCTGCTGCAGGTGCTGCACGCGGCCAGCGCCGACGAGCGGCTGGCGTTGATCCGCGCGCATCCGGAACTGGCCGGCAAGGCCGCGATCGACGGCAGCCTGACCGCGGCCTCGGCTGCCGAGCAGGCGCAGGCCGGGCTGGATCGGCTCACTGCGGAGGAATTCGCACGTTTCCATGCACTCAATGCGGCCTATCGCGCGCGCTTCGATTTTCCGTTCATCGTCTGCGTGCGGTTGACCGACAAGGCCGGGATTCTCGCTGCGATGCAGGCGCGGCTGGCGAATACGCCTGACGCCGAGATCGCCACCGCGCTCGACGAGATCGGCAAGATCGTGCGCTTGCGGCTGGAGGCCCTGCAATGAGCGCCGCCGCAGCCGGCGGTTTGCAAGCGTTGTCGGCGCAGGTCGCGCGCGAGCTGCAGTGGCTCGGCCATGGCGGCTCCGACTGGACTCGGCCGCAGCAGCATGGTGCAGAGCATGTCTACGACGTGGTCGTCGTCGGCGGCGGGCAGAGCGGGCTGGGCGCGGCATTCGGCCTGATCCGCGAGCGCATCGCCAATCTCCTGGTGATCGACGAGAACCCGGCCGGACTGGAAGGGCCGTGGGTCACCTATGCGCGCATGGTCACGTTGCGCACGCCGAAGGAACTGAGCGCGCTGGACTTCGGCATGCCGTCGCTGACCTTTCGTGCCTACTGGGAAGCGCTGCACGGCACGCAGGGCTGGGACGCGCTGGGCAAGATCCCGCGCGCGGACTGGATGGACTATCTGCGCTGGTACCGCGAGGTGCTGGGCCTCCCGGTGCGCAACCAGGCGCGGCTGCTGCGCATCGAACCGCTGCCGGCGCAGCGCCTGCAGCGGCTGCACCTGGCCGGCGGCGACAGCCTGCTCGCGCGCAAGGTGATCCTGGCGACCGGCATCCAGGGCGGCGGGCAATGGCACGTGCCGCCGCTGGTGGCGCAGAAACTATCGCGCTCGCGCTACGCGCACACCTCCGAGGCGATCGACTACGCGGCGCTGGCCGGGCGCCGCATCGGCATTCTCGGCGGCGGCGCGTCGGCGTTCGACAACGCCCAGCACGCGCTGGCCGCGGGCGTCGGCGAAGTGCACGTGTTCCTGCGCCGCTCGGAACTGCCGCGGGTCAACCCGATCCGGCACATGGAACGCAGCGGCATCATCCCGCGCTTCGCCGCGCTGCCCGATGCCGACAAGTACGCGATGATGTCCACGTTCTTCCGCCACAACCAGCCGCCGACCAACGACACCTTCGAACGCGCCGCGGCCTGGCCCAATTTCCGCCTGCATCTGGGCAGCCCCTGGCAGGACGTGGCCGAGGACGCCGACGGCGTGCTGGTGACCACGCCGCACGGGCGCCTGCGGTTCGATTTCGTGGTGCTGTCCACCGGCCTGGTCACCGATCCGGCGTTGCGCCCGGAACTGGCCGCGGTGGCCGACGGCATCGCGCGCTGGTGCGACCGCTACCGTCCGCCGCAGGGGCAGGAGGTGCCGCTGCTCGACGCGCATCCCTACCTGGGGCCGGGCTTCGAACTGTTGCCGCGCGCGCCCGAGCACGCATCGGCGCTGCACGGCCTGTTCGCGTTCAACTATTCCGCGCTGCTGAGCCTGGGCCTGTCGGCGGCGGCGCTGTCCGGACTCAAGCACGCGTTGCCGCGGCTGGTGAAGGCGGTCGCCGACCAACTGTTCCTGGACGACCGCGAGGCGATCGTCGGCGCCTACATGGATTACGCCGAACCCGAATTCGTCGGCCAATGGCCGCTGCCGCAACTGGAGGAACGCGTCGGATGAGCACGCTATCGACCCATGTGCTGGACCTGAGCCGCGGCGTGCCCGCCGCCGGCGTGGCGGTGCGGCTGTTCGCCGGCCAGACGCTGCTGCACGCCGGCGTCACCGATGCCGATGGGCGCTGTCCGGCGCTGCGCGAACTGACGCTGGCGGCGGGCCGCTATCGGCTAGACTTCGCGGTGGCCGACTATTTCCGCGGCCAGGGCGTGGCCTTGCCCGAGCCGCCGTTCGTGGACGTGGTGCCGATCGCGTTCGGCCTGGCCGATGCCGCGCACTACCACGTGCCGCTGCTGGTCTCGCCGTTCGGCTATTCCACCTACCGGGGCAGCTGAGATGGACGCGGTGCGGTTCCTGCTCGATGGGCAAGTGCTGGAACTGGAGGCGGGGGATCCGACCGCCAGCGTGCTCGATCTGCTGCGCTACCGGCTCGGCCGCACCGGCAGCAAGGAAGGCTGCGCGGAGGGCGATTGCGGCGCGTGCACGGTGCTGGTCGGCGAACTGGCCGGTGCCGACGGCGCCGAGCGGGTGCGCTGGCGCGCGCTCAACGCCTGCATCCTGTTCGTGCCGATGCTCGACGGCAAGGCGCTGCTGACCGTGGAGAGCCTGGCCGCCGGGGGCGCGCTGCATCCGGTGCAGGACGAACTGGTGCAACGCCACGGCTCGCAATGCGGCTTCTGCACGCCCGGGTTCGTGATGTCGCTGTACGCGCGCAGCATCGGCGCGCTGGGCACCGAGCAGGCGGCAGTGGCCGACGTGATCGCCGGCAATCTGTGCCGTTGCACCGGCTATGGCCCGATCCTGGAGGCCGGCGCGGCGGTGCCGGTCGCGCCCCGCGACGATGCGGATACGCTCGCCGGCTTGCGCGCGCTGCGCCGCCGCACCGCGCTGGCGCAAACGCACGCCGATCCGGCCGCCGGCCGCGTGCGCCGCAGCGTGGCCCCGCGCAGCGCCGACGAACTGGCGGCGTTGCTGCTGGAACGTCCCGACGCGCGCCTGGTCGCCGGCGCCACCGATGTCGGCCTGTGGGTGACCAAGCAGCAGCGCGTCCTCGACGATGTGGTGTTCATCGGCGACATCCCCGAGTTGCGCGAATTGCACGAAACACCCGACGGTCTGAACATCGGCGCCTGCGTGCGCTACAGCGAAGCGCATGCCGCATTGGCCACGTTGCACCCGGCACTGGGCGAACTGCTGCGACGCATCGGCGGGACCCAGGTGCGCAATGCCGGCACCATCGGCGGCAACATCGCCAACGGCTCGCCGATCGGCGACATGCCGCCGGCGCTGATCGCGCTCGGCGCCACGCTGACCCTGCGTCGTGGCGACGCGCGGCGCAGCTTGCCGCTGGAGGAGTTCTTCCTGGCGTACGGCCGCCAGGCACGGCTGCCCGGCGAGTTCGTCGAAAGCGTCCACGTGCCGCGCCCGGCGGCCGCCACGCTGTACCGCGTGGACAAGCTCAGCAAGCGCTTCGACAGCGATATCTCCGCGGTCTGCGGCGCGTTCGCGCTATGCATCGCCGATGGTGTGGTGACGCAGGCGCGGATCGCTTTCGGCGGCATGGCCGGCATTCCGCAGCGCGCGCGCGGCGCCGAACAGGCCTTGCGCGGCCAGCCCTGGAGCGAGGCAACGCTGGAGGCCGCCGCGGCCACGCTGGCGCAGGACTTCAGCCCGCTCAGCGATGCGCGCGGCTCGGCGGCGTATCGCCTGGCGGTGGCCGCGAACCTGCTGCGGCGGTTGTGGATCGGGCATGCGCATCCGCACGAACCGCTGTCGGTGCTGGCCTTGGAACTGGTCGATGGCTGAGGTCCCGGCCACCGCGGATGCGGCCTTGCCGCAGGTGCAGCGTTCGCTGCGCCACGACAGCGCGCAGGGGCATGTCAGCGGGCAGGCGCGCTACATCGACGACCTGCCCGAGCCACCGGGCATGCTGCATCTGGCGTTCGGCCTGAGCGAACACGCGCATGCGCGGCTGCTGCGCATGGACCTGGCGCCGGTACGCGCGGCGCCAGGGGTGGTGGCGGTGTTCGCCGCCGCCGACATTCCCGGCGAGAACAACGTCGCCCCGGTCGCGCACGACGATCCGCTGTTCGCGCGCGACGACGTGCTCTATCACGGCCAGCCGCTGTTCGTCGTCGCTGCCGACAGCCACGCCGCGGCACGGCGCGCCGCGCGGCTGGCGCTGGTCGAGTACGCGCCGCTGCCGGCGCTGCTCAGCATCGCCGAGGCGCGCGCCGCCGGTGCGGCGCTGGAGCCGGCGCAGCGCATGGCGCGCGGTGGCGACGTCGATGCCGCCCTGGCCGCAGCGCCGCGGCGCTGCAGCGGCGCGCTGGAGATCGGCGGGCAGGAGCATTTCTATCTGGAAGGGCAGATCGCCGTGGCGTTGCCCGGCGAACAGGGCCAGCTGCATGTGCTGTCCTCGACCCAGCACCCGAGCGAAGTGCAGCACCTGATCGCGGAACTGCTCGGGCTGCGCAGCGCCGACGTGACCGTGGAGGTGCGGCGCATGGGCGGCGCGTTCGGCGGCAAGGAGACCCAGGCGGCGGCGCCAGCCGCGGCCTGCGCGCTGGTCGCCGCACTGACCGGGCGCCCGGCCAAGCTGCGCTACGACCGCGACGACGACATGCGCATCACCGGCAAGCGCCACGACTTCCTGGTCGACTACAGCGTCGGCTTCGACCACGACGGCCGCATCCTGGCGCTGCGCCTGGAACTGGCCTCGCGCTGCGGCGCCACCACCGATCTGTCGCTGGCGATCAACGACCGCGCGATGTTCCATGCCGACAACTGCTACTGGCTGCCGGTGGTGGAGATCGTCTCGCATCGGCTGCGCACGCACACCGTGTCCAACACCGCGTTCCGCGGCTTCGGCGGGCCGCAGGGCATGCTGGCGATCGAGCGGGTGCTGGACGCGGTCGCCGCCGCGCTGGGCCGCGATGCGCTGGCGGTGCGCCGCGCCAACCTGTACGCGGCGCCGGACCGCAACGTCACTCCCTACGGCATGACCGTGGAGGACAACGTCGCGCCGGCGCTGATCGAGGAACTGGCTGCGCGCACCGATTACGCCGCACGCCAGGCGGCGGTGGCCGCGTTCAACGCGCGCCACCGGGTGCTGAAGAAAGGCCTGGCGCTGACCCCGGTGAAGTTCGGCATCAGCTTCACCACCAGCCACCTCAACCAGGCCGGCGCGCTGGTGCTGGTCTATGCCGACGGCTCGGTGCAGCTCAACCACGGCGGCACCGAGATGGGCCAGGGGCTGATGATCAAGGTCGCGCAGATCGTCGCCGACGTGTTCGGCATCGAGACCGAGCGCGTGCGCATCACCGCCACGCGTACCGACAAGGTGCCCAACACCTCGGCCACTGCGGCGTCCTCGGGCACCGACCTCAACGGCATGGCCGCCTACAACGCGGCCAGCGACATCCGCGCGCGCCTGGCGGCGCTGGCCGCCGAGCGCGGCGGCGTGGCGCCGGAGCAGGTGCGCTTCGCTGCCGGCAAGGTCGTCGCCGGCCACCTGGAACTGGAGTTCGGCGCGCTGTGCCGGCAGGCGCACATGGCGCGCATCTCGCTGGCGGCCAGCGGGTACTACGCCACGCCGAAGATCCACTACGACCGCGCCAGCCACCGCGGCCGCCCGTTCTACTACTTCGCCTACGGCGCGGCGCTGAGCGAAGTGGTGATCGACACGTTGACCGGCGAGCACAGGGTGCTGGCGGTGGACGTGCTGCACGACGTCGGCCGTTCGCTGAATCCGGCGATCGACCTGGGCCAGATCGAGGGCGGCTTCGTCCAGGGCGTGGGCTGGCTGACCACCGAGGAGCTGGTCTATGACGCGCATGGCCGGCTGCTGACCCATGCGCCGTCCACCTACAAGATTCCTACCGCCAGCGACCGCCCGGCGCGGATGGACATCCGCCTGTGGCAGGCCGGCCGCAACGAAGAGGCGACCATCCATCGCTCCAAGGCGGTCGGCGAACCGCCGCTGATGCTGGCGATCTCGGTGTTCTCGGCGCTGACCCAGGCGGTGGCGGCGGCGGTGTCGGGTGCGGGCGTGCCGGCGCTGGACGCGCCTGCCACGCCGGAACGGATCCTGGCCGCGATCGCGGCGGGCAACGCCGATGCGCGCTGACTGGAGCCTGCAGGCCGAAGCGGCGCTGGCGTGCGGTGCGGCTGCGCTGGTCACGGTGCTGGCCACCGCCGGTTCGACTCCGCGCGAGGCCGGCACGCGCATGCTGGTGAGTGCCGACGGCAGCATCGGCACCATCGGCGGCGGCGTGCTCGAGTGGCGCGCCTGCGCGCTGGCGCGCGAGTTGCTCGCGCAGCCGCCGGGCAGTTGGCGAGTGCAGGACTACACGCTGGGCGCGGTCGCGCCGGCGCGCGCCGTGCGCTGCAGCGGCAGTTGCGGCGAATGCGCAGCGCACGCCCAGGCCGACGATCTGCTCGGCCAGTGCTGCGGCGGCCGCGTGCGCCTGCTGCTGGAGCGACTGGATCCGGCGCGCAGCGACTGGCTGCAAGAGGCGACGTTGGGACGCACGTTGCTGACCCGGCTGCTGCCTGACCGCCTCGATCACTGCATCAGCGATGCGCCATCGCAAGCACTGTCGCTGCGGGCGCCGCCACCCACGGCCGGCGCGCTGCTGGCGCAGGCGATCGGCCCACGGCGCACGCCGCTGTATCTGTTCGGCGCCGGCCACGTCGGCATCGCCATCGCGCATGCGCTGCACGGCCTGCCGTTCGCGCTGGACTGGTCCGATCCGCGCGCGGAGCTGGCGGCTGCCGCCGGCGCGGCGCATCTGGACGAATCCGCATTGCTCGCGCGCGCCGGCGCCGCATCGGACGACGCGCTGCTGCTGATCCTGACCCACGATCATGCGCTGGACTATCGGCTCACCACCGCGGCGCTGGCCGGACGTGCCGGCTTCGTCGGCCTGATCGGCTCGGCCTCCAAGCGCGCACGGTTCCTGTCGCGATTGCGCCACGACGGCCTGGGCGACGCCGCGCAGGCGCGGCTGACCTGTCCGATCGGCCTGCCGGGGATCGAGGGCAAGGCCCCGGCGGTGATCGCGGTGGCGGTGGTCGCGCAGTTGTTGCTGCGCACATCGGCGTTGGCGGCGCAGCGTTCGATTGCGGATCAGGCGCAAAGGGACGCGCTGCCGCTGCCCCAAGCTGTGCTCGCCGCACGCTGACATCGCCCTTGTAGGAGCGGCTTCAGCCGCGACGAGCGAAGTGAGAGAGGTTCGACTTCGGACACAGCCTGTCGGGGCTGAAGCCCCTCCTACAGTGCACCCAGCCGGCTGTCCAAAGGCGCATGTAGGAGCGGCTTCAGCCGCGACGAGCGAAGTGGGGAGGTTCGACTTCGGACACAGCCTGTCGGGGCTGAAGCCCCTCCTACAGTGCACCCAGCCGGCTGTCCGAAGGCGCATGTAGGAGCGGCTTCAGCCGCGACGAACGAAGTGGGGGAGGTTCGACTTCGGACATAGCCTGTCGGGGCTGAAGCCCCTCCTACAGTGCACCCAGCCAACTGTCCGAAGGCGCATGTAGGGGCGGCTTCAGCCGCGACGAACGAAGTGGGGAGGTTCGACTTCGGACACAGCCTGTCGGGGCTGAAGCCCCTCCTACAGTGCACCCAGCCGGCTGTCCGAAGGCGCATGTAGGAGCGGCTTTAGCCGCGACGAGCGAAGTGAGAGAGGTTCGACTTCGGACACAGCCTGTCGGGGCTGAAGCCCCTCCTACAGTGCACCCAGCCGGCTGTCCGAAGGCGCATGTAGGAGCGGCTTCAGCCGCGACGAACGCAGCGGTGTTCTTTCCGATGCCGGAAAGCGTCGGGACTGAAGTCCCTCCCACAGTGCACCCTGCCGACGCTGGAATCGGGGCGGAGCCGAAAGCCCCTCCTACGCGACGCCTCGTCACTGTGATACTGCCAGGCCAGGCCAGCGCAGCCGCACACTGCAGCCGCGCCGTACTACCCGCCGTTACGGCAGTCCGGCCAGCCAGTCGTCGTCGGAGCCTTCGTTGATGTCGGCGAACAGCGGGGTGGAGAAGTAGCGCTCGCCGGTGTCCGGCAGCATCGCCAGGATCACCGAACCGGGCGCCGCGGTCTCGGCCACGCGCAGCGCGGTGGCCACGGTGGCGCCGCCGGAGATGCCGGTGAAGATGCCTTCCTCGGCGGCAAGACGGCGCGAGACGGAGATCGCATCGGTGTCCTCCACGCTCAGCACTTCGTCGTAGACCTCGCGGTTGAGCACCTCGGGCACGAAGTCCGGGGTCCAGCCCTGGATCTTGTGCGGCTTCCACTCCTGGCCCTGCAGCAAGGCCGCGCCGGCCGGCTCGGTGGCGGTGATGCGCACGTCCGGACGTGCCACGCGCAGCACTTCGCCGACGCCGGTGAGGGTGCCGCCGGTGCCCCAGCCGCTGACGAAATGATCCAGCCGGCGGCCGGCGAAATCGCGCAGGATTTCCGCGGCGGTGGTGCTGCGGTGGTAGGCGGGGTTGGCCGGGTTGGCGAACTGGCGTGCGAGGAACCAGCCGTGCTGCTGGGCCAGTTCCTCGGCCTTGCGCACCATGCCGCTGCCGCGCTCGGCGGCCGGGGTCAGGATCACCTTGGCGCCGAACGCGCGCATCAGCTTGCGGCGCTCGATCGAGAAGGTCTCCACCATCGTCGCCACGAACTTGTAGCCGCGCGCGGCGGCGACCATCGCCAGGGCCACGCCGGTGTTGCCGGAGGTGGCTTCGACGATCGTATCGCCAGGCTTGAGCAGGCCCTTGGCCTCGGCGTCGAGCACGATCGCCAGTGCCAGGCGGTCCTTGACCGAGCCACCGGGATTGAACGCCTCGACCTTGACGTACAGGCTCACGTGCTCGGGCGGCAGGCGGTGCAGCTTGACGATCGGGGTATGGCCGATGGTGTCGAGGATGTTGTCGTAGATGGCCATGCGCAGGGTCTCCGGAAAAGGGATGCGGGTCAGGCGGCGTGGGCCAGGGTAGGCACGGCCGGCTTCGGGAAAGGTGAGGGCGGTGCGGTCAGCGGTGCGGCGCCGAACCAGTGCAGGCTGCTCGCCAGCGCGGCCACCTCGCCGAGGATCAGCAACGCCGGCGAGCGCACCTGGTGCGCGCGGGCGGTGTCGGGCAGGTCGGCCAGGGTGCCGACCACTACCCGCTGCTGCGGGCGCGAGCCGTTTTCCACCAGCGCGAACGGCGTGTCGGCGGCGCGGCCGGCGCGCAGCAGGCGTTCGCGCACCGTGTCCAGTCCGGCCACGCCCATGTACACCGCCAGGGTCTGCCGTTCCTGCGCCAGCGCGGCCCAGTCCAGCGTGTCGAACGATTCCTTGCAGTGCGCGGTGGCCAGGCGCAGCGACTGCGCGTGCTCGCGATGGGTCAGCGGGATGCCGGCGTAGGCCGCGCAGGCCAGTGCCGCGGTGATGCCCGGCACCACCGCGTAGGGCACGCCGTGCGCGCGCAGGTATTCCAGTTCCTCGCCGCCGCGGCCGAACACGAACGGATCGCCGCCCTTCAGCCGCACCACGCGGCGCCCGCGTCGCGCGTGCTCCAGCATCAGCGCGTGGATCTGCTCCTGGCGCACGCTGTGGCCGCTGGCCGACTTGCCGACTTCGATCCGTTCGGCGGTGCCAGGCAGCAGGTCCAGGATCGCGGCGCTGACCAAGCGGTCGTGCAGGACCACGTCGGCGCTGCGCAGCGCGCGCAGCGCGTTGAGCGTCAGCAGGCCGGGATCGCCGGGGCCGGCGCCGACCAGGGTCACCGTGCCGGGACGGAGCGCGTGCGCCTGCGCCGCAGCGGCGGATGCGCCGATGCCGTCGCCGGCGGCGTCTGCCGACGCTGTGGCTGCGGCCGGATCGGCTGTGCCGATCGCGTCCTGCGCCAGCACCCGTTGCGCGGCGGCGGCCTGCAGCGCCTGCCGGTTCAGCACGGGGTCGTCGCTGGCGGCGACCAGGTACCACACCGCGTCCAGCCAGGCGCCATCGAAGCGGCCGTGCAGCCACTGGATGCGCCCGGCATCGGCCCAGCCCTGCAATGCCGGCGTCAGTGCCGGCGCGCCAAGCCGCGGCAGCGCGCCGGCCGCGAGCAGCGCCTGCACCTGCCGCTCGGCGGCTGTGCCGCCGCCGACCACCAGTACGGGCCGCTCGCGCAGGTCCGGATACAACGCAATCGGGGCAGGGCTCACGGCGGTCGCAACGCAGGAAGGAGGTGGGAGGGGTGACCGTAGCGCCGGCTTATAGCCTCCGGAAATGACTTCATGCCTCTACCAGATAGCTTTCGGTTATAAGGTGAGTGGCCCATTTCCACTACAGTCGTGGCTGCTCCCGCCAGGCGGCGCCTCGCCCTCGCTCCGATGACGCTGACCCAACTCCGCTACCTCGTCGCCATCGCCGATGCCGATCTCAACATCACCCTGGCCGCGGCGCGCGTGCACGCCACCCAGCCGGGGCTGTCCAAGCAGCTCAAGCAGCTGGAAGACGAACTCGGTTTCCTGCTGTTCGTGCGCAAGGGCCGCAGCCTGGAGACGGTGACCCCGGCCGGCCGCGAGGTGATCGAGCGCGCCCGTGCGGTGCTGGCCGAGGCCAACAACATCCGCACCTACGCCGCCAACCAGCGCCGCGAGAGCCAGGGCCAGCTGACCCTGACCACCACCCACACCCAGGCGCGCTTCGTGCTGCCGCCGGCGGTGGCGCAGATCAAGCAGGCGTATCCGCAGGTCAGCGTGCACCTGCAGCAGGCCGCCGAGAGCGCGGCGCTGGACCTGCTCAGCCAGGGCGATGCCGACATCGCCATCGTCAGCACCGCCGGCAGCGAGCCGGGCGCCGGCATCGCGGTGCCGCTGTACCGCTGGCGGCGGCTGGTGCTGGTGCCGCGCGGGCATGCGCTGGACGTGCCCAAGCGGGTGCCGGACATGGCCGCGCTGGCGGTGCAGCCGCTGATCAGCTACGAATCCTCGACCCGCTCCGGCTCCTCGCTGCAGCGCGCCTTCGCCCGGCTCGGGCTGGAGCCGAGCATCGCCCTGACCGCGCTCGACGCCGACCTGATCAAGACTTACGTGCGTGCCGGGCTCGGCGTCGGCCTGCTCGCGGAAATGGCGGTGCATGCCGGCGACACCGACCTGCGCGCCTGGCCGGCGCCGCCGGAGATCCCCGAGTGCATCGCCTGGGCGGTGCTGCCGCGCGACCGCGTGCTGCGCGACTACGCGCTGGAACTGGTGCATGTGCTGGCGCCGCAGATCGACACCCGCGACCTGCGCCGGGTCATGGAAGGCAACCAGGAGCCGGACTGGCCGACCCCGCCGACCTGGGAAGAGCTGACCCAGACCATCACCAGCTGAGCGGCGCCGCTGCGGCGTCTTCGCCGCGCCTGGCGCTGGCCGCTCCGGTCGAGCGATATCCGCAGCGGCGCTCGCCGCTGGCGCCGCGCACACGGCGCGCTCGTCGCTGCGCGCCGATGCCGTGCCGTTCGGGCATGCCATTGCCATCCTTGCGCGCGGCCGCTACGGTGCGCGCTCTTTTACCCGAAACAAGGATGTCCATGCACCCCGTCCTCCAGCAGAACCTGTTCTTCGTCAAGGAGCAGGTCGGCATGTTCAAGGCCGCCAACAACTACGACGTGTTCGATCCGCAGAGCAACCAGAAGGTGCTCGAATGCCGCGAGCCGAACCTGGGCCTGTTCACCAAGATCTTCCGTTTCAGCGACTACAAGCGCATGACCCCGTTCCATGTGGAGGTGCGCACCCCGAACGGGCAGAAGGTGCTGACGGTCAAGCGCGGTTTCTCGCTGTTCCTGTCCAAGGTCGAGGTGCTGGACGAGCACGATCGCCTGGTCGGTTCCTTCAGCCAGAAGTTCTTCTCCATCGGCGGCAAGTTCGACGTGCTCGATGCGCGCGAGAAGCTGGTGTGCACGCTGCGCGGCAAATGGACCAGCTGGGATTTCCGCTTCGTGCAGGGCGAGCGCGAACTGGCGCGGGTGTCCAAGAAGTGGGCCGGGCTGGGCAAGGAGCTGTTCACCTCGGCCGACAACTACATGCTCGCGATCGAGAATGCGGTGCCGAGCGAGGACGACGTGCGCATCCTGATCATGGCCGCGGTGTTGTGCATCGACATGGTGCTGAAGGAATAACCCGCAGTGCCGCGCGCCACGGTGCGCGCGGTGCGGTGGCGCTCAGGCCTTGGTCGCGCTCGCCAGCGGCAGCGTGACCGAGAAGCGGCTGCCCTGGCCCGGGCGGCTGCGCACCTCGACACTGCAGCCCAGCGTCTCGGCGGTGCGGCGCACGATCCACAGTCCCAGGCCGAGCCCTTCGCTGCGCGGATCGGCCTGGCGGAACGCCTGGAACAGGGTGCGCAGGCTGTCGCCGTCCATGCCGATGCCGCTGTCGATGATCTCCACCACCACGTGATCGCGCCGGCGCCGGCAGCCGATCAGCACCGAGCCGTGCTCGGTGTACTTGACCGCGTTGCCGAGCAGGTTGCCGAGCAACGTGGCCAGCAGCGTGGCGTGGCTGCGTACGCGCAGTTTGGTCGGCACGTAGCGCAGCCGCAGTCCCTTGGCCGCGGCCTGCGGCCGCCAGGTGTCCAGGATCGGGCCGAGCAGCTCGCCCAGGGCCACCTCGCCCTGCACCGGCAGGCTGTGCTCACCGCCGGCGACCGCGCTGGTGGCGAGATCGTCCAGGCCGGTGGCGACCTGGTTCAGCGCCTTGCGCGCCTCGTCCAGCGGCACGCTGCCGACCGCATCGAGTTGGCGCTGGACCTTGGCCAACGCATAGGACGCCGTGCGCAGCGGCGTCTTCAGGTCGTGGCCGGCGATGGCCAGCAGGCGGCTGCGGTAATGGTTGGATTCCTGCGCCAGCGCCAGTGCCTTGCGCAGTTCCAGCTGCGCCATCGCCTGCCGCGCCAGCGCGCGCAGCGCTTCGATCTGTTCGTAGGTCAGCTGCCGCGCGCGCCGGTCGAGCACGCAGACGGTGCCCAGCGGCAGGCCGTCGGAGGTCTTCAGCAAGGCGCCGGCGTAGAAATGCAGGCGTTCTGCGCCGGTGACCAGCGGATTGGAGGCGAAGCGCGGATCCTCGCGCGTATCCGGCACCAGCAGCAGGTCGTCCTCGAGCAATGCGTGCGCGCACAGCGAGGTCGCCAGCGGGGTTTCCCGGGTGCCCAGGCCGATCTCGCTCTTGAACCACTGCCGCTCGCTGTCGATCAGGTTGACCACCGCGATTGGGGTCTGGCAGATCATCGCCGCCAGGCGGGTGATGTCGTCGAAGGCCGGCTCGCGCGGCGTGTCCAGGATCGCGTAGCTATGCAACGCGTCCAGGCGCAGCGTTTCGTTGCCGGGCTTGGCGGCGCAATAGACCGGGCCGGCAGCGGGTGCGACGGAAGACATGCGAACGGCTCGGCGACGGTGAGTCGCTCAGTCTATGGTACCGATCACACATTTTGACGACGCGGTCTTCACGTAGACGCAACGACCGCCGGCGGTGCCGCGCCCGATGCCGCGGCCAGGGAATCGGTGCCCGGCCGGCGTTCGCTGTAGCGGTCGACCAGGTACGGCGCCAGGTCGCGGGTGAGCAGGGTGAACTTGAGCAGTTCCTCCATCACGTCCACCAGCCGGTCGTAATAGGGCGAGGGAAGCATCCGCCCGGGGGTATCGAATTCCTGCCAGGCCTTGGCCACCGACGACTGGTTGGGGATGGTCAGCAGGCGCATCCAGCGGCCGAGCACGCGCATCTGGTTGAGCGCATTGAACGACTGCGAGCCGCCGGACACCTGCAGCAGCGCCAGGGTCTTGCCCTGGGTGGGGCGCAGCGCGCCCTGGCTGAGCGGGATCCAGTCGATCTGCGCCTTGAGCACGCCGCTCATCGCGCCGTGCCGTTCCGGCGAGGACCAGACCATGCCTTCGCTCCACAGGGTCAGCTCGCGCAGTTCCTGCACTTTCGCATCGCTGTCGGGAGTGGCGTCGGGCAGCGGCAAGCCGCGCGGATCGAACAGGCGCGTTTCCGCGCCCATCGCCTGCAGCAGCCGCGCCGCTTCCAGCGCCAGCAGCTTGCTGTAGGAGCGTTCGCGCAACGAGCCGTACAGCAGCAGGATGCGCGGCGGATGCGTGGCGCGGGCGGCGCTCGGCGCCAGCGGATCCGGGCGCACGAACGCGGCCGGGTCCAGGTTCGGCAGCTCGGACAGGTCAACCGACACGGCGGCCGTCCGCGTCGATCAGGGGTTCGCCGTCTTCCTTGGCGAAGGCGCCGCGCTGCGGCGAGGGCAGGATCTCCAGCACCGTTTCCGACGGCCGGCACAGGCGCGTGCCCAGTGCGGTGACCACGATCGGCCGGTTGATCAGGATCGGGTTTTGCAGCATCGCGTCGAGCAATGCGTCGTCGCTCAGCGCCGGGTCGTCCAGGCCCAGTTCGGCGTAGGGCGTGCCCTTCTGCCGGATCGCCTCGCGCAGCGGGATGCCCAGTGCCGCGATCAGCGCCTGCAGGGTGGCGCGGTCCGGCGGGGTCTTCAGGTATTCGACCACGGTCGGTTCCGCACCGCTGTTGCGGATCAGTCCGAGGACATTGCGCGAGGTGCCGCAGGCGGGGTTGTGGTAGATCGTGATGGCGCTCATCGGAAGACTCGGTGCGATAGGGAGGAGGGCGCTGCGCTATGGCACGCGCGCGGCGGCGGGCGCTGCAGCATCGGGGGAACAGCTGCCATTGCCGCAGCAGTTTTCGGTCAGGAAGCCGATCAGCGCGTACATGCGCGCGTAGTCGGCGCGCAGCCGGATCACCCGGCCCTGGCGTTCGTCGGCGATCAGGCCGGCCCCGCGCAGCACGTGCAGGTGCGCGGTCAGCGTGGCCGCGGCCAGGCCCAATGCGGCGCGCAATTCGCCCACCGCCATGCCGTCCGGCCCGGCCTGGACCAGCGCACGGTAGGCGGCCAGGCGGTGCCCGTGGGCGAGCGCGCGCAGGGCGGAAACGGTGCTGTCGGCGTTCATCAATTCGATAATTCCAGAAATTACGAAATGAGGCAAGCGCGTGGCCCCGTTCCACAAACGACGACGGGCGCATCGCTGCGCCCGCCGGGTGGAGCCGTTGTGCGGCGCTCAGGTCGGCATGTCCTCGATCTGCAGGTACACCATGGTCTGGTTGAGCAACTGGTAGGCCACTTCGCCGAAGGTCACCGGTCCGATCAGTTCGCCGGTGCGCTTGCCCTCCAGTTCCGAATACAGGAAGTTGAGGATGCAGTTGCAGCTGAACTCGGGGCTGCTCACGGTCTGTGGCAACTGCCGCGAGAATTCCTCGACGTAGTTGGCCACCGGTGCAGCGATGCGGTACTCCACGCCGCGGAACACCGGCGCGTACAGCGTGACCTTGCGCGCGTCCTGGTCGATTGACTGGATGCTGGCGTTGATCTTCTCGCCGTTGTAGTCAGCGACCAGCGGCAGCCGCACGTCGATCTGGTTGGCGGTGAGGTATTCGGCGAAGTCGCGCGGCTCGCCGTTGACCAGCGCCTGGCCGACGTCGAAGCCGTCCTGCGCGAAGGTGATCACGTCGCCGTCGCCCTGCTCGAAGCAGTTGACGATCCCGACCGAGACCATCTTGTCCTCCGGCAGCGTCGCGTGCAGCGCCACGCAGCCTTCGCTGTAGGATTTGCCGCTGGTGCCGTCGTAGATGCGCGGCGCCAGCTTGCCCAGGTCCGCCAGGTCCACGCCGGACACCCAGCCGACGATGTTCTTCATGAACAGCCCGGGGTAGTCGGGCGAATCCTGCGCATAGCGCACGTGCGCCTGGCTGGTCGCCGGCAGGATGATCACGCTGAAGCCGTGATCGGGCGAGTCGCTGGCGATGGATGGCAGTTCGCCCACGTCGTACCAGCGCACGCTCGAGCCGCTGACGCAAGGGTCCTGCTCGCTGACGAAGATCAGTTCGCGGCTGTGGGTGCCGCCTTGCTTGTCCATGAAATAGGGAATGGTGCCGCCGATCCAGTTGCCCTTGGGCAGGCTGTCGAGCAGGGCCTGGTCGCCGGCCAGGTACAGCGTGGCGCCGGATTGGATCTTCTGCGCCGCTTGTTCGCGTGTCATCAGCATGTCGCTTCTCCTCAGAAGTGGGCCTGCAGCTCGGCCTTGTAGAGATTTTCGTATTTGCTGAAGAACGCGTGCGCCTCGTCGATGCAGGCCTGTACGGTCTGCGGCGACGCATCGCTTTTCAACTTGCGCGCGCACTGGCTCAGCATCATGTTCCCGGCGAATACCTTGAACTGCAGCTTGGTATCGCCGCGGAGCAGCGGAACCCACTTGGGATGGCTTTTACTCGGAATCATCTTCGTCCCTCCACGGATGAAGTCTTCGAATGGCCGACGCACAGGCGTGGCTTCGGTGCAGGTATCGACACGGCCCGACAGGGCTTGAGCACCGCGCCACGCTGTAAGCGATTCCTGTCGCCGAAGTGGGGGCTGGGTCACTGCGGTCGCCCGGCGGCATGCATACCGCGCGTCCCGCCTTGCCGCACATGCGTCAAGCTGTCGCAGGGCCTTCCGCGAGCCGGGCAACAGGCCCTAGACTGCGGCGGTGATCCGTCGCCGCCAGCCAACGTCGCTTTGGGGAACGCTCGCCCTGCTGGCGATCGCGCTGATGCTGGCTGCACCGTTGCTGAGCCGTTGGCAGCAGGCGCGGTCCGGCGACTGGGCCGCTGCCGCGGCGGAGGCGCTGTGCACCAGCCGCGGCCTGCAATCGGTGCTTGCGTTGCCTGCGGCGTCGTCGCCTGTACACGCCGGCGTCCATGACGACGGCGGCATGGCGCACGAGCAGGCGTGCGATTACTGCCTGCTGGCCGCGCGCCTGCTGCCCTTGCTGGCGTTGCTGTTGCTGGTGTTGCCGTGGTTGCGCCAGCGCGCGCCGCTGGCCGCGCCGCGCGCGCCGGTGGTGGACACGGGCATCTGGCGCGCTCACGCCGCACGCGGGCCTCCGCTGTACTCCTGAAACACGAACGGCTGTTCTTTCGTGCCGTGGCGTCGCCGCGGCGCGTCTTCGTGCTGATGGAGCCATCGATGATCCGTTTCTTTTCCGTGCCGCGCCTGGCGGCGTACGGCTGCGCCTGTCTCGCGGCCAGCGTCTCCCTGCCGACGCATGCCGGCGACGGCGGCGTGCAACCGCCCGCCGGCGATTCCGCATTGACCCTGGGCAAGGTCCAGGTCCGGGCCGATCCGCTGTCCTTGCCGACCGCGCGCAGCGTTCTCAGTTCCGTGGACATCCTCGGCGGCGACCTGCTGCAGGACCAGCATGTGGACTACAGCTGGGAGCTGCTGATGCGCGCGCCCGGGGTGCAGGTCACTCAGTTCAAGATGGGCACCGACGCCGGCCGTTTCTCGTTCCGCGGCTTCAACGGCGAAGGCCGGGTCAACGCGGTCAAGCTGCTGATCGACGGCGTTCCCAGCAACGACAACGCCGGCGGCATGCCGTACCTGGATGCGGTGTTTCCGCTGGACATCGCCGCGATCGAGATCGTGCGCGGCACCAACGATCCGCGCTACGGCTTGAACGCCATCACCGGCAGCGTCGATGTGCTGACCCGCAGCGGCGGCAACGACGGCCGCGCCAGCGTCACCGCCGGCAGCTTCGGCACGCGCGAGGTGCAGGCCAGCCAGGGCATCGAACGCGGCGGCTGGAGCCAGAACTATTTCGCCGCCTGGCGCGACAGCGACGGCTACCGCGACCATGCCGACGCACGCAAGCGGGCCTTCGCCGGCAAGTGGTTCTACACCGCGCCGGACGCGGCCTGGCGGGCCGGACTCAGTGCGCGCTACTACCGCAACGACGCGCTGGAAGCGGGCTATCTGGATTACGCCAGCGCACAACGCGCACCGCGCAGCTCGCCCGACTATGCGCGCGACGACCGCAGCGAACGCCAGACCGGGCAGGTGAGCCTGCACCTGGATGCGCAACTGGCCGATGCCGTGCAGGGCAGCGCCACGCTGTACTGGAATCGCTACCAGAACCAGCGCTGGGTGCGCTTCACCGCCGCCGGCGCGCAGCAGGAGCGCGATACCGACGAGACCCAGCGCGGTTTCCTGGCCAAGGCCAGCTGGCGTCCCGAAGTGGACTGGGCGACGTCGTTCGCGCTGGAAGGCGGCGTCGACGGGCAATGGCAGGACAACACCTCGCAACGCTATCGCACCGTGGCGCGGGTGCGCACCGCGCCGCTGCGCGACTGGGATTTCGATCTGGACACGCGCGGGGTCTATGTGCAGGCGGTGATCCGCCCGTTCGAGCGTTTGCAACTGGTGCCGGCCTACCGCGTGGACTGGGTCGACGGCAGCTTCCGCGACCGGCTCGGTGGTGCGCGCTACCCGGCCTACGCCTACGGCGCGATCAATCAGCCCAAGCTCAGCGCCGTGTTCGCGCTGACCGCGCAGACCAGCGCCTATGCCAACCTGGGCCGCACCTTCCAGATCGGCAGCGGCAACGGCGCCTACCGCAGCCAGCCCGGCAACCTGGCCCCGTCGTACAACGACGGCTGGGAAGCCGGCCTGAAGTTCGCCGACGCCAAGCGGCTGGACGCGCGCATCGCCTATTGGGAGCAGCGCGCGTCCGACGAGGTGGCGACCATCCTCGGCGTCGATGGCACGGTCGGCACCGGCGAGGTCGGCAACGTCGGCAAGACCTTGCGCCGCGGTTGGGATGCGCAGCTGACCCTGCGTCCTGACGAGCGCTGGACGCTGTGGCTGGCGTATTCGCGGCAGCGCGCGCTGATCGTCACGCCCGATCCGAGCGCGCCGGCCACGCGCGGCAAGGAGATCGAGAACGTGCCGCACTACCTGGCCACCGCCGGCATCGACTGGCAGGCCACGCCGCGGCTGAAGCTGTCGGCCTGGGGCAATGCGCAAGGCGACTACTACCTGGAACGCAGCAATACGCTGGGCCGCTACGGCGGCTACGCGCTGGCCAATGTCGGCGCGACGTGGGCATGGCGCGCGCAGCGCGAGCTGTCGCTGCAGCTGAAGAACCTGACCGATCGCCACTACGTCTACGCCTGGTACGACAGCGGCTCGTCCGGCTACTCGCCGGGCGACGGCCGCGCCTTGTACGCCAGCCTCAGTTGGGGATGGTGATGGCGATGCCGAACCCGACGGCAGTGCCGCCGGCGCGCTTCTACCGCGCCGTGTGGCGCTGGCATTTCTACGCCGGCCTGCTGGTGCTGCCATTGCTGGCGTGGCTGGCGCTGACCGGTGCCGCCTTCGTCTACCAGCAGCCGATCGATGGCTACTTCCACCGTGCGCTGAAGACGGTGCAGGTGCCGGCGCAGGCACGGGCCGTCGCGCCGCAGCGCCTGCTTGAGGTGGCGCTGGCGGCGCAGCCTGGGCAGGCATTGCGCTACACCACGCCGCTGCGGCGCGACGCGTCGGCGGAAGTGACCGTGGGGACCGCCGATGCCCGCCGCGTGGTGGTGTACGTGGATCCGTATCGATCGCGCGTGCTGGGCAGCTTGCCCGAGCACGGCACGGTGGCGTGGACGATCCGGCGCCTGCACAGTCTCGCGCTGGTCGGGCCGTGGGCCAGCGCACTGATCGAAGTGGCCGCGGGCTGGGCGATCCTGCTGGTGCTGACTGGCGTCTACCTGTGGTGGCCGCGCGGCCGCCGCGGCGGCGTCACGACGGTGCGCGGACGGCCGCCGCAACGCGTGTTCTGGCGCGATACGCATGCGCTGACCGGCAGCGTGGTCGGCGCGATGCTGCTGTTCCTGGCGCTGACCGGGATGCCGTGGTCATGGTTCTGGGGCGCGCAGGTCAACCGTCTCGCCAATGGCCACCACTATGGCTATCCGGCTGGCCTGCGCGTGGACGTGCCGATGTCCACGCAACGCCTGAGCGACGCAGAGGTGCCGGCCTGGTCGCTGCGCCAGGCGCGGTTGCCGCAGTCGCAGCTGCCGCAGACTGCAGCGATGCCGATGCCGATGCCGATGCCCGCGGCGGCGAATGCGGCTGCGGCTTCGGCCTCGAGCGTGGCGGACGACGGCAACGATGCGCATGCGGAGCATGCCGCGCATGGCGGCATGGCGATGAACGCCATGGAGGCGATGGCGCCGGCGCCCGGCGCGATCGGCCTGGACGCGGCGGTGGCGCGGTTCCAGGCGCGCGGTATCGCTGCCGGCTACAGCGTGGCGCTGCCGCGCGGCGTGCGCGGTGTCTACACCGCGTCGGTGTATCCGCCGGATCTTGCGCAGCAGCGGGTGATCCACCTCGACCAGTACAGCGGCAAGGTGCTGCTGGACATGCGCTACGCCGATTACGGGCCCATGGCGAAGGCCTTGGAATGGGGCATCAACGTGCACCTGGGGCAGCAGTACGGCACGTTCAATCAGCTGCTGCTGATCGCCTCGTGCATCGGCATCCTGCTGTTGTGCGTCAGCGCCGCGCTGATGTGGTGGAAGCGGCGCCCGGCCGGCGGATTGGGCGTGCCGCCGCTGCCGGCGGACCGGTGCACCTTGCGCGGCGTGCTCGTGCTGCTGGCGATCGGCGGCGTGCTGTTCCCGCTGGTCGGGGTGTCGCTGTTGCTGATGCTGGCGCTGGATTGGTGGTGGGTGTTGCGGCGGGAGTGAGGCGGTGCTGTCTGGCATGGGAGGTTCGCGGCCACCTCGCTGGGTGCACTGTGGGAGCACCTCGGTCCTGATGGGACCGGAATCAGGAAGAGTCCCCGTTCCGTTCGTCGCGACTGAAGTCGCTCCCACAAGGGGCTCGCGGTCGGCTCACCGGGTGCCGGTGGGAGGGACTTCAGTCCCGACGGCGTCCGAAGTCGGGAGGTTCGCCGCTGCGTTTGTCGCGGCTGAAGCCGCTCCTACAGGAGGGGCTACGCGAGGTGTCTGCTGGGTGCGCTGTAGGAGGGACTTCAATCCCGACCGTATCCGAAGCCGGAAGGTTCACGGCTTCGTTCGTCGCAGCTGAAGCCGCTCCTACAGGGGCTGCGCGAGGTGTCTGCTGGGTGCGCTGCAGGAGGGACTTCAGTCCCGACCGTACCCGAAGCCGGAAGGTTCATTGCTGCGTTTGTCGCGACCGAAGTCGCTTCCACAGAAAAGGCGGGCGCGGGCTCGCAGAGGGCCTGCGACAAGTTCGCCTCAGATGTCCTCGTGGATGCCGCACTCGCGCTTGAGGCCGAAGAAGCGGGTGTCTTCCTCGCGCATGCCCGGTTCCCAGCGGCGGGTGGTGTGGAAGTCGCCGATCGACACGTAGCCTTCTTCCCACAGCGGATGGTACGGCAGGCCGTGCTGCTGCATGTACTGCCACAGGTCGCGGTCGCTCCAGTCGGCGATCGGGTTGATCTTGTAGCGCTCGCCGCGCTTCTGCACGAACGGGGTCTGCGCGCGGCTGTCGGACTGGCTGCGGCGCAGGCCGGTGAACCAGGTGCCGACCTTCAGTTCGTCCAGCGCGCGGCGCATCGGCTCGACCTTGCGCAGGTTGTTGTACTGCTCGATGCCGACCATGCCCTGTTCCCACAGGCGGCCATGGCGCGCTTCCATCCAGGCGCGACTGACCAGCGGCCGGTACACCTTGAGGTTGAGCTTGAGCCTGTCGGTGAGCGCGTCGGCGAAGCGGTAGGTTTCGGCGAACAGGTAGCCGGTATCGATCAGGATCACCGGGATGTCCGGCAACTGCTGGGTCAGCAGGTGCAGCGTCGCCGCCGACTGCGCGCCGAAGCTCGACGACAGCGCGGCCTCGGCCGGGCCGTGTTCGAGCGCCCAGGCCACGCGCTGCACGGCGGTCATCGGCGCCAGCAACGCGTTGACCGCGTCGAGGTCCCATGCCGTCGCCGGCGCGTTGGCGGAATCGTGGTGGGCGGAGGCGGGCAGGGCGCTCATGCGTGCAGTTCCGAAGGAATGAGATGGCGGTGGGTGGGGTAGGCAGGCAGCGCGACCAGGCCGCTGCGGTGCAGGAAATCGCCGAAGCCCTCGTCGGCGTCGCGTTCGTTGGCGTAACGCGCGAACAGCGGATCCAGCGCGTCGAGGATCTCCGGCTCGCCGATGTTTTCGCGGTACAGCGTGTTCAGGCGCTGGCCGCGATGATCGGCGCCGAGCATCAGGTTGTAGCGGCCGGGGGCCTTGCCGACCAGCGCGATCTCGGCCAGATACGGCCGCGAGCAACCGTTCGGGCAACCTGAGATGCGCAGCAGGATCGGCGCCTCGCGCAGCCCGTGCCGGTCCAGCAACGGCTCCAGCTTGCCGGCGAAGTCGGGCAGGTAGCGCTCGGCCTCGGCCATCGCCAGGCCGCAGGTCGGCAGCGCCACGCAGGCCATCGCCGCGCGCGCCAGCGCGGTGCGCGCCTGGTTGCCGGCGTCCAGCGCATGCGCGCGCACCAGGGTGTCGATCGCCTCGCGCTGCGCGGCCGGGATGCCGGCGATGACCAGGTTCTGGTTGGAGGTCATGCGGAAATGCGCGCCATCGCCGTCGCGCTGCAGCAGTTCGGCGATCTCGCGCAGGCCGCTGAGATGGCGCGCGCCGCCGTCATGGTCGGCGATGCGCCCGGCCGGCAGCGACAGGGTCAGGTGCGCACGGCCATCCTCGCCTTCGCTCCAGCCGTAGCGGTCGCCGTTGTGCTCGAACGCGAACGCGCGGGTCGGCTGCAGCGCGATGCCGGCGCGGCGCTGGATCTCGGCGACGACCACATCCAGGCCGTGGTCGTCGATGGTGTACTTGAAGCGCGCGCGCTTGCGCACGGTGCGGTTGCCGAGATCGCGCTGGGTGGTGACCACGGCGGTGGCGACATCGAGCAGCTGGTCGCGCGCGATGAAGCCGATCACGTTGGCCACGCGCGGATAGGTCTCGGCGTCGCCATGGGTGGCGCCCATGCCGCCGCCGATGCTGACGTTGTAGCCGGCCAGTTCGCCGTCCGCGCCGAGCACGCCGATGAAGCCCAGGTCGTTGGCGAACACGTCCACGTCGTTGATCGGCGGCAGCGCGAAGCCGATCTTGAACTTGCGCGGCAGGTAGGTGTCGCCGTAGATCGGCTCCTGTTCCTGGCCGCTGCCGACGATCTGCTCTTCGTCCAGCCAGATCTCGTAGTAGGCGCGGGTATTGGGCAGCAGGTGTTCGGACGCGCGCGCCGCATCGGCGTACAGCGTGGCGTGCGCGCGCGAGGCCAGCGGGTTGGCGGCGACCTGCACGTTGCGGTTGACGTCGCCGCAGGCGGCCAGGGTATCGATCAGCGCGGCGTTGATCGCCTGCATCGTCGCCTTCAGCTCGCGCTTGATCACCCCATGGAACTGGAACGCCTGGCGCGTGGTGATGCGCAGCGAGTGGTTGCCGTAGGTGGTGGCGATGGCGTCGAGCTTGCGCCACTGCTCCGGGGTGATCACCCCGCCCGGCGTGCGCGTGCGGATCATGAACTGGTAGGCCGGTTCGAGCTTCTGCCGGCGCCGCTCGTCGCGCAGGTCGCGATCGTCCTGCTGGTAGCTGCCGTGGTACTTGATCAGCGTCTGATCGTCCTCGCGCAGCGCCCCGGTGACCGGATCGGCCAGGCTCTGCAGCAGCGACCCGCGCAGGCGGCGGCTTTCGGCTTTGATGTCTTCGACGGAGTGGCTCATGGCAGCAGGGATTCGTGATTTGGGATTCGGGATTGGTAAAGCGGACCGACGGGTGAGCACAGCAAAGGATCGCAACACTCCAGAAATGCGCTCTTGCGAATCCCCAATCCCGACTCCCCAATCCCAGCCTCAATACACATCGCGCGCATACCGCCCCTCCCGCTGCAGCGCCGTGAGATAGGCTGCTGCATCCTCGGCGCTGCGCGCGCCGTGCTCGATCACGATCTGCTGCAGCGTGGCGTGGACGTCCTTGCCCATGCCGATCGCGCCGCACACGTACAGGTGCGCCCCGTTCTGCAGCCAGTCGTAGACGTCGCGGCCGTGTTCGCGCAGGCGCTGCTGCACGTACACCTTGTCCGGCACGTTGCCGTCGCGCAGCGGCTGCACGTCGCGCGAGAACGCCAGGTCCAGGCGCTGCAGTTCGCCGCTGCGCAGCGCCTGCTGCCACTCGGCCTGGTACAGGAAGTCCTGGTTGAAGTGACGGGCACCGAAGAACAGCCAGTTGCGGCCGCCGGCGCCGCTTTCGGCGCGTTCCTGCACGAAGCCGCGGAACGGCGCCACGCCGGTGCCGGGACCGATCATCAGGATGTCGCGGCTGGCGTCGGCCGGCACCCGGAAGCGTTCGTTGGGTTCGATGTAGACCGGGGCGCTGTCGCCTTCGGCCAGGGCGGCCAGAAAGCCGCTGGCCGCGCCGCCATGGGCGTGGCCGTGCGCCTGGTAGGCCAGCACGTCGACGGCAAGGTGGACTTCATCGCCGACCCGCTTGCGGCTGGAGGCGATCGAATACAGGCGCGGGGCCAGGGGCCGCAGCGCCTCCAGCAGTGCGCTGTGGTCCCAATCCGCCGGCCAGCGTCGCAGCACGTCGATCACCTGGTGATCGGCCAGCAACGCCGCCAGACCGGCGGTCTGGGTATGGTCGAGCAACTGCTCCAGCGCCGGGGCGGCTGAGCGGCGGGCGACCGCGGCCAGGAACGGCCGCGAGGCCCGGGTCAGTTCGCGATGCGCGGCGAGCCACTCGTGCAGGGGAAGAGTCTGCGCATCGACGGTGACGTCGGCATGACCGTCGAGTCGCGTCGCCGTCAAAATGGCCTCGACCAGCGCCGGCGGATTGCGGTGGCGGATGCCCAGCGCGTCGCCGGGTTCGTAGTGCAGGCCGCTGCCGGCCAGCGACAGTTCCAGGTGGCGCACGTCCTTGTCGGCCTGGCCATGCGCGGCATAGCGCGGACCCTTGAAATCGCGGCCGCTGATGCGCTGGTTGGCCAGCACCTCGGCGGCGAACGGGCGCTCGTGGTTCCATGCCGCCGCGGCGCTGCTGCGCAGCGGGGTCACCGTCGCCGACGGCGCGGCCGCGCTCTTCAGCAGCTCGCGCGCCTGCGTCAGCGCCTGCGCGCGCCACGGGGTCGCCACGGTGTCGATGTCCAGGTCGGCCTCGCCCAGTGGCAGCAGCCGCTGCGCGCCGAGTTCGGCCAGGCGCGCATCGATGCGCTTGCCGATGCCGCAGAAGTCGGCGTAGCTGGAATCGCCCAGGCCGAGCACCGCGTACTTCAGTTCCGGCAGCTTGGGCGCGCGGCGGCCCTGCAGGAATTCGACCAGGCCGATCGCGTCGTCCGGCGGATCGCCTTCGCCCTGGGTGCTGATGACCACGTACAGCAGGCGCTCGCTGGCCAGTTCGCGGGTCGGGTAGGCGTCGGCACGCAGCAGGCGGACGGTCAGCCCGGCGGCCTCGGCGTCGGCCGCCAGTTGCTCGGCGGCGCGGCGGGCGTTGCCGGTCTGGCTGCCGTAGACAATGCTCAGCCGCTGCGCGGCCTGGCTGGTCGCGGCGCCGCCCGGCAACACCGCCAGCGAGGGCGGCGCATGGCCCTGGCCCTGGGCCAGGCCGGCGGCATAGCCGGACAGCCACCACAGGCTGGCCGCATCCAGCCCCTCCACCGTCCGCGCCAGCAGCGCCTTGCGCTCGTCGGGCAAGGGGCTGGGCGGCAACGCGGGCGAGGCGGCGGTCATGGCCGGTCCGGGTGGGAAGAAGGGATGACCGATGTTAGGGATTCGTTGCGCGGGGCAGAAAGGAGCAGGGGTTATCGGCTTATGCCCCCCGCTTATTTCAGTGCCTGCCAGACCCATCACACACTGCCGGCCCCGGTCGCCCCAGGCGCCGCGGCCGCTGCTACCCTCTGTACGTACCCCTTCCCAACGAGCCTTGCGTTGTCCCCGATGCGTTCTTCCGCCCTGTCCCACCTCGACCGGCTCGAGGCCGAAAGCATCCACATCCTGCGCGAGGTGGCCGCCGAGTTCCGCAATCCGGTGCTGCTGTATTCGGTCGGCAAGGACAGCTCGGTGCTGCTGCACCTGCTGCTGAAGGCCTTTGCGCCGGCGCCGCCGCCGATCCCCCTGCTGCACGTGGACACGCGCTGGAAGTTCCGCGAGATGATCGCGTTCCGCGACCGCCGCGCCGCCGAAACCGGGGTGGACCTGCGCGTGCACATCAATCCCGACGGCATCGCCCAGGACATCGGCCCGTTCACGCACGGCGCGACCGTGCATACCGACGTGATGAAGACCCAGGGCCTGAAGCAGGCGCTGGACCAGGGCCGGTTCGACGCGGCGATCGGCGGCGCGCGCCGCGACGAGGAGAAGGCGCGGGCCAAGGAGCGGGTGTTCTCGTTCCGCAACGACAAGCATCGCTGGGACCCGAAGAACCAGCGCCCCGAGCTGTGGAATCTGTACAACGCCCGGGTCCATGCCGGCGAGAGCGTGCGCGTGTTCCCGCTGTCCAACTGGACCGAGCTGGATATCTGGCTGTACATCTACCGCGAAGCGATTCCGGTGGTGCCGCTGTATTTCGCCGCCGAACGCCCGGTGGTGGAGCGCGACGGCGCGCTGATCCTGGTGGACGACGCGCGGCTGCCGCTGCGCGACGGCGAAGTGCCGCAGCGGCGACAGGTGCGGTTCCGTACCCTGGGCTGCTATCCGCTGACCGGTGCGGTCGAGTCGCAGGCCGACACGCTGGAAAAGATCATTGCCGAGATGCTGCTGACCACCACCTCGGAGCGGCAGGGGCGGGTGATCGATCAGGATCCGGGCGCGTCGATGGAGAAGAAGAAGTTGGAAGGGTATTTCTGATGAGCCGGGATTCGGGATTCGGGATTGGGGATTCGGAAAGGCAGTCTTCCGCCGTGGACGCAGGAAGGGGTGGGGACGCTGTTGCGAATCCCGAATCCCGAATCCCGAATCCCGGCGGCGACGCGGTCGCCGCCTACCTGCAGCAGCACGAACACAAGCCGCTGCTGCGCTTCATCACCTGCGGCAGCGTCGACGACGGCAAGAGCACGCTGATCGGGCGCCTGCTGTACGACAGCAAGCGCCTGTTCGACGACCAGCTCGCCGCGCTCAGCGCCGACAGCAAGCGCCACGGCACCCGCGGCGGCGAGATCGACTACGCGCTGCTGCTCGACGGCCTGGCCGCCGAGCGCGAGCAGGGCATCACCATCGATGTGGCCTACCGCTACTTCGATACCGACAAGCGCAAGTTCATCGTCGCCGATTGCCCCGGCCACGAGCAGTACACCCGCAACATGGCCACCGGCGCCTCCACCGCCGACGTGGCGGTGGTGCTGGTCGATGCGCGCAAGGGCCTGCTGACCCAGACCCGCCGCCACAGCTACATCGTCTCGCTGCTCGGCATCCGCCACGTGGTGCTGGCGGTCAACAAGATGGACCTGGTCGATTTCGACCAGGCCACCTTCGATGCGATCGTCGCCAGTTACCGCGCGCTGGCCGCGCAACTGGGCATCGCGCAGGTGCACTGCATCCCGCTGTCGGCGCTCGACGGCGACAACCTGTCGCAGCGGTCCGCGCGCACGCCCTGGTATGGCGGCCCGGCCTTGCTCGAATACCTGGAAGGCCTGGACCTGGCCGCGCGCGACGCCGACAGCGGCCTGCGCCTGCCGGTGCAATGGGTCAACCGTCCGAACCAGCAGTTCCGCGGTTTCGCCGGCACGCTCGCGGCTGGCCAGGTGCGGCCGGGCGACGCGGTGGTGGTGCTGCCGTCGGCGCGCCGCTCCACCGTCGCACGGGTGCTCGACGGCACTGGCGACGTGGACCGGGCCGTGGCCGGGCAGGCGGTGACGCTGACCCTGGCCGACGAGATCGACATCAGCCGCGGCGACGTGATCGCCGCCGCCGACGACCCGCCGGAGGTGGCCGACCAGTTCGCCGCGCACGTGCTGTGGATGGACGATGCCGCACTGCTGCCGGGGCGCCCGTACTGGCTGAAGATCGGCACGCGCACGGTGTCGGCCAGCGTCAGCGAGATCAAGCACCGCATCGACGTGAACACGCAGGAGCGGCTGGCGGCCAAGCGCCTGGAATTGAACGAGGTCGGCTACTGCAACCTGTCGCTGGACGAGTCGATCGTCTTCGAGCCGTACGCGCGCAACCGCGCACTCGGCGGCTTCATCCTGATCGACCGGCAGAGCAACGCCACCGTCGCCGCCGGCACGCTGGATTTCGCGCTGCGCCGCGCCGGCAACGTGCACTGGCAGCACCTGGACGTGGACCGCGCCGCACGCGCGCGGATCAAGGGACAGTCGCCGAAGGTGCTGTGGTTTACCGGCCTGTCCGGCGCCGGCAAGTCCACCGTCGCCAATCTGGTCGACAAGCGCCTGCATGCGCTCGGCTATCACACCTTCATCCTCGACGGCGACAACGTGCGGCACGGGCTGAACCGCGACCTGGGCTTCACCGACGAGGACCGGGTGGAGAACATCCGCCGCGTCGCCGAGGTGGCGCGCCTGATGGCCGACGCCGGGCTGATCGTGCTGGTCAGCTTCATCTCGCCGTTCCGTGCCGAGCGGCGCATGGCGCGCGAGCGCTTCGCCGAGGGCGAATTCGTCGAGGTCTTCGTCGACGTGCCGCTGCACGTGGCCGAGGCGCGCGACGTGAAGGGGCTGTACGCCAAGGCCCGCGCCGGGCAGATCCCCAACTTCACCGGCATCGATTCGCCGTACGAGGCGCCGGAGCAGCCGGAGTTGCACCTGCGCGCGGACGGCGACAACGCCGAGGCGCTGGCGGCGCAGGTGCTGGGGTGGCTGGACGCGCACGACTGAGCGCGGACGCCGCCGCCGGCGGCGCAGCAGGAGTTGCCGGCGGCCGCGCCGGTGCGCATCCTATGCATGCAGGGAGGCGGTGTGGATCCAGGGACACCCCGGGGCCGGATCCTTGCGGCAACGTTCAGGGGGAACGCGTGGATCCGAAGATGCAGGCCTTGCTGGCCAGGACCAATGTCACAGAGCTGGTCGCGCCGACGGCGGTGGAACAGGTGACTCACCAGCCGGTGCGGCCCGAGCCGCCGCCAGCGCAGCGGCCCCTGTATTCCACGGCCGATCCGTTCCAGTATCACCTGGCCACGACCGAAATCGTCGGCAAGCTGCAGGAGCGCACGACCAGGCCGGCAGTGCGGGCGTTCGGCTGGCTGGTGTTCGGGGTGCCGATGGCGCTGTTCGGGCTGATGCTGTTGCAACTGGTCTGGTACGACGCCGCGCTGCATGCATGGAAGATCCCGCACACCGTCGGCGGCGCGCTGCGCACGCTGTTCGGGACCGCTTCTGCGCTGGCATTCGTCGCGGCGTACCCGTATTTCACCCGCCGCCGCGGTGCCGCCGCCGGCTGAGGCATGCGGCGCGCATGCGACGGCGCGTCGCTGTCGCTGCGGCTAGCAAGGCGGGGTGCGGCGGCTGGCGTGCGGCCCGGTGCGGTGGCGTCGCTGGTCGCCGGCGGCTGGCGTCAGTGCGCGCCGGGTTGCGCCTGGGTCAGCCGCTGCGGCGCGCGGCGCGGCGCCTGCAGCACCTGCACGAACTGCGCGGCGATCACCGCGCCGGCGAAGTGGCGCTGCACGAACTGGCGGCCGGCCTGTCCCATGCGCTGGCGGCGCTGCGCATCGCACATGCGCAGGATCGCGTCGCGCCAGGCGCGCACGTCGCCCGGCGGCAACAGCTCGCCGCTGACGTCGGCATCCAGCGTCTCGGCCACGCCGCCGACGCGGCTGGCGAGCACCGGCACTTCGCTGGCCTGCGCTTCCACCGAGACCCGGCCGAAGGTTTCCGGCGCCAGCGACGGAAACGCCAGCATCGACATCGCGTTGTAGTAGGGCGTGGCGTCGTTGACCCAGCCGACGAAGCGGTGCCGGGCGGACGTGGCCTGGCCGCCGGCATGCGCGTGCAGGCGCGCCGCATCGGGGCCGTCGCCCAGCCACAGGCAGTGCAGCGCCGGTTCGATCGCCATCGCCGCAGACGCCGCCTCCAGCAGCGGAAAGATGCCCTTGCCGTGCTGCAGGCGGCCGCTGTAGCCGATCACGATCGCGTCCTCGGGCAGCCCGAGCAGGGCGCGCATCTCGCGGCCGCGCCGCGGATCCGGGCGCAGGTTGTCCATGTTCACCGGGTTGTACAGCACCTGCACCAGCGCCTCCGGCACGCCGCGGTCCAGGTAGGCCTGCCGCGCATAGCGCGACACCGCGAAGAAGCGCGAGGCCAGGCGCGGGATCGCGTAGCCGGAGAAGGCGCGCATTGCCGGCGCGCGGTGCCGGAACAGCGCCACGCGGATGCCGAGCGCGCGGCCGACCAGCAGCAACGGCCAGTATTCCTTGCCGAAATTGCCGACGAGCCAGTCCGGTTGCAGGCCCCGCGCCAGGCGCAGCAGCGGCGCGTAGCCGGCCGGATCCAGCGCGTTGCGGAAGTGGCCGAAATGCACGCTCACCCCGCTGCGTTGCAACTCCTCGGCGATCAGCCCGCCTGCGCAGGCGATCACCTCGACGCGATGGCCGGCACCGGCCAGCGCCTGCGCCAGCGCCACGAAGTGCGTGGCCGCGCCGGTGTTCTCGGGATTGGTGCCGACGAACAGGAACTTCATGCGCGCCGATCCTCGTAGCCGGTCAGCGCGCGCAGCGCGAACTGCGGCAGAACGTGATGCCGCGCCACCTGGATGCGCGGATAGCGCCAGGGATCGGACCCGGGCACGGCACGGCCGCGCCGGGTGGTGGTCGCGGCGACATAGCCGGCCTCGCGCACCGTCGCGGCGACGCGCGCGTCCATGTCGCCGTACGGATAGCAGAACTGGGTGACCGGCTCGCCGAGCAGATCCTCCAACTCGCGCTTGCAGCCGCCGATTTCCTCGCGCAGCTCGGCATCGCTGCACGCGGTCAGATGCGGATGCGAGCGGGTGTGCGCGCCGATCTCCATGCCGCCGGCGCGCCACTGGCGCAGCTCGGCCAGGCTCATCAGCGGCTTTTCGATGCCGAGTTTCTGTGCGTCCCAGGTGTTGTGGCGGCCGATGCTGCCGCTGACCGCGTACACCGTGGCGCTGAAGCCCAGCCGTTGCAGCACTGGCAGCGCCGCATGCAGGTTGTCGAGGTAGCCGTCGTCCAGGGTCACCACCGCGATCCGGCCGTGGCGTTCGCCGCGCAGGTAGGGCATGGCGTCGGACATGGACACGCCGCGGTAGCCCAGCCGCTGCAGCAGGCGCATCTGCCGCGCGAAACGCGCCGGCGCGACGTACAGGCTGCGGTATACCTGCAGCTGCCGCGGCGCCTGCGCGATGTTGTGGTACATGAAGATCGGAATACGTGCCGCAGCGGGGGAGGTCGCGGAATGCATCGGGACGGCTCGGTAACGATCACGGAGGAGGGGGCGCGCTGCATTAGCGCGCGCAAACCTTTCGCCGGCCTGTCGTGCGTGCCGGCACCGCGTCGGCGCGCGGCAAGACGCACCGCGGCGGCACGTCGTTGCGCCCGCTTGTCGTTGCGCTGCACTGCGCGGCGCGCGCATGCCGTGCAGCGACCGGCAATGCGGCAACTGCGCGCAATCGCCGGTTATGCTCGGCTGCCGACCTGCAGGAGCGCCGCCGATGCCCGATGACCCCAGCGCCACGGCCTGGCGCGACCTGCGCCTTGGCATCGACGGGATGCAACTGCGCCGTTGGCGCGGCGACGACCTCGACGCGCTGCTGCGCCATGCCGACGATGCGCAGGTGGTGCGCGGCCTCAGCGAGCGTTTTCCGCATCCCTACACCCGTGCCGACGGCGAGGCGTTCCTGAGCGGGCGCGTGGTGGATCTGGCGCACCCGGTGCTGGCGATCGAGATCGACGGCGAGGCCTGCGGCAGCATCGGCTTGCGTCCTGGCCGCGGCGAGCGCGCGCATGTCGCCGAACTGGGCTATTGGCTGGGGCGCCGCTACTGGGGCCAGGGACGGATGACGCGGATCGTCGCCACCTATCTGGACTGGGCGATTCCCGCGCTCGGGCTGCTGCGCATCGAGACCAGCGTGCTGGACAGCAACCCGGCCTCGGCGCGGGTGCTGGAGAAGAACGGCTTCGTCCGCGAAGGCATCCGCCGCGGCGCGCTGCGCAAGCACGGACGCCTGCACGATCTGCATCTGTTCGGCCGCTTGTACGGGCCAGAGTGAGACCTGCGTTTCGCAGTCAGCGCCGATTCATGCACAATCGAGGCAGTCCCGTTCGCGGGGCGTCCTTCTTGCGCTTCGGGGAACTGCGTGGAATCGATCATCACTGCATTGAATGGCTTGATCTGGAGCAAGGCGCTGATCTTCATGTGCCTGGCGGCCGGCCTGTACTTCACCATCCGCACCCGCTTCATGCAGGTGCGCGGTTTCGTCGAGATGCTGCGGTTGACCATCGGCGGGCAGAAATCCGATGCCGGCGTGTCCTCGTTCCAGGCGCTGGCGATGTCGATGGCCGGGCGCATCGGCATCGGCAACATCGCCGGCGTGGCCACCGCCATCGCCTTCGGCGGGCCGGGCGCGATCTTCTGGATGTGGGTGATGGGCTTCTTCGGCGCCTCCACCTCGTACATCGAATCGACCCTGGCGCAGATCTACAAGGTCAAGGACGCCGACGGGCGCTACCGCGGCGGCCCGGCGTACTACATCGAAAAGGCGATGGGGCTGAAGTGGTACGCGCTGCTGTTCGCGTTCGCCACCATCGTCGCCACCGGTTTCCTGATGCCCGGCGTGCAGGCCAATGCGATCGCCGACAGCGTGGTCAACGCCTGCCGCGGCGGCCCGCTGTGCGGTCCGCTCGACGGACTGTGGATGGGGTTGCCGGCGGTGCAGGCGCTGAAGCTGGGGATCGGCGCGACCGTGGCGCTGTTGCTGGCGGTGATCATCTTCGGCGGGGTCAAGCGCATCGCCAACTTCGCCGAGATCGTGGTGCCGTTCATGGCGCTGGGCTACATCCTGATGGCGGTGGTGGTGATGGTGCTCAACGCCGAGCGGGTGCCGGAGATGTTCTCGATCATCTTCCGCAGCGCGTTCGGCGCGCATGCCGCGTTCGGCGCGCTGCTGGGCCTGGCGGTGGAGTGGGGGGTCAAGCGCGGCATCTACGCCAACGAGGCCGGACAGGGCACCGGCCCGCACGCCGCGGCCGCCGCCGAGGTCTCGCATCCGGCCAAGCAGGGCTACGTGCAGGCCTTCGCGATCTACTTCGACACGATGATGGTGTGCACCGCGACCGCGTTCCTGATCCTGGCCACCGGCAAGTACAACGTGTATGCGCCGGACGGCGGCGAGCACCTGTTCGCCGGGCTGCGCGGGGTGCAGGAAGGCCCGGGCTACGCGCAGGCCGCGGTGGACGCGATCCTGCCCGGCTGGGGCGCCGGCTTCGTGGCGCTGGCGCTGTTCTTCTTCGCCTTCACCACGATCATGGCCTATTACTACATGGCCGAGACCAACCTCAGCTACATCAACGGCAACCGCCGCCGTCCGCTCAGCGTGCTGGTGCTGCGGCTGGGCATCCTCGGCATGGTGGTGTTCGGCGCGTTCCACGACGCCAAGCTGGCGTGGTCGCTGGGCGACATCGGCGTGGGCCTGATGGCCTGGCTCAACATCATCGCCATCCTGATCCTGCAGAAGCCGGCGCTGCTGGCGCTGCGCGACTACGAGCGGCAGAAGAAGGCCGGCCTGGACCCGGTGTTCGATCCGCTGCCGCTGGGCATCAAGAATGCCGATCTGTGGCGCGAGCGCCTGTTGCCGCCGGCGCCGCGCGGCGAATGATCGCCGCGCGGCGGTGCGTGCCGCGATGACACGCTGCCGGCCTGTGGCCGGCAGCGGTGTCGTGCCCTTGGGGGCAGGGCACGATCAGTAGGAGATCGTCGCCGAGGTGGAGGTGGTCTGCACATCGTAGTTGCACTGCACGTCCAGGCCGGAACTGTCGCTGTACGAAACCCATGCCGGCGACTGCACGCGTCCTAGTTTGTAGTCGTATACGCCGATCGCGTTGAAGGTGATGCGGCCGTCGGGCGGATACTGGTCGCAACTGTCCACCGAATACACCTCCAGCGCGCCACCGATCACCAGGTGCGTATTCGAATTGATGTCGTAGGTGGTGCTGAGCCGTACGCTCTTGCCGGTGGTGACGTTGCGTGTATCGACGTTCCAGTTCGCGCAGGGCCTGCCGTTGTTGCAGGTGGCGTAGGTGTCGCCCACGATCTGGTCGCCGGCTTTGGCCGGAATGAAATCGCTGGACCACACCATGCCATTCTGGCAGCAGTTCCAACTGCTCAGATCCCAGGTGTTGCTGTCGCCGCGGTAGCCCAGCACCGGTTGCAGGATCGTCGGATCGTCGCTCTGCATGCCCGGGAAGAAGTACACCGTCTGGTGCGCCACGTCGGTCGGATTCTGCGGTACTTTCCAGCTCGCGACGATGCGGCCCATCTTGGCGCCCGTCACGTCGATGGCCGACTGGACCCAATCGTGCGCAATCGGTGGCGGCACCGCGCTGCGTGCTCTGGACGCTGTCAGCGCGGCGCTGCTGCGGACCTGCTGGCCATCAATGCCGCGACCGTCGGGCCGCACCCGTGCGCCGCTGGGAGTGAAGTTGTCCTGGGTACAGGCCTGCGCCTGTTCGCGCACGCCATCGACGTGTTGCAGGCTGCCATCCGCGAGGATGCGCTTGCCGCTGTGGACTTGCCGGACGCACGCCGGCGCGAAGTAGCCGAACGGGGTCGCGACGTAGTCGTCCGGGATGCCGGCCGGCTTGTGCGCTGCACTCATGGCGCCGACCCGGGCGAGCCGGGCATCCGGCGCGCCATCCTGGGGCGCCGCCGACGCGGCGCCGGCCATGCCGAGCAGGGAGAGCAGGGAGAGCAGCATCAATGCGGTGCTGGAACAACGACGCAGTGTCGATCGTGCGCTGCGGACAGAGGGTTTCATTGGGATTGCCTTGTGATGATGAGGCAGGAAGGAGTGCCGTGGGACCTGCTCGGCTCGCTGCCGCATCCGCCGTCGCTGAGCGGTCGGGTCGGTATCGAGGCGATGGTGTCCCGCAATGCGAAGCCGGGTGCCGCGGTCGTGGGTGTGGTCGATAGCGCCGTCCTTTGCCGTGCCGGGTTGCGGCGACGATGTGCCTTGCCGCAGCGGGGCGATTGTGAGAATTCGTCGCCTGGCGCCGCGAATGCGGCATGGTGGCGAGCGACGGCGAACGGCTTCACGGTCGCAATCGGGCCGCTGTTCCTCTTTCTCGGCGCACTGGGTAGACAATCGATGCGCCGTCGCCAGATGTCTCTGCCGTGGAGGGCGGAAATGCCGGCGCAGGACCCCGCCGACCGGGCGCAGGTGCGCAGGCGCCGCCGCGTGAACGACGCCGGCCGCACCTGCGGGCGGGGATGAGCGAAAATCGCCGGGTCGCGCCGGTACGGTGCGTTGCCATTGCGGTCCAGGAGACCTTGCCCATGTGTCATGACCTTTCTTTCCCGCGCGTTGCCGCCGCATGCGCTGCGCTGCCGAGCGTGCGGCGATGAACAATCCCTGGGGCAAGAGCCCGCGCGGCCCGCGTCCGCCGGCGCCGCCCGAACGCGCCGCGCCCGCGCCGCGCGCCGCCGACGCCAACCGCGGCGAGCTGCGCCTGTACGGACTCAACGCGGTGCGCGCGGTGTACGCGCGCCGGCCCGAGGCGATCCGCAAGCTGTATCTGGCCGAGGCGCGGATTCCGGCGCTGCAGCCGCTGCTCAAGTGGTGTGCGGCCAACCGCGTCGGCTACCGGGTGGTGGACGAGGCCGATCTGAACAAGCTCGCGGCCAGCGCGCACCACGAGGGCGTGGTCGCCGACGTGCTGCGCGCCGAACCGCTGCCGCTGGCGGCGTGGCTGCAGGAACTGGCGCCGGGCCCGGCGCTGGCGTTGTGGCTGGACGGCGTCGGCAACCCGCACAACTTCGGCGCGATCCTGCGCTCGGCCGCGCATTTCGGCGCCGCCGCGATCCTGTTGCCGGATACCGCGACGCTGGCCCTGTCCGGCGCCGCCGCGCGCGTGGCCGAAGGCGGCGCCGAGGCGCTGCCGCTGGTGCGGCTGCCGCCGACGGAACAGGCGCTGGCGCAATTGCGTGCGGCCGGCTTCGCGCTGGCGGCGACGCTGGTGGATGGCGGCGACGACGTGTTCGCCGCCGCGTTGCCGCCGCGCCTGGTCTACGTGATGGGTGCCGAGAGCGAGGGCATGGACCGCGACTTCGCGCAGGCCTGCGAACTGCGCCTGTCGATCCCAGGCAGCGGCGCGGTGGAAAGCCTCAATGTCGCCGCGGCCACCGCGGTACTGCTCGGCGCCTGGCGCAGCCGCGTCGCGGCGTCGGGAGCGGCGCGGTGAAGTCGGCGCTGCTGTGCCTGCTGCTGGGCCTCGCGCCGCTGGCGAATGCGCGCCAGGCGCCCGCCGCCGCGGTGCCTGCGACGCAGGTGACGCTGGCCGCGGGCAGCGTGCGCGGGCAGGTCCAGGCCGACGGCAGCGTGCTGTTCCGCGCGATCCCGTTCGCCGCGCCGCCGACCGGCGCGAACCGCTGGCGTCCGCCGCAGCCGCCTGCGCGTTGGCGCGGCGTGCGCGACGCCAGCCAGCCGGCGCCGACCTGCGCGCAGCCGGCGATCGGCTGGAACGCTGCGCTGGCGCAGCGCTCCAGCGAAGACTGCCTGTACGTGGAAGTGCAGACGCCGCGCCTGGATCCGGCGGCGAAACAGCCGGTAATGGTGTGGATCCATGGTGGCGCCAATGTCGCCGGCGGCGCCGACGTGCTGCCGTCGTCGCTGGCGCAGCAGGGCGTGGTGCTGGTCACCGTGCAATACCGGCTGGGCGTGTTCGGCTTCCTGTCGCTGCCCGAGCTGAGCGCCGAATCCGCACGCCATGCCTCCGGCAACTACGCCTTGCTCGACCAGATCGCGGCGCTGCGCTGGGTCCGCGACAACATCGCCCGCTTCGGCGGCGACCCGGCGCAGGTGACCATCTTCGGCCAATCGGCCGGCGCACAGGACGTAGGCCTGCTGCAGCTGTCGCCGCTGTCGAAAGGGCTGTTCCGCGCGGCGATCGAACAGAGCGGCACTGCCGGCTTCGGCTTGCCGCCGCGCAGCCTGGGCGAGAACGAGGCGCTCGGCGCGGCGATCGCGCAGCGTGCCGGGATCGGCGCGACGCAGCGCCTGCCGGCGTTGCGGCGGCTGCCGGTCGCGCAGCTGTTGAAGGCGGCGCAGGGCGTCGACGTGCCGGCATTGGACGACGACGGCTACATCTGGCTGCAGGCGATCGTCGATGGCCAGGTGCTGCCGCGCGCACCGGCGGCGCTGCTGGCCGCCGGCGAGCAGCAACGGGTGCCGCTGCTGCTCGGCAGCGTGGCGCAGGAGCTGACCTACGGTGGTGCCGGCGGTGCCGAAGCACGCCTGCGTCGCGACTATCCGGACCAGGCCGCGCAGGTGCTGGCGCCGTATCGCGATGCGACGGCCGTGCCCGACCCGCGCTATGGCGATGCGGCGATGCAGCTGGCCACCGACCTGACCTTCCGCTGCCCGGCGCTGGCGGTGGCGCGGGCGCAGGCACGGCAGGGCGTGCCGGTATGGCATTACGAGTTCGATCTGGCCGCGCCCGGCGGCAAGGTGACCCACAGCGCCGAACTGCCGTTCGTGTTCAAGGGCCTGCCGATCGGCCAGCCGCCGCTGAACCTGCAGCGCTACTGGGCGGCGTTCGCGCGCAGCGGCGATCCCAATGGCGCCGGCATGCCGCGCTGGCCGGCGTTCGCGCCGACCCAGGCATCGCTGCGTTTCGACCAGGACGGCGCGCAGGCGGTGACCGGTTTGCGCAGTGAGGTGTGTGCGCTGCTCGATCTGCCGTAGGCGAGGTTGCCGCTGCTGCTGCTCGCCGCGATGTGCCGTCGTGGCGGTCCGCCGCAGTCCTGCCATGCGGGTTGCCGTGCCGTGACCCGATCGCGGTGCGTGCCGATCGGGTGCAGGCGGATCGCGGCACAACTGGAGTCGATTGCGCGGTGAGCATTTTCGACTCGGATATTCGCAGTCGACCAAATCCTGTGGGAGCGACTTCAGTCGCGACGGGCGTTACCAGGAGAGCTCATCGTGACCGATGGCAGAAGCCACCTGCAGTCGCGCCTACGACTTCCGTCGCCTTCAACCACAGCAAAGAAAAGCGCTAGCCCGCCGCCTGCGGCAATGCCGGATCCGCCGGCGGCGCGGTCGAGCCGCGGGTCACCAGCGTGTACTTCATCACCTGGTGGATGCCGCGGCTGGGCAGGCCGTCGCGGCGCTGGCGGATCTCGCCGAGCAGCAGCGCCACCGCCGCACGGCCCATCGCGGTGACCGGCTGGTGGATGGTGGTCAGCTCGGGCCAGATCGTGGTCGCCACCGGGGTGTCGTCGAAGCCGGCGATCGACAGGTCCTCGGGCACGCGCAGGCGCAGGCTGTAGGCGATGGCGACCGCGGCGGCGGCCATGTCGTCGTTGCTGCACAGCAGCGCGGTCGGGCGCGGCGCGGCGTGCAGCAGCGCGGTCGCGGCGACCAGCCCGGAGCGGTAGGTGAACAGGCCTTCGGCCACGCGCGTGGCGGCGACCGGCAGCCCGGCCGCGGCCATGGTATCGAAGAACGCGCGGCTGCGCAGCGCGCTCGGGGTGTGCTTGGGATCGCCGCTGATGAAGCCGATGTCGCGGTGGCCGAGGTCGATCAGGTGCCGGGTGATCGCGCAGGCCGCGTGGTAGTCGTCGATGCGCACCGAGCTGACGCCCTGCATCGGCGTGCCGGTGGCCACGGCGACGACCGGGATGCCGCGCGCGTCCAGTTCCTCGATGGTCTGCCGCGAATCGCACAGCGGCGGCGGCAGGATCACCCCGTCCACGCCGGCGTCGAGCAGGCGCTCGGTGGCGGCGCGCTGGCTGCCCATGTCGTCGCTCTTTTCCACCAGCACCTGGCTGCCGTCCAGGCTGCTCTGCTCGAGGATGCCGAGCATGAACTGGTTGAGGTAGGCCGCGCTGGGATTGCTGTACAGCACGCCGATCCGCGCCAGGCTGGCGGTGCGCAACGAGCGCCCGGCCAGGTTGGGACGGTAGCCGAGCGTCTTGATCGAGGCCTCGACGCGCTCGCGCATCGCCGCGCCCACCCGTGGGTGGCGGTTGATCACGCGTGAGGCGGTCATCGGCGAGACGCCCGCGTGCCGCGCCACATCCAGCAGCGTCACCGCCGAGCCTGCACGACCTTGCCGTTTGCCCATCGTGGGTCCTGACGATGCTGCGAAAGGGGGGAAAGCCTGCGCGCATCCCCGCGGCAGGCGTGCCAGCTTACTCCTTGGGCGGTTCCACTGTCTTGGCCTGGCTGCCGAAGCCGCCGTCGGCCTCCGCGGCCAGGTAGGCGAACACCGCGTAGGCGGCGACGTTCTGCGCCAGCGCCTTGGGGTCGATCTTGTCCAGGGTGTCGTCGGCGGTGTGGTGCAGGTCGAAGTAATCGCTGCCGTCCTGCGCCAGCCACGCCCAGGCGCCGCCCTTGGCCGCGAGCGGGCCGACGTCGGGGCCGGGGCCGCCCTTGTCCGCTGCGTACTCGATGCCCAGCGGCGCCAGCGCCTCGGCGATCTGCCGGGTCGCCTCGCGCGAGGCGGCGGCATTGCCGGAGCCGGTGTTGAACGCATAGATGCGGCCGGCGCCGAAATCGCTCTCGGCGGCGATCTGGTGCAGCGCCACGTCCTTGGCATGCGCCTGCGCGTAGGCCTTGCCGCCGTAGAGACCCTGCTCCTCGTTGGCGAAGGCGACCACGCGAATCGTGCGCTTGGGCGCGCGCTTGAGCTTGCCGATCAGGTGGCCGGCGGCCATGCTGATGCCGACGCCGGCCCCATCGTCGATCGCGCCGGTGCCCAGGTCCCACGAATCCAGGTGACCGCCGATCACCACCACTTCCCTGGGCTTGCTGCGCCCGGTGATCTCGCCGATCACGTTGTACGAGGTGGCCTGGCCGTCCCAGCCGCAGTCCAGCGCCAGGCGCAGCCGCACCGGGCCGCGTGCGACCAGGCGCGCCAGCTGGTTGGCGTCGGGCACCGCCAGAGCCGCCGCCGGCACCGGCGTCAGGCCTTCGTCGAACCGGGTGATGCCGGTATGCGGCACGCGGTGCGAGTCGGTGCCAGCCGAGCGCATCACGAAGCCGATCGCGCCCTTGCGGATCGCCTCCGACGGCCCCTTGCTGCGCACCGCGCCGCCGTTGCCGTAGTCCTTGCCGTCGCGCGCCTTGACCATCTGGTAATCGACGAACGCGATCTTGCCGCGCAGCGAACCGGCGGGTGCGGCCTGCAGCGCGGCGAGGTCGGCGAAGCGCACCACCTCGGCCTCGACCGTGCCGGCCGGGCTGCCGCCCAGCGCGGTGACGCTCAGCGGCTGCGCGTTGGCGCCGAGCACTTGCGCGTGCTCGCTGCGCCGCTCCCATTTCGGGAACGTCACCGGCTCGGTCCAGACCTTGTCGAAGCCCAGCGCCTTGAACTTGGCCTTGGCCCACGCGACCGCGCGCGCATCGGCCTCGCTGCCGGCCATGCGCGGGCCGACTTCGGTGGTCAGCGATTCGACCACCTTCCAGCCGGTGTCGTCGGCCAGCGCCTGCTCGCGCAGCGTGGCGGCGGTGGACAGCGCCGCATCCGGGATGCGGGTGGTCTCGGCCGCGGCGGCGGACGCGATGGCGAGCATGACGGCGGTGACGACGGCAAGACGGCGCATGGGGGACTCCGCGAACAGGAAAGCCCCGAGCTTAGCAGCGCGTGGCGCGCCTGCGCACTGCACTTACTGCGGTGCGGCGTCGTTCTTCAACGCATCGCGGATCTCGCGCAGCAACAGCACTTCCTCGCTCGGCGCCTTGGGCGCGGGCGGTTCCTTGCGCGCGATGCGATTGATCGCCTTGACCACCATGAAGATGGCGAAGGCCACGATCACGAACTGGATGATGGTGTTGAGGAAATCGCCGATGCCGATCACCACCGGCGGCACTTCCTTGCCGGCCGCGTCCACCGTCGCCGCCTTCAGCGTCCATGCCCAGCGCGAAAAATCCACGCCGCCGGCGAGCATGCCGATCGGCGGCATGATGATCTTCTCCACCAGCGCGGTGACGATCTTGCCGAACGCGGCGCCGAGCACCACGCCGACCGCCAGGTCCAGCACGTTGCCGCGCATGGCGAATTCCTTGAACTCGCGGATCATGCCCATGGAAGCTTCCTCGAACGTTGCGCGGGCCTGTCGCCGCCGTGCAAGCCTAGCGCAGTCGTTGTCGTTCCAGGATCAAGCTGCGCGTCGGCCACCTGCGCCCGATGCGCCGCGCACTCAGGCGACGATCACGCCATGGCGCTCGGCCACGTTCTCCAGTCGCGCGCTGAAGCGATCGCCGGGCTGTAGCGCGGCCACGCCGGCCGGCGTGCCCATGAACACCAGGTCGCCGGCGCGCAGCGCGAACAGCTTGGACAGTTCGTGCAGGATCTCCGGCACGTTCCAGATCATCTGGTCGAGCAGCGATTGCTGGCGCACCTGGCCATTGACCTCCAGCGACAGGTTCAACGCCTCCAGCGCGCCGACTTCGCCGGCCGGGATCAGCTCGCTGATCGGCGCGGAATGGTCGAAGCCCTTGGCGATGTCCCACGGCAGGCCCTTGGCCTTGGCCGCGGCCTGCAGATCGCGCCGGGTCAGGTCCAGGCCGACGCCGTAGGCGAGCACCAGGGCGGACGCATCCTCGACGCCGAGCACGCCGGCCGGCGCATCCTGGCCCAGCGCCACCACCAGCTCCACTTCGTGGTGCAGGTCCTGGGTCGCGGACGGGTAGGGAATGGAGTCGCCGCCGATCACCAACGCATCGGCCGGCTTCATGAAGAACGTCGGTTGGCCGCGGTCGGCCTTCGAGGCCGGAGCGCTGGCGCCCATCTCGCGCGCATGGTCGGCGAAATTGCGGCCCACGCAGTAGATGCGATGCACCGGAAACAGCCCCAACCCACGCACAGGCACGCGCGGCGCTTCGGCAGCAGCAAACAGGTCTTTCATCGGGCACGCATCCAGAGAAGAACGGGATGCAGCAGTTTAGCGCGTCAGGTTCGACCCGACTCCGGCAGGCGAGAGGGCATCGCTTTCACGATTCCCCAATCCCCATTCCCCAATCCCAGCCTTACAGCGGCAACGCCGGCTTGCGCAACACGCGGTACTCGCCATCGACCACATGCTGGCGTGCCGAGGCCGGACGCTTGTTGCCGCGTTGGCTCAGCAGCTTCATCGCGATGCCGCCGAGGATCATCGCCGCACCGACGAACACGCTGACGAACACCAGCCCGGCGAGGATCGCCAGGCCCAGCAAGCCGACGGCCAGTTTCACCAGCGGATGGCGCGGCTTGCGCGGCGCGAAGACATGCCGGAACTGATCGAAATTGAAGGCGCGTACACGCATGGCAGAAGTCTGTGTCAGTTGGAACCGAGGGCGCAGTATCGACGCTGTCTTATGTGACGGAGTGAAAAGTTCGTTAAGCGAAAAATTAACACTTGCCCGTTCAATGTCTTGCATGTCGTCGCCAGGTGAAGCGCGACGCGGGTGCGAACCGCGGACATGCAAGAATGGCGGCCCTTTCCGCGCTGCCGCCGTCTTCCATGACCGAGTCATCTTCCGCCGTGCTGGCGCAACTGGAGCAGATCGAGCCCGGCAACCTGGTCGAAGCCGAGGCCGCGATCGGCGGCGAGATCGAATCGCTGCTGCTGTACCGCGACGGCGACGGCGTGCGCGCCTGGTTGAACGTGTGCCCGCATGCCGGGCGCCGGCTCGACTGGGCGCCGGGACAGTTCCTGAAGAGCCGCGAAGGACACGTGGTCTGCGCGGCGCACGGCGCTGCGTTCGAATTGCAGCACGGCAGTTGCGTGTCCGGGCCGTGCCGCGGCCAGAGCCTGCTCGCGGTGCCGGTGACGGTGCGCGAGGGCCAGGTGTTCCTGGCGTGAGTGGCGCCTAGAACGCGCCCCACCAGGCCATCGACATCAGGTTGACCATCAGCACCACCACCGCGGTATAGATCAGCGACAGCGGCGCGCCGACGCGCCACAGTTCGCGCGGCTGATAGTTGGCCGGGCCGGTGATCATCGAGATCACCGGGTTGGACGCGGTCATCAGGTTGTTGGACGCCGACAGCGCCACGATCAGCGCGAACGCGGTGGGATTGCCGCCGGCGGCCAGCGCCAGGTTGACCGCGATCGGCACCATCACGATGGTCGCGCCGACGTGGCTGATGACCAGCGAGAACGCGGTGGTCAGCAGCGCCAGCGCGATCTCCAGCGCCCACACCGGCACGCCCTCGGGCAGCCGCGCGATGGTGTGGCCGGCGACCCAGGCCGCCGCGCCGCTGCTGTCCATCGCCCAGCCCAGCGGGATCAGCCCGGCCATCATGAAGATGGTCTTCCAGTTGATCGAGGCGTAGGCCTCGTCCATGCGCAGCACGCCGGTCAGCAGCATGCCGGCCACGCCGGTCATCAGCGTCAGCGCCACCGGCAGCTTGCTGGTCAGCGCGATCAGGATGGTCAGCGCGAAGATCGTCATCGCGATCTTGAACTTGTGCGGGCGGTGCTCGCCCTTCGGATAGTCGGTGACCACGACGAAGTCGCGGCTCTCCGAGGCCTGCGCCAGGTCCTGCCAGATGCTGTGGAACACCAGCATGTCGCCGGCACGCAGATGCACCTTGCGCACGTCCTCGCGGATCACCTGCTTGTCGCGGTTGATCGCCAGCAGGCTGATCCCGGCCTGCTTGCGCAGGCGCAGCTCGGCCGCGCTCTTGCCGATGAAGCGCGAGGTCGGCGGGATCACCGCCTCGGAGATGCCGGCGCGGCTGGGATTGAACAGGTCGCCCAGGTTGCGCAGCCGCGAGGACAGGCGCAGGAACTGGTTCTGCGCGAAATCGGCCACCTGCTGGCGCGCGCCCATCACCCCGAGCACGCTGCCGACCCAGATGCGCATGTCCGCCGGCGGTGCCAGGCGGGTGTCGTTGCCGGTCTTCAGGGCCAGCAGCAGCGGCGCGTCGTGCACCGTCTCCGCTTCGCCCAGGGTCATGCCGACCAGCGGACTGTCGGCGCTGACGATCAGTTCGAACACGTCGCCTTCGATGCCGTAGGTGCGCGCGAAGTAGCTCTCGGTGCGCGCCGGGGTGACCCCGTTGTTGATCAGCTGTTCTTCTTCCATCAGCGTGCGGTCGCCGCGCACGCGGAAGTAGATCAGCGAGGCCAGCAGCAGCGCCACGCCGATCGGCAGCGGCGCGAACATGCGCAGCGGCTCGATCGTGGCCATGCCCGAGGGCAGGTTGTTGTTGGCCGACTGCAGCAGGTCGTTGAGCAGGATCAGCGGCGAGTTGCCGACCATGGTCAGCGCGCCGCCCATCACGATCGCCGCGGCGATCGGCAGCAGCAGGCGCTGCAGGGTCAGCCCGGTGCGCGCGGCCAGGCGCGAGGCCACCGGCAGGTACAGCGCCATCACCGAGGGGTTCTGCATGAACGAGGAATTGAGCCCGGCGATGCCGGTGGTCAGCAGCATCAGCCGCTCTTCCACGCCGTGCGCGCGGCGCAGCAGCCACGACGCCAGCCGGTTCAGCGCGCCGGTGCGCTCCAGCCCGGCGCCGAGGATGGTGGTGGCGATGATGCTCATCACCGCGTTGCCGGAGAAGCCGCTGAACAGCTCTTCCGGCGCGATCAGCCCGGTCACCCCGAGCACCACCAGCACCACCAGCGCGACCACGTCGGCGCGGATGCGCTCGAACACGAACATCGCCATCGTGAAGCCGACCAGCCCGAGCACGAGCTTCATATCGGTGGTCAGCGTCAGCGCGGTGTCCATTGGGGGCCGGGATTGGGGATTGGGGATTCGGGATTAGCTAACGGCGGGAATCGGGGCCGGCCGCGGCAGTGGCGTGCCGTGGATGCATCCCGTCCGGATGGTGGCGGATTCGCTCTTCATCCCTAATCCCGAATCTCCAATCCCGGCTTGTCGTAAAGCAAATCCCACACGCCATGGCCCAGCTTCTGGCCGCGGGTCTCGAAATGGGTCTGCGGGCGCCAGTCCGGGCGCGGCACGTGGCCGCGCGGGCCGGCACGGTTGACCAGGCCTGCGGTGGCATCGAGCACGTCCCACATCTGCTCGGCGTAGTCGGCCCAGTCGGTGGCCGCGTGCAGGCGGCCGCCGGCGCGCAGCTTGCGCACCAGCAGCGCGGCGAACGCCGGCTGCAGCAGGCGGCGCTTGTTGTGGCGCTTCTTGTGCCACGGGTCGGGGAAGTAGATGCGCACTTCGTCGAGCGCGCCGTCGGCGATCTCGTGCTCCAGCACTTCCACCGCGTCGTGGTGGTACAGGCGCACGTGCTCGCTGCCGTCGGCGGCCAGCGCGTTCAAGACGCGGCCCACGCCGGGCGCGTGCACTTCGATGCCGATGTAGTCGCGGGCCGGGTCGTGGCGTGCGGCGAAGCGCAGCGCCTCGCCGTTGCCGAAGCCGATCTCCAGCACCTTGCGCGCGGTGCGGCCGAAGGTGGCGTCGAGATCGCGCGGCTGGCCGCTGTAGTCCAGTCCGAAACGCGGCCACAGCTCGTCGAACGCGCGCTGCTGGGCGGGCGTGAAGCGGCCCTGGCGCAGCACGAAACTGCGTACCTGGCGGCGGCCTTCCTCGATGGTGAAGGGCTTGGGCGGGGTCTTGGCGCCGGCGCTGGAGAACGGATCGGTCATGCGCGCGGCCTCAGCCGATCAGCCCGTCGACCGGCGACGACGCGCTGGCGTAGCGCTTGCGCGGAATGCGCCCGGCCAGGAACGCCTCGCGCCCGGCCTCGACCGCCTTGCGCATCGCGCTGGCCATCAGCACCGGGTTACGCGCGCCGGCGATGGCGGTGTTCATCAGCACGCCGTCGCAGCCCAGCTCCATCGCGATCGCCGCGTCCGAGGCGGTGCCGACGCCGGCGTCGACGATGATCGGCACCTTGGCGTTGTCGATGATCTCCAGCAGGTTGTAGCGGTTCTGGATGCCCAGCCCGGAGCCGATCGGCGCGGCCAGCGGCATCACCGCCACGCAGCCGATCTCTTCCAGGCGCTTGGCCAGGATCGGGTCGTCGCTGGTATAGACCATCACCTCGAACCCGTCGGCGACCAGGATCTCGGCGGCCTTCAGGGTCTGCACCACGTCCGGGAACAGGGTGCGCTGGTCGCCCAGCACTTCCAGCTTGGTCAGGTTGTGGCCGTCGAGCAGCTCGCGCGCCAGGCGGCAGGTGCGCACCGCGTCCTCGGCGCTGTAGCAGCCGGCGGTGTTGGGCAGGATGGTGTAGCGCTCCGGCGGCAGCACGTCGAGCAGGTTGGGCTCGCCCGGGTTCTGGCCGATGTTGGAGCGCCGGATCGCCACGGTGACGATTTCGGCGCCGGCGGCCTCGGTGGCCTGCCGGGTCTGTTCCAGGTCGGCGAACTTGCCGGTGCCGGTGAGCAGGCGGGAACGGTAGGGCTTGCCGGCGATCACCAGCGCGTCGTGGGGGGCGTGAGCGTTCATCGCCGGATTATCGCCCATCGCACCCGGCGCTGCCGAGTCGGACGCCGCGCGGAATTCAGCCGCCGCCCAGCGCGTGCACGATCTCGACCCGGTCGCCGTCGCGCAGCAAGTGCTCGGCATGCGCGCCGCGCGGCACGATCGCGCCGTTGACTTCGACCGCAACGCGGCGCTGCGCCAGCCCTTCCTCGAGCAGCAGGGCGGCGACGGTGGTGTGGGGTTGCAAGGAGCGGACCTGGCCGTTCAATTCGATGTTCATGTCATCATTGTGCAATGCGTGCCGCCGAGTGCGCGATTTATTGCGGCAGTGCAACGTGAGCGTGAGGGGCAGAGGTGAAATCATGCCTGCCATGCGGCTGCGTATGTTCTGGCCGTGCCCCGAGTCACCTTCATTATCGCCCGGGAGGGCATCCATGACTTCGTCCATCCGTCCACTCCGCTCGCTGCTGGCCGCCGCGATCGTGCTCGCCGCCGCGCCCGCGTTCGCACAGCAAACCTATAGCCGCACCGTGTTCTTCGGCGACAGCCTGACCGATGCCGGCTACTACCGGCCGCTGCTGCCTGCCTCGGCGCAGGCGGTGACCGGCCAGTTCACGACCAATCCGGACTGGGTCTGGGCGCAGTACATCGCCGACTACTACCACGTCGACGGCCACGCCAACGGCAACGGCCAGATCGGCGACAACTACGCCGCCGGCAACGCCCGCGTCGGCGTGGCCAACCCCAGCGCGCTGGGCGTGGCGCCGTCGCTGGCGACGCAGGCCAGCAACTACCTGGCCGCCAACGGCGGCAAGGCCGACCCGAATGCGCTGTACAGCGTGTGGGGCGGCGCCAACGACCTGCTCGCGGTCGCCGGCGGCGCGCCGGCGCAGACCACCATCGGCAACGCGGTGACGGCCGAGGTCGGCATCGTCGCCAGCCTGCAGAACGCCGGCGCGCGCTACGTCATGGTCACCACCATCCCCGATGTCGGCCTTACCCCGCGCTTCCGCGCCGGCGGCGCCACGGCGATGGCGCAGGGCACCGCGCTGGCCAGCAGCTACAACAGCGCGCTGTTCGCCGGGCTCAAGAGCGCCGGCCTGCAGGTGATCCCGGTGGATACCTTCCACCTGCTGCAGGAAGTGATCGCCAGCCCGTCCACCTACGGTTTCAGCAACTACACCGGCACCGCCTGCCAGCCGCAGATCACCTCGCAGTCGCTGACCTGCAACCCGACCAGCTACGTCAGCGCCGACGCCGCCGACAGCTACGTGTTCGCCGACGGCATCCATCCCACCGGCCGCACCCACGAAATCCTGGCGCAGTACGCGCTGTCGATCCTGGAAGGCCCGCGCCTGCAGCAGGTGCTGAGCCACTCGGCCGAAGTCACCGGCCGCTCGCGCGCCGACCAGGTCGCCTGGCACGTCGACGGCCGCCCGGACGCGGACGGCATGCGCTGGTGGGGCAACCTGCGCGGCGACATGCAGCGCTATGCGCACGGCGACCTGTACGACGGCCTGGCCCCGGCCGGCCTGTTCGGCGTGGACTGGTCGCGCGGCGAGTGGGTGTTCGGCGGCTTCGGCGGCTTCGGTCGCGTGGATGCCGATTTCGGCAACCGCGGCGGCGACTACACCCAGGACGACAGCACCCTGGGCGGCTTCGCCGGCTGGTATGGCGAGCACGCCTGGGTCAACGCCCAGATCAGCTACAGCTGGCTGAGCTACGACGTCAAGCGCAAGGTCAACCTCGGCCCGGCCACCATCGAGCACAACGGCTCGCCGGACGGCAGCAACCTGACCGCGGCGCTGCAGGGCGGCTACGAGTTCGGCGAGGGCACGTTCAAGCACGGCCCGGTGGCCGCGGCGATCTGGCAGAAGGTCAAGCTCGACGGCTACACCGAGAGCAACCCGAACTCCAGCGCGCTGGGCTACTACGACCAGGACGTCGAGTCGCTGGTCGGCCGCGTCGGCTGGAAGGCCGGCCTGGATCTGGGCGCGGTGAAGCCGTACCTGCAGGCGACCTACGACCACGAGTTCAAGAAGGGCGAGCAGGCCACCGCGTGGCTGCAGACCATGCCCGACCTGGGCGCCTACGCGGTGCCGGGCCTGGCCATCGACCGCAACTACGCCTCGGTGGTGCTGGGCGCGCGGACCAAGCTGTGGGGCCTGGAGAGCAATGTCGGCATCGCCGCCACCACCGGCCAGAGCCGCGCGCACGACACCTCGCTGTTCGTGAACTTCGGCGGCAGCTTCTAAGCGCGGCGCCGTGGTTGTCCCTCGTGCCCGGCCCTGCGCCGGGCGCGAGGGAGTGTCGGCAACGGGCGCCGCCGGAACGGCTCCCTGTGGGATTGGCTTCAGCCCCGACGCCCTAGCGATAAGGCGTCGGGGCTGAAGCCCTTCCCGTAAAAAATCCCATCTGCAAGTACCGGCATCGCGTGGGCGCCGGCGCGCCATCGCCGCCGCTTGGTCGCACCGATTTCTTGCGCAACCGCCGGCCCACCGCATAGACTGCACCGGCGACGCGGGCGTAGCTCAATGGTAGAGCTGTAGCTTCCCAAGCTACTGACGAGGGTTCGATTCCCTTCGCCCGCTCCAGTCTCGCGAATTCCAGTGCCAAGTTGTTGACCGCGCTGGTTATTCCTTCCGGCTGAAGACCGCCTCGAACGACCTCCCAAAGTATCGTTTGAGGTATCGTTTTCGCCAAAACCACTCTTGCTGCATCGGCCATCAGGCCTCTACGTGCACTTCTTGGTTCCTGCTGATTTGCGGGGGCAAGTCGGCTCGCGTTTTCTGGTTCGTCCTCTCCATCTTCGACCCGGCGATGCTGCGCGTCTGGTGTCTGCCTACGGTCAGTCGACCAGCTGGCTCTTCAGCCAAGGCGAGTATCTTGGAACCATCCAGGTTGGCGGGGGATTTCTGCGTCAAGTCTATGACATAACGCTCTATCACGACACACATCCCGGTAGTACTGGATTGGTTTTCTATAGGGCGGACTTAGTCGATTATCCTGTGGGTCGAGAAGTAGATCGTGCCCTGAGGGATATGAAGAACGTCGCTCCTTGGTACGTCTTGCCCACACTCGGAAACTGGTTATCTCCTGAAAAGTAAGAGCGATCTTCATTTGCAAATTTCAAGCGAAAATCTGAAACTAGCCCCGATAGACGAGATTTTCGTCGGCCGGGGTTTTTCAAGTATCCGAGGTGAGATGTCTCTGGCGACAGCAGTTTTTGGATCTGATGGCTATCAAAAGTTCATTGAAAATCAGTCCTTCCCAGAATTCTTTGTTGCTGCCAACGGTCGCGAGAGCGAGCTTGGCGTCCGACTCGCGGAGTGGAATGCCAACTCTCGAGAAGAGGTGAATAAGGCCATTGGGCTCATCTTGGATGATCCTATTCTCGATTTCTTGCGAAAGCGTGATTTGCTCGTCCGGTTCTTTCCTGAACAATTAGGACAGATGCTATCTGCGCATCTGCGGGGCTATCAAGAAAGCGTCGAGCAAGAGGTTGAGAATCTCTGTGTCGTCACACGCGGATCTGCCATCGAGTTGAAAGGAGGAGAATCGATCGTTGCGCGGAAGCAAATATTCAATGAAGTGGCGAGAGACGCCTTTGCGAGAATTGGGCTATCTGTTGCTGGCGAAAAGGATGGGTTGCTTCGGTTCTCTGGTGTAGTATGCGATGGTGCCAAGATATCGGCGCAGATGGAGCCTTCATCCCTCACTAGGGTATACATGACTTATACTTGGCCGACTATTCGATACTGGCCGTTGATGCAGTTTAGCTTCGTCGTCAAGAAGAGAGTTAAGGGCGAGAAGAAGGCGACGTTCATGATGCCGCCCGACGTCCAGTCACTGGCAGCGCTGCGTCTAGGTAAATACGAGGACAGTCACTCGTTAGAGGTTGCTGTGCGCGCTTTGGCGTTGTGGATCGAGCTGGGGTTTTTCGGTGGCCCACCCCAAAAGGATTGTTGAAGTGATCAGAACTATGAACCATTCCGGGCGGCGTAGAGGGGTAATTTAGAGGACGCTGGTGTCTACACTCAAGTCGGCTATCAGGTCATAGATGAGTTCCCGATGGATGTCGGTGGTCTCGATACGCCCCGATTCGCGAAGTCGCTCGTTGGGCCCATCGTTGAGGAAGCGAGATTTCACGTCGGCAGGTATCTGCACGCCGTCATGCGGTGTCAGCACGATCCCGATTTCGATGTCGCTGCTCAGCAACTCGATGCCAGAAAAATGCGTGCAGCGATGTGCTGCCCGCGCAACGACTTCGTCGCTGAACAAGCGCCGTTCAAGCGTGATCTTGAAGCCCTGCATCGCTCCGCGTTTCCCTCGCCGCTCCCCTGCGATAGTGGGACTTTGCGCCGAAGTTGGATGGCTTGCATCCCCTCGAATCAAAAAAAATTCTATGTTTCGTAGGCGAATACGTATTCTTTGAGCCTGCAGCAGAACCAGGCGTATGTGCCCGTTGTCGTCGCTCAGGACTGCGTGGCGATCGCGAACTCGTCGAGCTGGCGCTGCGACATGCTGCTGTTGTTGAGGATCACCACCGTTTCGTGCGTGTCCAGGCGGTGCGCGAGCAGCGAGCGATAGCCGGCGGTGTTGCCGGTTTCCCAGGCGTAGGTGCGGCGCTGGCCGCGCAGCGTCAGTGTCTTCACGCGGCCGCCGAGCGCATATTCTTCCGGCATTTCCACCGTGTTGAGCTGGTGCAGCGACGCTGGCGACAGAAAGCCCTTGTCGTAGACGCGGTGCGCGGCCTGCATCAGGTCCTGTGCATTGCTGAAATACCCGACGGCCGCGGCGATGAAGCCCGGCCTGTCGTAGGTGCGGCGCTCGGGCGGCGACAGCGTCCGGTAGGAGGGAACCGTGGTCGGCGCGGTCGCGATCGCGGGGCCGGTGCCGGTATGGCGCAGCTCCAGCGGGTCCAAAACCAGGGTGCGGATCGCGTCCACGAAGGGCATGCCGGCGACCGCTTCGACGATCGCGTAGACGACGATCCAGTTGGCGAAGATGTAGTCGAACTTCGCGCCCGGCTCGAACGCGAGGTCGGCGCTGGCGAACCGGCGCACGGCCTCGGCGGCCGGTAGCTCGAGCGTCATCAGCGATGGGTCGGCCTTGGCGGCCGGGCCGTACTGCTCGGTCAGGCCGCTGCTGTTGGACAGCAGGCGCCGCAGATTGATACGCGCGCCGGTGTCGGCACGATAGTCCGGCAGCCAGGCGGTGATCGGCCGGTCGAGGTCGAGCTTGCGCTGTTCGACCAGGCGCAGGATCGCCAGGGTGGTGAACCATTTGGAGATCGAGGCGATCCCGTAGAGGTCGTCGATCTTCGCCGGCCGCTGCGCTTCCACGTCCACGATGCCGAAGGGCTGCGCGTAAGCGACCTTGCCATCGCGGGCGAGCAGGACGACGCCCTGGAAGGCGTTCGCCTTCGCCCACGCGTCGATGATGGCTGGCGCGTTCTTCGCGGCCGCCGATGCGGGGCGAGGTAGTGCGGTCAGCAGCAGCGCCGCGCCGGAAGCGGCCAGGAACGATCGCCGCGACATCGGCGCAGTGATGGCGGCATCGATCATGGCATCGTCTCCGGATGATCGGCGCCGGCGAAGCGCGATGCGCCGGACGCGACCGTTGCTGGCGTCCATGGCGTCCATGGCGCCAATCGCGCGGATGCGCGCGGCGCTGTCAGCCAGGCGATGGTGTCAGACACGCTGGCAGTACGGGCACCCACTTCCATTCGGTTCCCCTCGTATGGTCTCGGTCCAGCGCAGGAGGCTGACGATGCGCCGATGGCCAAGAGCATAGCCGGACCATCGTGTCATTGACCTGCGCGCCCGCCGCGGCACGGCCTGTCAAACCCGCTTCATCTGCGGCACCTACGCTGGCCGGTCAGTGAGCGCAAGCTCGTCGCCGGTTTCTGCCCATGGTCGAACACAGTCGTCGCCGTTTCCTCGCCAGTGCATCCCTGGCCCTCGGCGCCGGGGCGGTCATGCCGCTGTTGCCCGGGGCCATCCGCAGCGCGCTGGCAGTGCCGCCGGCGCGGGTCACCGGCACCGTGCAGGACGTGCAGCACGTAGTGATCCTGATGCAGGAGAACCGCTCGTTCGACCACTACTTCGGTTGCCTGCGCGGCGTGCGCGGCTTCGGCGATCCTAGACCGCTGCAGCTACCCAGTGGGCGTCCGGTCTGGTACCAGCCCGAGCCCGGCGCCGGCGATCGTTACGTGCTGCCGTTCCGCCTCAACGGCCAGACCAGCAGCGCGCAGTGGATGCAGGGCCTCAACCACGACTGGAAGGGCTCGCACGAGACCTGGAAGCACCACGACGCCTGGATCGCGCAGAAGACGGCGATGACCATGGGCCACTTCCAGCGCGAGGACGTGCCGTTCTACTACGCGCTGGCCGACGCCTTCACCATCTGCGACGGCTACCACGCCTCGCTGTTCGGCCCGACCAATCCCAACCGCATGTACATGTTCACCGGCACCAGCGGCCTGAGCGTCGGCAACGACGGCGAGCAGGCGGTGAACAACCGCGACGACGGCAACTGGACCGCCGACATGGCGCGCGACAATCCGGCGTTTCCCGGCTACACGTGGACCACCTATTCCGAACGCCTGCAGCAGGCCGGAGTGAGTTGGCAGGTCTACCAGGAATTCGACAACTACGGCGACAACAGCCATCCGTACTTCGCCAATTTCCGCAATCTCGACCGCAGTTCACCCTTGTACCGGCGCGGCCGCGCGATCGTGCCGGGGTCCACCGCCGACAACGCCAAGGCCTCGCGCGGCGAGCACCTGGTCGCGGCGTTCGAACGCGACGTGCGCGGCGGCACCTTGCCGCAGGTGTCGTGGATCGTGGCGCCGTATCTGCTCAGCGAGCACCCCGAGGCCACCCCGGCCTATGGCGAGTCTCTCAGCGCGCGCCTGCTGGAGGTGCTGGCGGCATCGCCGGAGGTCTGGTCCAAAACGGTGTTCCTGATCAACTACGACGAGAACGACGGCTTCTTCGACCACGTGCCGCCGGCGCTGCCGGCGACCGATCCGGGCATGGGCGCCAGCAATGTCGACGTGCGCGGCGAGGATTACCACGGCGTCCCGCTCGGCCTCGGTCCGCGCGTGCCGATGCTGGTGGTGTCGCCATGGAGCCGCGGCGGCTGGGTCGATTCGCAGGTGTTCGACCACACCTCGGTGATCCGGTTCCTGGAGCGCCGCTTCGGCGTCGCCGAACCCAACATCGGTCTGTGGCGCCGCGCGATCGCCGGCGACCTGACTTCGGCGCTGGATTTCGCCGGGCACGACGACGCCCGCGTCGCCTTGCCGGACACCCGCGACTTCATCGCCCGGGTCGACGCGACCGTGGCCTTGCCGGCGCCGCAGCGACCCGCGCAGCAGGCCTTGCCGGCGCAAGAGCCGGGCCAGCGCCCGGCGCGCGCGCTGCCCTACGATTTCGATGTGCGCTTGCAGGCGGGAGCGCAGCAGCCGACGCTGCGCATGCTCAACCGCAGTACCGTCGGCGTCGCGCTGAACGCCTATGCCGACGGCGGCAGCGCCGGCCCGTGGTTCTACACGATCGCGGCGGGCAGCGAATTGCACGATGCGCGCGACTGGCGCGGCGCGGCGACCGATCTCGGCTACGCGTTGCGCGTGCATGGCCCCAATGGGTTCCTGCGCGAGTTTCACGGCGACGGCGTGACCGATGCGGGGCTGCAGGCCGATGCCGACTACGACGCGGCCAGCCAATGCCTGCTGCTGGAACTGCGCAATGCCGGTGCGCAGCCATGCCGGCTGCGGGTCCGCGATGGCTACCGCGGTGGGGCGGAGCAGGCGTTCGAACTGGGGGGCGGCGCACGCCAGACGCTGAGCTTTCCGTTGGCGGCGCAGCACCATTGGTACGATCTGGAGATCGCGAGCACGTCCATGCCGCAGTGGCGGCGGCGCCTGGCCGGGCACATCGAGACCGGCCGTCCGAGCATGAGCGATCCGGCGATCGGCCGCGCTGTCGCCGGGTAGCTGTCGCTCTATTCAATAGGGTGGCGTCCCCACGCCGTGTGTCGCGGCTGAAGCCGCTCCTACAAAAGCGCGCAATGTCGGGCTCTTGTAGGAGCGGCTTCAGCCGCGACCGATGTCGCCGTCAATGCGACCTCCCACAGCACCACGCACTATCGAAAAAGCCGCCAGATGGCGGCTTCATGCGTGCGGTTTTGCACCGGGAAAACGCAAGGCGCCGCCGCTGCTCCCGCAACGGCGGCGCGATCGCCTTCCCTGGCGAGGCGTCAACTCAGAATTTGCCGCTGAAGGTGACGAAGAACTGCCGCGGCGCGCCGGCCATCAGCGTCTGGTTGTAGCCGTTCGGATCGGAGACCACGTAGCCATTGGTGCCGACGGTGGCGAAGTAGCGCTTGTCGAACAGGTTGGTGACGTTGGCGCTCAGGCCAAGGTTCTGGAACATGCCGACCTCGCCGAAGTCGTAGCCCGCGCTCAGGTCGAAGCGCCAGTAGCTCGGCACCGACGAGTCGTTGAGGTAGCTGATGTAGCGGCGGCCGGTGTACTTGCCGTCCAGCGCCGCGTGCCAGCCGGCGTTCTCATAGGCCAGGCTGCTGGAGAACATCCACTCCGGGATGCCGACCACGCGCTTGCCCGAGGTGGCCACCACACCGCCGTTGAGATAGTCGTCCTGGTAGGTGGAGTCGTCGTAGGACAGCGAGTTGAGCCAGCGCAGCTGCGCGATCGGGCGCCACATCACCGCCAGGTCGGCGCCCTGGCTGCGCACCGAGCCGACGTTGTTGAGCGTGGCCGAGCAGGTCTGGATCGCGCTGCACGGCGAGGTCACCAGCAGGCGGTCGTCGAAGGTGGTGTGGTACAGCGCCAGCGATGCCTCGATGCCATCGCCGCGCACGCGATAGCCCAGTTCGTAGGTCTGCGCGGTTTCCGGCTCCAGCGATTTCTTGATCGCGTCGAACGCCGCCTGCGATTCCTGGAACGGGGTGAAGCCGAAGCCGGCCATGTTCTTGTTGTAGGACGCGTAGAGTTCCTGGTGCTCGTCGAGCTTGTAGTTCACGCCCACCTGCGGCAACAGATCCGAATCGGCCTTGATCTCGCCGGCCGCGTAGGAGGTGGTCGGCACCAGCGACTGCGCGGTGGTGTCCACCTGCAGCTTCTTGGCGCCGAAGTTCAGGGTCAGGCGGTCGTCGAGCAGGCGCAGCGTGTCCTGCGCATAGAACATGCGCGTGTCGGTCTCGTAGTGCTGGGCGAAGCCGCGGGCGAACAGGGTGCCGGACTTGTTGAAGTAGTACAGATCGGTGAACGGGCCATCGAGCAGGAAGTAGTTGCGCTCCTGCACGGTCTTGGCGTTCTGGTACCAGCCGCCGATCTCGATCTCGTTACCGGCGACGGTGAAATTCAGCGACGCGGTGACGCCATGCCGGTTGAGACGATAGTCGGTGGTGCGCATCGACAGCGGTACCGTGGCCGAGGACGCCACGTACGGCGTGGTCCATTGGCCTTCGCCGTTGTTGTCGTGGTAGTAGCCGGCCAGGTTCAGCGTGGCGTTGCCGCCCAGGTTGAACGCGCCGCTGAGCGCGGCCAGGTTGTCGTCGCGCAGGCCGGCGCCGGAGTAGTAGGTGGCGTCGGCCTTGCCGTAGTCGGCGGGCAGGGCGTTCAAGGACGCCGGGTAGCTGCCGTTGCCGTTGAGCGCGTTGGCGATCTGCACCGCGCTGTTCCAGTCCGGCATCAGGTAGTCCCAGTCCCAACCCAGCGCTTTCTGCGAGGTCAGCGACAGGTCCATGATGTCGTATTCCTTGCGCTTGGAGCTGTCCAGGAACAGGCTAACGCGGTTGCCGTCGCCCCACTGGTACAGCGCCTTGAGGTTGGCCTGGTTGTACTCGTTGTTGCCGTAGCCTTTCCACTTGTCCACCTCGCCGTGCACGATCGAGGTGTACATCGAGAAGCCGTTGATGTCGCCGATGTCGCCGCGCAGATAGGTGCGGCGGGTGGAATCGGAACCGAAGGTCTGGCTGAAGCGGATGCCCGGCGTGGCGTCCGGATCGTCGGAGTAGTAGCGCACGGTGCCGCCGAGGTTGCTGCTCGAGGCGGTGCCCAGGGCGCCGGCGCCCTGCGACAGTTCCACCGAGCCGACGTTCTCGGAGATGATCGCGCGGGTCACCTGCAGGCCATCGCTGACGCCGTAGCTCATGGTGCCCAGCGGCACGCCGTCCAGGGTGAAGCCGAGGCGGCTCTGGTCGAAACCGTGCAGGCTGATCGCGGTCGACCACTCGTAGGAACCCCACGCATCGGCCGACTGGAACTGCACGCCCGGCAACTTGTCCAGCACCTTCAGCGCGCTGGTGCCGGGCGCGGCGATGCCGATGTCCTCGCGGGTGATGCGCTGCACCTGGCGGGTGGTGCCGGTGGACACCACGGTGATCGCATCGAGCATGGTCGCGTCGCTGCCGCCGGCGGTGGCCGTGGCCTCGGCGTCGGCCGGTGCGGTCTCGGCCAGCGCGGCGAAGGCCGGCAGCGCGGACGCGACGGCGAGCACCAGCGCATGCAGGCGCAAGGATCGGGAGGTGGGGGTCATCGAAATTCACCAATAAAAGGGGGGAGGCGTTGGGGCCTGGCGTGCGATGCGTGACAGCCAACACACGGCCTGTGCGGCCCGCTCGCCACCATGCAACGGTTTTGTGAACGTTTCGGGGCGGTTCCGTGTCGTCTGTGGGACAGCGTGTCTGCAGATGCCGGCCGCCGAGCGGGCATGCCAAGGCCGGTCATGCGCCGCCGCCACGTTCGCGTGCGAACCATCGGGCATGGCGCCGATCCCGCAGCGCCGACGGCGCAACGTATGATGCCGGGCCAGCCACCGCCGTCGCGCCTCGATGAAGCTCGCCATCCTGTCCCGCAACACCAAGCTGTATTCGACGCGGCGCCTGGTCGAGGCCGGCCGCGAGCGCGGGCACACGGTGCGTGTGCTCGACCCGCTGCGTTGTTACATGCGCATCGCGGCCGGGGCCTTCACCATGCATTACAAGGGCAAGCCGATCACCGGCTACGACGCGGTGATCCCGCGCATCGGCAATTCCGTCACCCGCTACGGCACCGCGGTGCTGCGTCAGCTGGAAATGATGGGGGTGCGCACGCCCAACCCGTCCGATGCGATCCTGCGCGCCCGCGACAAGCTGCGCGCGCACCAGTTGCTGGCGGCCAAGGGCATCGACATGCCGATGACCGTGTTCGGCGACAACCCCGACGACACCGGCGATCTGCTGTCGATGCTGGGCCCGCCGCCGCATGTGGTGAAGTTGAACGAAGGCACCCAGGGCACCGGCGTGATCCTCACCGAGAAGACCAGCGCCTCGCGCGGCATGGTCGAGGCGCTGCGCGGCCTGTACGCCAATTTCCTGGTGCAGGAGTTCATCGGCGAGGCCGAGGGGGCCGACCTGCGCTGCTTCGTGGTCGGCAACCAGGTGGTCGCGGCGATGCGCCGGCAGGCGCCGGAAGGGGACTTCCGCTCCAACCTGCATGTCGGCGGCAGCGCGCAGTTGGCGGTGGCCAGCCGCGGCGAGCAGGAGGTGGCGGTGCGCTCGGCCAAAGCCCTCGGCCTGGGCGTGGCCGGGGTCGACCTGATCCGCTCGCGGCGCGGCCCGCTGGTGCTGGAAGTCAACTCCACCCCGGGCCTGGAAGGGATCGAGGCGGTCTGCGGCCTGGATATCGCCGGCAAGGTCATCGAGCACCTCGAAGCCAGTCTGATTCGAAAGAAATCAGTAACTTAGGGCGATGTTCGGCCCTGCGTTCTGGCTTAACACGGGTTTAATTCCCGCCTGCGTATGCTTCGTCGGACCGCAGCTCTGCCCTCCTCAGCAGGAACGGTAATCGGGATATATCTTTCGGCCCAAGCGGCCTTGCCGCTTGGGTCTTTTTCTTTGTGCGCGGCGCTGCCGTCGGTGCAGCGCTCGGCCTGGGTCGTGCGCAGCTTGCAGCCCCGTTCGCCGGACGGCTACATTGTGATTCACACCACCAATCGCGTAGGGGACAGGGATGAAGAAGGTGATCGGTTTGATGCTGGGGATGGCGCTCGCGTGCAGCGCGGCGGCGGCACCGAAAGGTGAGGCGCCCATGAACGTGAAGAAATCGTTCGCACAGCAACTCAGTACAATTCGCCAGCAGTTGGACGATGGCAAGACCTACTCCGAACTCAGTGCAGAAAATCGCAGCAAGGTGGAAGCCGCGCTGTCGCGCATGGCGACGGTGCTGAATGCACACCCTGACGTCGATACGCTGCGCGAGGAAGACAAGGTCGTGCTGTTCAACGATCAGGAAACGGTCAACTCGCTGCTGTCCAAGGCGTCGTCGGACAGCCGGCTGATCTGCAGGCGCGAAGCGGTCATCGGATCGCTGCGCACCACGACGCAATGCAAGACCGTGGCGGAACGCCGCCGCGACAACGAGGATGCGCAGGAATTGATGCGGCGCAATCCAACTGGCAAGTACGACTGACGGGGTAAATGTTGGTGCGAATTCTAGTGATCGAAGACAACAGCGATATCGCTGCCAACCTGGGCGACTACCTCGAAGACCGCGGGCACACGGTGGATTTCGCCGCCGATGGTGTCACCGGCCTGCATCTGGCGGTGGTGCACGAATTCGATGCCATCGTGCTCGACCTCAACCTGCCGGGCATGGACGGCATCGAAGTGTGCCGCAAGCTGCGCAACGAAGCGCGCAAGCAGACCCCGGTGCTGATGCTCACCGCGCGCGATTCGCTGGACAACAAGCTGGCAGGCTTCGATTCCGGCGCCGACGACTACCTGATCAAGCCGTTCGCGCTGCAGGAAGTGGAAGTGCGGCTCAACGCGCTGTCGCGCCGCGGCAAGGGCGTGCACACCCGCGTGCTGGAGACCGGCGACCTGGAATACAACCTGGATACGCTGGAAGTGCGGCGCCAGGGCAAGCTGCTGCAGCTCAACCCGACCGCGCTGAAGATCCTGCAGGCGCTGATGGAGGCCTCGCCCGCGGTGGTGACCCGGCAGGAACTGGAGACCCGCGTGTGGGGCGAGGAACTGCCGGATTCGGACTCGTTGCGCGTGCACATCCACGGCCTGCGCGCGGTGGTCGACAAGCCGTTCGAGGTGCCGATGATCCAGACCCGCCATGGCATCGGCTACCGCATCGCCGCGCCCGATGCCTGAAGCTGGAGAGTTGCCGCGGGCGGTGCGGCGGCGCGGACGCTACCGCCGCCGCCTGCGCAGCCGCATCATCCTGTCCTTCGTGCTGTTGGGCTTCGGCCTGACCGCACTGTTCGCGTTCGCCACCAATTGGGCGCGCGCGCGGGTGGAGAACCAGCTCGTCGAAGACGTGATGAATCGCAACATCGACGCGTTCGCCAAGCGGTTCTATTCCGATCCTTCCAAGAATCCGGACCTGCCGGTGCAGCAGATGTTCGGCCGGGTGGTCAAGAGCGATCGCTTCGAGACGCTCCGGCGCGAGCAGCCCGAGTGGTACAAGCTGTCCGATGGCATCCACAACATTTCCGGGCTCGACGAAAGCGGCAAGCCTTTCTCGTACAAGCTTGCGGTACGCAAGACGCCCAGCGAGTGGTTCTTCCTCGCCTACGACATGACCCAGACCATCCAGGGCGAGGTGCAGCTCAATCGCACCCTGATCCTGTCGGTGCTGGTGTTCAGCGCACTGTCGCTGGTGATCGGCTGGTGGTCGGCGTCGCGAGTGATGCGCCCGGTGTCCGATCTGGCCGCGCGGCTGCGCGCCTACCGCGGCAGCAGCGATCCCAAGCCGCTGGCGCCGCATTTCCCCGACGACGAAGTCGGCCAGCTGGCCGAAGCGCTGGACGACTATTCCGCCCGGCTCACCGAAGTGGTGCAGCGCGACCGCGAGTTCAACGCCGACGTCAGCCACGAGCTGCGCACGCCGCTGGCGGTGATCCGCGGCGCCACCGAACTGCTGCTGACCCGTCCCAATCTCGACGAGAAGGTGTTGCAGCGCCTGCAGCGCATCCAGCGCGCCGAACAGCAATGCAGCGACCTGATCGGTTCGCTGCTGCTGCTGTCGCGCAACGAGCGCGGGCAGGGCAACAGCAACGTGGCCAAGGTCGCCGAGCAACTGATCGAATCGCACCGCGCGCAGCTGGGCGGCAAGCCGCTGCAACTGTTGCTGGAGGGCGAGCGCAATCTGACCATCGACGCGCCGGAGTCGGCGCTGTCGGTGGCGCTGGGCAACCTGATCGGCAACGCGGTCAAGTACACCCAGGAAGGCCAGGTGGTGGTGCGGGTGCTGAGCGATGCGGTGCAGGTGATCGACTCCGGCCCCGGACTCAGTGCGGAGGACGCCGCCAAGCTGTTCCAGCGCGGCTACCGCGGCACCCATGCCGGCCACTCGCAGGGCGGCGGCATCGGCCTGTCGATCGTCAGCCGCCTGTGCGATCTGTACGGCTGGCAGGTCAACGTGCGCCCGGGCACGTCCAAGGGCGTGGTGGCCACGCTGTGGTTCAGGCCGGCGGCGGTTTGAGTTAGTGCCCGGCGAGATTGCCGAACGCCTTCGCATATCGCAGTTGTAGGGGCGGCTTCAGCCGCGACAGAGATTCCAGGGAGCGCGTGTCGCGGCTGAAGCCGCTCCTGCAAAAGCGCGCGGCACGCCTAGCCGATCTTCGCCGCCGCCAACGCGCGATAGCGCCGATCCAGCGCATCCACCGCGTCCTGCAGCCGTTCGGCGTCGCCATCGTTCACCACCACATCGTCGGCGATCGCCAGCCGCGCCGCGCGCGTGGCCTGCGCCGCGATCATCCGCTGCGCCAGCTCGGCGGTAATGCCGTCGCGCTGCATCAGGCGCGCATGCTGCGTTGCCTCGGGCGCGTCGACCACCAGGATCCGGTCCAGCCAGGGATATGCGGTGCGCGCGCCGACTTCGGTCAACAACGGAATCGCCGCCACGGCATAGGGGCTGGCGGCCTCGCGGCACGCCTGCTGCATCAGCGTACGAATCGCCGGGTGCGTGATCGCCTCCAGGTCGCGGCGCGCCACCGGATCTTCGAAGATGCGCTGGCGCAGCGCGGCGCGATCGAGGCTGCCATCCTCGCGCAGGATCTGCGCACCGAAACGGGCCACGATCTGCGCCAGCGCCGGATGCCCGGGCGCGACCACTGCGCGGGCGGCCACGTCGGCATCGGCCACGACGATGCCCTTGGCCTCGAAGCGGCGGCTCAGCTCGCTCTTGCCGGAGGCCACGCCGCCGGTGAGGCCGACGATGAAATCGCTCACCGCGCAGCTCCGCTCAGCGCAGCCCGGACCAGCGCATGTAGGTATCGATGATTTCCGTGCCCCAGAAGAACGTGATCCAGCCGGCGATGGCCAGATAGGGGCCGAACGGAATGGGCGTGGCCCGGTCGCGGCCCTTGGCCGCCAGCCAGATCGAGCCGAGTACCGCGCCGACCAGCGAGGAGATCAGGATCGTCGGCAGGATGCCCTTCAGCCCGCACCAGGCGCCGATGGCCGCCAGCAGCTTGAAGTCGCCATGGCCCATGCCTTCCTTGCCGGTGATCTGCTTGAACAGCCACCACACCGACCACAGCGACACATAGCCGACCGCCGCGCCGAGCAGCGCCGGCTTGGCCGGCATGTACAGATTGTCCATGCTGCCGACCAGGCCCAGCCACATCAGCGGCAAGGTCAGCTGGTCCGGCAGCAAGCGGGTGCGCAGGTCGATCCCCGACATCGCGACCAGGAAGCAACTGAACACGATCGCGCCGAACCCCTGCCAACCGAAGCCGAAGCGCCAGACGCTGGCGACCACCAGCAGGCTGGTCAGCATCTCCACCAGCGGGTACTGGATCGAGATCGGCGCATGGCAATGCCGGCACTTGCCGCGCAGGGCCAGCCAGCTGAACAGCGGAATGTTCTCGTACCAGGACAGCTTGTGCTTGCAGTGCGGGCAGTGCGAGGGTTCGACCACGATCCCGGGCGGCGGCGGATCGTAGATGTCCGGCAGCTCCAGGATCTCGCGCGAATCGCGCTTCCACTGCCATTCCATGCGTTTGGGCAGGCGCAGGATCACCACGTTGAGGAAACTGCCTACCAGCAAGCCCAGCCCGGCCGCGGCGGGGTAGCCGAGGCCGGGGTGTTGATCGAGAAATGCCATGCGCTATTAGACCACGGACGCCAACTTGAAGATGGGCAGGTACATGCCGATGACCATGCCGCCGACGATGGTGCCGATGAATACCATGATCATTGGCTCGAGCAGGCTGCTCAATGCATCGACCGCATTGTTCACTTCCTGCTCGAAGTACTCGGCCACTTTGAACAGCATCGCATCCAATGCACCGGCCTCTTCGCCGATAGCGGTCATCTGGATGACCATGTGCGGAAACAGGTTGGCCTGCTTCATCGCCACATTGACGGGGTAGCCCACCGACACGTCGTCGCGCATGCGCAGCACGGCTTTCTCGTAGACGCTATTGCCGGTAGCGCCTGCGACGATGTCCAATGCCTCGACCAGCGGCACACCGGCGCGGAAGGTCACTGCGAGGGTCCGTGAGAAGCGAGCTACCGAGCTGTTGTGCATGATTTGGCCGATGATCGGCACCTTCAGGATCAGTCGGTCCATGCCGTGCTGCATCGACGGAGAGCGCTTGTAGGCGAAGATGAAGCCGCCAATGGTGCCAATGAGCAGAATCAGCAGGAGCCACCAATAAGACACCATGAAGCGTGAGGCGGCCACGATCATCTGGGTAAAGGCAGGTAACTCCGCGCCAAAGCCCTTGAACACTTCCTCGAACTGCGGCACCACCCATACAAGCAAGATCGAACTGACCAGCAGCGCGACTGCCATGACCATGGCTGGATAGAACAAGGCCTTCTTGATCTTGCCCTTCAGCGCTTCGATATTTTCCTTGTAGGTCGCGACCGTCTCCAGCACCGTTTCGAGCACGCCGGCGCCTTCGCCGGCCTTGACCAAGTTGCGATAGAGCTCATCGAACTGGACCGGATGCTTGCTGATTGCCTCATAGAGAGACGAGCCGCCCTCGATGTCGGTGCGGATCTGGTCCACCATCTTCTTCATGCGGGGGTTCTTGTGCCCGCTGCCGATAATCTCCAGCGATGCCACAATGGGGACGCCCGACTTCATCATGGTCGCCATCTGCCGACTGAAGAATGCGATGTCCTTCGCGCCGATCTTGCTGCCGGCGGCGCCGAACAATGGCTTGGGCTTTGGTTTGACCACCGACGGCGTGATGCCTTGGCGGCGCAGTTCGGCGCGCAGCAAGTTGGCATTCTTGGCGGTCTGCTCGCCCTTCATCTTGACGCCGCGCTTGTCGGTTCCCTCCCAGACAAACGGCACCTGCTGGTTGGTAGTACGTGCGACGGGCTGTTTGGGTACTGCGCTACGAGTTGCGGACATCAGGTGTGCTCCCCGTCCAGCCATCCCCAGGCGGACATGTCCGGCATGGTATCGGTTTCCGTGGCGTCTGGCATCCGATCCCTGTGACCGAACGGCGTCGCAGGGATCGAAGAGCCAGAATTCCGTCGAACTGACGTTGTGCGTCACTTTGTGACCCGTTCTGGCACAGGGGAAAGCCGGTCGCAAATCTCTTCTTTGCCCATGTCGGGCGGCATTCAATGAGGCATCATGCACTCCGGGGAGCATAAGGTGGGCGTGAGAAGGTTGGCACGCAGCCTGCTTGTATCACCCGCACGTGGCGCTCTGCCGCGCGGCGCTCAGGGGTAGTACGCCCCGTGGGCGGAGTGTCTGCCAAACTTACACACCATCTCTAGGGGATTCACCAATGAAGAAGCAACAGGGCTTTACCCTGATCGAACTGATGATCGTGGTCGCGATCATCGCCATCCTGGCCGCCATTGCCATCCCGATGTACCAGGACTATGTGGTCAAGTCGCAGGCAACTTCGGCACTGGCCGAAATCACCCCGGGCAAGGTCGGTTTTGAGACCGCCATTAACGAGGGCAAGACGCCGAGCACGACCACCACGGATGCTGGCTATATTGGTGTCAAGGCCTCTACCACGTATTGCGACGTGACACTGGGGGCGACTGCCACTGGCAACATCACTTGCACCACGAAGAACGGCAATGCCGGTAAGTTCAATAGCAAGACGCTGATCTGGACCCGCGACGCTGATGGCAACTGGACCTGTACTTCGAGTCTGGATACCAAGTACCGCCCGGGTAGCTGTGGTACTGCTGCTGCCGCGACCTGATAGTAGAATATTCATAAATTATTTAGAGAGGCCCCAAAGGGGCCTCTTTTTTTAATTCCGAATACATCTGTGCGGATGTCGTTTTTGGCACATCTTGTGCTTGTCGGTCGCGGGCGCTTAAAGAAATGGAGGCGGCATGCGCGGATTTGCCTTGATTGAACTGATGATCGTCGTGGCGATAGTGGCTATTCTTGCTGCTATTGGGATGCCGCTGTATCAAGGCTATGTCGCCAAGAGTCAAGTAACTGCAGCGCTAGCCACCGTGCGTCCTGGAAAGACTACGATCGAAACCGCCATTGCGGAGCGCCGTGACGTCTCGATCGTTGACGCGGATTATGTAGGGCTCAGGAGTTCCAGTGCTTGTCCTTCGATAGATGTCAGTCTCGCCGAGGATTACGTGGCACGCATCGAATGCCATGTCGCAGGAAACTCGAAAGTGGATGGCAAGTCGCTCTTCTTGAGGCGCGACTCTGAAGGTGTATGGACGTGTGACGCCAGTGCCTTTGATGTACCTTACAGGCCGGGAGGCTGTGGCTAGTTGCATGCCTCATATCTCATTTTGAATTGAGGTGGAGACTATGAGCGCGTTGGTTACCACGAATCTAGTCGGCATCACCGGCATCGCACGCCGCCTGGTTCAGGACGGCGCGCTGGAGGAAGCTGCTGCGCGGACCGCCATGGCGCATGCCGCCGAGGCCAAGATCCCGCTGCCGCAGTGGTTCTCCGAGAAGAAGCTGGTCACCGCAGCGCAGCTGGCCGCCGCCAATGCGGTCGAGTTCGGCATGCCGCTGCTGGACGTGTCGGTGTTCGACGCCAGCCAGAGCGCGATCAAGCTGGTCAGCGAGGAACTGCTGCAGAAGCACCAGGTGCTGCCGCTGTTCAAGCGCGGCAACCGGCTGTTCGTGGGGGTCAGCAATCCGACTCAGACCCGGGCGCTGGACGACATCAAGTTCCATACCAATCTGACGGTGGAGCCGATCCTGGTCGATGAGGACCAGATCCGGCGCACGCTGGAGCAGTGGCAGGCGAGCAGCAACGCGATCGGCGATGCGCTGGGCGACGACGACGAGGGCATGGGCAACCTGCAGGTCAGTGCCGGCGACGAGGACATGGGCAGCGGCGGCGATACCGGCGTCGATGCCAAGGGCGACGATACGCCCGTGGTCAAGTTCGTGAACAAGGTGCTGGTGGATGCGATCCGCCGCGGTGCTTCGGACATCCACTTCGAGCCGTACGAGGACGATTATCGGGTGCGCCTGCGCATCGACGGCCTGCTCAAGAGCGTGGCCAAGGCGCCGGTCAAGCTCAATCAGCGCATCGCGGCGCGATTGAAGGTGATGTCGCAGCTGGACATCGCCGAGAAGCGCGTGCCGCAGGATGGGCGCATCAAGCTCAACCTGTCCAAGAGCAAGCAGATCGACTTCCGCGTCAGCACGCTGCCGACGCTGTTCGGCGAGAAGATCGTGCTGCGTATCCTCGACGGCAGCGCGGCCAAGCTGGGCATCGACAAGCTCGGCTACGAGCCGGAGCAGCAGAAGCTGTTCCTGGACGCGATCCACAAGCCCTACGGCATGGTGCTGGTGACCGGTCCGACCGGTTCGGGCAAGACGGTGTCGCTGTACACGGCGCTGGGCATCCTCAACGACGATACCCGCAACATCTCCACCGCCGAGGATCCGGTCGAAATCCGCCTGCCCGGGGTCAACCAGGTACAGCAGAACAACAAGCGCGGCATGACCTTCGCCGCGGCGCTGCGCTCGTTCCTGCGCCAGGATCCGGACATCATCATGGTCGGCGAAATCCGCGACCTGGAAACCGCCGAGATCGCGATCAAGGCGGCGCAGACCGGCCACATGGTGCTGTCCACGCTGCACACCAACGATGCGCCGCAGACCATCGCGCGCCTGATGAACATGGGCATCGCGCCGTACAACATCACCAGTTCGGTGACGCTGGTGATCGCGCAGCGCCTGGCGCGGCGGCTGTGCAACAACTGCAAGCGCCCGACCCAGTTGCCGGAGAACGCGCTGCTGGCCGAGGGCTTCAGCGAGGCCGAGGTCGCCGCCGGCATCCAGCTGTACGAGGCGGTGGGCTGCGACGAATGCACCGAGGGCTACAAGGGCCGCACCGGCATCTACCAGGTGATGCCGATGAACGACGAGATCGCGGCGATCGTGCTGCAGGGCGGCAACGCGATGGACATCGCCGAGGCGGCGCAGAAGATCGGGGTCAAGGACCTGCGCCAGTCGGCGCTGCTCAAGGCGCGCGCCGGCATCACCAGCCTGGCGGAGATCAATCGCGTGACCAAGGACTGATGGAGCCGGGATTCGGGAGTCGGGATTGGGGATTCGCAAGAGCGGAGCCGCGACTCCTCCCGATCCCTGATCCGCCTTTTCTACCTAGGCCGAATTAGGAGAGGAATGGGACGCCGTTGCTTTTACGAATCCCCAATCCCGACTCCCCAATCCCGGCTCTTCTACTCCATCCCCAACTTCTTGAGCTTGTAGCGCAGCGCGCGGAAGGTGATGCCGAGCTGGGCCGCGGTGCGGGTCTTGTTCCAGCGGTTCTCCTCCAGCGCCTTCTGGATCGCGGCGCGCTCGAGTTGCTCGATGTAGGAGGGCAGGGCGGAGGAGGTCGGGTCGATGTCGACCACGCCGGGCGGCAGCGCGGGGGCGGCTTCGGCCGCGGCGCGGGCGCTGTTGCCGGGCTGCGGCAGGCGCAGGTCGGCGGCGCTGATCTGGTCGTCTTCGGCCATCGCCAGGGCGCGTTCGAGGATGTTCTCCAGTTCGCGCACGTTGCCGGGGAAGGCGTAGCGGTTCAGCGCGTCCAGCGCCGACGGCGACAGCAGCGGGGTGACCCGGCCGTGGCTCTTGGCCAGCCGCGCCAGGATCGCCGCGGCCAGTTGCGGCAGGTCGCCGCCGCGGTCGCGCAGCGGCGGCACGCGCAATTCGATCACGTTGATGCGGTAGTACAGGTCGTGGCGGAAGCGGCCGTCGGCGACCAGGTCGGCCAGGTCCTTGTGCGTGGCCGACAGGATACGCACGTCGGTCGGCACTTCGGTCGAGGCGCCGACCGGGCGCACCGACTTCTCCTGGATCGCGCGCAGCAGCTTGACCTGCATCGGCAGCGGCAGCTCGGCGACTTCGTCCAGGAACAGGGTGCCGCCGTGCGCGGCCTGGAACAGGCCGGCCTGGTCGGCATGGGCGCCGGTGAAGCTGCCCTTCTTGTGGCCGAAGAACTCGCTTTCCATCAGTTCGGCGGGGATCGCGCCGCAGTTGACCGGCACGAACGGACCGGCCGCGCGCGCGCCCTGCTCGTGGATGGTGCGCGCGACCAGTTCCTTGCCGACGCCGGACTCGCCGAGGATGTAGACCGGCGCCTGGCTGCGCGCGACCTTGGCGATGGTGGCGCGCAGCACGTCCATCGCCGTGGAGGCGCCGAGCAGGCGGCTGGCCTGCTCCGGCGGTGGTGCCGGCGGCGCGGCGCGTTCGCTGTTGTTGAGTTCCAGCGCATGCTTGACCAGGCCGCGCAGCACGTGGATGTCCACCGGCTTGCTGACGAAGTCGAAGGCGCCGGCCTTCAGCGCTTCCACCGCCAGGTCCATGCTGCCGAAGGCGGTGATCATCGCCACCGGCGTGCGCGGATAGTGGCGGGCGATCTCGCTGACCAGTTCGATGCCGTTGCCGTCGGGCAGCCGCATGTCGGTGATGCACAGGTCGTAGGGATTGCTCGCCAGCAGTTCGCGGGCTTCGGCGAGGTTGGCGGCGGTGCTGATGCGCAGCCCCATTCTGCCCAGGGTCAGCACCAGCAGTTCGCGGATGTCGCGTTCGTCGTCGACGACCAGGGCGCTTCGGGTTTCGTTCATGTGCGGAAAAGATAGCCCAGGTACGGGGGGAGCGCCAAATTATCGACGCGGCGAGGGATTCAGTGACGTGCGTCTCAACCCGACAGCATGGTGTGCGGGCCAGGCAGGACCACGCGGAAGCAGGCGCCGCCGGCCGGTACCGGGACGTATTCCAGGCGTGCCTGGTTGGCCCGGCACAGTTCGCGGGCGATATACAGGCCCAGCCCGGTGCCGTGCTCGGAGGTGGTGAAGAACGGGCGGAACAGCTGCGCGGCGACCGCTTCGGGAATGCCGGGGCCGCGGTCCATGACATCGACGATGGCATTGCGTTCCTGTATCGCCACGCGCAACCGCACCCGCGCCGGCTCCTCCATCACCCGGCCGTACTTGAGCGCGTTGTGCACCAGCGCGCTGAGGATCTGGTGCAGGTGCTTGGGATCGACCAGCGCGTGCACCGGCTGCGGCGCGAGGATGGCTTCCAGGCTGTCGGTCTCGATCGACAGGGTCTGCCGGTATTCCAGCACGAAGCGGCGCACGAACACGCCCAGGTCCAGGTTCTCCGGATTGGAGCGCTCGCGCCGGGCCAGGCCCAGCACGCTCTCGACGATGCCGTTGGTGCGCTGGCACTGCATGTGGATGATCTGCAGCAGGCGGCGGTCGGCGTCGCCGATCGCCGGCGATTCCTCGAGCAGCTGCGAGGCGTAGCTGATCGCGGCCAGCGGGTTGCGGATCTCGTGCGCCAGGCTGGCCGAGAAGCGGCCCAGCGCCGACAGGGTCAGCGATTCGGCGCGCCGCGACACCACCGTCGCATCGTCCAGGAACACCAGGGTCAGGTCGCCTTCCATCAGCAGCCGGGCGAAGCGTGGCTGCACCTCCGGCTGGTCCGGCGACAGCTGCAGCGGGGTCTCTTCCTGGTTCCAGCCGTTGCGCCAGCGTTGCAGCCGCTTGCCCAGCTCCGGCGCGGCGCTGAGCAGGTCCAGGCGGCCGCTGGCGCTGTTGCCGTCGGCGTCGCCGAGCAGTGCCGAGGCGGCCTCGTTGGCCAGGGTGACGCGGTTCTGCGCGTCCACCACCAGCACCCCGGTACGCATGCGGCGGATGATCAACTCGTTGATTTCGTAGAGATTGGCCACCTCGGCGCCGCGCCGATCGGCCAGCGTCTGGCTGCTGCGCGCGCGCTGCCCGATCTGGTAGCAGATGTAGGACACCGCCAGGTAGCTGGTCGCGAACATGGCCAGTTCGGCCAGGCTGCGGGTGCTTTCGCCGCCGTCCAGCGAGGTCCACACGTATTCCAGCAGGGTCGCCGCGGCGGCGGTCAGGGCGACGCCGAAGCCGTAGCGCAGCGGCAGCAGCATCGCCGCGGCGGCGACATTGAACAGCAGCATCATCGCGATGCCGGCGCTGGCCGCCGGCAGCGCGTGCGCGGCCAGGGTGGCCGCGGCGATGTCCGCGGTCGCGCTGCAGAACACGATCGGGATCAGATGGCGTTCGTTGCGGCCCCACAGCAGGAGCAGCAGCGCCACCAGCAGGTAGGCGCCGGCCAGCCCGACCGCCAGTTGCGGAAAGCGCGGCGCGCCGACCAGCACGCTCAACGGGCTGAACACCAGCGCGGCGATCAGTCCGGCCACCAGGACCCGGTACAGCGCGAAGAAGTACAGCTCGCGGCGCGGGATGGACTCGATGCGGTCGATGAGCGAGGCGCTTGTGGGCAAGCCGGACTCCAGCCAGGCGACGGACGGCGCGAGTATAGGCGTCGCGCCGGGGAATGCGATGGCAGGGCCGCACCGGTGGCGGCCTCGGCATGGCCGAGGACGGGGCTGCGCGGGCCCGCCCGGGCCGCGTCGCGACGGCGCCGGGCCGGGTCTGTGGGCCCGCCCGCGGCGGTGCCGGAAACCAGCGCTTTTGCGCCGCCGCCCAGGGTCGGCCACAATATGCGGCCCGTCCGTACCATTCCGGCCGCCATTCCAGGCCCGGATCGCTGCGGGACGGTCGTTCCTCTTCCCACGGTGACGCATGAATTTCCACGAATACCAGGCGAAACAACTGTTTGCCGACTACGGCATCCCGGTCCCGGCCGGACGCGTCGCGTCCACGCCCGAAGAAGCTGTCGAAGCGGCCAATGCCTTGGGCAATGGCCCCTGGATGGTCAAGGCCCAGATCCACGCGGGCGGCCGCGGCAAGGCCGGCGGCGTGAAGTTCTGCAAGACCACCGACGACGTCAAGGCCGCTGCGGCCAAGATGCTCGGCACCTCGATGGAAACCTACCAGTCCGCTGGCGTGGCCCTGCCGATCAGCCTGGTGCTGGTCACCGAGGCCGGCGAGATCGCCAAGGAACTGTACCTGTCGGTGCTGGTGGACCGCGGCACCCAGTCGATCACCTACATCGCCTCGTCGGAAGGCGGCGTGGACATCGAGCAGGTCGCAGCCGAGACCCCCGAGAAGATCCAGACCCTCAACGTGAACTTCGTCGAAGGCCTGCAGCCTTACCAGGCGCGCGAGATCGGCTTCAAGCTCGGCCTCAACGCCAAGCAGGCCAACCAGCTGGCCAAGATCATGGGCGGCCTGTACACCCTGTTCAACGAAAAGGACCTGGCGCTGGTCGAACTGAACCCGCTGGCGATCCTGGACAGCGGCGACCTGTACGCGCTCGACGGCAAGGTCAACTCCGACGACAACGCCACCTTCCGCCACAAGGATCTGGCCGCCATGCGCGACAAGACCCAGGAAGACGAGGCCGAAGTGCGCGCCAGCGAGTACGACCTGAACTACGTGACCATGGACGGCAACATCGGCTGCATGGTCAACGGCGCCGGTCTGGCCATGGCCACCATGGACGTGATCGCGCTCAACGGCGGTTCGCCGGCCAACTTCCTGGATGTCGGCGGCGGCGCCACCAAGGAACGCGTGACCGAGGCGTTCAAGCTGATCCTGTCCTCGGACAAGGTCAAGGCCATCTTCGTCAACATCTTCGGCGGCATCGTCCGCTGCGACATGATCGCCGAGGGCATCATCGCCGCGGTCAAGGAAGTGGACGTCAAGGTGCCGGTGGTGGTGCGTCTGGAAGGCACCAACGTCGAGGCAGGCAAGAAGCTGCTGGCCGAATCCGGCCTGGCCATCACCCCGGCCGACGACATCAACGATGGCGCCAAGAAGGTCGTCGCAGCCGTCGCTGCCTGAACCCACGAGACTAGGAAGAATTCATGTCTGTTTTGATCAACAAGAATACGAAGGTCATCGTGCAGGGCTTTACCGGCCAGCAGGGGACTTTCCACGCGACCCAGATGGTCGAGTACGGCACCCAGGTGGTCGGCGGCGTGACCCCGGGCAAGGGCGGCACCACCCACATCAACCTGCCGGTGTTCAACACCGTGCGTGAAGCGGTCGACGCCACCGGCGCCGATGCGTCGGTGATCTACGTGCCGCCGCCGTTCGCGGCCGATGCGATCCTGGAAGCGGCCTCGGCCGGCATCAAGGTCATCGTCTGCATCACCGAAGGCATCCCGGTGCTGGACATGCTGCGGGTCAAGAACGTGCTGAAGTCGCACCCGGACGTGACCCTGATCGGGCCGAACTGCCCCGGCGTGATCACCCCGGGCGAGTGCAAGATCGGCATCATGCCGGGCCACATCCACATGCCGGGCAAGATCGGCATCGTGTCGCGCTCGGGCACGCTGACCTATGAAGCCGTGAAGCAGACCACCGCTGCCGGCCTGGGCCAGTCCACCGTCATCGGCATCGGCGGCGATCCGATCAACGGCCTGAACTTCGTCGACTGCCTCAAGCTGTTCAACGAAGACCCGCAGACCCAGGGCATCATCATGGTCGGCGAGATCGGCGGCGACGCCGAGGAAGCCGGTGCCGAGTACATCAAGGCCCACGTCAAGAAGCCGGTCGTCGGTTTCATCGCCGGCGCCTCGGCTCCTCCGGGCAAGCGCATGGGCCACGCCGGTGCGATCGCCTCGGGCGGTTCGGGCACCGCGGCCGGCAAGTTCGCGGCGATGGAAGCCGCTGGCGTCAAGACCGTCCGTTCGCCGGGCGACCTGGGCGCGGCGATCGCTTCGCTGGTGAAGTAAGCGACACGGCGGTTGCGGCATGCGGCGGCTCAGGTGCCGCATGTCGCGATCGTTCGATGGCGGCAATGCCGGTCAGCGTCGAACGGGGCCTCGCGAAAGCGGGGCCCTTTTTTTGTGTCGGCGTTTTTTCGAAGGTGTAGCGCCGTGCTGTCTCAGGTGACGAGTGCTTCGCCTGTACCTTCACCCCAAACTCCTCTCTCCGACCGGGCTTGTCGCTCTGCCGTTGCGTGCCGCGCGCCGCTGCTGCACCCGGCAACGTCTGTCAGCTCGGCATGTTCGACGCGGGATTTGCGTTCAACAGTGTGTTCGGCGTGACCTTCGCCGCAACATGCGTTACCGGAAGGCCCGTCGCGCCCAACGGCCGGCGCTTCCAGAGCCGTTGCCACAGGATTTGCGCCGTGGCTGCGATTCGAAAATGTCCCGACGTGCGGTTGCCGGCCATCATTGGCCCGCTTGGCGCCCGCCCCATTCGTCCCTGTGCGGCCGCCATTGGTCACTGTCGTGGCCGCCGCCGTCCCTTGGCCGTGGCGGGCGGACGGGCGCTGCACATACTTGCCGCCACTTCACGCAACGACGGGAGCGGCACCGGTGGGCAGCAGATGGCGGGCAGCGATATGTGGTGCGGGACTGGCGCTCGGCGTTGGCGGGATCTGCGCGGCGGCGCCGGGCGACTGGTCCAGCTATGCCGGCGCGCCCGGCGGCGGCCAGTATTCGCCGCTGACCCAGATCACCCCGGACAACGTGGGACGGCTGCGCATCGCCTGGTCGTTCCGGACCGGCGAACTCGGCGCGGGCCTGCCGGATCCGGAACGGCGCCGCTTCGAGGCCAATCCGCTGGTGCTGGACGGGCGCATGTACCTGGTCACCGGCACCGGCATCGCCTTCGCGCTGGATGCGGCCAGCGGCCGCGAACTGTGGTCGTTCGACGCCCAGGTCGCGCGCGGCAAGCACTACAGCGATCCGGCCTCGCGCGGGGTGAGCTTCTGGCGCGACGCGCAGGCCACGGACGGCGCCTGCCGCGAGCGCATCGTGTTCGGCACCCTGGACGCACGGCTGATCGCGCTGGACGCCGCCGACGGTCGGCCCTGCGCCGGGTTCGGCACTGCCGGCAGCATCGACCTGCGGGCCGGGATCGACGTGCAGGACAGGCCCGGCGATGCCTGGGCCAACTATGCGGTGACCTCGCCGCCGGTGGTGGCCGGCGACGTGCTGGTGGTGGGCAGCTCGATCGGCGACAACCGCGGGCATGCGCTGGAGCAGGGCGTGGTGCGCGGCTACGACGCGCGCAGCGGGCGCGAATTGTGGCGCTGGGATCCGGTGCCGCGCGCTCCGGCCGCCGCGGCCGCGGCCGGCTGGCAGCCGGAGCAGGCCGCCACGGTCGGCGGCGGCAACGCCTGGGCGCCGCTGGCGGTGGATCCGGCACTGGGGCTGGTGTACGTGCCGACCGGCTCGGCCAGTCCCGACTACTACGGCGGCGGGCGGCTCGGCGACAACCGCGATGCGAATTCGCTGGTGGCGCTGGACCTGCACAGCGGGCGCCGGGTGTGGGCGCAGCAACTGGTGCATCACGACCTGTGGGACTACGACCTGGCCTCGCAGCCGGTGCTGACGACGGTGCAGACCGCGCAGGGGTCGCGCGAGGCGGTGCTGCAGGCGACCAAGACCGGCTTCCTGTTCGTCTTCGACCGGCGCGACGGCAGCCCGGTGTTCCCGATCAGCGAAGTGCCGGTGCCGGCGACCGACGTACCCGGCGAGCGCATCTCGCCGACCCAGCCGATGCCCGAGCCGGCGCTGCGCCTGGCGCGACATACGCCGCTGACCGCCGCCGACGCCTGGGGCGCGACGCCGGGCGCGCGCCGCGAGTGCGCCGCGCTGATCGCCGGGCTGCGTTCGGAAGGCCTGTTCACTCCGCCCAGCGTGCGCGGCACGATCGCGCTGCCGGGCTGGGCCGGCGGGGTGAACTGGGGCGGCATCGCGGTGGACCCGCAGCGCCAGCTGGCGATCCTGCCGGTGTCGGACCTGCCGATGCAGGTGGCGCTGATCCCGCGCGCGCAGTTCCTCGACAGCGACCACGCGCGCTATCCCGCCCAGCAGTTCAACGACATGGAGGGCACGCCGTACTACATGCGCCGCGGCATGCTGGCCTCGTCCCGCGGCGTTCCCTGCGTCAAGCCGCCGTGGGGGCGGCTGGTAGCGATCGATCTGCGCACGCGCAAGATCGCCTGGGAACGCCCGCTCGGCACGCTGGAAGAGCGGCTGCCGTGGCTGCCGCTGGACGTGGGCACGCCGCTGCTGGGCGGCGCGGTGACCACCGCCAGCGGGCTGACCTTCATCGCCGCGGCCGCCGATGCGCGCCTGCGTGCGCTCGACAGCGCCAGCGGCAAGACCCTGTGGGACGCCAAGCTGCCGGCGGGCGGCCAGGCCACGCCGTCGATCTATGCGGTGGACGGCAAGCAGTACGTGGTGATCGCCGCCGGCGGCCGCGAGGGCATGGGAGCGCTGGGCGATTACGTGGTCGCCTATACGCTGGATGGCCAGGGCCGGGAGGTGGTGTTCCAGCACGGCGTGGCCGCGCGCATGGCGACCCTGGGCCTCGTCGCGCTGGCGCTGCTCGCGGCCGTGGTGACGCTGTGGCGGCGCTGGCGTCGTCGGCGTCGTGCGCGGGCAGGGAGTCGCGGCAATGGGTGAGGCGATGCGCGGCGTGCCGCTCCGTGTGGGAGCGACTTCAGTCGCGACGCGCGGTCTGTCAGCGACCGGCTTCGGAGCCAGTCGAGCCTGAAGTCCCTCCCACAGTGCACCCAGTGCGCACTCGGAATGCCGCTCCTTGTAGGAGCGGCTTCAGCCGCGACACGGAGTCTGTCAGCGACCGGCTTCGGAGCCAGTCGCGGCTGAAGTCCCTCCTACAGTGCACCCAGCGAGCTGTCGGCATGCCGCTTCTTGTAGGAGCGACTTCAGTCGCGACGCGCGGTCTGTCAGCGACCGGCTTCGGAGCCAGTCGGGACTGAAGTCCCTCCCACAGTGCACCCAGCGGGCACTCGGCATGCCGCTCCTTGTAGGAGCGGCTTCAGCCGCGACACGGAGTCTGTCAGTGACTGACTTCGGAGCCAGTCGGGACTGAAGTCCCTCCTACAGTGCACCCAGCGGGCACTCGGCGTGCCGCTTCTTGTAGGAGCGGCTTCAGCCGCGACACGGAGTCTGTCAGTGACTGACTTCGGAGCCAGTCGGGACTGAAGTCCCTCCCACAGTGCACCCAGCGGGCACTCGGCGTGCCACTCCTTGTGGGAGCGACTTCAGTCGCGACGCGGGGTCTGTCAGCGACCGGCTTCGGCGCCAGTCGGGACTGAAGTCCCTCTCCCACAGTGCATCCATCCGGTGACGGGCGCAGCGTGGGGTAGGCGAGCCGGATCGCCTGCCGCGGTGCGGCGCTACACTGCGCATTGCCGGCGTGCGCATGTCGGCTCCGCCGCTGCTGGCGCTGCGCCGTCGGCGGCTGGCATCGGCGCGGCCGCCGCGCTTTTCCCCTCCCGCTTCTGCAAGGTTGTCCATGTCTTCTTCCCTTCGCATCGCCATGGCCCAGTTCGATTTTCCGGTCGGCGCCGTGGCCCAGAACACCGATCGCATCATCGCGATGATCGACGAGGCGCGCGACGAGTACGGCGCCGACATCGTGCTGTTCCCGGAGCTGGCGGTCAGCGGCTATCCGCCGGAGGACCTGCTGCTGCGGCCCGGCTTCCTCGCCGATTGCGAACTGGCGGTGCAGCGCATCGCGGTGCGCGTGCACGGCATCGTCGCGGTGGTCGGCTGGCCGCAGAGCGCCGGCAGCGTGGTCTACAACGCGGCCAGCGTGCTGCGCGGCGGGCAGATCGAAACCACCTACCGCAAGCGCGAACTGCCCAACTACGCGGTGTTCGACGAGCGCCGCTATTTCGATGTCGATCCGGACGGCGGCAGCTGCGTGTTCGAGGTCAAGGGGACCCAGGTCGGCCTGGTGATCTGCGAGGACCTGTGGTTCCCCGAGCCGCTGGCCGATACCGCGCGCCACGGCGCCGAACTGGTGCTGGTGCCCAACGCCTCGCCGTACGAGCGCGGCAAGCATGCGCAGCGCGATGCGTTGCTGGCCGAGCGCACCCGCGAGACCGGCGTGGCGCTGGCCTATCTCAACGTCGTCGGCGGCCAGGATGCGTTGGTGTTCGACGGCGCCTCGGTGGTCGCCGACGGCGACGGCAGCGTGCATCCGGCCGCGGCGGCGTTCACCGACCAATGGCTGGTGGTGGACTACGCGACGCAGGCGCGCGCGTTCACCCCGTTGCGCTGGATCGACGACGGCGACGAAAGCATGGACGCGCTGGCCTGGCGCGCGGTGGTGCGCGGGCTGCGCGACTACTGCGGCAAGAACCGGTTTTCCAAGGTGTGGCTGGGCCTGTCCGGCGGCATCGATTCGGCGCTGGTGCTGGCGATGGCGGTGGACGCGCTGGGCGCGGACAACGTCACCGCGGTGCGGCTGCCGTCGCGCTACACGGCCGACATGTCCAACGACCTGGCCGACGAGCAGTGCCGCGCGCTGGGGGTGAAGCTGGAGACGGTGGCGATCGAACCGGCGTTCGAGGGCCTGCTGCAGGCGCTCGGTCCGTTGTTCGCAGGCACCCAGCCCGACGTCACCGAAGAGAACCTGCAGTCGCGCAGCCGCGGCGTGATCCTGATGGCGCTGGCCAACAAGTTCGGCGGTCTATTGCTGACCACCGGCAACAAGAGCGAGTACGCGGTCGGCTACGCCACCATCTATGGCGACATGTGCGGCGGCTATGCGCCGCTGAAGGACCTGTACAAGACCGAGGTGTTCGGCCTGGCGAAATGGCGCAACACGGTCGGCGGCGCGCCGGTGATCCCGCCGGCGGTGATCGCGCGGCCGCCGTCGGCGGAACTGCGCGCCAACCAGACCGACCAGGATTCGCTGCCGCCTTACGACGTGCTCGACGGCATTTTGTATCGCTATGTCGACCAGGAGGAATCGCGCGACGAGATCGTCGCCGCCGGTTACGCCGCCGAGGTGGTCGATCACGTGGTGCGGCTGGTGCGGATCACCGAATGGAAGCGGCACCAGGCCGCGCCGGGGCCGAAGGTGTCGCGCCGCGCGTTCGGCCGCGAGCGGCGTTATCCGATCACCAATGGGTATCAGGGCTAGCCAGGGCGGCGCCGCGGCCACGCGGTGTCTCGTGGTGGGGGCGGATCGGCTGCGGTGGGGGTCGGTCGCGGCTGAAGCCGCTCCTACAAGGGGCGGCAGGGAGGCGGCCAGTCAACGTGTCTGCCTCGGTAGTGCGTGCCGGGCGGCGCGCTACCGGTTCGCGCGAATGCGCTTGCCAAGCCCGACTCCGATTCCTCAATCCCGGCTCTTCAAACCGCCTGCAGCAACCGCAACCCGAACGCATCGTCCTGCGCGTTCCAGCCGTGGCTGACGCGCAGGCCGGCGGCCGCGGCCATTTCGCCGAAGCTCTGGTCGCTGTACTTGTGGCTGTATTCGACCTGCATCGCTTCGCCGGCGGCGAAGTCGAAGCGGTGTCCGGCCACGTGCACCTGTTGCGCGCGCTGACTGACCAGGAAGGTTTCGATGCGCTGGCGCTCGCGCGCATACACCGCGCGGTGGCGGAACTGCGCCAAGTCGAAGTCGCTGCCGATCTCGCGGTTGAGGCGGCGCAGCAGGTTCAAGGTGAACTCGGCGGTGACCCCGGCGGCGTCGTTGTAGGCCGCTTCCAGCACCGCAGGATCCTTGTCCAGGTCGATGCCGATCAGCGCGCAGCCGTCGTGGCGCATGGTCTCGCGCATCGAGCGCAGCAGTTGGATGCCGTCTTCGCGGGTGAAGTTGCCCAGCGTGGAGCCGGGGAAGAACACCAGGGTGCGGCGCGCGCTGCGCTGCGGCGCCGGCAGGTCCACCGGCGCGGTGAAGTCGGCGCAGACCGGCAGCATCTGGATGCGCGGGAAGCGTTCGGCCAGGCGTGCGGTGCTGGACATCAGCATGTCGCGCGAGATCTCGATCGGGGTGTAGGCCACCGGCTCGCGCAGGCCTTCCAGCAGCAATTCGGTCTTGCGCCCGCTGCCGCTGCCCAGCTCCACCACGTGCGCACCGAGGCCCACCGCCTGCGCGATCGACGGCATCCGCGCTTCCAGCAGGGCCAGTTCGGTACGCGTCAGGTAGTACTCGGGCTGGCGGGTGATCGCTTCGAACAGGCGCGAGCCTTCGGCGTCGTAGAAATATTTGGACGGCAGTTGCTTGGGGCTGCGCGACAGCCCGGCGATCGCGTCGGCGGCGATGTCGTCGGGCTGCGGATGCAGGTCGGTGAGCGCGGCTTCGGTCAGGGCGCGGGCGGTCGCAGCGTTCATGCGGGATCCTTGGCCAGGCGTACGCCGGCAAATTGCCAGCGCGCATCGGAGGGAAAGAAGTTGCGGTAGCTGGCGCGGATGTGGTCGTGCGGCGTGGCGCAGCTGCCGCCGCGCAACACCCACTGCGCGTTCATGAATTTGCCGTTGTATTCGCCCAGCGCGCCCGACCACGGGCGGAAGCCGGGGTAGGCCAGGTAGGCGCTGCCGGTCCATTCCCAGACATCGCCGAACAACTGCTGCAGGCCGGCCTCGCCCTGCGCGGCGGACTGCGGGTGCAGCGCATCGGCATCGACGAAATTGCCTTCGATGGCCACGCCGGTGGCGGCCTGTTCCCATTCGGCTTCGGTCGGCAGCCGGGCGCCGGCCCAGCGCGCGTAGGCGTCGGCTTCGAACAGGCTGATGTGGCAAACCGGCGCATGCGGATCGCGCTCGCGCCAGCCGCCCAGGGTGAACTCGCGCACGCCGTCGGCATGCCAGTACAGCGGCCGCTGCCAATCCTCGGCATTGCGCCGTGCCCAGCCATCGCTGAGCCACAGGGCGACGTTGCGGTAGCCGCCGTCGGCGATGAATTGCGCGTACTCGGCGTTGCTCACCGGACGGCTGGCCAGCGCATGCGCCGGCACCAGCACGCGGTGCCGCGGCGACTCGTTGTCGTAGGCGAAGGCGGCGTGCGCCGGCCAGCCGGGCGCGCCGATCTCGCACAGCTGTTCGTCGCGCTGGATCCAGCGCAGGGTTCGGGACGGCGCCTGCGCCACGGCCAGATCGTCGCGATAGGCCGGGGCCAGCGGATTGCTCCAGAACGCGTGCTTGATGTCGGTCAGCAGCAGTTCCTGGTGCTGCTGCTCGTGGTGCAGGCCCAGTTCCAGCACCTGCAGCGTCTGCGCCGACAGGTCGCCGGCCTGCAGCCGCGCCAGCACCCGCGCCTCGACCTCGGCGCGGTAGTCGCGTACCTGCGCCATGGACGGGCGCGACAGCACGCCGCGCCGCGGCCGCGCATGCATCGGGCCGACGCTCTGGTAGTAGCTGTTGAACAGGTAATCCCACTGCGGATCGATCGCGCGGTAGCCCGCGTCGGCGGCCAGCACGAAGCGTTCGAAGAACCAGGTGGTGTGCGCGAGATGCCATTTCGCCGGACTGGCGTCGTCCATGCTCTGCACCATCGCGTCTTCCTCGCTCAGCGGCGCGGCGAGCAGGTGGGTGCGCTGGCGCACGCTGCGGAAACGCGCCGCCAGCGGGACGCTGGACGTTGCGGGCGAGGGGGATGCCGCCGGGGAGGTCGCTTGCATCGGGCAAGCTTAGGGGAAGACCGTGAATATGCCGTCATGCGTGGTGGAACGTCGCGTTACGCTAGAGCCTGTTCATGCGATGGGGCCTTCCCTCTCCCGATCGCGCCAACAGGCCCGACCGCACATGTCTACGCCAGACCCTTCCCACGCATTCATGTCCGCATCCGCGGCCGGCGCCGCCGTGCCGGCCCGCTTGCTCGACCTCGCCGAGGCGGCGCACGCCTTCGTCCTCCCCGAGGGAGTGCGCTATCTGGATACCGCCAGCAAGGGCCCACGGCTGGCCGGCGTGCTTGCCGCCGGGCAGGCAGCGCTGGCCGATTCGATCGCACCGTGGACGCTGTCCTTCGACGCGTGGCGCGCGCAGATCGAGACCTTGCGCGGCCTGGCCGCCGCCACGCTGTTCGAAGGCGACGTCGACGGCGTGGCGATGCTGCCCTCGGCCGCCTACGGCCTGGCTACCGCCGCGCGGCAATTGCCGCTGGCGGCCGGCGAGGCGGTGCTGCTGCTCGATGGCCAGTTCCCGTCCAATCTGTTGCTGTGGCAGCAGCGCTGCGCCGAGACCGGAGCGCACCTGGCGGTGGTACGGCGCGGGCCGCAACAGGACTGGACCGAAGCGGTGCTGGCGGCCCTGGACGCGGAGCCGCGGGTGCGGATCGCGACCCTGCCCAATGCCTACTGGCGCGATGGCGCGCTGCTGGACCTGGACCGCATCGCCGCGCGCGTGCATGCGGCGGGCGCGGCGCTGGTGCTGGACCTGAGCCAGAGCCTGGGCGTGCTGCCGGCGCGGCTGGCGGCATGGCGGCCGGACTTCGTGGTCGCGGTCGGGCACAAGTGGCTGCTCGGGCCGATGGGATTGGCCTGGTTGTGGGCGGCGCCGCACTGGCGCGCGCGCGGCGTGCCGATCGAACACCATTGGCAGGCCCGCGATCCTGGCGCCGACTGGAATTTCCCGGTCGAGGCGCCGCCGCCGTTCCGCGCCGGCGCGCGCCGCTTCGATGCCGGCGGCGTGACCGAACCGCTGCGGCTGGCGATGGCCACCGCGGCGTTGCAGCAGGTGCAGCATTGGCAGCCGGCGCGGATCGCGGCGCGGCTGGGCGCACTCGGCGCGGCGTTCGAGGATGAGCTGCAGGCGCAGGGGGCCGGCGATTGGACCGTGCCCGGGCATGCGCCGCACCTTGGCGCACTGCGTCCGCCTGCAGCGGCGATGCAGGCTTTGCTGCCGTGGCTGCAGCGCGCGCAGGTGATCTGCACGCATCGCCATGGTGCGTTGCGCATCGCGCCGTATCTGCAGCTGACGCCGGAGGCGATGCGTGGGCTGGCGCGCGAGATGGTCGCCGCGGCGCGCGGGTGAGCGGTGGTTTGATCGTTTCTGGGAGAACTTGCTGCCACCTTGCCGGGTGCACTGTAGGAGGGGTTTCAGCCCCGATAGCGAGTGGACCAAGGACGCCTTCTGTTTCGTTCGTCGCGACTGAAGTCGCTCCCACAGGGGGCTTGCAGTGAGTTTGCCGGGGTTCAAGTAGAGGAGTGTCAGCCCTGACTTTTACCGAGGCTGGAAAGGTTTCCGCTTCGTCTGTCGCGGCTGAAGCCGCTCCTACATGGGGTTTGCGGGCGAGCCTGCTGAGTGCACTGTCAGGGGGACTTCGGTCCCGAGTGTGGCCGGAGCCCTGAGGCTCGCCGCTTCGTTCGTCGCGGCTGAAGCCGCGGCTACAGGTACCTGCGGCTGCACTGTGGGAGGGACGTCAGTCCCGACGGGTACCGAAGCCGATCGCTGGCCGGTGCCACGCTGCGATCGATCGGCCGAGCGCACGATCGCGCGCCCTGTCGCGCCGATGAGCGGCGCCTGGACGCGCAGGCCTCAGCGCCGCGCCGCCAGGCGCAGGCCGCGCGGGGTCAGCCAGCGCTCCAGGCCTTCGAACACTCCCTGCACCAGCAGCGCCAGCACCGCCGCCGGCACCGCGCCTTCCAGGATCAGGCCGATATCGTCGAGCCGGATGCCGGTGAGGATCGGCTGGCCGTAGCCGCCGGCGCCGATCAGCGCACCCAGCGTAGCGGTGCCGACGTTGATCACCGCCGCGGTCTTGATTCCGGCCAGGATGGTGCGCAAGGCCAGCGGCAGTTCGATCCGCCACAGCCGCGTGCCCGGCGGCAGGCCGATCGCCGCGGCTGTCTCGCGCAATTCGCGGGCGATGCCGGTCAGGCCGGCATGGGTGTTGCGCACGATCGGCAGCAGGCTGTACAGGAACAGCGCGGCGATCGCCGGCTTGGCGCCGATGCCGAACAGCGGAATCATGAACACGAACACCGCCAGCGACGGCAGCGTCTGCAGCACCCCGGTCAGCGACAGCACGACCTGGCCGAGCCGCGGCCGATAAGCCGCCACGATGCCCAACGGTAGCGCCGCCAGCAGGGCCAGGCCCAGCGACAGGCCGACCAGCGCCAGGTGTTCGCGCGTGCGTTGCAGCAGGCGCGTCAGCCTGGTGTCCTGTGCGGGGGCGGCGATGCCCAGCCAGTGCGCGGCGATCGCGCTTTCGGCGCGCTTGTCCAGCTTCGCCTCGGCATTGAGCCGCTGCATCGTCGCCGCGTCGATGCGTCCGCCCAGGCCCTGCAGCGCCTGCACGAACCGCGGCGCGCGCTGCGCCAGGTCGCTGCGATACAGGAACACCGCGGCGTAGCGCGGAAAGTAGCGGCGGTCGTCCTGCAGCACCAGCAGGTCGTGCGCCGGGATCTCGGCGTCGGTGCTGTACAGGTCGGTGATGTCGATCGCGCCGCTGTCCAGCGCGCGGTAGGCCAGGTCGTGGTCCAGCCCGGTCGGGGTCTGCGGCAGCCGGTAGGCCGCGCGCACCCCGGGCCAGCCGTCGGTGCGCGACACGAACTCGTTGCTGAGCCCGAGTTTCAGCGACGGATGCGCGGCCAGGTCGGAGATACGGGCGATGCCCAACGCTTGCGCGCGCTGCCGGCGCATGCCGAACGCGTAGGTGTTGTCGAAGCCCAGCGGCGCGCTCATCGCCAGGCCGCGCTGGGCCAGGGCCCGGCGCAACGCGGCATCGTCGGCATCGGGCAACTGCAGCAGTTCCGTGGCCAGGGTACCGGTGTACTCGGCATAGGCGTCGATCGAGCCCTGCTCCAGCGCGCGCCACAGGATGCGGGTGCCGCCGAGCTGGCGCCGGTGTTCGACCTCCACCCCGGCCTGGCGTCCGGCGCCGGCGGCGATCTCGCCGAGCACCACCGCCTCGGTGAAGTTCTTCGAGCCGACCACCACTTTCTCCGGCGCTGCCGCAGCGCTGCCGGCGAGCAGGACGAGCGCCGCCGCGAGCAGGAGCAGCGGCAGCGCGCAGCGCCGCACCGACGCCCTCACCGCGCATCCTCCAGCGTGCGCTGCGCGTGCAGGAACTGGCCGACGAACGGCTCCGCGGGCGTATCCAGCAGGTCGCGCACGCTGCCTTCCTGCACGATGCGGCCATTGCGCATCAGCACCAGGGTGTCGCCCAGGTAGGCGGCCTCGGCGACGTCATGGGTCACCAGCACCACGGTCTTGCCGAGCAGCGCGAACAGCTCGCGCATCTGCGTCTGCAGTTCGTGGCGCACGATCGGGTCGAGCGCGCCCAGCGGTTCGTCCAGCAGCAGCACCGGCGGGTCCAGCAGCAGCGCGCGGATCAGGCCCACGCGCTGGCGCTGGCCGCCGGACAGTTCGGCCGGATAGCGCGCCAGCAAGGCCTCGGGCAGGCGGCACAGCGCGGCCAGCTCGTGCAGCCGCGCGTCGATCCGCGGCCGCGCCCAGCCCAGGGTCTGGGCCAGCAAGGCGGCGTTGTCGCGCGCGCTCAGGTGCGGGAACAGCCCGCCTTCCTGGATCACGTAGCCGATGCGGCGGCGCTGCGCCAACAGGGTGTCCCGGCGCAGCGGCTCGCCCTGGAAGCGCACCTCGCCGCTGTCGGGCCATTCCAGCCCGAGCAGCATGCGCAGCACGCTGGACTTGCCGGCGCCGCTGGGGCCGATCAGCGCGGTGGTGCCGCCGGGGGCGACGCGCAGATCGACCTGGTCCAGCGCGAGAGCGTCGCCGTAGCGGCGGGTGACCCGATGCAGTTCGAACATGCGCCCAAGCATAGCCGGGCCGCGGCGCTGTACCACAGATCGCGACACTGGTGCCGGCCTGCGCCATCGGCCAGGGCCACATGTCCAGGGCGCTGCCGCTGGCGGCTGCCCGGACAGCCGCGGTCCTGCGTGGATGCAGGCGGCGCAGCCGGGCGGCGACCATCGCGCACGGCTGCGTCGGCAATGCCTCGGTCGCCAAACGCAGAAAGGGGCCTTGCGGCCCCTTTGCGTTGCATCCGGCAGCGTGGCTCAGCGGGCCATCTGCGAGTTGGACTGCCCGGTGGAAGCGGACTTCTCGCCGGCGAACGGATTCAGCTTGCGGATCATCCACGGATACTTCGGCCAGTGGCCGGTCAGCCACGGATGCTGGGGATCGTTGAGTTCCAGCACCCGGCGCGCATCGTCGGCCAGCGGCTTGTTGCCCAGGTGGGTGTAGGCGTCGGCCAGCACCGCCACCGCGTCGTACTGGTAGGCGCTCTGCGGGTAGGTTTCCAGCAGGTAGGTGGCGCGGCCGGCGGCCGACACCCAGGCGTTGCGGCGCAGGTAGTACAGCGCGTTGTCCAGCTCGTGCTGGGCGAACACGTTGCGCAGCGCGATCATGCGCTGGCGCGCGTCGGCGGCGTAGCGGCTGTTCGGATAGCGCTCGGCGACGATGTTGAAGTCGGCGTAGGCCTGCTGCGGCGTGGACAGGTCGCGGCGGCTCGGGTCCAGCGACCACACCCGGCGCAGGAACACCGTGTCGCGGTTGGAGTTGGACAACCCGCGCAGGTAGTACATGTAGGAGATGTTGCGGTGGGTCGGGTAGGTACGGATGAAGCGGTCGATGCTGGACACCGCGTCGTCGTGCTTGCCGGCCTTGTACTGGGCGTAGGCGGACTCGATCATCGCCTGCTCGGTGTACTGGCCGTAGGGGTACTGCGCGACCAGGCGCTTGAAGCTACCCTCGGCGCCGGCCCAGTTGCCGCTCTGCATCTGCGTGTGCGCCTTCTGGTACAGCTGTTCCACCGGCATCCCTTCTTCGGGATTCTTGTTCTTCTGGCGGTGGCAACCCGTTGCCACGACGACCATGACCAGCATCAGGGCGATGAAACGGACGTGCGCGGAGAGCGGGACGGAGCGTCGGATCATGGGTTCGGGCAGGACACGTCAGGAATACGAAGGGGCGATGATAGCCTAGTGGCCTGTCCGGCGACTGACTATGGCCGCCGCGACCCTCCCTTTCCGACGTAGCCGTGCCCTTTTCATGCCCAATACCCTCCCGGACACCCCTGAGGACGCCGTCTCCGACGGCCCGCGCCAGGCGCGCGTGCCCGATCACGCCGCCGGCCGCCGCTTCGACGCGGTCCTGGCCGAGCTGTTTCCCGAATTCTCGCGTTCGCGCCTGGCCGAATGGATCAAGTCCGGCGACGCGCTGCTGGACGGCGCCCCGGCGCGGCCGCGCGACGCCCTGCGCGGCGGCGAGATCGCCAGCCTGCATGCGGTGCTGGAGACCCAGACCCATGCGCTGCCGGAGGACATCCCGCTGGAGGTGCTGTACGAGGACGACCAGGTCATCGTGCTGAACAAGCCGGCCGGGCTGGTTGTGCATCCGGGCGCCGGCAACCCCTGCGGCACCCTGGTCAACGCCCTGCTGTACTTCGATCCGTCGCTGGCCTCGCTGCCGCGCGCGGGCATCGTGCACCGCCTGGACAAGGACACCAGCGGCGCCATGGTGGTGGCGCGGACCCTGCCGGCGCACACCTCGCTGGTGGCGCAGCTGTCGGCGCGCGACGTGCACCGCCAGTACCTGGCGGTGGTGGCCGGGCCGCTGGTCTCCGGCGGCACCGCCAATGCGCCGATCGACCGCCACCCGCGCGACCGCCTGCGCATGGCGGTGCGCGAGGACGGTCGCGACGCGGTCACCCATTACCGGCTGCGCGAGCGCTTCCGCGCGCATACCGCGCTGGAATGCCGCCTGGAGACCGGGCGCACCCACCAGATCCGCGTGCACATGGCGCACCTGAAGCACCCGATCATCGGCGATCCGCTGTACGGCGGCCCGCTGAAGCTGCCCAAGGGCGCCACCGAGGAGCTGATCGCCGAATTGCGCGGTTTCAAGCGCCAGGCGCTGCATGCCGAGACGCTGGAGTTCAAGCACCCCACCCATGGCGAGCCGGTGCGCGCCACCGCCGCGGTGCCGGCCGACCTGCTGCGCCTGCTGGCCGCGCTGCGCGTCGATTCGCGGCTGGCCGCCGAGCAGGCGCGGCGCTGAGCATGGCGCCGGCGGGCGAGGGCAGGCCTGGCGCCTTGCATCCATTCCCGGGCGGACCCGCTCGGGAATGGGCGACACGGCTCGGCGTGCCGGTGCAGGCGGCGCGAACGCGCGGCCAGTGTGCTGGTTTCCGATACGCCCGCGCGGCTGTCGCCGCGCGGGCTGTCGTCGCCGGGAGCGCGACGCTGTGCCCGGTCGCGCCGTTCGCCGGCGCTGGCCTGTCCAGGGCCGCACGCGCATGACCGACTTCGCCCTTGCCGCCGACTGGCCGGCGTCGCCGCGGGTGCGCGCGCTGACCACGCTGCGCACCGGCGCCGGGACGTCGTCGCCGCCGTTCGACCGGTTCAACCTGGGCAACCGCAGCGCGGCCGACGGCGACGATCCGGCCACGGTGCAGCACAACCGCGACGAACTCGCCGCGCGCCTGGGGTTGCCGTCGCCGCCGCACTGGCTGCGGCAGGTGCACGGGGTGCAGGTGCTGCGCTTCGAGCGGCCGCCTGCGGCGACCGGCATCGACGCCGAGCCGACCGCCGATGCCGCGGTCACCGCGGTGCCCGGGGTGGTGCTGGCGATCCTCACCGCCGATTGCCTGCCGGTGACCTTCGCCGCCCGCGACGGCAGCGAAGTCGGGGCCGCCCATGCCGGCTGGCAGGGCCTGGCCGGCGGGGTGCTGGAGGCCACCGTCGCCGCCCTGCGCACGCCGCCGGCGCAGCTGCAGGCCTGGCTGGGCCCGGCCGCTGGCCCGCAGGTGTACGAGATCGGCGAGAACGTGCGCGATGCCTTCCTCGGTCACGATCCGGCCGCGGCCCGCGCGTTCGTCGCCACCCGCCCCGGACACTGGCGGGTGGACTTGTATGCCCTGGCGCGGCAGCGCCTGGCCGCCGCCGGCATCGACCCGGCGCAGGTGCACGGCGGCGGCCTGTGCACCATCTCCGACGCGCAGCGCTTCTTTTCCTATCGCCGCGACCGCCGCAGCGGGCGCATGGCGACGCTGGCGTGGATCGCGGACTGAGCACGCCGCTGTTCGCGCAGTTGCTGGGGCCGGCCTTCGCGCGGCTACCGCCGGCGCTGCGCACGCTGCATTCGGTGCCGCAGCGGCAGCGGTACCGCGGCCAGGCCGAGGTGCGCCGCGGCCGGCATCCGTTGCTGCCGCTGTGCGCATGGCTGGCGCGCCTGCCGCCGGCCGGCGCCACGCTGCCGATCGAGGTGACCTTCAGCGCCGACGCGCAGGGCGAGCGCTGGCAGCGCCGTTTCGGCACGCACGCGATGCCGTCGCGGCTGTGGCTGCAGGACGGGCGGCTGCGCGAGCGCCTGGGCGCGGTCGAATTCGAATTCGCGCTGCGCGTGGACGCCGCCGCGATCGTCTGGAGCGCCGCCCGCGCCTGGGCGTTCGGCGTGTTGCCGCTGCCGCGACGCTGGCTGGCCGGCGTGCATTGCCGCGAATCCGAGCGCGACGGCCGCTATGCGTTTCTGGTCGAGGTGGCGCTGCCGTGGATCGGCCCGTTCATCCGTTACGAGGGCTGGCTTGAACCGGCCTGAACCCGCGCGCGACGCAGTGTCCGCGGCGGGCGCCGACAGCGCGATCGTGGTGTTCGACGGGGTATGCCTGCTGTGCAGCCGCTGGGTGCGCTTTCTGCTGCGCTTCGATCGCCGCGGCCGCTACCGGTTCGCGTCGATCCAATCGGCCAGCGGCCGCGCCTTGCTCATCCGCAATGGCCTGGATCCGGACGACCCGCTGTCGTTCCTGCTGCTGACGCCGCAACGCGCGTGGACCGATTCGGACGCGGCGATCGGCGTGATCGCCGGCCTCGGCGGCGCATGGCGCATCGCCGCGGTGCTACGCCTGTTGCCGCGGCGCTGGCGCGATGCCGCGTATCGGGTGCTGGCGCGCAACCGTTACCGCTGGTTCGGCACTTCCACGCAGTGTTTCCTGCCCGATCCGGAGCAGCGTTCGCGCTTTTTGGAGTGAACGAAGCGCTGCATCGCGGCGCCACGCATCTGCTCTGCCTGTAGGGGGCCTTCAGCCGCGACAACGTGCGGCGAAACCCGCTTCGGCAGCCGGCTTGCGCACGACGGTGCTTGCATGCGCGTGCCAACCGTTCTGTCTCGGCGTGCCCGCGCGCCGTTGCCGGTTCACAAGGCTAGGCTCGCCGCGTTCTTGTGGGAGCTGGCGCACGCAATGCGCAGGAGTTGGGCACCCATGGACGTTCTTTTCCTCCTGCTGTCGCTCGCGCAGCTGCGTCGGCCGCGTGTCGTAGCCGGCGCCGCCGTCCCGCCGTCTGGCCCACCATCTCCGCAGAGGAACATCGCCATGCCCACCGCCACGCCCTTGCCGCTGATCAAGCCGGCCAATTGGCTGTTCTCCAGTATCGATATCGATACTGTCGCCTATGCGTTCTCTGCGGTGCAGCTGCCCAGCACCTATTACATGCTCGGCAATGGACCCTTCATCCGCTTGCGGCCGTTGCACAAGTCCGGGCTCGGCATCTTCGAGAAGGCCACGCGCATCGTCGGCCTGTATGCCGGTCGCTGGAACGCGCAAATGAACTTCGGTCAGAACGTGCAAAACAATGCGGGCATCCTGTATCGGGAGCTGGGCACTTCGGCGGGCGACATCGCCAACAATCTCGCGCTGTTGCAGCAGGCCACCTTGAGCACGGCACAGATCATCAACCAGAACACCGCGCAGAATCCTCCCGCCCTCAACAACGCCGTCGTGTTCGTCGACACCGGCCCGCTGGCGGGCACGATCTGGGGCGGCGATGCGCAGAAGACCGCCAACCGCTATGCGCCGCTCAAGGTGGTCGATGCGCGCGATGCAGGCGCCAACGCGCATACCGGCCATCCGTTCGCGACACGCGACGCGGCGCAACAGTTCTATGCGGACCACTATCCCGGCGTGCTCGGCCAGCTGATGTTGCTGGGGCAGTCGCAACAGTCCTTCGCGATCGACCTTGCGCCGAAAGGGCGGCGCCTGCCGTTCGTGGTCCATAGTGACCTGCAGTACTTCGCGCAGGACATGTTCGAGAGCCGCGACGAGCAGCTCGATTTTCTGCGCAACCTGTACATGAGCTTCGTCTGAGCTGCACTGCGACGATCGCGCCTGGCCTCGCGCCCAGGCCCGCTCGCCGCTCCGTAGCGGCGCGTGCGCTCCAGCTCAGCGCACGCCGCGTAGCAGCGAGGTGACCTTGCCGCCACCCGGTTGCGCGCGATTGGACTCGATCCGGAACACCGCCACCGCGGTGGCCAGGCCGCCGGCCTGTTCTTCCATGCTGCGCGCCGCGGCGGTGGCTTCTTCCACCAGCGCGGCGTTGCGTTGGGTCACTTCGTCCAGTTGCATCACCGTGCGGTTGACCTGCTCGATGCCGCTGGATTGTTCGGCGCTGGCGGCGCTGATCTCGCCGATCAGCCCGGTCACGCGCTGCACCGAGCCGACGATCTCGTGCATGGTGGCGCCGGCGCGGTTCACCAGTCCCGAGCCCAGCGTCACCTTCTGCGTGGAGTCTTCGATCAGTTGCTTGATCTCCTTGGCCGCGTCCGCCGAGCGCTGCGCCAGCGAGCGCACTTCCGAGGCGACCACGGCGAAACCGCGGCCCTGCTCGCCGGCGCGCGCGGCCTCGACCGCGGCGTTGAGCGCGAGGATGTTGGTCTGGAACGCGATCCCGTCGATGACGCTGATGATCTCGCCGATGCGCCGCGACGAGGTGCTGATCGCGCTCATCGTGGCGACCACCTCGTCCATCACCTTGCCGCCGGACTGGGCGATCTCGCCGGTGCCGTGCACCAGGCCGTTGGCCTGCTGCGCGTTGTCGGCGTTCTGCTTCACCGCCGAGGTCAGTTCCTCCATCGAGCTAGCGGCTTCCTCCAGGCTGGCCGCCTGCTGCTCGGTGCGGTCGGACAGGTCGGTGTTGCCGGCGGCGATTTCCATCGCCGCGCGGCGGATCGCCTCGACCGCGCCCTGGATGCCGACGATGATCTCGGTCAGCTTGGCCACGGTGCGGTTGGTGTCCTCGCGCAGCCGCGCGAACACGCCCTGCGCGTCGCCGTCGACGCGATGGGTGAGATCGCCTTCGGCCAGCGCGGCCAGCGCGCTGGCCAGCGCCGCCAGGTTGCTCTCCACCGAATCGGAAATGCGGTTGACGCCCTCGGCCAATGACTTGAGCACGCCGTCCATCGACGCGGTATCCAGGCGGCGGCTGAAATCGCCATGCGCGGCGGCGTCGATCACCGCGGTCAGCGCCTGCTCGGCGTTGACCTGCGCGGTCACCTCCTCCCACTGCGCGATGGTGCCCAGGCGCACGCCGTCGGCGCCGGTGATCGGGCTGTAGACGAAGTCGATCTGGCGGCCGAAGAACGGCGCGCGCACGCGCTTGGAACCGGTCAGCGCGCGCATGCGGTCGATCGCCGCCTGGCTGTCCGGATAGATGTCGCCGATGCTGCCGCCGACGAACTGCTCGGCGCTGAATTCGGGGCGGAAGCTCTGTACGTCAGGCTCGATCGCGCGCAGCATCTGCAGCAGCTTGCGGTTGGCGAAGTGCACGCGGCCGTCGTCGTCGGCGATGCGGATCATGGTGTCCAGGTCGTCCAGCGCCTGGATCACGAAGCGGCCATGGCGCAGTTCGGCCTCGGTCTCGGCCTGGCGTGCGGCCAGCCGTGCCTGCGCCGTCTGTACCGCGCGCAGCAGCGCGGCGTCGGCGGCGTCGCCGGCGCCATCGAGGCGTTGCTCGAAGCGGCCTTCGCCCAGCGCCTGCACCGCCTGCAGCGCGCGTTGCGATGGCGCCGCGCGCCGCGTGCCGGCCCAGTACAGCGCCGCCACCAACAGTGCCGCGGCGGCCAGTGCCGGTGCCAGGCGCGCCAGCGCCGGCCCGTTCGGCCCAAGCTGGCGGCCGAGGTGCAACGCGTACAGCGCCATCGCCAACAGGCCCAGCGCATAGGCCAGTGCGAACAGCAAGGGCCGCGGGGGCAGGCGGGAGCCGCCAATCGGGCGAGGGGATGCGGCGTCTGGCAAGGTCATGGCGGCTACCGGCTGGGAAGATCGGCGCAATCCGCTCGCGTCGACAAATCGTTGAATGTGCCTCTCAGTATCGGCCGGCAGGTTCCTGGGCTTGACCGCGGCACAGACCGCTCGTCGGAAATATCGTGCCTGAATAGGCGAGATAGGTCGCTGAAAACGCTGTATTTTTTGCTGCAGCGCAATAGGCCGCCGGCGATGGCTCGGCCCGCAACGGGGACATGCGCGAATGCGCCGCCGTTGGCCGGCAGCGTTCCGGGCACAAAAAAACCGGCCGTCTTGCGACGGCCGGTCGGGTCCGGGGGAAGCTGGCCGGCGTTACTTCGCCGGCGCGGCGTCCGGCAGGGTCCAGGCGATCACGCTGTCGCCGGGCTTGGTTTCCATGCGGTCGTGGCCGCCGATCGCGGCGACGATGTACTGCTTGCCGTTCACCGTATAGCTCAGCGGCGCGGCCTGCGGGCCGGCCGGCACCCGCACTTCCCACAGCAGCTTGCCGGTCTGGGTGTCGTAGCCGCGCAGGAAGTTGTCCAGCGCCGCGCCGATGAAGGTGACGCCGCCGGCGGTGGCCAGCGAGCCGCTGTTGTTCGGCGTGCCCAGTTCGAACTTCATCTTCGACGGGATGCCCATCGGGCCCTGGTCGTAGCCGGTGCCCAGCGGACGCCGCCAGATCACCTGCTGGGTGCGCAGGTCCACGCCGGAGACGTAGCCCCACGGCGGGGCGATGCACGGCGTGTTCAGCGGCGACATCCACGGTTCCTTGCGCGCGCCGTAGGCCAGGCCTTCCTGCGCCATGTAGCCCGGCGTCTTGCTCTTGCCGTTGAATACCGACACCACGCCGAGCTCGTGCATCTTCTCCCGGGTGTAGACGTTCTCGGTGTACGGCAGGCGATTGCTGTTCATCACCATGATGCCGCGCTGCAGGTCCACCGATACGCCGCCCCAGTTGATGCCGCCGTGGTTGCCGGTGAACGACAGCGAGCCGCCCAGGCTGGGTGGAGTGAACATGCCCTGGTAGCGCAGCTGCTTGAACTGGATGCGGCAGGCCAGCTGGTCGAACGGGGTGATGCCCCAGGCGTCGGATTCGACGATGGTCTCGTAACCCTTGCTCGGCGCGCCGACGGTGTTGGGCATGCCCGGCGACACCGGCTGGGTCTTGGCGGTCCAGTCGCCGTGGTCGGTGCCCTGCGGCACGGGGAGTTGCTGCACCGGCATGATCGGCTTGCCGGTCTCGCGGTCGAGCACGAACACCTGGCCGGACTTGGTGGCCTGGATCACCGCCGGACGGGTGCCGCCGCCGGGGACCGGGAAATCGACCAGGTTCGGCTGCGGGCCGATGTCGTAATCCCACAGGTCGTGGTTGACGGTGCGGAAGTGCCAGCGCTCCTTGCCGGTGGCCGCATCCACGGCGACCAGCGAGGCGGTGTATTCCTCTTCCTGCGGGGTGCGGCCCTTGCCGAAGAAGTCGCCGGAGGCGTTGCCGGTGGGCAGGTAGACCAGGCCCAGTTCGTCGTCGGCGGCCATCAGCGACCACACGTTCGGGGTCGAACGGGTATAGGTCTGGCCGGCCGGCGGCGCGGCGTCGAGCGCCGGGTTGCCCAGATCCCAGGCCCAGCGCAGCTGGCCGCTGATCGCGTCGAAGGCGCGCACCACGCCGGACGGCGCATCGCGTTCCTGGCCGTCGCGGACCTGGCCGGTGGGCTGGATCACCACGCCGCGCATCACCACCGGCGGCGAGGTCGGGCCGACAAAGCCGGGCTTGGTGTTGCCGGTGTCCTTGTTCAGGTCCACGTAGCCGTGGTCGCCGAAGCTCTCGCACAGCTTGCCGGTGGCGGCGTCGAGCGCGCCCAGGCGGCCATCGACCATCGGCCAGAAGATGCGCTTGGCGCATTCGGCGACCGGGGTGGTGGCCTCGAAGTAGGACACGCCGCGGCAGGTGGTGGCGGCGACGCCGGCCATCGCCTTGGGGTTGGTCTTGGGATCGAAGCGCCAGCGTTCCTTGCCGGTGGTGGCCTCGACCGCGATCACCTTCTGCGTGGGCGTGCAGATGTAGACCAGGTCGCCGACCTTCAGCGGTGTGTTCTGGAACGCATAACCGAGCTTGGAGCCGGCGGGCTTGAGGTCGCCGGTATGGAATTCCCAGGCGATCTTCAGGTCCTTGACGTTGTCGGGCGTGATCTGCGCGCCGGGACTGTAGTGGTTGGACAGGTTGGAGCCGGCGTAGGCGGTCCAGTTGCTGGCATCGTGGTTGGCGGCGACGTTGCCGTCGGGGCTGTTCACCGTGGCGCGGCTGAACGCGTCCTGCGGGCGCTGCGCGGCCAGCGCCGGATCGGCCAGCTCGACGGTGCGCGGGAAGAACAGCGGCACGAACACCAGCAGCGCGCCGAGGACCGGCAGCACGCCGGTGACCAGCGCGTAACCCAGCCCGGACACCGGCGCCAGGCGCCAGCGCGCCACCTTCCAGAACGGCAACAGCAGCAGGCCGAGCACCGAGATCATCGCCAGGCGCGGGATCAGCGCCCAGCCGTCCAGGCCGACTTCGGCCAGCGCCCAGGCGATGGTCGCGGCCAGGGTCAGGCCGAACAGCCACAGTCCGGCGCGGCGCCCGAGCGCCAGCAGCACGCCGGACACGGCCAGGGCCAGGCCGGCCAGCAGGTAGTACCAGGAACCGCCGGCGGCGACGAGTTGGCCGCCCATCGCGGCCAGGGCGGCGCCGATCAGGGCGATGACCACGGCATAGGCGACGAACAGCCAGCTGCCGGGTCCGTGTTGCGGAGAGTGAGGGGTCATGGAGAGGGTCTGCAGAAGATCCGGCGGCGCCGTGCTGGCGCAGGAAGATCGTGGAGGGGATCGAGCGCTGGTTCGGCTGCATCGGCGGCGACCTGGCGCTCAACGAGCACGTCGCGCGCCCCTCCCAGGGTTTCGATACGCGGCGTATGGGCGGCGATTTTAAAGGAATCCGCGTGCGCGGTCCGTGACCGCGCAGAAACCTGCGTTCTGCGTGCGGTGGCGTGCCCGCCGCGCGCGGCGATGGCGCCGCCGCGGCAGGTGCGGATCAGCGCCGTTCCAGCGCCTGCAGGTAGCGCTGCCGCCACACGCCGATGTCGTTCTTGCGCAGGTGCTCCATCATGGTCTGCCAGCGTTCGATGCGCTTGGCCTTGGGCAGCGAGGCGGCGGTGGCGATCGCATCGGCGACGCCGTCCAGGTCGTGCGGATTGACCAGCAGCGCTTCCTTGAGTTCGTCGGCGGCGCCGGCCAGCAGCGACAACACCAGCACGCCCGGATTCTCCGGGTCCTGCGCGGCCACGTATTCCTTGGCCACCAGGTTCATGCCGTCGCGCAGCGGCGTCACCAGGCCGACCTGCGCGGCGCGGTAGAAGCCGGTCAACGTGGCGTGGGTGAAGTTGCGGTTGACGTAGCGCAGCGGCGTCCAGTCCGGCTCGGCGTGGCCGCCGTTGATGTGCCCGGCGATCTGTTCGAGCTGGTTGCGCAGTTGTTTGTACTCGGTGACGTCGCCGCGCGAGACCGGCGCGATCTGCAGATAGGTGAGGCTGCCGCGCTGGTCCGGATGCCGCTCCAGGTAGCGCTCGAAACCGAGGAAGCGTTCGGGCAGGCCCTTGGAGTAGTCCAGCCGGTCCACGCCGATCGCCAGCTGGCGGTCGCGCAGGCTGCTGCGCAGGTCGCGCACCGCCGGCTTGGTCACCGCCGCGCGCGCCTGCTGCGCGATCAGTTCGGTGTCGATGCCGATCGGGAATTTCTCGGCGCGGAAGCGGCGCCCGCCGGGCGCTTCCAGCACGCCGTCCTTGATCACCTTGCCGCCGCCGAACAGGCGCACGTAGGCCTGGAAGCGGTCCACGTCGCGCTGGGTCTGGAAGCCGACCAGGTCGTAGGCGTAGAAGCCGGAGAACAGCCGCGCATGATCGGGCAGGGCCTGGATCAGGTCGGCCGAGGGGAACGGCACGTGCAGGAAGAAGCCGATGCGGCAGCCGATGCCGCGCTCGCGCAGCAGCGAGGCCAGCGGGATCAGGTGGTAGTCGTGGATCCACACCGTGTCGTCTTCGCGCAGCAGCGGCGCCAGCTTCTCGGCGAACATCGCGTTGACCCGGCGATAGCCCTCGCGGGTGGCGCGGTCGTAGTCGACCAGGTCCAGGCGGAAGTGCAGCAGCGGCCACAGCGTGCGGTTGGCGAAGCCGTTGTAGTACGCGTCCAGGTCGGCGCGGTTGAGGTCCATGGTGACGAAGCGGATGTCGCCCTGGGTCTGCTCGTGCATCGCGCCGCTGTCGCCGCGCACGGTCTTGCCGCTCCAGCCGAACCACACCCCGCCGCGTTCCTTCAACGCGGCGAGCAAGCCCACCGCCAGGCCGCCGGCGCGGTTCTCGCCGGGCAAGGCCACGCGGTTGGATACCACTACGAGTCTGCTCATGAAGCCTCCTGCCAGCTGCGCGACAAGCGCATCGCGGCGATGATCAACCCGACATGCGAATAGGTCTGCGGGAAATTGCCCCAGGCCTCGCCGTTGTCGAAGGCTAGATCCTCCGACAGCAAGCCCAGGTGATTGCGGCGCGCGAGGATGCGCTCGAACAGCTCGCGCGCTTCGTCCTTGCGCCCGATCGCGGCGAGCGCGTCGATGTACCAGAACGTACAGATGGTGAAGCTGGTTTCCGGCGCGCCGAAATCGTCCGGCGCCACGTAGCGGTACAGCGCGTCGCCGTGCTTGAGGTCGCGGCCGATCGCCTCGACCGTGGCGACGAAGCGCGCATCGTCCGGGGCGATGAAGCCGATGTCGGCCAGCAACAGCAGCGAGGCGTCCAGGCGATGGCCGTTGAAGGTATCGGTGAAGTGGCCGCGCTCGGCGCTCCAGGCGTCGGCCAGCACCCGCGCGTGGATGGTGTCGGCGCGTTCGCGCCAGTACGCCACGCGTGCGTCCAGGCCCAGCCGCGCGGCGATCTTGGCCAGGCGGTCGCAGGCGGCCCAGCACATCGCGCTGGTATAGGTGTGGACCTCGGCGCGGCCGCGGAATTCCCACAGCCCGGCGTCGGGTACGTCGTGCAGCGCGAACGCATGCTCGCCCAGCGGCTCCAGGCGCAGGAAGGTGTCCTTGTCGCCGGGATCCTTCAGGCGCAGGTCGAAGAACAATTGCGTGGACGCCAGCACCACGCTGCCGTAAACGTCGTGCTGTTTCTGGATCCAGGCCAGGTTGCCGCGCCGCACCGGCCCCATGCCGCGGTAGCCGGCCAGCGACGGCACTTCGTGTTCTTCCAGCGCCGCCTCGAAGCCGATGCCGTACAGCGGCTGCAGGCTGCCGTCGGTGGTGGCGATGTTGAAGATGTAGCCGAGGAACTGCTCCATGGTGCGGGTGGCGCCGAGCCGGTTCAGCGCGCGCACCACGAAGGCGGCGTCGCGCAGCCAGCAATAGCGGTAGTCCCAGTTGCGCGGGGTGTCCGGCGCTTCGGGGATGGAGGTGGTCATCGCCGCGATGATCGCGCCGCTGTCCTCGTACTGGCACAGCTTCAGGGTGATCGCGCTGCGGATCACCGCGTCCTGCCAGTCCAGCGGCACCGACAGGTAGCGCACCCACTCGCGCCAGTATTCCTCGGTGCGCTCCTGCGCTTCCTGGATGTAGCCGGTCAGCGAGCGGGTCAGCGATTCGTCCACGCCGAGCATCAGGTTGACCGGATGGCTGAGCACGAACGGCAGCTCGTCGCGGATGAAGCGCACCGGCACGTCGGTGGTCAGGCGCAGGGTGAACTCCGGCAGCAGCCAGCGCACGTGGTTGCTGCCCCAGGTGCTTTCCGGCTTGCGCGCGCCCCAGTCGGCCAGCGGCCGCGCGAGGACGCGGATGCGCGGATTGCCGGACAGCGGCCGCACCTGGCGGATGATGCTGACCGGCCGGTAGAAGCGGCCGTGGTTGCGCCAGCGCGGCGCGAAGTCGATCACTTCCACCGCGCCGCCGTGCGCGTCGCGCAGCACGGTGCGCAGGATCGCGGTGTTGGCCAGGTAGTGCTGCTCGCTGTCGGCGAAATCCTCCAGTTCGATGCTGAAATCGCCGCCCTCGTGGTCGCGCGGCGACAGCAGCGCGCAGAACGCCGGGTCGCCGTCGAACGCCGGCAGGCAGCTCCACACCACGCGTGCCTGTTTGTCGACCAGCGCGCCGAAACTGCCGTTGCCGATCACGCCGAGGTCGAGAGTGGGGGAGCTCATGGAGGAAGCGGATCCTTGTGCGCGGTCGGGGAGGGGGCGAAGCGGGGCGCTGCCGCTGGGCACGGTACTCATGCGGCGTTGTCGCGCAACCAGGCGTGTACGCCGCGCGGATCGGGCAAGGCGAACGTCGCCGCGCTGTGTTCGCGCGCGCCGACCAGCACGCTCCAGCCGCCGGCGGCATTGGCCGCGGCGAAGCCGAACTCGTCGGTGAGGTCGTCGCCGACGAACACCGGGCGGCGGCCCTGGAACGGCGGCTGCTGCAGCAGCGCGGTCAGCGCCAGGCCCTTGTCGCTGCCCTCGGGCACGAACTCGACCACGTGGTCGCCGGGCTGCAGGCGATAGCCGGGCAGCGCATCGATCTGCGCCTGGGCGAAGGCCAGGACCTGCGAACCGGCCTCCGGCGCGGCGCGCCAGTGCAGCGCCAGGCTGGCGCCCTTGTCTTCGACCAGCACGCCGGGATGCGCCTGGCGCAGGTGCGCGGCGCGTTGGTGCAAGCCGTGCAGCCATTGCGAAGTGTCGGCGGGCATCGCCGCGCGGGCATTGATGTCGCTGCGCAGTTCGTGGCCGTGCAGGCCGGCGGCCGGCAGGCGCAGCGGCGCGAACAGCGCGTCCAGCTGCGCCAGCGGGCGGCCGCTGACCAGCGCCAGCGCACCATGCAGGCGGTCGCTGATGCGGCCGATCGCCTCGCGCACCTCGGGCAGCAGGTGCACGCCGTCGGGGCGATCGGCGAATTCGATGAGGGTGCCGTCCACGTCCAGGAACAATGCGCAGGCATCGTCCAGGCGCGGCGGCGGCGGTCGGAGGGGGAGCGCGTCTGCCATGCGTTCATGATGAACGAGACAGCGTTAGGGCCAAGTGGAGTGGCCGGGATTAGGGAGTGGGGATTCGGGATTGGCAAAAGCCGTGCAGGGTCCCGCTGTTGCGAATCCCTAATCCCTAATCCCAAATCCCCAATCCCGCACCTTCGTCAGAAGGTGTACCGCACGCGCCCGTAGTAATAAGCGCCATTGCTGCCGATCGGCGACAGCACGTCGTAGGGCAGGTTGCCGAAATAGTAGATGTCGGTGTTGGAGCGGTCGGAGTAGTTGTCGGTGAGGTTCTGCCCGCCCAGCGCCACGCTCCACTGCGGGGTGATGCGGTACTCGACCTCGGCGTCGAGCTGCCACTCCGCGCCGTAGGTCTGCCGCGGCACGTAGCCGTCGCCGAAGTCGAACACGCGGGTGGCGCTGCCGTAGCGGCTGACCCGGGTCTGCAGTGCCCAGCGGTCGTTGCTCCAGTTCGCCGCGAACTGGGCGCGGGTGCGCGGCGCGGCGTCGGTCAGGGTGTTGCTCTCCTCCACGCCGAACAGCACGTAGTCCGGATTCAGCGCCAGCAGCTGCGGCGGCGTGGCGACCAGGTTCTTCAGTTCGGTCTTGGCGTAGCTCCAGGTGCCGGTCAACTGCAGCTGGCCGTCGCCCAGCGCCTGCCGCCAGTTGCTGACCAGTTCCGCGCCGCGGGTGCGGGTGTCGGCGGCGTTGACGAAGAAGCTGGCGCTCTGCAGGCCGGTGACGCCGAAGTTCTGCGCCACGAACGCGGTCAATGCATCGCCGCTGATGTCTTCGGACAGCGCGATGCGGTCGTCGATGTCGATCTGGAACAGGTCCAGCGACAGGTCGAAGTGCGAACCGATGCGGCTGGTGAAGCCGAGGCTGTAGTTGACCGATTTCTCCGGCTTCAGGTCCTTCGCGCCCAGCGCCTGCGCGATCGGGTTGTTGACCGACAGCAGCCGGCCCTGCAGCAGCTGCCCGGCCGCGTCGTAGCCGCTGGAGGTGGCTTCGTAGCCGATCTGGCTCAGCGACGGCGCGTGGAAGTTGTTGGAGATCGCGCCGCGCAGCGCGAACGCCGGCACGAACTCGTAGCGCGCGGCCAGCTTGCCGGTCAGTTCGCCGCCGAAATCCTGGTAGTGCTCGTAGCGCGCGGCCAGGTCGGTGGAGAACTTGTCGCCGAACTGGCTGGACACGCTGGCGTAGGCGCTGGCGACGTTGCGCGACAGGTCGGCCGCGTCCTGCGGGGTCAGCCCGCCGCCAGCCTGGGCGCCGGTGGGGCGGTCGGTGTAGGCGCCGGCAGCGTAGCTGGCCGGGTCGCCGGGACGGGTACGGTAATGCTCGCGGCGGAATTCCACGCCGCTGCCGACGGTGTGGGTGGCGCCGGCGGCGTCGAAGCTGCGGCTCAGGTCGAGGTTGGCCACGCTCTGCTCGAAGGCGTAGTCGCCGGTCTTGAAGCGGGTCGGGCTGCCCGGGCCGAGCGAGGCGTTGAGCGAGTTCTTCAGCCGGTAGGTGAAGTCGTTGCGGCCGTAGTCGACACTGGCGTCGTAGGCCCACTCGCCCCATTGCCCGCGCGCGCCGGCCACGCTCTGGATGTCGCGGTTCTCGCCCAGCGACACCGGGCGGTAGCCGTTCGGGTAGACCTCGGTCCAGTTGGCGTCGCTGTCGGGATAGCGGAAATAGTTGGCGCCCTGCGTGTCGCGCTGGTTGTAGGTGCCGAAGAAATAGAACTCGCTGGTCTGGCCGAACGGCAGCTTGCCGTTGATCCAGGCGTTGAGGTCCTTGCTGGCGCCGTCGCCGAGCACGTAGTTGCGCTTGCCGGCCAGGGCCAGGTTGGCCGGGGTCTGCGCCTCGAACGGCGGGATCTGGTCGTAGCCGGCGCGGTTGGTGCCCTCGCGGTTCTTCAGTTCCAGGCCGACCTTGAAGAAGCCGCCGTCGTCGCCCAGGCGGGTGCCGACCTTGGCGCTGGCGTAGCTGGTCTGGCCGTCGGTGACGGTGCGGTCGATCGGCTTCACGTCGGTGTGGTTGGCGCCGAAGCTGGCTTCCAGCGCGCCGCTGTCCGGATCGTCGTCGAGGATCACGTTGATCACCCCGGCCACCGCGTCCGAGCCGTACTGCGCGCCGGCGCCGTCGCGCAGCACTTCGATGCGCTTGATCGCGCTGATCGGGATCGAGTTGAAGTCCACCGGGGTGGTGCCCTTGCCGATCTTGCTGTCGGTGTTGACCAGCGCCGAGGTGTGGCGGCGCTTGCCGTTGACCAGCACCAGCACCTGGTCGGGCGAGAGCCCGCGCAGCTGCGCGGCGCGGATGTGGTCGGCGCCGCCGGAGTTGGACTGGCGCGGGAAGTTGAACGAGGGCAGCAGCGCCTGCAGCGCGCTGCCGAGTTCGCCGTTGACCACGCCGGCCTTGCGGATGTCCTCGGCGCTGAGCACGTCCACCGGCGCGGTGGACTCGAGCACGGTGCGGCCGCTGGCACGGGTACCGGTGACGATCACCGTGTCCAGGTTGGTCGCGGTGCCGGGATCGGCCTGCTGGGCCAGGGCGGGGGCCGACAGGGCCAGGGCGATGGCCAGGCTCAGCGGGCGGGCGAACGGATACGACATGGGGGGCTCTCTCCTGCGGTGACGCAAAGACCGCTGCGGCGGTGGTCCGTGCCGCGCAGGCGGAATACAATTCGGGTACATCCATCCGGATGAAGCGATATATTATCTTATCGTTAACGCGGCGGCGAGCCGTCCGTTCCACCGCGTTCGGCATGAGCTGATGCCCGGCGGTTATCGGGCGCGCGCCGCCACGGTCGCCTACCATCGCGTCCTTCCGTTCCGCTTCCGAGACCTGCCGATGCTGTTGCGTGCCCCCTTGCTTGCCGTGTTCCTGGCCCTGACCGCCTGCGCCAGCGTCGCGCCGTCCGCTTCCACCGCGCCGGCCAAGGTCGGCGCCGCCATGCAGGGCGATGCCGCGCGGCCGGCGCAGGCCAGCGGCTGGGTGCGCAGCGAGCTGTACTTCGGGGTCGGCGAGGAAAGCGGCCCGGCCGATCGTCCGCAGGCCGAGCCGATCAGCGAGGCGCAATGGCGCGCGTTCCTGGACAAGCAGGTCACGCCGCGCTTCCCCGACGGCCTGACCGTGTTCGATGCCTACGGGCAGTGGCTGTTCCGCGGCGCCAAGGAGCCGAACCGGCTCAACACCAAGGTGCTGGTGATCCTGCACGAGGACACCCCGCAGCGCCGCGCCGACATCGAGGCGATCCGGCTGGCGTGGAAGCAGGCGACCGGGCACCAGTCGGTGCTGTGGTCACGGCAGCCGGTGGAGGTGTCGTTTTGAAGCCGGGATTCGGGAGTGGGGAGTGGGGATTCGGAAGGGCGGGGCGGTGACGTTTTCGATCCGCCAGGACGATCTGTCCGGTGAGGCGGTGCGTGCGCTGCTCGCGTACCACCTGCAGCAGATGCATGCGCAGTCGCCGCCGGGCAGCGTGTATGCGCTGGACCTGTCAGGACTGCAGCGCGCCGACGTGACCGTGTGGAGTGTCTGGCGCGGCGACGCGCTGGCCGCGGTCGGTGCGCTGCGCGTGCTCGACGATGGCGGCGGCGAACTGAAGTCGATGCGCACCCATCCGGACTTCCTGCGCCAGGGCGCGGCCGCGGCGCTGCTCGAGCACATCGTCGCCGCCGCACGCGCCGCCGGCCTGCAGCGGCTGAGCCTGGAGACCGGCAGCGGCGCGGCCTTCGACGCGGCGCTGGGCCTGTACCGGCGACGCGGTTTCCGCAATGGACCGGCGTTCGCCGATTACGTGCCGAGCGCGTTCAACCAGTTCCTGCATCTGGATCTGTAGCCGCGGCGCAGAGGCGCAAGCCGGGATGCTGCATCCCTGTTCGCGCGCCAATCCGCAGGCGCCGCTTCCATTACCATCCATCGACCCCCAACGCAGCCACCGCCCGCATGCCCAGCACCGCTCCTGTTTCGTCGCGCCCGCGCTGGTTCGTCGCCGGCGATCTCAACGGTTTCTTCGGCCTGGTGGTCGACAACCTGTCGATCCTCGGCTTCATCACCCTGGCCCTGGTCGGGCTGTTCCAGTTCCCGGCCGAAGTGATCTATACGCTGATGATTCCCGGCACCGCGTTCGGCGTGCTGATCGGCAACCTGCTGTACACCTGGATGGCGCGCCGGCTGGCCGCGCGCAGCGGGCGCAGCGACGTCACCGCGATGCCGCTGGGCCTGGACGCGCCGACCAGCATCGGCATGGCGCTGCTGGTGCTCGGCCCGGCGTTCGTGCGCTACAAGCAGCAGGGCCTGGACCCGCAGGCCGCGGCGCTCGCCACCTGGCACCTGGGCATGGCCGCGCTGGTGGTGATGGGCCTGCTGAAGACCGTGCTGTCGTTCTTCGGCGATGCGGTCACCCGCGCGCTGCCGCGGGCCGCGCTGCTCGGCTCGATCGCCGGCATCGCGCTGGTGCTGATGGGCTTCCTGCCGCTGCTGGAAACGCTGCGCGCGCCACTGGTCGGGCTGGTGGTGCTGGGCCTGCTGCTGTACGTGCTGATCGCCAAGGGCCGGCTGCCGTACGGCCTGCCGGGCGTGCCGCTGGCGCTGGTGCTGGGCACCGGCCTGTACTACTGGTCGAACGCGGCCGGTTTCGGCATTCCCGGCTACCAGGCGCCGCAGTGGGTGGCGCCGCACCTGGTGCTGCCGTGGCCGAGCCTGGGCTTCGTCGCCGGCCTGGCCGACACCGTGCCGCTGCTGCCGCTGCTGCTGCCGTTCGGCCTGCTGATGGTGGTCGGCGGCATCAACGTCAGCGAGAGCGCACGCGCCGCCGGCGACGACTACCGCACCCGCGACATCCTGCTGGTCGAGGCCTGCTCGACCCTGGTCGCCGGCGTCTGCGGCGGCGTCGCCCAGACCACGCCCTACATCGGCCAGCCGGCCTACAAGCACATGGGCGCGCGCAGCGGCTACACGCTGTTGACCGGGCTGTTCATCGGCCTGGGCGGCATGCTCGGGCTGGTCGCCGGGCTGGTGCAGTGGCTGCCGCTGGCGGTGCTGGCGCCGATCATCGTGTACGTGGCCATCGACATCACCACCCAGGCATTCCAGGCCACGCCCAAGCGCCACGCCGGGGCGATGGTGCTGGGCTTCCTGCCGTCGGTGGCCTACCTGCTGGCGATCAAGGCGCCGGGCTGGATCCCGGCGGACAAGCTGGCCGCGCTGACCACCACGCTGGACGGCCACGGGTTGCCGGAGCTGGCGGTGATCTTCACCCTGGGCAATGGCTTCATCATCACTGCGATGCTGTGGACCGCGACGGTGGCGGCGATGGTCGATGGGCGCCTGCGCCGCGCCGCCGTGTTCCTGCTGGTGGCGGCCGCGCTGACCCTGTTCGGGCTGATCCATTCGGTGGATCCGCGCGGCGGCATCTACCTGCCATGGACGCTGAGCGGCCTGCCCAAGCTGATCGCCTGGCAGTTCGCCGGCGGCTACGTGGCGCTGGCCGCGCTGCTCGGCCTGCTGTCGCTGCAGAAGCCGCGCGCGGTGCTGGTGGACTGAGCGCCTGCGCCGGCCGCTCGCTGGAGAATGCGATGACGATGACAGGCGCCGCCGTGCGCGCGAGTTTGCTGTTGTCGTGCCTGGCCTGGATGCCGAGCGCTGCGGCGGTGTCGTTCGACTGCGCCAAGGCGTCCAGCGCGGTCGAGCGCCTGTTGTGCACGGACAAGCGATTGGATGCCGCCGACGAATCGCTGGCCCGGCGCTATGCGGCGCTCGTGGCGGTGGTGCCGGCCGCGCAGCGGCAAGGCGTGCGCGGTGCGCAGCAGGCTTGGTTGGCGCAGCGCAATGGCTGTCTGGCCCAGTCGGATCCGGGCGCCTGCCTGAAGCAGCGGATCGAGGCGCGGATACGCACCTTGGACAGCCAGTTCGCGCCGCAGGCGGCGCGCTTCGATCGCATCGTCGCCGGGATTCCCGCTGCGCCGGCCGCGGCAGCCGTGCAATTGCGCGCCTACGACGGCGGGCTGGCCTCGGCCTGGCTGGTGTATCTGCACCGCTTCGTGCCGGCGGCCGGGGTCGGTGCGGCGGAAGCACGGGCGCGATTCGCCGCCGCCAGCGCCGCCTTGCGCCAGCAGGATCCGGTGGCGGCCGGGATGCTCGACGCTGCCGAGCCGGCCGACCGCCAGGCCGCGCAAGCGCGCGATCTGACCCTGCTGCGGCTGTGGATCGAACGCAGCGGCTACAGCGTGGACGCCACCACGGGTCCCGACCCGCGCCCCTACGTGCACTGTTTCGTGTTCGCGCAGCAGGGCAAGGCGGCCTATGAGGCGATGGGGCCGTTGTACGGGTCCAGCCGCGATCTCGACGCACCGATCTGCGCGCCGCAGCCGGGCCTGTTCGACCAGCCGGCGTGGAAACAGCTGTACAAGGCGTTTGCCAGTCTGATCGACAAGGCCTCCGACGATGCCGGCACGATGCGCTACGCGGATTTCGCAGGATGGCGCGTGCTCTCGCTGCAGGCCACGCAGTCGCCACGGCTGTTTCTGCAGCGGCCGCAAGACGCAGCACCCAGGCGCGATCCGGCGGCGGCGATCGCCGGCTGGCGCGATGCGGCGCTGTGGCCTGAAGCGGATCGTAAGGCAGCGTTGAACGCCTTGCCGCCGGCGCGCGCGGCGACGGCGCGCTGGCTGATCGAACATAAGGCGATGCCGGCGGCGCAGGCCGAGCAGGTTGCCGCCGCCATCGTCGCCTACTGGGTCGGTGCGCGCATCGCCTTCGGCGAAGGGGCCACTGGCTAGCGTCGCGCGTCCAGCGTGCGGCGGCGCCGCGCGCCGAGGCTGAACGCTGGCCGTCCCGCGGTGGAACCGGCGGCGAGCGCAGTGGTCACACCTGCCACTGTTCAACGGAGAACCGGACACCATGCAGCCACGTCATTCGCCCTGGCCCTGGATCCTGGTCGCTGTGCTGGTGGCCGCTGCCGCGGCGTGGCTGTTCCGCGACAACCTGAGCGCGCTGTTGCGTGGCGCAACGCCTGCGCCTGCTGCGGTGGCGCCGCCCGCTGCGCCGAGCGCGGCGCCGTCCGTGCCCGTGGCCACACCGCCAGCGCCGCCGCCGATCCAGCATCCGATCGATCCCGCCACCGCCGCCGATGCGGCGATCCCGGCGCTGGCCGACAGCGACGCGGCGGCGTGGGCCGAACTGGTGACGCTGGCCGGCAGCGACGCGCCGCTGGCGCTGTTGATCCGCGACCATCTGATCCAGCGCGCGGTGACGATGATCGACAACCTGCCGCAGCGCCGCGTCGCCGCGCGCACCCTGGTCTTGAAGCCGGTGCCTGGGCAACTGCAGGTCGCCACCGATGCGGCCGGCGCCAGCGTGATCGACGCGGCCAACGCGCAACGCTATGCCCCGTACGTGCAGGCCTTCACCCAGGCCGATGCCGGCGCGATGGTGGCCGCGTACCGGCGCTTCTATCCCTTGTTCCAGCAGGCGTATGTGGAACTGGGCTATCCCAAGGGCTATTTCAACGACCGTCTGGTGCAGGTGATCGACCATCTGCTGCAGGCGCCGGTGCCGGCGGCGCCGCCGGCGGTGACCGCCGATGCGCGCACCGGCAAGTACCGCTTCGTCGATCCGGCGCTGGAATCGCTGTCGGTCGGGCAGAAGGCGCTGCTGCGCCTGGGTCCGACGCAGGCCGAGGCCGTGCGCAAGCAACTGCAGGCGATCCGTGCCGCGTTGGTGCGGACCTGAGGGCTGTTGGCTTGATAGGCACACGTCCTGCCGGTGGCAACATGGAACCGCAGCGACGACGCGGCTGACATGCGCGCACCAGCGGGCACCCCCAAGCTCCATGTAGGAGCGGCTTCAGCCGCGACGAACGAAGACACGGACCGCATGCCTTCGACCAAGTGTCGGTGCCGAAGGCCTGCACGCATTACGCATCAGCCATCCAGCTCCGGATAGCGCCGGAAAATCCCGTTGTCGTTGAACGGCAGGCGCCGCTCCGACGCCAGATACGCGGCGATGGCGGGACGGTCGGACACCCGCTGCTGTAAGGCGCGCAGTTGCGGCAGCTTCGGCGAAAGCTTCTTCATCGCGCCGGGGAACGCGTAGTCCAGTCCGCTCATCAGCTGGAACAGCGACAGGTCCACGTAGGAGTGCTCGCGCAATGCGTGGCGCCCGCCGCCCTGGCTCATGACCTGCTCGAAATAGCCGAGGAACTTGGGCAGCCGCTGCGCGCGCAGGTCCTCGGCGCGGCGCCGCGCCTCCGGCTTCTGGTCTTCGTAGTACAGCGCGCTGCCGATGGGGTGGTGGCTGTCGTGGATCTCGGTCACCAGGTCGGCGATGGTCAGCTGCAGTTGCAGCGCCTGCATGCGCCGCGACTCGCTGTCCGGCACCAGTCCCAGCGAAGGGCCCAGGTAGTGCAGGATGTTGGCGACCTGCGCGATCACCAGCCGCCCGGCCTTCAGGAACGGCGGGGCGAACGGCCGCGCGCCCGGCTGCTCGCCGTCGAGAAAGGGCTGCAGGACCGCGTCGCCTTCCTCGCGGGCGACGTCGCGGTAGGCCGCGCCGGCATCCTCCAGCGCCAGTCGCACGAACTCGCCGCGGCCCTGGATGCCGGTCCAGTAGTAGAGGTCGTAGTGCATTGCGGCTCCTGTGCGGGAAGGTTCGGAAGCGCGAGGGTAGGGGCTGTAGCGGTAGCGGCGTGTGACCGTGCGGCGACCGGCGCAGGGAACCGTGCGCTGGCGAAGGCGCCCTGCCGGACCGCGGCCCGGCAGGGCGCACGCGCGCATCGCCGCCGTCATGGCGCCTGGCGTGCAGCCCTCGCCAGGCGCTCCGCCAGGCGGCGCGGACGTATACAGACCGCGCCGCGGCCTTGAAACATGCCGCACCAACCGCATTTGACTAGCATGCCGGCGCGGCCGGCCCCCCTTCAGAGGAACTTCCCGATGCGGATGGACAAGCTCACGTCGCGTTTCCAGCAGGCGCTGGCCGACGCCCAGTCGCTGGCCGTGGGCCGCGACCACACCATCGTCGAGCCGGTGCACGTGTTCACCGCGCTGCTCGACCAGTCCGGCGGCAGCACCCGGCCGCTGCTGGCGCAGGCCGGGGTCAACGTGCCGGTGCTGCGCGAGCGGCTGGGCGAGGCGCTGGACAAGCTGCCCAAGGTCAGCGGCCAGCCCGGCAACCTGTCGATCGGCAACGACCTGAGCCGGCTGCTCAACCAGACCGACAAGCTGGCGCAGCAGCACAACGACCAGTTCATCGCCAGCGAGTGGTTCGTGCTGGCCGCGGCCGACGATGCCGGCGCGCTGGGCCTGGCGCTGCGCGCCGCCGGCGCCGACAAGAAGAAGCTCGAAGCGGCCATCGACAAGCTGCGCGGCGGCGAGACGGTGCAGTCGGAAAGCGCCGAAGACCAGCGCCAGGCGCTGGAGAAGTACACCATCGACCTCACCGCGCGCGCCGAGAGCGGCAAGCTGGATCCGGTGATCGGCCGCGACGAGGAAATCCGCCGCACCATCCAGGTGTTGCAGCGGCGCACCAAGAACAACCCGGTGCTGATCGGCGAACCCGGCGTCGGCAAGACCGCCATCGTCGAGGGTCTGGCCCAGCGCATCGTCAACGGCGAAGTGCCGGAAGGCCTGCGTGGCCGCCGCGTGCTGTCGCTGGACATGGGCGCGCTGATCGCCGGCGCCAAGTTCCGCGGCGAGTTCGAGGAGCGGCTGAAGGGCGTGCTCAACGACCTGTCCAAGACCGAAGGCCAGGTCATCCTGTTCATCGACGAACTGCACACCATGGTCGGCGCCGGCAAGGCCGACGGCGCGATGGATGCGGGCAACATGCTCAAGCCGGCGCTGGCGCGCGGCGAGCTGCACTGCATCGGCGCCACCACGCTGGACGAGTACCGCAAGTACATCGAGAAGGACGCGGCGCTGGAGCGTCGCTTCCAGAAGGTGTTCGTCGGCGAGCCGACGGTGGAGGACACCATCGCGATCCTGCGCGGGCTGAAGGAGCGCTACGCGGTGCACCACGGCGTGGAGATCACCGATCCGGCGATCGTCGCCGCGGCCACGCTGTCCAACCGCTACATTGCCGACCGCCAGCTGCCGGACAAGGCGATCGACCTGATGGACGAGGCCGCCAGCCGCATCCGCATGGAGATCGACTCCAAGCCCGAGGAACTGGACCGCCTGGAGCGGCGGCTGATCCAGCTCAAGATCCAGCGCGAAATGCTGAAGAAGGAAAAGGACGAGGCCTCGCGGCAGCGCCTGGCCGACCTGGAAAGCGACATCGACAAGCTCGAGCGCGAGTTCTCCGACCTCGACGAGGTGTGGCGTTCGGAGAAGGCCACCTTGCAGGGCGCGACCCGGATCAAGGAGCAGATCGAGCAGGCGCGGGTCGAACTGGAAGCGGCGCAGCGCCGGCAGGACTACGCCAAGATGAGCGAGATCCAGTACGGCCTGCTGCCGAACCTGGAGAAGCAGCTGGCCGCGGCCGGCGATGCCGAGCACCACGATTTCAAGCTGGTGCAGGACCGGGTCACCGCCGAGGAGATCGCCGAGGTGGTGTCGCGCTGGACCGGCATTCCGGTCAACCGCATGCTCGAAGGCGAGCGCGACAAGCTGCTGCGCATGGAGGACGAACTGCACCGGCGCGTGGTCGGCCAGGAAGAGGCGATCAAGGTGGTATCCGACGCGGTGCGGCGTTCGCGCGCCGGCCTGTCCGATCCGAACCGGCCCAGCGGCTCGTTCCTGTTCCTGGGTCCGACCGGCGTCGGCAAGACCGAGCTGTGCAAGGCGCTGGCCGAGTTCCTGTTCGACAGCAGCGAGGCGATGATCCGCATCGACATGAGCGAGTTCATGGAGAAGCATTCGGTGGCGCGGCTGATCGGCGCGCCTCCGGGCTACGTCGGCTACGAGGAAGGCGGCTACCTGACCGAGGCGGTGCGGCGCCGGCCGTATTCGCTGATCCTGCTCGACGAGGTGGAGAAGGCGCACAGCGACGTGTTCAACATCCTGCTGCAGGTGCTCGACGACGGCCGCCTCACCGACGGCCAGGGCCGCACCGTGGACTTCCGCAACACCGTCATCGTGATGACCTCGAACCTGGGCTCGCACCAAATCCAGGAACTGAGCGGCGACGGCTCGGCCGAGGCCTACACGCAGATGAAGGCGGCGGTGATGGGCGTGGTGCAGGCGCATTTCCGCCCGGAATTCATCAACCGCCTGGACGACATCGTGGTGTTCCATCCGCTGGACAAGGCGCAGATCAAGTCGATCGCGCGCATCCAGCTGAGCGGCCTGGAGAAGCGCCTGGCCGAGCGCGGGCTGAAGATCGAACTCAGCGACCGCGCGCTGGAACTGCTCGGCAACGTCGGCTTCGATCCGGTGTACGGCGCGCGGCCGCTGAAGCGCGCGATCCAGTCGCAACTGGAAAACCCGCTGGCGCAGCAGATCCTGTCCGGGCAGTTCCTGAGCGGCGACACCATCAACGTTGGCGCCGAAGGCGGGCACCTCACGTTCCAGAAGGCCTGAGGCGCGGCGAAGCGCCGCTCGCGTTCATTGCCCGATCGGTGGACGGCGCCGTTGCAACGGCGCCGGCTTTTTCCCGCCATGCAGTGGCGCGTGGCGCCTATTTCGCCAGGGAAAGAGAGATTTCCGCCACGCATGCCGCCTCGGGGTGGGCGCGTTGTTCCACGAACAGGCCCTGCAACGTGGCCCCGACGGCAAGCTTGTCGCGCCGGAAGCTGGCGCTGACGCCATAGTCCGATTCCGCGAACGCCTGGCTGGGCGGCTCCAGGGAGTAGTACTGCTTGGAGAATCCGGCGGCGGCGAGCCTGTCCGCCAATTGGCCGAGCCGCAGCGGGCACACCCCGTCCATGTCGCGATAGCGGTAACCCTGCTCGCCATCCGCGGATGCCGCGGTATCCGCGTGCGAACTGATGGAGAGCGAGAGCGACGCCTCTTCCGGCGTGTACGTCGCTTCGATCCGTTGCTGGAATGCCTTGCCCGGTGCGTCGACGTAGGCGACGAAGACGCTGCCGACCGGTTGCGGTGGCGAGGGATTCCACGGCTCGGCGCGTGGGGGCGGCAGCATGCCGGGAAAGAAATCGACGTCGAACCGGTCGCACAGATGGGCAAACTTCAAGGCCGCCTCGTCGCCGGCGATCACAGCGTCGAGCACGCCGAGATAGCGCTGCGTCAGGATCTTCGCGGAAACGCCGTCGCCGGACGCGCGATCGGCAGCATGCCGCTGCTGCGGCGTAGCGCAATTGCCTGGCTGGCTCCATTGCTCCATGACGTAGGACGGCGACGGCGCAGCCCGCGCGAACACGGGCAGGACCAGGAGCAACAGCGAGAATGGGCGGGCGGCGGCGTGGTTCATCGGGGAGCATCCTGCGTGCAGACCAACCCATGATACGAGGCGACTGCGCACCGCCGCACCGCCGCATCGGCGCGGCCGCTCAACCGCGCAAGCGACCGCGTCCGCATGCGCTGACAACCCCGCGGCATGGCCTCATAACCGCAGGTTTGCATCCGCCGCCACGCATGGCGCTATCGTCTCGGCTCCTCTTGCCGAGACCCGCCCATGTCCGACCCGAACTGGAAGCTGGAAACCATCGCCGTGCATGGCGGCTACCGCCCCGATCCGACCACGCGCGCGGTGGCGGTGCCGATCTACCAGACCGTGGCCTACGCCTTCGACGACACCCAGCACGGCGCCGACCTGTTCGACCTGAAGGTGCAGGGCAACATCTACAGCCGCATCATGAATCCCACCACCGATGTGCTGGAGCAGCGCATCGCCGCGCTGGAAGGCGGCATCGGCGCACTGGCGGTGGCCTCCGGGCAGGCCGCGGTGACCTACGCGATCCAGACCATCGCCGAGGCCGGCGACAACATCGTCTCCTCCAGCGCGCTGTACGGCGGCACCTACAACCTGTTCGCGCACACGCTGCCGCTGTCGGGCATCGAAACCCGCTTCGCCGACTACCGCGATCCGAACGCGTTCGCCGGGCTGATCGACGACCGCACCAAGGCGATCTTCGTCGAGTCGATCGGCAATCCGCGCGGCAACGTCACCGACCTGGAAGCGGTCGCCGCGATCGCGCATGCGCACGGCGTGCCGCTGATCGTCGACAACACGGTGCCCACGCCGTACCTGCTGCGGCCGATCGACTTCGGCGCCGACATCGTGGTGCATTCGCTGACCAAGTACCTGGGCGGGCACGGCACCAGCCTGGGCGGGGCGATCGTGGACTCGGGCAAGTTCCCCTGGGCGGCGCACGCGCAGCGTTTCCGCCGCCTCAACGAACCGGACGTGAGCTACCACGGCGTGGTCTACACCGAGGCGCTGGGCGAGGCCGCCTACATCGGCCGCGCGCGGGTGGTGCCGTTGCGCAACACCGGCGCGGCGCTGTCGCCGTTCAACGCCTTCCAACTCCTGCTGGGCATCGAGACGCTGCCGCTGCGCATGGACCGGATCAACCAGAACACGCTGGCGGTGGCCAAGCACCTGCAGACCGAGGCCAAGGTGGAGTGGGTCAACTACGCCGGCCTGCCCGGGCATCCGGAGCATGCGCTGGCGCAGAAGTACCTGCGCGGGCACGGCTCGGGCGTGCTCACCTTCGGCCTGCGCGGCGGCCGCGCCGCCGGCGCGCGCTTCCTCGACGCGCTGCAGCTGTTCACCCGGCTGGTGAACATCGGCGACGCGAAATCGCTGGCCACCCATCCGGCCTCGACCACGCACCGGCAGCTGTCGGCGCAGGAACTGGAACGCAGCGGGGTCAGCGAGGACACGGTGCGCCTGTCGGTCGGCATCGAACACATCGACGACCTGCTCGCCGACCTGCGGCAGGCGCTGGCGCAGGCCTGACTCGCGCCCCGGCCCGAGCCACGCGCGGCCGCGGCGACCTGGGCGCCGCAGCCAGGACGATCGCCCCCGGCGACGGGCACGCGCGAACGACAGCCAGGCGAAAGGATCGGCCGCCACGCTAAGGCGTGTCGTCCATCCTCGCGCAGGTCGCGCCGGGGTTGGCGTGCTGTCGGCGGGCGGTGCGTGGCGTAGCGCCAGACTGGGCGGTCGGGTCGCGCCGCGCGCCGCCCGCTGGCGGCCTGGCAATTCCACTCCGCAGCCTCGCTGTCGGCGCGTTCTGCGCGGGGATGGACGACACGCCCATCTGCCCGGCGGCCGCGCCGGCGTCGTCGTGTCCGCAGGCCAGGAGCCGTCCTCATGTTGTCCATCGCGCATGCCTGGTCTGTCGTCGTCGCCGCGGTGGCCGAGCATGCGGTGGCGCCGCTGCTGGCCGCCTTGCACCTGACCGGACTCAGCGACGACCCGCGCGAGATCGCCGCTTCGTTGCTGATCGCGGCGCTGCAGCTGTGCATCATCGGCGTGCTGTTCCGCCCGCTGGAAAGCCTGTGGCCGGCCGAGCGCTGGGAGCACCGGCGCCTGGCCAGGATCGATTTCCACTACACCTGGCTGATGCTGGTCGGGGTGTTCCCGCTGTTCTCGTTCCTGATCCTGACCCCGCTGGCCAATGCGCTGGGCGGCGCCGACGCGAGCGCTGCGGCGGCGCCGGCATCCGGCCTGCGTCACGCCTGGCCATGGCTGGACCGGCATCCGCTGGCGCTGTTCGCGCTGTACTACCTGGCCTACGACTTCACCTACTACTGGATGCACCGGATCCAGCACTGGCTGCCGTGGTGGTGGGCGATGCACAGCATGCACCACAGCCAGCGCCAGCTCAGTTGCTGGGCCAACGATCGCAGCAACTACCTGGACGGTGCGCTGCAATCGTTCGTACTGGCCGCGGTGGGCGTGGCGTTCGGCATCGCCGCCGACGAGTTCGCCTGGCTGATGCTGCTCGGCGAACTGGTGCAGAACCTGTCGCACGCCAACGTGCGCTTCGGCTTCGGCCCGGTGCTGGACAAGATCCTGGTCGATCCGCGCTTCCACCGCCTGCACCACATGCGCGTGGACCCGCAGCGGCCGAACCTGCACAACTGCAATTTCGGCCAGGTGTTCGCGTTCTGGGACGTGCTGTTCGGCACCGCCTTGTACGGCGAGCCAGTGCGTCCCACCGGGGTCGGCGATCCGATGGTGGATCGCGACAACGACCTGGGCCTGGTCGCGCTGCAACTGGAGGGATTGAAGCGGTTCTGGGGCGCGGTGCGTCGGCGTGCCGGATGGCGGCCGGGCGAGGTCGCCTTCAGCGAGGACTACGTGCCGATCCCGGTCGAGCATGGCGCGGTCGATCCTGCCGCGGCGCAGATCGACCGCATGGCGTCAGCGGAGCGCGTCGCCGATCCGGCGGCTTAGCGTTCTCCGGCCCTGGAAGCCGCCTGCGCGCAGCGCGGCGTCCAGGACACGTTCGCAGCCTGTGCGGCCGGCCGACTACTGCTTCTTCAGACAGCCGCTCATGAAGGTCTTGCGCGCATCGCCCTGCAGTTTCTGCGTGGCCGCCTTGGCGTTGCAGTCCTTCATCCGCTGCTGCGAGGCGTTGCCCGATGCCGGCGCCGCACTGCTGCCGCTGAGGCAGGCCTTCTGCGCGGCCTTGTAGTCGTCGCCTTTCTTGCCCTTGTTCTGGGCCGAACACTGGGCCATCAGCGACTGCTGCGCGGTCTGCGGCCTGGCTGCGGCGGCGGCCAGCGGCGGCATGGCGCTCAGGCCCAGCAGCAGGCACACGGCGAGGGAGAGGGAACGGGTCATGGCGGTGCTCCGGTCGGTGGTGCGCGCATCCTGCGCCTGCGGGTCTGACCGGACTGTGACACGGTTCACGGGATAGCGGGAGAGAATCGATTCGGCGGCTGGCCGAACTGGCGCTCGAACCGTCCTAGCCGAGTGCGACCCCCCACGCCGATGAGGCGGTCACCCGTTCCGGCCTGCGGCAGATGCGCTGCGGTCATTGGCCGCAGCGCATCGACAGCGCAGATCAATCAAACCTGCGCGAACCCGCCATCCACGAACATTTCGCTGCCGGTGATGAAGCTGCTCTCGTCCGACGCCAGGAACAACGCCGCCGCCGCGACTTCGTCCGCCCGGCCAATGCGCTCCAACGGGATCTGCGCGGTCATGCCGTCGATGATCGCCTCCTGCTGGCCCGTGCTGGACAGCGCCAGATCCAGGCCCGGCGTCGAGATCGGCCCCGGCGAAAGCACGTTGACGCGAATGCCGGTGCCTTTCAGGTCCAGCGCCCAGCTCCTGGCGAAATTGCGCAGCGCGGCCTTGGTGGCGCTGTACACGCTGAACGCCGGTGTGCCCATGGTGCCGGTGGTCGAGCCGGTCAGGATCACCGAACCGCCGGCGCGCATCAGCGGCAACGCCTTCTGCACGGTGAACAGCGTGCCTTTGACGTTGATGCCGAAGGTGCGGTCGAAGGAGTCTTCGGTGATCGATCCCAGCGGCTGGAAGTCGCCCAGCCCCGCATTGGCGAACAGCACGTCGATGCGGCCCTTGGCGGCTTCGACCTGGGCGAAGACGCGGTCCAGATCGTCCAGCTTCGAAATGTCGCCCTGAATGGCGATGGCGTCGGCACCGATCAGGCGCAGTGCCTTGTCCAGTTCTTCCTGCCGGCGTCCCACGATGACGACCTGGGCGCCTTCGGCCGCAAAGCGCACCGCGCTTGCCAGACCGATGCCGCTGTTGCCGCCGGTAACCACTGCAATCTTGCCGTTGAGCCTGCTCATGATGCGCTCCAGAGAATGTCGAGGCGCAACTGTAGATCCGTGCTTTTATTTTGAATAGTATGCACCATCAGGTAAGTACCTTCGGAGCGATCGGATCATGGCCAACACCCCTTTCAGTTGCGGTCTCGAGGCCGCCCTGTCCGTGCTCGGCGGCAAGTGGAAGCCGCTGATTCTCTACAATCTGGCGAAGAACGTTCATCGCTATGGCGAATTGCGGCGTGCCATCGGCGGCGTGACCGACAAGGTGCTGATCCAGCAACTCAAGGAGCTGGAGCGCGATCAGGTCGTCGCGCGCATCGACTTCCAGGAGATCCCGCCCAAGGTCGAGTATTCGCTGACCCCTTTCGGGCAATCCCTGGCGACCGCACTGGGAGGGCTGTGCGAGTGGGGCACGGAACACATGCAGACGGTCGAACGCATCAGCGAACGCCGCGCGTCCGCCGCTTCCATATCCGAATCCGCTGCCTGATCGTGCGCCCCCAGCCTGCAGGCGGCGGTGGCGGCCGCGCGGCAGCGGATGCGGCGCCGCTAACGGAAGAACTGGCTCGGCGGCTGGCCGAACTGGCGCTTGAACATCGCGGTGAACGCGCTGGGGCTGTCGTAGCCCAGTTCCAGCGCCACGTCGATGATGCGGTCGCCGGCGGCCAGCCGTTCCAGCCCGCGCAGCAGGCGCAGCTGCTGCCGCCATTGGCCGAAGCTCATCTGCAGTTCGCGCCGGCACAGGCGCTGGATGGTCTTGACGTCCACGCCCAGCCGCGCCGCCCAGTCGTGCAGGGTGGTGCCGTCGGCGGGATCGGCATCGAGCGCGGCACCGATGCGCAGCAGGCGCGGATCGTGCGCCTGCGGCAGGTGCAGCGGCAGCGCCGGCAGGGCGTGCAGCTCGTCCAGGATCAGCCGCATCAGGCGTCCGTCGCGCGAGTCGGCGGCGTGGTCCCAGGGCACGCTGGCGGCGCTGCGGATCAGCGCTTCCAGCAGCGGCTCCACCGCCATCACCGTGGGCTGCGTCGGCATGCCGGCGATCGCGCCGGGGCGGATGTACAGGCTGCGCATCCCCAGCGTGCCGACGCAGCGCACGCTGTGCACGGTGCCGGCCGGCATCCATAGCGCGCGGGTGCTCGGCACCACCCAGTGGCCCTGGCCGGAGCGCACCACCATCAGCCCGTGCAGCGCGTAGACCAGCTGGTGGCGCGCATGCCGGTGCGGAGCGATGGCGGTCTCGCTGGGATAGTCGGCGGGCTTGCACACCACGTCGGCGGGCGCGTCGTCGATGCTCCACGCGGCCGGCGCGACGCTGGCGGTCTCCCTGTCCTTTTCTCGACGAGTGGTGGGCATGTTGCGCAGGAAGGTCGAGGCGGGTCAGCCTACCATGCGCGCCGAGCCCCCACTGACCGGTCCGCCATGTCGAGCCTGCGCCCTGCCGCCGCCACCGTTCCTGCCGCCGCCCCGCCCCGCCCGGTAGTGGCCGGGGTCCTCGCCGCGATCACCTCCTCGCACTTGATCAACGACATGATGCAGTCGCTGATCCTGGCGCTGTACCCGGTGCTGAAGGGCCAGTTCCAGCTCAGCTTCGCCCAGGTCGGGCTGATCACGCTGACCTACCAGCTGACCGCCTCGCTGTTCCAGCCGCTGATCGGCTTGCGCACCGATCGCCGCCCGGCGCCGTACTCGCTGCCGCTGGGCATGACCTCGACCCTGTGCGGCCTGCTGCTGCTGGCGTATGCGCCGAGCTTCGCGATGGTGCTGCTGGCCGCGGCGCTGGTCGGAATCGGCTCGGCGATCTTCCATCCCGAATCCTCGCGCATCGCGCGGCTGGCCTCGGGCGGGCGGCATGGGCTGGCGCAGTCGGTGTTCCAGGTCGGCGGCAACACCGGCACCGCGCTGGGGCCGCTGATCGCCGCGGCGGTGATCGTGCCCAACGGCCGCCACGCCGTGGCCTGGTTCGGCGCCGCGGCGCTGCTCGGCATCGCCCTGCTGTCCTACGTCGGCCGCTGGTACGCGCTGCACCTGCAGGCGGTACGCGCCGCGCCGCGGCCGCTCGCCACGGCGCCGGCATTGCCGCGCAAGACCGTGCTGCGGATCGTGGCGATCCTGCTGCTGCTGATCTTCTCCAAGTATTTCTACATCGCCGGGCTGAGCAGCTACTACACGTTCTATCTGATCCAGCGCTTCGGGGTGTCGGTGCAGAGCGCGCAGCTGCACCTGTTCGCGTTCCTGCTGGCCTCGGCGCTGGGCACGCTGATCGGCGGTCCGGTCGGCGACCGGATCGGGCGCAAGCCGGTGATCTGGGTGTCGATCCTGGGCGTGGCGCCGTTCGCGCTGGCGCTGCCGTACGTGGGGCTGCATGCGGCGACCGCACTGACCGTGCTGATCGGTTTCGTGCTGTCCTCGGCGTTCTCGGCGATCCTGGTGTACGCGCAGGAAATGATGCCCGGCCGCATCGGCACCATCTCCGGGCTGTTCTTCGGCTTCGCCTTCGGCATGGGCGGGTTGGGCGCGGCGGTACTCGGCCTGCTCGCCGACCGCGAGGGCATCGTGTTCGTGTACCAGGCGATGTCCTATCTGCCGCTGCTGGGCATCGTGGCGGCGCTGCTGCCGAGCCGGCGTCCGCTGCCGGCGCAGGCGCACTAGCGCAGCCCCGGGGCGCGGCGAGCGGGCTGGGCGATCGGCGCAAGATCGGGAACGCGTGGCGCCGCGCGGCGCGGCACACTGGCTCGACCTTGCGGAGATCGGCCATGCGACAGACGCGGATGTCTTCCCAGCAGCGCGGCATCGAACGCGCGCTCGCACACCTGCAGCAGTGCGTGCAGGCGCGCGCGGCCTTGCCCGGCCTGGCCGAGCTGGCCGCGGTGGCGCACCAGTCGCCGTTCCACTTCCATCGCGTCTACCGCGCCATGACCGGCGAAACCGTCGGCCGCACCGTGACTCGGCTGCGCCTGCTGCATGCGTTGCAATTGCTTGCCGGCACCGGCTCGATCACCGAGATCGCGCTGGCCGTGGGCTACGAGACGCCGCAGGCGCTGGCGCGCAGTTTCCGCAATGCGCTCGACGCCAGCCCCAGCCAGCTGCGTGCCGATCCGGCGGCGCTGGCCGCACGAACGCAGGCGCTGGCGCAGCCGCCGCGGCAGGCCGTGGATGCGGCACCGGCACCGTTGCGGATCGCGGTGCGGACCTTGGCGCCGTTCGAGGTGGTGGTGCTGCGCCGGCGTGGCGCCTTCGATGCGCTGGATGCCGGCTTCGGCCGCCTGTTCGCCTGGGCGCAGCGTGCCGGCGTGGCCGAGCGGCTGCAGGCGCTGGTCGGCATTCCGCTCAGCGACCATCGCGACCTGCCAGCGCGCGCGCACGTGTTCGAGTGCGCGATGGGTTTCGATGCCGCGGTGTCGCCGCCGGCGCCGTTCGCGCTGCGCACGCTTGGCGGCGGCGACTACGCGCTGCTGCGCCAGGTCGGCAGCTACGCGCAGCTGGAGGACGCGCTGGATCGGGTGTTGGCCGACTGGCTGCCGGGCAGCGGCCATGCGCTGCGCGATGCGCCGTTGCACTACCTGTATCTGGACGATCCGGAAACGGTGGCCGAAGCCGAACTGCGCGCCGACATCTGCGTGCCGGTGCAGCGCGACGCCGGCTAGCCCGTCTCGTCCACGAACAGCATCTGCGGCGGCGGATGCATCAGGAACCGCTGGTGCGAGATGTTCCAGGCATAGGCGCCGGCGAGCGGGAACGCCAGGCAGTCGCCCGGCGCCAGCGCCGCGACCGGTTGCGCGCGCGCCAGCACGTCCTTGGGCGTGCACAGCTGGCCGACCAGGGTCACCCGCTTGTCGCGCAGCAGCGGTGGCTGCGTGCCGCGCAGCACCAGGAACGGATGGTCGTGGGCCTGCGCGGCCGGGGTGCGGAAGTGATGGGTGCCGCCGCGGCCGATGGCGAAATACTCGCCATGGCTGCGCTTGATGTCGAGCACCTCCATCAGATACCAGCCGCAGCTCGCGCTGACGTAGCGGCCCGGCTCCAGGCGCAGGCGCAGGCCGTCGCCATGCGCGCGCAGCAGCGCCGGCAGGCCGGCGCAGAACCCGGACCAGTCGAACGAGGCCGTCGCATCGGCGTAGTTCACGCCGAAGCCGCCGCCGGCGTTGACCGTCAGCGGACCCAGCGCGTAGGCCTGGCGCCAGCCCTGCACGGTCTGCAGATAGCCGGCGACCAGGCGCAGCTGCGCCTGCGCGTCGCACTGGTGCGACATCAGGTGGAAGTGGAAGCCGGCCAGCTGCAGCGCCGGCGCGTCGCGCAGCAGCTGCATGGCCGCCTCCAGGTCGAGCGCGTCCAGCCCGAACGGCGAGGGCCGCCCGCCCATCACCAGGCGCGTGTCCTGCATGCCGGGCACGGCGATGTTCATGCGCAGGAACAGCGGCACGCGGCGCCCGGCGTGCGCGGCGATGCGCGCCAGCCGCTGCAGTTCGCCCAGGCTCTCCACGTGCAGCGTGCACTGCGGGAGCGACGTGGCCAGGCGCAGTTCGGCGTCGAGCTTGCCGGGACCGCCGAACAGCAACGGCCGCCCCGGCTGGTGGTCGCCCAGCCATTGCAGCTCGCCTCCGGAAGCCGCCTCGAAACCGTCCACCCACGGCGCCAGCGTGCGCAGCAGTGGCGGCTCGGCATTGGCCTTGGCCGCGTAGTACAGCTCGCACTCGGCGGGTAGCTGCGTGCGCATCGCTTCGGCATGGTGGCGCAGCGCCGCCAGGTCGTAGACGTAGGCGCACACTGGTCCGTCGCCGCGCTCGCGCAACTGCGCCAGCGCGGCCGCCAGCGGCGCCGGATCGATGCGCAGGCTCATGCCGCGGCCTGCCGTTGCGCCGGCATGACGATCGGATTGGGCAGCAGGGTGTAGTCGGCATGGCGGTCGGCGCGTTGCAGCAGGCGCAGGCGCAGATTGTTCTTGGCCGGCAGCGGCGCGCCGTCGAGCAGGGCCTGCAGCGCCGGTTGCGGGCCGTGGCGCTGCTGCCAGGCTTGCGCGATCTCGCCGACGATCCGCCATAGCCGCCGCTCGCGGTGGTCGTGGCCGTCGGCCAGATGGAAGATCGCCTCGGCCAGATTGTTGACCAGCGCGCAGTAGGCGATCCGGTTCCAGCCCTGTTCGGCGCTGTAGTACAGCGACTGCCGCGCGGTTTCGGACATGCCGTGCAGGCGCGCGGCCGGCCAGCGCGCCGGCAGCAGCTTGGTGCCTTCCAGATCGCGGATCCAGACCCGCGCCGGCAGGCCGTCCGCGCAGCCGATCACGGTGTTCTGCAGGTGCGGCTCGAGCACGATGCCGTAGTCGAACCAGGCGCTCCAGACCCCGTCCAGCAGCAGTCGCGCATAGGCCCGGAACCAGGCCGTGGTGGCCGCATCCAGGCTGCCGTGGCGCCGGGCCAGCGCCTGCAGCGGCGCGGCGCAGGCGGCATCGCCGCGCGCGTCGCGGGTGAACAGCGCGCCGGCGACCTGCGGTTGGAAGCGCAGCCGTTGCGGCGCGGGGATGGCCTGCCGGTAGAGCATGCCGAAGCTTTCGCCGAGCGCGCGGCAGGCCTGCGCATCGCCGCCCAGCGCCGAGAAATCCAGGTCGGTGGCGGCCGGTTCCAGCAGCACCTGGAAACCCGGCACGCGCTGCGCCAGTTCGCGCCAGGCCGGCGCCAGCAGGCGGGTCAGCGCGACCGCGCTTTCCAGTTCGTACCAGGCGTTCTTGCGCACGCAGTTGGTCAGGCGCACATGCACCGACAGCTTGAGGAAGTAGTCCAGGTCGGCGTGGTAGAGCGTGCGCACCGACGAGGTCGGGCGCAGCGCGAGGCCGCGTTCGCCCAGCGGTTCGATCCAGCCGCGCGCCTGCGCCTGGCGCAGCAGCGGGTGCGCGAGCACGCGCTCGGCTTCCCATGGATGGCACGGATACAGATCCGCTGCGCCGCCGGCCTGCGCCAGCGTGGCGCGCATGTCCTGGCCCTGCGCGCGGTACAGGCGCGGGTCGATGCGGAACCAGAACAGCGGGAAGCGGCTGCGCGCCTCCGGCGCGCAGGCCAGCACCTGCGCCAGCGGCACGCCTTCGCGGCTCTTCGGCGTCGGATGCAGCGCGTGTCCCCACAGCATCGATTGCTCGGCATCGATCATCGCCTCGCCGCTGGGCGCGGCGGCGTCGGCGCAGCGCAGCAGCTGCGCGGTCACCGCGATGCTGTTGTCGCTCTGCGCGAGCAATTCGGCGTTGAACGCCTCGCCGTCGGCCAGTTCCTGCAGCAACAGGCGCACCAGCGCCGTCGCGTCCAGGCAATGCCACGGCTGTCCGTTGGCTTTCAGGTACGGCGCCGAGTCGAAACGGCAGCGGCCGAGCGTGTCGGCCTGGGCCAGGCGGAGGCACAACGCGGCGCCGGAAGGCAGCTGCAGGCGCAGCCAGCGCTCGCCGGCGCTGGCGATGCCGGGACGGTCCAGGCCGCGGTAGTCGAAGTCGGCCTGGCCGCGGCCGATCGCCACTTCGCGCAGGTAGCAGTTGAGCCAGCAGGTGATCGCCTGCGCTTGCGCCAGGCTGTCGTACCACGGGTCGTGCAGCGGGTCATGCGTCGCGAGCGGGGACATGCGCGGTTCTCCGTACGGAAGTGAGCGAGAGGGCCGGCGCCAGCGCCAGCAGGGCCGCGGCGGCCGCGGCGAGGAACGGCACGGCCAGGCCGTGGCCTTGCACCAGGGCGCCGGCGAGCGCGCCGCCGGCCACGCCGGCGTACTTGCCGAATGCATCGAAGCGGCCGAACAACTGCCCGGCGGCGTGCGCGCTGGCGATGCCGGCCAGGCTGCGGTTGAGTCCGCGCAGCGCCATCCACATGCCCACGCCGAACAGCAGGCGCGCGGCGATCAGCCACGCTGGCGCCTGCAGCACCGCCTGCAGCAGGCAGGCCAGCGCGAACAGCGCCAGCCCGGCCGGCAGCGGCGAGGCGCGGTGCTCGCTGCCGCGCCAGCACGGCAGCAGCACCAGGTAGACCAGATGCGGCAGGCTGTACAGCAGGCCCGCGGCCGCGGCGTTGCCGATGCCCTGCGTCTGCGCGTAGGGCAGGAAGTATGGGAAGGTCACCACCATCGCGAAGCAGAACAGGAACTGCGTGCCCCACAGTGCCCAGCGCTGCCGGCGCCGGCCGGCGTCGTCGTGCGCGTCGGCATTCGCCGCAGTGGCGGCGTGGCGTGGCCGCGGCGGGTCGGCGGGCAGTCGCCAACTCAGCGCGAAGGCGAGCAGCGGCAGCAGCGCCAGATAGCGGTACAGCGATTGCGCCGGGCCCAGCGCGCTGGCCAGGCCGAGCAGCGCCGGCGCGGTGACCATCGCCAGCCGCGCCGAGAACTGGGTCCAGTCCAGCGCGCGCGCCAGCGGCCCGGTCCGTGCCTGCGTGGTCAGATAGGCATTGGTCGCGGCCAGCGAACCGCCGCAGGCGCCTTGCACCACCAGCCCGGCCACCAGCCAGCCCAGGTCGGGGGCGAAGCCGGCCATCGCGAACCCCAGCGCCAGGCCCAGTTGCGCGCGCAGCAGCGAGCGCTTGCGTCCGTAGCGGTCGGCCAGCCGGCCCCAGGCGCCGGCGGTGAGCGCGGTGCACAGCGTCGGCAGCACGTACAGCACGCCGCTCCAGCCGATCGCCGCGCCCGGCGCCAGCTGTTGCAGTACCTGCGGCAGGAACAGCGGCATGCCCAGCGCAGTGAACGCGGCCAGGTAGTGCGCGGCCAGCACCGGGCCGAGCACGCGCTTCATCGCGCCACCCCGTGCGCGGATGCCGCCTGCGCCGGCACCGCGACAGCGGGTGCTGCCGCAGCGGCGCTCTCCTCGCGCTCCTCGCGCAGCAGATTGGGCGCGCTGTCGCCGTAGAACTTGTTGATGTCGGCAGCGCCGGTGATCTGCTTGCCGAGCAGGCTGCCGGCGCTGAGCAGGTACTTCACCGGCAGCCGCGGCGCCGCCAGCAGCGCCTGCGCCGGTGCGGTATCGATGCCTTCGCCATGCAGCTCCCGCAGCGTGCCGTGCAGGCGCGCGCGCAGTTGCGCGTACAGCGGCGCGCGCAACGCGGGCTGTGCTTCGGCCAGGCCTTCCAGCACCGCCTGCAGGTCCAGTTGCAGGATGATGGTGCAGAACATGCGCGCCAGCGCGGCCTCGTCTTCCACCGCGATGCGCACGTCGCGCGGCGGTCCCCACTGCGCCAGTTGCGGCCGCTGCGCATACAGCCGCGACAGTTTCACCCGCGCCGCGTCGTTGTCCTTCAGCAGCAGGCGCGGTGCGCGGCCGGGGGCGTAGATCAGCACGCTGTTCTGCTGGTTGGCCTCCAGCGCGATGCCGTAGCGCAGCCACAGCCGCAGGTGCACCTGGCACATCAACCCGAGGTAGGCGTCCCACCATGCGTGCAGGTCGCCGCCGTGGAAGCGCTCGGCCAGGTGCAGCGCCAGCGGGCGGCCGTCCGCCATCGCGGCGCACAGGCCGGCCACCGGCACCAGCGTCGCCTCCGGCAACGGCGGATAGCGGCGCAGCAGATAGGCCAGGTGGCGCGCCTCGCCGACCTGGCCGGCGTGGGATTCGTCCACGTGCAGGTAGCGCGAGCCCAAGGCCGGATCGTCCGCGGCGATGGCGCGCAGCACGCGTTCGAACCAGTGTCCGTCGTGCAGCGTGGACGGCTTGATCAGGCGCAGGTTGAGCGCGCCCAGGCTGCGCATCGGCAACGGCAGCTTGAGGTGGTGGTCCGGATGGTCCAGCGGGACGACGGTGCGTACCGACAGCGACGGGCGCACCTGCAGCCATGGCTGCGGCGCGGCGATGGCGCCGTCTGGCAGCGCAAAGTCCGCTTCGCCCAGGCGCGCGAAGGTCAGCGGGTGCAGCGGCCAGGCGATGTGGCTGGCGTCCAGCGCCGACGCCAGGCCGAGCGTGCTCGGACGCGGCCAGAACGCCGGCGGCGGCGTGGTCTGCGCCACCGCGGCCGCCGGCAGCGCCAGCCAGCGCAGCGCGAAGCACGGCGCGAACTCGGGCGCATAGTGCGGCAGCTGCGCGTCGTCCAGTCCGACCTTGGCGCGCGCGGTCGGATAGAACGGATGGTCGCGATGGCTGGCCAGCTGTTCGCAGCGGTAGGCGCGTTCGTACGCATCGGCTGCGTCCAGGGCGGCGGCCAGCGACGGGCGCTGTTGCGCGTACGCCTGCCGCGCCAGCGCACGCTGGCGTACCGCGCACTCCGCTTCGTCGGCATAGGCGCGGTGCAGGCGCCGGGTGTCCGCATCCAGCCCGGCGCTGATCCGTGCCAGCCAGGTGGCGGCGCCGGATTCGAAGGCGACGCGGTCGCCGTCGCGCAGCAGCCAGCCGTCGCTGCAGGCGCTGAGGTCCTGCAGATAGCCGCGGCGTTGCAGCGGCAGCCACAGTTCGCCGTCGGGCAGGTGCGCGATACGCCACCACAGCGCGTTCGGCAGTGGTGCCGGCCAGGCCGCGAGCAGGGCCGGCGATGGCGTGGCGGCGGCGCCGCGGCTGACGATGCCGCGCAGGTCTTCGCGCAGGCAGGCGTCGATGATGCGCAGGTCGATGTAGCGGCGGTCGTCCAGGTTCATGGCTGCGCTCCCGTGCCGGCCTCGATCCGCCACTGCAGCGGCGCCTCGGCCGCGGCCAGCGCGAGCGGCAGGTCGGCCGCGGCGTCGGCGAGCACGTCCAGCGCGCCCAGGTAGTCCTTGTTGGAATGGCTCAGGCGGATGCTGTCGCCGGGTTGCCGCAGGCGCCGGTAGCGCGCTTCCCAGCGCGTGTCGTTGCAGGCCTGGTCGTCGCTGGCCATGGCCAGGGTGCCTTCGGCGTCGGCGACGTAGTAGCGCACCAGCGCGTGTTCGCGCTGCGCGCGCAGGATGGGCAGCGGCTGTCCCAGGTGCAGGCCGAGCACGCTGTCGAACCAGCGTCCGCCGAACATGCGGTCGAGCAGGAATTCGCGGCCGTCGCCGATGCTGCGGTAGTTGATCTCGACCAGTACCGGCCCGTCGGCGGTCAGGATGAATTCGCTGTGGCAGGCGCCGAAGCCGATGCCGAATGCCTGCAGCTGCGCCACTGCCTGGCGCAGCGCCGGCGTGTCGGCATCGCCGCGCCAGCTGGCCTCGCATTCGACGAAGTGCGGCGGTGCCGACAGGCGCACCTCGAAGCCGCCCAGCACCTGCAGGCGCTGTCCGTCGCCGAGCGTTTCCACGGTGAACAACGGCCCTTGCAGCACGCTCTCCAGCAACACGCTGCGCTGCGGATGGCGCTGCCAGAAGTCGTCCAGATAGGCCTGCAGCGCGGCGGCGTCGGCGCAATGGCGCACGTCCAGGCTGGCCACGCCTTCGCGCGGCTTGGCGATCAGCGGCCATGGCGCCTGCGCCGGCAGCGGCGCGCCTGGCGCCAGGCTGCAGAACCACGGCACCGGCAGGCCGCGCGCGCGCAGCCGCTGGCGCATCGCGGCTTTGTTCTTGGCCGCATAGCAGATCTGCCAGTCCTTGCCCGGCAGTGCCAGCGCGGCGGCGACCAGCGCGGCGCTGGTCTGCAGATGATCGCTGTTGCTGAACACCGCGCGCGGCTGCAATTGCAGAGTGCTGAGCAGGTCGAGGACGCCGAGCGGATTGAACACGTCGCACTCCATGATCTGCAACGGCACCGTGGGCGGATGCCGGCGGAAGTGCGCCAGGTGGTCGTGGCGGCGGTCGGTCAGCAGCAGCACCGGAACGCCCAGGCGTTGTGCCGCGGGAATGAAACCATCGGTCACTGCCGGATGGCAGACGTGGCTCAGGATCAGCAGGGGAGCGTCATGCGGGGTCATGATCGGTTCTCGTTCGGAAGACAGGGGCGGACGCGCGCGCCATCGCGCGCGGCCGCGATCTGCGGACACGGGGAGCAGGAGGCCGCGGCTGCGGCGCTTGGGGACTGCCTGGCGCACGCATCGGGCGCGCGCTGGGTGCGTTGCGAACGCGGCCGCGTTCGCCGTAAAGGCTCGCGTCTCCCGCGAGCGGCGGCGCGCCGGGTGGCGCGCGGTACTGCAAGGCTACCGTCGTCGTTCGACGGCAGCGGCGATCAGAAGCGGTATTCCAGGCCGAGGGTGACGCTGCGGCCCGGCGCCGGTTGCCGGCCCCACGGACTGGTGTCGATGCCGCGGTACCAGTACTTGCGGTCGAACAGATTGTTCACTGCCAGCGAGGCGCTGAGCTTGCCGCTGTCGCGCTCGCTGAGCACCTGGCTCAGCTGCGCGTTCCAGACCCAGTACGCCGGCAATTCGCCGACCGAACCGATCGCGTTTTCCTGCACGCTGTTGGCGGCATCGCTGAAGGCGCGGCTGAAGTAATAGCCGGACACTGCGACGGTGGTGTGACCGGGCTGATAGGACGCGCCGAGGCTGAGTTGGTTGCGCGAGGTGTAGGGCACCAGCTTGCCGTCGTAGGCACCCGATTCCTGGCGCGCGTCCAGGTAGGCGTAGCCGGCGTTGAGGGTCAACGCGCGCAGCTGCGCCGGACTCCATTGCAGTTCCACCTCGCCGCCCTGGTGGCGGGTCTTGCCCAGGTTGCGATAGGTGCGGGTGGTGTTGTCGAGCTGGATCTGCTGATCGAAATCGATCAGATAGCCGCCGAACTGCACGCGGGTACGGTCGTTGGGCTGGTAACGCGCGCCGGCCTCGTAGTTCCAGGCCAGTTCGGCGTCGAGATTGTCGCCGTAGATGATCTGGGTGACCTGCGGCGCGCGCAGCGAGCGCTGCCCGTCGGCATACAGGTACCACTGCGCGCTGGCCTGGAAACCCAGGGTCAGGCCGGGCAACACGTCGCTGGTCTTGTTGCGCGTGCTGGCGCCGCTGGCGAGGTTGTAATAGCGCGAATCCACCCGCTCGTAGCGCAGCCCCGGGGTGATGGTGACGCGGTCGTCGGCCAGCCCGATCGCATCGCTGACGTAGGCAGCGGCGCCGCGGTCCTTGAAGCGCCAGTCGCGCACCAGGGTGTACAGCCCGTCGCTCAGCCGCGTATTGCCGACCAGGAAGTCGATGTCCTCGCTGATCGCGCGCGCGCCCACGGTCCACTGCTGGCTCACCGCACCGGAGTCTATCTTCCAGCTCAGCCGCGGCTCGCTGCCGTAGACCTTGAAATCGCGCGGCGCGCTCTGCCGCAATTGCGGCGGCAGATCCGCACGCCAGGTCTCGCTGGACGCCGAGCGCATGCCGACGATGAAGTTGCGGCTGCTGCGCGCGCTGAAGTTGCTCCAGTCCAGGCGCAGGTCGTGGAACGGACCCAGGTCGCCGAAGTCCTGCTGGTAGACCAGCGAGGCGCGCGTGGTGCGGCCGGTGAATGCGTCCAGCGGCCGCGTCGACTGGCGCGTATCGCGCAGATAGTCGGCGGTGGACAAGGCGCCGGCCATGTCCATGTCGGCCACGTAGCGCTGCACGCTGGCCTTGAGCAGCTTGTCCGGGGCCAGCCACCATTCGGCGCGCAGGCGCAGGTTCTTGATGTCGGTGTCGCTGTGCTCGCGCCAGTACTCGCCCTTGGTCCAGTTCGCGTCCAGCTGCAGGCCGAACGTATCGCTGGCGTAGCCGCCGGTGCTGATCGCGGTGTCGCTCAGATAGTGCCCGGCGCCGCCGGCGGTCACCTTCTGCCCGAGCGTGGTGGTCCAGGTCGTGGGGATGTCCGGACTGATCAGGTTGATCACGCCGCCGACGTTGTTGGGGCCGTACTGCACCGCCGCGCCGCCGCGCACGATGTCGATGCGGTCGACCTGGTTGAGGCCGACCGGGAACAGCGACAGGCTGGTCTGCCCGTACGGCGCCAGTGCCAGCGGAATGCCGTCCTCGAGCACCTGCACGCGGCCGCTGCGGCTCTCGTACAGGCCGCGCAGCATGATCTGCGGCAGCGCGCCGGTGCCGGTCTCGTCGAACACCTTGATCCCCGGCACGCGCTGCAGCGCGTCGTCCAGCGAGCGATTGGCGCCGTTGCGCAGCTGCGCGTTGTCGATCACCTGGCGGCTGCCGGCGTAATGCTGCACGTCCTGCACGGTGGAGCGGCCGAGCAGGCTGCCCTGCACCTGCACGGTATCCAGCTGGCGGATCCGTGCCGCTGCGTCCTGCGGGTCCTGCGCCTGCTGGGCGCTGGCCAGGGGCGGGGCGAGCAGGGCGGCGCCGACGGCCAGGGCCAGCAACGAGGGGGAAAGCGAAACGATCAAGGCGACGACTCCGGAGAACGAAGGATCAATGCGCGCGCAGCTCGGCGGCGTGCTGGCGCAGCGCGGATTGCAGCAGCGCGCGGTCTTCGCCGGCGAACAGCCACTGCAGGTCCGCCTGCGCCAGCCAGTGCCGGCGTTGCGCCGCGTCGCGCGGATTGGGACAGAACGGGATACCGGCGTCGCCGCAGGCCGCGGCGATCGCCAGCAGCTGCGCCCACACCTGCGGATGGGTCGGCTGCGGGCCGACGCCCAGGTCCAGCGCCAGGTCGAGCGCGCCTTCCATCACCAGCGACACCCCCGGCACCTGCAGGATCTGCGGCAGGGCGCGCACGCCGGCGGCGCTTTCGATCATCGGCACCACGCGCAGGGTGTGCCGGGTGCGTTCGATGTAGTCGGCCAGCGCGACGCTGCCGAAGCTGGTGACGCGGCCGCCGCTGATGCCGCGCCGGCCGCGCGGCGGGAAGTGCGCGGCGGCGACCGCGCGCTCGGCCTGCTCGGCGCTGTCCAGCCCGGCCAGCACCACGCCGCGCGCGCCGGCGTCGAGCACCCGGCCGATCAGCTTGGCGTCGACCTCGGGCACCCGCACCCAGGCTTCGCAGCCGCCCAGTTCGCAGGCGCGGATCGCGTGTTCCAGCTCGGCCGGCGAGCGCAGCACGTGCTCCAGGTCGAGCACCGCGAAGTCGTAGCCGAGGTGGCCGAACATCTCGCACAGCAACGGGATGGGCACCGAATTGAGCAACCCGATCTTGCAAGCCATGGGGGAGGGCGAGCGGGGCTGGGGAAGGGGCTGCAATCCTGGCCTAAACGATAATGGTTATCAAGTAGGTTTCGGTGGCGGCCGGCTGCATTCGTGTAGACGCTTTTTGTGCGCGCCGGCACCTATGCAGGGATGCAGCGCGCTTGCGCCGGTGGCGCGGGCTTCTACGAACGGACGCCGCGCAAGCCTCAGCCCGGCACGGCGCGCATGGCGCGGTACGGCGGCGTCGCCATCACCATCTCGGCCAGCGAATAGGCCAGCTCGCGCTCGGCCATTACCGTGCCGTCGGCGCCGTGCTCGAGCAGGTGCTTGACCTCGGCATCGCTGTGCGCGCGGGCCAGCAGGGTCAGTCCGGGATTCAGCGCGCGCAGCTTGGCCAGCGCCTCGCCGGCTTCCAGCGGCTGCGGGATCGCCAGGATCGCGATCTTGGCTTTTTCCGGATGCGCCTCGGCCAGCACCCGGTCGGCAGCGGCGCTGCCGCGGATGCCGGGGATGCCGTCGGCATGCGCGCGTTCCACGTGCTCGCGGTTGTCGTCGATCACCAGCACCGGCACCCCGCGCTCGCGCAGGACCGCCGCCAGCGTGCTGCCGACCCGGCCGTAGCCGATCACGATGGCGTGGTCGACCAGATCCAGCGACGGCCCCGGCGGCAGTTCCGCTTCCACCGTCACCGGCGCATCCACCGCCTGCCTGGCCTGCCAGCGGTCCAGCCAGGTGAACAGCAGCGGGTTGGCGATGATCGACAGCAGCGCGCCGGCCAGGATCAGGTCGCGCCCGGTCTCGGGCAGGATCGCCAGGCTGACGCCGAGCCCGGCCAGGATGAAGGAGAACTCGCCGATCTGCGCCAGGCTGGTGGAGATGGTCAGGGCGATGCCGGTGGGGTGGCCGAACGCGCGCACGATCACGAACGCGGCCAGCGACTTGCCCACGGTGATGGTCAGGAACGTGGCCAGCACCTGCCACGGATGCTCGAGCAGGATGTGCGGGTCGAACAGCATGCCGACCGAGACGAAGAACAGCACCGCGAACGCATCGCGCAGCGGCAGCGAATCGTTGGCCGCCTTGTGGCTGAGCTCCGATTCCTTCAGCAGCATGCCGGCGAAGAACGCGCCGAGCGCGAACGACACCCCGAACAGGGTCGCCGAGCCGAACGCCACGCCCAGCGCGATCGCCAGCACCGACAGCGTGAACAGCTCGCGCGAGCCGGTCGCGGCGACCTTCTCCAGCACCCACGGGATCGCGCGGCGGCCGACCACCAGCATCACCACCACGAACGCGGCCATCTTCAGCAGGGTGATGCCCAGCGCACCGAGGATCGCGCCGGTGCCGGCGCCCTTGCCGCCGAGCGCGTCGGCCAATGCCGGCAGCAGCACCAGCGCCAGCACCATCACCAGATCCTCGACGATCAGCCAGCCCACCGCGATGCGCCCGCGCAGGGTTTCCAGCAGGCGCCGTTCCTCCATCGCGCGCAGCAGCACCACGGTGCTGGCCACCGACAGCGCCAGGCCGAACACCAGCCCGTGCAGGGTCGGCCAGCCCATGCTCCAGGCCAGGCCCCAGCCGAGCAGGGTTGCGACCGCGATCTGCGCCAGCGCGCCGGGGATCGCGATCCATTTCACTTCCATCAGGTCTTCGAGCGAGAAATGCAGGCCGACGCCGAACATCAGCAGCATCACCCCCAGTTCCGACAGCTGGTTGGCCAGCGCCTGGTCCGCGACGAAGCCGGGAGTGAACGGACCGACGCAGATGCCGGCCACCAGATAGCCGACCAGCGGCGAGAGCTTGATGCGGTGGGCGAGGGCGCCGAGAACGAAGGCGAGGGCGAGCCCGACCGCGATAATGTCGATGAGACTGGTGTCGTGATGCATGCAGATTCGCGGAACAAGATTGCAAGGAGTGTGGCCGATGCGGCTTTTATCGGCAAATCAGGGTGCCGGCCTCATGCGCGGCGATGCTTGTCGGGCGCGTCGTGGCCGGGGGCCGGATCCGCGGCGTGCAACGCCTGCTTGCGCACCACCGGGCCGCTTCGGGTTGTCGAGCGACGCTGTCGCCGCCCGGCCGTGCCGGAGGCCGGTAGCCGACACGCTCCGCGCTGCACGACAGCGATGCGGAGCGTGCCAGGGCAGGGGCGGGTCGGGCGCTTCGGCAAGACATGCGTCGCGTTCCCATTTCCCCGCGTTCCGCCGCCGCTGCCGAGTGCCGGCCGCTCCGTCCGATTCTAGTCAAGCCGCGCCGCTCCGACAAAATGCCGACAATCGCCGCCGCCGCGCCGATGCAGCGCTCGCCGCATACGTCGCAGCCCAATGGCGGCGGCACTCTCACGGACGCGTGATACGCGAAACCGGCAAAATTGCGCCGGTCTGGGACCATGCCGAATGAGATGCCGGTCCCAGCCTCTCCGAAATCCCCGCAAACCCCCGCCGCGCAAGGCGTTGCCGCCGTATTGCGCTGCGCAAACTGTCTACTGTGCGGGCTTGCGCCGTGCTGTATGTTTGCGCCAATTGGGCATCCTGCCAAGGATCAAGGTGGCATGGCTACACTGAAAAAATTCGCTGGCGGCATCCTCCTGAGCGCGGTCTATTGCGCGCTCTACATGTTCGTGTGGCGCTGGTCGGTGGACCAATGGTTCCTGCCGGCCGGCTTGCGCGCGGCGGCGTTGCTGTTCCTGCCTTACCGGCTGTGGCCCTACGTGTTCCTGGGCGATGCCGCCGCCTTGCTGACGATGCGCTTGCCGATGGCCAACCACGACGGGGTCAGTGAGCTGTGGGCGTATCTGAGTCCGTTCCTGGCGGCGCCGCTGTTCGCGTTGCTGCCGTGGGCTTTCCGCAGCCGCTTTCCCGGCGCGTCGGCAGTGCAGCGCTGGTTGCCTTTGCTCACGGTTGGCCTGGCGCTGTGGGGCCTGCTGGTCAACAAGGCGGTCAACGCGATGTTGGACGGACCGGCCGCCTTCATCACCCTGGAAACCAGCGTCAGGTACTGGATCGGTAGCTACCTCGGCATTCTGATGTTCTTCCTGCCGGCATTGCTCTGGCTGCGTCGCAAGACCGATAAATTCATGCCCAGCAAGCTGTTGCGCGACTCCGCGATCGCGGTCCTGGCGGTGGCGGGCATCTTCGTGCTGGCCATGCAGACCTCGGGCCTGATGCACCAGGTCGTGCTGCTGGCGCTGTTGGTGCCGGGCGCCTGGCTCACCCTGTCCTACGGCTGGCGTGGCTCGGCGGTCGGCGTGGTGCTGGCCAACCTGGCCGTTGCAATGTCGCTGCCGCGGGTGAATTACCCGGGCGCCTACGATCAGCAGGGATTCGATGTGCAGATGCTGATCGCGGTCGCGGCGACCCTGCTGTTCGTGCTCGGCTCGAAGATTTCCAGCGCGTTCCGCCAGGCGCGGCACTTCGGCTATGCCGAGCAGCAGGCGCTGCAGGTGGCGCAGGCCAGCTACATGTCGGCCGAGCGCACGCTGCGCAACCGGGTGATCGAGTACACCGATATCCATACCCACCTCAACAAGCTGCGCCGCGACATCGCCTCGTCGCTGAAGGAGCGCGGCCACTACGCTGCGGCCATGGAGATGAACCGTACCGGGGTGATCCAGGCGCAGTTGATGGACGACTACGTCGCCGCGCTGTATCCGCTGGACATCGAGACCCATGGACTCTACGGCGCATTGAGTTCCATCGCCTTCGCCAATGCCTGCGACACCGAGGTGGAGACGCGGCTGCGCGGCGAATCGCGGCAGTTGTCGATCGGCCTGCAACTGGCGGCGTACCGCTGCGTGCTCAATGCGATGGAGGTGCTGCCCAGCGGCAGCCGCCATCGGATCACGGCGCGGGTGTGGAAAGCGCGTGGCCGGCGTGGCCTGGTGGTGACGATCGCCGCCGATCCGGAGCTGCTGGTCGCCAGGAAAACAGCGGACAAGCGCGTGGACGAGATCGAGTGGGAACTGGCGAGCCGGCTGAAAGCCCATGACGGCACCTGCCGGCGCCGCCATGAGCTGAAGATGAGCTTCCTTGTCTCCGAACCGTCGGAGCGGCGCCCCGTCACTTCTTGATGGTGACGGTCCACGCGTCGCCGCTGGTGGTGCTGGCTCGCTGCACGGTGAAGTAGCGCGCATCGTAGACCACGGTGCCGCGGCTGTAGTCCAGCGCATCGACGATGCTGACCCGATCCACGTCCTTGCCCATCGGCGTCACCCAGGCGGTGTTTTCGATGCGTCCGATCGCGCCACGCACCTGCCCATTCGCGTCGTTGATCTGCAGGTAGGTCACCCCGTTGCGCTCGAACTGGTAGATGCTCACGGTTGCGTTGGCCGACAGATCGGTTGCGGCCGGTGCGCTTTCGCCAAAGCCCTGCCGGGCGATCTGGCTACCGCCGCCGGTGGGGCAGCAGGTCTGCGCATGAGCGGCCGTGGCAAACGCCGAGCACAGCAACACGCCCGACGCCAGCGCCGCGATTTTCGAAATATTCCATTCCATAGCTTTTCCTTCCCCTGCTAAGGGTCTATCGCCTGCCGTTCAGGCGATTCCACCTTACGCGAGTCGCAGAGGCCAGCTGTTGACAAATATGCGGTAGATACACGGCGTGCGGCGATATGCCGTTGATAGTTTGGGGATTGTCTGATTGTCTACAGAAGTAACTTCCTGCAGTTCTTGATTCGTGCTATCCGGTAACGTTAATCGGTAGACGTCGCGCCCCGATTAACCAGCGATCGCCGGCCTGCGCGTGGCTCACCCTAGAAAAGCCCCGGCGAACCGGGGCTTTTCCTGTCTGGCGGCGAGTGCCGCATCGGTCACCGCCGCACGCGCATCACCATTTGTAGTTGACGTTGGCGTAGGCGAGTGCGCCGTTGAAACCGAACGGCGAGGACGTGCTGTAAGGCAGGTAAGTGCGGGTGCCGGCGCCGGCACGCGACTGGTCGGGATATTCGTTGAGCACGTTGTCGCCGCCGATGGTGAAGTCCCAGTTGCCCAGCTTGTAGCTGGCGGCCAGGTCCAGCGTCCACTTCGCCGCATAGGTCTGGTCGGCCGCGGCGGTGGTGCCGAAGTCGGTGAACTCGCCCCAGCGCGTGGCGGTAGCGGTGAACGCCCAGTTGCCCGGCGCCCAGACGCTGCTCAGGAAGAACTTGTCGCGCGGCGCGCCCTTGGTGATGCGGCCGATCTCGGCGCGGCCGATGCGCACCGCGGTCGGGTCGATCGCCTCCAGCACCGCCGGGTTTTCGGCGATCTTCTCGATCTCGGTCTTGTTGTAGTTGTAGCCGGCGGTCAGGTCCAGATTGCTGTTGCTCAATGCGATCTTGTAGGTGCCGACGGCGTCGATGCCCTGGGTCTTGGTGTCGATCGCGTTGGTGAAGTAGCGGCCGCCGCCGATGCCGGCATAGCCGTTGGCCTGCAGGTAGTCGCGCACCGCGGTGGAGGTCAGGTTCTCCGACAGCACGATGCGGTCGTCGATATCGATGCGGTAGGCATCGACGGTGACGTACAGCGCATCGATCGGCTGCAGCACCAGGCCCAGGCCGTAGTTCTTCGACTTCTCCGCCTTCAGCGGTTCGGCGCCGAGCGCGACCGCGGCCGGATTGTCGGTGCGGAAGGTGCCGATCTCGAACGGCGTGGCGGTGATGCTGCCGTCGGGCTGGGTGACGTTGATGAAGTTGGTGGCGATGGACTGGAAATACTGCTGCTGCAGCGACGGCGCGCGAAACCCGGTGGAGGCGGTGGCGCGCAGCGCGATCTTGTCGGTGAACGCGTAGCGCAGCGACAGCTTGCCGGTGCTGGTGTCGCCGAAATCGCTGTAATTCTCGTAGCGCCCGGCCAGGCCGGCGGAGAACTTGTCGGTGATGTCGCCTTCCAGGTCCACGTAGGCCGAGTAGCTGTTGCGGTCGTAGTGGCCGGAATCGCTGGGCTTGAAGCCGGCGAACACCTGCGCGCCCGGCAGCAGGCTGCCGTTGGCCGAGGGCACGCCGCCGTTGACGTAGGAGGCGGCATCGCCCGGCGATTCGTTGAACTTCTCGCCGCGCCACTCGCCGCCGAAGGCCAGCGTGACCGGATAGGCCAGACCGACCTCCAGCGACTTGGTGAAGTCGGCGTTGAGCAGGTTCTGGGTGACTTCCAGGGTGCCGGCATAGAAATCGGTCGGACTGCTCGTGCCCAGGCTGTTGTTGAGGCTGTTCTTGACCTCGAAGCTGAGGTTGTTGCGGCCGTAGTTGTAGCTGATGTCGATGCCCAGCCCGCCTTCGGTGCTGGCCTTGAAGCCGCCGACCCAGGACACGTCCTTGCTGACGTTGTAGATCTGCGGCAGGAAGCCGTCCGGATAGATCTCCGGGCGGTTGCGGTTGTCGCCGGACCAGCGGAAGTAGCCGTTGGACAGCACCTCGCGGCGGCTGAGCATGCCGTAGGAATAGAAGGTCAGGTACTCGGCCGGGCTGTACTGGCCGTTGTAGGAGAACGCGCCCTGGTCGACGTCCGGGTCGCCGTAGCGCTGCTGCACTTCGCCCTGGTACGGCTTGGCGCGGTCGGTCTGGTCCTGGTGGCCGGCCTGCGCGGCGAAATGCACGCTGCCGTTCTCGCCGAACTTGACCCCGGCGTCGCCGGACAGCTGGTATTGCTCGCCGTCGCCGGCGCTGTACTTGCCGTAGCGCGCGGCGATGCTGCCGCCTTCGCCGCTGCCCTTGAGCACGATGTTGATGACGCCGGCGATGGCGTCGGAGCCGTATTGCGCCGAGGCGCCGTCGCGCAGCACTTCGATGCGCTCGACCGCGGCGATCGGAATGGTGTTGAGGTCGGCCGGCGACGAACCGCGGCCCTGCGCGCCGTTGAGGTTGACCAGCGCGGTGGTGTGGTAGCGCTTGCCGTTGACCAGCACCAGCACCTGGTCGGGCGAGAGCCCGCGCAGCTGCGCCGGGCGCACCGCGTCGGAGCCGTCGGTGATCGCCGGGCGCGGGAAGTTCAGCGACGGCACCGCGCGCGACAGCGCGGTGGCCAGTTCGGTGGTGCCGGTGGACTGCAGCATTTCCGGCGAGATGATGTCGATCGGCGAGGCCGATTCGGCGACGGTGCGGTCGGCCACGCGAGTGCCGGTGACGATCACGGTATCCAGCGTCTGTGCGCTGGAAGAGGAGCTTTGCGCGAGCGCAGGCGCGGCGGATGTGGCCAGGGCGAGGGCGACGGCAGTGGCGAGAGGACTGAACGTGCGGGTCATTGGCGGGGCGGCTCCAGGATGGGGGAAGAGTCGGCGCCGCCGCATTCGCCATCACCCCCTCCCGGGTGTTGCGCCTATGGCGAATGTTGCGGCTGCGGCCATGGGTTACCGGCATATGTCGGGTGTGTCAATGTTCTGTTAAACCCGCGCGCGTGGTTGCATTTGCAACGACCGCTGCGGCACTTGCGGCAGAATCGATGCCGCCGTTTGCCGAGGTCGTAGACAAAAACGAAAGGCCCCGCATTGCGGGGCCTTTCGGGTGTGGTCCAGTTCACGGATCGCGCCGCATGCGGCGACGCGACCGTGGCGATCACCAGCGGTAGTTGATCCGCCCATACACGTAGGCACCGTTGAATCCGTACGGCGAGTAGTTGCTGTAGGGCAGCATGCCGTAGGTGGAATTGACCAGGTTGGTGGTCTTGTCCGGGTACTGGTCGAGCAGGTTGTCGGCGCCCAGGGTCAGCGTCCAGTTGTCGCCGGGCTTGAAGCTGGCCGAGGCGTCCACCACCCAGCTCGCGTCGTAGGTCTGGTCGCGCGCGGCGCTGGCGGAGTTGCGCACGGTGAAATCGCCGTAGCGGGTGGCGGCCAGGTTGAAGTCCCAGCGCTGCAGCTTCCAGGTGCCGCTGAGGATGATCTTGTCCTTCGGGAAGCTGTCCTCCAGGCGCCCGATCTCGTCGCGGCCCAGGATGGTCTGGGTCGAGCCGATGTCCACCAGCGCCTGCGGCTGTTCGACCGCATGGGTGATCTCGGTCTTGCTGTAGCCGTAGCTGGCGGTGAGGTCGAGCGAGCTGGCCGCGAACGGGATCGTGTAGGTGCCGACCAGGTCGACGCCGCGGGTGCGGGTGTCGGCCGCGTTGGCGAAGTAGCGCACGCTGGTGACGTTGGAATAGCCCAGGCTCTGCAACTGCGCGAGCACGGCGGCGTCGTTGAGGTTGGAGGACAGCAGGATGCGGTCGTCGATCTTGATCTGGTACGCGTCCAGGGTCACGTACAGGCGTTCCACCGGCTGCAGCACCAGGCCCAGGCTGTAGGACAGCGAGGTCTCCGCCTTCAGCGGCGCGGCGCCCAGCGCCTGGGCCACGGCGCTGTCCACCGGGAAGGTGCCCGATTCGAAGAAGCTGCCGTTGATGTAGCTGCTGGTCACCGCCTGGTATTGCTGCTGCGCCAGCGACGGGGCGCGGAAGCCGCTGGCCACGGTGCCGCGCAGCGCCACCTTGTCGGTGAACGCGTAGCGCGCCGACAGCTTGCCCGAGCTCTTGCTGCCGAAGTCCGAGTAGTCCTCGTAGCGGCCGGTGAGGCCGGCGGAGAACTTGTCGGTGAAGTCGGCTTCCAGCCCGGCGTAGACGGCGTAGTTGTGGCGGTCCGAATGCACCGCGTTGGCCGGCGAGAAGCCGGCGAAGCCCTGCGCGCCGCCGGTGGTGCCGGTGTAGGAGGCCAGTTCGCCCGGCGACTGGTTCCACTTCTCCTGGCGGTACTCGGCACCGAAGGACAGCGTCACCGGATAGGCCAGGCCCCATTCCAGCGGCTGGGTGAAGTCGGCGTTGACGATGTTCTGGGTGTACTCCAGCGCGCCGTCGTAGAAGCTGCTCGGGCTGTCGGTGCCGAGGCTGTAGTTGATGCTGTTGCGGGTGTTGAAGTCGATCTTGTTGTAGCCGTAGTTGTAGCTCACGTCCCAGCCGAAGCCGCCTTCGGTGCTGCCCTTGAGTCCGGCCACCAGCGAGCGGTCCTTGGAGTACTGCTCGATCTCCGGCACGTAGCCGTCGGGATAGGTCTGCGCCAGCAGCGCGCTCTGCCCGTTATGGTTGCGCGAACGGTAGAACGCGAACGAGGTGATGTCGCGGTTGCTGGCGATGGCGGTGGCGTAGCCGGTGACGCGGTCGCTGAAACGGAACTCGCCGTTGGCCGAGACCGCGGTCGCATCGACCTGCGGGTCGCCGTAGACGAAGGTGGTCTCGCCGATGCCCGGATAGTTGCCGGTGTTCGGCGCGGTGCCCTGGTAGGGGCCGGCGCGGTTGGTTTCGTCCTGCTGGCTGATCTGCCCGGCCACATGCAGGCTGCCGCGGCCGTCGCCGAAGCTGACCCCGGTATCGCCGGAGAGCTGCGACTTGGCGCCGTCGCCGGCCGAGTACTGGCCGTGGTCGATCGCCAGGCTGCCGCCGCTGCCCGAGCCCTTCAGCACGATGTTGATGACCCCGGCGATGGCGTCGGAGCCGTACTGCGCCGAGGCGCCGTCGCGCAGCACTTCCACGCGCTCGATCGCCGCGATCGGGATCGCGTTGATGTCCACCGCCGAGGCGCCGCGGCCGATGCTGCCGTTGACGTTGATCTGTGCGGAGGTGTGGCGGCGCTTGCCGTTGACCAGCACCAGCACCTGGTCCGGCGACAGCCCGCGCAGCTGCGCCGGGCGGATGCCGCTGGTGCCGTCGGTCAGCGCCGGGCGCGGGAAGTTCAGCGAGGGCAGCACGCGCGACAGCGCGGTGGCCAGCTCGGAGGTGCCGGTGGACTGCAGCGCTTCGGTGCTGATGATGTCGATCGGCGACTGCGACTCGGCCACGGTGCGGTCGCTGACCCGGGTGCCGGTGACGATGACGGTGTCGAGCGTGCTCGGGGTGTCGGTGGTGGTGGTCTGCGCCAGCACCGAAGGGGCGGCGAGGGCGGCGAGCACGGCGCTCGCCAACAGGGACAACGGACGGTTCATGGAAACTCCAGCGGATGCCGAAACGGCAAAGGGGGCGGTCGCTGTGCGACGCCGGCCATGCGGGCCTGCCCCAGGGATCGTTATTATTATTTAACAATCGCGCGGCAGTGCAGCATGCCGCAGCATGTTCTTATGCCTTTCGGTTCTAAGTGAAATGGCGGCTCGCCCCAATGGCACAGGCCCGCGCCCTGCGGCGGAGCGGCCTGTGCCGGGTGTGGCAGTAAGGCTGGCCTGGAGGTTGCCCTAGAAGCGGTAGCTCACCCGGCCGAACCAGTAGCGGCCGTTGAAGCCGAACGGAGACAGCGACGAGTACTGCAGGCCGCTGGGGCGGTCCTCGTAGATGTTGTTCGGTGCCGACCGGGTCGGGTACTGGTTGGTGAGGTTGTCCGCGCCCACGCTGAAGGTGAGGTCGCGCCAGGTGTAGCTGGCGGACACGTTCAACAGCCAGCGTGCGGCGAAGGTCTGATCCTGGCTGCCGTCGGCGTTGTCGCCGCGGCGGGTGACCGCGCCGTAGCGGGTGGCGTCGCCACGCACGCTCCAGCCGGCGCGGGTCCAGTCGGCGCTGAGCACGTACTTGGTGCGCGGGGTGGCGTCGGTCAGCAGGCCCTGGCTGGCGCGCCGGAAGTTGGGATCGGAGACCTCCAGGATCTCGGTCTTGTTGTAGTTGGCGCTGAGGCTCAGGTTGAGCCTGCCGGCCTGGTCCAGATCGAGCAGATAGTTGTTCACCCAGTCGACGCCGCGGGTACGCGTGGTCGCGCCGTTGACGAAGAACTGCACCGCGGTGACCTGCCCGATCGGCACATCCAGCGACAGCTGGTCCGAATACAGGATCTGGTCCCAGATGCGGATCTGGTACAGGTCCAGGGTGGAGCTGAAGTCGGTGCCGGCCTGCCACACCGCGCCGACGCTGTAGTTGCTGGATTTTTCCGGGGTCAGCGGTTTGGCGCCGAGCGCGATGGCCACCGGGTCGGAGGTGCGGTAGGTGCCGATCTGGGTCAGTTGCCCGTTCTGCAGCAGGGTCACCACCGAGGCGTAGTTCTGCTGCGCCAGCGAGGGCGCGCGGAAGCCATTGGAGACGGTGCCGCGCAGGGCGAAGGCGTCGCTGAGCTGGTAGCGCGCCGACAGCTTGCCGGAGCGGGTGGAGCCGGCATCGCTGTAGTCCTCGTAGCGCGCGGCCAGGCCGCCGGAGAGTTTCTCGGTCAGGTCGGCCTCCAGGTCGGCATAGACCGCCTTGCTGTGCCGCTCGAAGTCGCCGGCCACCGCCGGCGACAGGCCCGGGAACACCTGCGAGCCGCCCGGATAGGCGCTGCCGGTGTCCGGATTGATCGTGGTCGGATCGAAGAAGTACGAATCCGGCGAGCCGGCGTTGACCGCGTACTTGTCCTGCCGGTATTCGGCGCCGAAGGCGAGGTTGACCGGATAGGCCAGGCCCCAGTCGAAGGACTTGCTGAAGTCCGCATTGAGCACGCCCTGCCGGTTGCGGAAGCCGCCGGCATTGAAGCGGGTGGGCGAAGCGCCGGTGGTCCAGTACAGATTGGTGTTGATGGTGTTGAGCAGGTTGAAGGTCACGTCGTTCTCGCCGTAGTCGGCGGAGACGTCCCAGGTCCAGTCGCTGTCGGTGCTGCCCTTGAGGCCCAGCACCGCGGCGCGGTCGTTGGACGGGTTGTAGATCTGCGGCAGGAAGCCGTTGGGGTAGATCGCCTGCACGTTGCGGTCGCTGTTGTCCCAGGCGCGGTAGTAGCCGTTGGACACCACCTCGCGGCGGCTGAAGTTGGCGTAGCCGTACAGGTCGATGCGCGGGGTCAGCGCATAGCCGAAGCTGAGCAGGCCCTGGTAGGTCTTGACCGCGGGGTCGCCGTAGCGCTGGTACGGAATGCCGCTGGGATTGTCGGCGCCGGCCAGGGTGGTGGCCTTGTCGGCGTTCTCGGCGCGGTTGGTGTTCATCGCGTTCTGGTAGTTCCAGGACAGCCGCACCCAGCCGGGCGCTTCGCCGTCGTTCGCGCCGCCGAAGGCCAGCCCGTACGAGCCGTCCACGCCGTTCTGCGCGCCGTCGCCCTTGTCCATGATGCCGCCGTTGACCGAGACGCTGTTGCTGCCGGGTTTGGCGCCGTGCTTGAGCACGATGTTGATCACCCCGGCGATCGCATCGGAGCCGTACTGCGCGGAGGCGCCGTCGCGCAGCACCTCGATGCGCGCGATCGCCGACATCGGGATCGAATTGAGATCGGCCGGCGCCGAGCCGCGGCCGACCGACGGGTTGTAGTTGACCAGCGAGGTGGTGTGGTAGCGCTTGCCGTCCACCAGCACCAGCACCGCGTCCGGGGACAGGCCGCGCAGGGTCGCCGGGCGCAGCGCGTCGTTGCCGTCGTTGATCGCCGGGCGCGGGAAGTTCAGCGACGGCAGCAGCTTGCCCAGGGCACTGCCCAGGTCGCTGGCGCCGGTCGCCTGCAGCGATTCGGGGCCGATGATGTCGATCGGCGATTGCGACTCTGCCACCGTGCGGTCGGCGATGCGGGTGCCGGTGACGATGATGTTGTCCAGGGTCTTGGGGGCCTGGTCTTGCTGGGCGAAGCTGGTGCCGGAGGCGAGGGCGAGCAGGATGGCGCTGGCCAGGGGGAGCGGGCGGTGCTTCATCGTACGGAGACTCCAGTGGCTGGGGGAATGGCGTGGGTCTGAGTGCCCTGAGGGCAAGCGCGGCATGCTGCAGTGCAGCGATGAATCGCCCCGATTGAAATATTTTTTTCATCTGGCCGCGTATACAAAAACGGTATTGGATCCAGTTGCAGGGTGCCGAACGGGTCCGGTCCGAGGCCCGCGCGGCGGGGTCCGATGGCCGGCCACGGCCCGGATCCGGGGTGGGCCATCCGGGACGAAGCGGATACACTGCCGCCTCGAACGTCGAGTGCCCCCCTTCCCGTGATTTCCCTTAGAAACTTCGCCATGCGCCGCGGCGAGCGGCTGCTGTTGTCCAACGTCGATCTGACCCTGCATGCCGGCTACCGCGTCGGCGTGGTCGGGCGCAACGGCACCGGCAAGTCCAGCCTGTTCGCGGCGATCCGCGGCGAGCTGGAGGCGGACAAGGGCGATGTGGAACTGCCCGGCAAGCTGCGCACCGCCAGCGTCGCCCAGGAAACCCCGTCGCTGCCGGATCCGGCGCTGGACTTCGTGCTCGGCGGCGACACCGAGGTGGCGGCGGCGCTGCAGGCCGAGGCCGCCGCGCTGGCCGCAGAGGACTGGGAGGCGGTCGCCGCGGCGCACGTGCGCCTGGAAGAGGTCGGCGGCTACGACGGCACTGCGCGCGCCGGCAAGCTGCTGCACGGCCTGGGTTTCCCGGCGGCGACGCATTCGCGCCCGGTCAAGGATTTCTCCGGCGGCTGGCGGGTGCGGCTGAACCTGGCGCGGGCGCTGATGATGCCCTCGGACCTGCTGCTGCTCGACGAGCCGACCAACCATCTGGACATGGACGCGGTGCTGTGGCTGGAGCAGTGGCTGCTGAAGTACCCGGGCACGCTGCTGCTGATCAGCCACGACCGCGAATTCCTCGACAACGTCGCCACCCACACCCTGCATCTGCACGGCGGCGGCGCCAAGCTGTATGTCGGCGGCTACACCGATTTCGAGCGCCAGCGCACCGAGCAGCTTCGCCAGCAGCAGATCGCGCACGAGAAGGAACAGGCCGAGCGCGCCCACCTGCAGAGCTTCATCGACCGCTTCAAGGCGCAGGCCAGCAAGGCCAGCCAGGCGCAGAGCCGGATGAAGCGGCTGGCGAAGATGGCCGGCACCGAGGCGGTGCGCGCCGAGCGCGAGTTCCGCATCGAGTTCGCGCAGCCCAACCGCCTGCCGCATTCGCTGATCCGGCTCAACCATGCCGACTGCGGCTACGGCAGCGAGGTGATCCTGCGCCAGGCCGGGTTCGGCCTGGAAGCGGGCGACCGCATCGGCCTGCTCGGCCCCAACGGCGCCGGCAAGTCGACCCTGGTCAAGAGCCTGGTCGGCGAGATCCCGCTGCTCAGCGGCGAGCGCAGCGCGCATCCGGACCTGCGCATCGGCTACTTCGCCCAGCACACGGTGGAGTCGCTGCACGAAGGGCAGTCGCCGATCGACCATTTCCGCGAGATCTCGCCGGACGCGTCGATCCAGGCGTTCCGCGACTTCCTCGGCAAGTGGAATTTCCCGGGCGATCGCGCGTTCGAAGTGGTGGACGGCTTCTCCGGCGGCGAGCGCGCGCGCCTGGCGCTGGCGCTGATCGCCTGGCAGCAGCCGAACGTGCTGCTGCTCGACGAGCCGACCAACCACCTGGACCTGGAGATGCGCGAGGCGCTGGCCGAGGCATTGAGCGATTTCGAGGGCGCGATCGTGATGGTCTCGCACGACCGCCACCTGATCGGCCTGGTCTGCGACACCTTCTGGCGCGTGGCCGACGGCGTAGTCGAGCCGTTCGCCGGCGACCTGGACGAATACGCGGCGTGGCTGCGCAGCCGTCCGGCCGCGCAGGGCACCAAGCAGAAGATGGCCGAGGTCGCGCCGACCCCGCCACCGCCGGTCAAGCCGCTGCCGGCGAAGAAGCCGCCGAACCCGCACAAGCTGGCCGCCGCCGAAAAGCGCGTCGGCGAGCTGGAAGCGGCGCTGGCCGAGCTCGACCGCCAGCTCGCCGATCCCAAGCACTACGCCGACGCGGAGAAGATGGCGGTGCTGGGCCGCGACCGTGAGGCCACCGCGCAACTGCTGGCGCAGGCCGAGCAGGCGTGGATGGAATTGATCGAAGGCGCATAGCCCGTTGCGCTTGCGGCGCGATCGCTGGCGCAGCTCGTTGCGGTGCCGCGTGCGCATGCCCGTTCATGCGCACGCCGATACGCTTGTGCAAACGACACAAGCGAACGAGGCCAGCCGAGCATGATCAGCGGCGTCATCAGCCTGGACGACTATCTTGCCGCGCAACGCCTGCACCAACGGCGCCCGCTACGGCGTGCGCTGGTGCTGTCGGCGACGCTGTTGTTGGTTGGAGTGCCGCTCGTGATAGTCGGCACCAGCGATGCTGTCTGCATCGTAGGCGGCCTGCTGGGCGGCATCGGTGGCGGTGGCCTGATCGGCCTGGCCTTGCTGTACGGGTGGAAACTGCCGCGCAAGCTGCGGCGCCTGCATGCGCAACAGGCGGCGCTGCGGCATGCCATCACCTATGCCTGGGACGAGAACGGTCTTGAGGTTACCTGGTCGGGCGGGCACGCGCGCCGTCCCTGGGCCGATTTCATCCGCTATCGCGAGAATCCGCAGGTGCTGCTGCTGTATCACAACGATATGTTGTTCGACATGGTGCCCACCTCCTGGTTCGTCGATGCCGCCCAGCGCGAGGCGTTCCGGAAGCTGGCATCGCGGGTGGGAACCGGCGCTCCGCGCGCGGTATAGCGACCGTGAGGCGTGCGCCTGAGGCGGACGCGAAAGGCGATGCCGCATGGCGGCAGATAACATGACGACCGCCGGCGGCATGGTCAGAGCGCCTGGCCAAGAAGCCAAGCGCCCGCTACGCGCTTGCCGGTACCGTGCCGGCGTGCTGCGGACGCGCTCAGGCGGCGGCGCTGGCCACGACCAGCAGGCCGCCGGCGATGGCGGCCCAGTCCAGCGGCGTACGCGAGCGCAAGCCGCGCAGCGACGGGCGTGCCGTCGGCGTCGGCCGCAAGCCGGCCTTGATCCCCATCAAGGCCAGCCCGGCCGCACTCAGCGCCCAGTGCCATTCGCTCGCGCCGCTGCGCAGGAAATAGGCCAGGTGCAATACGCACAGACAGGCCAGCGCGGCGGCCAGGACGATGTCGCGAGAAACCAGAGCCGGACGAGCGGCCATGACGAAACGGTTCATTGCGTGTTCCCCCCAGGAACGTGATCGCCTTCCCCTGGCGCACATTGCAACTGCGACCATGATCATAGTTCGGCGTTCGGGCGGCCGCCAAGCGGCAGTGCACAAATTCTTCACCTGGCCTGTGGTGAACGGTCGCGCTGCTGTCGGAGCGCGCTGGTGGGGTTGTGGCGTGTCCGGCTCGATCATGCGGGCCGGCGTCGACAGCGACTAGCCGATGCGCCGCGCGCCGTCTGTCATCGATCGGCCAGCAGCCATTCGCGCAGGCGGCGGCTGGCGTCGTTTTCCGCGCGCGAGCGCAGCCGGGTGAGCCAGTAGCGGCCGGCGTCGATGCGGGTCGGGAATGGCGCGAGCAGGCGTCCGGCGTCCAGGTCCTGGGCGAACAGGCGCAGCGGCAGCAAGGCCACGCCGGCGCCCGCCGCCGCGGCGCTGGCCAGGGTCAGCGACGAATCGCAGATCGGCCCGCTGGCGACCACTTCCGGCGCGCCGGCCGCCTGCAGCCAGCGCGCCCATTCGTCCAGCCGGTAGGAGCGCAGCAGCGGCACGCCGCCCAGGTCGGCCGGCACACGCAGCGATCGCGCCAGCGCCGGCGCGCACACCGGCGCGAACGGCGCGTCCAGGATCGGCGTGGCGGACTGGCCCTGCCAGTCGCCGTCGCCGAAGCGGATCGCCAGGTCCAGGCCTTCGCCGGCCAGATCGACCCGGTTGTTGTGGGTGTGCACGCGCAGTTCGATGTCCGCATGCGCGGCGTGGAAGGCGTCCAGCCGCGGCAGCAGCCAGCCCACCGCGAAGGTGCCGACCACGCCGATGCTCAGTGTCTCGCGATAGCGGCCGCCGGCGAAGCGCTGCAGGGTGGCGGCGATGCGATCGAAGGCCTCGGTCAGCACCGGATGCAGGCGCTGGCCTTCGTCGGTCAGGGCTACGCCGCGCGGCAATCGCTGGAACAGGACCACGCCCAGGCGCGCTTCCAGTTGCTTGATCTGGTGGCTGAGCGCGGCCTGGGTCACGCACAGCTCGGCGGCCGCGCGGGTCAGGTTCTGGTGCCGTGCGGCGGCTTCGAAGGCGCGCAGGGCGTTCAATGGCAGCTGCGGGCGGATCATCGTGCGCCATTAGTTATTTTCATGATTGCGATTGAATAACCTCGCTGGTGGGCCGCGGTCAAGCTGCGCATGATCGGGTCTTCCGACGGAGGTGGACGATGCTGGACAGACGACGATTCCTGCAGGGCATGGGGCTGGCGGCGGCCGCGCTGGCGGTGGCGACGGTGGATGCGAAAGTGCCGCCGGGCAAGGCGCGGACGCTGGCGCAGCGGCTCGCCGAGATCGAGCGCCGCACGGCCGGGCGGTTGGGCGTGGCGCTGCTCGACGGTAGCGGCAGGATGTTGGGCGGGCAGCGCCTGGACGAACGCTTCCCGATGTGCAGCACCTTCAAATTTGTATTGGCGGCCGCGGTGCTGCAGCGGGTCGATCGCGGCGAACTGAGCCTGGAGCAGCGGCTGGACATCCGCGCCGCGGACATGGTGTCGCATGCGCCGGTGACCGAGCGCCATGTCGGCGGCACGCTCAGCGTGGCCGAGCTGTGCCGGGCGACGATGATCTACAGCGACAACCCGGCGGCCAATCTGCTGTTCCCGCTGGTCGGCGACCCGCCGGGGCTGACCCGCTTCCTGCGCGGGCTCGGCGATCCGGTGACCCGCAGCGACCGCCACGAGCCGGAGATGAACCAGTTCGCCGTGGGCGATCCACGCGATACCACCACGCCGGCGGCGACGGCCACGACCCTGCGCACGCTGTTGCTCGGCGATGCATTGCAACCGGCCTCGCGCAAGCGCCTGACCGATTGGATGCTCGACAACCGCACCGGCGACGATTGCCTGCGCGCCGGCCTGCCGCGCGGCTGGAAGATCGGCGACAAGACCGGCAGCAACGGCACCGACACCCGCAACGACATCGCCATCGTATGGCCGCCGGGCGGGCGGGCGCCGTTGCTGCTGACCGCCTACCTCAACGGTGCCAAGGTCGACAGCGATGCGCGCGACGCGGCGCTGAAGGCGGTGGCGGTCGCGGTCCGCGAGACGCTCGCCGACTGAGTGTCGTGCCGTGCGCGTTGAGGCCGCAGGGGCCGCGCGCGCCATGCGGTCGTGTCGCTGCGTGCGCGCGCGCACCGATCCCGTTCTGCGCTGTTCTTCGCCCGCGACGCGCGCAGGCGCGGCGCATCGTGTCCTGGGATTGCCGCCGGCCTCAGGGCTGAAGCCGAAACTCGGCGGGTTTTCGCGCATCTCCTCCGTTTCCCGCCTCGCCACCCAGGAGTTCGACCATGCACAGGCTTCTCCGTTTTTCGTTTGCCGCGATCGCGCTTGTGCTCGCCCATGCACCGGCGCAGGCGGAGATCTGGCAACCAGCGCCGGGCCATGTGCAGGTGCCGATCTGGCCTGGCAAGGTTCCCAATGCGTTGCCGCACCCGAAACCGGAATCGGTCGGTCCCGGCGAAGGCCACACGTGGTGGGCCAGGGCCAACGATGTCAGCCAGCCGACGATGACGGTATATGCGCCCACGGGCCGCAACAGCGGTGCGGCGGTGGTGGTGTTTCCCGGCGGTGGCTATCAGGTCCTGGCCATGGATCTGGAAGGCACGGAGATCTGCGATTGGCTGACGTCGCGGGGCATCACCTGCGTGTTGCTGAAGTACCGCGTCCCCAATTCGGGGCCGACCTGGGTCAACGGTGGCCGCTACTATCCGAAGGTGCAGACCGCGCTGCAGGACGCGCAGCGCACGCTGGGACTGGTGCGCCTGCATGCGGCGGAGTGGGGGATCGATCCGCACAAGGTCGGCGTGATCGGTTTTTCCGCGGGCGGGCATCTGGTCGCTGCGGCCAGCACGCATTTCGCAACGCGCACGTATCCGGCGGTGGATGCCGCGGATGCGGAGAGTTGCCGCCCGGACTTCGCCATCGCCGCCTATCCCGGCCACCTGTGGGCGCACGAGGATGAGGATCGTGCAAAGCGCGATCCGACTCACCTGGAGCTACGTGCGGATATCACCGTGAGCGCCGACACGCCGCCGACCTTCCTGCTGCAGGCCGAGGACGACGAGGTGGATGGCGTCGCGCAATCGTTGGCCTACTACGTCGCGCTGAAGCAGGCCGGCGTGCCGACGGAAATGCATATTTACGCGCAGGGTGGGCATGCGTTCGGACTGCGGCCGAGCACGTTGCCGATCGCGCAATGGCCAAGGCTGGTGGAGACGTGGCTGGGAACCATCGGCGTGTTGGACACGGGTGCGACGCACTGACTGCCGCCGCGCTTGCGGGGCATGGCCCGCAAGCGCGATCCCGCACTGCACGCCGCCTTTGCGCTGCGCAAGGCGGGAGCGCTCAGCCGAGCGCGCCGATCACCACCGGGTCCTCCTGATACAACCGCGCCGGCCCGCCCATCGCCGGATCGCTGACGCCGGGCTTGCCGGTTTCCACGCGCCCGGCCAGGCGCTGGCGCGCGCCGTCCTGGACCACCCACAGGTCGTACCAGCCGCCACTGGGCGCCGCGCTCCAGCTGCGCCGCTGTTCGGTACCGGGCGCCAGCAGCACGCTGTCGCGGGGTTGCGCCTGCGCATAGGCGCCGGGCTGCAGTTCCACGCGCAGCGCGCTATTGCCCGGGTTGCGCAGCAGCAGGCACAAGGCTCGCGGATCGCGCACGTCCTGGGCGATCTCGGCCTGCAGCGGCGCGGCGTCGAGGTCGCCGCGGTAATGGCGGTGGAAGCCGTTGGGGCCGAGCAGCCACAGGTCGTAGCGGCCGTCGTAGGTGGTCCAGGTGGCGTCCAGCGTGGCGCCTGCGCCGAGCGTGTAGCGCCGCGGAATCGCGGCCAGGTCGTAGCGGTCGTAGACGTGCAGCACCGCGGCCGCGCCGGCATTGTCCATCCGCAGCAGCACTTCGCCGCGTGCGCTCACGTGTTGCAACTGCACCGTCGGGCGATACGGCAACGCGCGCGAGCGACGCACGCCGAACGGCTGCTGCGGCGCCTGCACGGTGTCCGGCAGCGGCGGCAGCGCATGTTCGTGCAAGGCGGCCGCGCGCGCGGCGGCGGCGCTGACGTCGGGCAGCGTGGCGAAGAACGGGCGCGTATCGGCCTGGCGGAAGTCGAAGGCATCGACCAGGTCGCCGCAGACCGCGCGGCGCCACGGCGTCAGCCCACTGGCGGCGACGCCAAAGCGGCGTTCCAGCAGGCGCAGCACCGAGGTGTGGTCGTAGACCTGCGAATCGATCCAGCCGCCGCGGCTCCACGGCGAGATCACGTACATCGGCACCCGCGGGCCCAGCCCGTAGGGCCGGCCGCGCAGTTCGGGCAGGTCGGCCTTTTCGTCGCCCGGCGCCGGGTGCAGGTGGTATTCGCCGTCGGTGCTCACCGTGGACGCCCCGGCCCAGCCACCGGCCGCTGCCGGATCGGGCGAGGGCGGCGCTGGCGGCGGCACGTGGTCGAAGAAGCCGTCGTTCTCATCGAACATCAGCAGCAGCGCGGTGCGCGACCACACCTGCGGATCGGCGGTCAGCGCATCCAGCACGCGCGCGGTGTAGGCCGCGCCCTGCGCGGGGCTGGACGGATCGGGATGCTCGCTGCCGGCGGCGTCGGCGATGATGAAGCTCACCGCCGGCAGCCGCGCGCCGAGCACGTCCTCGCGCAGCTGCGCCAGCGTGCGCGTGCCGACCCCACGTTCGCGCAGCTGCGGATCGTGCCCGGGCGCGCCGCGCCAGGCGGCACGGAACGGGGCGAAGCCGGCCAGCGGGTTGTCGGTGAAGTTGTCGGCCATGTCCTGGTAGATCTGCCAGGACACGCCGGCCTGCTGCAACGCTTCCACGTAGCTGGGCCAGCGGTAGTCGTCGGCATGCCCGCCCAGTTCGGGGAAGTTGTCGTGCGAGTTGGCGATCACCGGCCCGCCGGCGCGCGCCTGCGGATCGTTCTGCCCGGTCCACAGGAACACGCGGTTGGGATTGGTGCCGGCCTGGATCGCGCAGTGGTAGGCGTCGCACAGGGTGAAGGCCTCGGCCAGCGCGAACTGGAACGGCAGGTCGTCGCGTTCGTAGTGGGCCAGCGCATGGTCGTGCTTGGCCGCGGCCCAGCGGCCCATGCGGCCGTGGTCCCAGGCCTGCTGCGCATTGGGCCAGGTGTGCGGGGTGCCCTGCACGCGCATGCCGCTGAAGTCGCGCGCGGTGTGCAGCGGGAACGGCGTCAGCAGCCGGCTGCCGTCTTCGCTGGGTTGCAGCCAGACGGTGCGCGGGGCGATGCCGGGCAATGGCGGCGCCGGGATCGGGAAGCGGTCGCCGAAGCCGCGCGCGCCGGCGAAGCTGCCGAAGTAATGGTCGAAGGCGCGGTTCTCCTGCATCAGGATCACCACGTGCTGCAGGTCCTGCAGGGTGCCGCTGCGCACGTCCGGGGCGATCGCGGCGGCGCGGGCGATGCTGGGCGGCAACAGCGCGGCGGCGGCGCCGGCGACGCCGGCCTGGAGCAGGCGGCGGCGGGGAAGATCGGTCATGGCGCGGGCACCGGCAGGACGGGACGAAAAGGGCTCGCCGGCGGCGCCAGGCCGCCGGCGAGGACGCAGCATGCGGGCTGCGCGATTACAGATCCAGCGTCAGGGTCAGGCCGACCGTGCGCGGTGCGGCGATGAACGCGCTGTCGCTGCCGTCCACGCCTTCCAGGTAGCGCTTGTCGGTGAGGTTGCTGACGTTGAGGTCCAGCTTCACGCCCTGCAGCTGCGCCGACAGCTGCGACAGGCTCAGGCCCAGGTGCGCGCCGAAGGTGGTGACGCCGTCCAGGCTGTTGCTGTTGGACGCATCCAGGTAGCGCTTGCCGAGGTAGCGCCCGGAGATGCCGAACGACCAGGCCTGGCCCTGCCAGTCGGCCGAGGCCACCAGGGTGTTGCGGGGCTGCCCGATCACCTGCGAGCCGGGGGTGATCTCCAGTGCGGTGTCGCGCGCGGCGTCGCCGCTGCCCAGGTAGGTCGCCTTGTTGAAGGTGTAGGCGCCGTTGACCCGCCAGCCGTTGTCCCAGCCGTAGCCCAGCGCCGCTTCCACGCCGCGCGCATGCACGCCGCCGAAGTTCTCGTAGACGCCGTCGGTCTCGCCGAGATAGTCGATGCCGCTGACGAAGTTCGCCGGCACGTAGACGATGCGGTTGTCGAAGCGGATGTCGTACACGGTGACGCTGCCGGTCAGCGGCCAGCGGCTCATGCGCAGGCCCAGCTCGATGTTGTCGGCGGTCTCCGGCTTGACCCGGCTCAGCGCCACCGGGTCGGTCTCGCCGAGCACGCCGGACGGAATCGCGGCGAAGTTCTGCGAATAGCCGGCGAAGGCTTCCAGGCCCTTCACCGGGGTGGTCCAGGTCAGGCCGGCGGAGACCAGCGGATCGGAATGCGAGTCCGACTCGACGTGTTCGCTGTCGCCGATGCGGCGGTCGCGGGTCTGGTCGACGAAGAACTGCTTGACGCCCACGCGCCAGGCGAAATTGCCGTAGCGCATCACGTCTTCCACGTAGTACATGCGCTCGTCGGTGTCGTAGTCGTCCTTGAACTGCACCCAGTACGGCACGTGGTCGAAGGCGATGTTGGTGCCGACGTCGAGCAAGCGGTGCCAGTCGCGGGTGACGCTGCGCTGGTATTTTTCCAGCCACACGCCGGCGCGCACGGTGTTGTCGATCGCGCCCAGGTCGGCGCGCCATTCCGCATCGGCGGTGAAGCCGGCGCGGTCGTTGTCGTAGTGGCTGTGGCGGTAGGACTGCACCGCCTGCGAGCCGGTCGGGTAGCAGGCCGGATCGGACTCGGCCGGCACCGTCGCGCTGCCGCTGCAGCCGGCCAGCATCGTCGCCGCCGCGCCGGTGGGGGTGACGAAGTAGATCTTGCCCAGGTCGCTGCCGCCGTACACGGTGTGTCCGCCGGTGTATTCGGATTCGGGCTTGCCGCTGCCGTCGTCGGTCACGTCCACCAGGTACGGCGGGATCCAGTCGCCACGGCCTTCCATGCGATGCGCGTAGCCGGCGAGGGTGGCCTTGAAGCCGTTGCCGCCGTCGAACGCGCCGCGCAGGTAGCCGAAGGTGTTCTTGCGCAGCGCGCGCGAGCCGGAACGGTAGTTCTGGTCCAGATAGGGAATGCCGGTGAGGGTGCCGGTCAGCAGGTCGTGCTCGGGATCGCGCGCGAACTGCTCGGGGGTGACGCTGCTGTACTCGGATTCGTCGGCATCGTCGTAGGACAGGTAGCCGCTGAGCTTCCACGCGCCCAGGTCGCTGTCGAACTTGCCGGCGAGATGATCGCGGGTGGTGTGGCCACTGCCGTCGATCCAGTCGGTGTTGCTGCTGTGCGAGGCGCTGATCCAGGCCTTGCTGGTGCCGATCAGGCCGGTGTCGTAGCGCGCGTAGTACTTGCGCGCCTCGTTGTCGCCGATGCCCACGGCCATACGCACGCGCTGCGCGTCGAGCGGTTCGCTGGTCAGGTAGTTGAGCGTGCCGCCCAGCGCTTCGTTGGAGCGCGAGGCGATGTCGGCGGTGCCCTGGCTGACTTCGACCGTCTCCAGGTCGAGCGTGTCGATGAAGCGGTTGGCCTTGGAGCCGCCGCCGTAGGCCGAGCCGCCGTTGGGCAGGCCGTCGATGGTGGTGCCGATCTGCTGCGTATCGCGGTTGCTGACGAAGCCGCGCATGCTGATCTGCGTGCCCCAGTCGGAGGAGCCGAACGCATCGGCCTCGGTCACGATCACCCCGGGCAGTTCGTTGAGCACGTCGTTGACGCTGCCCATCGCGAACTGGCGGTCCAGCATCTCCTTGCTGACGCTGGTCTTGGCGTAGGTGGTGGCCTGGCCGACGACCTGTACCTGGTCCAGGGTGGAGACCTGCGCGTCGGCATCGGCGGCAGGAGCGCCGGCGTCGCTGGCCGCCTGGGCGTGGGCGACCATCGCCGACAGCAGCAGGGCGAGTGTCGTGCGCCGCGGCGTACGGAAACTTTTCGGAAAATTCATCAAGGGTGAATGCTTGTGTGGGGGCTGCGATGGTGTCGACACATGGTTGCGTGTGTGTGACTGCCTGTTTGCGTTACGTGCCGCCGTGCGCGCGCATCCGCGACACGGCATGCGCAGGGTGCGTGCCAGCGGCGAGGCAGGCCGACACGTCTCGCCACGGCCGCGCTGGAGCCGGTGCCTCGCGTGTCAGGCCGCCCGCCTGCATCCGGATAGGGAACAGGCAACCGCTGCAGGCGCCGGTGCGGCGTGACGACACCCGTGCGCGCCACGCGGCATCATTGGCGCCGCCGCCGTCGCCGCCGGTGGCCCCCCACGATGGACACGCTGCCCGATGAGCCACGAACTGATCTACCTGCTGCTGATCTTCGCCCTGCTGGTGATCCCGCGCGCGCTGCAGCGCTTCAAGCTGCCGGCGCCGCTGACCTGCCTGCTGTTCGGCATCGTCGCGATGCTGGCGATGGGCGAGCGGGCGCACGATGCGGTGATCGCGCTGCTGGCCACGCTCGGCATCTCCTCGCTGTTCCTGTTCGCCGGCCTGGAGGTGGACCTGAAGGCGCTGCGCCGCGGGTTGTGGCCGCTGCTGCTGCACCTGCTGGTGCGCGGCGGCACCTTGTTCGGAGTCGGCTGGCTGGCCTGGCGCTACGCCGCGCTGCCGTGGCAGGCGGCCGGGTTGCTGGCGCTGGCGCTGCTGACCCCGTCCACCGGCTTCATCATCGATTCGCTGGGCCGGCTCGGGCTCAGCGAGGAAGAGCGCTTCTGGGTCACCAGCAAGGCCATCGCCGGCGAATTGCTGGCGCTGGCGGCGTTGTTCGTGATCCTGCAGGCCGGCGATCCCTGGCGGATGGGCCTGTCCAGCCTGGCGTTGCTGGCGATGCTGGTCGGCCTGCCGCTGCTGTTCGTGGCGCTGGGACGCTGGGTGGCGCCGCAGGCGCCCGGGTCGGAGTTCTCGCTGCTGGTGATGGTCGGGCTGATCGCCGCCTACATCACCTATTCGCTGGGCGTGTATTACCTGGTCGGCGCGTTCATCGCCGGGCTGGTCGCGCGCCTGCTGCGCCAGCGCATGCCGCTGCTGGCCTCCGACGAGAACCTGCACGCGGTGCGGCTGTTCGCTTCGTTCTTCGTGCCGTTCTACTTCTTCAACGCCGGCACCAAGGTGCCGAGCGGGGCGCTGAGCCTGCAGGCGCTGGGGCTGGGCCTGGCGCTGACCGCGTGCGTGCTGCCGCTGCGCATCGGCATCGTCTGGCTGCAGCGGCGGCTGCTGTTCGGCGAGGATGCGCGCAGCAGCCTGCGGGTGTCGCTGGCGCTGGCGCCGACCCTGATCTTCACCCTGGTGCTGGCCGCGATCCTGCGCGAGCGCTTCGCCATCGCCGATGCGCTGTTCGGTGCGCTGTTGCTGTACGCGGCGCTGAGCACGTTGCTGCCGTCGCTGCTGTTCCGCATGCCGTTCGACGTGGACCCGGTCGAGGCCGCGCCGTTGCCGGCGGCACCGGCCCAGGGCCTGCTCGAGGCGCCTGCTGCGCAAGATCCGGCACCGCTGCCGGTCGACCCGCCGCGGCCGGCGCTGCCACAGGCGGCCGTTTGAGCGGCCCGCGGTTCCCGGACCTGTGCAGCGACGCTGCGGCCCGCTGGGAAATCCAGGTCAGGGCGCCACGCGCCGGTATCGCTTGAAAGCCGGCGCCCGGGCCCCATACTGGCTGCCTCTGTTCCTTTCGCGTTTTTGCCGCCATGCCGATCTATGCCTTCCAATGTGCCGAGTGCGGTCACAGCTTCGACCGCCTGCAGAAACTGTCCGATCCCGATCCGGACGCCTGTCCGTCGTGCGGCGCGCCCGCGGTCAAGCGCCAGCTGACCGCACCGTCGTTCCGCCTGTCCGGTAGCGGCTGGTACGAGACCGACTTCAAGAAGGAGGGCGACAAGAAGCGCAATCTGGCCGAGTCCGGCAGCGGCAGTACCGGCGAGGCCAAGCCGGCCGCCGCGTCCACCGACAGCGCGGCCAAACCTGCCGCAACCCCCGCGGCTACGCCGGCGCCTGCCGCCAAGCCCGCCGCGACCTGAGCGCGGCGTCCCGGAGCGGGGCGGGGCGTCCCGAAAAATGCGAACGGCCCGGAGTCGCCTCCGGGCCGTTCGCGTTCCTGCCTGGGAGGCTTCAGCGGGCGCCGAAGCGTGCCCGGCAGCCTTCCTTGACCCACACCGCATTGCCCTCGTAGCCCCAGTTGCGGCCTTCGACGCAGGTGGTGCCGGACAGCTGCTGGATCACCGCCGGGCGGCCCTGGCGGCGGTCCCAGGCGCAACTGCGCAGGCGCTTGTCGTCGCTACTGCAGGTCACCGAGTAATCGCCGCCGGACGGCGGGCGGCCCGGACCCCAGCCGCCACCGCCGCCGCCCCGGCCTTCGGCGAACTCGCCGCGGCAGCCATCGTCCACCCACACCGCGCCGTCGCGTTGACCCCAGCTGCGGCCCTCGATGCAGCGGGTGTCGGACAGCTGCCGGACCAGCACCGCATTGCGCCAGCCGGTGGTGCAGACGCGCTGGCGCTGGTCCTGGCTCTCGCAGCGGATGGTGCCGCCCGGGCCAGGACCCGGCCCGGGGCCGCCGCCGTCGCCCCAGCCACCGCGACCTTCGGCGAAGCGGCCGCGGCAGCCGCGGTCCACCCACACCACGCCGGGGCCCGACCCCCAGGTCTGGCCCTCGATGCACGGCGAATCCGACAGCGCGCCCACCAGCCGCGCGCGGCCGCGGAACGGCGTCGCGCACTGGCGGCGCTTGCGGTCGTTGCTGGAGCAGGCGATGGTCTGGGCATTGAAGCCAGGCTGCGGCCGCCACTGGCCGCTGCTGCCGCGCAGCGAGGTGGAGATGTCCTGCTGGATGCGGCCGAAGCCCCAGCCGCGGTCGATCTGGTCCAGGTAGAACTCCAACTGGTCGTCGGGGATCTGCCGGCCGCGGCTCTGGTCGGCGTATTCGCGCTCGATCACCCGCACCCGGCTCGGCACCGACAGCTGCCGCAGGTCCTCCGGCGCATAGGCGCGCGCGCTTTGCGCGGCCACCGGCCCGCTGGCCAAGGTCAGGCCGGCCACCAACAACCAACCGCTCAGCTGCTTCAACATGGGTCCCCTCCGATGCCCGTGACTGTGGGCGGACTATAGCCTCACGGAAACTTAAGGCCAGGTGAGTTGCGGCGGGATTTGCCCGGGCCGGCGCCGCGCCGCAGAATATCCGGCTTGCCGGCGCGTTCTGCGCCGGCGGCCCCACCTTGGAGTTTGCGATGCGTACCCACTTCTGCGGCCTGGTCGACGAGACCCTGATCGGCCAAACCGTCACCCTGGCCGGCTGGACCGATGTCGCCCGCAATCTCGGCGGGGTCTGCTTCATCGATCTGCGCGACCACGAGGGCATCGTCCAGGTGACGGTGGAGCCGGAGAACGCGGAGGTGTTCGCGGTCGCCGCCTCGCTGGGCTACGAGGACGTGCTGCAGGTGGAAGGCGCGGTGCGCGCGCGGCATGCGGTCAACGACAAGCTGCGCAGCGGCAAGGTCGAGGTGATCGCCACCCGCATCACCATCCTCAACAAGGCCGCGCCGCTGCCGTTCCATGCGCACGAGAACCCGGGCGAGGAAACCCGCCTGAAGTACCGCTACCTGGATCTGCGCCGCCCGGAGATGCAGCGCATGCAGCGCACCCGCATCAAGCTGGTGCAGGGGCTGCGCCGTTACCTGGACGAGCGCGGCTTCCAGGACATCGAAACCCCGATCCTGACCAAGGCCACCCCGGAAGGCGCGCGCGACTTCCTGGTGCCGGCGCGCATGCATCCGGGCGAGTTCTACGCGCTGCCGCAGTCGCCGCAGCTGTTCAAGCAGATCCTGATGGTGGCCGGCTTCGACCGCTACTACCAGATCGCGCGCTGCTTCCGCGACGAGGCGCTGCGCGCCGACCGCCAGCTCGAGTTCACCCAGCTGGACATGGAGTTCGCGTTCGTGCGCGAGCGCGACGTGCAGGATGCGGTGGAGCAGATGATCCGCCACATCTTCAAGGAAGTGGTGGACGTGGAACTGGCCGCCGAATTCCCGCGCATGACCTGGGCCGAGGCGATGCGCCGTTTCGGCTCGGACAAGCCGGACCTGCGCATCGGCCTGGAACTGGTCGACGTGGCCGAACTGGTCAAGTCCAGCGAATTCCCGGTGTTCACCGCGGCCGCCGCCGATGCCGACGGTCGCGTCGCCGCGCTGCGCATACCCGGCGGCGCCACGCTGTCGCGCAAGCAGATCGACGACTACGCCGCGCATGCCGCCAAGTACGGCGCCAAGGGCCTGGCCTACATCAAGTTGTCGGAGACCGGCGAAATCAGCTCGCCGATCGCCAAGTTCTTCTCCGAAGAGGCCTTCGCCGCATTGGTCAAGCACGTCGGCGCCGGCAGCGGCGACATCGTGTTCTTCGGCGCCGGCGGCTACAACAAGGTCTCCGACTTCATGGGTGCGCTGCGTCTGAAGGCCGGCAAGGACTTCGGCCTGGTCGCCGAGGGCTGGGCGCCGCTGTGGGTCACCGACTTCCCGATGTTCGAATGGGACGAGGAAGCGCAGCGCTACGTCGCCCTGCATCACCCCTTCACCGCGCCGGCGGTGGACGACATCGCCGAACTGCGCACGCATGCCAGGACCGCGGTGTCGCGCGGCTACGACATGGTGCTCAACGGCAACGAAATCGGCGGCGGCTCGATCCGCATCCATCGCCCGGAGATGCAGAGCGCGGTGTTCGAACTGCTCGGCATCGGCGCCGAGGAAGCGCGCGCCAAGTTCGGTTTCCTGCTCGACGCGCTGAACTACGGCGCGCCGCCGCACGGCGGCATCGCCTTCGGCATCGACCGCATCGCCGCGCTGATGGCCGGCACCGAGTCGATCCGCGACGTGATCCCGTTCCCCAAGACCACCGGCGCGCAGGATCTGATGACCGACGCGCCGTCGCCGATCGCCGACGCGCAGCTGGCCGAAGTGCACGTGCAGGTGCGCGCCAAGCCGGTGCAGGGCTGAGCGATGGCATTGGCGATCCGCCAGGCCACCGAGGACGACGCCGCCACGCTGGCGGCGCTGGCCGCGGCCACCTTCACGGAGACCTTCGGTCACCTGTACTCGCCGGAAGACCTGCACGGGTTTCTCGACGAGCACTACACCGCGGCGCGGCAGCGCACGATCCTGCAGCATCCGGAGTACGCGATCTGGCTGCTGGAGGACGACGGCGCGGCGGTGGGTCATGCCGCGGCCGGCCCTTGCGGCCTGCCGCACGCCGAGGTGCAGACTGGCGACGGCGAACTGAAGCGGCTGTACCTGCTGCGCTCGCACCAGAACAGCGGCTGGGGCAGCCGCCTGTTCGAGACCGCGCTGGCCTGGCTGGAACGCCAAGGCCCGCGCACGCTGTGGATCGGCGTGTGGTCGGAGAACTTCGGCGCGCAGCGCTTCTACGCGCGCTACGGCTTCGAGAAGGTCGGCACCTACGAATTCCCGGTCGGGCAGACCCGCGATTTGGAGTTCATTCTGCGCCGCGTGGCGCACCGATAGTCTGGCCGTCGGCCGCGCATTGCCTAGACGGTTTTGCGCCCTGTTGATCGCCGATCGCTGTTGGCGAAACGGCATCTGCTTTCGGCGCAGTCGTCGTTGTCACTCGAAGTGCTGTGCATGCCGAAGAGGCCTGCAGCGTGGCGCATTCTTCGACTGTGCATGCCGCCATGCCAGCGGAGCGTGTCGTTCATTTCCATCCGTTCGTCGCTGCTCGCGCAGGCGCAACAAGAACGATCCGATGGGGAATGAGCGACACGCCCTTCGGGGAAAACCCGCTCGCCTAGTTGGGTTGCACTTCCCAGGTTTGGTTGGGATTGCCTAGGCAGTCCCACATCTGCACGCGTGCGCCATTGGTCCTGCCGCCTTCGGAATCATCAAGGCATTTACTGTTCAGGTCGCTGCGGATCTGCCCGCGAATCCGCCATGTTTGCGCGGCGCTTCCATTGCAGGTGGCCATCAGGATGGGGTTGCCGTTCGCGCCGGACGGGCCATTGGCTTCGAGGCAGTTGCCGCCGTAGCCGATGAGCGAGCCATTCGTGCCCAGCGTCCATTTCTGGTTCTTGTTCCCCGAGCAGTCCCATAGTTGAACTGCGGTGCCACTGGTCACGCCGCCGCTCATCACGTCCAGGCAACGTCCGCTGGCCACCTGGATGGCGCCGGTTGCCGGATCGAACTTCCATGTCTGGTTGGTGCCGCCGAGGTTGTCCCAGGTCTGCAGACGCGCGCCGTTGGCGGATCCCCCGTTGACCACGTCCAGCACCTTGCCGCCGGTGGCGATGATGGCGGACGACCGGAAGCTCCAGCGTTGGTTGGATGAGTTGAATGCTTGGTAGAGCTGCACACCCGCGCCGTTGCTGCTGTTCACCCCTGCGATATCCAGGACCTTGTCGGTACCGTTGTTGCGCAGCGCCCGGCTTTTGCTCTGCCAATACCATTTCTGCTGGCGCAAGCCATTGCATCCCCAGACCTGAATCGGCGCCGTGTTGTCAGTGCTGCCGTCCACCACATCCAGGCACTTGCCGGAGGGGCCGACGATCTGGCCTGGCGAACTCGAATCGTCGAACGGAACGACGGTCGCTCTGAATTGAACAATGCGAGGGACGGTAAGCATGAACGCGGTCGCGTTGTCGGCTTGGGCAATCACCCCGCAGGCCTCTCCATAGCACCCCTGAATCAATGGAGTCGAGTAGATGTTGACCTCGCGCTGGCCGTTGACGGCGTACGCCATCACCGTGTGGAAGCTGCCCACGTCGCTACGGTGCCCGTAGTTGTATCCGGTTTCTTGTCCGGTTTCGCGTTGGTGATACGAACCTAGCAGGTGCCCGAGTTCATGTCCAAGCGTCGTCGAGGGGCAGTAGTAGCTTCCGTCGATGCCATCGGAAACGATCGCGTACGCATAGCGGGAATCGGTTCCTCCGTTCACCCAGGCGACGCCGCAATTATTCTGGCTGGCGCTGTCGAAACGGCGGACCAGTCCGACCAGGTCGGCGCCGTAGTTTTCGCGCACCTGGCGAATCGGGCGGAATGCGTCGTTGTAGGCCTGGATCCAGGTCAGTTCGTCCAGCGCCTGATTATTGTCGTTGTTGTTGATATAGCCGACTTCTATGGTGCCGACCAAGCGATAGCGCGCCTGCACATTGGCATTGGCGAAGGCCTGGTTGGCGACCTCGACGAGATTGGTCAACACCGTCTCTATGGCCGACTCCCCGCCCCGATATGCCTTGTAGTCCGGCGTGTAGCCAAGCACGACGTCGATCGTATTGGTCGAGGTGGTGCCGGCTGCGGCATTGACCTTGTCCAAGTTGCTGTAGTTTGGAATGAGACCGGTGGCCGCCGCGAGCGGCGAAGCGTTGGCGCTGGGCAGCATCTCCCGTGCGTCGCCGCGCCTGCTGGGCGCCGCCGAACGCAATTCCACCTCGGATGCCGCCATGACATAGGGTTGCCCGTCGACGGTGGAAATCCGGTAGACCTTGCCGCCGCTGGCGCCGAGCGAACCAAACACCGCGTTCTTGCCGAAGGTGATGACCGATTCCTCACCCACCAGCGCGCCGGGCAAACGTCCAACCCAGGTCCAGTTGCCGTTCTTGCCTTCTGTGTGGCGGACGTAATCCATCTGCAGCCGGCTGCCGTCCGGCGCGACGATCGTCATCTTGCCCTCCATCGTCGCCCTCAACGCATAGCGCTCGCTGATGCGCGCAGGAAAAAGCTCGAATGGACCTTCCTTGGTCGGCGCGGCGTGGCCGACATAGGTGACCAGCGTGCCGTTGTCCGGTGCGTCGAAATAGGGGGCGGCGCCTGGGGTGAGCGGCGAGGCACCATTGGCGGTGCTGCGGGGAAGCGCAGTTTTGGCAGGGGCCTGGCCCTGTGCCGCGGCTTGACCGGCGTTCGATGCGGCATGAGAGGCCCCGCCCTTCGAGACGCAACCTCCAAGCCAGACGCCTGCCGCCACGGCGACGCAGGATGCCAAAATGATGCCTCTGTTATACATGCAGCGATTCTCCTTGATGACTGCGCATACCTGCTTTCCGATCCTGTTTCCGTTGCCCGCTGCTAGCCGATAAGCAGGCTGGCCCTGAATAGCACCCGGGTTGAGAATGCCTTGCCGCGAAAGTTGGTGCGTGGGATTGAATGTTCGATGTGCCTGGTATCTAACTCACACGGTTACCGCTTGACATGCAGCGATTGCTCCATGCATGTAGAGATAACGCGGGTTCTTTCGCCGTTGCTACGTCGAGTGGACGCACCAATGGATTACTTTGCGTTAACGACCGCCAGCGAACTTTCTTGACGCGGATGGGGCGAGAATGTAGCCCTGGCCTTTCGAACTGTGACGCTTTGCCGTGTGGCGTGCGCGGCCGACTGCGCTGGTGCGTGGAGTGGGTGTGTGATGGCGCGACGCATCGTCTGTATCGGCCTGGGACGATGTTGCGCTTTGGGTGAACTTGCGCGCCGTCGCGCAGCAGGCCATGCGATTGACAGGAGAACGCCATGTCGCGACCACTGAAATGCGCCGCCGCCTTGCTGCCGCTGCTGGCCGCGTGTACGCCCTCGGCCTCGCTGCAAACGGCCGGTAGCGGGCCGGCGGCCCAGGGCGATGGCCGCTGCCAGGCCGAGCCGGTGGCGTGGGCGGTCGGCCAGGCCGCGACCGAGGCGACCATGGCGCGGGTCCGCCGGGAGAGCGGCGCTGGCCAGCTGCGGCCGATCGCCCCCGGCCAGCCGACGACCCGCGACCTGCGCCCGGACCGGGTCAACGTGTTCGTGGATGCGTCCAATGCCATCGTCCGCATCACCTGTGGCTGAGGCCACGCGTACGGTTGCCGCGGGCGGCGTGGTCGACCCCTTGCCGCAGGTCCTGTTGCTGCACGGGATCTGGAACGGCCGTGTCTGGCTCGGGCCGCTGGCCTGGCGGTTGCGCCGCGAGGGCTTCCGCGTCGCCACCTTCGGCTATTCGACCGCGTTCGGCGGTGCCGAGGCGGCGCTGCCGCGGTTGCGGCAGCGGATCCAGCGCCTGGCGCAGCAGGGGCCGGTGGCGCTGGTCGGGCACAGCCTGGGCGGGCTGATCGCGCTGCAGGCCTTGCGCCAGGCGCCGCAGCTGCCGGTGACCCGGGTGGTGTGCCTGGGCGCCCCGCTGGCCGGCAGCGCGGTGGCGCAGACGCTGCTGCGACGCGGTCTCGGCGTCGCCCTCGGGCGCAGCGCAGCCCTGTTGCAGCAGGGTCTTGGGCAGTGGGACGGCTCCGCCGCGGTCGGCATGGTGGCCGGCAGCGTCGCGTTGGGAGTGGGCAATCGCATCGCCGCGCTGGGGCCGGACTCGGATGGCACCGTGGCCCTGGCCGAGACCCGCGTGCCGGGCCTGCGCGACCATTGCCTGGTGCGCGCCAGCCACAGCGGCCTGCTGTTCTCGCCAGTGGCCGCGCGCCAGGCCGCGGCGTTCCTGCGGCATGGCCGCTTCGCCGCCTGAGCGGTTGTGCCGCGGATGCGGGCGCGGCGGCGCAATCGAGTAAAATCCGCCGCTTGTCCTTACTGATGTCCGGAACGCCCCATGGGTAGAGGCCCCTCGATCGAAGCCCGCAAGAACGCATCCGATGCGAAGCGCGGCAAGATTTTCACCAAGATCATCCGCGAGATCGGCGTCGCCGCGCGCGCCGGCGGCGGCGACCCGTCCAACAACCCGCGCCTGCGCGTGGCGATGGACAAGGGCCTGGCCTCGAACATGTCCAAGGACGTGATCGAGCGCGCGATCAAGAAAGCCACCGGCGAGCTGGAAGGGGTGGAGTACGAGGAGATCCGCTACGAGGGCTACGCGCCGGGCGGGGTCGCGGTGATCGTCGACTGCCTGACCGACAACCGCGTGCGCACCGTGGCCGACGTGCGCCACGCCTTCAGCAAGTGCGGCGGCAACCTGGGCACCGAAGGCTCGGTGGCGTTCATGTTCAAGCGCCTGGGCGTGCTCAGCTTCGCTGCCGGTGCCGACGAGGAAAAGATCACCGAGGCGGCGATCGAGGCCGGCGCCGACGACATCGTGGTCTATCCGGAGGACGGCGCGATCGACGTGCTGACCTCGGCGGACGCGTTCCACGCGGTCAAGGACGCGATGCAGGCGGCCGGCCTGGCCGCCGAGCATGCCGAGATCAGCTTCCGCGCCGACAACGACATCGCGGTGGAAGGCGATACCGCGCTGCAGGTGCGCAAGCTGCTGGACATGCTGGAAGACCTGGACGATGTGCAGGCGGTCTATTCCAATGCCGACCAGTCCGCGCTGAGTGGCGGCTGATATGGCGACGGCCGGGACTCGGGACGGTGCCGGGACTCGGGACTCGGGACTCGGGACTCGGAACGGCGCGTCGACGGGGCCCGATGCATCGCCGTCGCCCGGGGTCGTACCCGTTCGAACCAGTCGCGTAGCCAGCCCTTCGAGTCACGAGTCCCGCGTCCCGAGTCCCGCCAAGGTCCGCATCCTCGGCATCGACCCGGGCTCGCAGCGCACCGGCGTGGGCATCATCGACGTCGACGGCAGCGGCCGCACCATCCATGTCCACCATGCGCCGCTGCTGCTGCTCGGCGAGGGCGACTTCTCGCAGCGGCTGAAGCGCCTGCTGCACGGGCTGGGCGCGCTGATCGAGGAGTACCAGCCGCAGGAAGTGGCGATCGAGCGGGTGTTCATGGGCAAGAGCGCCGACGCGGCGCTGAAGCTCGGCCATGCGCGCGGCGCGGCGATCTGCGCGGTGGTCTTGCGCGACCTGCCGGTGCACGAATACGCGGCCAAGGAGATCAAGCTGGCCATCGTCGGCAAAGGTGCGGCCGAGAAGCAGCAGGTGCAACATATGGTCGGTCTGATGCTGAGTCTGACCGGAAAACTGCAGGCCGATGCCGCCGACGCGCTGGCGGTGGCCATCACCCATGCCCACGTGCGCGCCACCGCGCAGCGCCTGGGCGTCAGTACGCAACAGGCTTGGAGCAGAAAATGAGTGGAGCCGGGATTCGGGATTCGGGATTGGGGATTCGCAAGAGCGAGGTGCCTGCGCCTGCGCGCGGCTGTACCCAATCCCCAATCCCCAATCCCCAATCCCGGCGCCTCGCACGAGGCGCCCAATGATCGGCCGTCTGCGCGGCATCCTCGCCTACAAGCAGCCGCCGTGGCTGGTGATCGACGTGGGCGGGGTCGGCTACGAGCTGGAGGCGCCGATGAGCACCTTCTACGACCTGCCCGACGTCGGTCGCGACGTGATCCTGTTCACCCACTACGCGCAGAAGGAGGACAGCGTGTCGCTGTACGGCTTCCTGCGCGAAGGCGAGCGGCGGCTGTTCCGCGACGTGCAGCGGGTCACCGGGATCGGCGCCAAGATCGCGCTGGCGGTGCTGTCCGGGGTCAGCGTGGACGAGTTCGCGCGCATGGTCACCAGCGCCGACGTCACCGCGCTGACCCGCATCCCCGGCATCGGCAAGAAGACCGCCGAGCGCATGGTGGTGGAGCTGCGCGACCGTGCCGCGGACTTTAGCGGCGGCGCGCCGGTCACCGGCCAGCTCGGTACCGATGCGGTGTCCGAGGCCACGGTGGCGCTGCAACAGCTCGGCTACAAGCCGGCCGAGGCGGCGAAGATGGCGCGCGACGCCGCCGCCGACGGCGACGAGGTCGCCAGCGTCATCCGCAAGGCCCTGCAGGCCGCGTTGCGCTGACCGCGCGCCGTACCTCCTTCTTCACGCCTCGCGGCGCTAACCTGATCCCTCAATGTCCACCACTCCCGCTCCGTCTCCCGGCTCCGGCCATTCGGCCGACGCCTCGCATGGCAAGGCCGGCTTCGCGCTGATCATCGGCGCCATCGGCGTGGTGTTCGGCGACATCGGCACCAGCCCGCTGTACACGCTCAAGGAAGCGTTCTCGCCGCACTACGGCCTGAGCAGCGACCACGACACCGTGCTCGGCGTGCTGTCGCTGGCGTTCTGGTCGCTGATGATCGTGGTCACGCTGAAGTACGTCACCATCATCATGCGCGCCGACAACGAGGGCGAGGGCGGCATCATGGCGCTGATGGCGCTGACCCAGCGCACCATGCGCAAGGGTTCGCGCTCGGCCTACGTGGTCGGCATCCTCGGCATCTTCGGCGCCTCGCTGTTCTTCGGCGACGGGGTGATCACCCCGGCGATCTCGGTGCTGGGCGCGGTCGAAGGCCTGGAGGTGGCCGCGCCGGGGCTGCACGCGTTCATCGTGCCGATCACCGTGGTGGTGCTGGTGATCCTGTTCCTGGGCCAGCGCTTCGGCACCGAGAAGGTCGGCAAGGTGTTCGGCCCGATCACCTGCCTGTGGTTCCTGTCGCTGGCGGCGATCGGCATCTGGAACATCGTCGACGCGCCGGAAGTGCTGAAGGCGTTCAACCCGTGGTGGGCGATCCGCTTCTTCCTCGACCACGGCTGGCACGGGGTCTGGATCCTCGGCGCGGTGGTGCTGGCGGTGACCGGCGGCGAGGCGCTGTACGCGGACATGGGCCATTTCGGCGCGCGCCCGATCCGTCACGCCTGGTACTTCTTCGTGCTGCCGTGCCTGGTGCTGAACTACCTGGGGCAGGGCGCGCTGGTGCTCAAGCATCCGTCGGCGCTGAAGAACCCGTTCTTCGAGGCGGTGCCCGGCTGGGCGCTGTACCCGATGATCGTGCTGGCCACGCTGGCGGCGGTGATCGCCTCGCAGGCGGTGATCACCGGCGCGTTCTCGATCGCGCGCCAGGCGATGCAGCTGGGCTACATCCCGCGCATGCTGATCAAGCACACCTCGCACGACACCATCGGCCAGATCTACATCCCCGGCATCAACTGGCTGCTGATGGTGATGGTGATCGCGCTGGTGCTGATCTTCCGCAGTTCCACCAATCTGGCGGTGGCCTACGGCATCTCGGTGTCGGCGACGATGCTGATCGACACCCTGCTGCTGGCGCTGGTGGCGCGCGCGCTGTGGCCGCGCTGGCGCAACTGGGTGCTGCCGCTGTGCGTGGTGTTCTTCGTCATCGACGCCGCGTTCCTGATCGCCAACGGCGCCAAGCTGCTGCAGGGCGCCTGGTTCCCGGTGGCGCTGGGCATCGTGATGTTCACCATGATGCGCACCTGGCGCCGCGGCCGCGAGCTGCTGCGCGAGGAAATTCGCAAGGACGGCATCCAGATCGACAGCTTCCTGCCCGGGCTGATGCTGGCGCCGCCGGTACGCGTGCCCGGTACCGCGGTGTTCCTGACCGCCGACGCGACCGTGGTGCCGCATGCGCTGATGCACAACCTCAAGCACAACAAGGTGCTGCACGAGCGCAACGTGTTCCTGACCGTGGAGACCCTGCCGGTCCCGTATGCCTCGGCCAAGCAGCGGCTGAAGATGGACGCCATCGGCGACGAGTTCTACCGGGTGATCGTGCGTTTCGGCTTCATGGAGACCCCCGACGTGCCGCTGGCGCTGATGCGCTCCTGCGACCAGGGCGGCATCTACTTCGACCCGATGGACACCACCTATTTCGCCAGCCGCGAGACCATCGTCGCCAGCGCCAACCGCGGCATGCCGATCTGGCGCGACAAGCTGTTCGCGGTCATGCACCGCAACGCCGCCCCGGCCACCGGCTTCTTCCGCATCCCCGGCAACCGGCTGGTGGAGCTGGGGGCGCAGGTGGAGATCTGAGGCCGCCTGCGGCGGCCGGGATTGGGGATTGGGGATTGGGGATTCGGGATTCGGGATTGGTCAAGGCCATAGCGCCGAAGCCATCCTGCAGTCGATACTATTGCGCTACCAATCCCGAATCTCGATTCCCCAATCCCGGCTCTAAATGGACCGCATCATCGCCAGCAGCGCCACCCGCGAGGACGACGCGGTCGAGGCCAGCATCCGTCCCAAGCGGCTGGCCGACTATCTCGGCCAGCAGCCGGTGCGCGAGCAGCTGTCGATCTATATCGAAGCGGCCAAGGCGCGCGGCGAGGCGATGGACCATGTGCTGATCTTCGGGCCGCCGGGCCTGGGCAAGACCACGCTCAGCCATGTCATCGCCAACGAGCTGGGGGTCAACCTGCGTACGACCTCCGGCCCGGTGATCGAGAAGGCCGGCGACCTGGCGGCGCTGCTGACCAACCTGCAGCCGCACGACGTGCTGTTCGTGGACGAGATCCACCGCCTGTCGCCGGTGGTCGAGGAAGTGCTGTATCCGGCGATGGAAGACTTCCAGATCGACATCATGATCGGCGAGGGCCCGGCCGCGCGCTCGATCAAGATCGACCTGCCGCCGTTCACCCTGATCGGCGCCACCACCCGTGCCGGCCTGCTGACCGCGCCGCTGCGCGACCGCTTCGGCATCGTGCAGCGCCTGGCGTTCTATACCCCGGAAGAACTGGGCAAGATCGTGCGCCGTTCCGCCGCCATTCTCGGCATCGCCTGCGACGCCGACGGCTGCGCGGAGATCGCGCGGCGCGCGCGCGGCACCCCGCGCATCGCCAACCGGCTGCTGCGGCGGGTCCGCGATTTCGCCCAGGTCCGCGCCGGCGGGCTGATCGACCTGCAGGTCGCGCAGGCGGCGATGCAGATGCTCGGGGTCGATCCGGAAGGCTTCGACGACCTGGATCGGCGCCTGCTGCGCACCATCATCGACTACTTCGACGGCGGCCCGGTCGGGGTCGAGTCGCTGGCCGCCTCGCTGTCGGAAGAGCGCGGCACCCTGGAGGACGTGATCGAGCCCTACCTGATCCAGCAGGGCTACCTGATCCGTACCGCGCGTGGACGCATGGCGACCAACAAGGCCTATCTGCACTTGGGCTTGCCGCCCAAGCGGGATTCGGGATTCGGGATTGGGGATTCGGGAGGGCTGTTTTGACTGCTAGCCGCCAGGACACGCCTTTGCCCGGCGAATCCCCAATCCCCAATCCCGAATCCCGGCAGCTATTCAGTTGGCCGACACGCATCTACTGGGAAGATACCGACGCCGGTGGCGTGGTCTACCATGCACGCTACGTCGCCTTTCTGGAGCGGGCGCGCACGGAGTGGCTGCGCGCGCTGGGCTACGGACAGGAACGCCTGCGCCTGCAGCACGATCTGGTGTTCGCGGTGCGCGCGATGCAGCTCGACTTCCTGCGCCCGGCCCACCTGGACGATGCGTTGCAGGTCGGCGTCGCGCTGACGCAGTGCAGGCGCGCCAGCCTGCTGTTCGCGCAGTCGATCCATCGCGACGGCGAACTGCTGTTGCGCGCGCAGGTGAAGGTCGCGGCGCTGGGTGCCGGCAGTTTCCGCCCGCGCGGCATGGACGACGCGTTGTACGACATTTTGAAAGCTCTCGAAATCACTGAAGCAGCATTACTGAGGAACGACGGATGATCGCATTGCTCCTGGCCCTGCAGGACACGGTGGCGGAGGCGCTACCGCAGGACGTGACCCAGACCGCCGCGCAGGCCGTCGCCAGCACCGCCGCCCATGGCGGCATCAACTACCTGGATCTGCTGATCAAGGCCAGCCTGCCGGTCAAGGTGATCGTGCTGCTGCTGCTGCTCGGCTCGCTGATCAGCTGGGTGATCATTTTCCGCAAGGCGCGGGTGTTCAAGCAGGCCAACCGCGACGCGGACGACTTCGAGAACCGCTTCTGGTCCGGCACCGACCTGACCAAGCTCTACGCCGGCGCGGCCGACCGCAACCGCGTGGTCGGCGGGCTGGAGGCGATCTTCGAGGCCGGCTTCCGTGAGTTCACCCGCCTGCGCGACAAGCGCAAGCTCGACGCGCGCATCCAACTGGAAGGCGCGCAGCGGGCGATGCGCGCGACCTATGCGCGCGAAGTGGACCGCCTGGAGCGCAACCTGGAGCTGCTCGCCAACATCGGTTCCACCGCGCCCTACGTCGGCCTGGTCGGCACCGTGTTCGGCATCATGGTGACCATGCACGACATGCTCAACAGCGGCCAGCAGGCGGGCATCGCCGCGGTCGCGCCGGGCATTTCCGAGGCCCTGTTCGCGACCGCCATCGGCCTGTTCGTGGCGATCCCGGCGGTGTGGGCGTACAACCGCTTCACCACCCGGGTCGAGCGGATGGCGGTGCGCTTCGAGACCTTCTCCGAAGAGTTCAGCTCCATCCTGCAGCGCCAGGCCAGCGGCGACTGAGCGCCGCCGCGCGCTCCGCCCAAGACCCCAGGATTCCCGCATGACTGCCGCCATTTCCCGCCGCAAGCGTCGCAAGCTCAAGTCCGAGATCAACGTCGTGCCGTACATCGACGTGATGCTGGTGCTGCTGATCATCTTCATGGTCACCGCGCCGCTGCTCAGCCTGAGCGTGGACGTGGACCTGCCCGATTCCACCGCGCGTTCGGTGGAAAGCAAGAAGGACCCGGTGATCGTCAGCGTCGACGCCGAGGGCCGCTACACGCTGACCCTGCAGGACGGCAAGCCGGAGAAGATCGGCGCGCCGGAACTGAAGGCGAAGATGCAGGCCTTCGTCAGCCAGAACAAGGACGTGCCGGTGTTCGTCGCCGCGCCCGGCAATTCCAACTACCAGCTGGTCATGGACACCATGGTCATGCTGCAGCAGGCCGGCGTTCCCAAGGTGGGCCTGATGAGCCAGCCCGGTACCAATGCACGCTGAAGCCGATTCCCGACCGCCCCGCGAACAGGACAGCAACCAGGGCCTGATCGTCGGCGTGCTCCTCGCGCTGGCCGTGCATGTGCTGCTCGGGCTGCTGTTCTTCCTCGCCTGGTGGTGGTCGCCGGTGCGCCAGGTGGAGCCGGCGGCGGGCTCGCCGATGGTCGAGGCCTCGCTGGTCGTGTCGGCCGCCGACGTGCGTTCGGCGCAGAAGGCGGTGCAGGACGCGCCCAAGCCCCTGCCCGAGCCGCTGCCCGAACCGGTCAAGGAGGTCGCCGAGGACGACACCGTGCCGCCGCCGCAACCGGTGCCCGTGCCCAAGCCGCAGCAGGCGCCGACCGAGCAGCAGCAGAAGGCGCAGGACTTCATCCCGGTGCCGGACAAGGTCGACCAGGACCGCGCCAGCCGCACCGCGATCTCGCAGGAAAAGGAAAAGCAGGAGCAGGAAGCCAAGCGCCGCCAGGAGCAGATCGACCTGACCGAGCAGAAGCGCCAGCAGGAGGCCGAGCAGAAGCAGCGCCTGGCCGCGCAGCAGGAAGAGGAGCGGCAGAAGAAGATTGCCGAGATCCGCAAGCAGCGCGAGCAGGCCGACCGCGAGGCCAAGCTGGCCGAGCAGAAGCTGCGCCAGCTGGCCGACGTGCGCGCCAAGCAGGCGTCGGCCACCGCCGCGACCACGCCGCAGGCTGCGCCCGGGCAGAACGGCACCAACACCGACCTGTCCGCCAAGTACGCCGCGGCGATCCAGCAGGCGGTGCTGAGCCAGTGGGTGCGCCCGGATTCGGTGCCGCTGGGGCAGAAGTGCAAGATCGCGATCAAGCAGATCGTCGGCGGGCAGGTGATCGAGGCCAAGGTCAGCCCCGACTGTCCCTACGACGAAGCGGGCCGGCGCTCGATCGAGGCCGCGGTGCTGCGGGCGCAGCCGCTGCCGTACCGGGGCTTCGAATCGGTGTTCGCGCGCGACCTGACCTTCAACTTCACTGCGCAGGATCGCTGAGAAGCCGGGATTGGGGATTCGGGATTGGGGATGCCACGCTCCACGCCCCAGCCCCAGGGTCCAAAAAGCCCGCTTCCGGGCCTGGCGGGGCCCCGGGAACTCCCCGGCGGCGGTGCGATAGGCGATAATCCGCGCTTCCTGCCATCGGCTTCACATGTCGGTGGTTCATGATTGCGAATACGTTCACCCGCGCATTGCTATCTCTTGCGCCTTCCCGAGTACCGCTGAGCGACCCATGAAGAAACTGCCGCGCTGGCTTGCCGTCCTGACTGCCCTGTTGCTCCCCCTGGCCGCGTCCGCGCAGGACAAGGGCCTGGAAATCGACATCGTCGGCGGCAACGCGTCGGCGACCCCGATCACCGTCGTGCCGATGCCCTACCAGGGTTCGGCGGCCGCACCGTCCACCGACGTGTCCGCGGTGGTCCGCGCCGACCTGGACCGTTCCGGCCAGTTCCGCAATCTGCCCGAGGCGCAGATCGTCGAGCGCCCGACCCGCGGCAGCGAAGTGCAGTACGCCACCTGGCGCGCGCTGAAGCAGGATTACCTGGTCGCCGGCCGGGTGATGGATGCCGGCGAGGGCACCTACCGGGTCGAGTACGAACTGTTCGACGTGGCCAAGGGCGAGCGCATGCTCGGCCTGGCGATGACCGCGCGCGCCAGCGCGATGCGCGACGTGGCGCACCAGATGGCCGATGCGATCTACGAGAAGATCACCGGCGTGCGCGGCGCCTTCTGGACCCGCATCGCCTACGTCACCGCCAGCGGCAAGGGCGGCGCCATGCGCTATGCGCTGATGGTTGCCGACTCCGACGGCTACAACCCGCAGACCATCGTGCGCTCGGCCGAACCGCTGCTGTCGCCGAACTGGAGCCCGGACGGCAAGAAGCTGGCCTATGTGAGCTTCGAGCGCGGCAACTCCTCGATCTACATCCAGGACATCGCCACCGGCGCCCGCCAGCTGGTCTCCAGCTTCCGCGGCATCAACGGCGCGCCCTCGTTCTCGCCGGACGGCAAGAAGCTGGCCCTGGCGCTGTCGCGCAGCGGCAACCCGGAGATCTACGTGATGGACCTGGGCAGCAAGCAGCTGACCCAGCTGACCAACCACTTCGGCATCGACACCGAGCCGACCTGGGCGCCGGACGGCAGCAGCATCTACTTCACCTCCGATCGCGGCGGCCGCCCGCAGATCTACCAGGTGGCGGCGACCGGCGGCAGCGCCAACCGGGTCACCTTCCAGGGCAACTACAACGCCACCGCCAGCGTGTCCTTCGACGGCAACAAGATCGCCGTCGCCCAGGGCAGCGGCAACACCTACAAGATCGCGATGATGGACCGCAGCCTGGGTTCGCCGCGCTGGAGCACATTGTCTACGGGGTCGCTGGACGAGTCGCCGAGCTTCGCTCCGAACGCCAGCATGGTCCTGTACGCCGCCCGCGAAGGCGGGCGAGGGGTGCTTTACGCGGTCTCGGCCGATGCCCGCGTGCGCCAGCGCCTGGTCCTGGCCGATGGCGACGTGCGCGAGCCGTCGTGGTCGCCGTATCGGACTGCGCGTTGACACGTAAGTTTGATGTTAATATTTCGCTGCGTTGAACCCCCTTTCGGCTCAGGAGCCATATAGGTATCCCCATGAACAAGACCACCCGCGTTCTGCTTGTTTCGCTGTTGTCCGTTGCAGCTCTGGCCGGCTGCTCCAAGAAGGTCAAGGAAGTTCCCCCGACCGACACCACCGGCACCACCGGTTCCACCACCCCGACCGGCCCGTCGACCTCCGGCCTGTACGGCCCGGGCGATCTGGATACCGATGCCTGCCTGCGCCAGCGCGTGGTCTACTTCGATCTGGACCAGGACTCGCTGAAGCCGGAGTTCCAGGCGATCATGGCCTGCCACGCCAAGTACCTGCGTGACCGTCCGTCCTCGCGCATCACCCTGCAGGGCAATGCCGACGAGCGCGGTTCGCGCGAGTACAACATGGGTCTGGGCGAGCGTCGTGGCAACGCCGTGTCTTCGGCGCTGCAGGCTGCCGGCGGTTCGGCTGCGCAGCTGACCGTGGTCAGCTACGGTGAAGAGCGTCCGGTCTGCACCGAGTCGAACGAGTCCTGCTGGTCGCAGAACCGTCGCGTCGAGATCGTCTACACGGCGCAGTAATAGATGCGTATCGGTGTCCTTACATCGATGATCGTCGCGGCGGCCCTGGTGGCCGCCGCGCCGGCTCATGCGCAGCGTGCAAGCCTCGCCGATCGCGTGTCCGCGCTCGAGCAGCAGGCAATGAACACCCAGGGCAACACCGACATGCTGAACCAGCTCAACCAGCTGCGGACGCAGGTGCAGTCGTTGGAGTCCACGATCGAGCAATTGCAGCACGACAACGAACAACTCAAGCAGCGCGCCAAGGACCAGTACCTGGACCTGGACGGCCGCCTGAACCGGATCGAGGGTGGCGCGACGCCGCCGTTGCCGCCGGCCGGGGCTGCCGCACCCGCCGCTTCCGCACCCGCTGCCAAGCCGGCTGCCGCCGTTTCCGAACGGCCGCCGTCGGTGCATGGCGACGCCGGCACGCTCGCCGCCAACGGCGACGAGCGCACCAGCTACAACGTCGCCTTCGATGCGCTGAAGGCCGGCAAGTATGCCGACTCGGCGAATCTGTTCCAGAGCTTTCTCGAGCTGTACCCGAACGGCGTCTACGCCCCCAATGCCTTGTATTGGCTGGGCGAGAGCTATTACGCCACCAAGAATTTTCCGCTGGCCGAGGCGCAGTTCCGCGACCTGATCGGCCGCTACCCGACCCACGACAAGGCCTCCGGCGCCCTGCTCAAGCTGGGCCTGTCCCAGTACGGCGAAGGCCGCACCCAGGACGCCGAGCAGACCCTGCAGCAGGTGATCAGCCAGTATCCGGGATCGGATGCCGCGCGCACCGCGCAGGACCGCCTGCAGTCGATCCGCATCGGCCAGCAGCTGCGCTGAGCCCCCGAACGCTGCCGCCATCGTCGCGGGAGCATACTTTCCCGCCATGGCCGCCGTTCCCAGCGATATCGTACAAAGCCCGCTGCCGCGCCTGAAGCTGACGGAGATCTTCCTGTCGCTGCAGGGCGAGGCCGAGAGCGCCGGCTGGCCGACCGTGTTCGTGCGCCTGACCGGCTGCCCGCTGCGCTGCAGCTACTGCGACACGGCCTACGCCTTTCATGGTGGGCAATGGTGGGACATCGACGCGATCCTGGCCGAAGTGGCGCGCCACGGCGTGCGCCATGTCTGCGTGACCGGCGGCGAGCCGCTGGCGCAGAAGCGCTGCCTGCGCCTGCTCGAGCAACTGTGCGACGCCGGCTACGACGTATCGCTGGAAACCTCCGGCGCGCTGGACATCGCCGAAGTGGACCCGCGCGTGTCGCGGGTGCTCGACATCAAGACTCCCGCATCGCAGGAAGCGGCGCGCAACCGCTGGGAAAACCTGCCGCTGCTGAGTGCGCGCGACCAGATCAAGTTCGTGCTGTGCGGCCGCGCCGACTACGACTGGGCGCGCGCGATCGTCGCCGAACACCGCCTGCACGAGCGCTGCACCGTCTGGTTCTCGCCGAGCAAGAGCGAACTGGCGCCGCGCGACCTGGCCGACTGGATCGTCGCCGACCGCCTGCCGGTGCGCTTCCAGATGCAGTTGCACAAGCTGCTGTGGAACGACGAGCCGGGGCGTTGAGAAGCCGGGATTGGGGATTGAAGATTGGGGATTCGTAGAACTCCCTCCGATGTCCGATCGCGTGCTGTAGCTTTTGCGAATCCCCAATCTCCAATCCCCAATCTTGGCCCTTCAATGAAAAACGCCGTCGTCCTACTCTCAGGTGGCATGGATTCCGCCGTCGTCGTCGCCATCGCCCGCGAGCAGGGCTATGCCGTGCATGCGCTGAGCGTCAGCTATGGGCAGCGGCATACCTCCGAGCTGGATGCGGCCACGCGCGTGGCGGCCGCGCTTGGCGCGGCGGCGCACAAGACCGTCAATGTCGACCTGCGCAGCATCGGCGGCTCCGCGCTGACCGACGACATCGAGGTGCCGGACGCGGGCGGCGAGGGCATCCCGGTGACCTACGTGCCGGCGCGCAACACCATCATGCTGTCGGTGGCGCTGGGCTGGGCCGAAGTGCTGGGCGCGGCGGACATCTTCTGCGGCGTCAACGCGGTGGACTATTCCGGCTACCCCGACTGCCGTCCCGAGTTCATCGACGCGTTCCAGACCCTGGCCAACCTGGCGACCAAGGCCGGCGTGGAAGGCGTCGGGCTGCGCGTGCACGCGCCGCTGCAGCGCATGAGCAAGGCCGACATCGTGCGCGAGGGCGAGCGCCTGGGCGTGGATTTCGGCCTCACCGTGTCCTGCTACCGCGCCGATGCCGACGGCCGCGCCTGCGGCCACTGCGACGCGTGCCGCCTGCGCGCCGCCGGCTTCGCCGATGCGGGCGTGGCCGACCCGACCCGCTACGCCTGATTTCGCGTTGACGCGGGGCTGGGGTAGACTACGCACCCCGGCGCAAGGCCGGGGCGTTGTTTTGGGCCGTTAGCTCAGTCGGTAGAGCAGAAGACTTTTAATCTTTTGGTCGATGGTTCGAATCCATCACGGCCCACCATTCAATTCAATGATGTGCAGCCATCCAACGCCATTGGCGCAGTCCTGTAGGTCTGCCGGTGCGGGTTTATGCTCATGGCTACACGCGTCGAAGGTTGGGCTCATGAGCCTGGAGCGGCCCGATCTCAACGCGGGTTCGCCGCTTGGCTGAGCGGAATGGAGATCCGCGCTGGCACACCGAGTTGAGCCTTGCATTTCAGGTTGCCCTGCAAAGGGATCCAGTCCTGCGCTGCGAGCGGGCAGGCCGCGCGCAACTCGGCGACGTCCAGGACATCGCCCTTGAATCCCGGTATCTCCCATGGGTCTCCATGGAACTCGATCACCAACAGCCTGTCGGCTGGCCCCTCTTCGGGGACGGAGAAACCGTGCCGCCATTTGGTGAGGCCCCTCTCCATCTGCGTCCCGATGATGATTGCCGGCATACGTTTCTCCATATGAAAAACAAGGACGGGGGTTCGCGGCCGCGCAAGCGGCGGGCCATGCATCCTTCCACTGGCAGGTCTCACCTGATGAGAATCGTCCGGGCCGGAAAGGGACGCTTGCCCCGCGACGGATCGGAAGGGAGCTGCCGACCTTCACTCCCTGCATGGGCGCCAGCCACCTGTCCCGCGCGCGGCACTTGCAGGCGCTATGAAGCTTGGTGACGTGGGCCGTCGACCAAGTGGGAGCGCATGGCGCCTGCCGCAGTGAACCGGCGCCTGCCGTGCCGCGTCGGGCGCATCTCGATCAGGCGCATGCGGCTCAAGCGTCTTTCCGTCCGCGCTGCATGCTCGACGCCGCGGTACGCAGTGCCTGGCTGATGTGCTGCAGGACGCTCGAACGCACCGCCGCGTGCTGCCAATAGAGCGGGACGTCGAGCCAGCGCTGCGGGTCGATGACGACGATCTGTTTCTCGCGCAATCCGGACGCGAGCATCTGCTCGGGGGCGAGGCACCATCCGAGACCGCGCGCGGCGGCTTCGACGAAGCCGGTCGAGGTCGGCAGGTAGTGGATGGGTGGGCTCAGGCGGGTGCGGGTGATGCGCCGCACGAAGCGCGCCTGCAGCGCGTCCTTGCGGTTGAACACCATCATCGGCGCCTGTGCCAGCGCTGCCGCTGTGAGTCCTGCGGCGAAGTGGCGCGCGACGAATGCCGGCGAGGCGATCGCGTGGTAGCGCATGCTGCCCAGGGCATGCACGTTGCAGCCCTGCAGCGGCTTGCTCGCGGACGTGACCGCGCCGAGCACGGCACCGTTGCGCAGCAGCTCCAGCGTGTGGTCCTGGTCGTCCACGTGCACGTCGAACAGGAAGCCGTGCGCATGGTGCAGCGACGCCAGCGCGGCGAGGAACCAGGTCTGCAGCGAGTCGTCGTTGACCGCGATCGCGATGCTGCGCGCGAGTCCGGCGTCGGCCGCGTTCGGCAGGAAATCGGCCATCGCCTCGGCCTCCAGCGCCTGCATCGGCCGCACCCGGCGCAGCAGCGCTTCGCCTGCAGGCGTCGGCCGGCAGGGTGCCTGGCGCACCACCAGCACCTGCCCGAGGCGGTCCTCGAGCGCCTTGATCCGTTGCGAGATCGCCGACGGCGTCAGCGACAGCCGCCGCGCCGCCGCTTCGAAGCTGCCTTCGTCGAGCACGGCGGCGAAGGCCGACAGTTGCGGATGAAGCAGGTCCATGCGGCCGCCTGATTAGCATTTCTTCATAGCGTACAGAATATTTAGCTTGGCTAATCACGACCTTCGGGCCAGCATGCGCCTCCCTCGGTCCTGGCCATCCTCATGGTGCTCGAAGCATTGCTTGCCGGCTTCATCGCCGGCGCCGGCCTGATCGTCGCGATCGGCGCGCAGAACGCGTTCGTGCTGCGCCAGGGTTTGCAGCGGCAGCAGGTGGGCCTGGTGGTGGCGGTCTGCGCAGCCGGGGATATCGCCTTGATCGTGCTCGGGGTCGCCGGCATCGGCGCGCTGGTGCAGCAATGGCCCGCACTGCTGCAGGTGCTGCGCTACGCCGGCGCGGCCTTCCTCGGCGTCTACGGCCTGATGGCGGCGCAACGCGCCTGGCGCGGTGCCGGCGCATTGAAGGCGCACGGCGAGACGCCGGCGAGCCGGCACCGCGTGCTGCTGGCCTGCCTGGGCTTCACGTTTCTCAACCCGCACGTGTATCTCGACACGATGGTCCTGCTCGGCAGCCTGTCCACCCGCTATCCGGGAGCGCTGCGCTGGGCGTTCGCGTGCGGCGCCTGTGTGGCGAGCGTGGCCTGGTTCTGCAGCCTGGGCTATGGCGCACGATTGCTGCAGCCGGTGTTCCGCAAGCCCGGCGCATGGCGGATGCTGGACGCCTGCATCGCGGTGTTCATGCTGGCACTGTGTCTATTGCTGCTGCTGCGACCGCTCGGCTGATTGCCGCGGTCGGGCAGGTGCCTGCGCACGGGAAACCCGCCATCGCACGCGCCGAATGGCGACAATGGGGCGATTGCGGCGCCTCGGCGTGCCCGCGGACGACCGTCTTTCAGGGGGCGACACGATGTGCGGGCTGCGAATCAGCACCGACAAGGCCGAAGTGCAGACGCGCGAGATCCATCGCTGTCTGTCGCAGCACACCGGCTGCGCCAAGGACGTCCCGCTGGCGCTGCTAAAAAGGCGATCGCGCATTCCCTATGCTTCGGCGGTTTCGTCGGCAGCCGCCAGGTCGCGTTCGCCAGAGTAGTCTCCGACTACGCGACCTTCGCTTGTCTGGGCGACGTCTTTGGGTTGCCCGAGGACCGCGGCAAGGGCTACGGCAAGGCATTGATGGAGGCGATCCTGGCCCATCCCGAGCTGCAGGGCCTGCGCCGTTTCAGCCTCGCCACCAGCGATGCGCATGCGCGTATGCGCGCTACGGATTCACCGCGCCGCGGTATCCGCACTCGCTGATGGAGCGCTATTTCCCGGGCATGTACACCGCTGCCGGCTGACGCGGCTTTCCGCGGCGGGCTCGGCCAGCAGCCAGGCGACCTGCTGGCCTTGCACTGTGTTTCGCGGGGCGTCGGCCGCGCGCAGCGCGCAGCGGTACTTCGCTCGAACACGACGCCGATCTCGCTACGCGGGGGCGACGCGAAGCGAAGCCGGACGCGCACTGCGGCCAAGAAGCTGGCCGGGTGTGTACATGTGCGTATAATAATCATTCTCGTTATCGGGCGGCGCCGGCACATCTGCGATTGGTACCGTCCTTGTCACAAGGATCCGTTGATGCGTCTGCTGTGTTCCCTGTCCGTCGCCATGCTTCCGCTGGCGGCTGCCATCACTGTTGCCCGGGCGCAGTCGCCCTCCACGCAAACGCTGGACGCCGTGGTCGTCAGCGCATCGCGTACCGACCAACCCGCGGACACGGCGCCCCAGACCGTGGTGGTGATCGACCAGCAGGAGATCGCCCAGCAGCTCAGCATCAGCAGCAATTCGTCGGACCTGCTGTCCAGCCTGCTGCCGTCGTATACGCCGAGCCGCGGCAAGATGAACGGCAGCGGCGAGACCTTGCGTGGACGCACGCCGCTGATCCTGGTCGACGGCATCCCGCAGTCCAATCCGCTGCGCCCGACCGGACGCGAAGCGCACACGATCGACTACGCGATGGTCGAGCGCATCGAGGTGATCCAGGGCGCCAACGCGATGAACGGCCTGGGCGCCACCGGCGGCACCATCAACCTGGTCACGCGCCGCCCGCAGCCGGGCGCGCTCAACCAGCATGTCGAGGTGCAGGCGACCGTACCGACCACCGACGTCGATGCCGAGACCACGAGCTACAGGACCAGCTACCGCATCGACGGGCGCCACGACAAGCTCGACTACCTGTTCGCGGTCGGCTATGAGGACCAGGGCCTGTACCTGGACGGCGACGGGCGCGCGATCGGCACCGACGTGACCCAGGGCGATCTGATGGCCACGCGCGCCTACGACGTGCACGCCAAGCTGGGCTACTGGATCGACGACCGGCAGGAGCTGCAGTTCAGTTCCAACCGCTACCGGATCAAGTCCAAGGCCGAGTACCTCGGCGTGGCCGGCGATCGCGAACTCGGCATCCCGACCACCTCGGTGCGCGGCCGGCCCGAAGGCACGCCGCCATGGAACGACGTGTGGACCACCGGCCTGTCCTATGTTCATCACGACCTGGCGGGCATGGAACTGAAGGCGATGGTGTTCAACCAGGAGTTCGAAGGCCTGTTCGGCGCCGACAACTCGGCCACCTTCCAGGATCCGCGCATCGCGCCCAACGGCACGCTGTACGACCAGTCGCGCTCGGTCGCGTCCAAGTGGGGTTCCAAGACCAGCCTCGGCAAGGACGACCTGCTCGATGGCCGGCTCAAGCTCACCGGCGGCTTCGACACCCTGTGGGACAGCGGCAAGCAGGACCTGTACGGCACCGGCCGCACCTATGTGCCCGAGTCGGAGTACCGCGACCTGGCCGCGTTCCTGCAGGGCGAATACCGGCTTCTGCCGCAGCTGACCGTGCATGGCGGCGTGCGCCACGAGGACGCGAAGCTGCGCATCGACAGTTACCAGACCCTGGCCCGCTACAACCGGGTGCAGGTGCAGGGCGGCACCCTGTCCTTCGCCGAGACGCTGTACAACGTCGGCGCGGTGCTGGCGCCGAGCGAGCGCTTCAACGTCTTCGCCAGCTATTCCGAAGGCTTCGGCATGCCCGACGTGGGCCGCGTGCTGCGCTCGATCAACACGCCCGGCACCAGCGTCGCCAGCCTGAGCGCGCTGCAGCCGGTGCTGACCCGCAATGTCGAACTGGGCACGCGCCTGCGCGGCGCGGCGTGGGATGTCGATGTCGGCGTGTTCCAGTCGCGCTCGGACTACGGCACCCGGGTGATCGCGGTGGACGGTGCGTTCCAGATGGCGCGGGAGAAGACCCGCATCGAAGGCGTGGATGCCAGCGCCAAGTACCGGCTCAACGAGCGGCAGCGCCTCGGCCTGGCCTATGCGTATACGCGCGGGCGCTACGACAGCGACGGCAACGGCACGCTGGATGCGCACCTGGACGGATTGAACATCGCGCCCAACCGCGTCGTCGGCAGCTGGTCTTCGCAATGGACGCCGCGGCTGTCCAGCTTCGTGCAGGCGCAGTACGCGTTCGGCCGCAGCTTCGACGATCCGCAAAAGCGGTTCAGCGGCTATGCGCTGGTCGATGCGGCGCTGAACTACCGGCTGCGCCAGGGCGAACTGCGCCTGGCGGTCGCCAACCTGCTCGATCGCCAGTACATCACCTACTACTCGCAGAGCGCGCTGGTCGAACCGGACCGCTATTTCGCCGGGCGCGGCCGCACGCTGACGGTGGGTTACAGCCTGGATTTCTGAGCCGCGGCCGCTGCGTGACGCAGGCCTGGGCGCGTTCGCAGGCGCGCGTTGCGGCGTGGCGTCCGCGTAGTGGCGGGCCGGGAGATGGGCGCGACGGATGACGCTGGTGTGTGCAGCCATCCGTGGCTGTCTGGTTTTGACCACTTGCCCGGGCCGGCGCGTTCGCCGGCGGCGGAGGCGTTGCCGAGCAGTGCCGCACCAGGCGTCGGATCGCGCTCCGGCCGCGCGCGGGAATCGATGCATGGCGGGCGCCTGCCCGATGCCGGCGCGGGCAGGCCGCCGCTGCGCCGGCCGTCTGGGGGCTACCTACCAGCCGCCGTAGGGATAGCCGTAGCCGCCGCGGCCGTAATAGCCGCCGTGGCCTTCGCTCTGGCCGACGCTGATGCTGATGCCGACTTCGCGCGGCTTGCCGTCGTCGTTGTAGTAGGTCTTGCACAGGTTGAGGTTGGCGGCCTGGTAGTTGCTGTTGCCGCCGCGTGAGGAATAGCCGAAACCGGTAGAGACGCTGCCGTGCACGTCGCCCTTGCAGCGGTCGGCGCGCGCCTGTTCGGCCTCGGCCAGGGCCTGGGTGGCCGCGGCCTTCTGTGCCGAGGCCGAGGTGCCGCTGGTGTCGCCGTAGTAGGCGCCGGGCGGGTCGGCCTTGTACACCGGGTCGGTGCCGTAGGTGATCGGCTGCTGCGGCACGCTCAGGTCCAGCGCGCGCTTGGCCGCTTCGCTGTCGCTGCTGCCGCCGTCGGCGGAGGTTTGCGCCATGGCCGGGCCGGCGAGCAGGGCGCAGGCTAGCAGGAAGGATCGTTTCATCGGACGTACGCCAAGGAAAGAAGGGCTGGGTGGCTGCAACCGCAGCTGCGCGCCACCATGAGGCGACGCTATCAATACCACGTTGAACCCGGCCTGTCGGCGGCCGGGGATTTTCTTGCCGGTGCCGGGCACGGGCCGCGACGTGGCGGCAAACGGCCGTCGCCGGGCCGGTTCCGCTAGCCCTGCTGCAGCACGATATCGATCAGCTGCTGGCCGTAGCGGGCCAGTTTGGTGCCGCCGATGCCGCCGACATGGGCCAGTTCGTCCAGGCTGGTCGGGCGCTGTTCGGCGATATTGCGCAGAGTGCTGTCGTGGAAGATCACGAACGCCGGCACGTTCTGCTCCTTGGCCAGGCCGGCGCGCAGGTCGCGCAGCGCGTTGAACAGGCTCAGGTCCTGCGGCTGCACCGGCACGCCGGTGCGCGGGCTGCCGCTGCGGTCGCCGCGTTCGCGGCCGCGGCTCGGCGCCTCGCGGCGCATCATGATCTGGCGTTCGCCCTTGAGCACCTGGCGGCTGGCGTCGGTCAGGCGCAGCCCGCCGTAGGCGTCGCTGTCCACTTCCAGCAGCCCGGTGGCGACCAGTTGCCGGAACACCCCGCGCCAGGCGCGCGCGTCCAGGTCCTTGCCGATGCCGTAGGTGCTGAGCTGGTCGTGGCCGAACTGCTTGATCTTCTCGCCGTCGCTGCCGCGCAGGATGTCGATCAGGTGGCCGACGCCGAAGCGCTGGCCGCTGCGGTAGACGCAGCTCAGCGCCTTCTGCACGGCCACGGTGGCGTCCCAGGCCGCGGCCGGGGTCAGGCAGTTGTCGCAGTTGCCGCAGGGCTGCGGATAGGTCTCGCCGAAGCCGGCCAGCAGCACCTGGCGCCGGCACTGCATCGATTCGCAATAGCCCAGCAGCTGGTCGAGCTTGCGCCGCTCCACCCGCTTGCGGTCTTCGCCGGCTTCGCCCTTTTCGATCATCTGCTTGAGCAGCACCACGTCGCCCAGGCCGTAGCACAGCCAGGCCTCGGCGGCTTCGCCGTCGCGCCCGGCGCGGCCGGTTTCCTGGTAGTAGCCTTCCAGCGACTTGGGCAGGTCGGTATGCGCGACGAAGCGCACGTCCGGCTTGTCGATGCCCATGCCGAAGGCGATGGTGGCGCACATCACGATGCCGTCCTCGCGCAGGAAGCGGCGCTGGTTGGCGGCACGCACTTCGGCCGGCAGGCCGGCGTGATAGGGCAGGGCGTTGAGCCCTTCCTTGGCCAGGAACTCGGCGGTCTCCTCGACCTTGCGCCGCGACAGGCAGTAGACGATGCCGGCGCTGCCGCGGTGCGCGCGCAGGAAATCCAGCAACTGGCGCTTGCTGTTGTCCTTCTGCACCACGGTGTAGCGGATGTTGGGGCGGTCGAAGGAGCTGACGAAGTGGCGCGCCTGGGTCAGGTCCAGGCGTTCGGCGATCTCGCGCTGGGTCGGCGGATCGGCGGTGGCGGTCAGGGCGATGCGCGGGATCTGCGGCCAGCGCTCGTGCAGCACGGTGAGCTGCCGGTACTCGGGGCGGAAATCGTGGCCCCATTGCGACACGCAGTGCGCCTCGTCGATCGCGAACAGGGCGATGCGGCTGCGTTCGAGCAGGGACAGGAAGCGCGGGGTCAGCAGGCGTTCGGGGGCGACGTACAGCAGGTCCAGCTCGCCGGCCAGCAGCTCGCGCTCGACCCGCTGCGCGGTTTCGCCATCCAGCGTGGAATTGAGGTATTCGGCGCGCACGCCGAGCTGGCGCAGCGCCTCGACCTGGTCCTGCATCAGCGCGATCAGCGGCGAGATGACGATGCCGGTGCCGTCGCGCAGCAGCGAGGGGATCTGGTAGCACAGCGACTTGCCGCCGCCGGTGGGCATCAGTACCAGCGCGTCCTGGCCGGCGGCGACGTGTTCGACGATGTCCTGCTGCGGACCGCGGAACTGGTCGTAGCCGAATACGCGGCTGAGCACGGAATGGGCGGAAGATTGCATGCGCCTAGGATACCGCGTAGGTCAAGCGCGGCAGTGCGCCGCCACCACGCACCGCGGTGTCAGGCGCCAGCGGCCGCGTGCGTAGGCATTGCCCGACGCGCGCGGCGCCTGCCGACGAAGTGGCCGATCACCAGCACCGGCAGCGCGACCAGCAGCGCCGCCGAACAGGCCAGCGCCGGCGCGATCGTCGCCAGCACTTGCGCGGGATGGTCGGCGTCGTAGCCGCGCGCCCACACCGCCACTGCCACCAGGCCCAGGCCGCTCAGCAGCACCAGCAGCGCCAGTGCGGTGATCTTCGGCACGCTGCGCTGCTGCGGCTGGCAGCAGTCCACTGCCAGGGCCAGAGCGACGCACGCGGCCCATACCCCGGCGAACCAGTTCAGCGCGGGGACGAGAAAACTGATGCTGTAGCTGATCGCGGTCAGCACCGCGTTCAGCACCGCGAGCAGCAACGCGACCAGTTCATTCCCACTCTTGATGGACACGCCGGAGTCGTCGAGTTGCGACCCCGCATAAAAGCCGGCGGCCAAGCCAGCCGCGATACCGACGACGCATCCAAGCACGATGGCCAGCAACGGGCGACGCAGCGAGGGATACGGAGACGGGGCGGTCATCGAACGTCCATGTAGGCGGAGCCGCCGCCTCGCCCACCAGTATGCAGGACGCTTGCGACCCAGACGCCCCTTGCGCGGAGCCACCAGCGTGCAAGCCCCCTTGGTAAGGGGGCGCGCCGAAGGCGCGGGGATTGGAAGCCACGCAGCTGGGGCCCAGAGTTTGCCGCGCAAACTCTGGGAGGCCATGCCTGCTGCGCAGGCGTGGTCGTACCCTTACTGCAGCAGCGACCGCAGCATCCACGCGTACTTCTCGTGGGTCTGCAGGCGCTGGGTCAGCATGTCCACCGACGGGTCGTCGCCGGCATCGTCGGCGGTCTTGAGCGCCTTGCGCGCGGTGCGGCACAGGGCCTCGTTGCCGACCACCAGCTGGCGCACCATCTCGCGCCAGTCGGCGCTGTCGCTCAGGCCCGGCTCTTCCGGGATCGAGGTCAGCGCGGCGAATTCCTTGTACGAGCCCGGCGCGTTGAAGCCCAGCGCGCGGATGCGCTCGGCGACGTCGTCCAATGCCGCCCACTGCTCGGTGTACTGGGTCTCGAACATCAGGTGCAGCGAATTGAACATCGACCCGGTCACGTTCCAGTGGAAGTTGTGGGTCTTCAGGTACAGGGTGAACGCGTCGGCCATGAAGTGCGACAGGCCATCGGCGATCTTCTTGCGGTCGCCGCCGCTGATCCCGATATCGATGTTGGGCGCGGACGGCGCCAGCGACGCCAGTGGCGTGGTGGACGCTGCCTGCTTGGCGGGGCTCTTGGTCTTGCCGGGGGTCTTGCTCTTGGCCATCAGGAAATCCTCTTGAGGGGTTGGGAACGATATGGCGTCACAATAGACAGACTAAAGCATGCGCTGTTATTCAAAGTTCAACGGCATCTGATTGATGAGCACTATCGAAAAACACTTGGCCGCCCGCCGGCGCGAGCGCCGCGACGCGATCGACGGGGCGCTGACCCGCGACCGCGGCCGCCTGTTCGGCCTATGGTCGCGCTGGCAGGCCGCGCCCGGCAATCCCGCATTGGAGGCAGCGTTCGAGCAGGCGCTGGGGCAGTCGCAGGCGCGCTGCCAGGCGCGCGCGGCGGCGCAGCCGGCGATCACCCTGGACGAGCAGCTGCCGATCGCGCGCGAGGCCGAGCGCATCGTGGCGCTGATCCGCGCGCACCAGGTGGTGGTCATCGCCGGCGAGACCGGCTCGGGCAAGACCACGCAGCTGCCGAAGCTGTGCCTGGCCGCCGGACGCGGCGCCGCCGGCATGATCGGCTGCACCCAGCCGCGGCGCATCGCCGCGCGCGCGGTGGCCGCGCGCGTGGCCGAGGAACTGCGCACGCCGGTGGGCGGGGCGGTGGGCTTCCAGGTGCGCTTCAACGACCGGGTCGGCGAGGAGACCCGGATCAAGTTCATGACCGACGGCATCCTGCTGGCCGAGATCGCCAGCGACCGCTGGCTGTCCAGCTACGACACGATCATCGTCGACGAGGCGCACGAGCGCAGCCTCAACATCGATTTCCTGCTCGGCTACCTCAAGCAGCTGCTGCGCAAGCGTCCGGAGCTGAAGGTGATCGTGACCTCGGCGACGATCGACACCGCGCGTTTCGCCGAGCATTTCGACGGCGCGCCGGTGATCAGCGTCGAGGGTCGCACGTTCCCGGTGGAAGTGCGCTACCGGCCGCTGGAAGAGCCGGGATTGGAGAGTGGGGATTTGGGATTGGCAGAAGCCCGGAATCCCGAACGCTCACGGCCATCCGCCGTTGCGAATCCCCAATCCCCAATCCCCAATCCCGGCCTCACGGTCAACGATGCGATCGTGGCCGCGGTGGACGAGATCACCCGGCTCGACCCGCGCGGCGACGTGCTGCTGTTCCTGCCCGGCGAGCGCGAGATCCGCGATGCGCACCAGGCGCTGGAGCGGCGCAAGTACCGCGAGACCGAGGTGCTGCCGCTGTACGCGCGGCTGTCCAACAGCGACCAGGACCGGGTGTTCAATCCCGGCCCGCGGCGGCGCCTGGTGCTGGCCACCAACGTCGCCGAGACCTCGCTGACGGTGCCGCGGATCCGCTACGTGGTCGATCCCGGCTACGCGCGGGTCAAGCGCTACAGCCCGCGGCAGAAGCTGGACCGGCTGCACATCGAACCGATCTCGCAGGCCAGCGCCAACCAGCGCAAGGGCCGTTGCGGACGCGTGGCCGAAGGCATCTGCTACCGGCTGTACGCCGAGGCCGATTTCCAGGCGCGGCCGGAATTCACTGATCCGGAGATCCGCCGCTCCAGCCTGGCCGGGGTGATCCTGCGCATGCTGCAGCTGGGGCTGGGGCGGATCGAGGATTTTCCGTTCCTGGAGCCGCCGGACGAGCGCGCGGTCGCCGACGGCTGGCAGCAGCTGGTGGAACTGGGCGCGGTCGGCGAGCCCGACCGCCATGGCCTGCGCAAGCTGACCGAGATCGGCCGCAAGATGGCGCGGCTGCCGGTCGATGTGAAGCTGGCGCGGATGCTGGTGGCCGCGCAGCAGCACGGCTGCCTGCGGCCGATGCTGGTGATCGCCGCGTTCCTGGGCATCCAGGACCCGCGCGAGCGCCCGCCGGAAGCGCGCGAGGCGGCCGACAACGCGCACGCCAAATTCGCCGATGCGCGCTCGGAATTCGTCGGCATCCTGCGCCTGTGGGACGGCTACCGGCAGGCGCACGAGGAGCTGACCCAGTCCAGGCTGCGCGACTGGTGCGGGCGCCACTTCCTCGGTTTCCTGCGCATGCGCGAGTGGCGCGAACTGCACCGCCAGCTGCACCTGCTGTGCGAGGAACTGGGCTGGAGCGAAGAGCCGGCGGCGGCCTCGCTGCTGCCGTTGCTGGCCGGTGCGGCGTCGCCGCCGCCGGCCCGCGATGCCGAGACCAGCGCGCGCGCCACGCGCGGGCAGCTGCATCGCGCTGCGCGGCTGGCGCGCGAAGGGCGCAGCGAACCCACGTCGGCGCCAGCGCCCACCGAACCCAGGCCTGCAGCGCAGGCCAACCCGGCCGACGACGCACCACGTGCCAGCGAGCGCGAACGCGCCGCCGCCTACCAGGCGTTGCACCGCGCGCTGCTTGCCGGCCTGCCGACGCAGGTCGGCCATCGCACCGAGAAGGGCGATTTCCTGGCGCCGCGGCAGCGCCGCTTCCTGCTGTTCCCCGGCTCGGCGCTTGCGCGCAAGCCGCCGCCGTGGGTGCTGCCGGCCACGTTGCTGGACACGCAGAAGGTGTGGGGCATGACCAATGCCGCGGTCGAGCCGGACTGGGTCATCGCCGAGCTGCCGCACCTGCTGGCGCGCAAGCATTTCGACCCGCATTGGTCGCGCGCGCAGGGGCAGGTGCTGGCCTCCGAACAGATCAGCCTGTTCGGGCTGGTGCTGGCGCCGAAGAAGCCGGTGCACTACGGCCGCATCGACCCGCCCGGCGCGCACGAACTGTTCGTGCGCCAGGGCCTGGTGCCGGGCGAGATCAACACCCGCGCCAGCTTCGTCGCCGACAACCAGAAAGTGCTGGCGCAGGCGCACGAGGAAGAAGCCAAGCTGCGCCGCGCCGGCATCGTCGCCGACGAGGACTGGCAGGCGCGCTGGTACCTGGACCGGATTCCCGGCGAGATCCACTCGGCCGCCGGCCTGGACGCGTGGTGGAAGGCGCTGCCGCCGGAGCAGCGGCGCGCGCTGCACTGGTCGCTGACCGATCTGCTGCCGGGCGAAGGCAGCGAGGCCGACCGCTATCCGAAGTATTTCGCGCTGGGCGACGCGCGGCTGGCGCTGCATTACAAATTCGAACCCGGCGCGGCCGACGACGGCGTGACCCTGGAGGTGCCGCTGCACCTGCTCAATGCGCTGGATGCGGCGCGGCTGTCGTGGCTGGCGCCGGGTTTCGTCGCCGACAAGGCCGCGGCGCTGATCCGCAGCCTGCCCAAGGCGATGCGCCGCAACTACGTGCCGGCGCCGGACTTCGCCCGCGCGTTCTACGAGGCGTTCCCGCAGCCCGGCGCCGACGACATGCGCGGCGAGCTGGCGCGCTTCCTGCAGCGCGCCACCGGCGCGGCGCTGAGCGCGCTGGATTTCGACGAAAGCGCATTGGACCCGCACCTGCGCATGAATCTGCGGCTGCGCGACGACGCCGGCAAGGTGCTGACCGAATCGCGCGACCTGGACGCGTTGCGCGCCCGCTTCGGCGACCGCGCAGGGCAGGCGTTCGCCGCCCGTGCCGGGCGCGAGATGGCGGCCGACGGGCTGCGCGAGTTCCCGTCCGCGCCGATCCCGCTGCAGGTGCCGGGCGAAGCGGGGGTGCCGGCGTATCCGGCCCTGGTGGACGAAGGCGACGCGGCGGCGCTGCGCATCTTCGCCGACCGCGCGCAGGCCGAGGCGGCGCATCCGCGCGGCGTGCGCCGGCTGCTGGAGATCGCGCTGGCCGACAAGGTCAAGCAGGCGCGCAAGCAGCTGCCGGTGTCGCCGAAGACCGGGCTGCTGTATGCGGCGATCGAGTCGCAGGAGCGCTTGCGCGGCGATCTGGTCGATGCGGCGTTGAATGCGCTGCTCGAAGATGGCCTGGACGTGATCCGCGACCCGGGCGGCTTCGCCCAGCGCCGCGATGCCGCCGGCAAGCAACTGTTCGGCGAGGCGATGGAGCGGCTGAAGCTGGCCGAGGCGATCATGGGCGCGGCGGCGGAATTGAAGCCGCAGCTGGAATCGCCGCTGATGGGCTGGGCCAGCGGCAACCTCGACGACCTGCGCGCGCAGCTGGCGGCGCTGGTGCATCCGGGCTTCCTGCGCGAGACCCCGGCGACGGCGCTGGCGCAGTTTCCGCGCTACCTGCGCGCGATGATCCTGCGCGCCGAACGCGCCAAGCGCGATCCGGCGCGCGATCAGGCGCGGATGCTGGAGTTGAAACCTTTCGTCGATGCGCTGGCCGATGCCGCCGCGGCCGGGCGCAGCGCCGATCCGCAGTGGCAGGCGCTGCGCTGGGACCTGGAGGAATTGCGGGTGTCGTTGTTCGCGCAGGAACTGGGCGCCAAGCCCGGGATCTCGGCCAAGAAGCTGGCGCAGCGGGTGGCTGGGGTGCGGTGATTCGGGATTCGGGATTCGGGATTCGGGATTGGAGATTCGTAAAAGCGACTACGGATGTCTGATCGCACGCTTTGCGCTTTTACGAATCCCGAATCCCCAATCCCAAATCCCGGCCCCTAACTCAATCGTCGACCCGTTCGCCCATCAGCTCGCGCTGGCGCTTGTCCAGTTCCTCGGCGTAGCGCTTGCGCACGAAGCTCTCGGTCAGCACGCCGAGCACCTTGCCGTGGTCGTCGACCACCGCCAGTTCGTCGCTCTGGGTCAGGTCGAACTGGCGCATCGCGGTGACCACGTCGGTCTCGGCGCGTAGCGCCACGTCGCGGTTGCCGGCGTAGTCGGCGATGGCCGCGTCGGCGTTCACGCCGTCGGCGTAGGCGGCGGCCAGCGTCACCAGTCCGGCGTAGTGGCCCTGTTCGTCTTCCAGCACCACGCGCACGCCCGAGCCGAGCGGGAAACGGCGGCGGAATTCGGCCACCGAGGTGCCGGCGGCGAGCGGGTGCACGTCCTGGCGCATCATCCGTCCGGCGCTCAGGTGCTTGACCCAGCCCACGTCGCGCGCGCTCTTGATGGTCTCGCCGCGCAGGTGCAGGCGCCACGTCGAGAACGAATAGCCGAACACCTGGCGCACGATGGTGTTGGCCACCAGCACCGCCACCATCACCGCGCTGGCCAGCACGAAATCGTGGGTGCCCTCGAGCACCAGCATCGCCATCGTCATCGGCGCGCCGACCACCGCCGCGGCCAGCGCGGCCATGCCGGCCAGCGAGGCGGCGGTGCCGTCGACCAGGGCCATGCCGGTGCCCAGGTTCAACAGCCCGGCGAACAGTCCGCCGACCAGCGAGCCCATGAACAGCGAGGCGAAGAACAGGCCGCCGCGGAAGCCGAAGCCGAGCGAAATGCCCGAGGCCAGGCACTTGAGCAGCAACAGCACGCCCAGCCATTGCAGCGAGGTCGGGCTGGTCAGGTCCAGGTGCAGCGCGCCGTGCCCGGAGGAGAGCACCTGCGGGGTGATCAGCGCCAGCGGGATCAGCATCAGGCCGCCGGCCACCGGTCGCGCCCAGCGCGGCAGCGGGCTGCGGTTGACCGCCTGCTCGATCGCGCCGACCAGGCGCATCACCGCCACCGCCAGCAGCGCGCAGATCGCGCCGAGCAGCGCGTACAGCAGGTAGTCGCGCGCTTCCAGCGCGGATGCCGCCGAGGCCGGCAGCAGGTACGGTTGCACGCCGGCGGCCTGGGCCACGAACACCGCGCCCAGCGAGGCCACCGCCACCGGCGCCAGCGCCGACGGCGAGTACGCGCCGATCACGATCTCGAACGCGTAGAACGCGCCGGCCAGCGGCGCGCCGAACGCAGCGGCGATGGCCGCGCCGGCACCGGCGCCGACCAGGGTGCGGATGTCGGCGCGGCGCAGGCGCAGGATCCGTCCCAGGTGCGAGCCGCTGCCCGCGCCCATCTGCGTGTACGCCGCCTCCAGCCCGACCGAGGCGCCGCAGCCGTTGGACAGCAGGGTCTGCGCGGACACGATCAGGTTGTCGCGCATCGACATGCGCCCGCCGTACAGCGCATTGGCTTCGACCGCATCGATCAGCTGGCGCTTGCGCGCGCGCGCGGCCATGCCGAGCAGGCCGACCAGCAGCCCGCCCAGCGGCAGCACCAGCAACTGGCCCAGGCTCAGTTCGGGCATCGCGCTGAGCCGGGCATCGACGTCCAGGCCGTACAGCCAGGCCTGCGCGCCATGCGCCAGGCCGCTCTGCAGCAGGGTCAGCAGGCCGGCGACCAGGCCGACCAGCAACGCCAGCGCGATGAACCAGACGTCGCTGGCGCGGAAGCGCCGGCGCAGCGCGTCGGCGAGGCTGTGCGAGGCGTCGGCCAGGCCCAGCCGCGGATGCTGGCGCACGTTCACGGCCTGCGCCTTACTTGACGCGGCGCACCTTGGCCTGGGTGTTGTAGGTGTCCACCTGCATGTACCACACGCCGCCGATGCCCGGCTTGATCCGCACCTTGGGCGCGCTGCGGCGCACGCTGCTCAGGCTGGCGGATTCGGTCTGCTCCCATTCCTGGCCGTTGGCCAGCACGTAGCGGCGGCCCTTGGAGAAGCCGGTGAACTCGCCGACCAGGGTGCTTTCGATCGGCTCCTGGCTGCCGAAGTCGAAGAAGCCGCGGTTCTTCACGATCACTTCCTGGCGGCCTTCTTCCTTGGCCTTCTCCAGCGCCACCGCGGTCTCCTTGGCGACCTTGCCCTGCAGCCAGTCGTTCAGCGCGGTCAGTTCCTGCGGCGACAGCTTGTCCAGCCCGGCGGCCTTGAATTCCTGCGCCGACATCTGCGTCTGCAGGTCGCCGGCGACGGTGCGCTGGGCGGCGGCGGGAACGGCGCACACGGCGAGCGCCGCGCACAGGACCAGGGGAGTGAGGCGCGCAAGCAGCATGGCGGGATCCGGGCAGTGGAGTGCGACGTAGTGTAGTCGCAAGACGTGGCGCGGGTGCTGGGTGGCGATGCCCGCCAGTGCTGCGGTCATGCCCCGCTGTGCGCCATCCCACGGCGCTGGCGCGGGTCACTCGCCGACGCCGCCGCGGCACGCGGTTGGCCGGCGCAGATGCCCGGCCGGCGATCAGCCCGCGCTGGACTCGGTTTCCGCTTGCGGCCGTGCCGGGCGCCGGTACACGAACGCCGGCGCCGCAGCGGCCGCCTCGCGCTGGGCCAGCGCCTGCACGTCGGCATGCTCGGGCGCGCGCTCGCAGACCGGGTCCAGCGTGGCCGCATCGCCGCTCAGCGCCAGCGCCTGGCAACGGCAGCCGCCCCAGTCGATCTCGCGTTTCGGACAGCCCTGGCACACCTCCGGCATCCATGCGGTGCCGCGGTAGCGGGCGAACGCCTCGCCGTCCTGCCAGATCGCCGCCAGCGGCCGCTCGCGCAGGTTTTCGAACACCATGTCCGGCAAGGTCTCGGCGGCGTGGCAGGGCAGCACGTCGCCGCGCGGCGAGATGTTGACGAAGCGCTGGCCCCAGCCGCCCATGCACGCCTTGGGCCGGTGCGCGTAGTAGTCGGGGGTGACGAAATCGATGGTCAGCCGGTCGCCCAGCCGTTCGCGCGCCGCGGTCACCGCGACCACGGTGGCGTCGATCTGCGCGCGGCTGGGCATCAGCGCGGCGCGATTGCGCAGGCCCCAGCCGTAGTACTGGGTGTGCGCCACTTCCAGGCGCTCGGCGCCCAGCTCCAGCGCCAGCTCGATCATCGCCGGCACCCGTTCGGCGTTGTGGCGGTGGATCACCGCGTTGATCGTCAGCGGCAGGTCGAGCGCACGCACCGAGGCGGCGAACGCGCGCTTCTTGGCCAGGCTGTCGCGGTAGCCGGCGATGAAGTCGGCGCCGGCGGCGTCGGCGTCCTGCACGCTCAGTTGCACGTGTTCCAGCCCGGCGGCGGCCAGTTGCGCCAGCATCGGCGCGCCGCCGGCCACGCCGGAGGTGATCAGGTTGCTGTACAGCCCCAGCGCGCGCGCATGCGCGACCAGCTCGGGCAGGTCCTTGCGCAGCATCGGTTCGCCGCCGGAAAAATGCGCCTGCAGCACGCCCATCGCCGCGGCCTGGTCCAGCGCCGAGCGCCAGCCGGCGGTGTCCATCTCCTCGCGCAGGCCGGCCAGGGCGATCGGGTTGGAGCAGTACGGGCAGGCCAGCGGGCAGCGGTGGGTCAGCTCGAGCAGCAGCGACAGCGGCGGCGGCACGGTCGCGTTCATGCGCGCAGCAGACGCTTGCCGTGCAGGTCCGCGGCCAGCTCGAGCACGTCGCGCTCGACCTCGGCCGGATCGGCGTCGAACTCCGCGGCCAGGTCCGCGGCGATCGCCGCCAGCGAGCGCGTGCCGTCGCAGCGCGACACGATCGCATGCGCGATCTCGTCGAGTTCGACCACCCGTTCCGGCGCCAGCAGCACCCATTGCGCGCGGGTGCGGTCGTGCTGCAGGCGCACGCCGGCCGCCAGCCGCGGGCAGCTGTCGGGCGCCGCTGCGCTCATGCCGCCGCCTGCGCGGGCGCGGCGACGAACGCGTCCGGCCAGGCCACGCCGGGTTGCACGTAGGCGAAGTGCAACGCATCCAGCTGCGACCACAGCACGCCGCACTTGAAGCGCAGCGCGTCCTGCACCAGTTGCTGCTTTTCCACCGTGTCGGCGTGGCGCTTGACGTAGTCCAGGGCGAAGTCCGAATCGCGCGGCGCCTCGTGCAGGCGGTGCTCGAAATACGCCAGCGCCTCGCGCGAGACGAAATCGTAGTGCTGCAGCATGCCGGCGACGCGGCGGCCGATGATGCCCGGCGCGAACAGCTCGGTCAGCGACGAGGCGATCGCTTCCAGCAGGCTCTTCTCGCGCACGAAGTGCAGGTAGGCCTGCACCGCGAAGCGGGTGCCCGGCAGCAGGGCGCGGCCGGATTGCACCAGGTCGCGGTCCAGGCCCAGCGCGTCGGTCAGGTGCAGCCAGCGCGCGATGCCGCCTTCGCCGTCGGCGCTGCCGTCGTGGTCGACGATGCGCTGGCGCCAGATCCGGCGCAGCGCCGGATCGTCCATCCGCGCCAGGATCGCCGCGTCCTTCAGCGGGATGCAGCGCTGGTACTCGTAGCGGTTCAGCGCCCAGGCCTGGACCTGGCCGCGCTCGAGCCGGCCGCTGTGCAGCAGCGCATGGAACGGGTGCTGGTCGTGGTACAGGCGCGCGCCGATCGCGCGCAGTTCCGCTTCCAATTGCTCGGGGCTCAGCAATGCGCTCACAGGCGGGTTCTCACAGGGTGATGTCCATGCCGTCGTGGGCGACGTCCCAGCCGTGCGCGGCCACCGCTGCGCGTTCGGCCGAGCCGGCGTCGAGGATCGGGTTGGTGGTGTTGATGTGGATGAAGACCTTGCGCGCCACGTCCAGGTCGGCGAACGCGCGCAGGGTGCCGGCCTCGCCGTCGATGCTGAGGTGGCCCATGCGCTGGCCGGTCTTGGCGCTGACCCCGAGCTGCACCAGTTCGTCGTCGCGCCACAGGGTGCCGTCGAAGAACACCAGTTCGGCGCCGCGCAGGCGCGTGCGCAACGCGTCGGTCATGGTCGCGCAGCCGGGAATGTAGTGGAAGCGATGGCGGCCGTCGTCGATGGTCAGGCCCAGGGTCTCTTCGTCGGAGCCGGCCAGGTCGCCGCTGTGGCGGCTCTCCATGAACAGCGGCACCTTGCCCGGCACCGCGAACGGCGTCACCTGCAGGCCGAGCAGCGACAGCGGCGTGTCCAGGGTGAAGGCATGGCGCTGCACGTAGGCCGGGTGCAGCGCGTCGAAGATCGGATTCTGCGCCAGCAGGTCGAGCACGCGGCCGCTGGCATGCAGGTCGAAGCGCTGGCTTTCGCGCATCGACAGCAGGCCGGCGATATGGTCGATCTCGCCGCTGGTCAGCAGCACGGCCTCGATCGGCGAATGGCGCAGGTCGCGTTGCGGCCACAGCGCGGGGGTCGCCAGCAGCTGCTGGCGGAAATCGGGGGAAGCGTTGATGAGCAGCCAGCGCTGGTTGTCGGCGCTGACCGCGATGCTGGCCTGGGTGCGACGTTGGGCACCCGCAAGCTGTTGCCATGCCCGCAGGCTCGCGGGTGTATGGCAGTTCCATTGCGGGTGCCCTCCGCCGGCCGCCGATCCCAATACGATGAGGTGCATCCGGTCTCCGTCTACGGCGCCTGGCCGGTCACGCATCGTCTCGGGAACGGGGCTGACACGCGATCAAAGCTCGCCGGAGGCGTAACAGTTGATTTCCGCACCGACGCAGATTTCGCGGATCACGGGCTTGTTCCACTTCTTCATGGGCGTTCCTCTTCGGGTGGGATCACAGGGCGACGACGGCGACATCGGTTTCAGCGGAGCGCGGCGTCGGTTTCGAGAATAGGCCCGCACCCCACGGGGGATGTGAAATTTCCGGTAAGGGCGGGCCAAGTCGCAAGCCGGTCACAATGAGCTTCTGGTAGGGATGCGGCCGCGGCGGTCCGCGCGGCGCGTTGCGCGCAATTGTGGGCGGGCGCGCAAGCGCGCTAGTGTAGGCGGCACCGCTTCGTCACGACCGTCCGTCCTTGAATCACTCTCCCCATCCCGGCCTGGAGGCGCTGCTGCAGCGTCCGGCCGCCGCCGCGCTGGCGCCCGCGCTGCGCGAAGCGCTGTTGCAGGCCTGGCACGCGCAGCCGGAACAGGCCGCGCGCGCGCCGTGGCCGGTGCTGGCCGATACGCTGGACGCGCTGGCGCTGCTGTCCGCCGACGAAGCGGCGCTGCTGGCCGCGCTGCTGTTCGACCTGCCCGGCTTGCGCGCGCAGCTGGCGCAGTTGCCGGTCGCGCCGCCGGCGCGGGCGCAGGCGGTGGTCGGCCTGCTCGACGGCCAGGACGCGGCCGACCAGGTCTGGGCGCTGCACGCCGGGCGCGAGGCCGGGCGCAACAGCGAAGGCCTGCGCCGGCTGCTGCTGTCGATCGTGCAGGACCTGCGCGTGGTGCCGATCCTGCTGGCGCGGCAGCTGGCGAAGATGCGCGTGGCCGACAAGCTGCCCGAGGCGCAGCGCCGCGCGCTGGCGCAGCTGACCCGCGACATCCACGCGCCGCTGGCCAACCGGCTGGGCATCTGGCAGCTGAAATGGGAGCTGGAGGACCTGGCGTTCCGCCACCTGGAGCCGGACACCTACCGGCGCATCGCGCGCGAGGTGGACGAGAGCCGGGTGGCGCGCGAGCGCTATATCGAGGCGGTCAAGAAGATCCTGTCCAAGGCGCTGGGCGAGCAGGGCCTGCAGGCGGAGATCAGCGGCCGGCCCAAGCACATCTACAGCATCTGGCGGAAGATGCAGAAGAAGCGGCTGGCCTTCGACCAGCTGTACGACCTGCGCGCGGTGCGGGTGATGGTCGACGACGTCGCCGCCTGCTACGCCGCGCTGGGCGTGGTGCATGCGCTGTGGGCGCCGGTGCCCAGCGAGTTCGACGACTACATCGCCCGGCCCAAGGCCAACGATTACCGCTCGCTGCACACCGCCGTGGTCGGCCCGGAAGGGCGCACGATCGAGGTGCAGATCCGCACTCACGAGATGCACGCGCAGGCCGAGCTGGGCGTGGCCGCGCACTGGAAGTACAAGGAAGGCGGCAAGGGCGCGGAGAAGGCGTTCGACCGCAAGATCACCTGGATGCGGCAGCTGCTGGAGCAGTCGCAGGACGGCGAGCAGGGCGGGCTGGCCGGCGCGCTCGACGCCGAGCTGGTCGAGGACCGGGTGTATGCGCTGACTCCGATGGGCGAGGTGATCGACCTGCCGCAGGGCGCCACGCCGCTGGATTTCGCCTACCACGTGCACACCATGGTCGGGCACCGCTGCCGCGGCGCCAAGGTCAACAACCGCATCGTGCCGCTGACCCACAAGCTGCGCAGCGGCGACCGCGTCGAGATACTGACCGGCAAGGAGGCCGAGCCGCGCCGCGACTGGCTGCTGCCGGCCAACGGCTACCTGGCCAGCGGCCGCTCGCGCGACAAGGTGCGCGCCTGGTTCCACAAACTCGACCGCGCGCGCAACGTGCAGGCCGGCAAGGACCTGCTCGAGCGCGAACTCAAGCGCCTGGGCCTGCAGCACGCCGACCTGTTGCCGGCGGCGAAGAAGTTCCATGCCGACGGCATCGAGGAGCTGTACATCCAGGTCGCGCTGGGCGACGTCGGCCCCAGCCAGGTCGGCCGCGCCCTGCACGAGGCCGAACGCGCCGCGGCGCAGCCGGCGGCGCCGGCACTGCCGCGGCCGACCGCGCGCCGCAGCGGATTGGCCAAGTCCAAGTTCACCGTGCAGGGCGTGGGCAACCTGCTGGTGCAGCTGGCGCGCTGCTGCCAGCCGGTCGCCGGCGAGCCGATCGCCGGCTACCTGACCCGCACCCGCGGCGTCACCGTGCACCGGGTCGATTGCGCGTCCTTCGCCCGGCTCGCCGCCAGCAACCCGCAACGGGTGCTGCCGGTGGAGTGGGGCCAGGCCGGCGGCGGCTACGAGGTGGACGTGCTGGTGCGGGCGATGGACCGGCGCTGGCTGCTCAAGGACATCACCAACCTGATCGCGCAGGAGGACGCGCACGTGCTGGAGATCAACAGCGACAACGTGCGCGACAGCGGCCGCACCCAGTTGCGGCTGCGCCTGAAGGTCGGCGACTACGGGCAGCTGTCGACCTTGCTCGGCAAGCTCGACGCGCTGCCCGGGGTGGACGAGGCGCGGCGCCTGGGCTGACCCGGGCCGCGCGCTGCGCGCGCATGCATGGTCTTGCCATGCACGCACGCTAAGCTTGCGCGGTGAGCAAGCCGCCAGATCAGGTCAGGGACGAACGCCGGCGCCGGCAGCGGTCGGTGCCGCTGTGGCGCGACCGCCGTGTCTGGCGCTGGGCGCTGGCCGTCCTGCTGCTGGCGGCGCTGGCGCTGGTGATGTTCCGCCGCCCGCTGGCCGATCTGCTGTGGCCGGAAACGCGGATCCAGCAACTGCTCGACCAGGGCAATGCGGCATTGCGCGCCGGCCGCCTCAGCGCCGCCGACGGCAGCGGCGCGCGCGAGCGCTACGAGGCGGCGCTCGCGCTGGACGGCGACCGCCTGCAGGCACGGGCCGGGCTGGCCGCCACCGGCCGCGCCGCGCTCGGCCAGGCGCGTGCGGCGCTGGCCGTCGGGCGCTATGCGCAGGTGCGCTCGGCGCTGGCGCTGGCGCGCGCGCTGCAGGTGCCGCGCGCCGACGCCGATCGTATCGACGCCGCCTTGCGCCAGCGCGAAGCCGCGCATGCCGGGCTCGACCAACTGTTGCAAAAAGCGGCGCAAGCCCAGCGCGAGGGCCGCCTGGACGGCGCCCCCGACGCAGCGCTGCCGCTGTACCGGCAGGTGCTGGAGTTCGCCCCGGAACGGACCGCGGCGCTGGAAGGCCGCGAAGATGCCTTGTCGGAATTGCTGCAGCGCGCGCAGGCGGCGCTGGCGCGCGGCGACGTGGCGGCGGCCGCGGCGCTGGTGGACAGCGCCCGCGACTACGACCCCGGGCACGTCGACCTGCCGGCGGCGCAGGCGGCGCTCAATCGCGCGCTGGAAGCCTTGCAGCGCGAAATCGATGCAGCGCTGCGCCGGCAGCGGCCGGACGCGGCGGCGCGGGCGCTGGCCAAGCTGCGCGCGGCCGCGCCCGATGCCGCTGGCGTGCGCGATGACGAGGAGCGCGTGGCCGCGGCGTATGCGGCGCAGGTCACGCGCGCCGCCGCCGATTTCCGTTTCGCCGAGGCCGAGCGCGCGCTTCAGAAAGGGCAGGCGGTGGCGCCCGACAACCGTGCGCTGGCCGACGCGCGGCAGGCGCTGACGCGTGCGCGGCAGAGCCAGGCCACGCTGCATTCGCCGCTGTCGCCCGCCGCGCGCGCGCGCCGCCTGCAGACATTGCTGGCGGAACTGCAGGCGGCCGAGGCGCGCGGCGACTGGCTGACCCCGCCCGGCAGCAGCGCCTACGACGCGCTGCAGGCGGCGCAGGTGCTGGCGCCGCGCGATGCCCGCGTGCGCAGCGCCGAGCAGCGCGTGCTGGCGGCGCTGCGGCGCTGTTTCGACGCCGAATTGCGGGGCAACCGGGTGCTGGCGGCGAGCGCGTGCTACGACGCCTGGCGTGCGCTGGCGCCGGGCGGCAACGGCGTGGCCGCGGCGCGCCGGCGCCTGGCGCAGCGCTGGCTCGCGGTCGGCGACGAGCGCCTGAGCGCCGGCGACGCCGACTTCGCGCGCGAGGCGCTGCGTCGCGCCCGCGCGATCGATCCAGGCACGCCGGAGCTGGCCGCGTTCGAGCGCCGCTTGCGCAGCTTGTCGCCCGGGCGCTGAGTGCCGTTGGGCAGCGGGTTGCTACGTCGGCGAGAGGGGCAGCCGTGTGGCCGAGCCGTCCTGGCCCCGGATGTGGTTGGTCGCGGCTGAAGCCGCTCCTACAGAGGCGTGCCGCGCGCTTGCCGGATGCACTGTAGGAGCGGCTTCAGCCGCGACGCCTTACCGATAGCGCATCAGGGCGATGGAAGGCTGCTAGCCAGAGCCGCTGCTGTCGGGCGTCAACGGCTTCACAGCAACCCTAGTCGAGAAACACCTGCCGCACCGTGGCGCGCGCCGCGTCCAGCGAGAAGTGCGTGGCGATGTTGCGCAGGCCGTTGCCGGCCAGCGTGTTCCACAGCGCCTCGTCGGTGTACAGCTGCGCCAGCGCGGCGACGAACTGCGGCGCGCTGTCGGCGATCAGCACGTCCTCGCCGTGGCGCAGGTGCATGCCTTCCACCGCGCATGGCGTGGCCACCACCGGTTGCCCGTGCGCCATGCTCAGGTTGACCTTGCCCTTGACCCCGGCGCCGAAGCGCAGCGGTGCCACCGCGATGCGGATCTCGTCCATGTAGGCGACGATGTCCGGCACGTAGCCGAGCAATTCGACCCCGGGCGTGGCGGCGCCGAGGCGGCGGATGTCGTCGGGCATGTCGGCGCCGATGCAGTGGAAGCGCAGGTCCGGCAGCAGCGCGCGCAGCGGCGGGAACACCTCCTGCAGGAACCAGCGCACCGCATCCACGTTGGGCGCATGGCGGAAGCCGCCGACGAACACCAGATCGCGGCGCTGCGCCCACGGCAGGCCCGGTCCGGCCACTTCGTGCAGATTGGAGATCAACGCGGTGCGCACCTGCGGCGCCTCGCGCTGCAGCTGTTCGCGCTCGACGCCGCTGACCAGCACGGTGACATCGACCTGGGCCATCACCTCCAGCTCGCGCGCGCGGGTGCGTTCGGCCTCGCGCAGCAGCCGTGCGTCGCCGGCCAGCTCGGCGCCGCGGCGCTCGCGCAGGTAGTGCAGATCGACGGTATCGAACAGCCGCCGCGCCTGCGGTGCGAAGCGGCGCAGCAGCGGCAGGCAGGCATGGGCGACGTGGTGGCGCACCAGCAGCACCGCATGGAAGCGTGCGCCGTGCTGCTGCAGGAACCCGCTCACGCTCTTCAGGTAGGGCGCATACCACACCTCCACGCCGAGCCGCTGCAGCGCCTCGCTGTGGCGGCTGGCGTACTCGCGGCCGCTGGGCACGAACACCACGTGCGCGCCTTCCTGCAGCAGCAGGCGGATCAGGTTGAGCTGGCGCAGCGAGGCCGAGTCGCGGTCCGGTTGCGGCAGCGCCTCGTCGAGGATCAGCACCTGGCGCTGCCGCCGGTGCAGTTGCGCCGGGGTCGGCGTGGTACCGGGTGGCAATTGCCGCGCCAGCACATCGGCCCATTTGGCCGCGAACACGCCGCGGTTGCGCACCTGGTAGGCCTTGATGCCGCTGCCGGTATCGGTGCCGTTGCTGGTGCCCTCGTCGTGCACCACCTGGCTTGCCGGCTGCAGCAGGGTGCGCAGCCCGGCCTTGCGCACGGCGAACGCCAGGTCGGTGTCCTCGTAGTAGGCCGGCAGGTAGCGCGTGTCGAAGCCGCCCAGCGCCAGGAAGCGTTCGCGCTCGATCGCCAGCGCCGCGCCAGCGCCGTAGTCGATGTCGCGCAGGTAGGCGTAGCGCGGATCGTCCGGCGATTCGAAGCGGCCGTAGCTCCAGGCGCTGCCGTCGGCGAAGACCACGCCGCCGGCTTCCTGCAGGCGCCCGTCCGGGTACAGCAACTGCGCGGTGACCAGCCCGGCCTGCGGCACCTGCGCGAAGGTGTCCAGCAGCGCATCCAGCCAGCCCGGCTGCGGCACCGTGTCGTTGTTGAGGAACACCAGGTAGCGGCCGCGCGCGCGCGCCGCGCCGTCGTTGCAGGTGGCGATGAAGCCGCCGTTCTGGCGGCGCACGTGGTAATGCAGGCCCTGGATCTGCGGCAACCACTGCACGGTCTCGTCGCTGCTGCCGTCGTCGATCACCAGGATCTCGCAGGCCGCGGCCGGCGGGTGCGCGGCGAGCGCGCGCAGGCAGGCGAGGGTATGCGCGACGTGGTTGTAGACCGGGATCACGATGCTGACCAGCGGCGCGTCGCTGGCCGGCACCGCGAAGGCGGCGAACGGCTGCGGCGCGACCGCGAACAGCGTGCGCCGCGGCGGCGGCAGCGGCTGCGCATGCACGCGCAGCCGTTGCCAGGTACTGCGCCAGCCGCGCGAGCGCAGGCTGGCCAGGCCGCGCCGCAGCAGGCCGGCAAAACGGTTCAGGGCGTAGCGCAGGTTCGCCCAGGACATCGACATCCGTTGCAACTCCAGCTGAAACAAAGGGGACCCCGCGCCGCGCTGCCTGCTGGCCTGCGCTAGACTCGCCGGAATTTACATTCTCGCATCCCCGTGCCACGACGCTACGACGACAACGACACCGACGATCAGGACACCGACGATCTCGACAGCGGCGCCTCGCCCTGGCGCCGGCGCCTGCTCACCTGGGGCCTGGCCGCCACCGCGCTGGGCCTGGGCTTCCTGATCCCGTACACGGTCTATCTGAACAAGCAGGTGACGCAGCGCTTCGGCGAACTGCGCTGGCAGATTCCGACCCGGGTCTACGCCCGCCCGCTGGCGCTGGCGCCGGACACGGCGATGGACGCGCAGACGCTGAAGACCGAACTGGACGCGGCCAGCTACCGCGAGGATGCCGGCGCGCAGCGCCCCGGCACCTACCAGCAGGACGGTAGCCGCTTCGTCATCGCCAGCCGCGGCTACGTCGACGTGGACGGCCGGGTCGCGCCCAGGCGCGTGGAAGTGAGCCTGTCCGGCGGCCGCGTGGCGGCGCTGCGCGATGCGCAGACGCGCAAGTCGCTGACCGCCGCGCGGCTGGATCCGGCGCGCATCGCCACCTTGTACGGGCAGAAACAGGAAGAGCGCCGGCTGGTGCGGGTGGACGAAGTGCCCGAGCTGCTGGTCACCGGCCTGCAGGCGGTGGAAGACCGCGACTTCAACTACCACCACGGCATCGACCTCAGCGGCATGGTGCGCGCGGCCTGGGTGATGGTGCGCTCCGGCGGCAAGAGCCGGCAGGGCGCCAGCACCCTGACCCAGCAGCTGGCGCGCAGCGGCCTGCTCGGCATCGGCAAGGAACAGACGCTCACCCGCAAGTTCAACGAGATCCTGTACGCGCTGATCATGGAAGCGCGTTACGACAAGCGCACCATCCTCGAGGCCTATCTGAACCAGGTCTACCTGGGCCAGCGCGGCAGCCAGGCGATCCACGGCGTGGCCTCGGGCGCGGAGTTCTGGTTCGGGCGCGAACTGGATTCGCTGCCGCCGGAGCAGGTGGCGCTGCTGATCGGCCTGGTCAAGGGGCCGTCCTACTACGACCCGCGGCGCTTCCCCGAGCGCGCGCTGGACCGGCGCAACTTCGTGCTCGGCAAGCTGCGCGAAAGCGAGCTGATCGACGAGCCCACCTACCGCAAGGCGCTGGCCGCGCCGTTGGGGGTGCCGGCCAATCCGGGGCTGGTCGCGGCCAACCGCTTCCCGGCCTATGTGGACCTGGTGCGCCGCCAGCTGGCGCGCGACTACCCGGAAAGCGCGCTGCAGGGCGCCGGGCTGAGCGTGCTGACCGGCATGTCGCCCTCGGCGCAGGCCTATGCCGAAGGCGCGGTGACCCGCACCCTGACCGCGCTGGAGACCAACAAGAAGCGGCCGCCGCTGCAGGCCGGGCTGGTGCTGACCGACACCCACAACGGCGACGTGCTGGCGGTGGTCGGCAGCCGCGACGTGTCGCAGCCCGGCTTCAATCGCGCGATCGAGGCGCAGCGCCAGGTCGGTTCGCTGCTCAAGCCGTTCGTGTACCTGCTGGCGCTGGCGCAGCCGGACCATTACTCGCTGGCCAGTTGGGTCGACGATTCGCCGGTGACGGTACAGCTCAGCCGCGGCAAGCGCTGGACCCCGGGCAACTCCGACAACCGCAGCCACGGCACGGTGCGCGTGGTCGATGCGCTGGCGCATTCGTACAACCAGGCCACGGTGCGGATCGGCATGCAGGTCGGGCCGGAGCGGGTGGCGCAGCTGATCAAGGTGCTGGCCGGGCTCGAGGCCGAGAACAATCCGTCGCTGATCCTGGGCGCGACCGACCAGAGCCCGTACGCGATGACCCAGCTGTACCAGTTCCTCGCCTCCGGCGGCGAGATCCAGCCGCTGCATGCGGTGCGCGGCGTGCTCGATCCGCAGGGCAAGCTGCTCAAGCGCTACGACAAGGCCCCGGCGCCGGCGCAGGAAGGCGATTCGGTCGCGGCCAACCTGGTCGGGCTGGCGCTGCAGCAGGTGGTCAGCAACGGCACCGCGCGGCAGCTGCTCGGCGACGGCCTGGGCAAGCTGACCCCGGCCGGCAAGACCGGCACCAGCAACGATGGCGTGGACAGCTGGTACGCCGGCTACACCGGCGATCATCTGGCGGTGATCTGGATCGGCAACGACCAGAACAAGCAGACCGGCCTGTACGGCGCCACCGGCGCGATGCGGGTGTGGTCGGGCATCTTCGCGCGGCTGCCGAGTTCGCCGTTGAAGGTGCAGGGCAAGGGCATCGACTGGCAATGGATGGATCCGGCCGGCAGCAACAGCACCGATCCCAGTTGCCCTGGCGCGCGCCAGTTCCCGTTCGTGGTCGGCTTCGCCCCGGCGTATGCGCCGTGCGCGCCGCCGCAGGCGCTGCCCGAAGAAGGGCAGCCCGCTGCCGAGGGCGAGGAGAGTCGTGGCGGCGGCTGGCGCAGTTGGTTCGGCCTGGACAAGAAGAAAGAAGCGCCGCCCGCCGACGCGGCGTCCACCCCTCCGGCGCAATGATCCACGGATGCCTGCCATGACCCGATACACCCCCACCGTCGCCATCGCCGCGCTCAGCCTGCTGCTGGCCTCCTGCGTCAGCGCACCGCCGCCGCCCCCGCCGCCGCCGGTGGACACCACCACCCCGGCGCAGCGCGTCGCCGCGATCGACGCCAGCGGCGGTGCCGACGACACCGAATTGAGCGTGCAGCCGTTGCGCGACCCGCAGGTCGAGGACCTGCGCGACAGCGCCAAGCGCAAGCGCGCGGCCGGCGACCTGGCCGGCGCGGCGGCGGCGCTGGACCAGGCCCTGCAACTGGTGCCGGAAGATCCGGCGCTGCTGCAGGACCGCGCCGAACTGGCCTTGCTGCTGAAGGACGACGCGGGCGCCGAGGCCTTCGCCAAGCGCGCCGTCGACCTCGGCTCGCAGACCGGCCCGCTGTGCCGGCGCCACTGGGCCACCATCGAGCAGTCGCGGCTGGCCCGCGGGCAGAAGGAGAACGCGGCGTCCGCGCATGCGCATATCGAGGGCTGCACGGTGGCGGGGATCAAGCGGTATTGATTGAGAGCCGGGATTGGGGATTGGGGAGTCGGGATTGGTAAAAGCGACGGCTGTTCGGTTATGTGTGGCAGGCCGATACCGCCGTGTCGGTGGGCGCGCTAGATAGCGAAACCCGACGTGCAGCTCTAGCGAATCCCCAATCCCGAATCTCCAATCCCGGCCCCCAATGTCCCTCGCCCACGCCAGCACCGAAGCGCTCAGCGAAGGCGGTGCGCTCGCCCGCCAGCTGGATGCGTTCGTGCCGCGGGCGGCGCAGCTGCGGCTGACCGCGGCGATCGCCGAGGCGTTCGAGCAGCGCGACGTGCTGCTCGCCGAGGCCGGCACCGGCACCGGCAAGACCTATGCGTACCTGGTGCCGGCGCTGCTGTCGGGATTGAAGACCATCGTCTCCACCGGCACCCGCGCGCTGCAGGACCAGCTCTACCACCGCGACCTGCCACGGGTGCGCGCGGCGCTGGGCGTGGGCCTCAACAGCGCGCTGCTGAAGGGCCGCGCCAACTATCTGTGCAAGTACCGGCTGGAGCAGGCCAAGGGCGAGCCGCGCTTCACCTCGCGCGAGCAGATCGCGCAGTTCCAGCGCATCGTCGCCTGGGGCGGGCGCACCCGCTTCGGCGACATCGCCGAGCTGGAGGCGCTGCCCGACGATTCGCCGCTGCTGCCGATGGTCACCTCGACCATGGACAACTGCCTGGGCACCGAATGCCCGTTCTGGGGCGAGTGCTTCGTGGTGCAGGCGCGGCAGCGCGCACAGGCCGCCGACGTGGTGGTGGTCAACCATCACCTGCTGTTGGCCGACCTGGCGCTGAAGCAGGAAGGCTTCGGCGAGATCCTGCCCGGCGCGCAGGTCTTCGTCATCGACGAGGCGCACCAGCTGCCGGAACTGGCGGCGAACTTCTTCGGCGAAAGCTTCGGCATGCGTCCGCTGCAGGAGCTGGCGCGCGACTGCCTGGCCGAGAGCCGCCACGTCGCCGGCGCGCTGGCCAGCCTGCAGGCGCCGGTGCAGGCGCTGGAGCAGGCCTTGCGCGAACTGCGCGCGGCGATGGAAGGGTTGCCCACCCGCGGCACGCAATGGCGGCTGCTGGCCAAGCCGCAGGTACGCGATGGCTTCGATGCGCTGCTGGCGGAACTGGCGCGCCTGCAGGACAGCCTGGCGGGGCTGCGCGAGGCCTCGCCCGGTTTCGACGCGTGCGCCGCGCGCGCGCAGGAGATGCGCGCGCGCCTGGGCCACTGGCTCGGCGACGACGCGCCGATCCCAGATTTCGACGCCGAGCCGGCGCCGCCGTCCAACGATGTGCTGTGGTACGAACTGAGCGCGCGCGGCTTCCGCTGCCAGCGCACGCCGCTGGACGTGTCCGGCCCGCTGCGCCTGCACCGCGAAAAGTCGCACGCGGCGTGGGTGTTCACCTCGGCGACGCTGGCGGTGAAGGGCGATTTCGAGCACATCGCCACCCGCCTGGGGCTGAGCGATCCGATGACCTTGCTGCAGCCCAGTCCGTTCGACTGGGCGCGGCAGGCGCTGTGTTATCTGCCGGCGCTGCCGGACCCGAACGCGCGCGGCTTCGGCACCGCGCTGATCGCGGCGTTGCATCCGGTGCTGCAGGCCTCGCAGGGCCGCGCCTTTTTGCTGTTCGCCTCGCACCGTGCGCTGCGCGAGGCCGCCGAGGCGCTGCGCGACGGGCCGTGGCCGCTGTTCGTGCAGGGCGAGGCGCCGCGCGCGAGCCTGCTGCAGCGCTTCCGCGAATCCGGCAACGGCGTGCTGCTCGGCTCCGCCAGTTTCCGCGAGGGCGTGGACGTGGTCGGCGATGCGCTGAGCGTGGTGGTGATCGACAAGCTGCCGTTCGCCGCGCCGGACGACCCTGTGTTCGAGGCGCGGCTGGACGCGATCCGCCGCGACGGCGGCAATCCGTTCCGCGACGAACAGCTGCCGCAGGCGGTGATCGCGCTGAAACAGGGCGTGGGCCGGCTGATCCGCAGCGAGACCGACCGCGGCGTGCTGGTGCTGTGCGATCCGCGGCTGCTGTCCAAATCCTACGGCCGCACCTTCCTGGAGTCGCTGCCGCCGTTCGCGCGCACCCGCGATGTCGAGGACGTGCGTCAGTTCTTCGGCGCCGACGCCGCGCTGCCGGTGGATAATCACGAACACATCGCCTCGCCGCCGTTCGACTAGCCGGCGCACGGCATCCGCTTTTGCTCCTCGCTTCGCTTTTTCGAATCCCCAATCCCGAATCCCCAATCCCGGCCTCCAATGAAAATTCTCGCTTTCGAAACCGCCACAGAAGCCCTCTCCGTCGCCGTGCATGTCGATGGCGCGGTGCGCGAGCGGTTCGAGCTGGCGCCGCGCCGGCATGCCGAGCTGGCGCTGCCGTGGGCCGAGCAGTTGCTGGCCGAGGCCGGCATCGCGCGCAGCCAGCTCGATGCGATCGCCTTCGGCCGCGGTCCTGGCGCGTTCACCGGGGTGCGCCTGGCGATCGCGCTGGCGCAGGGCATCGCGCTGGCGCTGGACCTGCCGGTGCTGCCGGTGTCCACCCTGCATGCGCTGGCCTTGCGCGCGCCGGACGATGCGCCGCAGGTGCTGGCCGCGATCGACGCGCGCATGGGCGAGATCTATGCGGCGGCCTTCGTGCGCGATGCCGACGGCCTGCACGCGCTGACGCCCGAGCAGGTGCTGGTCCCGGACGCGTTCGTGCTGCCGCAGACGGACGCGCCCTGGCATGGCGTCGGCACCGGCCTGGCGGCGATCGACAACGCGCTGCAGCGGCGTCTGCACGCGCAGTTGCGCAGCGTCGATGCGCAGGCCCTGCCGCATGCCGCCGACGTGCTGACCCTGGCGCTGGCGGCCCACGCGCGCGGCGAAGCGATCGCGCCGGAACGCGCCGAACCGGCCTATCTGCGCGACAACGTCGCGCTGACCCTGGCCGAGCAGCAGGCGCAGCGGGCCGCACGATGAGCGCGGACGAGCGCGAGCGCGCGCGTTTTCGCGGCTGCCTGCTGGGCCTGGCGGTCGGCGATGCGCTCGGCACCACGCTGGAATTCAAGGCGCCGGGCAGCTTCGCGCCGATCGACGACATGGTGGGCGGCGGTCCGTTCGATCTGCAGCCCGGGCAGTGGACCGACGACACCTCGATGGCGTTGTGCCTGGCGCACAGCCTGCTGTACCGCGAAGGCTTCGATGCCGCGGACCAGATGAACCGCTATTGCAACTGGTACCGCCACGGCTACCTGAGCAGTACCGGCACATGTTTCGACATCGGCAACACCGTGCGCCAGGCGCTGGAGCGCTATCTGGACGGCGGCCCGGCCTTCAGCGGCAGCGCCGACCCGCGCGCGGCCGGCAACGGCTCGCTGATGCGGCTGGCGCCGGTGGCGATGTACTACGCGCATCGCCCCGATGTACTGGCCGACCGCGCGGCGGACAGTTCGCGCACCACCCATGCCGCCGCCGAAGCGCTGGATGCCTGCCGGCTGTTCGCGTTGCAGTTGCGCGCGGCCCTGCTCGGCGGCGATCGCGTGCAGGTGCTGCAGGCGCCGGATGTGGCCCTGGACACGCCGGCGCTGCGCGCGCTGGCCGTGCGCGACCATGCCGCGGTGCCGGCAAGGCAGATTCGCGGCACCGGCTACGTGGTCGATGCGTTGTCGGCGGCGCTGTGGTGTTTCGCGACGACCGAGTGCTTCGCCGATGCGGTACTGCGCGCGGCGAATCTCGGCGACGACGCCGATACCACCGCGGCGATCTGCGGGCAGCTGGCCGGCGCCTTCTACGGCATCGACGGCATCCCCGCGGCCTGGCGCGAGCGCGTGCAGGACGCGGCGGACATCGTCGCGCTGGCCGATCGCCTGCATGCGGCCAGCGTGGCGGGATGACCGCATGCGGGGAGGCCGGCGATGGCTCGTCGGTCTCCCCGCGCTGCGGCTGCGCGGTAGCGGTCAGTAGTCGTAACTGACGCTCAGCCGCAGCGAGCGCGGTGCCTGGCTCACGAACGCCGCGCCATAGACCGGATCGCTCACGCCCGGGTCGGTTTCAGAATACGGGTACTTCCACAGCGTGGCCTGACCGTTGAAGACGTTGAACACGTCCAGGTTGAAGGCCAGCTTGTGGTCGGCGTACGCCGGCCGCCACGACACCCCCAGATCGAGCTGCTTCAGCCACGGCAGCCGGCCCTGGCTGCCCGGAGGCGCCGCCTTGCCCTGGTAATAGTGGTAGGCGATGCCGTAGCCGGACGGGTCGCTCTGGTCGGCGCCGTAGGAACCCAGCGCGCTGAACGGCGAGCCGGACACCAGCTTGAGGTTGGCCGACACCAGCCATTCGGGATTGAACTGGTAATAGCCGTAGAACTTGAACTGATGGGTATGGTCGTTGCTCTGCGGGCCGTTGGTGTGTTCCATCAGCTGCGCGTAGTCCCAGGCCTGGGTGGTGGACACCGCGGTCTGGCCGATGCCCGACAGCAACTGGCCTTCGGTGGTGCCATAGCTGCGCGACCAGGTGTAGTCGAAGCGCCCGTACCAGCGCTGGTCGAACGGGTGCTCCAGCGACAGGTTGAGCCCGTAGTAGTTGCGCTTGAACTTGGGAAAGCCGAGCTCGGCATTGCTCAGCGGGACGCTGACGTAGTTGCCCGAGGTGTCCACCAGGGTGAAGGTGTTGGACTTGCCCGGATTGATCAGCCAGCAGCTGACCGGATTGCTGTCCAGGGTCACCGTATGTCCTTGCGCGGCCGCCGCCGCGAACACCGTGTCGCTGTCGCAGTAGTCGTCCACGCCGCTGCGCAGGACCCGGTAGGTGCCCTTGGCGCCGTAGACCCAGTTGTCGCCCCAGGCCTTGGTGAAGCCGAGGATGAACTCGTCCTGGAACGAGGGCTTGATGCCCTGCGTGGCCACGGTCTTGGCATCGGGCAGGATGCCGTAGTTGTTGTTGGAGGAGACCGCGCCGGAGATCTGGGTCAAGTCGGTGGGGTAGCCGTTGGCGTCGATGCCGCCGTAGGTGTAGTAGGTCGAGGTCGCCAGGGTCGCGCCGGCGGCGTTGAATGCCGGGTTCAGCGGCAGCGCCAGGTAGTAGCGGCCGGCGTTGCCGTAGACCTTGAAGCGCGCGTCGCCGTCGACGTCCCAGCTGAAGCCCAGGCGCGGCGCCCACTGCCCGCTGGTCTGCTTGATGTAGGCGTCGCCGTCGCGGTTGTAGTTGGTGAACTGGTCCAGGCGCAGGCCGAGGCTGAGCAGGAAGCGGTCGCTGACCTGCCAGTTGTCTTCGATGTACTGCGCGCGCTGCACCGCGCGCACCGAGGCCAGGGCGCTGTAGACGTACCTGCGCACGTAGTAGCCGTCCTCGCCGTTGGCGTAGCCGCCGGTGGCCGGCACGCCGAGGCCGGTGTTGATCGGTATGTCCGGATTGGATTGGCCGTAGATCCACTGGTACCCATCGCCCGAGGCCACCGAGCCGCGGTTGAGCGCGCGCGCGTTCTGGTTGTCGATGCCGACGGTGATGCTGTGCGCGCCGATGACGTAGTTCAGGTCCAGCCGCAGGTTGTCGGTGCGGTTGCCGCGGTCGGGATCGACCAGCAGCGAAGTGGTCTGCGTATTGGTGATCGGGGTGCCGCCGGTGTAGGCCGGGTTCTGGAACGAGGTGCCGCTGAGGTAGGTCAGCGCGCCGTTGTAGGTGGGGTTGCCGGTGTAGTCGTCGGTGCGCTGCTTGCCGTACTGGGCGCTGAAGGTCAGGCGGTCGGTGAGGTAGCCGGTGTACTTGGCGGTCCACAGGTCGCCGCCGGTCTTGGTGGTGTTTGCGTCGCCGCGCAGGTCGCCGATGTCGTAGCCGCTGTACTCGTAGTACTTGCCGCGGGTGATGTAGCGGCTGGAGGCGCCGGTGATCTCCAGCAACTGGTTGTCGCTGATGTTCCAGTCGAGCTTGGCGTACCAGCTCGGCCGGCGGTAGTGGTAGTCGTAGTAATACTCGCCCGGGGTGGTTTCGCGCGCGCCGTAGAACCTGTCGCCGTCCTGGCGCTGCAGTTCGTAGGAGCCGAAGAAGAACAGCTTGTCCTGGATCAGCGGGCCGCCCGCGTACACGCTCTGGGTGCTGAGCGTGGAACCGCTCTTGCTGTCCGGCCGGTACAGCGCGCCGTTGCCGGGCGCGTAGACGTCCTTCTGCGAGGAGCGCAGGCCATCGGGTTCCCAGGTGGCCTGGCCGCCGAAATGCCATTCGTTGCTGCCGCGCTTGCCGACCGCGTTGATCACGCCGCCGTCGGAACGGCCGTACTTGGCGCTGTAGCCGCCGGTGTAGACCTCCAACTGGTCGATGCTGCCGTAGGGCAGGGTCAGTCCGCCCAGTCCGCGCAGCGGGTCTGTGGTGTTGAAGCCGTTGATGTAATAGGCGTTCTCCGCAGCCGAGGAGCCGCCGAAGCTGAGCAGTTGCGCGCCGGTCGGGCCGGTATAGGTGCCGCTGCCGCTGTTGCCGGCCACGCCGGGCGCCAGCTGTGCGATCGCCTCGGCCGAGCGTCCCAGCGGCAATCGCTGCAGCTGTTCGGCGTTGATCACGGTGCGCGAATCCACGCTGCTCACGTCGATCGCGGCGGCGGCGCGGTCGGCGCTGACGTTGACCCCGGTCAGGCTGGTGACCGCGGCGAAGGAGACGTCGGTGACCGCGCCGACGGTGAGGCCGACGCCTTCGCGGCTGCCGAGCACGGCGTCGTCGGCGCCCTTGGCGACGACGGTGTAGGTGCCAAGCGGCAGCTGGCCGATGCTGTAGCGGCCGCGCGCATCGACCGCGACTTCGCGGCTGAGGCCGCTGTCGCTGCGTACCTGCACGCGCTGCGCGTTGGCCGGCGCCTGGCCGGCGACGGTACCGGTGGTGGACTGGGCCAGGGCGGCGGGCGCAGCGAGGGCGGCGCCCAGCGCCAGCGCGAGCAGGGCGGGCCTGCGAAGGAGGTGGGGCTTTTTCATGGAGGAGGCGACTCGGGGTAGTGGGGGGCGGGGAAGCGCCGCGCCGGCCTCCGAGTCACTCGTCCTTGGCGATGCGGTGTGCGCGGTAACGTTCCCCGCCACCATTAACCTTAATGTGACGCCTATTCAGAAATGCCGCGTCGTTATGTCGCTGGCATGAATCGTTATCTCGATGCTTGCCGCAGGCGCGCACGCCCTGCCACGCGATGCAAATAGCAGCTCCCTTCTCCCATCGGGAGAAGGTGCCCCGCAGGGGCGGATGAGGGTACGGGCGGAGCCTCGAAACGTTCAGTGCCACCGGGCGATCCGTGCCGGCCGTACCCTCACCCCAACCCCTCTCCCGGTGGGAGAGGGGCTCGGTTTGTCCCTTCTCCCTCCGGGAGAAGGTGCCCCGCAGGGGCGGATGAGGGTACGGGCGAAGCCTCGAAACGTTGGGTGTCGCCACGCAGTCCGTGCCGGCCGCACCCTCACCCCAACCCCTCTCCCGGTGGGAGAGGGGCTGGGTTTGTCCCTTCTCCCATCGGGAGAAGGTGCCCCGCAGGGGCGGATGAGGGTACGGGCGGAGCCTCGAAACGTTCAGTGCCACCGGGCGATCCGTGCCGGCCGCACCCTCACCCCAACCCCTCTCCCGGTGGGAGAGGGGCTCGGTTTGTCCTTCTCCCAACGGGAGAAGGTGCCTCGCAGGGGCGGATGAGGGTACGGGCGGAGCCTCGAAACGTTGGGTGTCGCCACGCAGTCCGTGGCGGCCGTACCCTCACCCCAACCCCTCTCCCGGTGGGAGAGGGGCCATAGGGGCCAATTGCTTCAGCCGCCGCGCGCTCAGCGGTCGTCGCGCAGGGTGCCGCCGGGCAGGAACACCCAGGTGCGGGTGACCTGCAGGATGTCGATGTTGTCTTCGGTATGCGGCAGCGGCGGGAACGGTTGCGCCAGCTGCACCACCCGCATCGCCGCAGCGTCGAGCATCGGCACGCCGCTGGAGCGCAGGATGCGGCTGCTCTCGACGCTGCCGTCGCGGCGCACGCCGACGCTGATCACCACCTGGCCGCCCAGCCGCTGCCGGCGCGCCTCGTCGGGATAGTTGAGGTTGCCGACGCGCTCGGCACGGTCGACCCAGGCGCGCAGGTAATTGGCGTAGGCGTATTCGCGGGTGCTGGCGGAGACGAACTTGCGGTTCGGGCGCTTGGCGTATTGCTCCGACCGCAGGTGCACTTCGGCGGCCAGGCGCGCCATCTCCGCATCGCGCTGCTCGCGCTGCGCATCCACCGGCTGGGTCGGGGCGTCGGTGCGCGGCTGGGTCTGCGCTGCCGGCTGCGGCTGTTCGCCGCGCGCGCTGCTGACCACGCGCGGGGTCGGCTCCGGTGCCGCCGCCGCGGTCTGCGCGCGCAGCGCCTGCGGCGCCAGGCCGTCGTGCTGCTGCGGCACGATGCCGGGCTGGCTGTCGCGCGGGCGCTGCGCCTTGTCGTGGTCGCCGCCGCCCTGCTGGTTGGCCTGGGCCAGGAAGTCGGCCTGCTTCGGCGTCAGCGGGGTGCTGGTCTGGCTGAAGATCACGTCCAGGGTCGGCACCAGCGGCGCGTCGTCGTCGATCGCGAAGCCGACCCCCAGGATCAGCAGGCCGTGCACGATCAGCGACAGCACCAGGGTGGCGCCGAGCCTGTCGCGCTCGCCGATGCGCGGCGCGGGCGTCGCGGCGGCCGCGCTCATCGCGCCGGGTAGGCCTCGATCGCGTCGAACAGCAGCCCGGCGATGTTCAGCCCGAACTGCGCGTCCAGTTCGCGCACGCAGGTCGGGCTGGTGACGTTGACCTCGGTCAGGAAATCGCCGATCACGTCCAGGCCGACGAAGCGCATGCCGCGCCGTTTCATCTCCGGGCCGACCTGGGCGGCGATCCAGCGGTCGCGCTCGCTCAGCGGGCGGCCTTCGCCGCGGCCGCCGGCGGCCAGGTTGCCGCGGAATTCGTCGCCCTGCGGGATCCGCGCCAGGCAGTAGTCCACCGGCACCCCATCGACCAGCAGGATGCGCTTGTCGCCGGCGCTGATGTCGGGAATGAACCGCTGCGCCAGGGCCAGGGTGCGGCCGCCGTCGGTCAGCGTCTCCAGGATCACGTTGAGGTTGGGGTCGCCGGTGCCGCTGCGGAAGATCGAGCGCCCGCCCATGCCATCCAGCGGCTTCAGCACCGCCTGGCCGTGCTCGAGCACGAACGCCTTCAGCGCGGCCGCGTCGCGGCTGACCAGGGTCGGCGGGCAGCATTGCGGGAACAGCTGCGCGGCCAGCTTCTCGTTGAAGTCGCGCAGGCCCTGCGGGTCGTTGACCACCTGCGCGCCGGCGCGCTGGGCCACGCTCAGCACGTGGGTGTCGTACAGGAATTCCGAATCGAACGGCGGGTCCTTGCGCATCAGCACCACCTGCCCGGTGCCGAACGCCAGCTCGGCGAACGCGCCAAGTTCGAACCAGCCGGTCTTGTTGTCGCGCACCTGCAGCGGCGCCGCCTGGGCCAGCGCGCGGCCCTCGCGCAGCGACAGCCCGCCGGGGCGCACGTAGTGCAACCGATGCCCGCGGCGCTGCGCTTCCAGCAACATCGCGAAGGTAGTGTCTTTGGCAATCTTGATGCTGGCGATGGGATCCATCACCACGATGACATCGAACGACATGGCGTTACCCGGGGGACTGAGCGGAGGATGGTAGCGGGTCGGCGGCAGGGGTGCGCAAGGGCCGTGGCACGGGGCCATGCGCTGCCCTGCGGCGGCAATCAAACTGTGACATAGTTAGCGCTGGAAAGTGATCCAAAGCAGAGCCGTGGCGGCGGCCTTGACAGTCCGAGCGGGTCTTGGGATACATGTCGTTTCGCAGCGACGTCGGAACCGATGAAGCGTCGCGCGCCTGGGGGGCAAGTGAATGAGTGAAAACACGACTGCGGGTGGGGAACTCGCAGGACTGAGGGTCATGGTGATCGATGACTCGAAGACGATCCGTCGTACTGCCGAAACGCTGTTGAAGCGCGAGGGGTGTGAGGTGGTCACTGCCACCGACGGCTTCGAGGCCTTGGCCAAGATCGCCGATCAGCAACCGCAGATCATCTTCGTGGACATCATGATGCCGCGGCTGGACGGCTATCAGACCTGCGCGCTGATCAAGGGCAACCAGCTGTTCAAGGCGACGCCGGTGATCATGCTGTCCTCCAAGGACGGCCTGTTCGACAAGGCGCGCGGGCGCATCGTCGGTTCCGAGCAGTACCTCACCAAACCCTTCACACGCGAAGAACTGCTGGGCGCGATCCGTACATACGTCAACGCCTGACCAGGGGGAAAGGCACCATGGCTCGAATCTTGTTGATCGAGGACTCACCGACCGACCGGGCGGTGTTTACGCAGTGGCTGGAAAAAGCCGGGCACGAGGTGCTCGCCACCGACAACGCCGAGGACGGGCTGAAGATCGTCCGCGAGCAGGCGCCCAGCCTGGTGCTGATGGACGTGGTGCTGCCGGGGATGAGCGGCTTCCAGGCCACCCGCGCGCTGTCGCGCGACGAGGCCACCCGGCACATCCCGGTGCTGATCATCAGCACCAAGAGCATGGAGACCGACAAGGTCTGGGGCATGCGCCAGGGCGCCACCGACTACATCGTCAAGCCGCCGCGCGAAGACGAGCTGATCGCCCGCATCAACCAGCTGGTCGGCTGACGTGCGTTCGCCCTTCGACATCCTCGAGGCCTACGAGCGGCGCAGCCTGGCGCACGCGGTGCAGATGCCCGAGCGCGAATTCGACGAGGACATCTGGCGCGGGGTCGGCTTCCGCGTCGGCAACCGCCATCTGGTGTCCGACTTCCGCGAGGTGGTGGAAATCGTGCGCATGCCGCCGATCACCCCGGTGCCGGGCGCGCAGCCGTGGCTGCTGGGCGTGGGCAACCTGCGCGGCAACCTGTTCCCGGTGGTCGATTTGAAGCAGTTCATGGAAGGCCAGCGCACCTCGCTGCTGGAAGGCCAGCGCGTGCTGATCATGCGCCAGAGCGGCGGCGACGTGGCGTTGACCATCGACGAACTGTTCGGCCAGCGCAGCTTCGCCGAATCGCAGGCGGTGGAACCCGGCGACCTGGCGCAGGGCCGCTACGCGCACTTCGTCGACCGCGCGTTCCGCGGCGACACCCACGATTGGGGCGTGTTCTCGCTGTCGCTGCTGTCGCGCACACCCGAATTCCGTCAAGCCGCCGCCTGAGCGCGCGGCCTGCCTTCGCATCGAAGATCGAGGTCGAATCATGAGTACTGCACCGGACGCCCCCAAGGCCAGCAAGCTTGGCAGCGTGGGGACGAGTTTCTGGCTGGGCCTGTTGGCGCTGTCGCTGATCGTGTTCGGCGCCAATACCGGCGTGGCCACCTGGCAGGGCAACCGCCTGGCCGGCGCCAGCACCGGCGCGGCCGATCTGCAGGTGCTGTCGCAGCAGCTGGCCAACCAGGCGCGCGACGCGGTGTCCGGCAACGCCGCCACCTACAAGGAATTCAAGCAGACCAAGACGCGAGTGGAGAGCACCGTCGCCGGGCTCAACGCGCGCTACGCCAACGAGACCGGCATCGCCGGCCCGCTGGCCGAACTCAACCGCACCTGGACCCCGCTGGGCAAGAACGCGCAGCAGGTGGTGGACAGCGAACCGGCGGTGCTGGCGCTGGCCGGCAATGCCGAGCGTTTCGTCGGCGGCGTGCCGCAGCTGCAGGCGCAGTTGAACGAGGTGGTGCGCGCGATGACCGTCGGCGGCGCCCCCGCCGCGCAGATCTACAACACCCTGCAGCAGGTGGTGGTGGCCGGCACCATGGCCCGCCGCGTCACCGAGATGCGGGCCGGCGGCAGCGGTGCGGCCAGCGCCGGCGATGCGCTGGCGCGCGACTCGGTGGTGTTCGGGCAGATGCTCGAAGGCCTGCGCAACGGCAACGAGGAACTGGGCATCGCGCCGGTGCGCAACGCCGCCGCGCTGGCCGCGCTGGAGCAGTCGCAGGCGCAGTGGGCGGAAATGAAGAAGGACCTGGACGCGCTGCTGGCCAGCTCGCGCAGCCTGTTCGCCGCGCAGTCCTCGGCCGCGGCGCTGACCGCCGGCTCGGACAAGATGCTCGACGACAGCAAGAAGCTGTTCGACGCCTTCTCCGCGTTCGGTTCCACCCGCGACACCCGCCTGTTCCCGAACTTCTGGCTGGGCGTGGTGTCCGGCCTGCTGGCGCTGCTGTCGATCATCGGCTTCGTCTGGACCTCGGTGCGCAGCCGCACCCGCGACCAGGAGATCCGCTACCAGACCCAGGTCGAATACAACAGCCGCAACCAGCAGGCGATCATGCGCCTGCTCGACGAAATCAGCTCGCTCGGCGAAGGCGACCTGACCGTCAAGGCCTCGGTCACCGAGGACATGACCGGCGCCATCGCCGACGCGATCAACTACGCGGTCGACGAACTGCGCCACCTGGTGACCACGATCAACGACACCTCGGCCAAGGTCGCCATCTCCACCGAGGAAACCCAGGCCACCGCGCTGCAGCTGGCCGAGGCCGCCGGCCACCAGGCCGAGCAGATCGGTTCGGCGTCCGAGCGCATCAACGAAATCGCGGCCAGCATCGAACAGGTCTCGCGCAACTCCAGCGAGTCGGCCGAAGTGGCGCAGCGCTCGGTGGTGATCGCCGCCGAGGGAGCCGGCGTGGTCCGCGAGACCATCCAGGGCATGGACCAGATCCGCGACCAGATCCAGGAAACCTCCAAGCGCATCAAGCGCCTGGGCGAATCGACCCAGGAGATCGGCTCGATCGTCGAACTGATCAACGACATCTCCGAGCAGACCAACATCCTGGCGCTCAACGCCGCGGTGCAGGCCGCCTCGGCGGGCGAGGCCGGCCGCGGTTTCGCGCTGGTCGCCGACGAAGTGCAGCGCCTGGCCGAACGCACCTCCGGCGCCACGCGCCGCATCGAAGGCCTGGTGCAGACCATTCAGGCCGATACCAACGAAGCGGTCAGCTCGATGGAGCAGACCACTTCCGAAGTGGTGTCCGGCGCGCGCCTGGCCGAAGACGCCGGCACCGCGCTGACCGAGATCGAGCGCGTCTCCAACGCGCTCAACAACCTGATCAAGAACATCTCCATCGCCGCGCACCAGCAGTCCGCCGCGGCGACCGACATCACCCAGACGATGGACGTGATCCGCCGCATCACCGGACAGACCTCGCAGGGTGCCGGCCAGACCGCCGAATCGATCGGACGGCTGGCGCAGCTGGCGGCGGACCTGCGGCGCTCGGTCGCCGACTTCAAGCTGCCGGCGTGAGCGGATCGGAACAGGGTGGAAGGACAGTGCACATGACGTACCGCGAAAACTCCCTGCATCCCGCCGCCGCGCTGGCGCGGCACGGCGCGCGGCCGTCCGCGGAGACGCGGCGATGAGCGCGCTGCGCGATGCGATGAGCCACGCCGCCCTGGGCTGGGTCAAGCCGGAGCTGGACGAGACCCTGCGCCAGGTGCGCGGGGAGATCGAATACTTCGTCGAAGACCCGGCCGACACCAGCCGCATGCGCTTTTGCGCCGGCTACCTGCACCAGGTGCAGGGCACCTTGCGCATGGTCGAGCTGTACGCGCCGGCGATGGTCGCCGAGGAACTGGAACTGCTGGCCATCGCCGTGCAGAACGGCCAGGTGCCCGACCGTGACGAGGCCTGCGCCACGCTGATGCGCGGCACGGTGCTGCTGCCCGACTACCTGGAGCGCCTGCAGGACGGCCATCGCGACATCCCGATCGTGCTGCTGCCGCTGCTCAACGAGATCCGCGCCTCGCGCGGCGAGCCCGGCTTGAGCGAAGGCGCGCTGTTCGCGCTGTCGCCCGACGCCAGCGCCGCCACCGAGGCCGAACTGGACCATGCCCGCGGCAGCCTCAGCGGCCGCAACCGCGAACTGCTCGACACCGTCGGCACCGCGATCAAGGAAGAACTGCTGCGGGTCAAGGACGCGCTCGACCTGCACCTGCGCACCGGTGGCGACGTGGCCGCGCTGCAGACCCAGGTGGACGAACTGGGCAGCGTCGCCGATACCCTCGGGGTGATGGGCCTGGGCGTGGCCCGCGGCGTGGTGGTGCAGCAGCGCGATGCGCTGCGCAGCATCGTCGACGGCGAGCGCCAGGCCGACGAGGGCCTGTTGCTGGATATCGCCGGCGCGCTGCTGTACGTGGATGCCTCGCTCGACGACCAGGTCGCCTATCTCGGCGCCAGCGCCGGCATCCATGACGATGCCAGCGCCGCCGAGGCGCGGCGCACGGTGGAAGTGCTGGCGCACGAGGCGATCGCCAATTTCGCCGCCGCGCGCGAGCATTTCGTCGCCTTCATCGAGACCAACTGGGAACACGAGCGCCTGACCGAAGTGCCGCGCCTGCTTGGCGAGGTCGCCGGTGCGCTGCGCATGCTGGAACTGCCGCAGCCGGCCGATTACCTGGAAGGCGTGCGCCGCTACGTCGCCACCGAGCTGATCGGCAAGCGCCGCGTGCCCAGCGGGCGCCAGCTGGACACGCTGGCCGATGCGATGGCCAGCCTGGAGTACTACCTGGAAGCACTGCGCGAGCGCCGCCCGGGCCGCGAGGAAATCCTCGACATCACCCGCACCAGCCTGGAAACGCTGCGCTACTGGCCGCTGCCCAGCGATGCGCCGGCGCCGCAGGGCGTGGTGCCGCAGGTGGCCGATGCGCCGTTGCTTGCGCCCGTGGCGGAGCCGGGCATCGCGTCGGCCGATGCCGTTGCCGACGTGCCGAGCGCGGCGTCCGCGCCGCCGCCGGTGCCGTCCTGGGAGTTGGCACCGGTCGCGGATGCACCGATCGTCGCGAGCACGCCGCCGCCGCTGCCGGGCGAGTCGCCGCAGGCACCGCAGTGGACCTTGCACGACGCTGCCGAGGCCGCCGCGAACGCCGGGGCTGCCGAGCGTGCCGACGCCGACGCCGACGCCGAGCCGTCCGCCGCGGCGGTCAGCGCTGCGGGCAACGACGATGCGTCCGTCGTCGTGTCGTCGCCGATCAGTTTCGATCCGGTCGCCGCCGAGCAGGAAGAATGGTCGGCCACTGTCGAGCCGCTGCAGATCAGCACCGACACGCTGGCGTTGGAAGGCGATGCGTTGCGTTGGGAAAGCGCCGAAGCGGCGCCCGAGCAGGCCGTCGCGCATGCCGATGCCGCGCCCACGAGCGACGAAGCGGCACCGGCCAGCTACGGGTTCGACCCGGTGGCCGCCGAATACGCAGAATTCGAATCGGCTGCCGGGCACGACGATCCGGCCCTGGTCATCGTCGAAGCCCCGGCCGCCGCGCCCACCGACAACGTCCACGACGATGTGCTGGTGATCGAACTGGAGGATGCGCCGGCCTTCGCCGAGACCGCGTCCGACGAGGTCCACAGCATCGCCTGGAACGACACGCCGGCGACCCTGGCCGACGACGACAGCGACGCTGTCGCCGAGTCCGGCACGCCCACCATCGACCTTTCGTCGAGCGAGACCGTGTTCGCGGCCGAGGCCGAGGCCGAGGCCGAGAGCGCCGAAGCTCCGCACGCGCAGGCCGACGAGGCGGAGCATGCCGACGCCGCTGCAGGCGCGGAACAGAGTCCGTTCGTCGACCTGACCTGGCCGGAGCCGACCCCGGAGCCGGAAGCGCCGGCGCCCGGCGTGCACAAGGCCAGCATCCAGCCGATCGAGCTGGACGCCGCTTCGGCGGCGTTCCTCGCCGAACTCGACGCCGCTGCCGCACAATTCGATGTCGCCGCGCCCGCCGCGGCAGAGTCCGCCGGCGCGACCGAGGCCACTGCCGACCACGCGCAAGCGCCGACCGATGCGGTCGCGGCACCCGAGGCGCCCGCGCCGGCCGCCATCGACGGCGGCTTCGTCGACGACGGCGGCGAGATCGACGCCGACATCCGCGAGGTGTTCCTCGAGGAATTCGACGAGGAGCTGGTCAACCTCGGCACCCTGCTGCCGGCATGGCGCGCGTCGCCGAATCACCTGGAAAGCCTGCGTCCGATCCGTCGCGTGTTCCACACCCTCAAGGGCAGTGGCCGGCTGGTCGGCGCGCGCGTGCTCGGCGAGTTCAGCTGGAAGATCGAGGGCATGCTCAATCGCGTGCTCGATGGCAGCCGCGCGGCCAGCCCGGCCGTGGTGACCATGGTCGAACTGGCCTACGAGGTGTTGCCGCAGCTCAACGCCGCACTGCGCGGACATGGCGTCATCCATGCCGACCTGGACGCGATCCAGGCGGTCGCCGACCGCATCGCGGCAGGCGAGGACGCCTACTATTTCGCCGCCGCGCCGGCACCGGCCGTTGCCGCGCCGCGCGCCGGCACGCCGGCCTCGGTGGACAGCGTGCTGCGCGAGATCCTCGAAGCCGAGGTCGGCACGCATCTGGAGACGGTCCGCGACTGGCTGCAGCATGCGCCGCAGCCGGCCACCGAGGCGCTGCTGCGCGCGGTGCACACGATGAGCGGCGCGTTCGCGATGACCGACGTGCCGGAAATCACCGACGTCACCGGCCCGGCCGAGAGCTACGTCAAGCGCCTGCTGGCCGCCGCGATGGTGCCCGGCGCCGACGGCGTGCGTGCGCTCGACGATGCCGCGCAGGCCATCGCCGCCACCATCGAGGAACTGCAGGCGCCGTCGCCGGTGATCCCGCCGTTCACCGAACTGGCGCAGCGGCTGCAGGCCTTGGTCGCCACGCTGCCGGAAGTGCAGTGGCCTTCGGTCGCGCACGACGAAGAGGACGATAACGAACCGCAGCCGCACGCCGATGCCGGGCTGGATGCGCAGTTGCTGCAGGCGGTGGAACTCACTTCGGCCGACGACCTGTCGGCGTACCTGGGCGATGCCAGGCATCTCGACGCGGCCGGCACGGACGATCATGCCGTCGCCGATCATGTCGCCGAAAGTGCCGATACCGATGCCTTCGTTGCGCATGCAGTCGATGCGCCGTCGGCGTTCGATGCGGCGCAGTCGCACGCGACTGGCGAAGAATCCGCCGACGGCGTGGTATCGACGGCGCCTGCGCTCGACGACCACGATGCGTCCGCCGACGAGGAAGACGGCATCGCCGCAGCCGGCGTTGCGCAGGAGGCGGAGGCCGCAGAGGATTCGGACGTGATCGCCGAGGCGCCGGCCGACAGCGAGCCTGCTGCGATCGGCGCCGACGAACAGGCACTGCTGGCGCAGGACGGCAAGCTCGACGAATTGACCGTCGACGCGCCGCTGGCCGAGGAGCGCGTGCCGGCGGACAGTGAATTGCCGCCGCCTCTGGAAGCGACGGTCGAGACGCAGGAGCAGGACGTAGCGGCCGACGATGGCGCGACGCACGACGACACCCATCACGGCGCGCATCGGGAAGACCCGCAAGGCACGCACGACCAGGGCGAGCACGACCAGGAGCGCGATCCGCAGGGCTATGCGTTCAATGCAGAGCCGGTGCAGCCGTCCACGCAGTGGCACGGCAGCGAGCCGGTGTCTGCGAACGACGATGCCGAACCGCTGCTTGCGGCGGACGACGCTGCGGCGCATGCCGACACCGCGGCGCACGCGCACGACATCGTGGATGCTGCAGCGCAATCGCAGCACGAGACCGTCGAGCAAGGCGCCGATGGTTACGCCGCGCAGACCGATATCGAAACGCATCCGGCCGATGTCGAAGCGAACGATGCGCACGACCGCGCGTCTACGTCGCACGATGAAGACGCCGCACATGCCGCATCCGAACTCGCCGATACCGATGCCGAAGCAGCGCTTGGCGCGACGACAGATGCTGAAGCAGCGCATTCGACCGAAACGGCCGACGCGCCAGCGTCCGATGCCGGGTACGAAGGCGATGCCAGCTTTGACGCGGTGCCGGTCGAAGCGTCGTATGCCCATGAAGCGCACGCCGAAGAGCAGCATTCGACCGATCAGGAGCATGCGCCAGCGGCCGATGCCGCGCATGAGGGCGATGCTGGTGCCGACGCAACGCCGGCCGAAGCAGCGTACGCCGATGAGGCGCACGTCGACGCAACGCAAGCGACCGACTCTGCCGACGCCGCGCCGGACCATGCGGAGCATGCCGGCGATCCGGGAGACGCCGCGGATACGCAGGCCGAGCCTGCATACGCGGAAGCCGCCGAGCCGACCGAAACCGGCGACGAGCATCACCCGCCAGCCGCCGCATCCGACGAACCGTCGTTCGCCGAACCCACCCGGCACGACACCGCCTCGGCCGAATCCAGCGACCTGGCCGCGGTCGATCTCGGCCCGCTGGACTTCGCCGATCTGGACCGCGAACTGGTCGATATCTTCGTCGAGGAAGGCAAGGACCTGCTCGACCATTGCGACCGCCTGATCGCCGAACTGCGCGCCGCGCCGCAGGACCGCGACGCGCTCGCCGGCCTGCAGCGCGACCTGCATACGCTCAAGGGCGGCGCGCGCATGGCCGGGGTCAACCCGATCGGCGACCTCGGCCACGGCATCGAATCGCTGCTGGAGGCGGTGGCCGCCAACCGCACCGAACTCGATCGCAGCGACGTGCAATTGCTCGAGCGCGGGTTCGACCGCCTGCATCAGTTGCTCACTCTCACCGGCAACCACCGCGCGGTGGCGATGCCGCTCGATCTGATCGGCCGCTTCGACGCGCGCACCCACGGCCGCAGCCTGCCGCTCGCCGCCGACGGCATCGATGCCGTCGCCGAAACCGCAACCGATGCCGACGTGGCGGCGATGATCCAGGCCGCGGTCGATCCGGCCTCGGTGCCCGCACCGGCACCGGCGCCGCTGTCGGCACCGCTGCCGGTGGACGGCACGCTCGACGAGGAGTCGATGATCGCGCGGCCGATGCAGGAACAGGTGCGCGTGCGCGCCGACCTGCTGGACCGCCTGGTCAACCACGCCGGCGAAGTGGCGATCTACCGCTCGCGGCTGGAGCAGCAGCTTGGCGCGTTCCGCGGCGCGATGTCCGAACTGGACCGCACCAATGCGCGACTGCGCGACCAGCTGCGCCGCCTGGACCTGGAAACCGAAGCGCAGATCGTCGCCCGTTACCAGCGCGAACAGGACCAGAGCGAGCAGAGCTTCGATCCGCTGGAACTGGACCGCTTCTCCACGCTGCAGCAGCTCAGCCGCGCGCTAAACGAATCGGCGGCCGACCTGGGCGGCCTGCAAGGCGTGCTCGACGACCTGGCGCGCCAGTACGACGGTTTGCTGCAGCAGCAGTCGCGCGTGAGTTCGGAGCTGCAGGACGGGCTGATGCGCGCGCGCATGGTGCCGTTCGACGGCTTGGTGCCGCGGCTGCGCCGCGTGGTGCGGCAGGCCGCCAGCGAGACCGGCAAGCAGGTGCACCTGACCCTGGAAGGCACCCACGGCGAACTCGACCGCAACGTGCTCGACCGCATGATCGCGCCGCTGGAACACATGCTGCGCAACTCGGTTGCGCACGGCCTGGAAACGCCGGAGCAGCGCCGCGCCGCGGGCAAGGCGGAAGAGGGCAGCATCGCCATCTGCCTGCGCCGCGAAGGCTCGGAAATCGTGCTGGAAGTGGCCGACGACGGCGCCGGCCTCAACCGCGACGCGATCCGTCACCGCGCCGAACAGCGCGGCCTGATCGCGATCGGCGCCGCGCTGTCCGACGAAGAGCTGGATTCGCTGATCTTCGCCCCCGGCTTCAGCACCTACGACCAGGTCAGCCAGCTGGCCGGCCGCGGCGTGGGCATGGACGTGGTGCGCAACGAAGTACGCCAGCTCGGCGGCTCGGTGGACATCCATTCGGTATGGGGCCAGGGCGTCACCTTCACCCTGCGCCTGCCGCAGACCCTGGCGGTGACCCAGGCGGTGTTCGTGCAGATCGGCGAGACCACCTTCGCCGTGCCGGTGGCCTCGGTCAGCGGCATCGGCCGCATCAGCCGCGAGCGTTTCGAAGCGGCCGACGGCGGCTACCACTACAGCGGCGAGGAATTCGCCCTGCACGACCTCGGCTCGCTGGTCGGCCAGGCGCCGGCACGCGCCGAAGGGCAGGCGCAGGTGCCGCTGCTGCTGGTGCGCGCCGGCGACCTGCGCGCCGCGGTGGCGATCGACCAGGTGCTCGGCAACCGCGAAATCGTGGTCAAGCCGGTCGGCCTGCAGATCGCCTCGGTACCCGGCATCTACGGCGCCACCATCACCGGCGATGGCCGCGTGGTGGTGATCCTGGACGTCGCCCCGCTGGTGCGCCGCTACCTGGCGCAGCCGGCGCGGCCGGTGGTGGAAGCGGCGCCGGCCGAACAGCGGCGCGTGCCGCTGGTGATGGTGGTCGACGATTCGCTGACCATGCGCAAGGTCACCGGCCGCGTGCTGGAACGCCACAACTTCGACGTGATCGTCGCCCGCGACGGCATCGAGGCGCTGGAGCGCCTGGAAGAGCGCGTCCCCGACCTGATGCTGCTGGATATCGAGATGCCGCGCATGGATGGCTACGAACTGGCGACCGCGATGCGCGCCGACCCCCGCTACAAATCCGTGCCGATCGTGATGATCACCTCGCGCAGCGGCGAGAAGCACCGCCAGCGCGCCTTCGAGATCGGCGTGCAGCGCTACCTGGGCAAGCCTTACCAAGAGTTGGATCTGATGCGCAACGTGTACGACCTGCTGGGGATCGCCCGTGTTCGCGAGTGACGGCACCGCCAGCGGCACCCCGGTCGCGTTGCTGGCGCGTCCCGGCCAGGCGCGCGAGCGCCTGCGCGAGGCGCTGCACCAGGTCGGCGCGGCGATCGTGCTCGAAGACGATCCCGGCGCGATCGATGCGCAGACCCTGGCCGACGCCGCGCCCGACGCGGTGCTGATCGCGCTGGAACCGGCGATCGAGGACGCACTGGAACGGCTGGATGCGGCACTGGACCTGCCCGGCCTCACCGTGATCTTCGACGAGGCCGAACTGGCCGCGCGCCGCGAGGGCTGGGAAGCGCAGCGCTGGGCGCGGCACCTGGCGGCCAAGCTGCAAGGCCACCAGGACGTGCTGCCGCCCGGGCGCGAAACCGACACCGGCCTGCAGCCCGAACCGGGCCTGCCGGCGACCCCGGCGCAACTGCACGAAGGCGCGCCGATCGGTTTCCACGTCGAGGAAGCGGCCAGCTTCGCTACCACTGTGCCCGGCGACAGCTTCTACGCCTGGCAGCCGCCGGCCGATGCCGCGCCCGGGTTCGAGGACATGCAGTTCTCGCGCGATCAGATCGCTGCCGGCGATGTGGCCGCGCCTGCAACGGCGTCGGAACCGGCGACTGCGACCGAGGCGGCATCCGCTGCGCCGACCAGCGCGCCGCCACCGCTGCCGGCCAGCGCCTGGTCGCTGGTGGACGACGACGCGCCGCTGGTCGTGCAGGCGCGTGCGCCGCTGAGCCAGATGCAGATTTCCACCGAAGGCCTGTCGCTGGTCGCGCTGGAGTCCGAGGAGGAGTCCACCATCGACAATGCCGCCGCCGCTGCAGTGACGGTCGCGCAGGGCGCGGTGCTGGTGATGGCCGGTATCGGCGGTCCCGATGCCATCCGTCGCCTGCTCGCCGCATTGCCGGCGGGCTTCCCGCAGCCGCTGCTGGTGCAACTGCGCCTGGACGGCGGCCGCTACGGCAACCTGGTCAAGCAGATCGCGCGCGTGTCCGCGTTGCCGGTGCTGCTGGCCGAAGCCGGCCAGGCGGTCGGCGTCGGCAACGTCTACATCCTGCCCGACGGTGTCGGCGTGCGCAGCGGCGAAACCGCCGGCCTGCGTTTCGTCGCCCAGCAGGCCGGCGCCTCGGTGGTCGGCGGCTTGCCCGCCGCGCACAGTGCCGTGCTGCTGCTCAGCGGCAGCGACCCGCAGCAGGTCGAAGACGTGCTCGCACTCGCCACACAAGGCGCCTGGGTCGCCGGCCAGACCGGCGACGGCTGCTACGACCCGGCCGCCGCCGCGCAACTGATTGGCCGCGGCCACCCCAGCGGCGACCCGGTGCAGCTGGCGCAGGCCTTGTCCGCGCGGTGGGGCGGCTGAGCCGCCGCCCGCGCGTTTTTCCCGGTTCCAGGACGACGTAATCCATGAGCAGCTACGCCAGCAACGACGAAATCCGCGGAGTCCTGATCCAGGCCGGCAGCGAGCGGGCGCTGTTGCCCAACGCCACCGTCGCCGAAGTGATGTCGCGCGTGCCGGTCGAACCGCTGCCCGACGCCCCGCACTGGCTGCTCGGCCAGATCGCCTGGTACGGCTGGAAAGTCCCGCTGCTCTCGTTCGCCCGCCTGACCGGCCTGGGCAGCGAAACCGTCGCCTCCAACAACAAGATCGTCGTGCTTAAGGCGCTGGGCGGCAACCCCGACCTGCCGTACTTCGCCCTGATCACCCAATCCTTCCCGCAACTGATCTCGGTCCCGCGCGACGGCCTGCTTGCCGACGCCTCCGAAGAAACGTTGCCCGCTGGCGTGCATATGCGCGTGTTGCTGGGCGAGCAGAGTGCGTTGTTGCCGGATATGGAGGCGATCGAGGGGATGGTGGTGGAGCGGTTATAGTTCAGTGTGGTGAGTCTGAACCGCCTATCTTTTGTTTTGATGTCGATGATCTTTGTGGATTTTTAGCTTCTGTCATTTCTAGGTGATATTTGTTCGGTTGCAAAGTCAATTGGTGGCGATAATGCGTTGTAGCTGTGGTTTTGCAAATCGATCAACTGGGTCTTTGCGAAAAATTTCTTTATCGCAATTTTATTTTTTTCGAGTAACGTCTGCAATTTTAATTGCTGGCGCATTTGTCTTTGCTTTTTTTTCTAGGGAGGCGATGGCGCAAGACACCTCCAATTGCTGGACGAAATTTGCTCCGCACTCAGCTGAGTATTGCGCTGATCAGGGAGAGGCTTTTGAGGCGGTCGTGTATGTGGCTGAAAAGGCTAGGTCTGGTGGTATCGGGGGGGTGGGTCCTGGAAATATCCGGATCGAACATCCTACGATTGACATGGCTTCACAAACGGCTAGCGCTGACGCAACTTGGATTTCTAGAAATACTAAATTGGCCGCTTTTGGGCGTAGATGGCCTGTAGATAAGACTTGTGCCAGTCGTGCTAAGAAAAGCGCGATTGACGAAGCGTTGAGCGGCACAGTCCAATGCGTATTAGGTTGTGAAACCGCATGGTCAAAAAAGACTGACGGGTCAGTCGGTGTGGATGGAACAACTACCGGTGCAGTCTGTGTCCAATCTGGACATAATTATGAGGCTGTTAAAAATCTTGGGCCTACAAAATGCAGTTCGCCGAATCTTTATTGTGGAAATCCCATTAACTCGGCTACTGGCAATAAATATCAGGTTGAGGTTGATTTGAATGGAGCGCATTCGGTCGAATTTTTGCGTTATTACAACAGCGATTCCAGTGCTTATGGGGATACACTTGGTTATAATTGGTCTCATACATACAGTCGTAAGATTATAAAAAGCGCTGATGGCACTGTTGCGCGTGTTCTTCGGCCCGAAGGCAATGTAGTTAGCTTTTCTCTTTCTGAGGGAGCTTGGATTCCAACCCCTGATGCGGCAGAGTCCTTGGAATATATAAATGACGGTGCTGGCGTCCAAGTGGGTTGGAAGTTCATTCGTGAATATGGAAAGGAAGTGGAGCTTTATGATTTGCTTGGGCGAGTTGTAGAAGTCCGAAAAGTCAATGGTGAATTTGTTCATCTAAAATATAATGATGGCGATAGTGGTGCTGCGAAGGGCGCGCTACTAAATATAATAGATCAAAACGGCAGGGGATTAATTTTCAAATATGCATCTGATGCTAAGTTGATATCAGTAGTTGACTCGTCAGGCAATGTGGTTTTTTACAGTTACGATGATGTCGGGATGCTGACATCTGCTGAATACTCGGATGGTTCTAAGCGCAAATATGTATATGGGGAGCCAGATAATTTGGCTGGCTCTAATATTTTTCGGTTGCTGACTGGAATTATTGATGAGAATGGCGCTCGTTATGCTACATACCAATATGACGCCGAGGCGCGAGGTGTCGCTACATTTCATGGGGATGGAGTAGATAAATTTCAATTCTCTTATGTGGGTGGAGATGGATCCTCAGTGATCAGCCCATCAGGAGCTGTGCGGCAGCGGTACTTTTCGACAGTGAATGGTGTTAAGAAAGTAGTGCGAATGGTTGAGGATTGTTCTGATTGCAAGATGGTTGATCAAGGCTATGTGTACGATACGTATGGCCGTTTGAAAAAAAAGACTGACGCCAGCGGAATTGGATCTGATTTTTATTTTGATGCCCATGGACATCTTCTGCGTCAGGTTGATGGAATTTCTGCAGATGGCACTTCACTTCGAACTATAACGAATACTTGGGATGAGTCTCTTCGCGTCCCGTTAAGTCGCATTGTCCAAGGCGCAGATGGCGATTATTCAGAACGGCGTTGGTCCTACAATCAGCGCGGTCAAGTTATTTCTGATGCGCAAGTAGCCCCATCTGAGAGTCGCACAGTTTCTATGATTTACTGTGAAGCGTCTGATATTGATGCCGGGGATTGTCCTCTCATTGGTCTCTTGACCAGAGTGGACGGTGCTCGTTTGGATGTGGCTGATGTTACAACATATACCTATTATCTGGACGATGCTGCTTCGTGCGCCTTTACTTCCAGTGCCTGCCCGCACCGCAAGGGTGACCTGTGGAAAGTGACCAACGCGCTTGGCCAGGTCACCGAATACCTGTCCTACGACGGCGCCGGCCGCGTGCTGTCGGTGAAGGACGCCAACGGCACCATCACCGATTACACCTACCACGCGCGCGGTTGGTTGACCGCCAGCAAGGTGCGCGGCGCCGACGACAGCAGCGAGAGCGACGACCGCATCACCCGCATCGACTACTGGCCGACCGGCCTGGTCAAGCAGGTGACGCAGCCGGACGGCGCGTTCACCGCCTTCACCTACGATGCAGCGCACCGCCTGACCGATATCGCAGACAACGCCGGCAACACGCTGCACTACACGCTGGACAACGCCGGCAACCGGGTCAAGGAAGACACCAAGGACGCGTCGGGCACGCTCAAGCGCACGCTGTCGCGGGTCTACAACCAGCTCGGCCAGCTGGCCACGCAGGCCACCGCCAATGGCGACCCGACCGACTTCGGCTACGACGCCAACGGCAACACCGCCGCCGTCACCGATGCGATCGGGCACAAAACGCAAAACGACTACGACCCGCTCAACCGCCTGGCGCGCACGCTGCAGGACGTGGGCGGCATCGCGGCGGAGACCAAGTTCGGCTACGACGCGCTCGACAACCTGACCAAGGTCACCGACCCCAAGGGTTTGGACACCACCTACGCCTACAACGGCCTGGGCGACCTGACCAAGCTAACCAGCCCGGACACCGGCGTTACCACCTACACCTACGACAGCGCCGGCAATCGCGCCACCCAGACCGACGCGCGCGGCGTCACCACTGCTTACGGCTACGATGCATTGAACCGGCTGACAGGCGTGGCATATCCCGATGCAGACTTGAACGTCACCTACACCTACGACGTCAGCCAGACCACGTGCGCCAGCGGTGAGACCTACGCCGTCGGTCGCCTGGCAAGCATGCAGGACGGCAGCGGCACCACCGACTACTGCTACGACCGCTTCGGCGACCTGGTGCGCAAGGTCCAGACCATCAACGGCAAGGTGTTCGTGCTGCGCTATGCCTACACCAAGGCCGGCCAGCTGAGCCGCCTGACTTACCCCGACGGCGCAGCGGTGGACTACGTGCGCAACGCCCAGGACCAGACCACGGAAGTGGGCGTGACCCCGGCCGGCGGCACCCGGCAGGTACTGCTGGGCAATGCCACCTACTACCCGTTCGGCCCGGTGGCCAGCTGGTCCTACGGCAACGGCCGCCCGATGCAGCGCGTGCTGGACCAGGACTACCGCCCGCTGGCGGTCAACGACACCCGCAGCGACGGCCTGAGCACCGGCTTCGCCTTCGACCCGGCCGGCAACCTCAGCGCCCTGACCGAGGCGGGCAACACCGCGCCGGTGGTCAGCCTGGACTACGATGCCCTGGGCCGGCTGACCGCGTTCAAGGACGGCCCGACCGGCACGGTGATCGACGGCTACAGCTACGACGCCACCGGCAACCGGCTCAGCGCCAAGGTCAACACCAGCACGCAGAGCTACACCTACCCGACCACCAACCACCGCCTGAGCGCGGTGGCCGGCACCGCGCGCACCTACGACGCGATCGGCAACACGCTGTCCATCGGCGGCACCGCACAGGAGTTCGCCTACGATGCCACAGGCCGGATGAGCCAGGCCAAGCGCGCCGGCACGGTCGTGATGAAGTACGGCTACAACGGCCGCGGCGAGCAGGTGCGTCGGGTGGACAAGACCAACTCCTACACGCTGTACGACGAGAGCGGGCACTGGCTGGGCAACTACGACGCCAACGGTGCCGCGCTGCAGCAGGCGATCTGGCTGGACGACTTGCCGGTAGGCGTGCTGGCCAGTAACAGCCTGCGCTACGTGCAGCCGGACCACCTGGGCAGCCCACGCGCGGTGATCGACCCGACCCGCGACGTAGCGATCTGGACCTGGGACTTGAAGGGCGAAGCCTTCGGCAACACCCCACCCGACCAGGACCCGGACAAGGACGGCACCGCGTTCGTGTTCGATATGCGCTTCCCGGGGCAACGCTACGACTCTGCTACTGGGTTCAACCAGAACTACTTCCGGGATTACGATCCCGGCACCGGGCGGTATGGGCAGGCCGATCCAATAGGCTTGCGAGCTGGCCCCAGTATTTATGCGTATACGAATGCTGATCCAGCGGCCTCGCTTGATCCGTATGGACTTCAAGTCAGAGCTCCGAGTGCGCATACCTGGAGAAAAAATGCAGGGAATTATTCAAGTATAAAGTCCGACATTCCGTATACTCCTCCGGGCGTAAATATACCGTTGAGTTTCTCAGTGCATGACGCTACTTCAAGCTATTGGGAGTCTGCTGCAATAAGTTTGGTCCCGTGGGACTATACGATGTATTGCATCGACGTCTGGTGCATGCGTCGAAAGTCAGAGGACCAATGTTCTATATCTGATCAATGGGAAAGAGAGGGGCAGATTGGTGGTTATCAAACTCTCATAAATGTTATGCGTAGAGGATGCCAGTGTAGGAAGGCACTGTTTGGAGATCAGTTGCCAAGGACTGGGCCTGACCAAGCGGAATTCATGGACGCGTTGGAGATCGCAGCTAGGCTGCGAGAGCTTCAGATGATGAGGAGGTAATTCATGAAATTTTTTCTTATCATTTTATCTTTTTTGGGCCTTCTTTCTTGCGGTGCTAGTGCTGGATCTTCGGAATCGATTGGGTATATTGTCCCTGCATGTGAACAGGTAGGGGCGTCTGTTGAAACAAAAAAATGGTCAACCTCTCAATATTTATTTGAATCATCTAAGGCTAAGCAAGTTTGTGCGCAGACTATTTCTTCTGGTGTGAAAATTGGTACTCCATTGCGCATTGTTCCTTACAAAAGTGGATTGATTGATGTTGAGTTCGAGTGCAGTCATCAGGATTCAATAAGTTTTTTTAAAAAAAATGCAGGTAAAGAAGTATTTTTTGTTGCGGGAAATGAAGCGGTTGTAAAAGCTAGGGTTCCCGAGAATCCTACTGATGACCGATGCGCCTTGTTGGGGCAGACAGATCTTAAGGAGTCTGTCTCAATTTGTGAGGCATTCGCGCATTCGCTAAATAAGGATAAGGGTAAGTGTGTGGAGCTTTGCTCTCAATATGATTCAGGTTGGGCATGTGTTGTGCATAACTAAAATTTGCCTAATGCATGGGTGATGCGATAAATCTCCAATCAAGGGGCATGCCTTCAATCCCACCCCGCTCTGTCGCATGATGCAAGGCCAACCGCGCATGCTCTTCGCGCGGCGCCCATCCTTCCCCGCGCCGGAGCCACCCCATGCACGAACGCCGCCACTTCCTGAAGACCGCCGCCTTCGGCGCCCTTGCGACCGGCTTGGCCGCCGCGCTGCCACGTGTACGGGCTGCCGCCAGCAACGGCGTCGCACCCCTGCCGCGCGGCGCGGCGCGGGTGATCTCGACCTGGGACTTCGGGATCGCGGCGAACCAGGTGGCGTGGCAGGTGCTGGCGCGCGGTGGCGCGGCGCTGGATGCGGTGGAGGCCGGGGTGCGGGTGCCGGAGGCCGATCCGGACAATCCGACGGTGGGGTTGGGCGGCTATCCCGACCGCGATGGGCGGGTCACGCTCGATGCCTGCATCATGGATCACACCGGCGGCTGCGGGTCGGTCGCGGCGCTGGAGGACATCGTGCATGCGATCTCGGTGGCGCGGCGGGTGATGGAGAAGACGCCGCACGTGATGCTGGTCGGCGACGGGGCGCTGCAGTTCGCGCTGGCGCAGGGCTTCGAGCGCACCAACCTGCTGACGCCGTCGTCGGAGAAGGCGTGGAAGGAGTGGCTGAAGAAATCGGAGTACAAGCCGGAGGCGAACATCGAGAACCGCGCCTACCAGAAGGGCACGTTGCCCGGCGGCAAGGACAACCACGACACCATCGGCATGCTGGCGCTGGACGCGCACGGCAATCTGTCCGGCGCCTGCACCACTAGCGGCATGGCGTGGAAGATGCACGGACGGGTCGGCGACAGTCCGATCATCGGTGCCGGTCTTTACGTCGACAACGAAGTGGGCGGCGCGACCTCGACCGGCGTCGGCGAGGAGGTGATCCGCAATGTCGGCAGTTTCGCGGTGGTGGAGATGATGCGCCAGGGCAAGAGTCCGGCCGAGGCCTGCCGCGAGGTGGTGATGCGCATCGTGCGGCGCAAGCCGCAGTTGACCCGCGACCTGCAGGTCGGGTTCCTGGCGATGAACAAGCGTGGCGAGGTCGGCGCGTTCGCGATCCAGCCCGGTTTCAGTTACGCGGTCTGCGATGCGCAGCGGCAGGATCTGCTGCTGCCGGGGCAGAGCCATTTCGCGAAGCCGGCCGCATGAGCCAGGCCGTGCCGATGGGATTTGAAGTGGCTGCCGATTCGATCGGTTCGGCGCTGGCGGCGCAGGCCGGCGGGGCGATGCGGGTGGAGCTGTGCGGCGGCCTGGACGGCGGCGGGCTGACGCCCTCGTTCGGCACGCTGGCGGTGCTGCGCGATCGCTTGACCATTCCGCTGTATGTGCTGATCCGCCCGCGGGTCGGCGATTTCGTGTTCGACGACGCGGAAGTGGAGGCGATGCGCCGCGACGTGGAGCAGTGCGTGCGGCTGGGGTGCGACGGGGTGGTGCTGGGTGCGCTGGATCCGGCCGGCGAGGTCGATATGGCGACGATGCGGGTGTTGATCGCGGCGGCTGGATCGCTCGGGGTCACGTTCCACCGCGCCATCGATGTCAGCGCCGATCCGCGGCGTGCGTTGGAGGATGCGATCGCGCTAGGGTGCGAGCGGGTGCTGACGTCGGGTGCGCGCGAGACGGCGGAGGAGGGCGCTGCGCTGATCGCCGAGCTGGTCCGGCAGGCAGGCACGCGCTTGAGCGTGATGCCTGGATCGGGAGTGTCCGATACCAATCTGGCGCGGCTGCGTGCGCTGACCGGCGCGCGCGAGTTCCATGGTTCGGCGCGCGGGCCGCTGGCGTCGCGCGCGCTGACGCCGCATCCGCATGTGCGCAGCCTGGGTGGGGATCGCATGCAGACCGATGTGGAGCGGGTTCGGCGGATGGTGGCGTTGCTCGCGGAGTAGTGGGGCGCCGGCGGTGTGTGGGAGGCGATTCGTCTGCCGCGACTGGATGGGGCAGAGCTATCCTGATTTCCGCCGATGATGTGGATTGCGGTCAGCGTCTGCGATATGGCAGGAGGAGCTTCGGTCCCGACAGATCAACAAATCGGTGGAGTGACAGGCTCCGTTCGTCGCGACTGAAGTCGCTCCCACAGGGGCTTGCGGCTGGGCTGCCTGGTGCGCTGTGGGAGGAACATCGGCCCTGTCGGTTGCCGAAGTCAGCTGGTTCGTCGTGGGCTGTGTCGCGGTTGAAACCGCTCCTACAAGGAAGTGTGCGATTGATTGGCTGGGCGCACTGTAGGAGGGGCTTCAGTCCCGACGGACGGCTGCCGGAGCCTGCTATCTCGTCGCAGTCTGTGTCGCGGTTGAAACCGCTCCTACAAGGAGGCTTGCGGTTAGCTGGCTGGGCGCACTGTGGGAGGGACTTCAGTCCCGGCGGTTGCCGAAGTCCGCTAGTTCGTCGTGGCCTGTGTCGCGGCTGAAGCCGCTCCTACAGGAAGCCCGCGCCGCGTTCGCTGGTCGCTGGTCGCTGCGGCGTCAGATCGCCCATTCGCATGAAGTACGAATGACGCTTCGCGCAACCAGCGCCTCATGCCGAGACGCGAAACCTCACTCCTTGCCGCCCGGCTTCGCCGCAGCCACGCTCAATCGCTTTGGGTCCAGCACCACGTGCTTGATGCGGGTGCGTTTCCAGGTGTAGCTGATGTGCACCAGGCCGTCGCGGGTCTGGATGACCGCCGGGTAGGAGAATTCGTCCTTGGCGCTGTCTTCCAGGGTCAGCACGCGGGTCCAGTGGCTGCCGTCGGCGGACAGGGCGACCGCCAGGGTGCCACGGCCGTCCCACCAGTCCTTGCCGGCTTCGGTGGGGTTGTAGACCAGCAGCGAGCGGCCGTCGGCCAGGACCACGGCGTCGGTGCCGGAGTTGGGGTTGGCCAGGTCGAGCAGGGTCATCGGTCCCCAGCTGCGGCCGTGGTCGTGCGACCAGGTGCTGAACACGTGGTTCTGCTGGCTGCGGCCGATCGCCTGCACGCGGCCGTCGGTGTGCACCAGCACGCTGGGCTGGATCGCGCCGATCCGCGCCGGGTCGTTCAGCGCCGGGCCGCGGGTCCAGTGCGCGCCGTTGTCGTCGGACCACTCCATGTGCGCGACCCAGCCGGCGTCTTCGCTGCTGCTGGGGCTGAGGATGCGGCCGTCGGCCAGTTGCACCGGCTTGTTCTTGATCGGGCCGAGGATGCCCTCGGGCAGGCGCTCGGGCGCAGACCAGTGCGCGCCGCCATCGCGGGAAGTGATCTGCATGCCCCACCAGCGCTTCGGGTCCGGACCGACCTTGTAGAACAGCCGCAGCGGTCCCTTGGCCGGCTGGAACAGCACAGGGTTCCATGCCGGCAACGGCGCGCCCTTTGGCTGCTTGCCGTCGGCCACGCGTTGCGCCGGCTGCCAGCCGTGCGCGTCGCGCCGTGCGACCCAGATGCCGACGTTGTCGGCGCCCTCGTGGCGCCCGCCGAACCACGCGGCGAGCAGGCCGTCGCGGGTTTCCAGCAGGGTCGAGGCATGGCACTGCGCGGTCGGCGCCGCGGCGTTGACGAATTCGCTGTAGACGATCGGCGAGGGCAGGCCGAGCGGCGGTGCGGTCGGCGCGGGCGCGGCGATCGCGCGCACGGCGAACAGCGAAAGGAGTGGGAGCAGCGTGGGGTACATCATGGTGGTCCGGTCCTGTGCCGGTTAAAGAGATACCTATTTATCATCAATTAAATACCACATGCTGACTGTGTAGGCAGCAATCGGGTGCTTCGACACCGTCGAGGACCTGCGAGCCGAACCGCCCGCTCTCGCCGATCCGCCGGCTGGCCGCCCTGGCCTGCCGCGCTGGCCGCGCCGCGCGCGCTGGCGGATAGCTTCCCCCGAGGGAAGCCGTCGTCGCAGCAGTTCGGGGTCCAGGTCGCGCAGGCCGACGCGATCGGGCATACGAAGATCGATCGCTTCCCGGCGGTCATGGCTTCGCGCGTGCGCCTGAATCTAACTGGCCAGCGCCGACGCGTCGCACATCCGCGCGTTCAAGTTGTTCGGCATGGGCGCTGCCGCGCGCTGAATCCGCCCGTCTGCGCCACGCACCGGCCGCGCCTGGCGTCCGCCGGGCGCGGCCTTTTTCACATCGCGGCGAAGCCTGCGTTTAGGAGAGTGTCGCCGAGCATCGCGCGATGCCTGCAGTGCGCTGCGCGGACGAGGCATGCGCGAGTCGATGGCGATACGTTTCCGAACGGAGCATCGCCATGGTCAGCAGGGCAGGTGGACGCCGATCCCGTTTCCGGTCGGCATGGGCGCGTTGCAGGGTCCGGCGCCGCGCGCGCCTGCGTCAGGCATGGTGCGTGGCGCTGGCGTGCATCGCGGTCATGCTGGCGCCCTCCTGGGATACGCGTGCGCAGTCGCTGTCGGCCATGGCCGAGGCTTGCCGCGATCCATTGCGGACCGCCCGCGAGCAGCCGATCACCCCTCGGCCTCCCGGCACGCCGCTGGCGCCGACCAGGCGCGACGATTCGATCGATGCGCTGCAACGCGTCGCGCTCGCCGCCGGCCGTCCGCGCTCGCGCTGCGCTGCGGACCCGGAGCGATCCGGTTTTCATTCTCGTCCCTAGGCGGCGGATGCCGCCCGTCTCTTCCTAAAGGATCCGCCATGGCCTATTTCAAGCTCGCCGAACAAACCCAGCTGACCCGCTACGTCTGCGATTACCACAGCCACTTCACCGGCATCCTGCCGACGCAGCGCAAGCAGGACGACGCGGCCGGGCCGTCGCTGGCGCGGTTGCTGGCGCAGCGTTTCTATCCCAACGACGCGCATGGCTTGGCCAAGGGCGAACTGCTGCTGTTCGACTATGCGCTGGCGCTGATGACCGATCCGGCCAGTAATCCGTTCGCACGGCTGCTGCGCAAGGCCAATCGCGCCGAGTACGAGCGCGCCGAGTGCGTGGCGGAGAATCTGTACATCGCCTGCCAGGTGCTGGCGGCGAACGCGGGTTACCTGCAGGAAGAACTGGCGCTGCCGCCGCAGTCGCCGGCGCTGTATGCGCTGGTCGGCCGCGAGATCGTCGCCCCGGCGCTGGCGTCCGCGGCAGGACCGGACGCGCGCTTGCGCGAGCTGGTGCGCTACTTCAACAACAAGATCTACAGCGCCAGCAAGTACACCCCGTTCGACGACGCCTACAAACTGCGCGGGAATTTCGTGAAGCAGCTGTGCCAGGGCGATCCGGCCCGCTACGGCAGCTGGAGCGAAGCGCAGCAGGCAGACTACCGGCTGTGGGTGACCGCGACCTTCGACTACCTGCGCGAGGACGGCGTGCTGCTGACCCAGAGCGCGGCCACCGAGGACGAGATCCCGCAGCTGGCCGCGCTCGCGCAGCAGTACAACGCGCAATACGGCACGGACTACCGCCTGCTGGTGCACACGCCGCACCAGTACATGCCCGATGGCGCGCTGACCAAGTATCTGACCGACAAGGTCAAGCCGTTGCTGGCCGGGCCGGGCGACGGCTACGCGACCATCGTCGGGCTGGACCTGCTGGGCGCGGAGAACAAGGTCGGCAACTACGGCGAGCTGTTCGCCTGGCTGCAGTCCACTGCCGATGCGTTGCGCGGCAACTTCGGCAGCGGCGACGGCAAGCGGGCGTTGCGCGCGATCGTGCACATCCACTGCGGCGAGGGCAGCGGCTTCGGCGCGGAGAACCGCTCGCTCACCGGTTACTACATCCATCAGGCCGGCGAGCCGGATCCGGCGTTCTACGCGGCGCTGTCCGCGCACGTGCTCGATGCCTGGAATGCGGCGCAGGCCAAGCGCCGCGACACGCCGCGCGGCACGCGCGGGACCGCCACGCCGCAGGGCCTGTTCGAGGAACTGTTCACCAATACCGCATTCGGGCATGCCGGGCACGTGCTGCGCCGGTTCGACATCAATGCGCCGCTGTCGCGCGAGCTGGCCGGCTATCACGCCAAGCGCAACGTGATGGCGCTGAGCGAGGCGCTGGACCAGCCATCGGCGACGCCGGCGACCGACTGCTACCACGCGCTGGTGCAGGACAATCCGCTGTATGCGTTCCGTCTCGGGCACGACTATTACTATCGCAGTTACATGGTGTCGCGCTATCCGTGGCTGGCCTTCGACACCAACCTGGGCAGCAACGCGATCACAGGCGCCTCGGCGCTGTTCGACTCGGTGCAGGGCTACCGGCTCAATCGCGGCTACCGGCATCTGGACGGCTACATCGATACCGACGTGCTCGCCGCGGTCGGCAACGCAGTGTTGAGCATGGAGGCGCAGGGACTGAGCCGCGCGCAGGTCGCCACCTTCATCGGCCTCAGTCGGCCGGACGATCTGGCCACGACGTTGCAGCAGAACCGGGCCGTGCTGCAGCCGCTGCTGACCGACGCGCTGGCGCCGATCCACGATCCGGCGCAGGACGATTTCATGTTCGACACCTACTGCAAGCTGACCCTGTACTGCGCCGGCGACGACCCCTCCGCCGCCTCGCGTTACCAGGCGATGGTGCGCAGCCTGCTGGTGTTCCAGAACTGGCGTTCCTACCTGCTCGGCGCCGACGGCCAGGGCGTGGAGCACACCGGCGTGCAGCACGAGTATCTGCGCATGCTGGTGCTGTTGATCTATACGCTGCTGCCGAACAACCAGAACGATCTGCAGGTGGACCTGCTGCAGACCGTGGCCGCGCTGCTGCGCAAACTCGCGCTCGGCTACTGGCGGGCGACCATCGGCCAGCCGGGCATGCTCGAGGTCAACGCCGATCCGCTGGGCCTGGAATCGCTGGATGGCTTCAAGGGTCCCGCCTCGGTGGTCGTGGTGCGGCGCACGCCGCCAACCCAGCCGTGACCTCCGGGCAAGGGGACATCGCGATGGACGAGATCACCGAGTACCTGTGGCAAGAGCAACTAGCGCAACCGCCAACCGTGGCGGCAGACACGCCGCCGGTGGACGCCGCAGCGACTACGCCGCCGCAGTCGCAGTCGCCGGCGCCGGCGCCGGCGCCGGAGCAGCCCTATCAGCCCAACCTGGACCAGTTGCTGCGTGCATTGAGCAACCCCGAAGTGCGCGAGGCCCTGGTCAAGCTGCTGCAGCCCCGCTGATCCACGCCGACACATTCCGATCCGGGCCTGACTGCATGCGCAGCAGGCCCTTTTTTTGCGTACGCGCGCGACAGGAAACTTGGTCGCTGCGGCGCACGCGCGTATGCATTCGTAGACAAAGCAAGGTGGCGTGCCGCATGTGGCGCGGCCGGCCGCCAATGCGGCGTGGCGTTGTCACCCAGGGAACAGCTATTGCCTGCAAGCCCCGCAGAGACTCGTTGCACAAGGGACTTCGGGAGTGTGTGCGATGGATGTGGCAACGGGGAAAGAGGAAGGGGATGCCGGCCGTTTCGCCAGGGCCGACGAGATGTTCACGCGGGCATGGCGCAACGCTCTGCCGGATCTGCGCCGGCGTGCGTTGCGGCTGGCCAACGGTCGCCTGGATGCTGCGGAAGACCTGCTGTCGGATACCGCGGTGAAGGCGCTGCTGTTCATGCGCCGCTCGCCGGAGGCGATGACCGATCCGCAGGGATTCCTATTCGTGGTGTTGCGCCACGTGTTTCTGGACACGGTCAGGCGTCGCCGCGGCGGCGAGCCGCTGGACCGGCAACACGAGGCGCACGACGTGGACACCGTGGCCGACCAGGGCATGACCGCGCTGCAGCGCGCCGAGTTGAGCGATCAGATGGAGCGTGTGGTCGCCGCGGTGGCGGCGCTGACCCGCGAACAGCGGCGCCTGTTCGGCTACCGCTTCGTCGAGGAATTGCCGTATCCGGTGATCGCCAATCTGCTCAGCATCAACCAGCCGCTGGTGCGCAAGCGCGTGGAGTTGCTGCGCAAGCGCCTGCGCCTCGCGCTGGTGGCGGAGTGAGCACGCGCGGCCAGGGTTTCACAAACCGCCCACGGCGGCGTTTTCATTCAACGCCGGGCCGGCGCGGGCTGCGGCATCGCGGGCACTGCGGCTGACCCACGGCTCCGTCCGTGACGACCGCAGCGCCTCCCGGCAGGCGACTTACGAAGGAACAGGTTCATGGCAGACAACACGCTCGTCAATTCGCAGATCACCGATGCGGTCACCCAGACCAACGTCAAGGTGGTGGCCGAGGCGCCCGCCCAGGCGATCGCCTCGCTGTACCAGGTCTCCAGCCACTCCACCGGGCTGGCGTTGCAGAACGCGGTGTACAGCCAACAGGCGCTCAACCAGATCTCCACCGCGGTGGTGTCCAAGGCGGTGGCGCTGATCATGGCGATCGGCGAGAAGTGACGCGGCCCGCATAGCGCCGGGCGCTGCCGCGGCGTCGTTCCATCCTTCAGGAGAGTGGCATGTGGCCTTTCAACAGCAAGACCAACCCGCCGCCAGCGGCCGCCGCAGCGCCGGCGCCCGCGGTAGCATCGCCGGCGCCGGGTGCTGCGACGGTACCCGACGCACCGGCGGCGAGCGCTGCGGCGGCAGACGGGCCCGTGCCGACAGCGGACGGCGCGGCGCCATCGGCCCCCGCATCCGCGCCCGCGCCCACCGTTGCCGCTGCCGCTGAGGCGGTGCCTGCCAGTGTACCGACGGCTTCGCCGACGGGAAGCGCTGGCGGCGCCGATGCAGGCAGTCCCGATGCGGCGCCCGCGTCGACCGCCACCGACGCCGCGGCGGCCAGTGCCGGCAGCGCTGCGGTTGCCCCGGCCAGCGATGGCGATGGCGCGTCGCCGCCGCCGGCGACACCGACCTCGCCACCGCCTCCGCCTCCTCCGCCACCGCCACCGCCACCGCCACCGCCATCCATGCTGAGGACCCTCAACGCGCGCATGCTGGACCAGGCGGCTGCAGCGACACCGGCCAGCGACGCGCTCAACAGCAAGATCGTGCAGGCGGTGCGGCTCACCAATGCCGAAACGATGGCGTATGCGCCATCGCAGATCGTGATCGGTTCGGACATGCTGATCAGCCAGGCGGCCGGTCTGGTCGCGCAGTCGGCGGCGGTCTATTTCGACGGCGTCAGCAAGATGGCGCTGGCCAGCCAGGGCGTGCTGATCAAGCAGATGACCGAGAACCTGGCCGAGAACAAGCTCGAGCAGGCCGCCGAGGATGCGCTGGGCGTGCTGGCGACCGATGTGCTGGTCGGTGCGGCAGCGGCGGTGGCGGCCGCGGCCGGCGCGCTGGAAGCGGAGTCGGCCAGTTTCGCCATCGACAAGATCGACCAGAGCATCGCCAAGTACGCCGACCTGATGCGCGGGCGCAAGTCGGCCAGCAGCTGAGCGCGCGCACCGCGCGAGACACCCGCCATCGGGAGCCATCATGCAGGACACCCCAGAATCCGAACTCGATCCGTTGTACGGCTTCGCCCAGCGCTGGCTGGGGCGCGAGCTGAGCCCGGTCGAACGCGTGCAGTTGCAGGCCTTCGCGCAGTCGGCCAATGCCGCGCAGAGCAAGCCGTCGGCCAAGGCGCGGGAGATGTCGAAATCGCTGATCGACGCGGAGCGCCAGCGCGTGGACGGCTTGATCGCGCAGATGATGCACGGCATGCAGGACGCCGCGCGCGGCGTCGAGCTGGCCGACGGCGCCAGCGGCCATGCGGTGCTCGATGCGGTCGCCGCCGCGCCGTCGCTGGACGCGTTGCGTCCGGGCCGGCTGCGCCCGCTGCAGAGCGGCGAGACCAGCGGCAACCAGCTGCTGGTGGCGCAGATCGCCGATCGCCTGGGCAACCTGGTACGCAAGGAAGTGCAGGCCTGCTTCGATCGCGAGTTCGGCAACCTGGCGCAACAGATGCAGACGGTGGTGGACGCGGCGCGCGCGGTCGGATTGGTCGATGCGCCGCCGTCGGCGGAGGCGGGCGAAAGTACCCCGGCAACGCCCGCTTCGGGCTGATCCATCCGAACGCGCATGGCCGTGCATGTCCGCTTCGTCGGCGGATGTGCGCGGCCGTGCGTGTTTGCGTATCTGCGGTGTGGCGGTGTGGCAGTGCGGTGATGCGGCGGCGGCAATGCTGCGGTACGTGCTGCGCAATTCGTGCCGGATGCGCCTGCGCACATATCTGCCGCAGCAGTGGCGATACGGCGATGGGACCGATCGATGACGCACAGGTCGGCATTGCATGGGCTGCCGAATGCGATCCCTCGGTAGCCGTCTGTGGGCCATCGCATGCGCCTGTAGTAGGCAGCCGCTGCCATGACGCCAAGCGAACGTGGCGATACCCGCCGTCGCGAGACAGGCGATGCAGCGGCAAGGGCGGCGGTACCGCAGGCCATGCAGTTCGCTTGCGCCGTCGTCGCCGTCGCCGTCGCCGATCCGGCACGGCGGTGCGCACGTGTTTGCCGGCGACCCTGCCGGCCTGCGCCAAACCCGGTGGAACAGCGAGACAAGTGCGGCGCCTGGTTTCACAGTCCGTGCACTGCGCCGTTTTCAGTGATCGTACGGCGTGGGCCGTACGCCAACCCAGGAGCGAACACATGGCATTTCCAACCGCCGTCAACGACCAGATCACCGATGCGGTCACCCAGTCCAACGTCAAGGTCATCGGCGAAGCGCCGGCCTTTGCGATGGCGTCGATCTACCAGAGCATGGCGCACTCGACCGGCATCCTGTTCGAGAACGCCGTCTCGGCGCAGCAGCAGCAGAACACGCTGGCGCAGGCCGCGGCCAACCAGGGCGTGATGCAGATCTACAGCCTGGATACCACCGCCGCCGCCGGCGCCACCGAGAAGGTCGCGCAGACCGGTGTCTCCGACAACCTCACCAGCCTGCTGACCGTGCTCAACGCGTTCAAGTAAGCGTCGGCCCGCTTGCCGTCGCCATAGCGCGGCGACGGTAGCGCGGGGCGCGAGTCTGCTATTCCTTTCCTATCGAGGAGCGTTTCATGGCTTATCCCACCGCAGTCAACAACCAGATCACCGATGCCGTCACCCAGTCCAACGTCAAGGTCATCGGCGAGGCGCCGGCCTTCGCCATGGGCTCGATCTACCAGAGCCTGGCCCATTCCAGCGGCATCCTGTACGAGAACGCGGTCGCTTCCCAGCAGCAGCAGAACACGCTGGCGCAGGCGGCCAACAACCAGGGCGTGATGCAGATCTACAGCCTGGACACCACCGCCGCGGCGGGGGCGTCGGAGAAGATCGCGCAGACCGGCGTGTCCGACAACCTCACCAGCCTGATGACCGTGCTGCAGGCGTTCAAGGGCGGCGGCGTCGCGGGCTTGAACAACCCCTGACGCCGGCGCGTCCAGGACGGCGCCACGACGCGGTCGCGCCGTTCCTTTGCCGGTCTCGTCCACTTCGGTCCGCAGGCGTGCGGATCGGAGCGGCGATGCCGCCGCGGCGCGTACCGCGCCGCCTTCCACCACGCCCTGCCCTCGACCGGTGCGCGCCTTGGCTGCCCGCCGCGGCAGGATGCGTTCGACGCCAGGCGTTGCGCAATGCGGCGCCTGAGAAGGGGGAGTATGGACTTTCCTGCAGTGGCCACCCTGGAGGCCGCAGACATCGTCGCTGCGGCCCATGTCGGCAACGACCTGCAAACGCCCGCGGCCCATGCCGGCCATCGGACACTGCTGGAGCGTTCGGTGCTGTTCCACGACCTGCCTGCCGCGTTGCTCGACCACCTGCTCGCACATGCCAGCGAATGCGACCTGGTGCCGGGCAGCGTGCTGTTCTTCAAGCACGACCCGAGCAGCTTCGTCGGCGTGGTGGTGCGCGGGCGCCTGTACAAGGTGCTGTATGGCGCGGACGGACAGGAACTGATCGTCGGCACCATCGAGCCGGGCGGCCTGGTGGACGAAGCCGCGCTGCTTGAGCCGCACGGGCGCAGCTTCACCGCGATCGCATTCGGCGCCAGCACCGTGCTCAAGCTGTCGCGCCGGCACTTCGCGCCCCTGATGGAATCGCCGTTGCTGCGGCAGCGCATCGAAGCGCTGCTGCGCGTGCGCCTGCGACAGGCCCTGGACAGCCTGGAAAGCATGTGCCTGCACCGGCTGGAAGTGCGCCTGGCGCGCTACGTGCTGCGCCAGCTGGAGGTGCAGGAGTGGCAGCGCGGCGGCAACTGCGCGATCGTGCTGCCGCCCAACCAGAGCATCCTGGCGGCGATGCTCAACGTCAGCCGCTCCAAGCTCAATGCCCAGCTGCAGCAATGGAAGCGCAACGGCCTGGTCAGCCGCCGCCGCAACCTGCTGCGCATCCACGACCTCGACGCGCTGTGCGCCAAGGCCTACCTGCACGCCAACGCACCGCTGCGCACGCTGGCCTGGCACGGCGAGGACGGACTGCGACCGGTGCCGTGCCTGCCGTTGCTTCCGTGCAGTGGCTAGCGCATCGCCGAATTCACAGTACCCCTGTAGGAGCGGCTTCAGTCGCGACAGGATGCCCCAGGAACACGGATGGCAACCGCCCTGCGCAAGCATGGTTACCCTATTCTTCGGCACCCTCGCACCGCCCAGGAGGGCACCGGATAAGAAAAATCCCCGAGTAGGGTGCGTCATTTCGCAATATGACCCGAGCGCGCAGGCTTCTCCCTCATCCCGAAGGCAAGGCGCAATACGGCAAACCTCCGCAGGAACCCCTCGTAAAGCACTAGGCACGCGCCCATGCTGAGAAGCAGGATGGCGAAGTATTTCATCCACGGGCCCCACGCGCATTGGATGACGTAATAGCCGATCGCGACAATGATCGTCTGATGCATGATGTAGAACGGATAGCTGGCGTCCTTCGCCCAGGCAAGGACGCGATTCGTGCGGGAGAGATAGCGGTAGCCGTAGCCGAGGAACACCATGAGCCATAGCCAGGTGAAGAGGTTGGAGCCGACCCTGTCGATCAGGGAGTCGTGCAGGATGATCCCCGTGGTGAACAGCGAGATCAGCAGGAAGAACGCCGCCAGTCCCATGACGAGCGACCATCGGCGGAAATCGGATAGCCACTTCCAGACGCCGGGCATGGAGGCCATGAAGTATCCGTACGCCGTCAGCAGCAAGTAATGGTTGAAGATGTACCAATCGCTGACGAGATTGTGCGTCTCCGGGAACCGCAGTTTCAGCAGGGCTTCGTTGATGCCCAGCGGGATCCCCAGCAGGAAAAGCCATTTTCCCGGCGCAATGTGTTTTGCGGTTCGCTTCCACCACAGCATTGCGGGGAGCAGCAACACCACGTACACGTACAGGTAAAGAATGAACCACAGGTGGTGCCAGCTGAAATCGCCGGCCGGATAGAAATGGAATTGCAGAACGCGCGTCAGGTAGAAATCCAGATAGCCGCCAGTCCATTGTCCATGCAGCAGCCGCTCGTAGTAGATCTGCGGCGGGACGACCAGGAACATGCCCACGATCAGGGGCAGCAGCAGTTTTTGCGTCCGTTCTCGCAGGAACAGCCCGGTACTGCGCCGCTGCAGCGCGAACCACATGCCGGCCCCGGCAATGACGAACAGCAGCGGCATGCGCAAACGATGGGCGATATCCATCGGCCACTCGAGAGAGGGAATGGTCTGGCTGTTGACGACATGCCAGCCCCAGCCGACGAAGATCATCCCCGTATGGAAGAAGAACAGCACGAAGATGGCGATGACGCGTAACCAGTCCAGGAAGTCGTAGCGTTCCTGCGGTTGTGTGGTGGCAAGCATCGGTTGGGTCTCCCGTATCCGCGATATCGGGAAGCCTGAGCGATCGGCAGCTGGCCAGCAGCGGATTTGTGGCGGGCGGAGGCCGGCCGTGGCAAAGCGGACGCTACCAGCCCATGCGCGCGAACAAGGCTTCGCGATACCGCCGGCTGAGCCGCAGGGTGCGGCCGTTGCGGAGATGGAGTTCGTAGTCGCCCTTGAACAGCGGCGTGAGCGATCCGATGCAGGCGACGTTCGTCGCGGCCGACCGATGGATGCGGACGAAGCGCTGTTCGCCCAGCTGCGCCAGCAGATCCTGCAGGGTCCTGCGCATCAGGTAGGTGCGCGCAGCGGTATGCACATGCACGTAGTTGTCGTCGGCTTCCAGCCACTCGATCGATGCGGTTTCGATCAGGTGCAGCCGTTCGCCATCGGGCACGAGCAGGCGCTCGCACTCCGGGGCGCGTGCCCGCCCGATCGCGACCGCCGCCGCACCGGACTCGTGCGCGTCCAGCCGCTCGCGCACGCGTTGCACGGTGCGCGCGAGCCGATCCCGGTCGTAGGGCTTGAGCAGGTAGTCGATCGCGTTGAGGTCGAACGCCTTTACGGCATGCGCATCGAAGGCGGTCACGAACACGATCAGCGGCGCGCTCGAGGGGTCGAGCTGCGCCGCGACCTGCAGTCCCGACAGCGTCGGCATACGCACATCCAGAAACGCCACGTGCGGCCGGAGTTGCCTGATGCAGTGCGCTGCCGACAATCCGTCCCCGGCCGACCCGACCACGGCGATGCCCGGTTGCTCCGCCAGCCAGCGTTCGAGCTTCTCGCGCGCGGGCGCTTCGTCGTCGGCGATCACGGCGCGGATCATCGCGTGGCCTCCGCCAGCGGGATCGAGACGCGCGCGGCGACACCGCCACCTTCGTTGCGGACGACCAGGGACGCAGCATCGCCATAGATGATGCCTAGCCGCTCCCGGCAGTTGCGCAATCCCAACCCGTCATGCATCTCCAGCGCCGGCAGCATGGATCCAGAATTGCGCACTTCGATTTCCAGCGAGCCGCCTTCATGCCGCGCACTGATCGTGATGTCCACGCACGACAACGTGGGCTCGACGGCGTGTTTGAACGCATTCTCCAGCAAGGGTTGCAGGAGGAGTGCAGGAACGCTGGCATCGAGCAGTGCGGCATCGACCCGCCACGTCAGGGTCACCCGATCCCGGAACCGCTCGCGCATGATGTCCGCGTATAGCTCGAGCGTGCGCAGCTCCGCAGCGAGCGGCGTCATCGCGTTCTCGACTGTCCCAAGGCTGGTGCGCAGCAGGTCGCCGAGCGCCGCCAACAGACGGTCGGCCCGCGCCACGTCCATATGCATCACCGAAGAGACGGTATTGAGTGCGTTGAACAGGAAGTGCGGCCGCAGCTGACCCTGAAGGTGCGCCAGCTGCGCCTCGGCCAGCGCCTTCTGCGTTTGCAGCAGGCGCGTCCTTTGCAGTTGCCACTGGCCATGCGACTCGAGTCCAAACAGGATCCCCAGCCACAGTCCCACGAAGACCGTCAGCTTGGCGGTTTCGTATACGAACAGATAGCGCCAGCTCGGATGCGCGTAGGTGAGGCCCAGCGCGGCATAGACCCCATGCCGGATCGCGTACACCGACACGACGAACGTGACCGCAACCACCGGCAACCAGCGCAGGTAGCGGCCGAACCAGGTCAGGGGCTTGTCCAGAGAAGGCGCGTGGCGTCCACGCACCCGGAACGCAAGCCAGAGCCATCCGGTCGCGACCAGCGCGGAACTTCCTTCCCACAGTACCGGCTCCCACCAGCGGGTGAGCGGATTGCGCAGACCTTCCTGCAGGGCAACGCCGATCATCAGCAGACAGAATCCGGTCCACAACACGATCAAGGCATTCCGGGTGAGCATCGCGCCGCTGGCGGCGTCGACGCCTGCCAGCGATGGATGAGATGGCGCGTTCATGTCGGCAAGTGTAGCCACGGCGCTAGGCGCGGGCGCGCCTATGTGGCAAGCGGGACCTGCATGGGGCAAGTGGGACGTGACGGGGGGCGATGCATCCAGGCTGTTGCCAGGTCTGAGCAACGGGCCAGTGGTTTGGTGTCTAGTTGACTGGCTCTGGGGGCGCGTTACGCAAACAACTCCACCGCGGCATCGCTCCACGCATGCCCATGCAATCCCCACGGGCTGTCCTCCGGCGCCGGCGGGAACCCGGTCCGGCAATAGCCGCGCTTGGCTTCGAAATCGAAGATCGCATGCGGATAGCCGTTGATCAGCAGTACCACCTTCTTGCTGTCCTGGGACCAGCCGATCTTCACTTCGGAAGGCGTCTCCCGGTCGGCGACGTCGGCAGCGTTGTAGATGTGCAGCGCATTCTGGATCGGGTTGTCATCCGCCGACGGGTCGACCGCATAGAAATAGCCGGTGTCGCCGTCGTCCTCGAAGACGGCGACGAACGGCTCCTCGGGCGCTTGCGCCTCGACAACCAGGGCGGTACCGACGAGCAACTCGCTTTCGGCAGTGAGGGTGATGGGCATGTACGTTCGCTCGGCTGCTGGATAGGTCAGCGCTGTCGCTCAGCGCCGGTAGGGTCATTACACCACCGGTCCTCCACGACCGGGGACGTCTTGATTGCGCTGCGTCGCTTCCTGCGCAAGCTGCTGTTCCTGGTGCTTGTTGAACGCCAGCGATTGCTGGGAAGTTTCCTGCAGCGAGGGGACGGGTTCGTTGGTGTTGACCGAAGCCCTGAACCCCGGCGTGGTCCCCGTCACCCATAACGTGTCCCCCGCCAGGCGCACGCCATCGATCTTGCTGGCGTCGGTCATGCCTTCCTTTTTGCTCAGCAGCATGGCGTGGGCGACATGGTCGTCCGCGATATGTGCCGGCGTGCCATCCCTGAGCTTCGCGAAGAGCGCCTGATCGTTCGGGGACAGTTGCCCGAGCGGCGATGCCTGCTTGTCGGTGTGCTCGATAGCGGTTGCCATCGGCGAGCCTTGCGCCGGCAAGGAGGCATGTGGCACGGGCTCCGCTGGTTTGGTCCCGCTTTGGATCGCCGGGCCTTTGCCTTCCAGTGCAGGCGTTTCTGCTTGCTTGATGTCTTCCGCGGTGGTGATCGCTTTGGGCACCATCTTGCTGTCGGACAGGAAGCCGTCGCGGCCATCGTCCATCATCGTCACGATCGCGCTGTCCGGCCCCGGGCGACCGGTCTTGGGATCGGGCTGCAGCATCAGGGAATACGGCTTGCCGGCATCCAGGCCGTCGTGGGCGTGAGTGCGGGAGACGGCGGCCATGGCGGCGTCGAGCTCCGCTTCGGTTCGCGCGATACCGGCGCCGGCATAGGCGCTGGCCACCATGCCGCGCATCGTCGTGGCTTTCGGCAGCGTCGGATTGGCGTGCGCTTCGGCGGCCATGGCGGCGTATTCCTGCAACCCGGCCTGCTGGCTGCGATGCACTTCGTTCAATTCGTCGCGGACGTTGCCCTGGGCCTGGTTGGTGCCGTAGATCATGCCCGGCGTCGTCCATTCGCCATTGGCGCCACGGGTGTAGGTGTGGCCATCGGACGCCTGCAGGGCGTCCGTCTGCGCGCTGGCGTGCTTCACGGCGGCCGGCATGTCGCCGTGCTGGTGCCAGCCGAACTGGTTGTAGGCCACCTGGTAGCGGCCGGCGATCGCAGCCGGCGTGTTGGCCGCGTTCTGGGCGATGATCAATTTCGAGGCCTGCTCCAGTTCGGCCGCGCGTTGCGGGGTGGCGGTTTCGGCATGGGTGACCTTCATGCCGTGCTCGATGTATTGGTCGACGACCGTCCGCGACCAGATGTGGGTCTGCGGATCGCGGGTCCAGTGGCCTTCCCCGTCCAGGCTGGGAGCTTCGCCCTTGCCAGATGGGATGGAGTAGGGATTCTGCGGCTGCGACAGATTCGCCAGTCCCAATTCGTAGGACGCGTTGGCGGACTTGTAGTTCAGTTGGTTGGCCAGCACGTCGCCGGCCACATATCTGACCTTGCTGTAGGTGGCGCTTTCGTTTTCCGGCGATGCCGTGGTCGTGGCCTTGATCTGCTGCGTCTCCGCCACCCGTGACCAGGTACCTTTCGGATCGTTGGGATCGCGGCTCCATTCGTTGCCGTCCCGGTCCTTCTGGGTGAAGACGCTGTCGATATCCTTCTGCTGCGCCCATTTCTCGCCGAGGAAGGCACCGCCAACGCCACCGGCCACGCCGCCGATCGCCGAAGTGACGAGGGCGCCCGGGCCGCTCGGCGAGCCGCCCGCCAGGCCATATCCGGCGCCGGCCAGGAAGCCGACGGCGATGCCGCCACCGATGCCGCCGACGTTGCGGCCGATGAAATGGGTCTTGGCCGACTCGGCACCTGTCGTGTTGCCCTGCGCTTCCAGTTTCACCACTTGATGGCCGGTGGTGGAGAAGTCGTATGCCAGCGCGGCCACCGCGATCACGGTCCCACCTTTCGCCAGCATGCCGGGACGCAGGCCTTTGGATGCCGCCACCGCTTCACCGGTGATGGCCGCCTCTCCCAGCGACGCCGCAGGTGCGCCGAATCCGGTGGGCGCACGGGGCAGGCCCGCGTTTGCCAGTTCGGCGGCGGGCGGGAATTTGGCGGCATCTGCGCCGAGGGTGGCGGCGGCCTCCTGCGAGAGCGAGACCTTGGTGACCTTCGGTCCCACATTGTCAGGCGACACAAAAATGCCCTTGGGCACTGCCTCGATGAACTGCGCCTGCACCTTGGGCAACACGGCATCGGCGCCACCTTGGGCGTAGAGCGCTTTCAGTTCGCTTACCGGCTGCCCGCCCAGGGTTCTGACGTTGGGGTTCTCCAACACGACGGGCAGTTCCACCTTGCCGAAGACACGTTCGATGTTGGCATTGGTGGCGACTACCTTGATGTCGCCGCGCAGCGAGCCTGCGAATTCGTTGGAGGCTTCGCCCCATAAACAGCCTTCAAGCGAGGTGGCGCTTTTAGCGACGGCCTTTGGATCGCCAAAAAGAAACTTCGTGGCCGATTCTCGGGCTTGGGCGAGGTCTTGCCCCTGTCCTACGAAGACACGTTCCGCCGCTCTGCGAATTTCGCTTGTGACTTCAGAATCTGCGAGAAATTGCGCCCGTGGCGTATTGTTAATGACGGGTAAGCCAGTCTTGCTCGACAGCTCCAATGCGATCGCCTCAGACGGTACCTCGCCGACCTGTCGGCTATAGAGAATTCCTCCTTCGCCTATCGCTTTGGCAGGGTACTGACGTGCGACGGCCTGGATTTCTTCCAGCGAGGCCGCTTTTCTGATTTGTTCGATTTGCCTGGTGTAGTCATCGCTCATGACGCGACCACATCATCCGTGACTAGAATCCAGCCATCCCTGAAGATAACCTGGCCCATGAAGTGGGCGGTTGGGTATTCCGTCAATATGGATGGTCTATTCGGAAACTTAGTGCCAGCAGCGATCAGTTGAACGATCAGTGCCTGAATGGTGTTGACTTGAGCTTGCGAGAAGATCTGACATCCATCAAGCATCGGCATTCCGAGAGATTTTTCGCTGCCGTAGCCGAAGGACACCACTTCAATGTTGTAGTCATTGTTATTGGGCAGGAAGGCTGTTTGGATTTCTCCAAAAAATTCAATGCCATCCACCTCGACAGCGAATGTCTCGTGACCGAGCTCGTCGACGCCCCGGACTAGGCCCGAAAATCGTGCTCGCCCTTCGGGAAACTGTACCCAGGCGAAGGTGGGGTGGTCATGCAGATCCATGTCGGTTGCTCCCTGTTAGATGATCGGAAATTCCGGCTTCCTGCGGCAGATTGTCCAGCAGCGGCGCCAGGGTAGGCAATCGCTTCGCGATCGGGTTGCGAGCACTACTCTACAAGCCTCTAGCGCCTTCCGCCATCAGCGATCGGGATGAAGATCCATGGCGGTACAGGCCGCCTGAAGGTCACGGCTCGGTGCTGGCAGGCTCTAACGCCAAGATGCCATGGTGGGGATAAGTGCCGGCGTCTGGGTGATCTGTGCTCCGGTAGATGGGCCCCAAAGCACGATCACGCGCAGATGGTGGCATCGACGTAGAAATGGCGGATGTCGCCGTCATCCCCAAGACGGCGGTGAAGAGTCCTGAGAGCTTGCGCCTCGATGACCAGGGATGTGCCCGCGATCGGTTCGCTTTCGGCGTTGCGGGCGACTGGTGTGTTTATGGTCTCAAGCCGTTGGAGCCGCCATCACTCGTGACGCGACGCGTCATCCGCGGCCAGCACCCAGTTTTCACCGAACATGACTTCGCCCATGAAGTGGGCATGGGGATATTCCGTGAGCACATGCGGTCTGTACGCAAATTGTCTGCCGGCGGCGATCAATTGAACGATCAGCGTCTGGATGGTGCTGGTTTCCGCTTTCGTGAAGGTCTGGCATGCCGTTGGCGGCATGCCGACGTAGCCGTCGCTGCCATAGCCAAATGAAACGACTTCCACGTTGTAGTCGTTGCCATTCGGTAGAAACGCTTTTCGGATTTCTCCAAAGTACTCTTCGCCACGGACCTCGACGGAAAAGGTTTCATGGCGCTGCTCATCCATGATGCCGCGTACGCCGCCTGAGAACCTTGCACGCCCCTCGGGGAACTGCACCCAATCGAAGGTGCGGTGATTGTACGAGTCCAATGCCTGTTGCTCCTTGTCGTAATCAAAGTCCCAGTGTCTTTCCCGATTGTCTAGCGGCGATAGCCGTACATGCAATCGTTTGTTGAATAGCTGACTAGCCTTGCTTTATGACGCAGTGGCCACGCTCACCTCCAGTTCGCTGTCGCGCACTTGCACGCGCAACGTACTGCCGATGGTGAAGCACAGTTCCTTCATTCAATGACCGTCCGGGCGTAGCGCGGGCGGCCGCTTGCGGTTGGCGGAGTGGCAACAGCCGATACAGCGCTGCTGCGGCGGGCGTGGGTGGCGGGGCGCACGCGATGCGCGGGCAAGATCGGCGGCATCGGCGGCGGTGATTCCTGCACGTGGCCGGCCAAGGGAAGAGGGCTGGGAATCAATTGCCTCCGTCCCCTTTTGTTCTATAGCCGGTCACCACCTCGCCTGGGTCGACTGGCCTCAACTCACCGCAGTAGGCCGACCACGAAGTCCAGCAGCGCCCGCGTCTTGGCCGGGACGTGGTGCCTGGTGGGGTAGTAGGCGTGCAGTGGAAAGCGCTCGTCCTGCCAATCAGGGAACAAGGGCACGAGCTTGTTGCCGGCGAGGTAACTCTCGGCGCCCAGTTCGAACAGCTGGGCGATGCCGTGGCCAGCCAGGCAGGTGCTGTAGAGGGTGCCGGCATCGTTGACAGTCAAGGCGCCACGGGCCGCGACGGTGAGCTTTCGTCGGCGCTGGTGGAATTCCCAGGGGAATGGCCGACCAGTGATCGAGTCACGAAACAGGATGCAGCGGTGGTGACCTGTCTCGAGTTCGCGGGGATCGGTCGGCCGCCCGTAGCGTCGGAGATAGGACGGCGACGCGACGGTCAACACCCGTGTATCGAGCAACTTGCGGGACACCAACGACGAGGGTTGCGGAAAACCAAAGCGGATCGCCAGGTCGAAGCCGTCGGTCACCATGTCGCCAAGGTCGTCCCGGCTGCGCAGTTCCACCTCGAGACCCGGATGACTGTCCAGAAAGGTGCCCAGCATGGGGCCAAGGATCAGCCGGGAAAAGAATGGGTCGATGTTGACGCGCAGCCGGCCGCGTACCGCGGCAGTGCCTCCCGCGGCGCTGCTGGTGGCCTCTTCGAGCGCGCCGACCAGGGGCATGACCTGCTCGTAGAAACGGCGCCCCTCGTCCGTCAAACGCACGGACCGGGTACTGCGCTCGAACACGCGGATGCCCAGCCTGCTTTCGAGTCGCGCCACCGCCCGGCTGACGCCGGATTGGGACATGTCGAGCGCTTCCCCGGCCCGGCTGAAGCTGGCCATGTCGACCACGGCTGCCATGACGTCGAGGCCTTCGAGCAGTTGCGGGTCGAACATTGCCATTGATGACTGCCGCGCATGAACAAGATGCCTCCCATGCTATCGCCTTTCGCGGAGCGCGTACTCAGACTTCCGTTCAACGCTACGCACCCCGCGTGGCATCAGGAGAACCCCATGTTTGTCATTACCGGAGTGACCGGCCAGGTCGGTGGTCGGATCGCCAGAGCGTTGCTGGCCGAAGGCGTTTCCATGCGCGCCGTTCTGCGGGATGCGGCCAAGGCATCGACGTGGGCCGGTCTCGGTTGCGAGACGGCATTGGCCACGATGGACGACGCCGCGGCGTTGGCGGACGCATTCGCCGGGGCCGACGCCGTGTTCGTGCTCTTGCCGCCCGTGTTCGATCCGACGCCGGGCTATGCCGAAACCCGGGCCAATGTCGCAGCGCTGGTCACGGCGCTGCAGCAGGTACGGCCGCAGCGTGTGGTGGCCCTTTCCACCATCGGTGCCCAGGCGACGCAAGACAGTTTGCTGACCCAATTGCAGATCATGGAACGCGCCTTTGAAGCGCTGCCCATGCCGGTCGCCTTTCTGCGCGCCGCGTGGTTCATGGAGAACACCGCGTGGGACATCGACGGTGCGCGCTCGCTTGGTGTCGTGTCGAGCTTCCTGCAGCCGCTGGACAAGCCGGTGCCCATGGTGGCGACGGCAGACGTCGCCGCGACGGCGGTTCGGATGCTGCGCGAGGTGTGGGAAGGAGACCGGGTGGTCGAGTTGGAAGGGCCGCACCGCATCACGCCGTTGGCCCTGGCCGCCGCCTTGGGCCGGGTGCTCGGGCGCGATGTCGTGGTGCAGCCGGTACCGCGGGCGACCTGGGACGCGCTTTTCCGCTCACAAGGCATGGCCAACCCGGAGCCGCGCATCCGGATGCTGGACGGCTTCAACGATGGCTGGATCGAATTCGAAGCCGGCCGTGAGGCATCGTTGAAGGGCACGACGGAACTCGAGACGGTGTTGCGAGGCCTTGTCTCGGTGAGCGCCTGATGCGCCAGGAACAAAGGTGACGGAGGTAATTAAGCGACCAAACCCCATGGGTTGCCGTGGTAGTGCCTGACGGCATGCGCGGTAGGCGACGAGCAGGGTTAGATCCTTCCCATCGTCATGTGAGTTGCCATGCGGAGTCGACGGCGCCTGGAGCTTCCAGGCATTCCGATGCATGTCGTCCAGCGTGGGGTCAATTCTCCGGGACGACGAAGATCGACATGGCTATCGCGGTCTGCTGTGCCACGTGTGTGAGCGCTTTGGCATGCGGGCACCCAAGGGTGGATAGAGACCCGTCAGTTCCCTTTGACATTTTTGACAAAATACATCGCTTTGTCGGCATGTTCGAGAAGCTGATGCTCATCATCCCCGTGCTCGGGATAGTGCGCGATCCCGATGCTCGGCGCGATGTTCAAGTGGTGGCCGTCCAGCATAAAGGGATGATCGAACGCGTCGCGGATTTTGCCTGACACTCGCGTCACGCCCTCCGAAGAGGTCCCCCGGAGCAGGACCACAAACTCATCGCCACCAACGCGCGCGACGGTATCCGATTCGCGGATGCATTGCGTCAGGCGTACGGCTACCTCCTTCAGCAATAGATCGCCGATACGGTGGCCCAGTGCATCGTTCACTTGCTTGAATTTATCCAGATCGAGATAAAGCAAGGACAGCGGCCCCTGCTCTCGTCGTGCCGCAGACAGCGCCACCTTCAGGCGATCGTGAAAAAAGACACGGTTGGGAAGCGCGGTCAGTTGATCGTACTGCGCCATGTATTGCAGTCGAACCTGCATTTGCTGGCGGTGGATGGCGGTGGCAATTTGCGTCGAGACGAACTGCAGCAACTCCTGGTCCTGTTCGCTGTAGCAGACACCGCCCGGATAGCTTTTGACCATGAGCAGGCCAATGGTCCCTTCCTGCGATTTGAGCGGAACACCCAGCCAAGAGAACGGATGCGTGCCAAAGGAGGGCCGCAGCACTTTCAGGCGATCCACCATCGTCTCAGGTGTCAGCAGCAGTGCCTGGCCGGTCTGAATGATCTCTGCGTAGAGTGTCCCCGGGACCAGGGTGAACGGCGCCGGCGTTTGCAGATGCTCATCCACATGATAGGGAAAGCTGAGCTGGTCGGTTTCATCGTCATAGAGCGCCACGGAGAAGTTATCTGCGGGCAGCAGCGTGCCGACGATCTGATGGATGCGTTGGAATAGCTTGAGAAGATCCTCGGCAGTGTGGGCCGCTTCGGAAATAGAATAGAGCGCAGCCTGCAAGGATTCGAATTGCTTGCGTTCGGTAATGTCGCGCGCAACCCCGATGCGCAGCTGATCGGCCGGCGACCAGCGCGCTGACCACATGATGTGCACGACGTGCCCATCCTTGTGCAGGTAGCGGTTCTCGAAATGCAGCTGAGGATGGCCTGCCATCACGGCCACCAGCGAGGTGCGGGTCATCTCGCGATCTTCAGGCAGCATCATGTCGAACATGTTCTTGCCGATCATTTCTTTCGGCGTATACCCGAAAATACGCTCGCACGAAGCGCTCGCAAAGACCACGTGGGCGTCGACATCCACCGCAAAGACGGCATCCATCATGAGATCGATAAAGCTGGCCGACGGCGCGTGAGGATTCGGTTCCATAAAAAAGTGTAAGGCCTGAATGGCGAGGGGAACCGGGGTCAGTATGCACTTATCGGACCCGGGCACAGGAGGTTGCTGGATGGAGTGCGTCGGTTGGAGGTGCGGCACTCGTTCCAGCTCACGGCGGAGGACCGCACAGGCTATGCCAATCCCGGCGGGCTCTCCCCGGTGTCGCCTAGCATCTCAGGGGAAGACAAAGCGGTTGGACGCCATCTCAGCGATCCTCCGGTGCGGGGTGGGCGATGACCGCATCAGTCTTCGGTGACCACGCTCACCACCAGTTCGCCGTCGCGTACTTGCACGCGCAGCGTACTGCCGATGGTGAAGCCAAGTTCCTCCATCCAGCGGCCGCCCGGGCGCAGCGCGGGCGTGCGCTTGCCGCTGGCGGAGTGACCGCAGCCCACGGTGCAGGTCTGCGGCGGGCGAGGGCGGCGGGGCGCGCGTGGCGGGCGGGCCAGCTCGGCGGCGATGGCGGCCGCGGCGTCTTCAACCGACATCATCGGGGTGAATGGTAGCTCGATGTAACGCAGGAATCCGGCCGGCTCGGTCGGGGGAACGGACTTCGGTTGGCGCGTTGCACGGTTGCGGGCAGGCGTTGGGCGGGCAGGGGCGCCACGGGATGTGGGTTGACGCATGGCACAGCCTCCTTGGCAGACAGGAAGCCGCGCCGAGTGGCGAGATCGGGTGCCGGCTTTTTTGTCTGCGCAAGCCGGCGATCGGCGACCCCTATGCCCAACGCGTGAACGAGTGCTCTAATGCCGGAGCCGCCATCGGCTTACCGTCCTGGAGCAGACACCTTGAACGCCCACCGTTTTTTTGTCGCCGCGTTGTCCGCTTGCCTGACCACGTTGCCTGCGCTCGCCGCCGCCGCGACCCAGGCGCCCGTCGCCCCGGCGAAAGTGATGATGCTTGGCTCGTTCCACTTCGAAAATCCGGGGCGGGACATGGTGAAGTTCAAGGTCTCCGACGTCATGTCGAAAGACAACCAGGCCTACCTCGCGGGCCTTGCCGCGCGGCTCGCCGCGTTCCATCCCACCGATGTCCTGGTGGAATGCGAGCCGTCCGAGCAGGCGAACTACGACGCTGCGTTTGCCCGCTACCGCGACGGTCAGTCGACCCTGCCGAATAACGAAATCCACCAGATCGGCTTCCGCGTCGCCAAAGCCTCAGGGATTGCGGGAGTGACGTGCTTCGACGAAGGCCAAGTAGGCTGGGACTCCGATCCGATGTTCGATTACATCAAGGCGCACGACCCGGCCATGCAGGCGACGATGGATGCCACGTTCAAGAATCTCTCCGCGCGCGCCGACCGCGAGCAATCGACGTTGCCGCTGCACGAGCTGCTGCGCCTGACCAACGATCCCGCGCGCGACCGCGAAAACAAGAATCTCTACATCAGCACCAATGCCGTGGATGCCGGTGGCAGCTTTGCCGGTGCCGACGCCGCGGCCAGTTGGTGGCATCGCAACTTCCGCATGTATGCCAACGTGCAGAAGGCCGCACAACCCGGCCACCGCGTGCTGGTGATCGCGGGATCCGGCCATACGGCGATCCTCAAGGACCTGTTGGCGATCGACATGCAGCGCACTGCCGAGGACGTGAGCGGGTATCTGGCGCCGTAAGTCCACCTGAGGTTAAGGGCAGGAGCGGGGCGCAACAGTGGGGCCAGAAGAAAAATTGATATTTCCTTTGCCCCGTTGTTGGCGATCCTCATTGGTGTGGTAACGGTGAAGATGCGCCATGCCCGCGCTTTTGCAAACCAAAGCCGCTGCACAATAATTGCTAAGAACTAAAGCCGGGGAGGCCTCAGAATCTGCGCCCTGTTTTCCCAGTTTCATCCCCGACACCGACCACGCCGACTCCAGCCATGACCAAAGTTCTGATCCTCAGTGTAAGCGCCGGCAATGGCCACGTGCGCGCAGCACAGGCGCTTGCTGCCGCCGCACTCTCTCTCGCTCCCCCGTGCACGGCTGTACATATCGACACCATGGCCCATGTGTCAGGGGCGTTCCGCAGGATCTATACGGATTGGTACATCCAGCTCGTGAATCGCGCGCCCGAACTGTGGTCGTATCTGCATCAGCGCAGCGACGTCACGCCGCACCACGCGGCGTCGCAGCGCTTGCGCCGCGGCATCGAGCGACTGAGCACCGGCGCGCTGCTGCGCGAGATTCGAAACGCAAAACCCGATGCGGTGATTTGCACCCACTTCCTGCCGGCCGAGTTGCTGATGCGCGAACGCAGAAACGCTCGCCTCGACTACCCCGTCTGGTTGCAGATCACCGACTACGACCTGCACAACATGTGGCTCGTTCCCGAGATGACCGGCTACCTGGCGGCGAACGAAGAGGTCGCGTTCCGGCTTCGCGCACGCGGCATTCCGGCCGACCGTGTGCACGTCACAGGAATTCCGGTGATGCCAGCATTCTCGAAGCCCGACGCGCCGACGCTGGACCGCGATGCGTGCGCGGCCGCCCTGGGTCTGGACCCATCGCGCTCCACGCTGCTGATGGCGTCGGGCGGCGCTGGCGTTGGCGGCCTAGCGAGCATGGTCGAACGTGCCCTGGGCATGGCAAGCGATTTCCAGGTCATCGCCGTGGCGGGCCGCAATGCCGAAACGCACGCCAGACTGGCGGCGCTGGCGCTTCGCCATCCGGGCCGGATGATTGCGGTGGGCTTCACCGATGAGATGCACAAGCTCATGGCAGCTGCCGATCTGGTCGTCACCAAGCCCGGCGGCCTCACCGTGTCCGAATGCCTGGCGCTGGGCAAGCCGATGCTGCTGATCTCGCCGATCCCTGGCCAAGAAGAACATAACGCCGGCTTCCTGATGGAAGAGGGCGCAGCATGGCTGGCCTACGATGCCATTGGCCTTGACTACAAGGTCGAACGGCTGATGGCCGATCGGCCGAAATTGCGAACCATGGCCGCGTGCAGCCTTGCGCTCGGCAAGCCCCAGGCCGCAGCGACCGTGCTTCAACGTGTGTTGCAGAGCATGCCGCATGATGCGGGCCGCAGATAGAGCGCCCATCCGTCGCACATTGGCCCACCTGGCCTGGGTGCTTGTGATGGACTTAAGGTGCCTCCCAGGCCTGTGACCCGATAGCGCATTTCTAGAAACCGCCGACGCCGACCGCTGTGAATCATCCTGCCAGGCCCATGCGAGGAAACCATGATGCTGCCGAATGCAAACGACGAAAAAACGGGGCAAGCCGCCGCACAGGCAACCGCAGCCGCCGGGCGGAGCGACCATCTCGACGATCACGCCAAAGAGATCGGAGCATTGCCGACAGCGGCCGACGCTGCATCCGAGTCTGCGCCCGCCGCGCCCGATGCTGAAGCACCAGTACCGGTTGGAGCGGGTGTCGAGATGCGCATCAGCCATGCACCGGGCCTGGCACTGCCGTCGGCGGGCGCGTACTTCGGCGAGGACAGCAAGACAGCCTTGGCGGCGCAAGCCGCCTTGCTCAAGCAGATGGTGGCGACGGTCGACGATGTCCCGCAACTTCAAGGGATCGACCTGCCGGCCGATGCTGTCGTTGCCGTGGCGACGGCTGCACCGGGCACGGGGGCCGAGCAGGCCGGCAACACCGACGACGCGCCGGATCACTCCAATGCCAGGTAGCCGCTGAGCGCACACTGCGTAGGCGGCCGCGTGCCGCCGCATGACGGTATCCACCACACCACCATTCGCGGGGAGCAGCGCATGAACGAAACGCCGGATCCGAAGATGCAGGCCTTGTACGACTTGACCCGCCAGTGGCTGGGGCGTGAGTTGTCGGACGCCGAGCGCGCGCAATTGCGCGCATTCGCATTGGCGACTCAAAGCGCACCGCAGGCGACGAGCGAGGCGCCCAATCCGGCTGCCTCGTCACGCGCTGCCGAGATCGAACGCACGCGGCAGCGGAGCGATGCGGCCAGGCGCAGCGCCGATAACGCCATGCGTGAGGGCGACCAGGCGGCACACGATGCGATCGCGGCCGCAGCGGCGCAGGACATGGTCTGGCTGAAGGGGCACGCGGGCCCGGATCCAGATGGAAGGCCGTCGGCGGGCCAACAGGCCGACCTGCTGGCCGAAACGATCAGGCGCGAGGTGCAGGAGCAGTTCGATCGTCATTTCGCCGTGCTTGCGCAACAGATGCAGGAAGTGGTCGACGCAGCGCGTGCGCAGGGCGTGATTGCGTCGCCGCCATCATCGGCTGACTGAGCCGCCGCACCCCTTACGACATCGAATGCACGCCATCCAGGAGCGAGACATGGCACTTCCCACAGGCGTCAACGCGCAGATCACCGATGCGGTCACCCAGTCCCACGTCAAGGCCGTCAGCGAAGCGCCGGCACAGGCGGTGACGTCGCTCTACGAGAGCCTGGCGCGTTCGGTCGGCACGGTGTTCGAGCATGCCGTATCCGCGCCGCCGTCGCCGGCCACGCTGGCGCAGGCGGGAGCAATACAGACGCACAGCGCAGGCACCACCGCGGGCACGGTTGAGAAGATCGCCCAGGCTGGCGCCACCGATAATCTCGCCAGCTTGCTGACGGTGCCGCGGGCGTTCGAGGACAACACGCTTACGGGGTCTTGAGGGGCATCGCTGAAGACATGCGTTGCCACGGCTCAGCGAGACACGTCGTTGTGCTTGAAGGAGCGGCTTCCGCCGCGACGGGCATCGTGCCCACGCGCGTCGTGGCGGAAGCCGCTCCTCAGGATTTGCGGTGCGTTGGCCAAGTCCACTGTGGGAGAGACTTCAGTCCAGATGCCTGCCAAGGTAGGGTGACCGGCAGACGTGGTTCGTAGCGGCCGCATGAGCATTGACGCCTGCAAGTGGGCCTTCCTTCACGATTGAGGGCTCCCTTGCGTCATCGGACCTCGCATCTGCAGCGATGTCGCTCTCGACTATCGGCGTTCGCTACGCCACGTCGCGCTTCCTGCCACGCTGACGCCGTCTCGTGATGCGCGCTCCTGTTTTCCGGAAGTTCTTGCCTGAATCAATTAGCCGTCGCTTCGCCAAGCGCGCATTCCGGAGCTTCGGCCGGCGCGCGTGACATCTCGCTGGTGCGATACGACTCGCCCCATTCGCGCAGGCTGATCAGGACCGGCGCGAGGGATTTGCCAAGCGGGGTGAGCGCGTATTCGACCTTGGGCGGCACCTGCGGATAGACGTGCCGCACGATGACGCCGTCCTCCTCGAGCTCGCGCAACTGCAACGTCAGCATGCGCTGCGTGGCATTCGGAATCAGGCGCGTCAGTTCCATGAAGCGCTTCTTTCCCGAGAGCAGGTGGAACAGGATCACGGGCTTCCAGACGCCGCCGATCACCGAAAGCGTGACTTCGACCGCGCAGCCGCTCTTGCTGTCCTGGCGTTTCAGACGCATGGTTTCTTACCTACAAAATTGATAGTACCAGTGAAAATTGTACGTTCTTGCGATGCGGGAGGTACGTGCTGACAATGCCTGCAATGCGGCAGCGCTGCAAATGGTGCAGCGCGACCCCTCGCCACTTTTCCACCAAGGATTCCGTGCTCATGAAAGCCATCACCCTGCGCCAGCCCGCTGGCCTGGATAACCTCCGCCTCGTCGATCTTCCGGACCCCGGCCAACCGGGCGCCGGCGAAATCCGCGTGCGCGTACATGCCAGCTCCCTCAACTTCCACGATCTGGGCGTGGTGACCGGCCGGATGCCCAGCGCCGACGGCCGCATCCCGATGTCCGACGGCGCCGGCGTGGTGGAGGCGGTGGGTGAGGGCGTGGACGAGTTCGCCGTGGGCGATGCCGTCGTCTCGACGTTCTTCCCGACATGGCTGGAGGGCGGGCCGACGATCGCCGATTTCGCGACCGTGCCCGGCGACGGTGTCGACGGCTATGCGCGCGAATACGTGGTTCGCCCAGCGCAGTGGTTCACGCATGCGCCGCGCGGCTACAGCCACGCCGAAGCGGCGACGCTGACGACCGCCGGGCTCACCGCATGGCGGGCACTGGTGGTGGATGCGCGCCTGAAGGCCGGCGACACGGTCCTGGTGCTCGGCACGGGGGGCGTGTCGATCTTTGCGCTGCAGTTCGCCAAGCAGATGGGCGCCACCGTGATCGCAACGTCATCCTCCGACGAGAAACTGACGCGTGCGCAGGCACTGGGCGCCGACTTCACGATCAACTACCGGCGCGATACCGACTGGGCGGCCAAGGTGCTCGAGTACACGAGCGGCCGTGGCGTCGACAACGTGATCGAAGTGGGCGGCCCCGACACGCTGGGGCAATCCATCCAGGCTTGCCGCATCGGCGGACATATCGCCTTGATCGGCGTATTGACCGGCATTGCCGGCCCGGTGCCCACGGTGGCGCTGATGCAACGCCACCAGACCCTGCAGGGCTTGATCGTCGGGAGCCGGAGCCACCAGCGCGACATGGTCCGCGCCATCGACGCAACCGGCATCAAGCCGGTGGTCGACCAGACATTCGCGCTGGAAGACATCGCCGATGCATTTGCGCACCAGGCGGCGGGCAAGCATTTTGGGAAGCTGTGCTTGTCGATTTAGTAAGGGACGGGGGCAAGTGCACTCTGCCCCCTGTTTTTGAAGACAAAGCGGTTAGACGCCATCTCAGCGATCCTCTGATGCGCGGTAATCGATGGCCGCGTCAGTCCTTGCTGGCCACGCTCACCACCAGCTCGCCGTCGCGCACCTGCACGCGCAGCGTGCTGCCGATGGTGAAGCCCAGTGCCTCCATCCAGCGGCCGCCCAGGCGCAGCGCGGGCGTGCGCTTGCCACTGGCGGAGTGGCCGCAGCCCACAGTGCAGGTCTGCGGCGGGCGTGTGCGGCGGGGTGAGCGTGGCGGGCGGGCCAGCTCGGCGGCGATGGCGGCCGCGGCGTCTTTAACCGACATCATCGGCGTGCACGGTGGCTCGATGTAACGCAGGAAGCCGGCCGGCTCGGGCACGGGACCGGGCTTCGGTTGGCGCGTTGCACGGTTGCGGGCAGGCGTGGGGCGAGCAGGTGCGCTACGGGATGTGGGTTGACGCATGGCACAGCCTCCTTGGCAGACAGGAACCCGCGCCGACCGACGACGGGATGTCGGGAGGTTAGAAACCGCACAGAGCCGGCGGGCTTATTTCCCCGAAGGGTGTTGTATTCACCGCCCTCCCGACGCAGACAGCGCGTCGGAGTGTGCCTGCGAACAGGCACAAAAAACCCACCAGTTTGACGGAGGTGGGTGCCGCTCTGTGAGGAGTTTCTACGCTCCTTACATAGGATATTGCTACTGGTCGCTTGCGATGTCAAATGCTTGGGCTACATGCGCCGGTAAGCTTTTAGTGAGCTTGGCCATTGTGATGTTTAATTCTCAGGGGTGACAAATTTTATAGCTTTTCTCAGCATTTTTAACTTTTCCTCAAGAGCATTTTTATCTGGTGGCAGATCAAGAAATTCATTTGCGCTGGCGATTGAGGAAAACGCCCTTCTGTTGCCTACGTAAAAATGTATGGCCGTCCGAAAGTACTCTTGAAGCAAATAGCAGTTAGTTCTTGCGTCCTCAGAAGAAGATCCGGCATGAATCGTGCGGTTTCGGTAATCGCGAAGATGTTCCAATACCTGGCGGTGATAATCATTCTCAGTGTACAAAAAGCTACATCGCCGAATAATGTCATCATACTTGGCAACTTTCGGGCTCATGAGGGACTCTAAAGCAGACCATAGTTTTACAAATGCGGTATTAGGGTCCTTCTCATCTAGGCTACGTGCGCAATTAATAAGTGAAGATTTTATTTCTCCTTCATATGGCGTCTGGCTGATACTTCGGAGATCGCTTCTAAGTATTGACCCAAGGTTAATTCCGGTTTTGCTTTTATAGATTTTTTCAGTAGGTTTAAAATTTGGCTCATACCAAAAAATTGGACCTGCAGAGGTGCCGTCAGGATGATGTAATGTATGAAATCCTCCGGCGCGCACCCTGTTAATAGGCTTATTTGACTTGCCGCCGCCAAAAGACCACTCCATTGTGAAATTGCATCTAAGTGCAAGAATTCCTCTAAGAAAATCGAGTGCATCTATCGCCTTCTGGGCGGCGGCCTCAGCGGACTTTGCAGTCGTATCTATTCTGATGAAGCAATAGTTAATGGGTGTTGTTGGTATGTCTATATTCGCATTATTGATAGTGATCGATCGGTTAGAAAACTTCTTGGGCAGAGTGTTGCCCAAGAAAAATGTCTTGCAATCAAGGATAGAAATAACTTTGGGGAAGTCCTGTGCTCTTAATGACAGGCTGGATATAAGTGAGTATTTGGTTATTCTGTTGGATAATTGACGTCCAAGGTGGCCATTCAGTGAGTGTATAAATACATCTTTTTCCAGTGCGCCCTTGACGCTTCTAATTGCCTTCCAGATGAGCGTGCTTTTATTGAGCCCATTTGCTGCTACGGGAAATTCAAGCATGGAGGCTAGTACAGCCATATGCTCTTGATAATCGAAGCCGGAAAAGGTTACTTCACTATCAGTAACGGTCCGGTATTTATCAATTTTTTCTAAGATAATTTTTGGATTATACTTTTGCTTCCACTTTACTGACATAAGCTTTCCGGGCCAAACGGCGGTTGGATGGTTGTTCTATACAAGAGCCAGAATCTGACGTGGAGTCAACGCTGATGCAATCGTTTGGTCACCGCTATGTGTGCCAAATTAATAATTAATGCCGTCGTGCCGGCGTCCTGTGGAAGCGCTGCTATAAGTCGCATCCTCCCTGCTGGATGAGCGTTGAAGGTTTGACTGACAAGAGGCCACTCTGGCCTCTGTTGGGCACGCCTTGTAGCGGCCTTCCCACAGCGTGCCGCTCCTGTCGTGGCGAAAACTGGGGTCAGAGTCTGAGGTATTCCCACGTTTTTCATCGTGAGATCAGTGATTTACGGAGTTTCAGGCTGGAAGTGAGCGCGCGCATGGCGCAGTCTTCTAGTTGACGAAACCAAAAAGGACTGACGACCATGCGCGCCAGCGGAGTATTGCAGAAGTGCCTGTCCGAATCACTTGGCGGTATGCATGCGCTGCGCGAGGCGGTGTTGTTGCGTTCGGTGCAAGGGCAGGAAAGCGCGCAAGCTGCACTCCACCATCCGAATCGGACGCTGCGCCGTTGGCCCATGGAACCGGTCTGGAACTGGATAAGGCGGTTACGAACCCTGCCGGAAACCGTGTTCCATTAGATGCTGGCTCCCTCATGAAAAACGTGGGGATACCTCAGACTCTGACCCCTGTTTTCCTGAGTTCATAATATTTATCTTGACTCTATTTAGAGGCCGACATCTAATCCCGCAGTTCCCGACATTCGCGTATTTACCATAATTCCGGAATTCGTGTTCTCCACGGAATCTAGAGAAATCATATCTAAGCTGGCGGTCAGCTTCGCATTACCGATTTTTATATTGGCTAGCGCCAAGTTCGCCTGACCCCTGGCTTTGTCGACATGTGGGCCAAACGGAAACATAATCTGATCCTGTAAAAAATTTCGAATTGGCTCGATCCCGGCAAGTGAGATCAGAGAATCGGTAAGCCTGCTGCTAGTTGAGGCGGTATAGGTAAGATTCTTAACGGCAAGCTCACGCGTCGCCGCCTTGAGGACTGGCCTGCCCGTGAATGTCAAGTCGCCGGAGAACGTAAGCCAGTCAAATACATCTATGGTTTTCCAAAATTTGGAACGAGTATCGAAGTCGACGCGGACCGATATCAATAGGTCTCCTCCTTGCGTCGAACTGACTCTCAGGCGATCCAAAACAACTCTCGCAGGCATCTCGCCTCTCTGAAGCGCTATCTCGTATCCTTTTGGAAACTTTTCATTCATGTACTTTGAAATCTTGGCATGTGGCATTACAACTGGGATCATGAGGGAAAACGAACCGCCAGTTCTATCCGCGGCTTGGAGTGACGGAAGAGCCACCATGGTGCCTTCAACTTTCGGCTTCCCAAGTGTGACGGTGGTTTTCCCAGAAATTCCTACCGTGGCGTAAAGAATGCCGTTTTCGATGTGAATTCCTGAGAACTGGGCGGAATTTGGCGAAAACTGTATGAATGACTCGGGATCGCGAAGCAGCGGCTGCGGCTTTTGTATGCCGCGCCAAGCGGCCTCCACTTTTTGTCTCAGTTCAAGTTTCTCCAAGAGTTCAGGTGCTTCGCGGGCCATCTTCTGGAGTTCTTCGCGCAGCTTCGGTTCGACTTCACTTCCAATCGTGACTTTGACAGCATTGAAAAGCTTTATCGTGGGACGCTGAGTCCATGTAAAGTTTGGTTCAACCCTGATGGTCGGATTCCATGATGAATCTATGCTAGGGATAACGTCGGCGAAGATCACAGCCTCAGCGTCAGCGGTCTCTTGAGCTATCGCTTTTGCGGAGATGCTTGCTTTAATCGGAATACTAACGCGAAGCTTTTGACCCGATCCGTCGAGCGCAATCGGGCCGCTCCGACGAATCCATCCACTGATGTCGCACTTCACTTCGGGAGTTATCTTTGTTTTGATCCAATTGTCTTCACAGTAGATCTTTATACCTTCCATCTTGCACTTCGGAATTCCCTTAGTCTCTAACCACTGCGCCTCGACGCATATGGCATTCTTCTGGTCAATGCGAGCGAGTTCGCTAGGTACTGCTGCGTTTACTTGAGCCTGAGCAGTAGCTAGGTTAAGGCGAATAGGAATCGTCAGGTTGGAATCGGCGGCACTGAGTGACTGAGCTTTTGCAGGAGCTGTTACTACGATCAACAGGGGGAAAAGCACGAGTGACGCTAAGTTCAATTCGTGATTGCTTGAGCGCACAATTTTGGTTTTCATCGGTCTTTGCCCTCTCCGGCAAAACACTTGAATGTGCTGGCTCACAGTTGTGGAGGCCAACTGGAGGTTTGATTGAGGAAGGCACGAAACGAGCGAAATAAGAGGTGCTTTCTCCTTCCTCAGAGTTGTGGATGCGGCAGATTATTCTGTCTAACGCCTGAATTAAGCCGCGCCGCGAAGCGGCGTCGGCTGAATGAATTGTTAGGCCGCAACGAGAGTAGCCGCAAGCCCAATGCCTTGAAACAGCGCAGCGACTGATGCGGCGACCGCGGCACGGCGACTCCAACTAGTCTGTGCCTTGGCAGTAGAAACGAATGCATACCCGTCAACGAGTATTTCTGGGCTGCCGGTGCCGCCTGGAGTGAGCGCGACTTTAACGACGGCAGATTTGTACCAAAGCGCAGCTGCAACAATCGCTGAAACCATAGCGACAACGTTGGCGATAGTGGCGATAAGAATTGCTGACACCGAAATCTCCTCTTGCGGCCTAACGTCTGAATTAAGCCCGCTGGCCAAGCCAGTTCGGCTTGAATGAATTGTTAGGCAACGATGCCGCGAAGCCGCCGATTTGCCAGCCGAACAAACTTTTCATGTGCTCTAGTAAAGCAGGGCACCAGCAAATTTATCTCCCTCGCCTCAGCCTTGATGTGCTCAGGTGTAGGGCCAGCCGGCAAACTGTCGGGTTTTACGGATCGCAAGTGGCCCGTAGCTCCAGCCGAAACGGTGTTCTTTGCAATTGCCATTCCCAACTCAGACGCCGTTTTATAGACCTTTTCGTGCGCTTTGTTCAGGCGGGAGTCGATGAACTTATGATCGACCGTTCCCCACGAATCCACATAGCGAGAGAATGGTGACCAATAGGAGTTTTTAAAAGCGCCGAGGAAGTCATGACTACGGTAGAAGTCGGCAACTCCGCTATCTACAATTAGTTCCCTGTACTGCCTATACAGGTCAATGTCGTGTTGGTTTGCCTTACCTCTCCCTCCAAATATCTCTTTGATCTTGTCCCAGAAGTACCCGATGGCGGCAATTCCACCAAGAATGGTTGCGACAATTAGTATGGAATCCATGCTGCCTCATGTTGCCTAACTACTATTCAGCGGAAAAATGGTGTGTAAAACAGGTGTGTAGCGCTCCGATACCGCTACCTTTCGGAGCAGCACGCATTGCAGTTTCGATCTTTCGTAAGTTGCGCTGTCGCATAACCCTTGCGTCTAACCCCACCGCCATTCCCCAGTGCATCCCCGCACGAAGCCGACGCTATCACTTGTTGACGGTCGTCACAAGTTAAAGGCCGCTCGGCGTAACCGCCGGCAGCCTTAATTTGTAGACAAGTTGTTTGATCCCGCGTCATCCAGATTTACCGGACGGCGCGTTCCGCGAATGACTCAGTTACCCGGCGTACTCCAAACCTGCGCCTTAACCCCACTCACCTTCGCATCCGCCGCGCTATCCAAATCGAACACGATCACGCTGTTCTCGCCCTTCCGCTGCATCGGCGCCGGGAAATACAACGCCCGCTGCGGCCCGATGTTCCAATGCCGGCCCAGATTGTGGCCATTGGCCCAGGCGAAGCCTTTGCCGAAGGCCTGCATGTCCAGGAAGGTGTCGGTGGGCGTGCCGATCTTGACGGTGCCGCGGTGGAAAGCGGGGCCGTCGACCTTGGCGGTGGTCCAGCCGGTGAGCTTGCTCGGGGCGTCCATCGGCAGCGGGAATGTCTGCCAGCCGGTCAGCGGCTTTCCGTCGAGCAGCACCGGGTCCACCAGGCCGGCGCGGCCGTCGGCCAGGTGGGCGCCGTAGTTGATGCGGCCGCCGTTTTCCACCAGCACGTCCACGGTGTGGGTACCGGCGGGGATGTCCACGTCCACGGCCACTTGCTGCAGGCGGCGCTCGGCGCTGCCGGCCAGCTGGCGATCGACGTAGACGCGGGCGTAGTCGCGCACCTCGCCCAGGTACAGGCTGCCCTTGCGCGGGCCGGTGACGGTGGTGCGGTAGAGGATGTAGCCGTAGGCCTGGCCGTAGCGCTCCATCGGTTGCGGGGTGTCGGTGGTGGCGGCCGGGGCCGGCAGGTTGTCCCAAAGCGAGGCGGATTCGCGCAGCGGGGTGGCCGGCAGTTCGGCGAAGCGGATCGGGGTGGGCAGGGCGGGCGGCTGCACGCCGGTGACGCGGGTGATGGCGTCGCGGAACAGGGCGAACTTGGGCGTGGGCCGGCCGGCTTCGTCCAGCACGGCGTCGTAGTCGTAGCTGGTGGTCTGCGGGGCGTAGTGGTCGCTGGCGTTCTTCTGGAAGTTGGCGCCGTTCATGAAGCCGAAGCTGGTGCCGCCGACGAACATGTAGATGTTCGCGGAATGGCCCTGGCGCAGGATCCATTCGAATTCGCTGGCCTGCTTGGCTGCGTCGGTGTTGGCATGTTTGTCGCCCCACTGGTCGAACCAGCCGGCCCAGTATTCGCCCACCATCTGCGGTTGGCCGGGGCGGAACGTGGCCAGGCTCTGGAACGCTTTCTCGGCTTCGCCGGGGCCGAAGTTCACTACCGCCAGGGTGTCGGGCAGGGTGCCGTTGGCCAGCACGTCGGCGCCGTCGGCGGTGAACAGCAGGGCCTTGTCGAAACCGGCCTTGACGAACATGGCGCGGTTGGCCTGCATGTAGACGTGGTCGTCGTCGTAGGAGCCGTATTCGTTCTCGACCTGTACGGCGATGATGGGGCCGCCGTTGTGGTTGAGCTTGGGCTTGACCTGCGCGGCGACGGCGTCGAGGTAGGCCTGGCTGGCGGCGAGGAAGCGCGGGTCCTGGCTGCGCACGCGCAGGCCCGGTTCGGCGAACAGCCAGGCGGGGTAGCCGCCGGCTTCCCATTCGGCGCAGACGTAGGGGCCGGGACGCAGGATCACGTTGAGTCCCTGTGCGGCGGCTTCGTCGATGAAGGCGGCCAGGTCGTTGTTGCCGCTGAAGTCGAACTGGCCCTGGCGCGGTTCGACCAGGTTCCAGAACACGTAGGTCTCCACGGTGTTCAGGCCCATGGCGCGCGCTTTCTGCAGGCGGTCCTTCCAGTAGGCGCGCGGGATGCGCTGGAAGTGGATGGCGCCGGAAATGATCTGGTAGGGCTTGCCGTCGCGGGTGAAGTGTTCGCCCTGGGTGGCGAAGGCGGGCCAGGGCGTGGTGGCGTGCGTCGGCTGTGCGGATGCCGGGAGGGACAGCAGGAGCGACAGGGCAAGGGCGGACAGGGAACGACGCAGCATGTGGGGGTCTCTGGCGGGGGTGAGTTTTGTTTTTTGTAGGAGCGGCTTTAGCCGCGACAGAGTGCTACCGGAGAGTCTCGGTCGCGGCTGAAGCCGCTCCTACAAAGGGCGGGGCGTATCAAACGAAGGAAGGAGGCAGATCTTCCTTGGCTGCGCCGAAGGCGGGGTTCGGCTTCGGGCCCATCTCCAGTTCCAGGGTGCCGCCGGCGGCGAGGTCGGCGTGGCGCAGCCAGCTGCGCGTGTACGGCTTGCCGTTCCAGCGGGCGCGCTGGATGTAGACGTTGGCGGCGCTGTTGCCGTGGGCGACGACGCTGAGGGTGCGGCCGTTGCCGACATCGACGTCGGCGCGCTTGAACAGCGGGCTGCCGAGCACGTAGGTGGCGCTGACCGGGTCCACGGCGTAGAAGCCCAGGGCGCTGAGCACGAACCAGGCGCTCATCTGCCCGCAGTCCTCGTTGCCGGACAGGCCGTTGCGCGCGTCGTGGTATTGCTCGCGCAGCAGCCGCCGCACCATCGCCTGGGTCTTGTACGGCTGCCCGGCGTAGGCGAACAGGTAGGCCACGTGGTGGCTGGGTTCGTTGCCGTGCGCGTACTGGCCGACCATGCCGTCGATGTCCGGCGGCGCGTCGGCCGGCAGTTCGGAGCTGGTGGAGAACAGTTCGTCGAGCTTGGCGACGAAGCCGTCGCGGCCGCCGAACAGCTCCATGTAGCCGTACAGGTCGTGCTGGTTGAGGAAGGTGGCCTGCCAGGCATTGGACTCGGTGAAATCGCGCCATTTCGTGAGGTGGCCCATCGCGCGCGGATCGAACGGGGCGGCCCAGTCGCCGTTGCTCAGCCGCGGCTGCACGAAGCCGCTCTTGCGGTTGAACACGTTGCGGTAGTTGCGCGAGCGTTCGCGCAGGGCGCTCGCCTCCTTGGTGGCGCCGGCGGCCTGCGCCAGGTGCGCCACGGCCCAGTCGTCGTAGGCGTATTCCAGGGTGCGGCTGACCGCTTCGTCCACGGTGTCGCTGGGGATGTAGCCGCGCTTGCGGTACTCGTCCAGGCCGTGCGTGGTGTCGTCCATGGCGCGCTTGCGGTAGGCAGGCCAGGCGGCGGCGTAGTCGATGCCGGTGAAGCCCTTGGCGTGCGCTTCGGCCAGCACCACGGCGGAGTGGTAGCCGATCATGCAGCCGGTCTCCACGCCCTGCAGCGGCCAGATGCCGACGCCGTCCGGGCATTCGTTGGCGCCGCGCACCAGGCACTGCACCAGGTCGGGCACGCGCTCGGGCTGCATCAGGGTCAGCAAGGGGTGCAGGGCGCGGTAGGTGTCCCACAGCGAGTAGGTGCTGTAGTTGTGGTAGCCGGCGGGTGCCTGGTGCACCTGCAGGTCCATGCCGCGGTAGCGGCCGTCGGTGTCGCTGAACAGGGTCGGCGCGAGCAGGCTGTGGTACAGGCCGGTGTAGAAGATGCGCTGCTGCGCGTCGTCGTCGCTGTCGATGCGCACCCGCGCCAGTTCCTTCTCCCACGCGGCCACGGCAGCGGCATGCACGCGCGCGAAATCGAAGTCGGGCAGTTCGGCGTCGAGGTTGGCCAGGGCGTTGTCGGCGCTGACCGCGGAGATGCCGACCTTGACCAGCAGCGGCGCGTCGGCGGCGTCGGGGTAGTGCAGCGCCACCTTCAGGTGGGTGCCGTCGGCCTGGTGTGCGCCGGCGGCCAGCGGCTGGTCTTCGGAATAGAGTTGGGCCTTGGCGAACGGCCGCGACAGGCGCATGGCGAAGTAGATGTAGCGGCCGGTCGCCCACTGGTACACGCGGCGCCCGCCGGTCAGGGTGCGCGCATCGACGATGCGCAGCTGCGCGTCGCTGACCCGGGTCGCGATCTCGGGTTTGTCCTGCATGCCGTGGCACAGGTCCAGCAGCAGGTGCGCCGGCTTGCCCTTGGGGAAGTGGTAGCGGTGCAGGCCGGCGCGCGCGGTGGCGGTCAGCTCGGCGTGCACGCCGCTGTCCTTCAGGCGCACGCGGTAGTAGCCGGGCGAGGCGGCTTCGTCGGCGTGGTCGTAGCGCGAGCGGTAGCCGGCGTCCGGATCTTCCAGCGTGCCGGGGACCAGCTTCACGTCGCCGGTGGCGGGGACGACCAGGAAATCGAGCAGGTCGCCGACGCCGGTGCCGGACAGGTGGGTGTGCGAGAAGCCCATGATCGAGCCGTCGGATTCGTGGTAGCCGGAGCACGAATCCCACACCGCGTTGTAGGTGTCCGGGCTCAGCTGCACCATGCCGAACGGCAGCGTGGCGCCGGGGAAGGTGTGGCCGTGGCCGCCGGTGCCGATGAACACGTCGACGTGGCGGGTGAGCTCGGCCTTGGCGCGCGCGTCGGCGGGCAGGGCGTAGCTGCCGGCGCGTGCTTGCGCCAGGCGGGCGATGCCGCTGCTGCCGAACAGGGCCAGGGCGATGGCGCCCTGCAGGAAACCGCGTCGTGTGGCCATGGTGCTGTCCTCGGGGTGTGCAGCTGAGAGGGGATGATGTTTTTGTAGGAGCGGCTTCAGCTGCGACCTTGGCGTTGCCGGTCAGATCCGGTCGCGGCTGAAGCCGCTCCTACAGGGGCTGGGGGTGGTCAGGCTTTCAGCAGGTGCGGTTTGCGCTGGTGCAGGTCGATGATCAGTTCGCCGAACAAGGTGTTGGCCCAGGCGAACCAGTCGCGGGTGAACTTGCTCGGGTCGTCCTTGTCGAAGGCTTCGTGCATGAAGCCGCTGCCGGCGTCGGTGCTCTTCAGCCAGGCCAGGCATTGGCGGATCTGCGCGTCGTCGTCGCTGGCCAGCGCGTACTGCATGATCGACATCGGCCAGATCGTGCCCATGCCGCTGTGCGGACTGCCCACGCCTTCGGCGGCGCGGCCGCGATAGAAGTACGGGTTGCGCTCGCTCCACGCCAGCTGGCGGGTGCGCAGGAACAGCGGGTCGCGGCGGTCGCAGCAGCCCAGGTAGGCCAGGCTCAGCAGGCCCGGCGCGTTGGCGTCGTCGATGAACAGCTGGTTGCCGTAGCCGTCCACTTCGTAGGCCCAGAACGCCTGCCCGTCGGCATCGCGCATCTGCCCGAACTGGCGCGTGGCGGTCTCGACCTGGTCGGCCAGCGCGCGGCATTCGCCAGCGAAGGCGGCATCGTGGTGCAACGCTTCGCTCATCGTCGCCAGCTGGCGCAGCGAGGTCACTGCGAACAGGTTGGCCGGCACGAACAGCGGGTACAGGCAGGCGTCGTCGGACGGGCGGAACATCGAGTGGATCATGCCGTTGGGCTTGGTCGGCTGGCCGTAGCCTTCCAGCACCAGGGTCTCGGTGGCCAGCGGCGAGGGGCGCTGGAACGTGTAGGGGCCGCGGTCGTGCAGGCGCTGCTGCTCGCGGAAGGTCTTGACCACCACGTGCATCGCCGCGCGCCAGTCGTCGTCGAACGGGGCGGCGTCGCCGCTGGCGCGCCAGTATTCGTGCGCCAGCCGGATCGGGTAGCACAGCGAATCCACTTCCCACTTGCGCTCGCCGACGCCGGGCTTCATCTCGGTGATGTCGGCCACCGACCACTTCAGGCGCTGGCTCTTGCCGTCGGGCAGGAACGCATTGGCGTAGGGGTCGAGCTGGATGCAGGCGGCCTGGCGCTGGATCAGGCCATGGAACATGCGCCGCAGCGCCGGGTCGCGTTTGGCCAGCGGCACGTACGGATGCACCTGCGCCGAGGAATCGCGCAGCCACAGCGCCTCGATGTCGCCGGTGATGACGAAGGTGTCCGGCTTGCCGTTGCGGGTGCCGATTTCCACGGTGGTGTCGAGCGTGTTCGGATAGCAGTTCTCGAACAGCCAGGCCAGGCGCGGATCGCCGATGCCGGCCTTGACCGTGCGCAGGTGCTTTTCCACCGCGGCGCTGACGAAGCGCCGTTGCGCCGGGGCGGGGCGCTTGCTGGGCAGGCCTGCCGCCGCTGCGCCGGACGCGGCGAAGCCGGGCACGGCGCTGGCGAGCAGGCCGGCGCCGGCGGCGCTGCCGAGCAGCTGGAGGACATCGCGGCGGGAAGGCATGGGTGACTCCTGGTCTGGTTTATACGTGTGGACGCATTGCTTTGCTTTTCTGTAGGAGCGGCTTCAGCCGCGACCGGGTGTTACCGGTGAGACCCGGTCGCGGCTGAAGCCGCTCCTACAGGAAGCAATGGTGTGGCGCATTCGCTGGTTACCGCGGGATGGGCGCGCTGCCCTGGATCGAAAACGCGGTCCCGTCGCCGGGCGCGCCGGTGCCGGGCTGGCCGCCGCCGACGAACACGCGGTAGTCGCCGGGCTGCACCGCGCGCTGGCCGGCGCGATCGACATCGCTCAGCTGGCGCGGCGTCAAGTCGAATTGCACCTCGCGCGACTCGCCCGGCTGCAGCGTCACCCGCTGGAAGCCGACCAGCGTTCGCAGCGGCGACTGCGCGCGTTGCGGGTATTCCAGGTACACCTGCACCACTTCGTCGCCGGCGCGCGTGCCGCTGTTGCGCACCTGCGTGCGCACCTGCAGGTGCGCGCCTGCCTGCAGCGTCGTCGCCGACAGCTGCGGCGCGGTGTAGGCGAAGCTGGTGTAGCTCAGCCCGCTGCCGAACGCGAACAGCGGCTCGCCCTTGAAGTAGCGGTAGGTGCGGCCCTTCATGTCGTAGCTGACGTAGGCCGGCAGGTCCTTGGTGGAGCGGTAGAAGGTCACCGGCAGGCGGCCGCCCGGGTTGACGTCGCCGGCCAGCACCTGCGCGATCGCGGTGCCGCCGGACTGCCCCGGATACCACGCCGCGACGATCGCGTCGGCATGCTGCTTGGCCCAGTTCAGCGCCACCGCGCTGCCGCTCATCAGCACCACCACGAGCGGCTTGCCGCTGGCCTTGGCGCGCTCCAGCAGCGCCTGCTGCGCCGCGGGCAGGGCGAGGTCGTTGCGGTCGCCGCCGTCGAAGCCGGGCACATCGATGCGCAGTTCCTCGCCTTCCACGTCCGGCGACAGGCCGACGAAGGCGACCACCGCATCGGCCTGCGCGACCGCGCGTTCGGCCTCGGCCAGTTGCGGCGCGGCCGGCGCCAGCCATTCCAGGCGCAGGCCCTGGTCCTGGCCGCGGTGCTCCAGTTCCAGGCGGATGCGGCGCGGGCGCGCGTCGTCGAAGTGCAGCACGGTCTCGACGTTGCGGCCGTCGGCGTTGTGCATGCCGGCCGGCAGGTGCTTGTCCTCGGCGTTGCCGGCGACGACCAGCTTGTCGTCGATGTACAGCCGCACCGGATCGTGGCCGGTGCAATCGAAGCAGCGCGCCACGCGCACCGCCAGGGTGTAGTCGCCCGGCCCGGGCGGCAGCAGCTCGCCGCTCCAGCGCACCGAGTAGCGGTCTTTGTCCACGCCCTTGGCCGGCGCCACGTGGTCCCAGTTGAAGCTGACCACGCGGTCCTGGCGTTGCGTGCGCGGCGTGCCGGCCAGATCGACGTTGTCGAAATACTCGCCACGCAGGCCGGGCTTGCCGTCGCTGCGCAGGGCGGTCTCCGGGATCATGCCGGGCACGCCGGCGGCGAGCGGGGCGCCTTGCGCGTAACTGACGTTCGCGGCGCCGAAGCGCTCGCGCAGGCCCAGCAGCGGCGTCACCGGTGCGGCCGAGGTGCCCTGGTAGTTGGCTTCCAGCGCGGCCAGTGCGTCGGCGTTGGGGCCGATCACCGCCAGCCGCAGGCCTGGCTTCAGCGGCAGGGTGGCGTTGCGGTTCTGCAGCAGCACCAGCGATTGCTGCGCGGCCTGCAGCGCCAGCGCGCGGTGCGCGGCGCTGTCCACGTCCTTGGCGCCCAGCCGTGCGTACGGGTCCTTGCGCTGCGGCTGCAGTTCGCCGAGCCGGTAGCGCGCGGCGAACAGCCGCACCAGCGAGCGGTCGAGTAGGGCTTCGTCGGCCTCGCCGCGCTCGATCGCATGGCCCAGTTCGGCATAGGCGTGGCCGCAGTTGAGGTCGTGGCCGGCCTTGAGCGCGGCGGCGGAGGAACCGGCGTTGTCGGCGCGGAAATAATGGAACTGGGTCATGTCGTCGACCGCATCGCAGTCGGAGACGACGAAGCCCTTGAAGCCCCAGTCGCCGCGCAGGCGGCCGTTGAGCAGCCAGTCGGCGGCGCAGGCCGGGGTGCCGTGCAAGGAGTTGTAGGCGCACATCACCGAGCCGGCACGGCCGTCGACGATGGCGGCGCGGAATGCCGGGGTATAGGTCGCTTCCAGGTCGCGCGGCGACACGTCCACGTCGAAGCCGTGGCGGCCGGGTTCCGGGCCGCTGTGCACGGCGATGTGCTTGGGCGTGGCGATGGTGCGCGGGTGGCTGAGGTCGTCGCCCTGCAGGCCGTGGATGAAGCCCACCGCCAGCTGCCCGGTGAGGTAGGGATCCTCGCCGTAGGTCTCCATGCCGCGGCCCCAGCGCGGGTCGCGGAAGATGTTGATGTTCGGCGACCAGATGGTCAGCCCGGCGTAGCGCGGGTGGTCCTTGCCGGGGCCGCCGGCGAGGTTGAACTTGGCGCGCGCCTCGGTCGAGGTCACGGTGCCGACCTGCTCGAGCAGGGCGGTGTTCCAGGTCGCAGCCAGGCCGATCGCCTGCGGGAACACGGTCGCGTAGCCGTTGCGGGCGATGCCGTGCAGGCCCTCGCTCCACCACTCGTAGGCCGGCACGCCCAGGCGCGGGATCGCCGGTGCGTCGTTCATCGCCTGCGCGACCTTTTCCTCGCGCGTCATCTTGGCCACCAGCGCGGCGGCGCGGTCCTCGGCGTCGTCGGCATGGGCGAGCGGCGCAGCGGCCAACCCAAGCAGAGACAACCCCCGCAAAATCCCCTGTAGGAGCGGCTTCAGCCGCGACCGTGCGCTGTCCGCATCGCGTCGCGCGCAACCGCTCATGGTTCCCCGGATTTCCTGGTGCAGTGTCGTTGCCCTCCGCATCACTTCGCCTCCGCCGGCTCGGGCGGCGCACCGGCCAGCGTGGCGGCCAGATCGCGCACCTGCAGGGCGCCGCGCAGCTGTTCCAGCGTGGCGCTGCTGCGCACGTGCACGGTCAGCGGCTCGCCCGGCAGCAGGTCGAAGGCGTTGTCGGACAGCGTGGCGTCCAGATCGCCGAACGCCAGCCATACCTCGCGCGCCAGCGTGGTGCTGGTCAGGGTCAGTGTGTAGCCGTCGCCGTCGGCGCGCAGCTCGCTGCGGATATCAGGGCTGGGCAGATGCAGGTTCTTGGCTGCATCGAAGAACACCAGGTTGCGCGACAGCACGCGCGCGCCGTCGAGCAGTTCGAATACCGCGACGCTGCGCTTGGGATCGGCGCGGCGCAGCAGCTGCGCATCGCTGAAGCTGCCCACGCGCACGCTGGACAGCGGCGCCAGGGTCACCGGCTTCTCGCTCTTGCTCAGCACCTTGCCGGAGACGTCCATCACCCGCATGCGCCAGCGCGCGGCCAGCGGCACGGTGCGGTCGGACACCAGCGTCACCTCGGTCTGGCCCTTGTCGTTGCGCAGCGCGGCGATCAGCTCCGGCGCGTAGAAGCGCTTGGCGTGGTAATGCAGCGCCTTCCAGCGGCCGAAGTAGTCCAGGCTCGACCAGGACGCGCCCGGCCACACGTCGTTGAGCTGCCAGTACAGCGAGCCCATCGACTGCGGCCGCGACGCGCGCAGGTGCTCGGCGGCCAGGGCGATGCCCTCGGCCTGCATCAGCTGGCTCAGGTAGACGAAGCTCTCGAAGTCCTTGGGCTCGCCGAATTCGCGGCGGATGTACAGCAGCAGGCGCTGGTTGCCGTTGCCCTTGTCGAACTTCTGGTGCGCGCGCATCACCGGCGATTCCGGCTGCAGGTCGCCGGGTTCGGCGAAGGCGCGGATGGTGCGCATCTCCGGGAACGACTGCAGTCCGTATTCGGACATGAAGCGCGGGGTCACGTTGAGGTATTCGGTGACCGGCAGCGCCGGGCCGCCCCAGACCTTCCAGTAGTGCATGTCGCCGTCGTCGGGCTGGTCGGCGGCGCCGTCGAAGTCGGTGCCGGGCGAAGTAGCCCAGTACGGGGTGTCGCTGTCGTACTTGCTCACCGCTTCGCGCAGCACGGTGCCGAACAGCGTGGTCATGCCGCGTTCGATGCGGCTGCGTTCTTCCGGATCGATCGACTGCTTGAACTTGACCCGGTCGCCCCAGTTCTCCCAGCCGGTCTGCACTTCGTTGTTGCCGCACCAGATCACGATGCTGGGGTGGTCGCCCAGGCGCTTGACCTGCGCTTCGGCCTCGGCGCGGGTGTTCTCGCGGAACGCCACGTCGTAGGGCGGGATCGCGCCGCCGAACATGAAGTCCTGCCAGATCATGATGCCGAGACGGTCGGCATCCTCGTAGAAGCTGTCCGGCTGGTAGTGGCCGCCGCCCCACATGCGCAGCATGTTCATGTTGGCGTCGCGCGCCGATTGCAGGATGCCGCGCATGCGCGCCGCATCGACCCGGCTGGGGAAGCTGTCGAACGGGATCAGGTTGGCGCCCTTGGCGAACACCGGGATGCCGTTGACCACGATCGCGAAGCCCTTGCCCCACTTGTCGGTGTCGCGGCGCAGCTCGACGCTGCGCAGGCCGGTGACGCGCTGGGTGGCGTAGCTGTCGCCGGCGGCGTCGCGGATGCGCGCCTTGAACGTGTACAGGTCCTGCCTGCCGTAGCCGCTGGGGAACCAGCGCTGCGGCTTGGCGATGCGCACCGGCACGGTGAGCGTGTTGCTGCCCGGATCGAGCACCGCCTTCTGGCTCAGCTGCGCCACGCGCTGGCCGTCGGGGCCGAGCACGTCCAGCTCCAGCTGCACCTCGCCGCTGCGGCCGGCCTGCACCTCCAGTTGCGCGAGCAGTTGCGCCGCGTCGGCATCGACGCGTTGCTGGGCGATGTGCAGGCCTTCCACGCGCAGCGCGTCCCAGGCTTCCACGCGCACGTCCTGCCAGATGCCGGCGGTGACGATGCGCGGACCCCAGTCCCAGCCGAAGGTGTACGGCGCCTTGCGCACGTAGGTGGAGCTGTGCCGCGCGACGGGTTCGTCGCCGAAGGCCGAGTCGTAGGCGCCGGGCAGCGCGTACGGCTGCTTGGCCAGCCACGGCTGGATCTTCTTGATCGGCGAGAACAGCCGCACTTCCAGCACGTTGTCGCCGCGCTTGAGCAGCGGCTTGGCGTCGACCCGCCACTGCCGGAACATGTTGTCGGCGGCGAGCAGCTTCTTGCCGTTGAGGTAGACCTCGGCGTAGGTGTCCAGGCCGTCGAACACCAGTTCCACGTGCTCGCGCGCGAGCAGCGCGGCGTCGGCCTTGAAGCGGGTCTGGTACTGCCAGTCGCTCAACCCGGCCCACTGGATCTTGGCTTCGTTGTCGCGATAGAACGGATCGGGCACCACCCCGGCCGCGATCAGGTCGGTCTGCACCGTGCCCGGCACCTGCGCCGGCAGCCACTGCGCGGCCTTCGGAAACTCCTTGGCATGCGCCTCGCCCGGCGCCAGCCGCACCTGCCAGCCCTGTTGCAGCGACAGCGTCGCCGGCACCGCCGCCTGGGCCAACATCGGCAGGCCCATGGCCAGCAGCAGCCCGAGCCGGGCGGGGAAGCGCGCGCGCGGCGCGGAACGGGGACGGCGGTGCGGCTGGGTCATGCGTGGGTCTCCAGGGTCAACGCGCGGCGGCGGGGGGCGCCTGCGCGGTGGTTTCGATCAGGTGGACGGCGCCGATGGCGTAGTACGGGCCGTTGATGCGGGCGGTCGAACGCAGGCACAGGTCGTGCGTTCCGGTTTGCTTGGGCAACGGCGCTTCGAGCGAGAACTGCTCGCCAAGGGCCTTGCCGCCTGGCAGCGGGATCCGCGCCAGCAGCTTGCCCTTGCAGTCGCCCAGGCGCACTTCCAGTTCGCCGTGCGCGGTCTTGGCCGGGTATTGCTTGACCTTGGCCTGCTCGTGCGCCAGCCCGTAGTTGCGTGCCAGCCGCGCCGCATCGATGCGGATGCTGGCGATGCCGTCCAGGCGCGCGTCGGCGTAGCGCCAGCAGCTGCCGAACAGGTCGATGTTGAACACCGGCGTGTCCTTGCCCGGCATGTCCGGCAGCAGCGGCACGCGCAGGCCCAGGCTGCCGTCGGCGCAGGACCCCAGGCCCTGGGTGTCGCGGCTGAGCAGGCCGGGGCGGTCGAGGATGCGGGTACGCGGTGCGGCCAGCACGCTGCCGTCGTCGGCGAAGGTGGCCGCGCGCACGGTGACCGGCAGGGTCACCTCGAACGGCTTGGCGTAGCGCGGCGAATCCGCCTTGGGCTCGCTGCCGTCGGTGGTGTAGCGGAAGCTGCCGAACTTGGCCTGGTTGCCGAGCACGATGCTGGCCTTGCCGCTGTCCAGCGCGGCGTTGTCGCCGCCCTGGATGGCGATGTCCGGCGCGAACGCGCCGTCGCCATAGTCGATGCCGAGCGCACGGTAGCGGTTGAGCTGCGCCGGCAGGCGCTGCAGGAAACCGTCCCAGCCGCGCACCGCCATCGGCGACCACGCCGCCTCGGCCAGCGCGCCCAGGCGCGGGAACAGCGCGTGGTCGATATGCCAGGCCGAGGGAATGTATTCGGCCCACAGCGCGGCCTGCGCGCCGAGCACGTGCTTGGCTTCCTCGGCGCTGAGCGCGGCCGGGACCGGATCGAACTCGTAGACCTTCTGCAGCGGCAGCACCGCCAGCCGGCCGTTGGGCTCGTCGCTGCGTGCGCTCTGCAGGTTGTCCAGGTACAGCCAGCCGGCCGGCACCAGCACCACGTCGTGGCCCTGCTTGGCCGCGGTCACCGCGCCGTCGACGCCGCGCCAGGACATCACTGACGCGCTGGCCGGCAGGCCGCCTTCCAGGATCTCGTCCCAGCCGATCAGGCGTCGGTCGTGCTTGGTCAGGTAGTCGGACAGCTGCTGGTTGAACCAGCCCTGCATCGCGTGCGCGTCCTTGACCCCGAGCTTGCGCATCTGCGCGCGTACCGCCGGCGACCGCTCCCACTGGTCCTTGACCGCTTCGTCGCCGCCGATGTGGATGTACTGCGAGGGGAACAGCTGCAGCACTTCGTCGAGCACGCCCTGGATGAAGGTCATGCTCTTTTCGTCGGTGTCGAACAGGTAGGGATTGACGCCCCAGTCCACCGACACCTTCGGCCGCTGCTTGGTCACGCCGACCAGTTCCGGATACGCCGCCACCGCCGCCTGCGCATGCCCGGGCATGTCCAGTTCCGGCACGATGGTGATGTGCCGCGCGGCGGCGTAGGCGACCAGGTCGCGGATCTGGTCCTGGGTGTAGAAGCCGCCGTAACGGTCGGGCACGCCCTGCGTGCCTGCGCCAGGCGGGGTACGCCAGGCGCCGATCTCGGTGAGCTTGGGATAGCGCTTGATCTCGATGCGCCAGCCCTGGTCGTCGGTCAGGTGCAGGTGCAGCACGTTGAGCTTGTGCTCGGCCATCGCATCGATGACGTGCTTGACCGTGTCCGGGCCGTGGAAGTGGCGGGCCACGTCGAGCAGCAGGCCGCGCCAGCCGAAGCGCGGCCAGTCACGGATCTTGACCTCGGGCACGTCCACTTCGCCCTTGCCGGCATCGGGGGTGAGCAGCTGCCAGGCGCTCATCGCGCCGTAGAACAGGCCGCGCTCGTCGCGCGCCTGGATCAGCATGGTGCTGCCGTCCACGTCCAGCCCGTAGCCTTCCGGCGCTTCCACCGGGGCGTTGGGGTTCATCTGCAGGCGGATGGCGCCGTTGGCCGGAATGGTCTCGGCGCGCACCTCCAGCGACAGGCCGCGGGTCTTTTCCAGCAGCGTGGCCAGTTGCCGGGCCACGCGCATGGCCGCCTCGTCGTCGGTCGGGACCGACAGCGTGCTGCCGGTGCCGATGGTCAGCGTGGCGCTGCCGCGCTTGACCTGCGCCGGCGCCGGAATCAGCGGCAGCGGCGCCGTGCTGACCGGTTTCGGCGCAGCCGGCGCGGGCGCTGCGGCGGGCTTGGCCGTGTCCGCCGTGGCGGGGGCCTGGCGGTCGCAGCCGCTCAGCACGGCAGTGAGGGCGAACAGGGCAAGCCCCAGCCACGTGGTGCGGGACGTCGCCGCGACGCCCGCCGGGGCGGTCGTCGGGCGGTGTGGCGTGCGCTGGCGTGCACCTGCTGCAATCATTCGGTCTACCTCGTGCTGTGCGGACGCCTATCGTAGTGGATCGGCGCGTAACGGATCAGCGCGATGCGATCGGCAGCTCGTCCCACACCTTCGGATCCTCGGCGCCCAGCACCCAGCAGCTGAAGCCTTCCAGGCCGTATTCCTTCACCAGGTCGTAGCGCGCGCGGAAGCTGCGCGCATCCGGGCGGAACACCCACTCGCGCATGTCGTCGCGGTAGAAATAGAACCACGACTCCTGCTCCTGCGCATCCCACTGCACGGTGGCGTTCTGCTCGATCGCCAGCGGGAAGGACTCGTCGGCGTCGATGTAGGTCGCCGAGATGTTCGATGCTTCGGTGCCGTCTTCCTTCACCGGGTTGCCGGTGTACCAGCGGTAGCCGTAGGTGGCGATGCCCAGCGACAGCTTCTCCTTCGGCACCTGGGTCAGCGCGTAGTCCAGGTGCTTCTTCATCCACACCATGCCGTCGACCGGGCCGGGCGTGGTCCAGCGGGTGTGCTGGTCGTAGGTCATCAGGCTGACCAGGTCCACCGCCTGGCCCAGCGCCTTCAGGTCGTAGGCGCCGCGCCAGTACTCCCACATCCACTTGGAGAACTGTCCGCCTTCGGCATAGCCGGGCGCGTTCGGCACCACCGCCACCGACATCTTGAAGCCGGCCTTGTGCAGCGCGTCGGCGGTCTGCTTGACCATCAGCGTGTAGGCGTCGCGGTCGGTCCAGGCGATGTTCTCGAAATCGAACTGGAAGCCGTAGTAGCCGTTCTTTTTGCCGTGGATCAGCAGCGAAGCGATCATGCGCTTCTTCGCGTCCTCGTCGTGCATCAGCTTGTGGAAGCCGTCGCGGCCGGTGGTCATCGACAGGATCGGCATCACCCGCAGCTGCTTGCGCTTGGCGATGTCGTAGATGTACGCGTTGGGGGTGCCGTTGACCAGGCCGTTCTGGTCCACGCCGTACCAGGTCGGCACCAGCACGTCGATCTTGTCGACGTTGGCCAGGAACGAGTTGGTCGATTTCTGCGTGCTCATCAGATAGAACAGCGCGGTCGGGTTCTTGGCCATGGCCGGGGTGCAGACCATGGCCAGGGCAAGCAGCAGCCCTGCGAATCGCTTCATCATCGGGGGAATATCCGTCAGCGGGTGGAGGTGGGGGAGGGCAGGTCGATGCGGAACACGTAGGCGTGTTCGCCGGCGGGCTTGGCCGGCAGGGTCAGGTGCAGGCCGTCGGCGCGCTGTTCGAACGGCACCTTCTTGCCGGTGGCGAGCAGGGTCACGCCGCGCACGCCGTCGGCGGGCGTGAGCGAGCGGATCACCGCCTTGCCGCCGGCCGGCCAGCCCAGCTCGATCACGTACAGCGCGCCGTGGCCGGTGGTGAAGCGGAAATCCTCGGCGGTGTAGGGCTTGGTCTTGGTGTCCTGGAAGGTGCCACCGACCACTTCGGTCGGGCCCTCGCCGTAGGTGCGCCACGGCTGGCTGTCGTAGATCGCCTCGCCGTTGGTCTTCAGCCACTTGCCGATCGACAGCAGGATGTCGCGTTCGGTGTCCGGGATCGAGCCGTCGGCGCGCGGGCCGATGTTGAGCATCAGGTTGCCGTTCTTGCTGACCACGTCCACCAGCATGTGCACGATGAAGGTCGGGGTCTTGTAGGTGTCGTTCTCCACATAGCCCCACGAGGCGTTGCTGACCGAGGTGTCGGTCTGCCAGTGGGTCGGATGGATGCCGGTGAGCTGGCCGCGCTCGATGTCCAGCGTGCCGGCGCCTTCCGGGAACGCGCCGAGCTTGTAGTTCACCACCACCCCGTCGCCGCGCGCGGCGCCGTGGTTGTAGTAGTACGACAGCATGGTCGGCAGGGTGCTGCGGAAGGTGGGGTGCGCGATCCACCAGTCGAAGTAGATCAGCTCCGGGTCGTAGCGGTCGATCAGCTCGGTGGTGCGCGCCAGCCAGTCGTCCAGCCACGCCTGCGACACCGGCGTCCAGTCGTTGGCGACGTCGGCGTCGTCCTTGCCGCGCAGGCGGATCTGCGCCGGGCCGTACAGGCCGGCGTAGCGCGGATCGTTGACGTCCGAGTCGAACGTGCGGCCGCCGTCGAAGAACCAGTTGTGCTCGGCGCGGTGCGAGGACAGGCCGAAGTGCATGCCCTGCGCGCGGATCGCCTTGGACAGCTCGCCGATCACGTCGCGCTTGGGGCCCATCTTGGTCGCGGTCCAGTCCGACAGCTGCGAGTCGTACATCGCGAAGCCGTCGTGGTGCTCGGCCACCGGCACCACGTAGCGCGCGCCGGCCTCGCGGAACAGCTTGGCCCAGCCCTGCGGGTCGAACTTGGGCGCGGTGAACAGCGGGATCAGGTCCTTGTAGCCGAAGGTGGACTGCGGGCCGTACTTCTCGCGGTGGTGCGCGTAGTCCTGGCTGTCCTTGGCGTCGGGTTGGTACATGTTGCGCGAGTACCACTCGTTGCCGAAGGCCGGCACCGAGAACACGCCCCAGTGGATGAAGATGCCGAACTTGGCGTTGTCGTACCAGCCGGGCGAACGGTAGTGCTTCAGCGAGGTCCAGTCCGGGCGGAACGGCCCCTTGCGCGCGCCGGCATCGGCTTCGCGTACCAGCCGCGCGCGTTCGGGCGCGTACTTGGCGGTGGCCTGCAGCCACTGCTGGTCGATCTGTTCGGGACTGAGGGTGGTGGCGGTGGGCGCGGTCGGCGACGGCGCATCCGCGGCGTCGGCGGACACGGCCGCCAACGCGAGAATGAGGGAGAAGCTGCTTGCCAGAGTCTTGCGTACAGCTCCGGCGTGGCGGGATCGGTCCGCGCGCAGGCGGGTCTCGGACGTCATGGAACTGCACTCCTCTGTAGAAAACGCGATGCCGGCGCAAACGAACCGCCGGGCAAAAAAAGGGCGCGCCACCGTGGAGGGTCGGTGGCGCGCCAGTCCTACATCAGAACTTGAAGTTCAGCTGCGCCTGGTAGCCGCGGCCGTTCTTGTACATGCCGATCGGCGCGTACTTGACCTCGTTGTACCAGTAGTACGTGGAGTCGAGCAGGTTGGTGGCGCTGACGCTGACGCTCATCCAGTCGTTGATCTCGTACGAGGCGGTCAGGTCGAGCTGCTTGTACTCGTCGGTGAACACGTTCGAGTCCAGGCGGCCGATCTGGGTGAAGTACTTGGAGCGGTAGCTGTAGTTCACCCGCACCATCCACGGACCGTTTTCCCAGTACGGGATCACGTTGTAGGTGTTGCGCGACAGGTACGGCAGGTTCAGGCCGTCCTCGGAGCTGGACTCGGCGTAGGTGTAGTTCGCCTGCAGGCCGAAGCCGTAGCCGAACGCCTGCTGGTAGTTCAGCGACGCGCCCTTGACCTTGGCGCCGGTGGCGTTGACCGGACGGGTCACGCTGTACGGCTGGTTGACGATGCCGTTGGTCGGGTCGCTGAGGATCTCGGTGGTCGTGGTGCTGACGATGTAGGAGCTGATGTCGCGGTAGAACACCTCGGCCGACAGCATGCTGGACGGGGCGAAGTACCATTCGGCGGCCAGATCGTAGTTGGTCGACTCGTACGGCTTCAGGTCCGGGTTGCCGCCGCTGGCGGTCAGGTCGCCGCTGGTGCTGTTGAGCGAGAACGAACCGGCCAGGTCGCTGTAGCGCGGGCGTGCCATCACCTTGGCCGCGGAGAAGCGCAGCACCTTGGTGTCGTCCAGGTCATAGGCGATGTTGAAGCTGGGCAGCGGCTTCTTGTACTCGTTGCTGACCTGCTCGAAGGTGTAGGTCGTGCCGCCATCGTTGGTCTGGTAGTACTGCGACTTGTCCTTGGTATCGGCATAGCGCAGGCCGACGTTGCCGCGGAACTTGCCGGCTTCGAAGTTCATCTGCGCGTACAGGTCGCTGGTGATTTCCTTGACGTCGTAGATCTGGCCGTACTTGGGCGTCAGCGCCGCCTGCGGCAGCGACTTCAGGTACTTGAGCACCGAGTTGAGGTTGGCGGTCGGCCAGTTGACCAGGTCGCCGCTGGCGCCCAGGCCGTCGTACAGACCGCTCGGCGTGGTGCCCGGGCTGAAATCGGTCAGCAGCACGTCCTGGTTGGCGAAGATCGCATTGCCACGCGAGTTCTGGCCGTTGTCGTGGTTGATGTACTTGTAGCCCACCAGCACCTTGTTGAACGGGCCCCACTGCAGATCGCGGGCCGCATCGAACTGGAAGTACTTTTCCTTGTCCTGGGTGGTGGTGTACTCGACGCCGCCGGCCTGCTGGCCGGACGCCAGGCCCCAGTTGGACGCGCTGTTGTTGTCGTAGGTGACGCCGGTGTGGCTGCCGTCGTAGTTGAAGTTGTAGCCGCCGTCCTGCAGCAGGAACTTCATCAGGTACTCGGGGTTCTTGCCGCCGGTGGCCTTGGTGGTGCCGGCCTGGGTGGTGAACACCCAGTTGTCGCCGTACCAGTCGTGGCGCAGGTTCACGCTCTGCGTGGTGACCGTGCTTTCGCGATAGTTGGTGTCGAGCTGGGCATAGGGCTGGCCGGCGGCGCCGTCGGTGACGGTGCCGGAGGTGATGTAGCCGTTCTCGACGTTGGCGCTGGTGACCTTCTGCAGGTCGTTGTTGCACGCCGGACAGACGTAGCGCGACTCGCTGAAGTTGTTGTACTTGCCCTTGATGTAGATGCCGGTCAGGTTGAACTCGTTCTGCTCGTTCGGCTTCCACTGCAGCGCGCCCTGCAGGCCGTTGCGCTCGCGGGTCTGCTGGAAGTAGGCGCTGTTGATGCCGGCCGGCACCTTGGCAGTAGCAACGTTACCACCGTCGCCCGTGACATTGGCGGTGGCGGGGATGTTGGCGCCGGTGGTGTAGCCGAAGAACTCGATGCCGGCGCGCGAGATGTCCTGCTTGTCGTGGGTGGCGGAGATCAACGCGCCGAAGGTCTCGTCGTCGTTCTTCCAGCTCCACAGCGCCGAGCCGCGCGGGTTGCCTTCTTCCGAGCGGTCGTTGTAGTTGTAGCCGACCGAGCCGCGGATGGTGTTCTTCGGCAGGTCCAGCGGCTTGCGGGTGTGCACGATCACGGTGCCGCCGATCGAGCCTTCGTCGATGCGCGCTTCCGGGGTCTTGTAGACCTCCATCAGGCCGATGATTTCCGGCGACAGCAGGGTGTAGTTGAAGGTGCGGCCGCTGGTGTCGGACGGGTTGCCGCCCCAGTCGCCCGAGGCGATGGTCTGGCCGTTGAGCAGCACGCGGTTCAGCGCCGGGTCGGTGCCGTTGATGCTGACCTTCTCGCCTTCGCCGAACTGGCGGTCCACGCTGATGCCCGGCAGGTGCGCCAGCGACTCGGCGGCATTGGTGTCCGGGAACTTGCCGATGTCCTCGGCGCTGATCGCGTCGACGATGGAGTTGGCCGAGCGCTTGACCGCCTGGCTCTTCTCCAGCGAGGCGCGGTAGCCGGTGACGGTGATGGTGTCCAGCTCCTGGACGTTCTTCGATTCTGCGCTGGAAGCGGGTGCTTCCTGCGCCATAGCATTACCGGACAGGTACAGCGCGGCCATGATGCTGATGGCTAACGTGGTGGTGCGGCTATTCATTGGCTAAACCTCTGGGTTAGTACATGGGCATGAGGTGCCAACCGATGTTCCGGCGTGCTGGCCGCTGCCCGGCCTGTTGATTGCGCGACACCTTGCGGTGGCTGCGCGTATCGCGTCTCGGTGCGCGTCGTCCGGTCGTTGACGCGGAAGTAGCCGGCCGGCGGCACCGAGGGCGCCGGTCCTTCCTTGTTTCCTGTTGAGTGACAACCAAATCCAGCAAAGCCGTGCAAGTTGCAGTTGCCTGATGCGCGGACGGGACTGTCCCGTTCCGTGCACGGCGTTGGAGCCGTTCGCCTTCCGTTGCGGGCCGCGGCCAGGAAACCTCCTGAGCGCGGCCTGCCAGGCACCGGATCGCGAGGTGGCGCTGCCCGGTGTCCCTGAACGTGGCGTGTCTTGAAGATGTAAAACTTGTATGCGACCGAGTCTGTAATAGCGTTGACAGCGTTGTCAACACTTACTTCACGGGATTTTGACAATTCTCGGCACGGATGCGACGACAGGTGCCGAAGATGAACCTGCTTAGTTTCCGGGTCGCTGCGTAGGTGCTTGTCTGGCAAAGGAAATCCACGCTGGGAAGGTGGTCCGGCGGCGCATTGGTGGCGGCATGTCCGCTGGGCTGCGACGCGCGACAGCAAGACCTGCATCCCAGAATTTGTGCATTGCGGCGAATTTCCGCCCGCCGTTCGCATCGGCTTTCGGGCGCTCCATCGGCAATGTCGGTGTCCTGTCGGAATAAGGCGACGAATCGGCCGCGATGGCTTATCGTGGAAGCAGTGACGGTAGAGCGACATTTGGGTGAATTTCATCTTGACAACGTTGTCAAGGTGGTCTGAAACTCGATCGATCAACAGGCCCATCGGCTGCGCCCTGTGGGGCGCAACGGGAGAATACGTGTCCGCAAGCAGTTCACCAGTGGCAGCGGCCGGGCCGCGCGCCGAGCCTTTCATCGCCGCCGACGTCGGCGGTACCCATGTACGTATCGGCCTGGTGTCGCGCGGCGACGCCACCGACAGCGTGCAGACGGTCAAGGTGCTGGACTATCGCAAGTACCGCTGTGCCGACTATCCGGGCCTGACCGAGATCATCGGCGAGTTCCTGTCCGGCGTGCCGGGTCCGGCGCCGACCCGTGGCGTGATCGCCAGCGCCGGCTATGCGCTGGAAGACGGCAGGGTGATCACCACCAATCTGCCGTGGAGCCTGTCGCCGCCGGAGATCCGCGAGCGCCTGGGCATGCAGGCGCTGCACCTGGTCAACGATTTCGAAGCGGTGGCCTATGCCGCCTCGTCGATGGATGCCAGCGAAGTGTTGCATGTGACCGGCCCGCGCAAGGCGCAGCGCGGACCGGCGCTGGTGATCGGCCCGGGCACCGGGCTCGGCGCGGCGGTGTGGATTCCGACCAATGGCGGCGCAGTCGTGCTGGCCACCGAAGCCGGACACGCGGCCTTGCCGATCGGCAGCGAACTGGAAATGGCGATCGCACAACGGCTGCTGCGCACGCGCAGCTATGTGCCGGTGGAACACCTGCTGTCCGGCCCCGGTCTGCTCAATCTCTATAAGGTGTTGTGCGAACTGCACGATGCCGCGCCGGTGCATGCCTCGCCCAGCGAGGTCACCGCCGCGGCGCTGGGCGGCAACGATGCGCTGGCGCACGAAGCGCTGTCGGCGTTCTGCGGCCTGCTCGGCAGCGTGGTCGGCGATATGGCGCTGCTGTACGGCATCCAGAGCGGCATCTACCTGGCCGGCGGCTTCCTGCCGCAGATCGGCGCGTTCCTGGCCGCCAGCGCCTTCGTCGAGCGCTATTTGAACAAGGGCGCGATGCGCCCGGCGCTGGAGCAGATCCCGGTGAAGCTGGTGGAGCACGGCCAGCTCGGGGTGATCGGCGCGGCGAACTGGTTCCTGCAGCAGCAGCGCTAGCGCCTCCTCGCCGCGATTGTCGACCGACTGCGGGAGTGTCGCTGGGTGGCCCCAAACCACCCAGTGCCGCTCCCGCGTCGTTTTTGTGCCGTCGTCGCGCGGGTTGACCGACTTTGCGATCGCAGTGCGGCGACCGCCTGCGCGGCCGCCGCGCCGCCGCGGCTACAGCGTGAAGTGCACGCTGAGCATGTAGCCGCGCCCGTTCTTGTACAGATAGTAGGGCTGGCTCTCCTGGCCGACGTAGCTGTAGTAGGTCTCGTCCAGCAGGTTGGTCCCCTCCAGCTGCAGCTTGACCTTGTCGGTGACGGCGTAGGACACCGACGCATCGAGCTGGGTGAAGTCGTCGGTCATCTGGTTCGCGCCCAGGCGCCCGATCTGGGTGAAGTAGGCCGAGCGCCAGCCCAGGGTCAGCCGCGCCTCCCATGGCCCTTTCTCGAAGTAGGGGCTGAGGTTGTAGCTGTTCTTGGAGTTGTAGGGCAGGTTGTAGTCGCCCTGGGTGTCGGCCTTGGAGTAGGTATAGTTCGCCGCCAGGCCGAAGCCGCCGCCGAGTTCCTGCTGGTAGCTCAGCGACACGCCCTTGACCTTGGCTGCGCCGGAATTCTGCGGCAGCGTCACCTCGTAGATGTCCTCGCGGTCGTAGGTGTTGTTGTGCAGCGGCTGCTGCACCAGGGTCTGCAGGATGTAGTTGGAGATGTCGCGGTAGAACAGTTCGCCGGCGAGCACGCTGTTGGGCGCGAAATACCATTCCAGCGACGCGCCGTAATTGGTGGAGCGGTACGGGTCCAGCGCCGGATTGCCGCTGCTGGCGGTGAGCTTGTTGTCGTCGGCATTGACGTAGGGCGTGAGGTCGGCATAGCGCGGCCGCGCGATCACCTTGGCCGCGGCCACGCGCAGGATCAGCGCATCGGACAGGTCGTAGGCGAAGTTCAGCGACGGCAGCCATTCGCCGTAGGACTTGTTGTAGCGCACCGGCGCATAGGCGCTGCCGTCGTACTGGTAGCCGCCGATCGCGTCGCGGGTGTTGACGTAGCGCACGCCGATGTTGCCGCGGTAGTTGTAGCCAGAAAAATCCGCCTGCAGGTACGCCGCGCGGTTGCGCTCGACCACGTCGAAGCTGCTGCCGTAGCTGGGGGCGAGCGTGTCGCTGCCGGGCAGGCCGCCGACGTAGTCCACCAGCGCGCCAGGGCTTTGCCGCGGCCAGTGGCGCATGTCGTCGCTGACCGACAGGCCGTCCAGGTAGCCGCCGGGCGTGCCGCCGCCATAGACCGCGGCCAGCGTGGTGTCCGGATCGGCGGGGAAGCTGTCGTAGTACATGTCCTGCGCGGTGCTGTGGCGCGTGGCCTTGAGCCCGGCGCGCAGCTTGGTGATCGGCCCCCAGGCCACGTCGTGGTCGAAGTCCAGTTGCGCGTAGCGCTCCTTGTCCAGGTTCGGATAGCGGTTGACGGTGGCGCCCAGCACCGACATCGATTCCAGCGCCGACGGCGGCACGGCGTAGTCCACGCCGACGGTGCGGTGGTCGATGGCGTAGTCGTAGGCGCCGTTGCCGCGGAAGGTGAGGCCGTAGATGCGGTCGGCGCCGCCGGCCGAGCGGGTCGCGCCGACCTGGCCGGAAACGTTCCAGCCGTCGCCGTGCCAGTCGCCGCGCAGGGTGTTGCTGCTGGTCTTGACCGTGGTCTTGCGCACGTACGAATCGAGGATGGTTTCGGCGTTGTCGCCATAGGCTCCCGAGGTGGCGACGCCGTCGGTCACGTCCAGCGCGGTGGCGTTGGCCGGCACGACGTTGGCGTAGCGGCTCTGGTTGACGTTGTCGAAGGTCTCTTCGACATACAGGCCGGTGTAGGTCAGTTCGAAGGCATCGTTCGGCTTCCACTGCAGCGAGCCGGTGACGCCGTCGCGCTTGCGGGTCTGGGTGAACAGCGCGCTGTTGATCGCGGTGGGGTAGACCCCTTGCTTGCCGGCGGCGACCGCGTCGGGAAAGCCGGCGCCCTGGATGTCGCTGTAGCCGAAGATCTCCACGCCGTCGCGGCGCAGCGAGCGCTCCGAATGCATCACCGAGCCGAGCACGCCGAGCGTGCCGGCGTCGTTCTTCCAGTTGTACAGCAGCGAGGCGTTGGGCTTGCCGTCCTCGGAGCGGTCGTTGTAGCCGTAGCTGACGCTGCCGGTCAGCAGGTTCCTGTCCAGTTCCAGCGGCTTGCGCGTGTGCAGGATCACGGTGCCGCCCAGGCTGCCTTCGTCGATGCTGGCCTGCGGGCTCTTGTAGACCTCGGCGCTGCCGATCACTTCCGGCGCCAGCAGCGAATAGTTGAACGAGCGGCTGTCCGGATTGTTCGGATCGCCGCCCCAACTGGTGGAGGCGATGCTCTGGCCGTTGAGCAGGACCCGGTTCAGGGCCGGATCGGTGCCCAGGATCGAGACCTTCTCGCCTTCGCCGAACTGGCGATCTACGCTAACCCCGGGCAGGTGCGACAGCGATTCGGCGACATTGGCTGCGGGAAACTTGCCGACGTCCTCGGCCGAGATAGCATCGACGATCGCATCGGCGTTGCGTTTGATGTTGAGCGATTTCTGCAGGCTGGCGCGATAGCCGGTGACCTTGACCGCATCCAGTTCCTGGACCGCCGCGGGCGTGGCCTGGCCGCTGGCGGATGCACCGGCGTCGGCCACAGGCGCTGCCGCGTCGTCGCGCTGCGGCGTGGGAACTTGCTGGGCGAAGGCGCTGGCCGGTGCGGCCAGTGCGGCGGCGATGGCGAAGGCCAGGGGAGCGAGGCGGGTGTGGTTCAAGCGGGCGGTCTCCGAAAGGTGCGCAGGACGCGAAAAGCCTGCCGGCGTGGCGGCAGGCAAGTGACGCCATCGGCCCGGATGCGGCGCGATGGGCGAATGGAAAAGAAGGGCGGGGCGTGCATGCCGCCGCGCGGCGGAGACGGCACGTCGGCATCGGCGCTGCGCTGCGTGACGGCGCGCGCGCCGCACGTGGGCGCGGCAGCGGCGGATGGCGCACGCGGCTGCGCGTGCGTGGGTTGTGCGGACGGGCGACCACGCGCTGGCGGGCCGTGTCGTTCGTTGCGCCGGTTCAAACCGGAAGCACCCCGCGCGATGGCTCAGGAGCGCCGACTGTGTCGCGCTTGTCCTTCGTTGTCAACGCGCATCGCGGTTAAAGAATCGCTAAGAAAAGCGCTGTTTTGCAGGGGGAATCCGCAATTCGTGCGGCGTCGGCGGCGCCGCCGCGGCGCGCCTGCGGTCAACGATGTCTACGCGATTGCGTGCGCCGGTTCACAGGTCGCCGCAGCGCGCCTGCAATGCGGCGATCGCGGCCAGGCCGGCGGTTTCGGTGCGCAGGATGCGCGGTCCCAGGCGCAGGCCGGCGAAGCCGGCGGCGTGCAGCGCGGCGCGATCGCGCGGCGACCAGCCGCCTTCCGGGCCGATCGCGATCGTCGCCGCGTTGCCGGCGATGTCCAGCGTGCGCAGCCGGTGTTCGCCTTGCGGATCGAGGATGAGCTTCAGCTGCGTGCCGGCCACGGCAGCGGCGGCATCGGCCAGCGCCAGCGGCGCGGCCAGGCCGGGCACGCGCGCGCGGCCGGACTGTTCGCAGGCCGAGACGACGACGCTGCGCCAGTGCGCCACGCGCTTTTCCGTACGCGCCGCATCCAGCTTCACCTCGGTGCGTTCGGCCCACACCGGCACGATCGCGGCCACGCCCAGTTCGGTCGCCTTCTGCAGGATCAGGTCCATCTTCTCGCCGCGCGCCACGCCCTGCAGCAGGGTGATCGCCAGCGGCGACTCGTTGTCCGCCGGCTGCGCCGCGCCGATCCGCGCGCTGGCGCCGCGCTTGCCGACCTGCAGCAGTTCGGCGTCGTAGTCGCAGCCGTCGCCGTTGAACAGCACGCAGCGGTCGCCCTCGCGCAGCCGCAGCACGCGCAGCAGATGCCCGGCGACGTCCTCGGGCAACACCACGTCGTCGCCGGCGTGCAGTGGCAGATCGACATGGCAGCGGGTCAGGCGCATGCCACGGCCTCGTCGATCGCGGCCAGGGTGGTCTCGGCGAGCAGCGCCAGCTGGTTGTCGTCCACGCAGTACGGCGGCATCCAGTACAGCACGTCGCCCAGCGGGCGCAGCACCACGCCACGCTGCAGGGCGGCCCGGTACGCGCACAGGCCGACCCGTGCGCCGGCGGCGAACGGGGTGCGCTTGTCGCCGTTGCGGGTCAGTTCGAACGCGACCACCATCCCGGCCTGGCGCACGTCGGCCACGTGCGGATGGTCGTTGAACGGCGCCGACAGCGCGCGCATGGTTTCGGCGGTGCTGCGGTTGCGCGCGATCACGTCGTCCTGCTGGAAGATCCGCAGACAGGCCAGCGCGGCGGCGCAGGCCAGCGGATTGCCGGTATAGCTGTGCGAGTGCAGGAAGGCGCGCTCGCGGCTGTCGTCGAGGAAGGCGTCATATAAGTGTTGCGTGGCCAGCACCGCCGACAGCGGCAGGAAGCCGCCGGTCAGGCCCTTGGACAGGCACAGCAGGTCCGGCATGACCCCGGCCTGCTCGCAGGCGAACAGGGTGCCGGTGCGGCCGAAGCCGGTGGCGATCTCGTCGGCGATCAGGAACGCGCCGTTGGCGTCGCACAGCTCGCGCGCGCGGCGCAGGTAGGCCGGGTCGTGCATGCGCATGCCGCCGGCGCATTGCAGGCGCGGCTCCAGGATCACCGCGCAGATCTCGCCCGGATGGCGGTCGAACAGGTCGGCCAGCGCATCGGCGGCGGCATCGGCGCGCTGCCGTGCGCTCTGTCCCGGCGCGGCCAGGTAGGCGTCGGGCGAGGGCGCGAACAGCGCTTCGCACAGCAGCGGCGCGTAGACCCGCCGGTACAGCGGGATGTCGCCGACCGCCAGCGCGCCGATGGTCTCGCCGTGGTAGCCGTTCTCCAGCGCGACGAAGCGGGTGCGGCGGGTCTCGCCGCGGTTGTGGAAATAGTGGAAGGCCATCTTCAGCGCCACCTCGACCCCGGCCGAGCCGTTGTCGGCGTAGAACACCTTGGCCAGCGGCGCGCGCCCGTCCTGGCGCGGCGCCAGCGCCAGCAGCTGCTCGGCCAGTTCCACCGCCGGCGCGTGGCTGAACCCGGCCAGCATCACCTGTTCCAGCTGGGTGGCCTGCGCGGCGATGGCCGCGGCGATGCGCGGCTCGCTGTGGCCGAACAGATTGGTCCACCAGCTGCTCACCGCATCCAGGTAGCGGTTGCCTTCGTGATCGATCAGCCAGGCGCCTTCGCCACGCGCGATCGGCAGCAGCGGCAGGGTGTCCGGATGCTCGCGCATCTGCGTGCAGGGGTGCCACAGCACCGCCAGGTCGCGTTGCCGCCAGGCGGCGGCAGTCTGTGATGCGGTCAGGTCTGTTAGCATTTCGCGCTCATGAACAGGTTCTTCGCTCCGTGCATTCTATCGATCGACGCCGCAAAGCGCCGCGGGGTGCCGGCGTGAGCCGTCCGTTGCCGATCATCCACGCGCTGCGCGAGCGCGGCGAGTCGGCCATGGAGCGCAAGGTCGAAGAGCTGGACTTGGAGTTCAGCAACGGCGAACGGCGCGTGTTCCACCGGCTCAAATCCCCCGGCCACGGCGCGGTGGTGGTGGTGCCGATGCTGGACGCGCAGACAGTGCTGCTGGTGCGCGAGTACGCCGCCGGCGTGCACCGCTACGAACTGGGCCTGGTCAAGGGCCGCATCGATGCCGGCGAGACGCCGCTGCAGGCGGCCGACCGCGAACTCAAGGAAGAAGCCGGTTACGGCGCCCGCCAGCTGCAGGTGCTGCGCGCGATGACCCTGGCGCCCACGTATATGAGCCACCAATCCTGGCTGGTGCTCGCGCAAGATCTCTATCCCGAAAAACTTGCCGGCGACGAGCCGGAGGAACTAGAAGTGGTGCCCTGGAAACTGGCTGAATTGGACCAACTGATGTTGCGTGAGGATTTTTCCGAAGGGCGTTCGCTGGCGGCGCTGTTCATCGCCCGCGAGTGGCTGGGTCGTACCGGATGATCCGCATCACCGCAGACCTGCGCGAAACCGTCATCGCCATCGCCATCGACGCCGCCGCGGCGATCATGGCCGTCTACGCCACCGGCTTCGACGTCGAGCACAAGGCCGACGCCAGCCCGCTGACCCAGGCCGACCTGGCCGCGCACCGGATCATCGTCGAAGGCCTGGAACGGCTGACCCCCGACCTGCCGGTGCTGTCCGAGGAGTCGGCGCACATTCCCTGGGACGTGCGCGAGCACTGGACCAGCTACTGGCTGGTGGACCCGCTCGACGGCACCCGCGAGTTCGTCAAGCGCAACGGCGAGTTCAGCGTCAACATCGCGCTGATCCACCAGGGCGCGCCGGTGTTCGGCGTGGTCCAGGCGCCGGTCGATGGCCGCGTCTGGCACGCGGTGCGCGGCGAGCAGGCGTACCGTCGCGACGGTTTCCGCGACACCGCCCTGAACACGCGGCGGCCGGCCAGCGCGCCGCTGCGGGTGGCGGCCAGCCGCTCGCACCGCGATCCGCGCACCGACGCGCTGCTGCTGCGCATGGGCGAGACCGAGGTGATCGCGCAGGGCTCGTCGCTGAAGTTCTGTCGCATCGCCGACGGCGAGCTGGACGTGTACCCGCGCTTCGGCCCGACCTCCGAATGGGACACCGCCGCCGGCCAGTGCGTGCTGCAGGCCGCCGGCGGCACGCTGCTCGCCGCCGATACCGGCAAGCCGTTCCGCTACAACCGCCGCGAATCGCTGCTCAACGGCGATTTCCTGGCGCTGGGCGATCCGATGCTGCCGTGGCGCAGCTGGTTGGGCTGAGCGCCCGCTGTCGCCGGCAGCGGCGATCGCCTGCAAGGCGGCGTCGCGGCTGACGCCGCTGCAATGCGCGCCCTCGGTCGCCAGGCGCGATGACGGCGTTGCGGCCATGCGCCGCCGGTCGTTCGCGTGCGCCGCCGCGCCGCTGGTCCCGTCGCCGACCGCTCATCGTGCAGGCCGCTCTGCCAAACTAGCCGGCAGGCGGCGCCGTTGCCGTCGCATCGGAACCCGCACGTGACCGCAGCCCGCTACGACCTTCCCGCCCTGCTCGAGATCATGGCGCGCCTGCGCGATCCCGCGCACGGCTGCCCCTGGGACCTGGAACAGGATTTCGCCAGCATCGCCGCGTACACGATCGAAGAAGCGTACGAAGTCGCCGATGCGATCGACCGCAACGACCTGGGCGAGCTGAAGGACGAACTCGGCGACCTGCTGCTGCAGGTGGTGTTCCATGCGCAGATGGCGCGCGAGCAGGGCGCCTTCGGCTTCGACGACGTGGTCGCCGCGATCTGCGACAAGATGGTGCGCCGGCATCCGCATGTGTTCGGCGACAGCCAGGTCGCCGACGCCGAGCAGCAGACGCTGAAGTGGGAAGAGATCAAGCGCAACGAGCGCGCCGCGGCCGGCAAGACCGACAGTTCGGCGTTGGCCGGGATCGCCCGCGGCCTGCCGGAATGGCAGCGCGCGGTGAAGCTGCAGGCGCGCGCGGCGCGGGTCGGCTTCGACTGGCCGGGGCCGGAGCCGGTGCTGGAAAAGGTGCAGGAAGAGCTGGAGGAAGTGCGTGCGGAATTCGCGCGCGGCCCCGTGCAGGACAACCAGGCGCGGCTGCAGGACGAGATCGGCGACCTGCTGTTCGTCTGCGCCAATCTCGCGCGCCACGCCCAGGTCGATGTCGGTGCTGCGCTGCGCCATGCCAACCAGAAATTCGAACGCCGTTTCCGCGCGATGGAGCAGCTGGCGCAGCACGACGGCGGCGCGCTGGATGGCTTGTCGCTGGACCGGCAGGAAGCCTACTGGCAGCGTGCCAAGCGCCAGGAACGCGACGCGGCGCAGTGAAGACGCTGCTGCTGTTCGTGCTGACCGCCGTGGCCGAGATCGTCGGCTGCTACCTGCCGTACCTGTGGCTGCGCGAGCAGCGCAGCGCGTGGCTGTTGCTGCCGGCGGGCGCCAGCCTGGCCGCGTTCGTGTGGCTGCTGAGCCTGCATCCGGAGGCCAGCGGCCGCGTCTATGCCGCGTACGGCGGCGTCTACATCGCAGTGGCGCTGCTGTGGCTGTGGGCGGTGCAATCGATCCGGCCGACGCGCTGGGACCTGCTCGGCGCCGGCCTGTGCCTGCTGGGCATGGCAGTGATCATGTTCGCGCCGCGGCAGGCCTGAGCTGCGCAATGTGGGCGTGGCGCAGATGCGGGCGGTCCACCCTGCTCGCTACGTCCTGCGCAGCGGTTCCCCGCTGCCGCGTCCATCCTCTTTGATGTAGGCGCCCGCGCGGCGGCGTATGCTGTGCCTGCGCTGCCTGGGAGGGCCAACGCATGCGTCGCTTCGACAGTTTCCGCGCGTTCTATCCGTTCTACCTGAGCGAGCACCGGCATCCGCTGTCGCGCCGGCTGCACTTCGTCGGCAGCGCCGGGGTGCTGCTGATCGTGCTGCTGGCGATCTGCAGCGGCCAGCCACGCTGGCTGTGGGCGGCACCGCTGTGCGGCTACGGTTGCGCCTGGGCCGGACATGTCTTCTTCGAAAAGAACCGCCCGGCCACCTTCCGCCATCCGCTGTATTCGTTCGCCGGCGACTGGGTCATGTTCAAGGACATGCTGCTCGGGCGTATCCGCTGGTAGCGCTGGCGGCCTGCCGGCGCTCGCTATACTCGCGGCGTATTCATTTCTTTGGTCAATGGAGCGAGCCGATGCCGTCCACCTATTTCCTCGCGCTGGTGATCCTGGTCGCGGGCGTGATCGTGCTGTTCAAGACCGTGCGCATGGTGCCGCAAGGGTTCCAGTGGACCGTGGAGCGCTTCGGCCGCTACACCCACACCTTGTCGCCCGGCCTGCACTTCCTGATTCCGGTGGTCTACGGTGTGGGCCGCAAGGTCAACATGATGGAGCAGGTGCTGGACGTGCCGAGCCAGGACGTGATCACCAAGGACAACGCGGTGGTGCGGGTGGACGGGGTGGTGTTCTTCCAGGTGCTGGACGCGGCCAAGGCCGCCTATGAAGTGTCGAACCTGGAGATCGCCACCATCGCGCTGGTGCAGACCAACATCCGCACCGTGATCGGCTCGATGGACTTGGACGAATCGCTGAGCCAGCGCGAGACCATCAACGCGCAGTTGCTCAGCGTGGTCGACCATGCGACCAATCCGTGGGGCATCAAGGTCACCCGCATCGAGATCCGCGACATCCAGCCGCCGCGCGACCTGATCGATTCGATGGCGCGGCAGATGAAGGCCGAGCGCGAGAAGCGCGCGCAGATCCTGGAGGCGGAGGGCTCGCGGCAGTCGGAGATCCTGCGCGCCGAGGGCGAGAAGCAGGCGGCGGTGCTGGAGGCCGAAGGCCGCAAGGAAGCCGCGTTCCGCGACGCCGAGGCGCGCGAGCGCCTGGCCGAGGCCGAAGCGCGCGCGACCACGATGGTGTCCAAGGCGATCGCCGAGGGCGACGTGCAGGCGATCAACTACTTCATCGCGCAGAAGTACGTGGAGGCGTTCAAGGAACTGGCCACCGCGCCGAACCAGAAGTTCGTGCTGATGCCGATGGAATCCAGCGGCATCATCGGCTCGATCGCCGGCATCGGCGAACTGGCGCGCGAGGCGCTGGGCAAGCAGCAGTCCGCGCCGCCGGCGGTGCCGCGCGGCATGCCGCCGCGCAGCGGAGTCTGAGCCATGCGCGCCGAGGTGGTCGCATGGGGCGCGCTGACCTTGCTGCTGTTCGCGGCCGAGGCGCTGGCGCCGGGCGCGTTCATGCTGTGGATGGGCTTCGCCGCCGCGGCGGTGTTCGTGGCCGTGCTGGTGCTGCCGGACATCGCGCTGCTGCTGCAGATCGGCGCGTTCGTGGTGCTCAGCTTCGTCTCGATCCAGATCTACCGCACCTGGTTCCGCGGCCGCGACCGGGTCAGCGACCGGCCGCTGCTCAACCGCCGTGCCGAACAGTTGATCGGCCGGGTGGTGACGCTGGACCAGCCGATCCAGGCCGGCCGCGGCCGCGCCAAGGTCGACGACGCGTTCTGGGTGGTCGGCGGCCCCGACCTGCCGGCCGGCAGCGCGGTGCGCATCGTCGGGGTGGATGGGATGACGCTGTTGGTGCAGGCGGAGTAGGGCCGGGATTGGGGATTGGGGATTGGGAGGCTGCCGTGCGTGCGCGGCATCTCCGCATGCTGCATGCATCCGTTGTAGGAGCGGCTTCAGCCGCGACACAATCTCTGATACTGCCTGTCGCGGCTGAAGCCGCTCCTACAACGGCGTGCCTTCGGGCGGAATCGTATGCGGCCGCCCCGAATCCCCCAATCCCGAATCTCCAATCCCGGCCGCTCGGCGGCGATAATGGGCGACTTTTCTCACGGACCCGCGCCATGACCCAGAAGACCATCCTCAACGACAGCCATCGCGCCCTCGGCGCCAAGATGGTCGACTTCGGCGGCTGGGACATGCCGATCCACTACGGCTCGCAGATCGACGAGCACCATCAGGTGCGCCGCGACGCCGGCATGTTCGACGTCAGCCACATGACCGTGGTCGACCTGCATGGCACGCAGGTGCGCGGGTTCCTGCGCCACCTGCTGGCCAACTCGGTAGACAAGCTGAAGCTGCCGGGCAAGGCGCTGTACACCTGCATGCTCAACCCGCAGGGCGGGGTGATCGACGACCTGATCGTCTACTACATGTCCGACACCTTCTTCCGCCTGGTGGTCAACGCCGCCACGCGCAGCAAGGACCTGGCCTGGATCGGCGCGCAGGCGCAGGCGTTCGACGTGGAGGTGCGCGAGCGCGAGGACTTCGCGATGATCGCGGTGCAGGGCCCGAATGCGCGCGCCAAGGCGATCGGCCTGCTGCGCGAGGACGACCGTGCCGCGGTGCAGAAGCTGGGCCGCTTCGCCGCGTTCGAGGCGACCTCGGCCGACGGCGTGGCGCTGTTCGTCGCGCGCACCGGCTACACCGGCGAGGACGGCTTCGAGATCGTGCTGCCGCAGGAGCAGGCGGTGGCGTTCTGGAACGCGCTGCTGCAAGCGGGGGTCAAGCCGGCCGGGTTGGGGGCGCGCGACACGCTGCGCCTGGAGGCCGGCATGAACCTGTACGGGCAGGACATGGACGACAGCGTGTCGCCGTACGAGGCGGCGCTGGCCTGGACCGTGGCGCTGGACGAGGGCCGTGTGTTCATCGGCCGCGACGTGCTCGAGGCGCAGAAGGCCAACGGCGCGCCGCGGCAGATGATCGGCCTGGTGATGGACGAGAAGGGCGTGCTGCGCCACGGCCAGAAGGTGCTCACCGCGCAGGGCGACGGCGAGATCCTGTCCGGCACGTTCTCGCCGACGCTGGGCAAGGCGATCGCGTTCGCGCGCGTGCCGGCCGGCGACCCCGGGCAGGTGCGGGTGGACATCCGCGGCAAGGAGGTGCCGGTGCGCGTGGTCAAGTTCCCGTTCGTGCGCGAAGGCCAGGTCCAGCCCGGCGTCCTCGATTGAACCGGCGGCCGCCGCAATGCGCCCGCGACGTCGTTGCGGAGCATCCGGTTCGCTACACTAGCCACCCATCCCCGATACCGTCTTTTTCCGGAGCAGCCCCATGAGCGAGATCCCTGGCGACCTCAAATTCCTCAAGTCCCATGAATGGGCGCGCGTCGAAGGCAACGGTCGCGTCACCGTCGGCATCTCCGAACATGCCCAGGGCCTGCTCGGCGACCTGGTCTATGTCGAGCTGCCCAACGTCGGCGACGAGGTCGTCGCCGGCAACGGCGTGGCCGTGGTCGAGTCGGTCAAGGCCGCGTCGGACGTGTACAGCCCGCTCACCGGCAAGGTGGTCGAGGTCAATGCCGCACTCAGCGACAAGCCGGAGACGATCAACGAGGACGCCTACGGCGAAGGCTGGATCTTCGTGCTGGAGATCGCCGATCCGGAGCAGTTGAACGACCTGCTGACGCCGGACGACTACGCCGAGCTGCTCGAGGAAGACGGCCACTGAGCCGAGCCCCACGTCGCGACAGCCGAACCGGCCGCCTTGTGCGGCCGGTTTTCGTTTGTGCGGCACAAACGAAAGCGGCGGCAGGAAGCGGAGCGCGCTGTCGACAGTCCGCGAGGTTTGCCAATCGGGCGATCGGCATCTCCGAATGGCCGGAGTAGCAGCGAGCGGACGCAACGCAGGCGCCGGATGCGCCACGCCAGGCGGCGGATGCCGGCCGCGCCGCACGCATCGACGCGCACGACTCGGTCGCCACATGCTGGAAGGCGGCGCCGCTGCAGCGGTGCCTGGACGCGGCGAACGTCGCGCCGGTTTTTTGGCAGTGACGGTGATGTGCATCGCAGTCGGGCGTCGCGGGCGCGGCGTCTGCGATCGCAGCAGCGCTTGCTGCGCTGCGGCCAGCGGCGTCGCGTTCGTCCGGTCGGGTGTGTTCGTCGTGGCGTGCGCGCGCGGTGCTGCGGGTCGGTCGAGGCGAGACACGCACTCGGCAGCGGACGCGGCGGCAACAGCACGCGCGACGCATCCGGTCGCGTGTGCGTGATGTGCCGGTGAGGAGCATGCGCAGACATGCGGACGCTACAACGGCATCGTCGTCGCCGCGGCGATGCACTGCGAGGCGCCGCGCACGCGCGCTCGCAAGCGCCGAACAACGCGAAAAAGTTTGCGCAGTTTTGCGCATTTGCTCTTGTGCGATGCCGGAACGGCGCATGCCGCGAAAAGTTTTTTTCAGCTTGCGGACAGGCTCGCGTGCGCTTGCCTGGATGCCGCCAGCGCCGCGCGCGGCAGCACGCGAAACGGCCGGTCGCGTCGGCGTGTTGCGAAAAAGCACGGGAATTACCGCTGTTTTTGTTTGCGTCGAAGTTTCGCCGCGGGTTTCGCAACGGCTGTCGTCGAGGTCCCGGGGCCGCCGATCGCGACGATCGGTGCGCTCGCGGCACGCGACGCCTGAAAAAAAATTGCGTAGAACTGTTGACAGTAAAAAAAAGCGTGATTAGGTTTCGCCCAGCAGACGTTGCTGCGCAAGCGAGTGAATCGGATCGACATCAGAACGCGAAGCACAACTTGGACCTCCACCAGGAACCTGACGATGGTGGATCAGGTGTCGCTTCCCTCCGAGAAACGCAACGTCTCCCCTGGCACGACACCCGTATCGAGCTTCGATACGGGTGTTTCTGTATCCGACCCGGCCCGCACTACGCGCCGGCGGATCCTGCAGGCGGACCATCGCCGCGGGTTTGCTTTAACTGGGCGTTTTCAATCCATAGTTCACTGACGAGGAGCCATCCCATGGCCACGAAAAAAGCTGCGAAAAAGAAGCCGGCCGCTAAGAAAGCGGTCAAGAAGACTGCCGCCAAGAAGCCGGCAGCGAAGAAGGTCTCGGTAAAGAAGGCGGTCAAGAAGGTCGCCAAGAAAGTCGCCAAGAAGGTCGCCAAGGTGAAGAAGGCCATCAAGAAGGCCACCGCCAAGAAGACCACCGCGAAGAAGGCGGTAAAGAAGACGGCGAAGAAGGCGACCGCAAAGAAGGCCGCCACCAAGAAGACCGCGAAGAAGGCCACCGCTAAGAAGGCCGTAAAGAAGACCGCGAAGAAGGCCGTCGCCAAGAAGGCGGTGAAGAAGTCGGCTGCCAAGAAGCCGGCCGCGAAGAAGGCCGTCGCCAAGAAGGCCGTCGCGAAGAAGAAGCCGGTTGCCCGCAAGAAGAAGACCGCTCCGGTCGCGCTGCCGGCAACGCCCGCGCCGCTGATCTGATCTGATCCATCCCGATAGCCGTACCTAGAGCTCTCTCCCCGGTGCCCAGCGGGGAGGGAGCTTTTTTATGGGCGTCCGTCTGCCGTCGCCGCGACGAGCTGCTTGCCGGCGTCGACATGGCACCGATCTGCCGCCCATCTGCCGCCGACGTGTCGCCTGCACGGTGGCCAGTCCCCGAGCCGGCGCTGTTGCCGCCACCGTGTTCTCTCGCCGCCGGGTGCGTGCCCGGCCTGCACTGAAATTCCGACTGCGCTGCAGGCGGCGATGCTGCGCGAGTTCGCCAAGCGGCTGCCTCGCTGCCGCAGGCGACGTGGTCGACGCCGCCGCTCGGCTCCTCGCTTTCGTCTGCGCGAGGGCATCCCGGCGACGCTGCCATGTCGCGCTGGCAGCCTCGGCGTTTTCAAACCATCCGCACCGTGCTCCATGCGCCGGTGCCGCGCGCGCTGGCGGCGCCGGCGTGGAGCGTGCGAGTGCGAGCGGGCAGGCGCTGAGGTGCTGGCAACCCCATCGCTGCAGTGCCGACCTGCTGCTCGGGCCGGCTGGCTGATCCTGCTCCTCCACCGGACCACAGGGGGGGGGAGGTGGTGCGCAGCGCCGGATGAGGGTGCGTGCGTAGCGACGCGTGTGGGGCGAGGTGGACGTGCGTCGCCATGCGCACTCACTGCCATGAGGCTTGGCCCGGATCCTCACAGCAGCTTCTTGCCGCGAGGCTTCGCCCGGACCCTCGGCAACCTCTTGCCGCGAGGCTTCGCCCGGACCCTCACCCCAACCCCTCTCCCGATGGGAGAGGGGCTCTATTCGCTTGATGGGACTTCTGCGCGGGTATCCGCAGCTGATCCGGCGCCGGTTGTCGTAGTGACGGACGACGGTCGACGCGACCAAGGTTTTTTCGGTCGATGGCTTTCGATGTTGGCCGAGCCGCTACCGCGTGCCGCTCCCCTGTAGGAGCGGCTTCAGCCGCGACCGTATCGCCTGGATTCCATCGACGTCGGGGCCGGCGCAATTGCTGACTTGCGCAGCCTCACCAGATCCTGTCGCGCCGGAGCACAGGTCTCCCGAAGCCAGCGCGCAGACAGCAGAAAGGCGGCTCGCGCCGCCTTCCGCCCAATCCATCAGGAGACAGCCTGCGTCAGTGCGGCGACGCGGTCGACTTGGACGAAGAAGCGCCCTTCTTGTCCTTCGGATCCGGACGCTCGGCCATCATGTTGTCGCTGCCGAAGTCGGTGTCCACGTCCAGCCAGCGCTGCGTCGGCAGGCCGATCGCGCGGTCCAGGATGGTCGGCAACAGGCCGGAGGGCAGGCCGCTCTCGCCGTTCCACAGGATCGCCACGCCCAGGTCGCGTTCCGGCACCAGCGCGACCAGGCCGCGATAGCCCTGCACCGCGCCGGCATGGAACACCACCTGGTGGCCCGAGTAATCGAAGATGCGCCAGCCCAGCGCGTAGCTGGCCGAATTGACCCGCTCGCGGCGCCAGCCCGAGCGCATCTCGCCCGGGGTGGTGATCAGCGGCGCGTGCAGCGTGGCCAGCAGCGGCGCCGGCAGCACGTCCGGACGATGCCCGGTCTGCGCGATCAGCCATTGCGCCATGTCGCTGATGCTGGCGTTGACGCCGGCGGCCGGGGCCAGCCGGTAGTAGGTGGGCTTGGGCATCAGCGACACCCAGCCGTTGCGGCTGCGCACGTGCGGGCGCGCCCAGCGCGGGCTGGCCTGGATCCCGGCCAGGCCCATGCTGGCGTCGTTCATGCCCAGCGGCTTGAAGATGCGGCGCTCCACCGACTGCTCGTAGAAGCTGCCGGAGGCGGCGAACACCACGTCGCCGATAAGGCTGAAGGCGACGTTCTGGTAGGCGTAGCAGTCGCCCGGCGCGCACTTGAGCGGCGCGTAGGCGAGCTTGTGGCTGAGCGTGTAGTAGTCGGTATTGGATTCGACGTCGCGGTCGTAGGCGTTGTAGGTCAGGCCGACGCGATGGCTGAGCAGGTCGGCCACGTTCAACTGGCGGGTGGCGACCGGATCGCTGAGCTGGAAGCCGGGCACGTAGTCGACGACCTTGCTGTCCCAGCGCAGGGTGCCGTCGTTGACCAGCAGGCCGGCCATGGTGCCGGCGAAGGCCTTGGACAGCGAGGCCAGCCGGAACACGGTGTGCGCATCGACCGGCTCGGGGCGGTTGACGTCGGTGACGCCGTAGCCGCGCGCGCTGATCACCTGGCCGTTGTGCACGATCGCCACCGCCAGGCCGGGCACGCGCTCGCCGTAGGTGAGCTGCTCGGCCATCGCTTCCAGGCTGGCGACATCGAAGTCCCTGGCCAGCGGCAGCACCTTGCTCTCCGGCAGCGAGGCGCGGTACGGCAACGGCTGGGTCGGCGAGGTGTAGCGCGTGGCCTCGGTGTAGATCGGCGGCGGCAGCGGCTGCGAGGGCGCCGGCGTCTGCGCGGTGGAGGACATCGCAAAGGGCAGCAATGCCCCGAGCAACCCGGTTGCCACCGGTCGAAGGAGCCGGTGCCTGCTGTTCTGTTTCATCGCGCGTGTGGCCTGTGAGGTGCTGCCGAAACCGATTCTAGCGCCGCTTTTCGCCATTGCACAAACCGGGAGAAGATGAATGGGCATCGTCTTGATCCTGCTGGTGATTTTGCCGGGCCGACAAGCCCGGCAACGCGGCGTCCGCCGCGGTTGCCGCAACGGCGCGGCGGGTGCCTGAAACGCATGCAATCGATGTGCCGAAGCCGCTGCGGTCGCCGCCGGCCTGGCTGAACCGTTGCCAGCGCAGTGACGGCGCGGTACCGCTGCGGGATCATGGCGCATGCCCGATCCCGACCTTCCCCCGATCCCCGCTGCGCGTACGGCGCCGGCCGCCGCGACCTGGCTGGGACTGGCCTTCGTGCTGGTCTGGTGCACCGGCTACATCGCCGGCAAGCAGGTGGTGGCGCATGCGGCGCCGTTCACCGCACTGCTGTGGCGCTTCGGCCTGACCGCGCTGTGCTTCGCGCTGGCTGCCGGTCCCGCACGCTTGCAGGCGCTGCCGCGGCAGGAACTGGCACGCAGCGCCGTGGCCGGGGTGCTGATGCTCGCCTTGCAGTTCGGCGGGGTCTACGCCGCCTTCGCGCTGGGCACCGGTTCCGGCGTGGCCGCGCTGGTGATCGGGGCGATGCCGCTGCTGGTGGCCTGGGCCAGCCCATGGTGGGGCGGCCAGCGCTTGCGCGCGGCGCAGTGGCTGGGCATGGCGCTGGGCTTCGCCGGCGTCGCCACGGTCGCCGCCGACCGCATCGACGGGGCGACGCCGTGGGGCGGCTGGCTGGCCTTGCTGGTGGGCCTGTTCGGCATCGCCGCCGGCACCCTGTACCAGAAGCGGCATGCCGCGCAGCTCGATCTGCGCGTCGGGCTGGCGGTGCAGAACGCCGCGGCGACGCTGGTGCTGCTGCCGCTGGCGGCGTGGGAAGGCTTCCGCTTCCAGGCCAGCGACGGCTTCGTCGCGGCGATGGCGTGGCTGGTGCTGGTCAATTCGATCGGCGGCTTCGCGTTGCTGTTCCTGCTGCTGCGGCGCGGCGCGGCCACTCAGGTGGCGAGCCTGTTCTTCCTGATGCCGCCGGTGACCGCGGTGTTCGGCCACGTGCTGCTCGGCGAGCACCTGACCGCGCTGAAGCTGTGCGGCTTCGCGCTGGCGGCGCTGGGTGTGTGGCTGGCAGGGCGCGCGCGGTGAGGCGCGGGTAGGCCCGCACGCTGCGCCTCAGCCGTCGCGCAGCACGCTGTGGCCGCGGATCAGGTCGGCGGCGCGCTCGGCGATCATCATCGTCGGGCCGTTGGTGTTGCCGCTGACCAGGCGCGGCATCACCGATGCATCGACCACGCGCAACCCTTCCAGTCCGCGCAGGCGCAGTTGCGGATCGACCACCGCCTGCGCATCGTTGCCCATGCGGCAGGTACCGATCGGGTGGTAGATGGTCTCGGCCTTGGCGCGGATGTAGGCGACCAGGCCGGTGTCGTCCAGGTCGTCGCGCGCCGGCAGCAGCGGCGCGCCGCGCCAGGGATCGAACGCCGGCTGCTGCAGGATGCGCCGCGCCAGGCGCGCGCATTCCACCAGCATGCGCAGGTCGAAGCCGTCCGGATCGCTGAGGTAGTTCGCCTGGATCCGCGCCGGCGTGCGCGGGTCGGCGTCGTTGAGCGACAGGCGGCCGCGGCTGCGCGGCTGCAGGTGGCAGGCGTGCAGGGTAAAGCCGTCGCCGGGCAGGCGGTTGCGGCCGTGGTCGTCGAGCATCGCCGGCACGAAATGCAGCTGGATGTCGGCGCGCGCGTCCGGCGCCAGCGGCGAGCGGATGAAGCCGCCGGCTTCGGCGATGTTGCTGCTGCCGGCGCCGCGGTGGCCGCGCAGGAAATAGTCGAAGGCGATCTTCAGCTGGTTGCGGCGGTCGTAGCTGATGCCCGGGCGGGTGCGGTACAGCGTGCACACGTCCAGATGGTCCTGCAGGTTGGCGCCGATCTGCGGCTGGTCCAGGCGCACCGTGATGCCATGGCGCTGCAGTTCGTCGGCCGGGCCGATGCCCGAAAGCATCAGCAATTGCGGCGAGTTCACCGCGCCGGCGCTGAGCAGCACCTCGCGTGCGGCCCGCGCCTGCACTTCGGCGCCGCGTTGCGCGTAGGCCACGCCGACCACGCGCTCGCCCTCGAGCAGCAGGCGCAGCACCAGCGCGTCGGTGATCACCTGCAGGTTGGCGCGCGCCTGCGCCGGCGCCAGGTAGGCGACCGCCGCCGAGCAGCGCGCGCCGTCCTTCTGGGTGACCTGGTACAGGCCCACGCCCTGTTGCTGCGGGCCGTTGAAATCGCGGTTGTGGGCGAAACCGGCCTGTTCTCCGGCAGCGATGAACGCGTCCGACAGCGGGTTGTGATAGCGCAGATCGGACACGTGCAGCGGCCCGTCGCCGCCGTGCAGCGCATCGCCGCCGCGGCTGTTGCGTTCGCTGCGCCGGAAATACGGCAGCACGCCCTGCCAGTCCCAACCCTCGGCGCCGTCGGCGGCCCAGTCGTCGTAGTCGGCCGCCACGCCGCGCACGTAGCACATCGCGTTGATCGAACTGGAGCCGCCCAGCACCTTGCCACGCGGCCACCACAGGCGCCGATCGTTCAAGGCCGGCTCCGGCGCGGTGAGATAGTTCCAGTTGATGCGGCGGTTGCCGGTCAGCCGCGCCAGGCCCGCCGGCATGTGGATGAAGGGATTGCGGTCGCGCGGCCCGGCCTCGATCAGCAGCACCTTGCAATCGCGATCCTCGCTGAGCCGGTTGGCCAGCACGCAGCCTGCCGAGCCTGCGCCGATGATGATGTAGTCGTACACCCGCGGTCCCCCTGTTTCGTGGCGCCGACGCTAGTCGCCGGGGATAGAGCATATGCTCGGCCGCGCCGCGGGATTGCGGACGCCGCGATGGGCGTGGGTCTGCGCGTGTCGGCGGCGCTGGCGATGTTGCAGTGCATCGGCTAACGTGCGCGCAACCACACGGCGAACGGCAGGCCGATGCAAGCGGAAAACAAGCGCGTCCAGACCGGCGAGCTGCGCGCGGTGCTGCTGTCCTTCGTCTATTTCTTCTGCGTGCTGTCGGCTTACTACGTGATCCGCCCGGTGCGCGAGCAGCTGGCCGCGGCGGTCGGCTCGACCCAACTGCCCTGGTTCTACATGGCGACCTTCGTCGCCACGCTGCTGCTGACCCCGCTGTTCGCCTGGATGGCGGCGCGTTGGCCGCGGCGGATCGTGGTGCCGGCGGTGTACGTGTTTTTCGCGCTGTGCCTGATCGGCTTCGTGCCGCTGTTCAGCGGCTACGGCGGGCTTGGTCCGCGTGCGCTGGGCGTCGTGTTCTTCGTCTGGGTCAGCGTGTTCAATTTGTTCGTGGTGTCGGTGTTCTGGAGCTTCATGGCCGATATCTGGAGCAACGAACAGGCGCGGCGGCTGTTCCCGCTGATCGGCCTGGGCGGCACCGCCGGCGCGGTGGCCGGGCCGCTGCTGACCCGCGGGCTGGTCGGGGTGATCGGTGTGGCGCCGCTGCTGCTGGTGTCGGCGGCGCTGCTCGGTATGGCGCTGGCATGCGTGATCCTGCTCGGGCGCTGGGCGCGGGTGCATGGCGCGCGCCGCCACGACGCCGGCCACGAAGCGGCGGTCGGTGGGGGCATGTTCGACGGCCTCAAACAGATCCTGGCCAATCCGTTCATGCGCGGCATGGCGCTGCTGATGTTGCTGGGCGATTGCATCGGCACGGCCGGCTATGCGCTGATGACCGATTACTCCGGCGCCACCTTCCACAACGCGGTCGAGCGTACCGAGTTCGCTGCCAATATCGATATGCTGGCCAACGTGTTGCAGGTCGCCGTGCAGATCACCGTGACCCGCTGGCTGCTGATGAAGAAGGGCGCCGGCGCGGTGATCGCGCTATGGGCGCTGATCAGCGTGGGCACGCTGGTGGCGACCGCGTTGTCGCCCGATCCCTATGCCCTGGCGGTGTGGATCGTGCCCTGGGTGGTGCTGCCGGTGGTGATCACCCGTTCGCTGACCTACGGCATGGTCGGCCCGGCGCGCGAATCGCTGTACACGCGGGTGCCGCGGCAGCTGCGCTACCAGGGCAAGAACGCAGTGGATACGGCGGTGTGGCGTGCCGGCGACGTGGCCGTCTCCTCTGCGATGATCGGCCTGCGCGGGCTGGGCATGGGCGTGCCCGGTTTCGCCGCGCTGGCGGCGCTGGCGGCGACGCTCTCCGGCGTCATCGGCTGGCGCCTGGCGCGTGCGGTCGAAAGCGCCGCGCCCGTTGCAGCGGCAGAGACGTCCCCGACGCGCTGAGCCTGCGCGCCGTACGCCCCCACTGCCGGCCGCCGCGCCAGCCGCTATGCTGTGCATCCTCTTTTGCCGATGGACGCGCGCATGACCCTGCTGGCCTCGATCCTGGTATGCCTGGTGGCCTTGCTGCACGTCTACATCCTGGTGCTGGAGATGTTCCTGTGGACGCGGCCGCTGGGCATGAAGGTGTTCCGCAACACGCCGGACAAGGCGCAGCTGACCAAGGTGCTGGCGGCCAACCAGGGCCTGTACAACGGCTTCCTCGCCGCCGGCCTGGGCTGGGGCGTGGCGGCGCAGCGCGTGGACGTGATGCTGTTCTTCCTGGGCTGCGTGGTCGTGGCCGGCCTGTACGGCGCGTGGAGCGTCAGCCGCCGCATCCTGTTCGTGCAGGCGCTGCCGGCGGCGCTGGCGAGCGCGGCGGTGCTGCTGGCGTATTGAGCCGGCTGCGCGCCGGCATCGCGGTGCCGCCTCAGCCGTTCGCTGCCTTCGCGCGCGGCGACACCCACATGGCGATGCTGGCGAAGAACACCACCTGTTCGCGCGCGTCGCGGATCTCCACGCTGACCGGCAGCTCGTAGCCGCTGTCGGCGGCCACGATCGCCACGTCCGGCGTCGCCACCGCGTGCATCGTGCCGTTGGCCTTGCTGCGGTATTCGACGCGCATGCCTTTGGGGATCCAGCGCATCGACGGCGGCAGGCTGGCATCGACCATGACCCCGCCGGCCAACTCGGCCAGGTTGCACAACGCGATCGCATGCACGGTGCCGAGGTGGTTGCTGACCCGCCGCCGATGCGCGATGCGCGCCTCGCAGCGGCCCGGCTGCAGCACGGTGATGCGCGGGGCGATGCTGGCGAAGTAGGGCGCCTTGAAGCACACGGCGCGGGAAAACAGCCATTGCCCGGCCGGCCAGCGCTGCATGCGTCGATAGAGCGACAGCAGTTTGCTCATGGTGCGTGCCTCAAATGAAGACGGCGGACCGAAGTCCGCCGTCGTGGTGAGCGCATTGCCGAATGGATCTCAGGCCGCTTCGCGCGAATGGTCGTCGCCGGCCGTGGCACGGTGGTAGTAGCTGGCCGAGCGCAGTTCGTCGGCGTCGAAATCGTCCACGCTGATCGTGTCCATGGTGATCTCGCGCAGTTCCTCCAGCTGGCGGCGCTCGTCGGCCGACAGCACGCCTTCGCGCACCGCTTCGTCCAGCTGCGAGGCGAAGTCCAGCGCCTCGATGCCCTTGCTCTTGAGCGCCTTCAGGAACTTGCGCTCGACCGGCTCGGCCAGCACCGCCTTGGTCAGGTAGCTGGCGATGCGGCCGCCCGGATTGTTCTCGCACGGGGTCAGGAACACGCCCTGGCCAAGGCGGTCGCGGGCTTCGTTCGGCGTCATCAGCAGCGCGGCGACGCGGTGGCCCAGGCGGTCGCCCGGGGCTTCGGCGCGGCGGCCCCACGGGAAGATCAGCGCCCACATCAGCCAGCCCACCGGACGGATCGGGAAGTTGCGCAACGCCGCCGACAGCGCCAGTTCGATCTTGTGAACGCTGTCGTGGAACGCCCAGGCCAGCAGCGGCTGGTCGGTCGCCGGCGCGCCGTCGTCGTGGTAGCGCTTGAGCATCGCGCTGGTCATGTAGATGTGGCTCAGCACGTCGCCCAGGCGGCCGGACAGCGATTCCTTGAACTTCAGCTTGCCGCCGAGCATCAGCATCGACACGTCGGCCATCAGCGCCAGGTTCGCCGAATAGCGGTCCAGCTTGCGGAAGAAGCGGCGGGTGTAGGCGTCGCCGGGCGCGGCACCGATGCGTGCGGCGGTCAGGCCGAACCACAGCGAGCGCACCGCGTTGGAGATCGCGAAGCCGATATGGCCGAACAGATTGCGGTCGAACTCGTCGACGCCGGCCTTGTGGTCCGGATTGCCGGCGGCCTTCATTTCCTTCATCACCCACGGATGGCACAGGATCGCGCCCTGGCCGAAGATCAGCAGGCTGCGGGTCATGATGTTGGCGCCTTCCACGGTGATCGCGATCGGCGCCGCCTGCCAGCTGCGGCCGGCGAAGTTGCGCGGCCCGAGGATGATGCCCTTGCCGCCGACCACGTCCATCACGTCGCTGATGACCTCGCGGCTCATCGTGGTGCAGTGGTACTTGGCGATCGCCGACGGCACCGACGGCACGTCGCCGCGGTCCACCGCCGCGGCGGTCGCCTGCGACAGCGCGCTGATCGCATAGGCCTTGCCGCCGATCCGCGCCAGCGCCTCTTCCACGCCCTCGAAGCGGCCGACCGACAGGCCGAACTGCTTGCGGATGCGCGCGTAGGCGCCGGTGACGATCGCGCCGTACTTGGCGCCGCCGCTGGCGGTGGAGGGCAGGGTGATCGAGCGGCCCACGGCCAGGCACTCGTTGAGCATGTTCCAGCCCTTGCCGACCATGTCCACGCCGCCGATCAGCTGGCTGAGCGGGATGAACACCTCGCGGCCGTGGATCGGGCCGTTCTGGAACGGCGAGTTCAGCGGGAAGTGGCGGCGGCCGATCTCGACGCCGGGGGTTTCGCGCGGCAGCAGCGCCAGGGTGATGCCGATGTCCTTGGTGTCGCCGATCAGGCCGTCCGGGTCGTACATGCGGAACGCCAGGCCGACCAGCGTGGCCACCGGCGCCAGGGTGATGTAGCGCTTGTCGAAGGTCAGCTTGACGCCGAGCACGTTGGCGCCGTTCCACTCGCCCTTGCAGACGATGCCGTAGTCGGGAATCGAGGTCGCATCGGAGCCGGCGAACGGGCCGGTCAGGCCGAAGCACGGCACTTCCTGGCCGACCGCCAGACGCGGCAGGTAATAGTCCTTCTGCTCCTTGGAGCCGTAGTGCAGCAGCAGTTCGCCCGGGCCCAGCGAATTGGGCACGCCGACGGTGGAGCTGACCACGCTCGAGACCGAGGCGATCTTCTGGATCACCTTGTGGTGGGCCAGCGCGGAGAAACCCAGGCCGCCGTATTCCTTGGGAATGATCATGCCGAAGAACTTGTGCTTCTTGACGAAGCTCCACAGCTCCGGCGGCAGGTCGGCATGGACGTGGGTGATTTCCCAGTCGTTGGTCATCCGGCACAGCTCTTCCACCGGGCCGTCGAGGAAGGCCTGCTCCTCGGCGGTCAGCTGCGGCTTCGGATAATCGAGCAGCTTCTGCCAGTCCGGGTCGCCGGTGAACAGTTCGCCCTCGAAGCCGACCGAACCGGTTTCCAGCGCGATCCGCTCGGTCTGCGACAGCGGCGGCAGCACCTTGCGGAACACCTTCAGCATCGGCGCGGTGAGCAGCGGCTTGCGCACGAACGGCAACAGCAGCGGCACCGCGATCAGCGCCAGCAGCACGGCGGCGACGATGGTGGCGGTGTGGCTGGCGCCGAGCAGCCAGCATGCGACCAGCAGCGTGGCGCTCAGCGCGGCCCAGACGGCGAGCCGCATGCGGTGATAGGCGGCGAAGGCGCCTGCCAACAACAACACGAGGAAGGGTGCGACGATGCTCATGGGCTTGCTCCGGGGACTTGCTCGGTGACGGCGGACGGTGCGCCGGCGCTAGCCGGTGGCAGTGCGTCCAGATAATGCAACACAGTGGCGGTAAACGCGGCGTTGTCGTCGCCGGCCAGCATATGCGTGGCCTCGGGCAGGTGCACATGCTGCGCATGCGGCACCAACGACAGGAATTCTTCGATGGTCTGCGGCGTGACCAGGTCGCTGCGCCCGCCGCTGACCAGCAGCACCGGGCAATGCACCTTGCTCGCGGCCTGCGCGATCGCGTCCTGGTGCTGCTCGCTGTCGCGCGCCAGCTCCTCGACCAGGCGCGGGTCCCAGTGCCAGTACCAGCGGCCGTCGGCGTGCCGGCGCAGGACGCTGCGCAGCGCGTCGGGCGACTTGCGCGCGCGCTGCGGCAGATAGGCGGCGATGGCATCGCCGGCGGCGTCCAGCGTGGCGAAGCCGTGCGGATGCGCGGTCATGAAGGCGAGGATGCGTTCGACCCCGGCCGGCTGCCAGCGCGGGGTGATGTCGACCAGCACCATAGCGCGGAACAGCCCCGGCCAGCGCGCCTCGGCCATCAGCCCGAACAGCCCGCCCATCGAGGCGGCCACCAGCACCGGCGCTGGCGCCATTTCGCCGGCGACCACGATCAGGTCGTCGGTGAATTGCTCGCCGCGGTAAGGCAGGGCGGCGGGATTGCGCGTGGAGTCGCCATGGCCGCGCGCATCGTAGGCGACGCTGCGGTAGCCGTGCGCCTGCAACGCCGCGGCGCTGGCCATCCAGGCATGCCGGGTCTGCCCGAAGCCGTGCGCGAACAGCACGCTGCCCGCAGCGCCGGACTCGGTGACGGTCGCGGCCAATTGCATGTCGTCCGCGCCGGCGAGCAGGGCGGAGGCCGCAATCGGCATGCTGGAAGGAGAGGAAACCATACGAGCTAGTATGGATGAGCCGGCAGCGATGTCAATACGATGCAGTATGGAAACGAAAAGCCAATGCTGCCGGGCATTTGCGTGCGATTCATGGAGGGCACATACTGCAACCGACTTCCCCGTATGGTTAAATCGACGGATGAACAATGCCTCCGTGTCTACCACCGACGATGCCGCCGCTCCCAGCGGTGGCCGCACCAACCGACTCAGCGCCGAAGATTGGGCGCAGGCGGCACTGGACCTGATCGCCGAACAGGGCGTCAACGCGGTGGCGGTGGAGCCATTGGCACGGCGTCTGGGCGTGACCAAGGGCAGCTTCTACTGGCACTTCCCCTCGCGCGATGCGTTGCTGCAGGCGGCGCTGGAGCGCTGGGAACTGGTCGAGCAGCAGCAGGTGTTCGGCAGCCTGGAAGAGGTGCCGGATCCGCGCACCCGGCTGCGCGCGCTGTTCCAGCTGGTCGCGCACGAGGTCAAGCCGCACATCATCTACAGCGAGCTGCTGAAGGCGCTGGACCATCCGGCGGTGCGCCCGGTCATCGACCGGGTCTCGCAGCGGCGCATGGAGTACCTGATCGCTTCGTTCCGCCAGGCCGGCCTCAGCCGCACCGATGCCCAGCACCGCGCCCGCCTGGCCTACGCGGCCTACGTCGGCTTCCTGCAGTTGTCGCTGCAGTTGCACCAGCCCAAGCAGGCGCGCGAGGAGTTCGAGGCCTACGTCGAACACGTGATCGTGACCCTGATTCCCGGCTGATGTTCCAGGAACTGACCCGCGCCAGCGTGCACGAGCAAGTGCGCCGCCATCTCGCCCAGGGCGACCATCGGCGTGCCGATGCGCTGTGCGAACAGGTGTTGGCCACGGCGGCGGACGATGTGACGCTGCGGCGCATGCACGCGATGCTGCTGATGGAGAGCGGCGAGATCGCGCGCGCGGCCCAGGCCTGGGCCCTGGTGGCCGCCGCCGAACCGAGCCTGGAGGCGTGCAGCCGGCTGGGCATCTGCCTGGCCCACCTGGGCGAGCATGCGCAGGCGTTGCCCGCGTTCGAGCAGGCCTTGCAGCTGTCGGCGGACGCGTTCCTGGTGCGGCTGTGCTACGCCGAGAGTCTGGATGCGGTGGGGCGCGGCGACGACGCCTTGCCGATGTATTTTGCCGCGGTGCACGCCGCGCAGGCCAAGGGCCGCTGGCTCGATCAGCACAGCACCGCGCCGGAGTTGCGGCCGCGGGTGATCGCGGCGATGGCGCGGATCGACCAGGGGCGGCACGCCTTGTTCGCGGCGGCGGTGCAGCCGCTGATCGACCGCTTCGGCGAAGCGGCGCTGCGCCGTGTGACGGCGGCGCTGCGGATCTATCTGGGGCTGCAGCCGCGTCCTGCCGACGACGGCCAGCGCCCCACCTTCCTGTATGTGCCGGATCTGGATCCCTCGCCGTATCTGGGCGCGGCGCGTTTCCCCTGGTACGCGCGGCTGCAGGCCGCCACCGAGGGCATCTGCAACGAAGTGCGGCAGGTGCTGGCGTCGCGCCAGGCGGTGCAACCGTTCCTGGATTTCAGCAACGGCGCCACGCCGCAGGACTATCTCAGCGCCAAGCACGGCGATGGCGCCTGGGATGCCTATTTCTTCTATCGGCACGGCGTTGCGCATGCCGAGAACCTGCAGCGTTGCCCGGTCACCGCGGCGGCGCTGGCGCATGTGCCGTTGACCCGGATCGACCTGCACGCGCCGGAGGTGCTGTTCTCGATCCTGGCGCCCGGTACCACGATCAAGCCGCACTATGGCGTCAGCAACTCGCGCGTGGTCACCCATCTGCCGCTGATCGTGCCGCCGGAGTGCGCGCTGGAGGTGTCCGGCATCGCCCACCACTGGCAGGTCGGGCAACTGGTCACCTTCAACGACACCTGCCTGCACCAGGCCTGGAACCACAGCGATCAGCTGCGGGTGGTGATGATCCTGGACACCTGGCATCCAGACCTGGAAGAAGCCGAGACCCTGGCGCTGCGGCAGCTGATCGAGACGATCGGCGCGTTCAACCTGCGCGCTGGCCTGTAGCGGGCGCAGTCGGCGGGACGCCGCGCGCGGCCCGCTCCAAGCACCCGGCGTCGGGCCGGCACGCGCCGCTCAGCGCTTGAACATCAGGTAGGTGGAGAGGATGTACTTGTCGTTGGAGACCGGCGGGTTGCCGACGTGCTGGTACATCCAGTACGGCGGGAACATCAGCAGCCTGCCGGTGCGCGGCACGGTCTCCACGTCCAGGTCGCAGAAGCGCGTGGTGCCGCCCTCGGCCACATCGTTGAGGTACCACAGGAACACCAGGTAGCGTTCGGACACCTCGTCGATCGAATCGAAGTGCGGCTGGAAGCGGTCGCTGCCGCCGACCTGGTATTTCTTCAGGATCAGCCGATCGATGGTGGGCCGGTACGGGATCGACAGGGTCAGCCCGAGGTCCTGGTTGTAGCGCGCCAGGTAGTGCTCGATCTTGTCCAGGAAGAATCCCAGGAACGCCGGATCGGCCAGCTTGCCGACATCCAGTTCGGTCCAGTTGCTGTCGCCGAGCGCCGCGCGGCTGTTGCTGCCGTTGCGCTGGTGATGCGCGCGCGAGGCCTCGAAGCCGTCGATCAGCTGGCGGCAGAACGCCTCGGGCAGCGCATCGTCGTAGCTGCGGATGTAGTCGCTCAGTGCTTTCATGGCGCAGCTGTCTCCAGGTCGTACCCCCAATGCGCGGCCACCGGTTGCAGGATCGGCAACGCGCCGGCCAGCCACGGCGCGTAGGCGTGCCAGCGGTCCACCGCGCGCCGGTTCACCGGTTCCACCACCTGCGAGTAGCTGGGCGTGCTGATATAGCCCTTGCGTGCGGCATGCTGGCTGAAGCCTTCCAGGAACTCGGGCTGCGCGATGCCGAGGAAGCCGCCGATGCGCTGCACCTGCGCGGGGAAATCGGCAACCGTTTCCTCGTACTTGAGGATCAGCAGGTCCGGCTGCAGCAGCGCCTGATGGTGGATCCAGAACCGCATCGCGTTGACGTAGCTCTTGGCCAGGCGTTCCAGGCTGGAGCACAGCACCATGAACGCCGGCGAGCGGAAGTTCTGCATGTAGCAGCTCAGCAGCACGTCGCAGGGATGGCGCAGGGCGAGAATGATCTTGGCGTTCGGGAACAGGCGCACGATCATCGGCAGGCGCAGCATGTTGAGCGGATTCTTGTCGACCAGCTGCTGGCCCGGGGCCAGCGCGATGACTTTGGCGATCTCCGACCAGTACAGCTGGCGCATCGCCTCCACCTGCGCATCGTCCAGTGCGCCCAGATCGTAGGGATAGCGCTTGCCCTGCGCCTCCATCCACTCGATGCAGCGCTGCAAGGTGGCGCGTTCGTCCATCGACGCGTAACCCGGGTGCGCGTCCAGCATCTGCTCGAGCATGGTGGTACCCGAGCGCGGGAAACCGACGATGAACACCGGCGAGGCGTCGCTGCCTGGCGCGTCGCCGCGCACGCCGGCGTAGCGCGCCTGTGCGTCGTCCAGCCATAGGCTGGAGACCTGCAGCGGCTCTTCGTTGGAGTAGGCGATCTCCGGCACGCTATCGGCTGCGAGCTTGAAGTGGATGGCATGCGCCTTCTCCAGCATGGCCATCGCGGCGGCGGGATGGCCTTGCTTGTCCTCGATGCCGGCAAGAGCGAAATAGGCGATGGCTTGGACCTGGATGTGCGGCTGCAGCTCTAGCAGGTTCTCGATTGCGCGGCGTGCCGCGGCATAGTCCTTGCGGCGCTGCGCCAGCGACGCTTCCAGTTGCAGGATTTCCACGCGGGTCTGACGGTCGTGCTGCTGTGGCGGCATGGATGCCGCCTGCGCCAACAGCGCGCTGGCCTGTTCGACGCGGTTGGTGCGTTCGTGCAACTGGGCCAGGCGGAGGACGTTGGACAGCGACGGGGCCTGTCCGGGCCGGCTCTGCGTGAGCAGCGCTTCGGCTTCATCGGTGCGGCCGACCTGGATCAAGGCGGTGGCCAGTTCCTCGCGCAGGTTGTCCGGCAGTTGCGGCCAGATCGCCGGTGGCGGCAGCAACGCTGCCGCGCGCTGGGCGTCGCCGCACTCGAAGCAGGCGATCGCGGCATAGATGCGTGCCTCGGCCTGGCTGGGGTCCAGGTCCACGGCATCGAGGAATCGGTGGCGGGCATTGGCGATGTCGCCCTTGTCCAGCAATACCAGGCCGTAATCGACCAGGTAGTGATACGTCTGCGGCGCCAGCGCCAGGGCTTGCCGATAGGCGTGCTCGGCCGGGGCGTGCTCGCCGAGCGTGCGCAGGGTCAGGCCGAGATTGGCCCAATGCGCGGATTCGTGCGGCTGCAGTTCGGTCAACCGCCGATAGATGGCGGCAGCGCCTGCGATATCGCCGGCATGTTGCAGCGACATCGCCAACAGCGTGTTCCAGGAAGGATCGCCAGCGGCGTTGGCCAGCGCCTTGCGACAAAGGTCGGCGGCCATCTCGGCCTGACCCTGGTCGATCAATTGGATGGCGTATTGCAGTTGCGGTGAGTTCATTCGGATCTGCCAATGAAAAGGGCCGCGCGAATGGTTCGCGCGGCCCCGTCTTCAAATCAAGCGCGTCGTTGCCGTGCTCAGAAGTTCATGCTGTAGCGAGCCCACAGGTAGCGGCCCACGGTGTCGAAGCTGTTGACGTCCGTGTTCGCGTTGAGCACGTTGTTCTGATACAGCATGGGCGGCTGCTTGTCGAACACGTTGTCCAGGCCGACTTCCACCTTCGAGTTGAACCACGGCAGCGCGTAGTTCAGGCTGACGCTGTGCAGGAAGTAGGAGCCGTACGAGGTGACGATGTTCGGGTAGCCGGCGTCGGAGCTGAAGTTCTGCGACGGATCGGCGCTGCCCACGTCGAACGGACCGATGTAGCGGATACGCCAGCTGGCGCCCAGGTCACCCTTCTGCCAGTTGACGAACAAGCGGCCACGGACCCGCGAGTACAGACCGTAGGTCTTGTTGTAGGTGCCTGCCACGTGGGTCACGACGCCATCCGGATCGGCCGGGTTGGTGTTGTTGTCGTAACGCGCGATGTAGGTGCCGTCCAGGCCGAAGGTGTAGCTGCCCCACGCGGTATCCGGCAGGCGGTAGCGCAGCGCCAGATCCCAGCCCTTGGTATCCAGGCGGCCCAGGTTGACGATCGGCTCGCGGATGAAGTTGACCTGGCCATCCGAGTAACGGCTGATGAAGCCGCAGAACGGGCTGCTTTCGTCGTTGTAGCAGATGTTGGCCACGGTCTGCGCATCGGCGCGGTTGATCGTGTCGTTCAGGTACAGGCGCCAGTAGTCCAGGCTGGCCGAGAAGCCAGGCAGCCAATCCGGGTCGTACACCACGCCCCAGTCGAACGACTTGCCCTGTTCCGGCTTCAGGTCGAAACCGGCAGCGACCGAGCCCGACCACACGCCGGTGGTCTGCGACAGGCCGCTGGAGGTGATGCCGGTGGCGGGAATGGCGGTCGCGCCCGAGCCCGCGCCGCACGCGGCTTCGTGATTGCGCGAGGTGCCGGTGGCGCCGTAACCGATACACGGATCGGTGAAGTTCGGCGCATCGCCGCTCGCACCCGCGTACAGGTTGTCGATGGTCGGAGCGCGGAACACTTCAGCCACCGTGCCGCGCAGCAGCAGGTTCTCGATCGGGCGCCATTCCAGCTGGATCTTGCTGTTGGTGGTGTTGCCGAAGGTGTTGTAGTCGGAGTAACGCGTACCCAGGGTCAGCGCCAGCAGGTGCGCGAACGGCACTTCCGACAGCAGCGGGACGTACAGCTCGCCGTAGACTTCCTTGACGTTGTACTTGCCGCTCAGCGGGGTACCGCAGGCTTCCTGCGAGATGAAGCAGTTGCCGTTCGCGTCGGCGATGGCGATGTAGTCCACCGCGCTCTTCTGGTACTCCTCGCGCCAGGACACGCCCACCGCCAGCTGCGTGGCGCCGGCCGGCAGCGTGAACAGCTCGCCGTTGGCATTGGCTTCGAAGCTGCGCATCTGGTACGTGGTCGAGTAGGTCGGACGCGCTTCGTAGTCCTTCAGCGTCGAGATCGTCTGCGGATCGTTGATGTTGAAGATGTTGAGCGGGGTGCAGCCGGCGATCACGTTGCCGGCGCTGCCGCACTTGACCACGCCGTCGGTGTCCTGGAACGACGGGCCCAGCGCGTCGCGCAGGCCGGCGTAGTACACGTAGCCGTAGCTGGTGTTCTCGCGGGTGTAGTGGCCGTAGTTCATCGCCGCGTCCCACTTCCAGGACGTGTCGCCGACGAAGCCTTCCAGGCCGGCGACGACCTGGTCGGTGACGGTGCTGTAGTACGAGCGGCGCTGGCCCAGCGAGGTGAAGCGGGTCAGGAACTGGTTGTACTGATTGCCGGCGGTGTCGGCACCGAAATCGACGCCGAACGGGTTGTAGAAGTTGTCGGCGGAGATCACCACCTTGTCGCCGCGTGCATCGAACGGCAGCGCCGCGATGGCGAAGTTCGAGCTGGTCTTGTTGTGGTAGACCTGGGCGAACGCGTTGATGCTGTCGGTGATCTGGTAGTTGGCCAGGAAGAACGCGTTGGTGCGCTCCTGCGGCGTCATGATCAGGTTGGTGGCCTGATAGTTGAACGAGTCGCGCGCGCCGGAATAGCAGCGGTAGTCGCCCTGCGAAGCGCCGCTGGCGCCCGGGGTCAGGGTGACGGTGGCGCAGCCGTACTGCGTGGCCAGGTTGGCCGGCATGGTGATGCGGCCGCCCGGGGTGCGGCTGGAACCGAGGATGGTCACCGAGCCGCTGTACAGGTAGGTGGCGTCCTTGGAGTACTTGCGGTCGGCCGAGGAGATGCCGTCGAACTTGTTGTAGTTCAGGCCCGCCATGATGTTGCCGCGGTCGCCGACCTGACCGAAGGTCACCGAGCCGCCGTTACGCGCGCCGTCGCTCAGGTGGGTCGCCTGGCCGTAATCGACCGTGACCGCCAGACCTTCGAAGTCCTTGCGCAGGATGAAGTTGACCACGCCGGCGACGGCATCGGAGCCGTATACGGCCGAGGCGCCGCTGGTCAGCACTTCGATGCGCTCCACCGCGGTGGCGGGGATCGAGTTGACGTCGTTGTTGGCGACGCGGCGGCCGTTGACCAGCAGCAGCGTGCGCTCATCGCCCAGGCCGCGCAGGTCGACCGAGGACTTGCCGTCGCCGCCGCCGTTGTTGACCGCCGGGGTGGACGGTGCGCCGGACATCGCCGGCAGTTCCTGCACCAGGTCGCCGAGGGTCAGCTTGCCGGTCTGCTCGATCGCGGCGCGATCGATCACCACCACCGGGCTGGCGGTTTCGGTCTCGACGCGGGCAACGCGCGAGCCGGTCACCTGGATCGTGTCCAGGGTCTTGGAGGGGTCGCTGGAAGAGCTGTCCTGGGCAACGGCCGCACCCGTGCTGAGCAGGGCGGTGGTGCCAGCGGCGAGCGCGAACGTGATGGCGTCGCGCAGGCGATGGGTCTTGCAATTCATTGGCTCTCTCTCCGAATGAGATGTGGTGTCAACTGAAGGTTGTCCGGCGGTGGCGTCGAAAGGCGATGCCAAAATCCGCAGGGTGAACCGATAGTAACTGCGTCTTCAGAGAAATTAAAGAGTTGTTAATAAGATCGACATAACTGTGATGTAAGTATCAATAATTTGCGCCGATCGGACAAAAAAAAGCCCCTCGAGGGGGCGTTTTTCCGCGGCAACTCCTTTTCGAACAAGGGGTTGTACTTACAAGTCCTGTTCGTAGCGCACGTAGGGGATGGTGCCTTCCTCGGTGCTGATGTTGTTCGGGGCGAACGGGTTCTTGCCGCGGGTGATCACGTTCTCGGCGCCGACGGTCAGCTGGCCGCTCCACGGCGTGCGCCAGGTCAGGCCCACACCGAGGCCGGACCACTTGCCCGGCTGGCCCGGCGCGTCGACGACGCGGCCGATGACGTTGGCGCTGAACGAGCCGTAGCCGCCGCCGATGCTCAGGCTCTTGCTGTCCCATTGGTCGACCAGCGCCTGCGAGGCATCGGCGATCGGGACCAGGCGCGCACGCGCATAGGTGCCGCCGATCGAGACGAAGCCTTCGCGGCCGATGTTCTGTTGCGCGAACACGGTCAGATCGTTCTGCTCCATGCGTAGCGCGGGCGTCTTGTTGGGACCCGCCAGCCACGCCGGCATGTTCTCGCGGCCGGTGCCGGCCGACAGCGACACGCGCCCGCCGGGGCGGTTGAAGGTGGTGGTCGCGGCAACGTGGTGGCCGACATCGTTGTCGTCGTCGCCGAGGCTGGCGAGCATGCAATGGCTGGCCAGCCCGCTGATGCTGCTGCCGCTGGCGCTGTTGCACAGCAGCCCGAGCGAATCGCCGGAGGACAGGCCGAAGGCGGCGTCGAGCGAGTTGCGGCCGAAGTGCCAGCGCGCGCCGACCGCCTGTTCGCCGGTCGGCTCCAGGTACAGCAGCGCCTCGACCTTGCCGCTGCCCTTGTTCCAGACCGGCAGCACGGTACGGTCCGCGGGCTTGCTCTGCGCATGCGCGCCCGTGCTCGCCGCAAGGGCGATCAGAAGGGCAAGTGGCAGGCGCAGTAAGGCTCGCATCGGCAGTCTGTGACTCTCGGGCGGGGACTAAAGTTCCCGCCTTGCAGGGTGAACGATACTAGGGGGTTTATGTTTCTTTAACAAGTCGGACTCCCCGGTCCTAGTCCTCGCCCCTGCCTATTGCAAGCGCTCCGAGGGCGCCGGTTCAGCCGGGGTTACAGCGAACAATACGCCGAATTCCGTCAAGGGGAAGTCATAGTGTCGGCCGCAGAACTCGCACCGTATCTCAACTTGGCCGGTTGCCTCGGCCGCGGCGCGCGCTTCTTCCTCGCCCAGCGAGCGCAGCATGGCCGCCACCCGCTCGCGCGAGCAGGAGCAGCCGAAGCGCAGCGGCTTGGTGCCCAGCAACTCCGGCGCTTCCTCGTGGAACAGCCTGTGCAGCAGGGTGTCGGCCGGCAGCGCCAGCAGTTCGGCCTCGCTCACCGTCTCGAACAGGGCGCCGGCGCGGTTCCAGCCGTCCTCGTCGCCGCTGTCGCCGGGCAGCTTCTGCAGCAGCAGGCCGGCCGCCTGGCGGCCGTCGGCGGCCAGGATCAGGCGCGTCGGCAGCTGTTCGGACTGGCGGAAATAGTCTTCGAAGGCCTCGCCCAGTTCGGCCGCCGACAGCGCCACCAGGCTCTGGTAGCGCTGCGGCTCGCGCGGGTCCAGGCCGGGGTTCTCGATGGTGATCGCCAGCAGCGCGCCGCTGCCGAGCGCGCGCAGGTCGCGCGGGGCGTCGCTGCCCTCGCCGAGCTGGACGATGCCGCGCAGGGTGCCGGCCGCGGTGCACTCGGCGAACAGGGTGCGCAGCGCGCCCTGGCTGCGCAGTTGCACCGACAGGCGTCCGTCGACCTTGGTGTGGCCGGTGAACAGGGCCGCGGCCACGCAGGCCTCGCCCAGCAACTCGGTCGCCGCTGCGGGATAGCTGGCCGGCGCGAGGATGTCGCGCCAGGCGGACTCCAGGCGCACGTGCACACCGCGCACGCCGGCGCTGGGCAGCAGGAAGCGGGTCAGGTGATCGTGATCGGAAGAACTCATCGCGGCCTCGCTGCGCATGGGAAGATGGCGACCGCAGGATAGTGGGTCATCTCGGTGGACAAAGTCGAAGAAGGCATAGCAATGGGGGCGACGCGGGGCGTTGCAAGTGGCGCGGCCGTGCCGCGGCGACGGCGCTGGCTGCGTTGGCTGCTGGCGGCGCCGCTGTTGTTCGCGCTGGCGAGCACGTCGCAGGTGATCATGCTGCGCTTCGTCGATCCGCCGTTCTCGGCGATGATGCTCGAGCGCCAGCTCGGCGCCTGGGGCGAGGGCGACTGGTCGTTCCGCGTCGCCTACGACTGGCGCGACAGCGCGCAGATCGCTCCAAGCCTGCCGATTTCGCTGGTGGCCGCGGAGGACCAGCGCTTCCCGAGCCACCACGGCTTCGATCTGGAGGCGATCGAGAAGGCGCGCGACCACAATGCGCGCGGCGGGCGCCTGCGCGGCGCCAGCACGATCAGCCAGCAGGTGGCCAAGAATGTGTTCCTGTGGCAGGGCCGCAGTTGGCTGCGCAAGGGACTGGAGGCCTGGTACACGGTGCTGATCGAGGCGCTGTGGTCCAAGCAGCGGATCCTAGAGGTGTATGCCAACGTCGCCGAGTTCGGTGACGGGGTCTACGGCGCGCAGGCGGCGGCGCGCAGTTTCTGGGGCAAGGATGCGGCGCAACTGAGTCCAGCGCAGAGCGCGCTGCTGGCGGCGGTGCTGCCGGCGCCGCAGCGCTACAACGCCGCGCGCCCGGGACCGTACGTGCAGCGCCGCGCCAACTGGATCCAGCGGCAGACGCGGCAGTTGGGCGGGCCGGCCTATCTGCAGGCGCCCTAGGAACATTCGAGCTATGGCGCATGCGACGTTGGCCGTTTTTGCATATGTGCGTAGCGACGTGAGCGCTCGGGCGCCAGCCCATGGGCCTGCCTGAGCCGTCCCGGCGTAAGGCGGACGCTGCCTGCCAGGACGCGGTCGAGGGTTTCGGCATGGCGCTGCGTAGGCGCCGCGTTTTAGCCCCTCTCCCATCGGGAGAGGGGTTGGGGTGAGGGTACGGCCGTCCATGAACTTGGGGTCTTCGGCGGCAGGCGTGTCTTCATCCGCTTCTTCGAGGCACCTCCCCCCGAAAAGGGGGCCATGGTCCCGGTGGGGGAAGGGAGTGACTCCGGATCCTCGTCAGGTGATGCGCTGCCGCTGGTGAACGCGCAGGCCGCTCCGTACCATCGGCACATGGAACCCGAGCGCCTGACCGTCGTCGTCACTGCCTTCAACGAGGCGCAGACCCTGCCGCTGCTGCAACCGCGGATCCTCGCCGCGCTCGATGGCGTGGATGGCCTGGAGGGGCGGGTGCTGTACGTGGACGACGGCAGCCGCGATGCGACCTGGGAGGTGATCCTGGCGCTGGCCGCGGCCGATCCGCGGGTCGGGGCGCTGCGCCTGTCGCGCAATTTCGGCAAGGAGCTGGCGCTGACCGCGGGCCTGGATTTCGTCGAGCGCGGCGCGGCGATGCTGCTGGACGCCGACGGCCAGGATCCGCCGGAACTGATCGCGCAGTTCGTCGCGCATTGGCGCGCCGGCTACGACGACATCTACGGCACCCGCATCGCGCGCGACGGCGAAGGCTGGCTCAAGCGCGGCACCGCGTCGCTGTTCTACCGGGTGATCGGGCGCCTGTCGAAGACGCCGATTCCGGCCGACACCGGCGATTTCCGCCTGCTGTCGCCGCGCGCGCTGGCGGCGCTGGCGCAGTTGCGCGAGCGCCATCGCTTCATGAAGGGGCTGTTCGGCTGGGTCGGGTTCCGGCAGATGGCGCTGCCGTACCGGCGTGCGCCGCGCCTGGCCGGGCGCAGCAAGTTCGGCCTGTGGCGGTTGTGGAACTTCGCGCTGGAGGGCATCACCAGTTTTTCCACCGCGCCGCTGCGGGTGGCGACCTATCTGGGCCTGGCGACGGCGGTGGCCGCGTTCGTGTTCGGCACCTGGATCGTGATCAAGGCAGCGCTGTGGGGCGATCCGGTCGCCGGCTGGCCGACGATGATGGCGGTGATCCTGTTCCTGGGCGGCGCGCAGCTGATCGCGCTGGGCCTGATCGGCGAATACCTGGGCCGGCTGTACGAGGAATCCAAGCAGCGGCCGCTGTATCTGGTCGACAGCTGGCGCGCACCGAGCGGAGGAGTATCCTCGGCCGTACGATCCAGCGAACCGGGAGGCAGCGATGCGTACGGTACGACAGTTGTTGGGCGACAAGGGCGGTGAGATCCACGCGGTGTCGCCGGATGCGGCGGTGGTCGATGCGCTGCGGCTGATGGCCGACAAGGGCATCGGCGCAGTGCTGGTGATGCAGGACGGGCGTCTGGCCGGCATCCTCTCCGAGCGCGACTACGCGCGCAAGGTGGTGCTGCAGGACCGCTCTTCGGCGACCACGCCGGTGCGCGACATCATGAGCGCGAAGGTGTACACGGTGGAGCCGTCGCAGAGCGTGCAGCAATGCATGGAGCTGATGACCGGGCAGCGCATCCGCCATCTGCCGGTGGTACAGGCCGGCGCGGTGGTCGGGGTGATCTCGATCGGCGATCTGGTCAAGGCGGTGATCGAGGAACAACAGCAGGAGCTCGATCAGCTGCAGCGCTATATCAGTAGCTGACGCGGGATTGGGGATTCGGGATTGGGGATTCGGAAAAGCAAGAGCGACTGACGTGCTTTTGACTTTCCGAATCCCCAATCCCGAATCCCCAATCCCGGCTACTTGGCGTAATGACCGCCGCAATCGGCGTCCTTGCCCGGGCCGGTTTCCAGCGTGGCGAGCAGGGCCGCCGGCGGGGCGATGCTGCCCAGCGCCAGGGCGATCGCGCCGCGCATGCCCAGGGCCTTGAAGTCGGGGCGGAAGGTCGGATCCTTGAAGGTGCCGCCGACGCGCAGCGGCGAGCGCAGCGACAGGATGCTGCGGTCCTTCGGGCGCGCCTTCAGCAGCAGGTCCAGCGTCTCGTCGCCCAGGTCGATGTCGCCGCTGCCGATCAGCAGCGTATCGGTACTGTCGAAGGCCAGGGCGCGCGACGCCATCACCCCGTCCCTGACCGCGAAATCGCCGAACGCGCAGCGCACCGGAATCTCGCGGTCCTTGGTGACCAGGAATTTCAGCGATTCGGCGATGTCCAGCCCGGCCAGTTCCATGATCAGGTTGCTGATGTGGCCCTTGCCCATTCCGATGGCGACGCTGCCGTCGGCGCTGCCGAGCATCTGCGCGATCGAGTTGCCGGTGCCGGCGAGCGCGATCTCGCCGCCGATCGCGCCGGAGGCTTCCTTGGCCAGTTGCCCGTCCGGGAACAGCTTGCCCAGTTGCATGCCGCGCACCGAGATCTGCGCGCGGGTGGCGATGGTCGGCTTGCGCGCATCCATGCGGATGTCGGAGCGGATGTTGCCGCCGGCCACGCCGAAGTCGAGCGGCTGCAGCAGCAGGACGCCGTCGTTGAGTTTGAGGTGCGCGTCCATGTCGTCCAGCGGCAGCGTCTGCGCGTTGATCCGCTGCGCCTTCCAGCGCACGTCGGCGTCCATCGCGCGCAGCTTGCCCAGGTCGTACGGGGTGGAGGGCAGCACCTTGCTGTTGGCGGCGAGCTTGGCCGCCTGCGCCTTCTGTTCGTCGTTGGCGGTCTCGCCAGCGCCGGTGCGCGGCGGCGCACCGACGAAGCCGGCCAGGTCGTCGAAGTCCAGGCGTCGCGAACGCAGGTCGGCGCGCAGGAACGGGCGCTGCCCGGCGGTGTCGATCTGCACGGTGCCGGCCAGGTCGCTGTCGCCGGCGCGGCCGCTGAACTCCTCGTAGCGCCAGATTTCGCCATTGCGCTTGAGCCGGCCGTCGAGCTGGTAGGGCGGGGTGGAGGGAATGGCGATGCCGAGCAGTGGATACAGGTGTTCCATGTCGGTACCGGCCAGGCTCAGCTGCAGGTCGAACACACGCAGCTGGAACGGATTGGTCAGCGTGCCGCGCATGTGCGCGCGGGTGCTGCCGGCGCTGCCGCGCAGGTCGATCTTGAACGGATGGTCGCTCTCGCTCAGTTCCAGCGGCGAGGCGGTGCTGCCCTTGAGCGTGAACGGGTTGCCGCGCCAGCGGCCATCGCCGGCGACCGCGATCGGCGGCGCGGCGTCGCCGCGGCGGCGCTGCGAGGTCAGGCTGTCCACGCTGACGTCGATGTCGGTGCGGCCGGGGATGTCCTGGAAGCGTAGCCGTCCCTGCTGCACCAGCATGCGGCCCAGGACCACCTGCGTCCCGCCGTCGTTGCTGCCGAAGCTCCAGTTGCCGGGTTGCCCGTTCGGTCCGGTTTCCAGCAGCAGCGTTGGCTGGGTCAGGCGGATCTCCGGAATGCGTACCTTGCCGCGCAGCAACGGCCACAGCGACAGGTCGATCTCGGCACGCTGCGCGCTGGCCATCTGCGCTTGTTTCGACCAGTCCGCGTTGGCGAAGCGTAGGCGATCGCCGCGGATGGTGACGGTGCTGCCGAGGTCGACGTCGAGATTGCCGTCGATGTGGAATGCGCGGCCGGTCTTGGTCTGCACCGCGCGTTCTACCGGACCTTTGAACCAGTTCCAGTCGAAGATCAGAATGACGACCAACAGCACCAGTACCAGTGCGCCGAGGACCAGCGGCCAACGCCGCAAGCGGCCGTCGGGCCGGCGCCAGGGCCAGGAGCGGCGCCGGCCACGTGACGCAGAAGTGGGTTCGCGATCCATCCCGCCATACTAGGCAGCGTGCGTGCACGGGGTGCGAAAGCGCGCCCTCCGGCAAACCGGTCTACAGGACTTGCCCGGTCACCGCGACGAAGTGGCAGACGCTGCCGCCGAGCACGAACAGGTGCCAGATCGCATGGAAGTAGCGCACCGTGTCGCGCTGGTAGAAGTAGGTGCCAAGCGTGTAGAACAGGCCGCCGGCCAGCAGCCAGCACAGGGTGCGGACATCGACCGAGTGCAGCAGCGGTTCGATCGCCACCACGATCAGCCAGCCCATGGCGAGGTAGAGGATGGTCGACAGCAGCCGGAAACGGCCGGTGAAGAACAGCTTGAAGATCACCCCGGCCAGGGCGATGGTCCAGATCGCCGCGAACAGGCCCCAACCCCAGGGGCCGCGCAGGCCGATCAGGGTGAAAGGCGTGTAGGTGCCGGCGATCAGCACATAGATCGCGCAGTGGTCCAGCACCTGCAGCCGCGCCTTGGCGCCGGGATGCGGAATGGCGTGGTACAGCGTGGAGGCGGTGTACAGCAGCAGCAAGGCGACCCCGAACACGATCGCGCCGGCCAGTTGCCAGCCGTCGCCGTAGATCGCGGCCAGGGTGATGAGCACCGAACTGCCGGCCAGTGCGGCGACCGCGCCCAGGCCGTGGGTCAGCGCGCTGGCGAGTTCGTCGCGCCAGTCCGTAGAAGGCGGCGCGTCGGCGTTCATGAGCGAGGACCGCGGGTCTGCTTCCATGACCCGAAACGGTACCGCAATTGCGAGCGGTTCGCATCCGTTGCGATGCAGCACTTGGCGCGCGGTTCATGCCCGCGCGCTGCCGCCTCGGTTCCTCGCGTCAGTCCAGCGCGACGCTGTGCGCGTGCTCGCGGGTCGCGGCGAAGCGCACGTCCGGCGCGCGTTCCTGCGCCAACTGCAGGTTGACCCGGGTCGGCGCCAGATAGACCAGTTCGCCGGCGCCGTCGATGCCGAGGTTCATCGCGTTCTTCTCGCGGAATTCCTCCAGCTTCTTGGCGTTGTCGCAGTGCACCCAGCGTGCGGTGACCACGCCGACCGGCTCGAAGCTGGCGTCCACGCCGTATTCGTCCTTGAGCCGGTAGGCGACCACTTCGAACTGCAGCACGCCGACCGCGCCCAGGATCAGGTCGTTGCTCATCAGCGGGCGGAAGAACTGGGTGGCGCCTTCCTCGGACAGCTGCGCCAGGCCCTTCTGCAACTGTTTGAGCTTGAGCGGGTCGCGCAGCCGCGCGCGGCGGAACAGTTCCGGGGCGAAGTTGGGGATGCCGGTGAACGACAGCGCCTCGCCCTCGGTGAAGGTGTCGCCGATGGAGATGGTGCCGTGGTTGTGGATGCCGATGACGTCGCCGGGATAGGCCTCGGCGGCGATCTCGCGGTCGCTGGCCATGAAGGTCAGCGCGTTGGCCAGCTTGGTGTCCTTGCCGGTGCGCACGTGCAGGGTCTTCATGCCGGCGCTGAAGCGGCCGGAACAGATGCGCATGAACGCGACCCGGTCGCGGTGCTGCGGGTCCATGTTGGCCTGGATCTTGAACACGAAGCCGGTCAGCTTCTCCTCGGTCGGCTGCACCGGGCGGCCGGTGGTGGCATGCGCCTGCGGCGGCGGCGCGTGCTCGGCGAAGAAGTCCAGCAGCGGCTGCACGCCGAAGTTGTTGACGCCGGAGCCGAAGAACACCGGGGTCTGCTTGCCGGCGCGGTAGGCGTCCAGGTCGAACGGATGGCTGGCGCCCTGCACCAGTTCCAGTTCCTCGCGCAGTTCGGCCAGCATCTGCGCGCCGATCCGCTCGGCCAGGCCGGGCGCGTCCAGCGACGGGAAGATGGTCGAGTCCTGGCGGGTGAAGTTGCGGCCCTGTTCGTACAGGTGCACCTCGCCGCTGATCAGGTGCACCACGCCCTTCAGGCGCTGGCCCATGCCGATCGGCCAGGTCACCGGCGCGCACTGGATGCCGAGCACGGTCTCCACTTCGTCGAGCAGGTCGATCGGCTCCTTGCCTTCGCGGTCGAGCTTGTTGATGAAGGTCATGATCGGCGTGTCGCGCAGCCGGCACACTTCCATCAGCTTGATCGTGCGTTCTTCCACGCCCTTGGCCACGTCGATCACCATCAGCGCCGAGTCCACCGCGGTGAGCACGCGGTAGGTGTCCTCGCCGAAGTCGGCGTGGCCCGGGGTGTCGAGCAGGTTGATGATCTTGCCTTCGTACGGGAACTGCATCACCGACGAAGTCACCGAGATGCCGCGCTCCTTTTCCAGCGCCATCCAGTCGGAGGTCGCATGGCGCGCGGCCTTGCGGCCCTTGACCGAGCCGGCCATCTGGATCGCGCCGCCGAACAGCAGCAGCTTTTCGGTCAGCGTGGTCTTGCCGGCGTCGGGGTGGGAAATGATGGCGAAGGTGCGGCGGCGCGCAGCTTCCTGGGCAACATCGGACATGGCAACGGCGCCCACTGGGCGATCACGGCTACAGGGAAGAACGCAATTATAGCGCCGCGGCGGCGGACACGGGTTGCGCGGCGGCCGCGGCGTCCTCGCTGCGCGGCAATTTGAGTTCGCCGAGCGCGCCGGCCATGCGGAACGGGATCGAGTCCAGGCGCATGCCGCGGTTGACCTGTACGGCGAAGTGCAGGTGCGGCGCGGTGCTCAGGCCGGTGTTGCCCGACAGCGCGAGGCGTTGCCCGGCGACGACGCGCTGGCCCGGCTGCACCGCCACGCCGCTCGGCGCCAGGTGCGCGTACAGCGCCATGCTGCCGTCGGCGTGGAGGATGCGCACGAAGTTGGCGCGGCCGCCGAAGGTCTCGCGGTCCAGTCCGGCCTCGGCGAAGCCCGCTTCCACCTGCATCACCGTGCCGCCGCGCGCGGCCAGTATCGGGGTGCCTTCGGCCAGGGCGAAATCCAGCGCGTAGTAGTTCTGCGCGTCGTGGTGGCTGAAGTGGCCGCCCACGCCCTGGTCCACGCGCACCGGCGCCGCAGCGAACGGCAACCGGTACAGGGCGTCCTGCGGCTTGGCCGCCGGGTCGCCGGGCACGGCCTCCAGCACCAGTTCGAACGGGCTGGCGTAGCGCGGGTCGCTGGCGTACAGCCGCGACAGCAGGGCGCTGCCGCGGGCGGGCAGCACTGCGCGCAGCGGCAATGCCGGGACCGCGGCGAGGTTGTCGGCGTGGCGGGAGCGCAGTTGCACCTGCAGCGGCCCGTCCAGGCGGTTGTCGGCCCAGGCCTGTTGCCGTGGAGGTTGGCCATCCAGGCGCAACTGCGCCAGCGGCGGCTCGGCGCTCGCCGACGCCGGCGGCGGTTCGGGCGCCGCAGCGCGCTGCGGATCGGCCACGTGGTCGCCGTAGTGGGCGATGCCGTTGGCGTCCTTCCACGCATACAGCGTCCCGGCTGCGCCTGGGGTGGATGCGACACCCAGCGCCCAGGCGACCAGCAGCGGCCAGCGTGGCGCGGCGCGGAACGGAGCGAGGGCGTTGTGGGCGGTGGCGGGGGCCGGGCACTGGCCGGGCATCGGGGCTCCTGGCGCCGGCGTGGGAGCGCCGTGGGTGCGGAGTATGCGGCAGCCGCGGCCCGGGCTCCCTTATATCGCTCCATCCGAATAAAGAGATTTGACAACGCCGAAAAACGCTGGCATCGTGGCGTCACCATCGAGACCGGCGGAGGGACAGGCCCTTTGATGCCGGGGCAGCCAGCGGACGCGCAAGCGACCGTGTAGGTGCCAAATCCTGCGGGGACCACCGCGTCCGCCGAAAGATGGTTCGATTCGTGCCTTCCGCACGTCGAACGCGAGCTCCGCGAAGCTCGATGGCCGTTCCTCCCCGGATACCGCCATGAGCCTCGTGAATACGCCAAACCGCCCCCTTGCTGTGAATGCCCCGCTCGACCGCTATGCCGCCGCCGTTGCGCCGGCCGCCGACGGCGTGCTCGCGCTGCGCGGCGAAGTGGCGGTGGCGCTGCCGCTGCGCCACGCCGGCGTGCAGTTGCTGCGCCTGCGCTACGAGCTGACCGGTCCGGCGGACGCACCGGTGGTGTTCGTCGCCGGCGGCATCTCCGCGCATCGCCATCTCGCCGCCAACGCGAGCTTTCCCGAGAAGGGCTGGGCCGAAGGCCTGGTCGGGCCGGGACGGGCGCTGGACCCGAGTCAGCGGCGGCTGCTGGCGTTCGATTTCGTCGGCGCCGACGGCAGCCTGGACGCGCCGATCGACAGCGCCGACCAGGCCGATGCGATCGCCGCGCTGCTGGATGCGCTGGGCATCGCCCAACTGCACGGCTTCGTCGGCTATTCCTACGGCGCGCTGGTCGGCCTGCAGCTGGCGGTGCGGCATCCGCAGCGCTTGCTGAAACTGGTCGCGGTCAGCGGCGCGCACCGCGCGCATCCGTATGCCGCGGCGTGGCGCGCGCTGCAGCGCCGCGCGGTGGCGCTGGGCCAGTTGCAGTGCGCCGAGAGCCACGGGCTGTCGCTGGCGCGGCAGTTCGCGATGCTCAGCTACCGCACCCCGGAAGAATTCGGCGAGCGCTTCGATGCGCCGCCGGAAGTGATCAACGGCCGCGTCCGCGTCGCCGCCGAGGACTACCTGGATGCCGCCGGCGCGCAGTACGTGGCGCGCACCCAGGTCAACGCCTACCTGCGCCTGTCCGAATCCATCGACCTGCACCGCATCGACCCGGCCGCCGTCGCCGTGCCGACCGTGGTGGTCGCGGTCGAAGGCGACCGCCTGGTGCCGCTGGCCGACCTGGTCACTCTGGTCGAAGGCCTGGGCCCGCGCGGCAGCCTGCGCGTGCTGCGTTCGCCGTACGGCCACGACGCCTTCCTGAAAGAAACCGACCGCATCGACGCGATCCTCGCCACCGCCCTTCGCCCCACCGGAGCTACCGCATGAGCACTGCCCAAGACAACTATCTGCCCTGCAGCGCCGCTACCGCCGCGGTGCGCGCCGGCATCGATCGCGATACCGCCTACGGCGCGGTGACCCCGCCGATCGTGCTGTCGTCGAACTTCAGCTTCGACGGCTTCGGCAACAAGCGCCAGTACGACTACACCCGCAGCGGCAATCCGACCCGCGACCTGCTCGGCGAAGCGTTGGCGGAGCTGGAGGGCGGCGCCGGCGGCGTGATCACGGCCACCGGCATGGGCGCGATCAACCTGGTGCTGAACGCGCTGCTGCAGCCGGGCGACAAGCTGGTGGTGCCGCACGATGCGTACGGCGGCAGCTGGCGCCTGTTCAACGCGCTGGCCAAGAAGGGCCATTTCGAGCTGATCACCGCCGACCTGACCGATCCGCGCTCGCTGGCCGAGGCGCTGGCGCAGTCGCCGCAGCTGGTGCTGATCGAGACCCCGTCCAATCCGCTGCTGCGCATCACCGACCTGCGGTTCGTCATCGATGCCGCGCACAAGGCCGGCGCGCTGGCGGTGGTCGACAACACCTTCCTGTCGCCGGCGCTGCAGAAGCCCATCGCCTTCGGCGCCGACCTGGTCATCCATTCCACAACCAAGTACGTCAACGGCCACAGCGACGTGGTCGGCGGCGCGGTGATCGCCGCCACCGCCGAACTGCACCAGCAACTGGTGTGGTGGGCCAACGCGCTGGGCCTGACCGGTTCGCCGTTCGATGCGTTCCTGACCCTGCGCGGCCTGCGCACGCTGGATGCGCGCCTGCGCGTGCACCAGGAAAATGCGCAGGCGGTGGTGGCGCTGCTCGACGGGCATGCCGCGGTCAACCAGGTCTATTACCCGGGCCTGGCCACGCATCCGGGGCATGCGGTGGCGGCGCGGCAGCAGACCGGCTTCGGCGCGATGATCAGCTTCGAGCTGGCCGGCGGCGAAGCCGAGGTACGTGCCTTCGTCGATGGGCTGCGCTATTTCACCCTGGCCGAGTCGCTGGGCGGGGTCGAGAGCCTGGTCGCGCATCCGGCGTCGATGACGCACGCGGCGATGACCGCCGAGGCGCGCGCCAATGCCGGCATCAGCGATGGCCTGCTGCGGCTGTCGGTGGGCATCGAGTCCAGCGAGGACCTGATCGCCGACCTGCAGGCAGGTCTGCTGCGTGCGCAGCAGGCGGGCGAGGCGGTGGCGCGCAAACGGGTGGACGCGTGAGCGACAGCGTCGCCGATGCAATAGCGCCGGCGCCGGCGCAGGCCGCCGATGCCGCATTGCCGCGACTCGGTCTGCTCGGCACCGGCACGGTCGGCCGCGCTTTCGTCGCGCGCTACCAGGTGCTGCAGCAGCGCCGCCCGGGCTTGCCGGCGTTCGCCTGGCTGGCCAATTCGCGGATCCTGCAGGAGTGCCGGCAAGCGCCGGCGCAGGCGTTGGCCGTGGCCAATGCCGCCGCGCGTGGCGATGGCGGCAGCGCGCCGCAGCCCGCCGACCTGCGTGCCGGCGACATCGTGGTCGACGCCACCGCCAGCGAGGCGGTGGCGCAGCGGCATGCCGAGTGGCTGGCGCGCGGGGTGCATGTGGTGACCGCGAACAAACTCGGCCAGGGCGCGGCGTTGGCGCGCGCCGAACAGATCCATGCCGCGCGGCATGCCGCCGGCGCGCACTACGGCGACAGCGCCACGGTCGGTGCGGGCCTGCCGTTGCTGAGCAGCCTGCGCGCGCTGGCGGCCGGCGGCGACCATATCCACGCGGTGGAAGGCGTGCTGTCCGGCTCGATGGCATGGCTGCTGCATCGCTACGACGGCAGCCGCGCCTTCTCCGAGTGCGTGCGCGAGGCCGCGGCGGCCGGCTACACCGAGCCGGATCCGCGCGAGGACCTGTCCGGCGAGGACGTGCGCCGCAAGCTGCTGATCCTGGCGCGCGCGGCCGGGCTGCCGCTGCGCGCCGAGCAGGTGCAGGTCGAATCGCTGCTGCCGGCGGCGCTGGCCGCGGCGGCACCGCGGGACGTGGATGCCGCGTTGTCGGCGCTGGATGCGCCGCTGGCGACGCGCCTGGCGCAGGCGCACGCGAACGGCGCCTGCCTGCGGTTCGTCGGCCGCTTCGATGCGCACGGCGCGTCGGTGGGATTGCGCGAGCTGCCGCTGGCGCATCCGCTGGCCAGCGGTGCCGGTGCCGACAACCGCGTCGCCATCCACAGCGACCGCTACCTGCAGCAGCCGTTGCTGATCCAGGGCCCCGGCGCCGGTGCCGAGGTGACCGCGGCGGCCTTGCTCGACGACGTGCTGCGCATCGCGGTGCGCTGAAACGCCGGCATCCGCTGCGCCGCTACGGCGCAGTGTTCGGTGCGGCGCTCGGCGCGGCCAGCGCCTGCAGCAGCGCGGCGTTGAAGCGCTGCGGCGCTTCGACCTGCGGCGAGTGGCCCAGGTCGGCGAATTCGACCAGCGTCGCGCCGGGAATCGCCGCCGCCGCGCGCTTGCCCAGCGCCGGATAGTCGCCCAGGGTCCTGGCCAGCGCCGGCGGCGCCAGATCCTTGCCGATCGCGGTGCGGTCGCGCTGGCCGATGAACAGCGTGGTCGGTACGCGCAGTTGCGCGAACTGCTGCACTACCGGCTGGTTGAACACCATGTCCGAGGTCAGCGCCTGGTTCCAGGCCACGCGCGCGTGGCCGGGGCCGGCATACAGCCCGGCCTGCATCGTCACCCAGCGGTCGTATTCGGGTTTCCATTGCCCGCCGTAGTAGACGCTCTGCTGGTACTGCTTGATCGAGGCGGCATCGGTCTTGAGTTCCTTCGCATACCAGTCGTCGACGCTGCGCCATGGCACGCCGGCCGCCTTCCAGTCCTCCAGCCCGATCGGATTGACCAGCAGCAGCCGGCTCACGTCCTGCGGATACTGCAGCGCGTAGTGCGCGGCGAGCATGCCGCCCATCGAGTGGCCGACGAACACCGCCCGGGTGACCCCGGCGTGTTGCAGCAGCGCATGGGTATTGGCCGCTAGTTGCGCGAAGGAGAACTGGTAGGCCTGCGGCTTGCTCGACTTGCAGAAACCGATCTGGTCCGGCGCGATCACCCGGTAGCCCGCGGCGACCAGCGCGGCGATCGCCGACTCCCAGGTCGCCGCGCAGAAGTTCTTGCCGTGCAGCAGCACGACCGTGCGGCCGTTCGGCGTGCCGCTCGGGGCCACGTCCAGATAGGCCATCTGCAACGGCTGGCGCTGCGAGGCGAAGTCGTAGCGCGCGACGGGATACGGATAGTCGAAGCCTTCCAGCTGCGCGCCGTAGCGCGGTGCGGGCGTGGCGGCGTGGCAGGGCGGCAGCAGGAGCGCGGCGGCGAGCGCGGCGAGGAGCGTGTGTCGGCGCATGCGGGCTGGAGCGAGTGCGGGGATGCCGCGACTCTAGCCCGGGACATGCACGGGCCGCGTCAACGCGCTTCAGCAGCGCGAGTGCACCAGGCTCAGGCAGGCGTGGTGCTGCATGCGCTCGGGCGGCTCCTGCAGCGCCGCCAGCACCTGCTCGGCCTGCGTGCCCAGCACCGGCCGGTACGCGGCCCAGCCGTTGCGGCCCTTGGCCTTGGCCTGGTACAGCGCGCGGTCGGCGAGGATCAGCAACTGCTCCCAGCCCAGGCGGTTGTCGGGATCGTGCACGAACGGGAATTCGGCCAGGCCGATCGAGCAGGTGACCTGGCTGTGGCGGCCGTGATCGAGTGCGAAGCTGTGCGCGGCGATCGAGCGGCACAGGCGCTCGGCGGCCACGGTCAGGTTCTCGCGCGGCGCCGAGCGCAGCACCAGCAGGAATTCCTCGCCGCCCCAGCGCACCACGTAGTCGCTTTCGCGGGTCAGCTTGACCAGCAGCTGCGCCATCTGCTGCAGCACCGCGTCGCCGGTGTGGTGGCCGCCGCTGTCGTTGATCGACTTGAAATGATCGATGTCGATCAGCGCGAACAGCATGCCCGAGGACAGCATGTCCTGGTCGTTGGCGGCCATGCGCCGGTACAGCGCGATGTCGCTGGGGATGTGCAGCGACAGGTAGCGGCGATTGCGCAGCTGGGTCAGGTCGTCGGTGAAGCTGGCTTCCTGCAGGCGCTGGTTGGCCGCCTGCAGCGCCTCGGTGCGCTGGCGCACCTGCCGTTCCAGGGTTTCGCGCTGGCGCTGGTTGACCACGCGCGCGATGCCGATACCGAGCAGCGCCAGGGCCAGCACGCCCAGCACCAGCAGCAGCTTGTAGTACAGCGTCTCCTGGAAGCGCAGCCGGATCCGCAGCGGCAACTGCGCCGGCGCCTGCGCCCAGACACCGGCGTTGTTGCTGCCGCTGACCTCGAACACGTAGTCGCCGCCGGGCAGGTTGGTATAGCTGGCCACGCGCTGGCGGATGTCGTCCAGGCTGCGCCACTGGGTGTCGTAGCCGACCAGGCGGTAGCGCAGTTCCACGTTCTCCGGGGCCTGGAACGAGGCCGCGGTGAACTCGAAATCCAGGTCGCGCGCCTGCGCCGGCAGCGGCGTGTCGCGCAGCGCCTGCGGCGCCATCCAGCGGCCCTGCGCGCGGATCCGTTCCACCACCGGCTGCGGCGCGACCGGATTCTTGACGATGCCGGCGGTGTCCATGGTCACCACGCCGTCGCGGCTGGGCAGCCACAGCGTGCCGTTGTCGATGAAGCCCTTGCCGTTGCCGGCGCCGTTGCAGCACAGGCCCTGCACGCCGCCGTGGCGCTGGCCGCGCTCGTTGAGCAGCAGTTCGGCCTGCAGCGGCGTGCCCGGCACCGCGATGCGCTTGAGCAGGCTCGCCAGCGGCACCCGGTACACGCCGCGCAGGCCGGCCACCCACAGGCTGCCGTGGCCGTCGTCGGCGATGAAGAACGCGGCGTTGGCGGGCAGCCCGTCGTGTTCGTCGAACATGGTCCAGCGCTTGCCGTCGAACACCCACAGCTGGTCGGACAGGGTGCCGATCACCCACTGTCCGCCGGGCAGTTCGTGGATCGCGGTGACGTCGGCGTCGGCCAGCGCCGAACCGGCCTCGGCGAGCGCCAGCAGGCGCTCGCCGCGCACTTCGTACAGGCCGGCCTGGGAACCGATCAGCAGGCGCCCGGCGCGGGTTTCGTGGATCAGGCGGACCCGCGGGTCGCGCAGGCCCTCGCTGTTGCCGTAGCGCTGCAGGCGCACGCCGTCGCTGCGGAACAGGCCGTCGCTGGTGGCGAACCACAGCCGCTGCGCGCGATCGCGGACGATGCCGTTGACCTGCAGTTCGTGCAGCGGCGCCAGCAGTGGCGGCTCGGCGGCGCGCCCGTCGCGGTACAGCAGTGCGCCGCGGCGGGTGCCGATCCACAGGTGGCCGGGTTCGGCGAGCAGGGTGTAGGGAACGTCGCCGGGCAGTTGGTCGCGGCTCAGCACCTGCTGATAGCGGCCGGCGCGCAGCCGCGCCAGGCCGCTGCCGGTGCCGACCCACAGCGAGCCGTCGGGGTCGCGCGCCAGCGTCCACACCAGCGGATCGGTCAGCCCTTCGTAGCTGCTGTAGCGGCGGGTCCAGCCGTTCCACAGCCTGCTCACGCCGCTCAGTTGGGTGCCCAGCCAAAGGTTGCGCTCGCGGTCCTCGAAGACCGCGCTGACGACGGTATTCTGACCGTGCTGGAGGGATTGCTCGACGATGCCGCCGTCGCGCACGCGCAGCAGATAGCCGGGCAGGCCCACCCACAGGTTGCCGTCGCTGTCCTGGAACAGCGCTTCCACTGCGCGCCGGGTCACCGCCGGGTCGCCGGGCAGCCGCTGCCAGCGGCCGTCGCGGCGGAACAGCAGGCCGTCGCGGCTGCCGGCCCACAGCCGTCCCTGCGCGTCCAGCAGCTGCCGCACCGGCGCTGCGTGCGCGTCGGCCGGCAGCGGCAGCGGCTCCTCGTCGCCCTCGGCGAAGCGCAGCACGGCGCCGCGCGTACCGACCCACAGCTCGCCGCCGCGCGGCAGCAGCGCATAGGCGCCGTCGGCGATGCGATGACGCAGGCGCAGGCCGTCGCCGACCACGGCGTAGACGCCATCCTGCGCGGCGACCAGCACCGTGCCTTGCGCGTCGACCGCGATCGCTTCGATGTTCAGCAGCGGGGCTTGCGGGTCCTGCGGCAGCAGATTGCGGAAGCGGCCGTCGCGGTAGCGCGCCAGGCCCCGATAAGTGCCGATCCACAGGTCGCCGCGCGGGTCCACCTGCAAGGCCTTGATCCACGGGCCGGGCAGGTTGGCGGGGGCTTTCTCGCCGAAGGTGGTCATGCGCACGCCGTCGAAGCGCGCCAGCCCGCCCATCGTGCCGATCCACAGGTAGCCCTGCCGGTCCTGCGCGAAGGCCTGCACGCTCAGCTGCGGCAGCCCTTGTTCCAGGCCCCAGCCTTGGCGTTCGTAGTGGTTGAACTGCTTGTCCGGCTGCAAGGCGGCCGCCGTCGGCACGAGCGAGATCCACACTCCCAGGAGCATGGCCAGCTTTAGCGCACAGGTGCACCAGGAAGCGGGGTGGGACTGCAAGGGCATTCCAGTGCCGGTTCGGCGGATCGTCAATGTCGCTATCGGCGCAGGCGCGCCGATCTTTATCCGTAGCGCAACAAAGGCCTGCGCGGCGTCGGCGATCGCGACGGCCGCAAGGCCTGTCATCCAGGCAGGTCCGACCCGTGGCACGCGGTGGCGCGCCGCCGATGCAGCGTCGCCGTGCGGGCGCTGCGCGCTGCGCGGGGCCGCGCCGCGGCCTGGTCCGCGCATCCGCCGCGGCGGCGCGATGCGCTCGGACAGGGAGGACGCGCCGGCGGCATCATCTCAGCACTCGATCACGTTCACCGCGAGCCCGCCGCGGCTGGTTTCCTTGTACTTGTCCTGCATGTCGCGGCCGGTGTCGCGCATGGTCCGGATCACCTTGTCCAGCGACACCTTGTGCTTGCCGTCGCCGCGCATGGCCATGCGGCTGGCGTTGATCGCCTTCACCGCGCCCATCGCATTGCGCTCGATGCACGGGATCTGCACCAGCCCGCCGATCGGGTCGCAGGTCAGGCCGAGGTTGTGTTCCATGCCGATCTCGGCGGCGTTCTCGATCTGCCCCGGCTTGCCGCCGAGCGCGGCGACCAGGCCGCCGGCGGCCATCGAGCAGGCCACGCCGACTTCGCCCTGGCAGCCGACTTCGGCGCCGGAGATGGACGCGTTTTCCTTGTACAGGATGCCGATCGCCGCGGCGGTCAGCAGGAAATCGAAGATGCGCTGCTCGTCGCTGCCCGGGCAGAACCGGTCGAAGTAGTGCAGCACCGCCGGAATGATCCCGGCCGCGCCGTTGGTCGGTGCGGTGACTACGCGCCCGCCGGCGGCGTTCTCTTCGTTGACCGCCAGCGCATACAGGTTGACCCAGTCCAGCGTGGTCAGCGGATCGCGCATCGCCGCTTCCGGCTTGGACGACAGTTCGCGGTACAGCGCCGGCGCGCGGCGCGACACGTGCAGGCCGCCGGGCAGCGTGCCTTCCTCGCGGATGCCGCGCGCCACGCAGGCCTGCATCGCGTTCCACAGCTCGCGCAGGCCGTCGCGGATCTCGTCCTCGCTGCGCCAGCACTTCTCGTTCTCGAACATCAGCGCGGCGATGCTCAGGCCGCTGCGCGCGGCCTGCGCCAGCAGTTCGTCGCCGCTCTTGAACGGGTAGGGCAGCGGCGTCTCGTCGGCGACGATGCGGTCGTCGGCGGCGTCGTCCTGGTTGACCACGAAGCCGCCGCCGACCGAGTAGTAGTCGCGCGTGGCGATCACCTCCTCGTCGGCGGCGTAGGCGGTGAAGCGCATGCCGTTGGTGTGGTAGGGCAGCTTCTGGCGCTTGTTCAGCGCCAGGTCGCGCTTCTCGTCGAAGGCGATGCTGTGCTGGCCCATCAGGTTGATGCGCTTGCTGCTGCGGATGCGCTCCAGCGTGCTCGGAATGATGTCCGGGTCGATCAGGTTCGGGCGCTGGCCTTCCAGGCCCAGCAGCACCGCCTTGTCGGTGCCGTGGCCGCGCCCGGTCAGCGCCAGCGAGCCGAACACCTCGGCGCGGATCCGCACCACCTCGCCGAGCCGGCCCGGATCCAGCAGCCAGCGGTGCACGAAGCGCTCAGCCGCGCGCATCGGCCCCACGGTATGCGAGGAGCTCGGCCCGATGCCGATCTTGAACAGGTCGAAGGTGCTGACAGCCATACGTGCCGGAGAGGTGGAAGGCCAAAGACCGTCTATTCTATGCCCCTGGCGCATTGCGCACGCCCGCAACGCAGCATCGGAGCCGCGGCCATGTCCCTGACCCTGTACCAGCGCGACGACTGCCACCTGTGCGACCAGGCCCTGCTGGTCCTGGCGCAGGCGCGCGTGGGCGACCTGGACAGCATCTTCATCGACGGCGACCCGGCATTGGAAGCGCGCTACGGCGAGCGGGTGCCGGTGCTGCGCGACGTCGGCGGGCGCGAGCTGGCGTGGCCGTTCGATATGGATTGCGTTGTGGATTGGTTGGGGAGATAGCTGTTTAGAACTCAGGTGAGAAAATTGTTATGTTTCGATAAAGTTACGCGCATTAACGATTTATATAATTATTTGCACTTGATGGCTCTGTTTGCTGCATCAAGAGCTCTTGCTGTCGGGAATGGCAGAAAGTAACTAGAGAATTTAACTCGGTAAGAACTTCAGTAACTGGGTTTCCGTCCATGAGATCAATGGAAGGTCGGTCTGTTTCAGCATAAAGGCGTCGTACAAATTCTGGAACTGCAGGATGCTTGATCGCGTTATCGAAAAATTCTGCGCCATACAGTGGTCCAGTCAGGGCTGGGCTTTCGAGTAGGGGTGAAATCATTTCTTTTAAATAAGAGCACAAATCCATCGTAAATTGAATCGATAATGTCTCAATGTCTTCAAGGGGTGCTTTAACCGAAACTGGATTTTGATTCCTGTCGAGGCGCAAAAAATCGATAGCGATATAGTAGCGCCCGTCAGCCCACATGTTCACGACGGGGTTGCCGTCATGAGTTATGGCGTTCCGGGCTGAATGCATGAATTGCATATGTCGTATGTTGGAAAGATCAGTCCAAGTGACTGTCTTCTCAGAAATTACTGGGATAAGGTCTTTGATCGTCTGGACGATCGAAGAGAGTGCTGAGAAGTGAAAGTTGACAAGTTGACCTCCACCTTCAATCGGCGGCTCATTTTTAGCGAATCGCCATCTGGAAGTCTCGCAGACGTTGAGGAGCTCTGATAGACGGAAGCGAATTTCCCGCGTTTTGTGAAGAAGGAAGTAGGCGGATTGAGTTCTTCTTGTTGGATGCGGTATGGACATTGGTTACAACTCGCTCATAGTGGTTGCTTGGCATTGACTACTAGCCTGGTGTTGATTTCTGTGTGATTGGGGATTGCCTTGGTGTCGGCCCGGTTGCCGAGCCGCAGCCGTCTAGTTGCTTGATCGCCGCGCTACCGACGTTGCTGCACTTGCTGCTATGGGATGGTCCCGCCATCATTCTCCTGTCTTATCGCCGACCGACGCATTGCCTTGCGCATCCTCGCTCGCCAGCGCTCCGTCCGCATGCCATGCGAAACAGCAGATCACCGTGCCGTCGGCGTCCGTGCGGGTCGGCGCCGGATGCATGCCGGCCTTGCGCAGCACGCGCAGCGAGGCCAGGTTCTGCGGATACGCGGTGGCGATCGCGTGCTGCAGGCCCAGTTCCTCCCGCGCATACGCCAGCATCGCCTGCGCCGCTTCGGTGGCCAGTCCGCGTCCCCAGTGTTCGCGCCGGAACGCGTATTTCAGTTCGGCCTCCGCCTGGCCGGCCGGGTGGACCAGCCCGCAGAAACCGATGGTCTGGCCATCGGCGCGGTTCACCAACGCAGACATGCCGTAGCCGCGCGTGCGGTAGTTGCGTTCGGAGACGGCGACCCATTCCCTGCACTGCGCGCGATCCAGCGGCTCGCCGTCGCCGACCCAGCGCATGGCCTCGGCATCGCCGTAGACCGCGAACAAGGCATCGACGTCGGATGGGCGCAGGTGGCGGCCGATCAGGCGCGCGGTCCTGAAGATGTCCTTTTCCATGCCGCAAGTGTGGCATGCGTGGCGAAGCGCGCCGTTGGCCGGCCTCGGCACGCGAGCGCTCAGCGCGTGGTCTGCCAGCGAGCCGGGCATCGCAGGCCAAGACGGCAGGCCATGCCCTTGCCGCACCCGTCCAGGCACAAAAAAAGCGGCGGACCCGACGAGGGAATCCGCCGCCCAGTGGCCGCATGCCGCTGCGGCCTGTGGCGAATCACTTCGCCTTGAACACCACCTTGGTGCTGATCGCGGTTTCGTTGGGGATGGTCTTGGTGTCGGCCCAATCGCCGCCACCGACGCCGAAGTCCAGGCGCTTGACGGTGGCCTTGCCGGCCAGCACCGGCTGCGCGCCGGGGGTCCAGGTGAAGGTCAGGGTCACCGGCTTGGACACGCCGCGCAGTTCCAGGGTGCCGTCGGCGGCGTACTGGTTGTTGCCCAGCGAACGGAACTTGTCGGCGCGGTAGTGGGCAGTGGCGAACTTGGCCACGTTGAAGAAGTCCGGACCCTGCAAGGTGGAGTCGCGGTCGCCATTGCCGCTCTTGGCGCCGGCCAGCGGGATCGCCACGTCGAGCTTGGCGCTGGCCAGGTTGGCCGGGTCGAAGCTGAGCTTGGTGTCGAAGCCGGGGAACTGGCCGGTGAACACTTCGCCGTCGTACTTGCTGGCGAACACCAGGCTCGAGCCCGGCGCCTGCACGTAATCGGCGGCGAACGCGGGGGCGGCGGCGAGCATCGCCACCAGGCTGGCGGCAACGGCGGCGGGGGAGGCGAAACGGGACGACATGATGGAACTCCTCAGGACTTGGGGGTCAGCCAGCCGCGCGGCAACATCCGCGCCAGGGTGGCATCGCGTTGGAACAGGTGGTGGTAGAAGGCGGCGCCGGCATGCGCCAGCACCACCGCGATCAGGATCCAGAAGCCCCATTCGTGCACCGCATGCGACAGGTCGCGCAGGTGCGCGTCGGGCGCGCTGAGCTTGGGCACGGCGACCAGGCCGAACCAGCGGAACGGGCGCAGGCCGCTGCTGGAGTCGTACAGCCAGCCGGACAGCGGCATGGCGAAGATCAGCACGTACAGCAGCGCGTGGGTGGCGCTGGCGATGCGTTCCTGCCAGCTCGGCGTGCCGGGCACCGGCTTGGGCGCGCCGGCGTACAGACGCCAGCCCAGGCGCGCGATCACCAGCGCCAGCACGGTCAGGCCGAGCGACTTGTGCGCGGTGTAGACCCAGAAGTACTTGGGCGTCTTCGGCAGCTCGCCCATGGTCAGGCCGACCACGCCCAGCAACAGGATCAAGGCGGCGATCAGCCAATGCAGGGTCTGGCTGACGCCACCCCAACGCTCGGCGGTGTTCTTGGCGGTCATGGCGTGGATTCCTGGCTGGCGCTGGGCGAGGGAGTGGGGGTGTTGGCGGGTGCGTCCGCCGACGGCGGGTCGGCGTCGGCGCGGCCGTCGCGGGTGGCCTCGGCCTCGATGCGCAGCTCGACCGTGGCGCCGATCACAGACGGCCAGGCGGCGATGCCGAAGTCGGCGCGCTGCAACGTGGTGGTGGCGGAAAAGCCCACGGTGCGGCGGAACGGCGGCAGCGGATGCCGCTTCAGCGCGTTCAGGGTCACGTCCAGCGCGATCTCGCGGCTGACCCCGTGCAGGGTCAGCGTGCCGAACACCTTGGCGTGGGTGGCGTCGACCGGTTCGATCCGGGTGGAGACGAAGCGCGCCTCGGGGAAATGTTCGCCATCGACCAGGTTGTGCGCCAGCGCGGCGCGGTTCCATTTGTCGTCGCCCAGGTCCAGGCGCTGCAGCGGCACCCGCGCGTCCAGCCGCGCGCTGCGCCAGTCGTCGGGGTCGAACGACAGCGTGCCGGTGCTGCCGGACACGGTGCCCAGCGCCTTGGAGAAGCCGGCGTGCTCGATCGCGAACAGCACGCGGGTGTGCACCGGATCCAGCGCGTACTGCGCCGGGGCGGCCAGCGCGGCGGTCGGCAAGGTCAGCAGCAGGGCGATCAGGCAGCGCTGGAGCATGGGTGGGCCAGGCAGGAGGGGTAGGCGGGATTCTAGGCGCAGTCCGCGGCGCTTGCGCCAGCGCGTGGCGCAATGGTTCGTTGCGTTGCGCGGCGGGTGGGATTTTGCGGCCCTCCGCGGTATAAGAACGCTGCCGCATCAAGGCGGCACGGAGCGGTCGCGCTGTCTGCGGCCGGCCCCGGCAGTGCGCCGGTGTTCATCCGCCGCCGATCGTTCACTGCCGCTGGAGCCGATGTCGATGCAAATCCCATGTCCTCGACGCCTGCGCCGCGGCTGGACGCTCGCCTGGCTGCTGCTGTTGCTGGCCGGTTGCTGCACCGGTGCGCTGGCGTCGGTGCCGGAGCTGCCGCGGTTCCGCGTGCTGGGCGCCGAGCACGGGCTGCCGTCCAGCGAGATCTCGCGGCTGGCGCTGGACCGCGACGGCTACCTGTGGATCGCCAGCGGCGACGGCCTGGCCCGCTACGACGGGCGCGAGTTCCGCATCTGGCGCCACGACCCGGACGATCCGCAGTCCCTGCGCTGCAACTACGTGCAGGAACTGCACATCGATGCGCGCAACCGGGTCTGGGTCGCCTGCGAAGGCGGCGGCCTGAGCATGCTCGATGCCGCGCGCCGCGGGTTCCGCCACTTCAACATGGCCACGCAACCGGCGATGCGCAGCGACGAGGTGTTCGCGATCGCCAGCCGCGGCGACGAGGTGGTGTTCGGCACCTATGCCGGCGGCCTGTACCGGGTTCCCGCGGACGGACGCGTGCAGCGCATCCAGGCCGGCGACGGCGAGGTCGACGCGATGCTCGACGGCGCGATCGTCGGCCTGGGCTTCGACGCGGCCGGGGTGCTGTGGATCGGCACCTTCAAGGGCATGGTGCGCTACGACGGCACGCGCGCCAGCGCCTACCGCCTGCCCGGTCCCACGGATGCGCCGCAGAAGGTCGCGGCGGTGATCGCCCTGTCCGACGGCCTGTGGGTCAGCACCAACGGCGAGCTGTACCGGCTCGGTCACGATGGCCGCTGGCAGCGCGCCGACTGGACCGGCGCGTTGCAGCGCGGGGTGCTGTGCATGGCCGAGGACGGCAACGGCGGCTATTGGCTCGGCAACGGCCAGGGGCTGTGGCACAAGCCGGTCGACGGCGCGTTGCGCCGCATCGCCGAGGGCGAGGCAGCGGTGGCCGGCGCCAACGTGGTGGTGAGCATGCTGCGCGACAAGGAGGGCGGACTCTGGGTGTCGTTGCCGACCCGCGGCCTGGGCTATCTGCGCCCGGGCTGGCGGCGGCTGGCGGTGCTGGGGCCGGCGCACGGCCTGGCGCCGGACCTGTATGCCAGCCTGGCGCCGGCCCGAGACGGCGGGGTGTGGCTGGCCGGGACCGGCGGCAATGTGTACCGGCTGCAACCGTCCAGCGGCGAGCTGAGCAAGCCGCGCTGGACGCCCAGCCTGCCCGGCGTGCGCGTGCTGTCGGTGCTGGAAGATACGGCCGGCGACCTGTGGCTGGGCAGCAGCGCCCAGCTGCTGCGCGGTCCTGCCCACGGCGGCGCGCTGAAGGGGTGGGGGCGTGCGTCGGCGGCCGACGCGACCCCCGACATCGGCGTCAACAGCTGGTTGCGTCAGCGCGCCGACGGCACCTTGTGGGTGGCCGCGCCCGGGTTCGGCGTGCAGGTGCGCGCGCTCGCCGACGGCCACGTGCTGGACAACATCCACGGCCCGCAACGCGGCCTGGCCGCTGCCGCCGATATCGCCGCGTTCGACCTGGCGCCGGACGGCACGCCGTGGCTGGCCGCCGAGCGCCTGCACTATTGGGACACCGCCGCCGGCCAGTTCCGCGCCCCGCCGGAGTTCGCCGGCGAGCGGGTGCAGTCGTTCGCCTTCGCCGATGCGCAGACCCTGTGGCTGCATCGCCTGTCCGGACTCGAGCTGTGGCGCCGCGAGGGCGGGCACTGGCAGCAGGCGCACCGCTATGCGGCGGCCGAGGGCGTGCCGGCGACCGAGTCGCAGGGCCTGGTCGTCGATCAGCAGGGACGCGCCTGGCTGGGCACGCGCCGCGGCCTGTTCCGGATCGATCCGCGGCATACGCCCGCGGTGCGCGCGTTCGGCACCCGCAACGGATTGAGCAGCCAGGAAGTGGTCAAGCGCGGGCTGTTGATGGCGGCCGACGGGGTGCTGGTGGCGGCCGCCGCCGATGGCAGCGTGGCGCTGCTGGATACGCGGCTGCCGGACCCGCCGCCGGTGCCGCTGACGCTGAGCGTGGAGAGCGTGCAGGTGCGCCGCGGCGAGCGGCTGCTGGCGCTGCCGGTGAGCGGCCGCTTCGCCCTGCAGCCGGACGATCGCGATCTGCGCGTGGTGGCGCGGCTGCTGTCGTTCGTCGATCCGGAGGGCATCGTCTACCGCTTCCGCCTGGCCGGCTACGACCGCGACTGGGTCGCGGTCGGCGCCACCGGCGAGCGCACGCTGCCGCAGTTGCCGGCCGGCGCGCACGTGCTCGAGGTGCAGGCGCGCACCCGCAACGGCGCCTGGTCGCCGACGCTGCGGCTGCCGTTCCGGGTGTACCCGCCGTGGTGGCGCAGCGTCTGGGGCATTGCCGGGCTGCTCGCCGCCGCCGCGCTGCTGGTGCTGGCCTCGCTGCGCGCCTACCGCCGCCGCCTGCGCCGCCAGCATGCCTGGCAGCTGGCGCTGCACAAGCAGGAAGTGGCCGAGCAGGCGTCGCTGGCCAAGACCCGTTTCCTGGCCACGCTCGGACACGAGGTGCGCACGCCGATGACCGGCGTGCTCGGCATGAGCGAACTGCTGCTGGCCACGCCGCTGGATCCCAAGCAGCGCGGCTATACCGAATCGATCCGCCGCGCCGGTACGCACCTGCTGCACCTGGTCAACGATGCGCTTGACCTGGCGCGGATCGAGGCCGGGCGGCTGCAACTCGACCTGCAACCGTTCGCGTTGCAGGCGCTGATCGCCGACGTGGTGAACCTGATGGCGCCGCTGGCGCAGGCGCGCGGCTTGCGCTTCGAATGCCACGACACCTTGCCGGGCGCGGTGACCGTCAACGGCGATGCGGTGCGGGTGCGGCAGATCCTGCTCAATCTGATCGGCAATGCGATCAAGTTCACCGCCAGCGGCTCGGTGACCTTGCACGTGTCGCCGCTGCACAGCGGGCACGGGCTGTGCGTGGAGGTCGCCGACACCGGCCCGGGCATCAGCGCCGAGCAGCAGGCGCGGCTGTTCCAGCGTTTCGAGCAGGGCGAAGGCCCGCGCACCGCCGCCCGCTACGGCGGCAGCGGGCTGGGCCTGGCGATCAGCCAGGAACTGGCGATGGCGATGGGCGGGCGCATCCAGGTCGACAGCCGGCTCGGGCACGGCGCGCGCTTCCGGGTGACGCTGCCGCTGCGCTGGCAGGCGCGGCCTGCCGAAACGGCGACGGTGGTGCCGCTGCCGGCGCGGGCACAGGCGCCGCTGCGGATCCTGCTGGTCGAGGACGAACCGACCGTGGCCCAGGTGATGGCCGAACTGCTGCGCAGCCGCGGCCATCATGTGGCCTGCGCCGCGCATGGCCTGGAAGCGTTGACCGAAGTGACCCAGGGCACGTTCGACCTGGGCCTGCTGGACCTGGACCTGCCGGCGCTCGACGGCCTGGCGCTGGCGCGGCAACTGCGCGCGCTCGGCTACGACTTCCCACTGATCGCGGTGACCGCGCGTTCCGACGGCGAGGCCGAGGCCGCAGCCAAGGCGGCCGGTTTCGCCTCTTTCGTGCGTAAGCCAGTCACCGGCGACATGTTGGCCGAGGCGATCGGAGGAGTGATGGAGGCTGAGGCCGGGACCCGGGACGCGGGACCCGGGACCCGGAAAGCGTAAGGTCTCGCTCGATTGCGCAGCGGGGTCGCAAGCCGGGGCCTGTGACGCTTCGAGTCCCGGGTCCCGGGTCCCGCGCCCAGCGTCCGTCTGTTGCCAGCGGCGGCGCTTATCGCCGACGATGGCAGCGGGCATCGGGGGACACGGCGCCCATGCACAAGGGGACGAGGATGCGGTCGAGACGGATCTTGGGATGGCTACTGCTGCTGTGGTCGACGGCGGTCGCCGCGGCGGTGCCGCCGACGCCGCAGCCGCGCCAGCTGACCGTGGCCGACGGCTTGCCGTCCAACAGCATCAACGGCTTCGCCGAAGACCAACTCGGCTATTTGTGGCTGGCCAGCAGCGACGGCCTGGCCCGGTTCGACGGGCGCGGCTACCGCATCTGGCGGGTCGAGGACGGGCTGCGCGACAACAAGATCTGGACCGTGCACGTCGATGCGCAGAACCGGGTCTGGTTCGGCACCCAGAACGCCGGCATGGGCATGCTCTCGGCGGACCGGCGCACGTTCCGCTACTACGACCGCAGCAACTATCCGCAGATCGGCGGCGGCACGGTCTGGGCGATCGCCTCCACGCCCGACGGCAGCATCTGGTTCGGCACCGCCAACGGCGGCCTGGACCGGCTGCGGGCGGACGGCACGCTGAATCGCTACATGCCGATGCCGGGCGACGAGCGCAGCCTGCCGTCGCCGGCGGTGATCTCCCTGGCGACCACGCCCGACGGCACGCTGTGGGTGGGGACGCGCGGCGGCGTCGCGCGCTGGACCGGGCACGACTTCGAACGGCTGCCGGCCTCGGCGCTGCCGCGGCCCGAGGTGCTGGGCCTGACCCCCGAGCGCGACGGCACGCTGTGGGTGGCCAGCCAGGGCGGTGCGCGCCTGCTGCGCGCCGACGGCAGCGTGGTGGCCCCGTACTGGAGCAACATGCCGAGCGAGAGCGTGCTGGGGATGCTGGTCCACGACCGCCACGGCAATCGCTGGTTCGACACCCTGGACGGCCTGGGCCGCGAGAGCGAAGCCGGGCAGATCCACAACGTGCCGCTGTACAGCAACTCCGCGCACGGCTTGGTCAAGCCCAATTGGTCGCTGGCGTTCGAAGACCGCGAGGGCGATCTGTGGTTCGCCAGCTTCAACGCCGGCCTGTGGTACCTGCCGGCCAATTGGCGGCAGTTCTCGGTGCTGTCGTACCGGGTGGACGATCCGGACTCGATGGGCAATCCCTACGTCATCGCGACCGCCGCCTCGCGCGATGGCGGGGTGTGGCTGGCAGGGACGCGCGGCGTGCTGGACAAGCTGGATCCGGCCACCGGTACGGTGCGTCACCACATCATGGCGCTGTTCGGGCGCGATTGGTCGCGCACGCTGGTCGAGGACGGCCAGGGTCGGGTATGGGCGTCGGCGTTGGCCGGAGTGCTGCGCTACGACCCGGTCAGCGGCGAGGTGCGGCGCTGGGGCAAGCAGGACGGCGCCGATGCGCCGATGCCCGGTGACGTCGACCGGGCGATGCTCAGCGGCGACGGCCGCCTGTGGCTGTTCGGCGAGGTCGGCGGTGCGCAGGTCCGCGATCTGGACGGACACGTGTTGCGCAACATCGCCCCAGGCGCCGACGGGCTGCCGGCGGAGCTGACCGTGGACGATGCCCGGCCCGGCCCGCTGGGCCAACCCTGGGTGCTCGGCCAGCACGGCGTGCTGGCCTGGGACGCGACCAGCGAGCGCTTCGCGCCGGTACCGGGTGCGCCAACGCGGCCGCTGAGCGCCTTCACCATCACCGACGGCAACGTGGTGTGGCTGGCCAGCCTCGGCCGCCTGGAACGCTATCTGTGGGACGGCGAGCGGCTGAGCCTGCTCGACCGCATCGACGCCGAGCAGGAGTTCCCGTCGCTGGCGCCGAACGGCATCGTGGTCGATGCCAGCGGCGTGGCCTGGTTGAGCAGCGTGCGCGGCCTGATCCGGGTCGACCCGGCGAGCAAGGCGATCCGCTCCTACAGCGTGCACGACGGCCTGCCCAACCAGGAATTCCGCGCCCAGACCCTGATCCAGGCGCGCAGCGGGCAGATCCTCGGCGGCACCCCGGACGGGGTGGTGCTGTTCGAGCCGGCGCAGGTGGTGCCGTCGCGGCGGCAGCCGCCGCTGGTGATCGAACGCATCGGCGTGCGCCGCGGCGAGCGCGCGCTGGATCTGCTGCATGCCGGCAGCATCGCGCTGCAGGAAGGCGACCGCGACCTGCATGTGGTCGCGCGCCTGCTGTCGTTCTCCGACACCGACGCCAACACCTACCGGTTCCGGCTCAGCGGCTACGACCCGGACTGGGTCGACGTCGGCGCCAGCGGCGAGCGCCTGTTCTCGCGCCTGCCGTCGGGCCACTACACACTGGAAATGCAGGCGCGCACCGCCGACAAGGTGTGGTCGAAGGTCACCACGCTGCGCTTCCGCGTGCTGCCGCCGTGGTGGCGCAGCCCCTGGGGCATGGCCGGGCTGGCCTTGCTGGCGCTGTTGGCGCTGTGGCTGGCGTCCTACCTGTACCGGCGGCGCCTGCGCCGGCGCAACGCGTGGCAACTGGCCCTGCACAAGCAGGAGCTGGCCGAGCAGGCCTCGCTGGCCAAGACCCGTTTCCTGGCCACGCTCGGGCACGAGGTGCGCACGCCGATGACCGGCGTGCTCGGCATGAGCGAACTGTTGCTGGCCACGCCGTTGGATCCCAAACAGCGCGGCTATACCGACTCGATCCGCCGTGCCGGCGCGCACCTGTTGCGCCTGGTCAACGATGCGCTGGACCTGGCGCGGATCGAGGCCGGCCGCCTGGAGCTGGACCAGCAGCCGTTCGACCTGATCCAGCTGATCGCCGAACTGGAGGCGATGATGGCGCCGATGGCGTACAGCCGCGGCCTGGCCTTCGCCCTGGACAACGCGATGCCCGCGGCGGTGACCGCCAGCGGCGATGCGACCCGGGTGCGGCAGATCCTCCTGAACCTGCTCAACAACGCGATCAAGTTCACCGACCACGGCGGCGTGACCCTGCGCGTGGCGCCGCTGCACGAGCGTCACGGCGTGCGTTTCGAGGTCGCCGACACCGGTCCTGGCATCAACGCCGAGCAGCAGGCGCGGCTGTTCCAGCGCTTCGAACAGGCCGACGGCCCGCGCACCGCCGCCCGCTACGGCGGCAGCGGCCTGGGCCTGGCGATCTGCCAGGAACTGGCGGTGGCGATGGGCGGCCGCGTGGAGCTGCACAGCAAGCTCGGCGTCGGCACCCGTTTCATCGTCGACCTGCCGTTGCCGTGGACCCCCGACGCGCTGCATCCCGCGACGCGCGGCGAGCGCGAGGCCCTGGCGGCGACGCAGCCGCTGCGCATCCTGCTGGTCGAGGACGACCCTACCGTCGCCGAAGTCGTCAGCGGCCTGCTCAGCGCGCGCGGGCACCACATCACCCATGCCGCGCATGCCCTGGCGGCGCTGACCGAAGCGGCCGGCAACCGCTTCGACGTGGCCTTGCTGGACCTGGACCTGCCCGGTCTGGACGGCCTGGCGCTGGCGCGGCAACTGCGCGTGTTCGGTTACGAGATGCCGCTGATCGCGGTCACCGCGCGCGCCGACGCCGACGCCGAACCGCAGGCCCGCGCGGCCGGCTTCGACGGCTTCCTGCGCAAGCCGGTGACGGGAGACATGCTGGCCGAGGCGATCGAGGCAGTGCTCGGAGGCCGGGATTAGGGATTCGGGATTGGGGATTCGCAAAAGCGAATTGCCGCCACTGCCGCTCTTGCGAATCCCCAATCCCGAATCCCCAATCCCGGCCCCTCAGCTACTCAGCCACTTCCTCCACCTTGTCCGGATGCGGCCGCGTATCCGGCAGCTGCCAGAAGATCAGGGTCGAGGTCAGGGTGATCGCGCCGACGCAGACGAAGGTCGCGTGCAGTGCGGCGGTGGCGCCGTGGCTGTCGCCGAGGTGGTCGTTGAAGGCGGCCAGCAGGCTGCCCGCGGCGGCGGCGCCGAAGCCGGTGGCCAGCATCATCACCATCGACAGCAGGCTGTTGCCGGCGCTGGCCTGGTCGCGGTCCAGGTCGCGCAGCGTGACCGTGTTCATGACCGTGAACTGCAACGAATTGACCGCGCCGAACAGCGCCAGCTGCAGCAGCCGCCAGCCCAGCGGCTGGCCGGCGTCGAACAGCATGAAGCTGGCCATCGCGACGCCGACCAGCACCGTGTTGCTCATCAGCACCCGGCGATAGCCGTAGCTCTCCACCAGTTTCACCGCCGCGCGCTTGGCGGCCATGCCGGCCAGCGCCACAGGGATCATCATCAGGCCCGCGCGCATCGGACTCATGCCCAGGCCGACCTGCAGCAGCAGCGGGATCAGGAACGGCATGCTGCCGCTGCCCACGCGCGCGAACAGATTGCCGAGGATGCCGATGCGGAAGCTGACCACCTTGAACAGGTGCAGCGGGAACAGCGCCGCCGGCGCGTTGGCCGCGTGCAGCCAATAGCCGATCAGCGCGGCCAGGCCGGCGATGGCCAGCAACATCACGAACGCATGGCGCAGGCCCAGTTCGGAAATCCCGTCCAGCGCCAGCGACAGCGCGATCATGCCGAAGGCCAGCATCGCGTAGCCGATCAGGTCGAAGCGGGTGCGCTGCTCGCCGTGGAAATCGGGCATCACCTTCAGCGCCGCGGCGAAGCCGATCGCGCCGATCGGCAGGTTGATCAGGAACACCCAGTGCCACGACGCCACCTGTACCAGCCAGCCGCCGAGGGTCGGCCCGACCAGCGGCCCGATCAGCGCCGGGATCGCGATGAAGCTCATCGCGCTCAGGAACTGCTCGCGCGACACCGAGCGCATCACCGCCAGGCGCCCGACCGGCAGCAGCATCGCCCCGCCGATGCCTTGCAGCACGCGCGCGGCGACCAGGTAGGGCAGGCGCGGCGCCGCCGCGCACAGCAGCGAGCCGAGGGTGAACAACACGATCGCGGCCAGGAAGGTGCGGCGCGTGCCGTAGCGGTCGGCGATCCAGCCCGAGGCGGGGATGAACATCGCCACCGCCAGCGCATAGCTGAACACCACCGACTGCATCTGCAGCGGGCTCTCGCCCAGGCTGCGCGCCATCGCCGGCAGCGCGGTGTTGACGATGGTCGCGTCCAGCATCTGCATGAAGATGGCCAGCGACACCAGCCACAGCAGCGGCCGGAAACTGCGGTAGTTCGGAACGGAGATCGGATCGGGGGAGGGCGCGGACATCGGCACGCACGGCAACGCGAGGGATGCATAGGATCGCGCAGATCGCGTCGCGGCGTCGTGCAGCAGCGGGCGGTTGTGGCGCGTGGCGAGCACGGCGGCCTTGCTGCGACGGCGGAGCGGGGCGCGTCGTGCGGCGTGTCGTCTTCTGTTCTGTGCGGGGCTTCGGTGCCGAAGCTGTCCGCAGCTGTCGGGTTAACCGCTGCGTTCGTCGCGACTGAAGTCGCTCCCACAGGGATTTGCGGCGAGTTGGCTGGTCCACGGTAGGGGGCTTCAGCCCCGACCGGTGTCCGCAGCTGTTGGGTCCGCCACTTCGCTCGTCGCGGCTGAAGCCGCTCCTACAGGGATTTGCGGCGAGTTGGCTGGTGGACTGTAGGGAGCTTCAGTCCCGACCGGTGTCCGCAGCTGTCGGGTCCGCTACTTCGTTCGTCGCGGCTGAAGCCGCTCCTACAGGGATTTGTGGCGAGTTGGCTGGTGCACTGTAGGGAGCTTCAGTCCCGACCGGTGTCCGCAGCTGTCGGGTCCGCCGCTTCGTTCGTCGCGGCTGGAGTCGCTCCTACAGTGAGCTTGCGGCAAGTTGGCTGGGTGCACTGTAGGAGGGGCTTCAGCCCCGACCGATGCTCGCAGTCGTCGGCTTCACCACTTCGTTCGTCGCGGCTGAAGCCGCTCCTACAGGGAGCTTGCGGCGGGCCGGCTGGGTTCTGTGGGAGGGACTTCAGTCCCGACTGCAAGATGTTGGAAGTGCATGTTGCGCCGCCCCCCGCATCCGAGGGACGCAAGGCGCCCAGCGGATGCGACGGCTCAGCGCGCGGCGCTATGCCACTCCGCGGCGGCTGTGCCGCTGCACCGCGGCGACCAGCGCGCCGACGTGCTCGGGCTGCATGTCCGGCGACAGCCCGTGGCCGAGGTTGAACACATGGCCTTCCGCCGAGCCGTTGCCGTCGGCATAGCTGCGCAGCACGCGCTGCACCTCGCGTTCGATCGCCGCCGGCGAGCTGTACAGTGTCGCTGGATCCAGGTTGCCCTGCAACGCGACGCGGCCGCCGGTGCGGCGCGCGGCATCGGCCAGGTCGATGGTCCAGTCCACGCCCAGGCCTTCGGCGCCGGACGCGGCCAGCTCTTCCAGATACGGCGCGTTGCCCTTGCCGAACAGGATCAGCGGGGTGCGCTCGGCGCCGTCGCCGCGCGGCAGTTCGCGGGCGATGCGCTGCAGGTAGGGCAGCGAGAACTCGCGGTACATCGCCGGGCTGAGCACGCCGCCCCAGGTGTCGAATACCTGCAGCGCCTGCGCGCCGGCCGCGCGCTGCGCCGCCAGGTAGGCGATCACCGCGTCGGTGTTGACCGACAGCAACTGGTGCAGCGCCGCCGGTTCGTTCAAGGCCAGCGCCTTGATCCGCGCGTAGTTGTCGCTGCCGCCGCCCTCGACCATGTAGCAGGCCAGCGTCCACGGGCTGCCGGAGAAGCCGATCAGCGGCACGCTGCCGTCCAGCTCGCGGCGGATCACCCGCACCGCGTCCATCACGTAGCGCAGTTCGGTCTCCATGTCCGGCACGCCGAGCCGGGCGATCGCCGCCGCGTCGCGCACCGGGTGCTTGAACTTCGGGCCTTCGCCCTCGACGAAATACAGCTCCAGGCCCATCGCATCGGGGATGGTGAGGATGTCGGAGAACAGGATCGCCGCGTCCAGCGGGAACCGCGCCAGCGGCTGCAGGGTCACTTCGCAGGCCAGTTCCGGGGTCTTGGCCATCGCCAGGAAGCTGCCGGCGCGGGCACGGGTGGCGCGGTACTCGGGCAGGTAGCGCCCGGCCTGGCGCATCAGCCACACGGGGGTCTGGTCCACGGGCTCGCGGCGCAGGGCGCGCAGCAGACGGTCGTTCTTGAGCATGGGGGTTTCCTTAGCGCGGGGCGTCGGCGCCGCGAGTGAACATGACCTGGAAGCCGCGCTTGATTTGCGCATCGCGGGCTTTCTCGAAGGCGGCGTGGGCCTCGTCCTGCAGCAGGTATTGCTCGCGCTTGAGCTGCGCGCGGCCGCCGATCTGGCCGCTCTCGCGCAACAGCTCCCAGCTGCCGAACAGGTCCGGTTGCAGGGTTAGCTGGATGTAGCGGGGCGGCTCGTTGCCGCCGGGGCGTTGCTGTAGGAAGACGCGCATGGGCCGATTGTACCCATCGCGGGTCGCCGCGGCGTCGGCGCCGGCCGCGCGTTATGGGACGGGTGGGGAAGCCGGCAGGGCGTCCGGGCCGCGGTCGGTGGGCGGCCGCGGCGGCAGGCGGCCGGCGCGATATGCGCATTTGCCAGCGCGCTGAACCATGGACGACGCGCGACGTCCGGGGCGCGCGCGTCTTGGCGCAGGCCTGCGCCCCGGACGCGGTGCAGGGCACGCGCGCATGCTGGTTCCGGCTGGGGGCGCTGTGGGAGGTCCGACGTGGTGAGACTGAGACCCACCACGTCGCTCGTCGCGACTGAGGTCGCTCCCATAGGGACTTGCGGCGCGCCGGCCGCCGAGGGCGGATGGATGCCGCGGCTCGACGCGGTGCGCTATGCCGCGGCGCGCACGGCGGCGTCCAGCACCGCCAGCACCGCCGCCTCGTCCACGTCCGGCACCACCTCGGCCCGGCCGATGCCGCGCCACAGCACCAGCCGCAGGCGCCCGGCGATGTTCTTCTTGTCCAGCCGCATCCGCGCCAGCAGCGCCTGCGGCGCCAGTCCGGCCGGCAGCGCGGTGGGCAGGCCGTAGTCGGCCAGCAGCGCGCGCAGCCGTTCGGTGTCCTGCGCCGTGGCCATGCCCAGCTGCGCCGACAGTTCGGCCGCCAGCACCATGCCCACCGCCACCGCTTCGCCGTGGTTGAGGTTGGCGTTGCCGGGCGCGCCGTAGCCCTGTTCGGTCTCGATCGCGTGGCCGAAGGTGTGGCCGAGGTTGAGCAGGGCGCGCTCGCCCTTCTCCAGCGGGTCGCGGGCCACGATCTCCGCCTTGTGCTCGCAGCTGCGCGCGATCGCCTGCGCCAGCGCGGCGGGCTCGGCGCCCAGCAGCGCGTGGCGTTCGGCATGCAGCCATTCGAAGAACAGCGGGTCGCGGATCGCGCCGTACTTGATCACCTCGGCCAGGCCCGCGCGCAGTTCGCGCGGCGGCAGGCTGCGCAGGGTGGCGGTGTCGGCCAGCACCGCGCGCGGCGGATGGAACGCGCCGACCAGGTTCTTGCCCTGGGCGATGTCCACCGCGGTCTTGCCGCCGACCGACGAATCGACCATCGCCAGCAGCGTGGTCGGCAGCTGCACGCAGTCGACCCCGCGCATCCAGCACGCGGCGGCGAAGCCGGCCAGATCGCCGACCACGCCGCCGCCCAGCGCCAGCACGCAGGCGTCGCGGGTGGCGCCGAGCTCGGCCAGCGCGGCGATCGCCGCGCCGAAATTGTCCAGGGTCTTGGAGGCCTCGCCGGCGGGGATCGTGAAGGCGCCGATCTGCAATTCCGGGCGCGCGGCCAGCAAGGCCTGGCGGACCTGCGCCGCGTACAGCGGGGCGACGTTGCTGTCGCTGAGCAGCAGCACATGGCGGCCGCGCACGTGCTCGGCCAGAAGCGCGCCGTCGTCGAGCAGGCCGGGGCCGATGCGGATGGTGTAGGCCGGGTCGCCTTCGACCGCGACGCTGCGTTGGGAGACAGTCATGCAATGGGGTCCGGAAGTTTCCACGACGCGGCCAGGCGCACGACCAGCTGCGCGGTGGCTTCGGCGGGATTGAGGTGGTCGGTGTCCAGGATCAGGTCGGCGACTTCGCGGTACAGCGGCTCGCGCACCGCGTGCAGCTCGTGCAGCACCCGTTCGCGGTCGCCGCGCTGCAGCAGCGGGCGGCTGCGGTCGCGTTGCAGGCGCTGCAGCTGCGAGGCCACGCTGACCCGCAGGTAGACCACGAAGCCGTGCTCGCGCATCTCGCGGCGGCTGTCGGCGTCGAGCACGGCGCCGCCGCCGGTGGAAATGAGGTGGCCGGGGGTGCTGAGCACGCTTTCCAACACGGTGCGCTCGTGCTCGCGGAAACCGGCTTCGCCGGCATGCTCGAACAGCGAGGCGATGCTCGCGCCGGTGCGTTCGACGATGGCCTGGTCGCTATCGACGAAGGCAAGGCTGAAGCGCTCGGCCAGGCGGCGGCCGATGACGCTCTTGCCGGCTCCCATCGGGCCGACCAGCACGAGATTGGGGGCGGGATTCATCCGCCGATGCTAGCAGACGCGCCGCGTGCGCAGGCCGGTCGCGCTGCTTGCATGCATTGCGCCGAGCGCGTGCCGATGCGCTTGCGGCACGAGCGCGTCGCGGCGCTGGGCGGCGCCTCTGCGCGTTGCGCGGCGTTGGCGGCCAGTCAGCTGGGACGGCCAGCGCGCCGGTCGCGGCGCCCGTGGCCGCGCGGCCCTGCGCACGGCATGTGTCGCGCGGTGCTGCGGGCCGCAGCAAAGGCTGGCGAGCGCGCAGCCGATCGCGGCACGCGGTCAGGGCCGGTAGGGCCGGCGCCATGGCAGCCCCGCGCTGCCGCGTGCGTCGCGCCGTGCATGGCGCGACAATGGGGCATCGTCCGCCGAGTGCCTTGCCGCCATGCCCGATCTCTACGCCGAAGCCCTGTCCACGTTCGCCGACCTGTTCGCGGAGGCGCGGACCAGCGATGAGGCCGAATACAACGCCATGGTCGTCGCCTCGGCCACGCTGGAGGCGCGTCCGTCCTCGCGGGTGGTGCTGCTGAAGTCCTACGACGCGCGCGGTTTCGTGTTCTACACCCACCTGGACAGCCAGAAGGGCCGCGAGCTGCAGGCCAACCCGCAGGCCTCGCTGCTGTTCCTGTGGCGGCGCATGCGCGAGGACGGGGTGCAGGTGCGCATCGATGGCGAGGTGCAACTGGTCGCCGCGGCCGAGGCCGATGCGTATTTCGCCTCGCGTCCGCGCATGAGCCAGATCGGCGCGTGGGCGTCGGCGCAGTCGCGCACCTTGCAGTCGCGCGAGGAGTTCGAGCAGCGCGTGGCCAAGGCCGAGGCCAGCTTCGAAGGCCGCGAGGTGCCGCGCCCGGACGGGTGGGGCGGGTTCCGCGTGGTGCCACGCAGCTTCGAGTTCTGGTACGGCGGCAAGTACCGCCTGCACGAGCGCTGGCACTACGCCGCCGACGCCGCCGGCCACTGGTCCAAGCGGATGCTGTTCCCGTGACCGAGCGGTTCTCGATCCGCGCCGCCGCTGCCGCCGACCTGCGCGCCTGGGCGGCGCTGCGGATGGCGCTGTGGCCGGACGAGCGCGATGCCTTCGGCGGCGTGGCCGAAGCGCTGCAGCGCGAGGACGCGGCCAATTTCCTGGCCTTCGCCGGCGATGGCCAGGCGATCGGCTTCGCCGACGTCACCCTGCGCCAGGACTATGTCAACGGCACCGACAGTTCGCCGGTGGGGTTTCTGGAAGGCTGGTACGTGGCGCCGGCGTGGCGCGGCCACGGCATCGGCCGCGCGCTGCTGCGCGAGGTGCGCGAGTGGACCCGCGCGCAGGGCTGCAGCGAGCTGGCCTCCGATGCGCTGATCGACGACGCCGCGGCGCAGGCCGCGCACCGTGCCTGCGGGTTCGAGGAAACCGAGCGCGTGGTGTATTTCCGCATGCCGGTCGAGGACTGACGTGGGTCCGCAGCGCATCGTCTGCCTGACCGAGGAACCCACCGAGACGCTGTACGCGCTCGGCGAGCAGGCGCGCATCGTCGGCATCAGCGGTTTCACCGTGCGTCCGCCGCAGGCGCGCCGCGACAAGCCCAAGGTCAGCGCCTTCACCAGCGCCAAGATCGGCGAGATCCTCAAGCTGCAGCCGGATCTGGCGATCGGCTTTTCCGACATCCAGGCCGAGATCGCCGCCGAACTGGTGCGCAACGGGGTGGAGGTGTGGATCGCCAACCACCGCAGCGTCGACGGCATTCTCGACTACATCCGCCGGCTCGGCGCGCTGGTCGGCGTCGGCGCGCGTGCCGCGGCCTACGCCGACGAGCTGCAGCGCGGGCTGGACACGGTCGCGGCACAGGCGGCGGCGCTGCCGCGGCGGCCGAAAGTGTATTTCGAGGAATGGGACGAGCCGATCATCACCGGCATCCGCTGGGTCGCCGAACTGGTGCGCATCGCCGGCGGCGACGACGTGTTTCCGGAGCTGTCGGTGGAACCGCTGGCCAAGGCGAGGATCCTGGCCAACGGCGACGAAGTGGTGCGGCGCGCGCCGGACATCATCCTCGGCTCGTGGTGCGGCAAGCGCTTCCGCCCCGAGCGCGTGGCCGCACGGCCGGGCTGGGCGGCGATCCCGGCGGTGCGCGACGGCCAGCTGTTCGAGATCAAGTCGCCGCTGATCCTGCAGCCGGGACCGGCGGCATTGACCGACGGCGTGCGCGCGATCGCGGCGATCGTGCAGGCCTGGGCGCAGCGCCAGTAGCCGCGCCCACGCGGGCTCAGCGCGCCGGCACCGCCTGGGTGCGGCCGGCGATGCCCACGCCGAGCAGCGCCAGCAGCGCGGCCACCGCGAAGGTGGACAGGTACGCGGCGGCCACCGACCGGGTCAGCAGCGCCGCGAACAGCGAGCCGCCTACCGCCAGCGTGGTCGCCACCGCGATCGCCTCGCTCAACTGCAGCGCCGAACTGTTCGCGCCCTGCTGCGCCGGCGGCGACAGGGTCAGGGTCAGCACCGACAGGGTCGGATAGATCAGGCCCATGCCCAGGCCGGTGGCGGCCCAGCCGCCGATCGCGACCGCCGCGGGCAGCGCCGGCCACAGCGCCAACGCGGTGATCGCCACGCCCAGCGTCATCAGTGCGCAGCCCACGCGCAGCCGGCGCAGGCGGGTGCCGTCGCGGCCGTAGTGGCCCTGGTACCAGGAGCCGGCGAACCAGCCCAGCGCGCCCACGCTCAAGGCCACCCCGGCCCAGGTCGGCGACAGGCCGCGTTCGCGCGACAGCAGCAGCGGCAGGAATGCCTCGCAGCCGAAGAACGCCGATCCGGCGATGCCGCGCAGCGCGATCACGCTGGGCAGCCCGCGTGCCGCGCGCAGGGTGCCGCGCGGCAGCAGCCGCCATGCGCAGGCCAGCAGCAGCGCCAGCGCCGGCAGCACCGTGGCCGCCGCCCAGGCGCCGCGCTGCTGGCCGCCCAGATACAGCAGGCAGATCCCGGCCGCAGCGCCGATCGACCACAGCAACGGCGCCGCGCTGGAACGCGCCGCTGCGGCCACGCGCGGCAGGCTGCGCAATGCCGGCTGCAGCAGCGCCGCCGAGGGCAATGCCAGCAGCGGCACCGCCAGGAACACCCAGCGCCAGCCGACGTGTTCGACGATCAGCCCGCTGATGCTCGGCCCGATCAGCGACGGCACCACCCAGCCGGCGGAGAACGCGGCGAAGATGCGCGGCCGCAGCGCCTGCGGATACAGCCGTGCGACCAGCACATACAGCGCCACCGAGATCGCACCGGCGCCCACGCCCTGCACCAGCCGCCCGGCCAGCAGCATCGGCATCGACAGCGCGAAGCCGGCCAGCAGCAGGCCGCACACGAAGCACAGCAGGCCGGCCCACAGCGGCGCCGCCGGACCGCGCAGATCGCTCCAGCGCCCGGCCACGGTCATGCCGATCGCGCTGGTGGCCAGGGTGCCGCCGAACGCCAGCGCATACAGCCGCAGGCCGTCCAGTTCGCGCGCCACGGTCGGCATCGCGGTGGCCACCGCCAGCGCTTCGAAGGCGATCAGCGAGACCAGCGCGACCATGCCCAGCGTGGTCGCGCGATAGCGCGGTGCCAGCACCGAATCGGCGGCGGACGCTGCGGGTGCGGTGGCGTCCGGCAGCGCCGGTGCGGCGCCTTGGGATTCGTTGCTGGAAGACGTGGCGTGGTTCATCGAAAAGCCTTGTGCGGGGCAGACGGGCCGGCAGCGGCCGCTTGCGCGGCGGGGAGCGGACGCGCAGCATGCAACCTCAACCGGGCTCGAGGTCAAGCGATGCACGAGGAACTGAGCGTGGGGCAGGTGGCCGAACGCAGCGGCGTGGCGGTGTCCGCGCTGCATTTCTACGAGAAGAAGGGCCTGATCCATAGCCTGCGCACCGCCGGCAACCAGCGCCGCTATGCGCGCGACGTGCTGCGCCGGTTGGCGGTGATCCGCGTTGCGCAGCGCGTCGGCGTGCCGCTGGACAGCATCAAGGCCGCGTTCGCGCAGCTGCCCGATGCGCGCACGCCCACGCGCGCGGAGTGGGCGCGGATGTCGGCGGCCTGGCGCCAGGAACTGGACGCACGCATCCTGCAGCTGACCCAACTGCGCCACCAGCTCACCGATTGCATCGGCTGCGGCTGCCTGTCGCTGCGCCGCTGCCGCTTGAGCAACCCCGCCGATGCGCTGGGCGCGCAGGGCGAAGGCGCGCAGCGCTGGACAGCGCCGTGAGCCACGCCGATGCTGGGCGCTGCGTAACCAGCGGAGCGGTGCGATGAAAGTGGCGGTCTACAGCGCGCGACGCTACGACATGAAGTTGCTGGCGCAGGCCAATGCCGCGCATGGCCACGACCTGGTGTTCGTGCAGGACGCGCTGAGCGCGGCGACGGCGCCGTTGGCGGCCGGCTGCGGTGCGGTCTGCGTGTTCGTCAACGACCGGGTCGATGACGCCGTACTCGCGCTGCTGGCCACGCTGGGCGTGGGTCTGGTCACCACCCGCTCCACCGGCTTCAACCATGTCGACGCGCTGGCCGCGCAGCGCCACGGCATCGCCACCGCGCGGGTCAGCGACTATTCGCCGTACTCGGTGGCCGAGTTCGCGGTGGGGCTGCTGATCGCGGTCAACCGGCGCATCGCCCGCGCCAGCCAGCGCACCCGCGACGGCAACTTCGAGTTGGACGGGCTGATGGGCTTCGACCTGCACGGGCGCACCGTCGGCGTGGTCGGCACCGGCAAGATCGGCCGCATCTTCGGCCGCATCATGGCCGGCTTCGGCTGCCGCATCCTCGGCTTCGATCCGTTCCCGCATGCCGAGTTCCTGGCCCAGGGCGGCACCTATGCGGACCTGCCGACCCTGCTGGCGCAGAGCGACGTGGTCTCGCTGCACTGCCCGCTGACGCCGCAGACCCAGCACCTGATCGACGCGGCCGCGCTGCAGCGGATCAAGCTCGGCGCGCTGCTGGTCAACACCAGCCGCGGCGGCCTGGTCGATACCGAAGCGGTCATCGCCGCACTGAAATCGGCACGGCTGAGCGGCCTGGCGATCGATGTCTACGAGCAGGAAGCGGACCTGTTCTTCCACGACCTGTCGGCCACGGTCATCACCGACGACGTGATCCAGCGCCTGGTGTCGTTCCCGAACGTCATCGTCACCGGCCACCAGGCGTTCTTCACCGAAGAGGCGATCGGCCAGATCATGGCGGCGACGCTGGACAACATCAGCGCCTTCGAACGCGGCGCGCCGGTGCCGAACCCGATTCCGTTGCCGCTCCCGCCCGGCGCTGCGAGCGGCGGCGCCTGACCCGAAAACGCGCTAGAAGCTGCGGCTGAAGCGCACCGTGCCGGCGCCGTCGGCGCTGCGCACGTCCACCACGAAATTCAGCTGGTCGTGCTCGCTGGTGCGCACCGTGCCGACATAGTCGGTGTAGGCGTCGGTGACCGCTTCGCGCAAGGCGATGGGTTGCCGGCGGCCGCTCAGGTCGGCGGCCACGGCACGCACCTCGCCGGTGGCCGGCAGTTCTTCGCTGCCGTGCACGCGGCGCAGCGCGATCATCACCAGGGCGGTGTCGGCGGCGCGCACGATGCCGTAGCGGCGCGCCACGCTGTCGCTCATCGCCAGCGTCGGCAGCGCGTTGTAGTGCACCCGCAGCGCACCCAGGTCGGCCTGTGCGGGCGTGGCCGCGACCAGCGTGGCGGGGCGCGGCGCGTCCTGCGCCGAGCAGGCGGCCAGGGTCAGGCACAACAGCACGGTGGCAGGCAGGCGGCGCATGGCGGCTCCGGGTCAGTCGTTGGCGGCAGACAAGGCGCGGCCGCGGGCGGCGGCGGCAGCGATGGCGGTGGCGGTCAGCGCCTCGAAGCCGCCGGCCTGGAAGGTCTCGATCGCGGCCTGGGTGGTGCCGTTGGGGGAGGTCACCCGGCGCCGCAGTTCGCTCGGCGCCTCGCCGGATTCGGTGAGCATGCGCGCCGCGCCGAGCACGGTCTGCAGCACCAGCGTGCGCGCCGCCGCGGCCGGCAGGCCTTGCGCGATGGCGGCCGCTTCCATCGCTTCGGCGAGCAGGAACACATAGGCCGGGCCGCTGCCGGAGACCGCGGTGACCGCATCGATCAGCGCCTCGTCCTCGACCCAGACGGTGACGCCGGCGGCGGCCAGCAACTGTTCGGCCTGGCGCTTGTGCGCGGCGCTGGCCTGCGCGTTGGCGAACAACCCGGTGACGCCGGCGCCGAGCAGCGCCGGCGTGTTCGGCATCGCCCGCACCACTGCGTGCGCGCCGCCCAGCCAGCGGTCGATCTGCCGTGCGGTGATGCCGGCGGCGATGGACAGCAGCAGCGGCCGCTGCGCCTGGGCCAGCGTGGCCAGTTCGTTGCAGACGCTGCGCAGCACCTGCGGCTTGACCGCGAACACCCACAGCGGCGCGCCGTCGGCCGCTTCGGCCGCCTCGGCGACCGCGTGCACGGCATAGTCGGCGGCCAGCGCCTCGCGCAGCGCCGGCACCGGCTCGGCGACGCGGATGGTGTCCGGCGCGATGCCCTGCCGGACCAGTCCGGCGATCAGGCTGCGGGCCATGTTGCCGCCGCCGATGAAGGCGATGTCGGCGCTGGAATGGGCAGGAGGCATGGCGAGGCACCGAGGACGCGAGTGCGCCTATGGTAGCGGCTGCACTGCCGGCGGACAGCCTGTCGGCCGCTGGCCGGCGCGGCGAGCGGCCGCTGCTGCCGTTCCGGTGGCCCGCGCTGGCGACAGGCCGCATCGCCAGCGCGGGGTGGCTCAGTTGGCCTCGGTGAAGGCGATCGAGGGCGTGCTGCCGCCCGACGCGGTGCAGCTGCCCAGGTTCAGATTGTTGGTCTCGCCGGTGGTGCCGGCATTGGCGGCACAGGTCGGCGCGGCAGTGGAGTCGTTGGTCGCCGCCACCTTGACCGTGATCGACGAACCGGAATTGAAGTTCGCGCGCGAACCGCCGGCATTGCCCACCACATTGAACTCGGACGACTTCCACACCGTCGCCAGTTTCACCACGCTGTCCTTGGCGCTGATGCTGTAGGCGGTGCTGCCGTTGGTGAAGGTGATGCTGTCGTTGCCGTTGGCGGTCGCCGAGCCGGTCAGCTTGACGTTGGCCAGCTGTGTCGCCGGCACGTCGGGGGCGCTGACCGCATTGCTGTTGCGGTAGCAGTCGGTGCCGCCGTCGCTGAGCCAGCCGCTGGGGCAGCTGGAGCCGTAGCCGATCAGCCAGTACTGGATGAACACCGCCGCCTCGCCCTGGGTCTCGTAGTCGGTGGCGTAGACGAACTGCTGCCACACGGTGCAGCCGGAGTGTCCGTTGCACACGCTGGTGGTGCCGTCGTAGTTGGAGTTGATCTGCAGCGAGTATTCGTTGGGGCCGAGAATGCCGCCGCCGCCGAAGGCGGAGACGCCGACGCCGGTTTCCGAGGTGACCCCGCTGACCTGCGGAAAGCTGCCCACGGTCTTGCTGATCAGGGTGCTGGACTGCAACGCGTAGTCGTAGCCGTTGCCGGTGGTTTCGGTGGCGCCCCAGTGCACGCGGTGCGGGATGGGATGGACATGCCGGGTCAGGGTCTTGCAGGTGTCCGCTTGCCAGTCGGTGCTGGGGTAGGTGGCGTGGAAGCAGCCTTCGGCCGGCGCCGGCAGGTGCGCCATGGTGTCGCGCCAGGCGCCGTGCGCGCGCACCTCGGCGGGCGTCATCAGCGATTCGTCGGTTGCCGACGCCGCAGTCGCCATTGGCGCGGCCATGGCGGCGGGGACCTGCAGCAAGCCGATGACACACGAAGCAAGCAGGAATCTGGTCGATGCATCCATTTGGTTGACCTCGTACGAGCCGATCTCATTCGGCGATGGGCCGCGGAAAGCCCGCGGCCGGCGCCATGGAAGCGGAGGTTTTCGAGGCAGGACTTTGACCGACTTAACGGTTATTGACCCGATCTGCGGGCGGACGTTCGGGCACGCAGAAAAGCGATGTTTTTCAACTGTTTGACCTACGACATCTTTCCGACGTCGCTTAATCGCGTTTGAATATTTCGTAGACAAGCGCGCGCACGCGCTTGCCATCGCAACAGCGTCGGCCGCGCTGCGCGGTTTCAGGGCGCCGCGCGTGGCGCGCGGCTGCCGAACAGCGCGGTGCCGATGCGCACCATGGTCGCGCCGTCGGCGATCGCCGCGGCGAAGTCGCCGCTCATGCCCATCGACAGCGTGTCGGCGCCGGGGTGCCGCGCTTGCAGGCCGGCGAGCAGGGCGCGCATGCGTTGGAACGCCGCGCGCCGCAGCGCCTCTTCGGGAAACGGTGCCGGGATCGCCATCAGCCCGCGCAGGCGCAGCCTCGGTTGCGCGGCGATGGCCGCGGCCAGCGCGTCCACCTCGTCGGGGGCGCAGCCGTGCTTGCTGGTCTCGTCGTCGATGTTGACCTGGATCAACACGTTCAGCGGCGGCCGCTGCGCCGGGCGGCCGTTGGCCAGGGCGGCGACCAGCTTGATCCGGTCCACGCTCTGCACCCAGTCGAACAGCACGGCGGCCTGTTCGGCCTTGTTCGACTGCAGGTGGCCGATCAGATGCCATTCCAGCTCCAGCCCCGCCAGCTCGGCGATCTTGCCGGCCGCTTCCTGCACGTAGTTTTCGCCGAACGCGCGTTGTCCCTGCGCGGCCAGGGCCGCGATCGCCGCGGCCGGCTGGGTCTTGGACACGGCCAGCAGGCACGCCGGCGGGCGCTGTGCGCAGGCCGCGGCGCGGTCCATGTCCAGGCGGATCTGCTGCAAGGGGGAGAGGGGCACGGGCGGCGCTTCTGGCAATGGGGAAGGGCGCTATACTGCCGCCCGGGGAATCATCCTTCCAGTCGCAGCCCAAGGGGAAAAGCAGCGTATGGATATCGCTGAACTATTGGCGTTCTCGGTCAAGAACAAGGCATCCGACCTGCACCTGTCCGCCGGCCTGCCGCCGATGATCCGGGTCGATGGCGACGTGCGCCGCATCAACATCCCGGCGCTGGACCACAAGCAGGTGCACGCGCTGGTGTACGACATCATGTCGGACAAGCAGCGCCGCGACTACGAAGAGTTCCTCGAAGTCGACTTCTCGTTCGAGATTCCCAGCCTGGCGCGCTTCCGCGTCAACGCGTTCAACCAGAACCGCGGCGCGGGCGCGGTGTTCCGCACCATTCCCTCGGAAGTGCTGACCCTGGAAGACCTCGGCTGCCCGCCGATCTTCCGCCAGCTGATCGACCAGCCGCAGGGCCTGATCCTGGTCACCGGCCCGACCGGCTCGGGCAAGTCGACCACGCTCGCCGGCATGATCGACTACATCAACAAGAACGAATACGGCCACATCCTCACTGTCGAGGATCCGATCGAATTCGTGCACACCTCGCAGAAGTGCCTGATCAACCAGCGCGAGGTGCACCGCGACACGCACGGCTTCAACGAGGCGCTGCGCTCGGCGCTGCGCGAAGACCCGGACATCATCCTGGTCGGTGAGTTGCGCGACCTGGAAACCATCCGCCTGGCGCTGACCGCCGCGGAAACCGGGCACCTGGTGTTCGGCACCCTGCACACCAGCTCGGCGGCCAAGACCATCGACCGCATCATCGACGTGTTCCCCGCCGGCGAGAAGCCGATGGTGCGCTCGATGCTGTCCGAATCGCTGCGCGCGGTGATCTCGCAGGCGCTGCTGAAGAAGGTCGGCGGCGGCCGCACCGCGGCGTGGGAGATCATGGTCGGCACCCCGGCGATCCGCAACCTGATCCGCGAGGACAAGGTGGCGCAGATGTACTCGGCGATCCAGACCGGCCAGCAGAACGGCATGCAGACCCTGGACCAGCACCTGCAGGACCTGGTCAAGCGCAGCCTGATCACCCGCAACCAGGCGCGCGAGTACGCCAAGGACAAGCGTGTGTTCGAGTAGCCGGGATTGGTAATTCGGGATTCGGGATTGGCAGGGCAACTCGCCAGCCCGGTTCTTGCGAATCCCTAATCCCCAATCCCAAATCCCGGAGTTCAAGCCATGAGCACCATCGACTTCACCTCGTTCCTGAAACTGATGGCGCACCAGAAGGCGTCGGACCTGTTCATCACCTCGGGCATGCCGCCGGCGATCAAGGTGCACGGCAAGATCACCCCGATCACGCAGACGCCGCTGACCTCGCAGCAGAGCCGCGACCTGGTGCTGAACGTGATGACCCCGGCGCAGCGCGAGGAGTTCGAGAAGACCCACGAGTGCAACTTCGCCATCGGCGTGGCCGGGGTGGGGCGCTTCCGCGTCAGCTGCTTCTACCAGCGCAACCAGGTCGGCATGGTGCTGCGCCGGATCGAGACGCGCATCCCCACCGTCGATGAGCTGAACCTGCCGCCGGTGATCAAGACCCTGGCGATGACCAAGCGCGGCATCATCATCTTCGTCGGCGCCACCGGCACCGGCAAGTCGACCTCGCTGGCGGCGATGATCGGCTACCGCAACCAGAATTCCACCGGGCACATCATCACCATCGAAGACCCGATCGAGTTCGTGCACAAGCACGAAGGCTGCATCATCACCCAGCGCGAAGTCGGCATCGACACCGACAGCTGGGAGAACGCGCTGAAGAACACCCTGCGCCAGGCGCCGGACGTGATCATGATCGGCGAGGTGCGCACCCGCGAAGGCATGGACCACGCCATCTCCTTCGCCGAAACCGGCCACCTGGTGCTGTGTACCCTGCATGCCAACAACGCCAACCAGGCGATGGACCGCATCATCAACTTCTTCCCCGAGGACCGCCGCAGCCAGCTGCTGATGGACCTGTCGCTGAACCTGCGCGGCGTGGTCGCCCAGCAGTTGATCCCGACCCCCGACGGCAAGGGCCGGCGCGTGGCGATGGAGATCATGCTCGGCACCCCGCTGGTGCAGGACTACATCCGCGAGGGCGAGATCCACAAGCTCAAGGACGTGATGAAGGAATCCACCAACCTGGGCATGAAGACCTTCGACCAGAGCCTGTTCGAGCTGTACCAGGCCGGCGAGATCAGCTACGAGGACGCGCTGCGCCACGCCGACTCGCAGAACGAAGTGCGCCTGCGCATCAAGCTCGCCCAGGGCGGCGACGCCAAGACCCTGGCGCAGGGCATGGACGGGGTGGAGATCGCCGAGGTGCGCTGAGCCGGTCCGTCCGTCCGACAGGCGGTCGGGAGGGCAGGCGCAGGCAAGATGACAGGGAATCGACACGACACCGGTTATATGCAGGTCCTCCGCTGGTGTCGTGTTTTCAGCCAAATGCTCGCAGGAGTCCGTTGAGGACTCTTCAACCCAAGGGAGGGGATCCGCGTGAACGACGTGCCTGAGGTGCTCTGGTCGACACAGCCGCATGCCGGCTACTACATCAATTCGGTGGCGGTGTCCGGCGATGGCAATGTCATCGCCGCCGGTACCTTCTTCCACGAATACAGCAGCGCGTCGCAGAGTGCCGGGCTGGACGCGGTGCCCGTCGCCCAGCGCAAGATCTTCGAACGCATCGACCCTGCCGCCACGCGCAGCGATGTGCGCGGCAACCAGGACGGGACCTTCGGCACCTACGCCTGGGATCGCACCGGCAAGCCGCTGCTGGCGAAGGAATTCGACGGCTGGCAGGGCGTGTACTGGGTCGATGTCGCGGCGAACGGGAGCACCGTCGCCAGCTGCGGCTGGAGGAGCCAGAATCCGTACGCGGGCTTCATCGGGGCCTGGTCGGTGCCCGGCGGCGAGGAACTGCTGTCGTATCCGCTGACTGGGGGCCGCGGCAACATGGTGTCGCTGGATGGGCGCGGGCTGACCTTGCTGGCCGGTGCCGATCAGGGCTATCTGTTCTGCCGCGCCGCCGCCGCAGCCTTCCCCGCGCCTGTGTACATCGCGCTGAGCGCTGCCGGCGACACCGTCGTCGCCACGGGCCTCTCCATCGACGGCAGCACCGGGCTGGTGGCCAGCTATCACGGCGAGATCATCCTGTTCTCGATCGCCTCCGGACAACCGACGGCGCTGGCGCGCTGGCAGTTGCCCAATGGCGCCTACACCCATACCGCGGCGCTGTCCGGCGATGGGCGCAGGGCCTATGCCGGCGCCGGCGACGGCACGCTGTACGCCTTCGACGTGGCCGCGTTCCAGCGCACGCCCGCGCCGGCCTGGAGCGTGGCAGCACCGGGTGGCGCGAAGACCATCTACGGGCTGGCCTGCGATGCCGCCGGGGACAAGGTCGCGATCGCCGGCAACGTCCCGCAAGGCGGCATCGTCGCCGTGTTCGCCGATACCGGCGGCGCGGCCCAGCCGCAGTGGACGGCGTCCAGCCAGTACTCGCCCAACTGCCTGGCGTTCGATCCTGGCGGGCGCTGGTTGGGGCTGGCCGATGGCCACCCCGACGGTACGCCTGGCGGGTTCACCCTGTGGGATGCGAGCGATGGCGCGCTGCAATGGAACTGGGCCGCGGGCAACATGAGCTGGCCGATCCGGCTGAGCGGCGATGCGTCGGTGGTGGTGGGCGGCAGCGACGACAGTTCGGTCACCGCGTTCGTCGGCCCCGGTTCGGCCACCGTCCGGAACCGGCCGGAGGCGGATGGATGACAGGCTGGGACGCCGAGGCGCCGTTCCGCACGCGCGCCGCGGCGCCGCGCCGTCCCGGCGCGCTGCTGATGCTGTCGGTGGTGCTGGTGGTGGCGTGGTTGGCGGGCTTCGAGTTGGCGCGGGTGCTGGGCTATCAGACGCATGCGAGCCTGTGGTTCCCGCCGGTGGCGGTGACGCTGGCCGCCTTCATGGTGCTGGGCTGGCGCGGCGCGCCGGCGATCGCCATCGCCTGCGTGCTGGCCACGCTGCTCAGCTTCTATCGCACGACCGAGCATCCGGCCGTCCCCGGCCGGGCGGTCCTGTGGTACGCGCTGCTGTTCACCGCGCAACAGTTCTGCATCTGGGGCGGACTGGCCTGGCTGCTGCGGCGGGTCGGGCAGGGGATGTCCTCGACCAGCCTGCCGCGCGCGGTCACCTACTTCATCCTGGGCGGCGGGGTGGCCTCGCTGCTGTCCGCCTGCCTGGGCGGCGCGGGACTGGTCGTCACCGGCGCCATCGATCTGCCGGCCATGTTCGCCCAGTCGATCCCGTGGGCGATCGGCGACTACGCCGGTCTGCTGGCGCTCGGCCCGCTGGCGATCCTCGCGGTGCTGCGTCTGGCCGAGTCCCTGGGGATCGCACCGCGGCCCGGCATCCCGCGCTTGTCGGGGATGATCGCGCCGAGCGGAAGCGCCGCGGGCTATCTGGTCAAGCTCGCGCTGCTGCTCGGGATCACCCTGGTGGTGATGTGGCTCGCGGCCGCGTTGCCGCGACAGCCGGCGGTGGTCTTCGCGTTGTTCGTGGTGGTGGTGATCCAGCTGTGGATCGTGCATACCCACGGAATGCTGCAGGCGCTGGTGGCGATCGCCGCCTTCAGCCTGATGATCGCACTGGCCACGCCGCTGCTGCGGCTCGAGGCACAGGCGCTCGCGCTGCAGTTCGCCATGATCAGCCTGGCGGCGAACAGCTACTTCGGTTTGGCCGTCCCCGGGCTCTACGCCGACAACACGCGGCTGCGCCATGCGCTGGTGCGCGATCCCGTGACCGGGGCGCTGTCGCGGACCGGATTCCTGGAACAGGTGCTCAACGATCTGCAACTGGCCGCACAGGAGCCACGTCCGTTGGCGGTGATCGTCGCCGACATGGACAACCTCAAGGCGATCAACGACCAGTTCGGACACGCCGCCGGCGATGCGGCCTTGCGCGCCTTCGTCAAGCGCTGCCGGAGCTGTCTGCGGCCGGGCCAGTTGCTCGGGCGCCGCGGGGGCGACGAGTTCGCGCTGTACCTGCCGCTGACCACGCCGGACAAGGCGCGCGGGCTCACCGATGCGCTGCGCGGGGCGCTTGCCAATCCCGGCGAGGACGACGGCTTCGCGACCGGGCTGTCGGCCAGCTTCGGCCTGGCCCTGTGCGACCGGCGGGATCTGGACGCGGAGGCGCTGGAGGAACTTCTCGAACACGCCGATGCGGAGATGTACGCGGACAAGCGGCAGCGCCGCGCCTTCGCTCGCTGACCGCGGTCGACGCGGCGTGATTCGACAAACGCATCGGCCGAGTGCCACGCATGCAAATGGACAACCCCTACGCCGTCCCCGCCGCCGCGCTGGCGGACGCCGCGCCCGACGCCGCCCCGACCGATCCGCTGGCCACGCTGTTCGCGCCGTCGGGCATAAAGCTGGCCCTGCTGTGCACGACCACGTTCGGCTGGTATGCGCTGTACTGGTTCTATCGCAACTGGCAGGCGATCCGCCTGATCTCCGGGCGCCGGCGCATCTCGCCGGTGTGGCGCTCGGTGTTCTCGCTGATCTGGATCTTCGCCTGCTTCCGCGCCCTGGATCGCTTGATCGGCGCGCACCGCCGCAGCGTACTGGGCTGGTGGGGACCGGCCCTGGCCTATGTCGGATTGAGCCTGCTGGCGGCGTGGCCGACCCGACTTTCGTTCCTGGCGCTGCTGTCCTGGACGCCGCTGCTCGCGATCAACCGGCGCCTGGTCCGCTTCAAGCGGGCGCGCGGCTTGCGCGAACGCCCGCAGGAGCGATTCAGCGCGTGGACGTGGGTGTGGCTGGCGATCGTCGCACCGTTCTTTTCGCTGGCGATCTTCATGCTGGTGGTGAACGTGCTGCTGCAGCAACCGATCCAGGTGAACTTGCCCGCACCCCGCTGAGCCGGCGTCGCCGGGGGGGCCGGCGCATCGCCGGTCCGGCATGCGGTCGCGATCCGTGGATGAAGTTTCATCTGCAACCACCGCCCCGCTTGGTGTCTAATACCGCACCCCCGCGTCTTGCCTATTCCCGTGAGCCTCCCCGATTCCGATCTGCGTCCGGACCTGGACCCTTTGCCCGACGACGGTACCGTCGTCACTTCCGGGCCGCTGACGCCGCCGGCGGATTCGGCCGGCACCGCGCGCGATGCGCAGGCGCTGCGGCACAGCGTGGCCGAAGACATCCAGGGCATGCTGCTGGCGACGCTGGTGGCCTCGCTGGGCCTGGCGGTGTTCGCCCAGGGCGGACTGATGATCGGCGGCATGGCCGGGGTGGCGTTCCTGCTGCACTACGCGCTGGGCTGGAACTTCGGCCTGATGTTCGTGCTGGTGAACCTGCCGTTCTACTGGCTGTCGGTGCGGCGCATGGGCTGGGAGTTCACCCTGAAGACCTTCGTCGCGGTCGCCGCCTGTGGGGTGCTGACCGATCTGCTGCCGCGCTGGGCGCAGTACTCGGCGATGACGCCGCTGTATTCGGCGCTGGTCGGCGGCGCGCTGGTCGGGCTGGCGATCCTGTTCTTCATCCGCCATCGCGCCAGCCTCGGCGGCGTCGGCATCCTGGCGGTCTACCTGCAGCGCAGCCGCGGCTGGAGCGCGGGCAAGGTGCAGATGAGTTTCGACGGGGCGCTGATGCTGATCGCGTTCTTCGTGCTGGCGCCGCAGCAGGTGCTGTACTCGGCGATCGGCGCGGTGGTGCTGAGCCTGGTGCTGATGTTCAACCACCGCTCCGGGCGCTACATGGGCGTGTGAGCGGCACGCCGCTGCGCCTGCGTTGCGCGACGCGCGCAATGCGCGACGCGTCGGTCTGCGTTGGACGCAGGCGGCGAATGCCGACACCATCGCCAGGCGGCGCTCGATGCCGTGCCGATCCCATGTGCGTGCAACCGCCTTTGCGGTAGTGGGCGTCCGATCCACCTTTCGCACTTTCATGATGCGCATTCCATGCGCTGCGGGCGCGTGACCGCAGCAACAGTTGGAGTCAGGACGCCATGCCTCGGGTGAAGGCATGGGCCCGTTCGCAACTGTCTACGGGAGATCCCGCGTGTCTACGAAATGGCCTTGTCGGCGCGTTCGCCGGCGGCGCATGCTGGTTGCGCAGGCGAGGGGCAATACGCGCGAATGACGTGACGCGATCCACGGGAGTCATCGTGCCTGCGATGGGGGAACCGAACTAGATTTTCCAGCGCTTGCCGGTTGGCATCGTGAGCTGCCGCATGGCCGCGCGCCGTCATGGAATGTGGCGTTTTCAGCTGTCTTTCGCGTACCGAAGGAGAATGCGATGAAGCGTGCGATAGGGTTCGCGGCGTTTGTCTGTGTCTTGATCGCGGCGTGTTCGGCCGTGAATCCCGGTCCCGGTCCGGGACCGCAGCTGGGCAGTGGCGGCGTGCTGCCGACCAAGCCGGGATCCGTGGCCGGCGCCTGCGTGCCGCCCGGGTCGCCGAATTCGAACTGGTTTCCGCACGCGAACACCCCGGCGCCGGATTCGACGGATTTCGGTTCCGACAGCACCAATTGCGACTTCCACATCTGGTCGTGGAATGCGTTCCTGTGGCTGACCCAGGACGTGGGCGGCCAGCCGCGGTTCCTGACCATGACCACCGACGGCATCGGCGGTGTCGCCGACGGCGTGCTGGACCCGTTGATCGGCCGCGCGCAGCAGGCGCGCACCGTGGAACTGATCGATCAGGCCGGGCCGGACGGGGTGTTGGTGGATCGCAACGGACGCGCGGTCTACTACTCGATCCACTCCAACGATGTCTTCGGCCAGTTCATCGCCAGCAACGGCCTGCAGGACCCCAAGCGACTGCGCGCATTCAATCCCGACACGGCCTTTCCGGTGGGCAGCATGACCCTGAAGGCGGCGTGGAAGGTGGTGCAGCCGGGCGAGGACGTCTCGACGTTCTATACCCGCCAGGCGCAGATCGCGAAGCTGGGCATGCGCAAGGGCAAGATCGTCGCCACCGCCGACACCGAAACCCAGACCGTGGCGCTGGTCGGCTTCCATATCGGCGGCACGGTCAACGGGCATCCGGAAATGATCTGGGCCACCTTCGAGCACCAGAACAATGCGCCGGACCTGCCGCAGCCGATGGAGAAGATGCAGCCGAACGATATCGTCTCCGCCAGGGATTGGACGTTCTATCAGGCCAATACCCCGCTGAAGCAGTGCAACCTCAACGCGGCCGGTTCCGGTGCGCTGACCCTGAACGCGCAGACGCAGACCCTGAGCCCGGTCACCCAGGTGTGCCGCATGGTGCCTTACGGCGGAGAAAAGCCGTGCCCGAGCGGACAGGACTGCAACATCGACAACATCAAGTCGATGAACGCCTCGGTGGATGGCCAGTTGAACGATGTGTGGAAGAACTACTTCGAGGTCGGCGCGATCTGGTTCAACCAGATGGACGCGCTGCAGCCCAACTGCACCTTCCAGCCCGGCTCGTCGCTGGAGTGCGTGCCGCCGGACAAATCGCCGCTGCTCACCGGATCGATGCGGCTGTCCAATTCCACCATCGAGACCTTCACCCAGGTGCAGAGCACGCAGGACAACTGCTTCGCCTGCCACAACACCACCCAGGTGATTTCGCCCGATCCGCGCGCGCAGTCGTTGCCGGGGCTGAACGTCAATCTCAGCCATGTGGTGATCAACGATTACTTCCAGGCGCAGCTGCCGCAGAAGGCGCCGCCGGCGCCGCGGCCGGCCGCGCAGCGCTGATGCGCGCCCCCTCATCCGGATCAGGAGCAGATCATCATGTCCAGCAACGTGTTTCGAGTGCATCCGGCGATCGGCATCGGCCGCGTCGGCGATAGCCAGGCGTTCTATCTGGCCCCGGTGACCGCGGCCGGCGTGCGCGGCGCCGACGGTCTGATGGGCGGCTTGCCGGTGCAGCCCGGTACCGAGTCCACGCCGATCACCGCCGAGCAGTTCCGCGATGCCGACGGCAACGTCAAGCGCCAGGCCGCGCGTTTCCACATCTACGCCTATCCCAGCGGCAGTTCCGGCACGTATCCCAACGGCGGCGGCACGCGCGTGGACGTGGGCAGCACGATCGACGGCAAGATGGTGAAGGACATCGTCTGGACCGTGCATGTGGCCAACAAGAAGCTCAACAACTATTCGACGGTGAGCAAGGGCGAGCAGTTTCGTGGCATCGCCGCGTACGAGTCGCCGGGCCTGTTGCAACTGCGCAATCCGGACTACACCGGTTCGGGCGACCCCGACGATCCGGTGCGCCTGCAGCAGTTGGTCATCGACCCCGGTCCGCGCGCGATCAGCGTCGCTGCCGGCAGTGCGGCGGCGCTCGGTTTCGATATGCAGACCACTCCCAGCTACGCCGATGCCGCTGGCACGATCCAGCCGGCGCCGGACTATCCGGTCAGCTTCCCGTCGATGTTCCATACGCTTCACGAGCCGCTGGGCACGCTCGACTCGTTGGGCGACATGCGCGTGGAAGCCAACGGCGCGTTGATCGTGGCCGGCGGCTTTGCGCGGACCTCGGCGGTCGCGCAGGCCGACGGAAGCTATCCGCCGTTGACGGATGCGACCGAGAACGGCCTGTGGTACGACGATGCCGCCGACGGCCCGGTCAATGCGGTGCTGATCTTCAGCGACGGCTCCAGCGCCAGCGTGCAGGGCGCCTGGTACGTCACCGGCGATCCGGGCTACGCGCCGCAGACCCGCAATGTGGTCTCCACCTGGGACGACGTCTACGACGTGTGGGTGCGCGAACTGGGGCTGGTGCCGTCGCTGTACGCCAACAACGCCTTCGTCGGCACCTACCAGCCGTCCTTCAGCGACGACATCCAGCCGATCTTCCACGCGGCCATGCTGCAGCGCTGGAACACCAATCTGCCGTCGGGCGCGATCAGGGGCCACGACATGATCGGGCAGATCCAGCCGACCGACGACCCGACCGCCAAGATCCCCAACCTGAAGACCCTGATCCGCGATCCCGCCTCCACGGCCGACACCCAGACCGGCTCGCCGATGATGCCGCTCTCGCTCGGCGATGCGCAGAAGAGCTTCCTCAGCGTCAGCGCGACCCAGTACTTCCTGCTGAACCAGTGGCATGGCAACAACTACGTGCAAGGCGGCGCACCGACGCTGGGACCCGGCGAGCTGCTGGACCGGGTCACGCTGCAGAACTGCCTGGGCGGCCGCTACAGCCCGGGCATCGAGGTGTCGTTCCCGATCCGCGACACCAACCTCTATGTGACGCAATGGCAGCAACAGGATTGCGGGCCGTTCCGCATCAACCAGGCGTCGCTGGACTACGGCACCGCGCAGAAGGGCAAGCCGTTCCTGAGCTTCGGCTACGTGCCGCTGCAGTCGTACCCGGTGGAACCAGGCGATCTGTCCAAGTTCATGTCGGTGCCGTGGCATACCGACTACAACTCCTGCGCCACCCATCTGCCCGATCCCAACCCGGGAGCCGGCAGCAGCAACACGAACATCACCCCGAACAACACCTTGTTCTGGTCGTGGCCGGCGGAACGGCCCTTCGCGGTCTATCCGGTGGCGTTGTGCCAGGTCGATCCGGACGACGAGACATGGTATCCGGGCCCACAGGTGTATTCCGTGCGCGGCAGCGGCACCGACAGCGATTATCCGGCGCAGGTCGGGCGCTTCCAGAACTACGCGGATTTCGTCGCCAACTGGGCCAAGGTCGGCTTCGTCGTCAGCGGTGCGCAGATCGCGCCGCCGGCGGGACAGCCGCCGTATCCGGCGGACATGTACCTGGAGGTCGCGAGCCAGTTCGACGTGGGCCAGGAATTCGTCGCGCCCTGGCCGATGGCGAACATTCCGGCCTATCCGCCGCCGTCGGCAGCGGTGACCGCCGACGCCGATGGTCTCGGCTGAGCCGATCGACGCGATGGCCGCGAATGCACGCCATGCCGTGGCGATCGTCGGCGGCGGTGCGGCCGGATGCGCCACCGCACTGGCGCTGGCCGCGCGCGGTGTCGAGGATGTCGTCGTGGTCGACATGGGCCGCGCGCCGGGCTGGCGGCTGGGCGAGGCGCTGGCACCGACGGCCAGCGCGGCGCTGCAGCGCCTGGGCGTGTGGGACGCGTTCCTGGCGCAGCGGCCGCTGGCGTCGGCCGGCAGTTGCGCCAGTTGGGGCGCGCCGGAACTGGGCTACAACGACTTCATCGTCGCCGGCCAGGGCAAGGGCTGGCACGTGGATCGCGCCGCCTTCGATGCGATGCTGGCGGCGGCGGTTCCGGCGCGGGGCGGCACGCTGTTGCGCGGACTGCGCCTGGGCGCGATCGGCCGCGACGCGGACGGCGGCCATGTCCTGGAACTGCATGGCCAGCACGGCGGTGCGCAGCGCGTGCGTGCCGGATTCCTGGTGGATGCCAGCGGCATCGCCGCCGCGGCGGTGCGGCGGCTGGGCGTGGCGCGCAACGAAGTGGACTGCCTGGCGTTCGTCGCCGGCGTCTTCGCGCTGGAGCGCGCGGACGCGATTCCGTCGCAGGCCTTGCTGGAGGCCTGTCGCGATGGCTGGTGGTACGCGGCGAAGTTGCCGGGTGGGCGCATGATGCTGGCCCTGGCGCTGGAGCCGCGCCGGCAGCGGCATTTCCTGGACACGGCGTCGTGGCTGGCGGCGGCGCAGCAGACCCAGCACGTCGCGCGCTGGCTGGCGCAGGGCGGTGCGACGTTGCCCGATGCCGGCGGCCTGATCGCCGCACTCGGGCCGTCGGCGATCCTCAGCCGCGTGGTCGGCGAGGATTGGCTGGCGGTGGGCGACGCGGCCAGCGCCTACGACCCGCTGACCGCGCACGGCATCGTCAAGGCCCTGCAGGACGGCGAGGCGGCGGCGCACGCCCTGGCGGCGCGGCTGCAGGGCGGCGGCGCGGCACCGCTGGCGGCCTACCAGGACGGGGTGTTCGCACGCTTCCGTGCCTATCTGCGCGAGCGCGGGGCGTTGTACGCGCGCGAGCGGCGCTGGGCGCAAGCGCCGTTCTGGCAGGCGCGGCTGGCGGCTTGATCCGCCCGCACGGCGGAGCTGCGTGTGCGCTTCGGCGCAACGACCGTGTCGGGGTGTACCGTTGCGCGCTGGTGCCGGCGTCAGCCGTCGCGTTCGTCGCGATCCGGGCACGGCGTCGCGATGCCGAGCCGTTGCGCCAGGCGCCGCGCGTCGAACGGCGCATGCACCTTCATGTCGTTGTCGAAGTAGCAATACACGTCGCGGCGCGTGCGCCGCGCGGCGGCAGGACCCGCGCGTTGCGCCGCGGCCGGCTCGCCGCCGCGGTGCCAGGCGTCGATCCGTGCGGCCCAGGCGTCCAGCGCCTGGTCGCTGTAGCCGCTGGCATACAGCTGCGCGTCGCCGTGCAGGCGCAGGTACAGGAAATCGGCGGTCACGTCTTCCAGGTACGGCCATTTGCCGGCGGTGTCGGCCTGCACCAGGGCGACGCGGTGCCTGCGCAGCAGCGCGATCGCCGCGGGCGTGGCGAAGCTGGGATGGCGCACCTCCAGCGCGTGGCGCAGGCGCCGGTTGCGGTCGATATGCAGCAGGCTGCGCTCGCGCATGCGTGCGGCGTCGCGCTTGCTGGCCAGGGTCAGCGCCGCTGCGTGGCTGCGCGGCAACAGCGACAGGAACTCGTCCAGCAATGCAGGGTCGAAGGCCAGCGACGGCGGCAGTTGCCACAGCAACGGTCCCAGCTTCGGCCCCAGCCCGAGCAGGCCGGAAGCGAAGAAGTTGGCCAGCGGCTGCTCGCAATCGCGCAGCCGTTTCAGGTGGGTGACGAAACGCGGACCCTTGACCGCGAACACGAAGCCGCGCGGCGTCGCCGCGTGCCAGGCGGCGTAGCTCTTCGGCGTCTGCAGCGAATAGAACGAGCCGTTGAGCTCGACCGAGCGGAAGCAGCGCGAGGCGTATTCCAGTTCGCGCCGCTGCACCAGGTCGGGCGGATAGAACACGCCACGCCACCGGGGGTAGCGCCAGCCGGAGATGCCGATACGCAGGCTCATGCGCCGACCATGCCGGCGGCGGCGTTCAAGCGCCGTGCATGCCATGGCAAGACCGCGTCGGCCGTGGCGCGGCCGGCGTGGCGCAGACGGTCAGCCGGCGGCGTTCATTGCCCAGCCGGCGTGGCCGCGACCACTGCGACGCCGGCGCGCGCGCGAATGGACAACAACGGCAACGCCACCGCCTGCTGGCCGGGCGCGGCGTACAGCCACAGCGCGCAGCAGGCGACGTAGGAGGTCAGGTAGCTGCTGCGGAAGGCGACGATGCTGGCGCTGTAGCAGTCCGATCCGTGCCGCAGGCGCAGGTCGGCGACGTAGTCGAAGGTGTAGTGGCCGGCATCGCGCCACGGCCATTGCGCGCGTTCCTCGGGGTCGCCGATCCCGGCCGGAACCGGGCAGCGCGCGTTCGGGTCCGGGCTGCGCTGCCGGCCCTGCGCATCGAAGCCGAGGCGCTGCAGCTCCCGGTCCGCGACCGCGCGCCACTGCGGGTGCTGTGCCAGCCAGTGCGCTGCGTCCTGGTCCTCGGGCGTGGCCTGCGCCGGATCCTGCGGCGGCGCCAGCATGTGCCGGTAGCGGTAGCGCACCTGCAGCACGCGCGGGCTGCTGCGCTCGCCGGGCAGCGGCGACAGCGGGCGCGACAGGGTCAGCGTGTCCTGGAAGTAATCGCCGTCGCGATACGCCGCATAGCTGCGGCCGTCGATGCGCAGCCAGTACAGGGCCTGGTCGCCGCCGCGGCCATTGATGCTGAATACCCCCGTCGCCGGTTCCGCTTCGGATGCGGCGTTGGGCGGGGCGAGGAAGCCGTGCGCGGCGTCGCGGCGCAGCACCGCGATCTCGGTGAACAGGCCGGTGCCGCCGACGTAGGCGCTGTCCAGCAGGTCGCGTTGCCCGTCTTCGTCCAGGTCGAGCAGGGTGTAGTGGTGGTTGCCGTTTTCGGAGACGTCGTCCTGCACGGTGCTCGCGGGACCCAGGTATGTACGCAACGCCTGCCATTCGGCGGCGCTGGCGCCGGCCGGTTGCTTGGGCGGCGGCGCCGCGGCGCCGTCCGCGTCCGCCGTGGCGATGTCGAAACTCAGCCCGGTGGTGTCCGCATGGCGCTGCAGCACCGTGTCGATCGGGGTGGGGTCGGTGGCCGGTTCGGCCTCGATTTCGCGGCGCAGCTGTTCCAGCACCTGCGGCAGCGTCGTCGTCCCGCCATCGGCCGCATGCGCTTGCGCCGCGCCGAACGCGGCCAGCGCAAGCAGCGTTGCCGCAATCCACGATGTCGGTCGTGTCCGTGGCATCCGCTGCGAGGCGGCGCCGGCGACGCACGCAGGCGCGGCATGGTTCACGCGCTGCGCATCCACGCCGGATCCAGCCGCGCGATGCGCGCGAAGGCCGGGCAGTCTTCGCGGTGCGCGCCGCGCAGGTAGCCCAGGCTCATCAGGAACTCGCCGGTGATCTCGCCGCCGGTGAAGCGGAAGGTGCGCTTGAACAGCTTGATCCACTCGGCCTTGGCGCGCGGATGGTGCGCGTCCAGCCAGGCGGCGAAACCGCCGTGCGAGGCGCGCAGGCCCTGGATCACCTGCGCGTTGTGGATCGCCGCGTGCACCTTGAGCCGGTTGCGGACGATGCCGGGGTCGGCGAGCAGGCGCAGCACGTCGGCCTCGCCGTAGCCGGCGACCGTGTCCACATCGAACCCGGCATAGGCGGCGCGGAAACCGGCGCGCTTCTTCAGCATCAGCTCCCAGCTCAGTCCGGCCTGGTTGATCTCCAGCACCAGCCGTTCGAACAGGTCGGATTCGGCGCGCTGCGGAACCCCGTATTCGTCGTCGTGGTAGGGGCCGTGCAGCGCGTGGCCGGGGGCGATGTCGCAATAGCTGGTCATGTCGGGCGGACTCCGTCAGTCGTCCTGGTCGTTGTCTTCGGGGGAGATTTCGGCGCGCTGCGCATCCGGCAAGGTCAGGTCCGGCCAGCGCCGCGGCGCCAGTTGCAGCTTGCCGGCGCGCAGCGCGTCGAACGGCGCATCCGCGCGATCGGGCGAGCTGGGCGAGAAATGCACGCGCGCCACGTCCTGCCAGCGGTCCTGGCGGTGCGCATGGATCCGGCATTCCATGCCGAAGTTGTCGGTGTCGTTGCACAGCAGCGCTTCGCTGCTGCCGTCGCCGTCCAGGTCGCGCACCAGCAGCACGCAGTGGTCCTCGCGCTGGCGACAGCCGCCGTCGTGCAGGGTGCCGGCGAGCACCGCCTGCCACCAGCCATCGCCGGGATCGGCGCTGCCGGCGGCGAGCGGGATGTGCTGGCGCAGTTCGGCCGGAGCGGCGATGCGCTCCGGCGCGCGCTTCTCGTCGCTGGCGTCGCCGTCGTCGCCCCAGCGCTGCGTGCGCTGCAGGATGCGTTGCAGCCGTTCGCGCTGCGCCGGGTCCTCGGCGAAGCCGGGCGCATCGCGTAGCGACTGCGCCGCCCGGTAACCGCGGCGGCCGCTGTCGAAGCGCAGGTAATACAGATCCACGTCAGCGGCCGCGGTGCGGCCGTCGGCGAAGCGTTGCAGCTGGTTGCCGGCCACGATGCGGTACGGGTCCAGCAACGGCGAAGCGGTGGCCAGTGCCAGCGCGATCACCCCCCAGGACATGACCCGGTTGACCGGCGCCAGCGGCCGCAGCCAGCGCCCGTCCGGGCGCAGCACCGCCCACGCGTAGCCGAATGCGTAGCCGCAGGCGACCACCGCCACCAGCACGCCGTTGAAGCGCTCCGCGCTCCAGCCGTACTGGTCGATGCGCAGCCACAGCGCGTACAACGCCAGCAGCGCGTACAGCGACAGGCTCAGCAGGCCGGCGTCGATCAGCCGCCGCAGCCATTGCGGATAGGGCGCGGTGGCGGCGCCGTCCTGGTAGACCGCATTGACGAACACCACCAGCGCCGCCACCAGCGCGATCAGGATCTTGGCCGCGGCGCGGGTTTCCCACAGCGGCTGCAGGCCGGTGAACGGCAGGCTCAGCGCGAACAGCACCGCCACGAACGCCAGCAACGGCAGCAGCCCGGTGCAGATCGCGAACAGGATCTGCCGCATCACCTGCACCGCGCGCTGCTGGGTGCGGCCGATCAGCAGGCCCAGGCCGAACATGATGCCGGTGGCGAGGTAGACGAACGCGCTCTGGCGGAACAGCTCGCGGAAGAACTCCAGCTTCACCAGCGCGAACAGCGCGCCCCACAGCCACAGCACCAGCCAGCAGATGCCGACGAACAGCCAGGCCAGGGCCAGGGTCAGCGCGTTCTGCCAGGCATGTTCGAACAATTCGCGGTACGGCGCCTGCCAGTGGCCATGCTGCAGCCGGCACTGCAGCCACGGCAGCAGCACGAACATGCCCAGCGCAATGGCCATGCCGAACGGCACCAGCACCTTCTCGCTGCGCAGCCCGGGCGCGCCGGTGGCGCTCCACGCGGCCCAGGCCGACAGCGCCGCCACCAGCAAGGCCAGGGCGATCGCGTGCTGCCACAGGCGCAATTCGCCCAGGCGCCGCACCGACAGCAGGATCAGCGTCGGCACCGTCAGCACCAGGGTGTACCAGCACACCCGGCCGCCCAGCGCCGCGAACGGCCACCACCCGGCATCGGCGCCACGCTGGGCCAGGTACAGCAGCGCGCCCTGCAGCAGCGCCACCAGAACGATGAAGGCGCGGGTCTGGCGCGGCAGATCGGGGGCGGTTTCCATGCGAGACAGCATCCTTGGCGGCGCGGCGGTGCGCGATCGGGGCGATTATGGCAGTCCGCTCCGGTCCGGCGCAGCGCCGGCGCGGGAGGGACGATAGAATGGGGCCATGTCCGCTTTGCCTACCCCCCTGGCCAACCAACTGCTGATCGCGCTGCCGGCGCTGTCCGATCCCAACTTCGCCCGCGGCGTGGCCCTGATCTGCCAGCACGACGCCAACGGCGCGATGGGCGTGCTGGTCAACCGCGCCTCCGAATACACGCTGGGCGAAGTGCTGGCGCAGATGGGCATCGACACCATCGACGACACGCTGCGCGAGCAGGTGGTGCTCAGCGGCGGGCCGGTGCATCCGGAACGCGGCTTCGTGATCCACGACGGCGAACGCGCCTGGGATTCGAGCCTGGCGTTCGGCGACGGCCTGTTCCTGACCACCTCGCGTGACGTGCTCGAAGCGATGGCGCGCGGCGACGGTCCGCGCAACGCGGTGGTCGCGCTGGGCTGCGCCGGCTGGGGCGCCGGCCAGCTCGAATACGAACTGGGCGAGAACAGCTGGCTGACCGCGCCGGCCGACGCCGAACTGCTGTTCGAGCTGCCGCTGGAGCGGCGCTGGCAGACCGCGGCCGGCCGCATCGGCGTGGACCTGTTCCGCCTCACCGACTACAGCGGACATGCCTGAGCCCGGCGCGCCCGCTGCGGACAGCGCCGCCGCCGGCACGATTCGCCGCGACGGCACCGTGCTCGGTTTCGACGTCGGCAACCGCCGCATCGGCGTGGCCGTGGGCAGCAGTTTCGGCAGCGGCGCGCGCGCCCTGGCCGTGGTCGACGTGCACGCGCAGGGGCCGGACTGGCCGGCGCTGGACCGCCTGCACGCCGAATGGCGCCCGCACGGCCTGGTGGTCGGCGACCCGCTGACCCTGGAAGGCGCCGACCAACCCAACCGCAAGCGCGCGCACGCCTTCGCCCGCGAACTCGGCGCCCGTTACAAGCTGCCGGTGGTGCTGGTCGACGAGCGCTCCAGTTCGGTCGAGGCGGCCAAGCGCTTCGCAGTGGACCGCGCCGCCGGCCGCAAGCGCCGCCGCGATGCCGCCGCGCTGGACGCGGTGGCCGCCGCGGTGATCATCGAGCGCTGGCTGGCCGCGCCCGACGACGCCACTCCCATTTCCTGATTCCCTGCCCGGACCCGCCATGACTGACCCGCAACTCGATTCGAACGGGCGCCTGCGCCACCTGCTGACCCTGGAAGGCCTGCCGCGCGCGACCTTGCTGCAACTGCTGGACCGCGCCGGGCAGATCCGCGACGCGGCGGTGGGCCGGGTCGGCAAGCGCAACGTGCTGGCCGGCACCGCGGTGTGCACGCTGTTCTTCGAACCGTCCACGCGCACCCGCAGCTCGTTCCAGCTGGCCGCGCAGCGGCTCGGCGCGGACGTGCTGAACTTCGACGCCTCGACCTCGTCCACGCGCAAGGGCGAGACCGCGCGCGACACGCTGAAGAACCTGGAAGCGATGGGCGTGCGCGGCTTCGTCGTGCGCCATCCCGAGGACGGCGCGGTCGAGCGCCTGGCCGAAGCGGCCGGCGAGGGCACCGCGCTGATCAACGCCGGCGACGGCCGCAGCGCGCATCCCACCCAGGGCCTGCTCGACATGCTGACCCTGCGCCACGCCAAGGGCGGCGATTTCTCCAAGCTCAAGCTGGTCATCGTCGGCGACGTCAAGCACTCGCGCGTGGCGCGTTCGGACCTGCACGCGCTGCGCACGCTCGGCGCCGGCGAAGTGCGCGTGTGCGGCCCGCAGGCATTGCTGCCCGACGACGGCACCCTGGACGGCTGCGTGGTCGGCGACGACTTCGACGCCATGCTCGACGGCGTGGACGCGGTGATGATGCTGCGCCTGCAGCGCGAGCGCATGGAGGAAGGCCTGGTGGCCTCGCTGGAGGGCTACCACGCCCAGTACGGCCTCACCGCCGAACGCCTGCGCCGCGCTGCGCCGGGCGCGGTGGTGCTGCATCCGGGCCCGATCAACCGCGGCGTGGAGATCACCGACGAGGTCGCCGACGGTCCGCAGTCCTGCGTGCTGCGCCAGGTCGCCAACGGCGTGGCGGTGCGCATGGCGGTGCTGGAGACGTTGTTGGGGTGAGCGCGAGCGTGTGATCGCGACAGAACGTGTGGGAGCGACTTCAGTCGCGACGGGCCTTGTCGATGGAGCCTGTTGCGACTGAAGTCGCTCCCACAGGCTGACTGGCACATCCGCGCCACGCCGTTTCGGCCTACCATCGGGGGCGATCCTCCCCACGGACGCCCCACATGATCCATGTCCTGCGCCGCGCCGGTTTCGCCGCGGCTTGCGCTTCCCTCGTCGCCTTCGCCCAGGCCAGCGCCGCCGCGCCGGCTGCCGCCGCGCCCGCCGGCGGCTACGACCCGCTGGCCCTGTTCGCGCCACTGCAACTGCCGCAGCCGGCCACGGCCTATCGCAGCGGCGGCGGCGTGCCCGGGCCGCTGTACTGGCAGAACCGCGCCGACTACGACCTGCACGCCAGCATCGACCCGGCCACGCGCACGCTCAGCGGCCAGGAAACCATCACCTACAGCAACCGCAGCCCGGACACGCTGGACGTGCTGTGGCTGCAGCTGGACCAGAACATCTACCGCGCCGACGCGCGCGCCCGCGGCGTGCGCCCGGCGCGGGCGGAACGTCCGCCGGCCCCGGCCAGCGACGGCTATCGCATCGCCAAGGTGGAAGTGGAGCAGGGCGGCAAGCGCGTGCCGGCCAACTTCCTGGTCGACGACACGCGCATGCGCGTGGACCTGCCGCAGCCGCTGGCCGGTGCCGGCAAGGCGCTGAAGCTGCATATCGACTACGCCTACACGGTGCCCGGCACCTGGGGCGGGCGCACCGCGGTCACCCCGACCGGCGACGGCGACATCTACGAGATCGCGCAGTGGTATCCGCGCATGGCGGTGTACGACGACCAGCGCGGCTGGGACACGCAGCCCTACCTGGGCGCGGAGTTCTACCTGGAATACGGCGACTTCGACTACGCGGTGACGGTGCCGTGGAATTACCTGGTCGCCGGGTCCGGCGAGCTGGTGAACCCGGCGCAGGTGCTCACCGCCACGCAGCGCCAGCGCCTGGCCCAGGCCGCGGCCAGCGACCGCACCGTGGCGATCCGCAGCGCCGCCGAAGTCGGCGATGCGGCCAGCCGGCCCACCGCCAGCGGCACCCAGACCTGGCGCTTCCACATGGCGAATACCCGCGACGTGGCCTTCGCCGCCTCGCCGGCGTTCGTCTGGGACGCGGCGCGCATCAACCTGCCGGAAGGCAAGCATGCGCTGGCGATGTCGGTGTATCCGCGCGAAGGCGTCGGCGCCGACAAGTGGGACCGCTCCACCGAGTTCGTCAAGGCGTCGATCGAGCACTTCTCGCAGTGGTATCCGTATCCGTGGCCGGTCGTGGTGAACCTCGGCGGCCATGGCGCCGGCATGGAATATCCGGGCATCGTCTTCGACGACATGCACGACGGCGGCAAGGACCTGTTCTGGATCACCGCGCACGAACTGGGCCACGGCTGGTTCCCGATGATCGTCGGCTCCAACGAACGCCGCTACGCGTTCATGGACGAAGGCTTCAACACCTTCATCGACGTCTACGCCTCCGATGCGGTCAACCACGGCGAATTCGCGCCCAAGCGCGACAGCGAGTACGCGCCGAAGGGCGGCAACCCGGTCGACGAGATCCTGCCGCTGCTGGCCGATGCGCAGGCGCCGAACCTGCTCGACCGCGCCGACGCCACCAGCGAGACCTACCGGCATCCGCTGACCTACTTCAAGGGCGCGCTGGGCCTGGTGCTGCTGCGCGAACAGATCCTCGGCCCGGCGCGCTTCGACCCGGCGTTCCGCAAGTACATCGCCACCTGGGCGTACAAGCATCCGACTCCCTCGGATTTCTTCCGGCTGATGGAAAGCGAGTCCGGCGAGGACCTGGCGTGGTGGTGGCGCGGCTGGTATCTCAACAACTGGCAGCTGGACATGGGCGTGCGCGCGGCCAGCTATGTCGAGCACGATCCGGCCAAGGGCCTGCTGGTGACCTTGCAGAGCAGGCAGAAGCTGGTGATGCCGGCAACGCTGCGCATCGACTTCGCCGACGGCAGCCATCTCGACCAGCGCGTGCCGGTGGAGACCTGGATCCAGCAGACCCAGCCGCAGATCCGCGTGCCGAGCACGCAGAAGGTGCTGCATGTGACCCTGGATCCGGACCACCGCCTGCCCGACGCCGATCGGGGCGACAACGCGATCGACGCGGTAGGCTGAGTCCGCGGGCACCACGGCGCCTGGCGGCTGCGCGCCGCTTGCGCCGTGCCGCCGGCGCGGCGATCGTGCCGCGCCGCACGCGTCCGCGTGCGTTCGCACGCAGGGAGAAGGATCTTGCGAACCCGTGTCGCCGCCGTAGCGATCGCCGCATGCAGTGCCGTAACGCCGGGCAGGGCGTCGCGCGTTGCGCTGGCCATGCGCATGCGCCCGATCCACGCGACGACGGCGCCGCCACGCGCGCGCCTGTTGCCGCGATGGCGCGGCGGCGTGTCGCGTCTGGCCGCGCTGCTGTGCCTGCTCGCAGCCGCGCCGCTCGCCAGCGCCTGGCATCCGCAATATCCGCCCTGGGCCGGCACGCCGCCGAGCGCGGCCTGCAAGCTGCAGGCGCTGGAGCCGGCCGATGGCGGCGAGATGCGCTGGGATGGGATCACGACCTATCGCCATGCCGGCATCCGCCTGCAGCTCGACGTCACCGATATGCCAACGCTGCAGCTGTTCGATGCGCACGACCGGGCCCTGGTCGCGCCGGTCGCCTTGAGCGGCTCGCCGATGGGGTTCCATGGCGTGGAAACGTCGGATCTCAACCACGACCGACGGCCGGATTTCATCGTCACCCTCGGCAGCGGCGGGGTCGGCCTGGCCGGCGGCAACGCGTGGCGCCGGGTGCTGCTGTCCGACGCCAACGGCTACCGCTCGATCGACGTGGAGACCCACGAGCCCAGCGCCGACGATTACCGGGCGCTGCCGCACCGCGCCGGCTGCGGACTGCTGCAGCTGGTGCCGGTCTGGGCCGATGCATCGCTGACCCGCGACCGCAAGCCGCACCTGTTCTGGGTCTATCGCCTGTTGCGTTTCGACCACGGGCGCGCCGCATACGCCGACGCGCGTCTGCCCGGCTTGCCCAAGTGGATCCTCTACACCGCGCGACCGCACAACAGCCGTGCCACCGCGTTGCTCGGGTCCGCGCAGAAGCGCGTGGCGTGGGCGGCGCGCGAGCATGGCAGAATCACGCCGGCACCGGCCGGCCCGTAGCGTTCCCGATCGTCCGGGCGGCCGTTGGCGGCAGCGCTCGGCCGACATCGCCTGCGCCGGTCCATGCTGCACACGCAACATCGGCTGCATGTGCGGCGGATGCGCCAATGGCGCGCGAATGTCTCCGCGGCGAAGCGAGCGCGCTCGGCGGGTGGCGCCGAGCGTCGCGCCGATGACGCTGCGCCGCGGTTCTTCGTCGTAGTCGGCACGCCCGCAACGTCGCGCGCGAGCGCGTTGCAGGCGCCTGTCTTCGCCTGTCGTTGTCTGTCTCCATCTGTCCGTTCGTGTCTGTTTCGCATGTCTTGCGGCGCGATCGTAGGTGCGGATCTAGCTTCCCGTTTCGGCCGATTGCGCCGGCGCCGAGCCGGGCGAAGACTGCGCCCGGCCCCCACGCCCCGTGCCATCGCCCATCGCGTCCGCGAGGGCGTCAGGCATCTATCGCTGCAAGATGGGAGAGTCTGATGAACATCCAGCCGCTCAAGGGCGCGCTCGCGCTTGCCCTGGTTTTCTGCGTATCGCCGGCCGTCGCCGGCCCGGTCGGCTACGGCGCCGCCACCACCGGCGGCGGCAACGCGACCCCGATCAACGTCGCCACGATGCAGGCGATGCAGGCCGCCATCGACAACTACTCCGGCAGCGGCGGCCTGGTGCTGAACTACACCGGCCAGTTCAACTTCGCCAGCATCGGCAACGTCTGCGCGCAGTGGCAGTTGCCGGCCAACACCGTGCAGATCAAGAACAAGAGCAACATCACCATCAAGGGCGCCAACGGCTCGTCGGCGAATTTCGGCCTGTGGGTGGTGGGCAATGCGCACAACATCATCATCCGCAACATGACCATCGGCCTGCTGCCCGGCGGCGAGGACGCCGACTCGATCTCGCTGGAAGGCAACTCCAGCGGCGAGCCGTCCAATATCTGGGTCGACCACAACACCTTGTTCGCCTCGCTGACCAAGTGCTCCGGCGCCGGCGACGCGTCCTTCGACGGCGGCATCGACATGAAGAAGGGCGTCCACCACGTCACCGTGTCGTACAACTACGTGCACGACTACCAGAAGGTCGCGCTCAACGGCTACAGCGACAACGACACCAAGAACGCCGCCGCGCGAACTACTTATCACCACAACCGCTTCGAGAACGTGGAGTCGCGGCTGCCGCTGCAGCGCCGCGGGCTGAGCCACATCTACAACAACTACTTCAACAACGTGCTGACCTCCGGCATCAACGTGCGCATGGGTGGGATCGCGCTGGTCGAGGCCAACTACTTCGAGAACGCGAAGAATCCGGTGACCTCGCGCGACAGCAGCGAAATCGGCTACTGGGACCTGATCAACAACTACGTCGGCGGCGGCATCACCTGGAGCGTGCCGGACAGCACCAGCAAGCCCTACGCCAATGCCACCACCTGGATTTCGTCGAAGACGTTCCCGCAGCCGCTCGGCTACGTCTATACCGCGATTCCGGCGGCGCAGGTCAAGGCCAAGGTCATCGCCACGGCCGGCGCGGGCACCAACCTGGCGGAGTAGGCCGCCCGACTGCCGTGCGGCCGCCCGGCGCTGTCCGGAGCGGCCGCAGGCGGTCCATCCGCGTGCGCACCGCGCTTGCGATGCGAGCGGCGTGTGCGCGAATCCGCGCCGCATCGGCGCTCGGTTTGGGCCAGATTCGGAACGGCGTGCTGGTCGCAACGACTCGCTGCTGGGTGCCGCGATCCCGGCGCCGTCGCGCCTTGCAGGCGCATTTTCACGTGGAATTCATCGGTCCGGGCGCGTCGCAGTCACTTCGCCGGTCGATCTCCACGCGCCTTTCACGTATGTGAGGGCATTCAATAAAATGTGCGAAATTGCGCATCAAGAATTCGCGGCGCTCGCCGTTACATCGCCCCAAGCGCCGATACTTGCGTTGCGTAAAAATTTCTCGAAATTGAAACATTCGGCTCGGCGCTCGCGTTGTGTCAGGGCTCCGCGGCTCCTCGATTTCGTGCTCATTTCCGCACTCGACCAGTGGAGGCGCCTTTCTATTCCATTTCCCCCACTAGGTACCTCCATGATCGGATTTCTTCAGCGCTACAACGTCGGTACGCGCCTTTCCTCTTCCTTCGGCCTGCTCATCCTGCTCTCCTGCGGGCTCGTCGTTGCCGGGCTGATCACGCTGGCGCAGTCGCGCAACCAGATGGAAAACATCGTCAAGCGCAACACGATCCTGGCGTATACCGGCGAAATGCGCGAGGCCAGCGCGATCATCGCCATCAACCTGCGCAATATCGTCCTGCCGACCACGCACGGGCAGAACCTCCATTTCGCGAAGATCATCGAGCAGGAGCGCGCGCGTTACAGCGAAGCGCACGACAAGCTCTACGCGATACCGGTCACCGACAGCACTGGCACGGAGATGCGCAGGCAGATCGATCTCGGCTACCAGAACTCGCGCGTGGCCAACCAGTCGGTGTTGGATCTGGGGATGGAAGACAAGGACGAGCAGGCCCTGCTCGTGCTGACGGAGCAGGCCGGTCCCGCGACGGACAAGTGGCAGGAGGCGATCACCACATATTCGGAGCGGCAGCGCCAGCGTGGCGCGAGCGCCTACGCCGCCGCCAACGCGGCGATGGACCGCGGCCGCGGCATGCTGATCGCCGGCGGCGTCATCGTGATCCTGATCAGCTGTGTGCTGGCCTGGCTGATCACCCGCAGCCTGACCGTGCCGCTGAGCCGCGCCACCCGCGCTGCCGAAGCGATCGCACGTGGCGACCTGGACAACGACGTGCAGACCCAGGCTACCGACGAAACCGGGCGTCTGCTCGGCGCGATGCACGGCATGCAACACCAGCTGCGCAGCCTGATAGGCGCGCAACTGGAGATGGCCAAGCGGCACGATGCCGGCGAAATCAGTCATCGCATCGATGCGCAGGCGTTCCCCGGCGACTACGGGCGCATGGCCGCGGAAACCAATGCCGTGGTCGGCTCGCATGTCGCGGTGCAGCTGAAGCTGGCGCAGATCATGGGCCGCTATGCGGTCGGCGACCTCGACCAGGACATGGACCGTCTGCCCGGCGAGAAGGCGACGTTCACCCGGACCATGGACGAAGTGAAGGCCAACCTGTCGGCGATGAACGGCCAGATCAAGCAGCTGGCGCAGTCCGCCGCCGACGGCGACTTCAGCGCGCGCGGCGATGCCGAGCGTTTCCAGTTCGATTTCCGGGTCATGGTCGAAAGCCTCAACCAGCTGATGACCACCGCCGATGGCAACCTGCAATCCTTGTCGGCGTTGCTGCAATCCATCGCCGCCGGCGACCTGACCGCGCGCATGCACGGCGAGTTCCGCGGCGTGTTCGCGCAGATGCGCGACGACGCCAATGCCACCGCCGAGCAGTTGTCGGAGATCGTCGGCCGGATCAAGCATTCGGCGGTGTCGATCAACGCCGCCGCCACCGAGATCGCGACCGGCAACGACGACCTGTCGCGCCGCACCGAGCAGCAGGCGGCCAGCCTGGAAGAGACCGCCGCCTCGATGGAGGAACTGACCTCCACCGTGAAGCAGAACGCCGAGCATGCACGCCAGGCCAATCAGCTCGCAGTGGGCGCCGGCGCGGTCGCGTCGCAGGGCGGCGAGGTGGTCGGCCAGGTGGTGACCACGATGAGCGGCATCGAGGCCTCCTCGAAGAGGATCGCCGACATCATCAGCGTCATCGACGGCATCGCCTTCCAGACCAACATTCTCGCGCTCAATGCGGCGGTGGAAGCGGCGCGCGCCGGTGAGCAAGGCCGCGGCTTCGCGGTGGTCGCCAGCGAAGTGCGCACCCTCGCCCAGCGTTCGGCGGGGGCGGCCAAGGAGATCAAGGAGCTGATCGACGACTCGGTGAGCCGGGTCGCCGAAGGCTCGGCGCTGGTCGGCCAGGCCGGCAAGACCATGCACGAGATCGTGTCCTCGGTGCAGCGCGTGACCGACATCATGAGCGAGATCTCCGCGGCCTCGCAGGAGCAGTACGCCGGCATCGAGCAGGTCAACCAGACCGTGACCCAGATGGACGAGAGCACCCAGCAGAATGCGGCGCTGGTGGAAGAGGCCAGCGCCGCGGCGCGCTCGATGGAACAGCAGGCGACCGAACTGACCCAGGCGGTGGCCTTGTTCAAGCTGGAAGAGAACGCCGCGCCGGTACGCCAGCCGACCCTCGCGAAGGCGCCGAAGCCGAGGAACTACGCCCGCCCGGCGCCGGCGCCGGCCGCTGCGCGTCGCCTGCAGTCCGTCGCCGCGGTGGCCACCGACAAGGACTGGCAGGAGTTCTGATCGGCGTATGCGCTGCTCGCCGCCCTCCAGCCGGAGGGCGGCTTGCTGTCCAGCACACGCATCGCACGTCGCGCTGGAAGTGCGGGCCAGTTGCCGCCGTATCCGGCAGCGGACGCCGCGCCGCCGCCCGCAACGCTATCTCGATCGCTCGACGCGCCTCACGCCGTCGGGCTTGCTGTGTTTTCGCGGCGGCGTGATGTTGAGCCGTCTGCCGGTCTACCCCGGCATTCCGCATCGACGGGGAAGAAACCACGTCCCATGTTCGACGCCACCGCCGCGGCGCTGCCCGCGCCGTTCCGTCACCTGGATCTCGTCCAAGCCGCTCCTGCAGCCGCTGGGCTACATGTACGCCGCGATCACGGCGGCGCAGGCCAAGGCCAAGGTTATCGCGACGGCCGCTGTGAGCACCAATTCGGCCTAGCGACTTGCGCTTCTCGCGTCACGCCATGCGTCCGCGCGATTCGTTCGCGGGCGCATGGCACTGCGTCTTGCGCGCACGCTGCAGAACGCGAACTTGCGGTGCAAGACGCGTGAAGAGCGCGGCCGCCGATGCGGCGATCGACCTGGCCGAGCCGCGCTATGGCCGCCAGCCAAGGACGCGCGACGTCATGACGCCGTCGCTGCCGGCCTTGCGCGTTTCACGTTGATTTCACCGTTTTCCCGCTTTCCGGATCCATCCGCAACTTCGGATTCACATCACGATGATGTCCGTGACGGCATTCAAAAAAATCTGTGTCAATGCGCATCAAGAATCCAATGCGGTCGCCGTTACTTCGCCCAAGCATCGGCGCTGGCGTCGCGCGCAGTGGGCAAGATTTTCAAGATTCGGCCTGCAGTCCACGCTGCGTCGCAGCTTCGCGATGTGTTCCATTTCGTGCCCGGTTTCGCATCTTCGAACTCGTAGCGCGTTTCCATTCCATCCCCTGGCAGGTACCCCATGATCGGATTTCTTCAACGCTACAACGTCGGTACGCGCCTCTCCGCGGCCTTCGGCGTACTCATCCTGCTTTCCTGCGCGCTCGTCGTCGCCGGGTTGATGACCCTGGCGCAAGCGCGTGAACGCATGGACAGTATCGTCAACCGCAACATGACCATCCTTGAGTACACCAGCGCGATGCGCGAGGCCAGTTCGATCATCGCGGTCAACCTGCGCAATATCGTCCTGCCGACGACGCAGGAAGAAAACATCCAGTTCGCCAAGCGCGTCGAGCAGCAGCAGCAGAACTACAGCGAGACCCACGACAAGCTCTATGCGATTCCGGTGACCGATGCCACCGGCGCGGAGATGCGCAGGCAGATCGATCTCGGTTACGAGCGCTCGCGCGCCGCCAACCAGCAAGTGCTGGATCTGGGCATGAACGACAAGCCCGACGAGGCGCTGCAGGTACTGATGAAGCAGGCCGCGCCGGCCACTCAGCAGTGGCAGGACGCGATCAACGCGTATTCGGAACGGCAGCGCGTGCGTGGTGCGAGCGCCTATGCCGCCGCTAGCTCGGCGATGGATCGTGGCCGCGCCATGCTGATCAGCGGCGGCGTGGTGGTGGTCGTGGTCAGCGCGTTGCTGGCCTGGCTGATCACCCGAAGCCTGACCGTGCCGCTGCGCCGCGCCACCCGCGCCGCCGAAGCGATCGCACGTGGCGACCTGGACAACGACGTGCAGACCCAGGCCACCGACGAAACCGGGCGCCTGCTCGGCGCGATGCACGGCATGCAGCACCAGTTGCGCAGCCTGATCGCCGCACAGCTGGACATGGCCAAGCGCCACGATGCCGGCCAGATCAGCTTCCGCATGGACGCCGCTGCGTTCCCCGGCGACTACGGACGCATGGCCGCGGAAACCAACGCCGTGGTCGGCTCGCATATCGAGATCAAGATGAAGTTGATGCAGATCATGGGCCGCTACGCGATCGGCGACCTCAGCCAGGACATGGACCGCCTGCCTGGCGAGAAGGCCGTACTGACCCAGACCATGGACGAGGTCAAGGCCAACCTGTCGGCGATGAACGGCCAGATCAGGCAGCTGGCGCAGTCCGCCGCCGACGGCGACTTCAGCGCGCGCGGCGATGCGCAGCGTTTCCAGTTCGACTTCCGCATCATGGTCGAGAGTCTCAACCAGCTGATGACCACCGCCGACGGCAATCTGCAGTCCTTGTCGGCCTTGCTGCAATCCATCGCCGCCGGCGACCTGACCGCGCGCATGCACGGCGAGTTCCGCGGCGTGTTCGCGCAGATGCGCGACGATGCCAATGCCACGGCCGAGCAGCTGTCCGAGATCGTCAGCCGGATCAAGCACTCGGCGGTGTCGATCAACGCCGCGGCCAGCGAGATCGCGACCGGCAACGACGACCTGTCGCGGCGTACCGAACAGCAGGCCGCCAGCCTGGAGGAAACCGCCGCCTCGATGGAGGAACTGACCTCCACCGTGAAGCAGAACGCCGAACACGCGCGCCAGGCCAACCAGCTCGCGGTCGGCGCCGCGACGGTGGCGTCGGAAGGCGGCGAGGTGGTCGGCCAGGTGGTGACCACGATGAGCGGCATCGAAGCTTCCTCGAAGAGGATCGCCGACATCATCAGCGTCATCGACGGCATCGCCTTCCAGACCAACATTCTCGCGCTCAATGCGGCGGTGGAAGCGGCGCGCGCCGGCGAACAGGGCCGCGGCTTCGCCGTGGTCGCCTCGGAAGTGCGCACGCTGGCGCAGCGTTCGGCCAGCGCGGCCAAGGAGATCAAGGAGCTGATCGACGACTCGGTGAGCCGTGTCGCCGAAGGTTCGGCGCTGGTCGGCCAGGCCGGCAAGACCATGCACGAGATCGTGTCCTCGGTGCAGCGCGTCACCGACATCATGAGCGAGATCTCCGCCGCCTCGCAGGAGCAGTACGCCGGCATCGAACAGGTCAATCAGACCGTGACCCAAATGGACGAGAGCACGCAGCAGAATGCGGCGCTGGTGGAAGAGGCCAGCGCCGCGGCGCGCTCGATGGAGCAGCAGGCGACCGAACTGACCCAGGCAGTGGCCTTGTTCAAGCTGGAAGAGAACGCCGCGCCGGTACGCCAGCCGACCCTCGCGAAGGCGCCGAAGCCGAGGAACTACGCCCGCCCGGCGCCGGCGCCGGCGCCGGCCGCTGCGCGTCGCCTGCAGTCCGTCCCCGCGTTGGCCACGGACAAGGACTGGCAGGAGTTCTGATCGGCACCTGCGGTGTTCGCCGCCCTCCCGCCGGAGGGCGGCTTGCTGTCGCGACGTACGCATCGCATGTCGCGCTGGAAGTGAGGCCAGTTGCCGCGGCATCTGGCGGCGGATGCCGCGCCGCCACCCGCAACGCTATCTCGGTCGCCAGACGCGCTTCGCGCCGTCGGGTTCGCTGTCGTTCTTGTGGCGGCGTGACGTTGAGCCGTGTGCCGGTATGCCACAGAATGCGGCATCGACGGCGGAAGGAGCCGCGTTCCATGTTCGACACCACCACCGCGGCGGCGCCCGCGCCGCACTGTAGCGTTGGCGATGCACGCGCGCGTGGGCGGGGGCCGGCACTGCCTCGTCTCGCCTTGCTGATTTTCTCTCTCGTTTCGATTGCGGGATGCGCGATGGCCGATTCTTCGCTTTCCAAAGAACACTTCGCGCGGCAGGTCGATGCGCTGCTGGGTCGTCGCGATGCGGTCGAAGTGCCGGCTTCGGCACTGACGGACTTCCCGTGGCAGCGGCTGTGTTTCGAGCGCGACGACGCGCTGTTGCTGAAATTCACCGTCGATGGACACGAACGCGTGCTGGCGCTGCCCTACGAGGAGTTCTTCGTCGACGAGGGCCACGTGAAGGATTCGCTGGAGCATGCCTGTCTGCGGCCTGCAGACAGGATCCTGATCAAGAAGAAGTACCCCGGATATGCCGGTCCGGTGGAATTCCAGAAGAGCGGCCAGGGAGGCTAGCCATGGTGGACATCACCGGCCCGAAAGGCGCCAAGCGGGAGATCGCCGATGCGCGTGCCCGTACCGCACGCCGATGCATGGAGTCGCTGTAGCGTTCGCTGTCTCCGTAGTGCCGGCATGCCTGTTTCGCCCGGTCGTGCGCGCGGTTACGGATCGCGCGCACGACTCGTTCGCATGTGGACGCTTGCTCCCTGCAACGAAAACGCCGCGGCCGTCGCCAGCCGCGGCGCTGTGATGCAGGTGCAGGTGAGGCCTGTTACTGCGGCGCGCTCGGCGCCTTGGTGCGCGGGAGCACGTACGAGGTGATGTACTCGCCGTTGGAGCCGTAGACCACGACGATCATCTGGTTGGCGTCCTGGTAGACCACGGTGGCGCTGCACGGGCAGCTCGCGGCGGCGGTGACCATGCCGAGCGGGCGGTCCTTCTCGTCGTTGACGACGATCAGCTGCTCTTCGGCGGCCAGGCCGATCGGCAGGCGCGATTGGGCACCCGGAGTGATCCCGAGTACCGTGATCACCTCGTCCTTCGACGAGTTGATCTGGGCGAAGGTCAGCCCGGACTTCTCGAACGTGTAGACCTTGAACAGCGGCGACAGGCTGACGTTCTTCTTGCCGGCCGGGACGCGTTCGCCTAGGCCTTGGATCGTGTCGTTGGCGTCCAGCTTCTGCCCGGTGGCGTGGGTCTGCGCCGCGGTGAATGCGACCGCCAGAACGGCCAGGGTCAACAGGGGTTTGATCATGGTGTCTCTCCTTGTCTTGATGCAGCGGACCGTTGCGCTCGGGCCGGGCGGCAGCCGTGGTCCTTTCCGGCCGAACCGCTCGGTGCAGGCCATCTCCCGGCCTGCCATCACGCGTGCGGACGGAGCCGTACCGGATGATCGGCGTAGCGCCTTTGGGCGGCGCTACGCCGGTCGTCGGGCAACGCTTCCGACTCGACGCTTTGTTCAGTATTTCTGACGTTAGTATCGCTGTCAATATCTATAATCAACGAGATACGTCACGCGCGGCAAAATTTCATTGTTTTGTATCTCCGAACTCGGGGTGTCGCCTATCGGCCGTGCAGGTCGTGCCCGGTCCGCACTCGTGCGGGCAGGGTGAGACGGGCAGGGAGCGCGAAGGGCGGAGCGACGGGCAGGGCAGGGCAACGTGCAGGGCAGGGCGACGGGCATGCGTCCGGTGGCGGCGGCGCCGCGGCTCTCGGCTGCGCGCGAACGCGCAGCGCAGTGGATGGGGCGGTCGCCGCTCGACAGCGCGGACGCTGCGCCGCACGCTCGGCGCCACCGAGCGCAGGCCGCGCCCGTCCAGACCGGCTGCGGGTCTGAAGATCCGGCGCGACCCGCTCAGGATCGGCTGCTGCGCGGCGGCGAGCACGGCACCATCGCGACGCGGTATCGTGTCGGGATTCCTGCCAATCGACGAACCCGATGCCGCATCCGTCCATGCCTCCCGGTCCCGCCGCCCCGTCCGCCGCGCCTGCGTTGCGCCATGCGCTGAAGCCGCGGCAACTGATCATGATGGGGCTGGGCAGCGCGATCGGCGCCGGCCTGTTCCTGGGTTCGGGCGTGGGCGTGCACGCGGCCGGGCCGGCGGTGCTGATTTCCTACCTGGTCGCCGGCGCGCTGGTGATCATCGTGATGAACGCGCTGGGCGAGATGGCCGCGGCCAAGCCGGCCAGCGGCGCATTCTCGGTGTATGCCGCCGATGCGATGGGCGCCACCGCGGGCGCGACGGTGGGGTGGTTGTGGTGGCTGCAGCTGGTGATCGTGATCGCCGCCGAGGCGGTGGGTGCGGCCGGGCTGCTGGCCACGGTCTGGCCGGCGTTGCCGGTGCCGCTGGTCGCGGTGGTGTTCATGGCCGCCTTCACCGCGATCAACCTGCTCGGCGTGCGCAATTTCGGCGAGTTCGAATTCTGGTTCGCGATCCTCAAGGTCGTGGCGATCGTCGCCTTCATCCTGGTCGGCGTGGCGCTGCTGGCCGGCTGGCTGCCGAACGTGGCCTCGCCGGGCTGGTCCAACGTCACCGGCAACGGCGGTTTCGCGCCGAAGGGCGCCGCCGGCATCGGCGCGGCGCTGCTGGTGGTGGTGTTCGCCTTCGGCGGCACCGAGATCGTGGCGGTGGCGGCGGCCGAGACCGCCGACCCGGAGCGCAGCATCGCGCGCGCGATCCGTACCGTGGCCTGGCGCATCCTGGTGTTCTACATCGGCTCGCTGAGCGTGATCATCGCGGTGGTGCCGTGGCAGAGCGAGGCGCTGAGTTCGCCGTTCGCCGCGGTGCTGCAGGCGGCCAAGATTCCCGGCGCGGCCACCGGCATCACCCTGATCGCGGTGATCGCGCTGCTGTCGGCGCTCAACGCCAATCTGTACGGCGCCTCGCGGATGATCTTCTCGCTGGCGCAGCGCGGCGAGGCGCCGCGCGTGCTGGCCTTCACCAACCGCCAGCAGGTGCCGCTGCTGGCGGTGCTGGCGAGCGTGCTGTTCGGCTTCGTCGCCGCGGTGCTGGAGTTGCTGTATCCGAATCGGGTGCTGCCGACGCTGCTGAACATCGTCGGCGCGACCTGCCTGCTGGTGTGGACGATCTCGCTGCTGTCGCAGCTGATCCTGCGCGCGCGCGCCGATCGCGCCGGGACGCGCCTGCCGTTCCGCATGCGCGGCTATCCGGTGCTGACCCTGCTGGCGCTGGCGATCCTGGCGGTGATCTTCGGCCTGCTGGTGGCCTCGCCCGACACCCGCGCGCAGTTCCTGTCGATGGCCGCGCTGACCGCCGCGATCGCGTTGATCAGCGGCGTGGCGCGGCAGCTGCGCGGCGGGCGGGCAGGGTAGGGCGCCGCGCTACCTTGTAGGAGCGGCTTCAGCCGCGACCGGAAGGTGGGTAACGCGATCAGGCCTGCACAGCACGGGGTTCTTGCGAGAACGCAAAGCCCTCTGGCTCACGTTCGTCGCGGCTGAAGCCGCTCCTACACAAAAGCGGTAACGGCCTGGTGGCCTCGCCCGACACCCGTGCGCAATTCCTGTCGATGGCCGCGCTGACCGCCGCGATCGCGTTGATCGGCGGCGTGGCGCGGCGACTGCGCGCGCAGCGGGCAGGGCAGGGCGCCCAGCTTCCTGAAGGAGCGGCTTCAGCCGCGACCTGATGCCGGGCACTGCGATGAAGGCTGAAGAGCACGTTGCGTTTTTTGCGAGGAACGCAGAGCGCCCGGTGCTCACGTTCGTCGCGGCTGAAGCCGCTCGTACACAAGAGCGGCGACGGCTCAGCCCAGCAACAGGCGCGCGCCCAGCGCACACAGCAGGGCCGGCGGCATCACCAGCGCGCCGACTTTCAGGAAGCGCCAGAAGCCCACGTCCTCGCCTTCGCGGCGGATCGCGGTCAGCCACAGGATGGTGGCCAGCGAGCCGGTGATCGACAGGTTCGGCCCCAGGTCCACGCCGATCAGCAGCGCGTCGACGACCAGTTGCGGCGGATGCGCCTGGGCGATGGTGGTGCTGGCGATCAATCCGGCCGGCAGGTTGTTCATCAGGTTGGAGGCGAACGCCAGCAGCGTGCCGGACGCGCCGGCGGTGGCCAGCGGCGACTGCGCCGCGGAGGCGGACAGCGTCTGCGCGAGCCAGGCGATGACCCCGGTGCGCGACAACGCCTCGACCAGCACGAACAGCCCGGCCACCAGCGGCAGCACCGCCCACGACACCGCCTTGGCCAGCGGCAGCGGCGATTGCCGGCCGCCCAGGCACACCGCCGCCAGCGTGGCCACGCCGGCCAGGCAGGTGGGCAGGCCCAGCTCCAGGCCCAGCGCCGAGACGCCGACCAGCAGCGCGGCGGTGACCAGGATGCCGGCCAGCGCGAAGGCGCCGCCGCGGCTCAGCGGCACCGTGTCCACGCGTTCGGCGCAGCGTCCGCGCAGGTCCTTGCGCTCGGCCCAGTACAGCATGCCGAAGGTGACCCCGATCGCCAGCAGCGACGGCAGCGCGAACGCGGCCATCCACGCGCCCAGGGTCGGCATGGTGCCGCCGTACAGCACCAGGTTGGCGGGATTGGAGATCGGCAGCACGAAGCTGGCGGCGTTGGCGATCAGCGCGCAGGCGAACAGCAGCGGCAGCGGCTTGGCCCCGGCCTTGCGTGCGGCCGCGTATACCGCCGGGGTCAGCACCACCGCGGTGGCGTCGTTGGACAGGAACGTGGTGACCACGATGCCGACCCCGAACACCAGCGCGAACAGGCGCCGCGGCGAGCCCTTGGCCAGATTCACCGCATGCATCGCCACCCAGTCGAACAGGCCCTCGGCGCGCGCGGTTTCCGACAGCAGCATCATCCCGATCAGGAACAGGTAGACGTCGTAGCCCTTCAGTACCGCATGCCAGGCTTCGACGCCGGGCATCAGGCCGAGGACCATCAACAGCACCGCGCCGCCCACCGCCCACAGCGCCTCGGGCAGCTTGAACGGCCGCGTGATCACGCCCGCCGTGGCCAGCGCGCAGATGCTCCAGGTGGCGAGGTTCGCCGTGTGTCCGCTGAGCATGGTCACGCTGCCGTTGCGGCGTGTGCGGCCGGGCAGGGCGCATGCCCGCGGCAGTCGGCGAGGGTGATGGCGCGGTCTGCGGCGGATGCGGAGGGAAGAACGGACATGGCGGCAATCGGCGCGCGTATCGGCGAGGAAGAACGGGCCGGCAAGGATAGCAAGCCGGTCGCCTGCGGCCTGGCGTTCAACCCGCTTCGCGGAGCGGGCGCGCGTCGGCGTTCAGCGGCGAGGCGGTAGCGAAACGCGAACTCCGACAAGCAGGGACAAGGGCCATGGCGGCGTCGCCACTATGCGTTGCACCCGGCGACCGCCACGCACATTTCTGCCGGCCTCGGAAAAGCCCGCACCAGCGCTGCGAATGCACTGCGCGCGCGTGGTGCAGGCAGCGATCGACCAACCCCGCTTCTGCCGATTCCCCATTCCCCATTCCCCATTCCCCTACCGCACATACCTATCGATCCAGCGCTGCAGGAACTCGCTCAGGCTCAGCCTGGTCGGCGGCGATAGACCGGCGCTGCGCGCGAAACCTGCGGCGGCCTGGGCGAAATCCTGTTTCGCACGCCGCGTCGCCTGCTGCGCGGCCGCCTGCTGCTGGCGCAACTGCACGATGTGCAGCGACGGCCGCCCAGGCGGCGCGAACTTCTGGTCGCGGCGCAGCGCATCGGCGGACAGGGTGGTGGCGTGCGCGGCGTGCGACAGCGCCTGCCTGGCCTTCAGTACCTGCAGCAGCCATTGCCCGGTCTCGCTGAGCCGCCAGGGCGCGGCGGGATCGGAGGTGGCGATCAGCAACGGCGGGATCGCGGCATCGGCGAGGCCGGCGGCGCTCGCGTCCAGGCGCTGCAGCCGTTCGAGAAAATCGGCCTGTGCGGAGGCGGTGTCGGTAGCCATGGGCGGCCCGGGAAGAAACGAGCGCGGACTGTACGCGGTTTTGCGCGGGGGGTGGGTGCTGCGCCGCCGAGGGAGGGCGCGGTGTGCATGCCGCGCGGGCGCGCAGCATCTGCATGCACGTTCGGCGGGTGAGCGCGCCGCTGCGGCGTTCAGGCGCCTTCGTCTGGTCGCCGTTGCTGTCCTGCCTTCGCCTGGCTTGGCGCCGGCCGTGTCGGGCGCATTTCCGGTCCGGGCGCTGCCGCTTGTGGCAAGGGTTCGGTCGCGGCTGAAGCCGCTCCTACAGGGGCAGGGCCGGAAGACGCGCCGGTGCGCACCGCCGGCTCAGCTGCCGCCGGTCGCGGTCTCCGGCGCCGCGTCGGCGGTGTCGCCGCCGCGCTTCTGCGCGAACAGCCATTGCCACATCTTCGGGTCGCGGTAGGTGGCATCCCAGGCGTTGTGGTTGCCTTCCGGATATTCGGTGTAGCGCACGTCGGCATCCAGGTTCTTGAACGCGCGATAGATCTTGCGGTCGTCGTGCGGCAGCACCACGTCGTCCTCGGCGCCATGGAACATCCATACCGGGATCCGTTGCAGGCGTTCGGCCAGCGCGGTGTAGGGGTCGGGCAGTTCCGCCACCGGGGTCACCACCAGGTATTCGCGATCCTCGTGCGGGGACAGGATCGCGCCGCACACTGGCACCAGCGCGGCGAAACGCTGCGGCTGCTGCAGCGCGATTTCCCAGGTGCCGTAGCCGCCCATCGACATGCCGGTCAGGTAGGTGCGCTGCGGATCGCCGTTGAATTCCGCGCTGGCCGCGTCCAGCGCCTGCAGCGCCATGGTCGCGTTGACCCCGTTCCACTCCTGCTCGTCCGGCACCTGCGGCATCACCACCAGCGCCGGGAAGTCGCCCAGGTGGCGGCGCAGGTACGGGCCCACGCCGGCATCGGCCTGCTGCCTGCCGTCGCTGCCGCGCTCGCCGGAGCCGTGCAGGAACAGCACCACCGGCACCGGTCCCTGGCGGTGCGGCGGCGCCGGCACGAACACCTGGTAGCGGTACAGGCGACCGTCCAAGGTCAACTGGCGGGACACGAAATGGCCGGTGGCCGGGTCGCTGGGCAGGCTGCTGCAACCGACCATCGACAGGCACAGCAGCATCAGCAACGAACGCATGGACATGGGCGGCCCTCGGCGGTGGAGGTCCCCAGTATCGGCGTCCCGGCGCTTCGGCGACAGAGCGGCGTGCGGCCAGGGCCGGGCCCGGACATGCGCCAGTCAGGCGCCGCCCGCGCGGCGTTCAGCCTGTCGCGGCCGCCCGGCACGCGACGGCGAGAAAGCCGACACATGTGCGCGCGCGGGCGATGCGACGGCGTTCGCGGCAATGCGCAGGCCGCGCAGGCTCGCCTACAGCAGCACCAGCGTGGCCAGGCCGAGGAAGCTGAGGAAGCCCATCACGTCGGTCAGGGTGGTCAGGATCACGCCGCCGGCCAGCGCCGGATCGAAACCCAGGCGCTTGAGCGTCAGCGGCACCAGCACGCCGCCGAGCGCGGCGGTGAGCAGGTTGATGGTCAGCGCCGAGCCGATTACCAGCGACAGCAGCGGCTGCTTGAACCAGGCCAGCACGATCAGGCCCAGGCCGATGCCCAGCGCCAGGCCGTTGATCAGCGCCACCGCCAGCTCCTTGCGCAACAGCACGGTGACGTTGGATGCGCCGATCTGGCCCAGCGCCAGGCCGCGCACCATCAGCGCCAGCACCTGGGTGCCGGCGTTGCCGCCCATGCCCGCGACGATCGGCATCAGCGCGGCCAGCGCCACCAGCTTGGAGATGGTGCCCTCGAACTGGCTGACCACGCTGGAGGCGATGAACGCGGTGCCCAGGTTGATGGTCAGCCACAGCAGGCGGCGCCGGAACGCGCGCCGCACCGGGCTGAACATGTCCTCGTCCTCGTCCAGGCCGGCGGCGCTCATCGCCTGGTGCTCGGCCTGGTCGCGGATGATGTCGACCACGTCGTCGATGGTGATGCGGCCGAGCAGGATGTTGTTGTCGTCCACCACCGGCGCGGAGATCCAGTCGTGGTCGGAGAACTGCCGCGCGACCTCGTCGGCGCCTTCGCCCACGTCGATGGCCGGCTGCTCGTCGTCGATCAGCCGGTTGATCGGGGTGGAATCCTCGTGGGTGACCAGCGCGGCCAGCGACACCCGGCCCAGGTACTGGTGGCGGCGGCTGACCACGAACAGGTGATCGGTGTGGTCCGGCAGTTCGCCGCGCAGGCGCAGGTAGCGCAGCACCACGTCGACGTTGACGTCGGCGCGCACGGTGACCACGTCCGGGTTCATCAGGCGCCCGGCGCTGTCCTCGGGATAGGACAGCACCTGTTCCAGGCGCTCGCGGTTCTCGCGGTCCATCGACTTGAGCACTTCGTCGATGACCGTGTCGGGCAGATCCTCGACCAGGTTGGCCAGGTCGTCGATGTCGAGGTCTTCGACCGCGGCGATGATCTCGTCCGGGTCCATGTCCGCGAGCAGGCTTTCGCGCACTTCCTCGCCGACGTGCAGCAGCACTTCGCCGTCGTCTTCCGGATCGACCAGGCCCCACACCACCACGCGCTTGCCCGGCGGCAGCGACTCGAGCAGGTTGCCGATCTCGGCCGGCGCCAGCGTATTGACCAGCCGCCGCACCGGGCCCAGGCGCCCGCTGTCCAGCGCATCGGACAGCAAACGCAGCTGCCGCGCGGTCTTGTCGTGGCGGACGGCATCGGCCATGCGCTGCTCCTGAAAGTGGAAGGCCGCGCGCCGAGGGCTCGCGGTCGGTCAGATGTTCATCGCAACATTATCGCCTGCATGTTGCGGGAAGCACAGCGGGCTGGGATTTGGGAGTCGGGATTGGGGAGTCGCAACGGCGCGGCGCCGTCCGGCGAAATCGCGGCCGGCGGGCTGGCGAAAAAAGTGCCATGCCCGCAAATCGGCGTCCGCTCCCTGTAGGAGGGGCTTCAGCCCCGACGCCTCACCGGTAGAGCATCGGAGCTGAAGCTCCTCCTACGCAGGCGCAGCTGCAGATCCCGAATCTGCTTTCCAGAGGCGGTGGGGCCTGAAAGCGCGGGAGCTGGAGCAGGGGTCACTGCGCTAGCACCGACGCGGCGGTAGCGCACGTGGCCACGCACGCTCTTGATTGTTGCGAATCCCCAATCCCCAATCCCCAATCCCCAATCCCGGCTCTCAAGCCAACCAGCGCTCGATGCCCTTGCGGTCGCGTGCCTGCAGCAGCTTGGCGCCGCGCAGGCGCAGCGCCTGCAGATCGGTGTCGCGGATCACCCGGCGTACTTCCAGCATCGTCGCCGGGTGCAGGCTGAACTCGCGCAGCCCCAGCGCCAGCAGGATCGGGGTCAGCGCCGGATCGCCGGCGATCTCGCCGCACACCGCCACCGGCTTGGCGTGGGCGTGGCCGGTGGCAATGACCTGCGCGATCAGGCGCAGCACCGCCGGGTGCAGCGGCGAATACAGCTCGCCCAGCGCTTCGTTGTTGCGGTCAGCGGCGAGCAGGTATTGCACCAGGTCGTTGGTGCCGATCGACAGGAAGTCGATGGCGTCGATGAAGGTGTCCAGCGCGATCGCCGCGGCCGGGACCTCGATCATCGCGCCGATCTGCACCTGCTCGGCGATGGCGTGGCCCTCGCGGCGCAGTTGCGCGGCGATGCGCTTGAGATGCCGGCGCATCGCCATGATCTCCTCGCGCGCGCTGATCATCGGCACCAGCACGCGCACCGGGCCGTAGCCGGAGGCGCGCAGGATCGCGCGCAGCTGCGTGTCCGAAACCTTCGGCCGGGCCAGCGACAGGCGCACGCCGCGCAGGCCCAGTGCCGGGTTCTGCTCGTTGCTCATGGTCAGGCCGGTGCGGTCGGCCTTGTCCGCGCCCAGGTCCAGGGTGCGGATGGTCACCGGCCGCCCGCTCATGCCGAGCACCGCGTCGCGGTAGGTGCGGAACTGTTCTTCCTCGTCGGGCAGCGCGTCGCGCTGCAGGAACAGGAATTCGGTGCGGTACAGGCCCAGGCCGTCGGCGCCGAGCGCATGCGCGCGGGCCACGTCGTCGCGCGACTCGGCATTGGCCAGCAGCACGATATCGACCCCGTCCAGGGTGCGGCTGGGCTTGGAGCGCAGCTTGCCGAGGCCGCGTTGCAGCTTGGCCTGGTCGCGCACGCGGGTCCGGTAGTCGCGCAGGTCGTCGGGCGTGGGCTCCACGATCACCGCGCCCTGCACGCCGTCGACGATCAGCACGTCGCCGTCGTTGATCTTCTGCAGCGCATCGGCGACGCCGACCACCAGCGGCAGGTGCAGGCTGCGCGCCAGGATCGCGCTGTGCGACAGCGCGCTGCCGGCGCTGGTGACGATGCCGACCACGCCCTGCGCCTGCAATTGCGCCAGTTCCGACGGCGCCACGTTCTCGCACACCAGGATCTCGCCGGCCAGGCCGGCGCTGTCGGGCTGGCGCTTCTGCAGGAACGCGTGGATGCGCCCGATCACATGGTCCAGATCGTCCATGCGGCTTTTCAGGTAGGCGTCTTCCATGGCGTCGAACACGGTCGCCAGGCGGTCGCGCTGCAGGCGCAACGCATAGTCGGCGCTGTAGCGGCCGGTGCGGATCAGTTCGTCCAGGCCGTGCAGCAGTTCCGGGTCGTCGAGCAGCAGTGCGTGCAGGTCGAGGAACTCGCCGACCTCCTTGGCCAGGGCGCCATGCAGGCGCTGGCGCAGGCCGTGCATTTCCTCGCGCGCGGCGTTCACCGCCAGGTGCAGGCGTTCCAGTTCCTCGGGCACCTGCGCTGCGCCGATGCGTTGTTCGGCCACGTCCAGCGCATGCGGCAGGCGCACGCGCGCGCGGCCCAGCGCGTTGCCGCGCGAGGCGCCATGGCCGGCGATGCGCAGGCTCACCGCGCGCATCCGCGTCGGCGCGGCGGCGTGGTCGCGGCCGGCGGCCGGCACTGCATGCTCAGCTGTCCTCGTCGAAGCGCCGCTCGAACAGGCCGACCACGGCCTCCAGCGCGTCGGCTTCGTCGGCGCCGTCCACCCGCACCGTCACCGGCGTGCCCTGCGCGGCGGCCAGCAGCATCACGCCCATGATGCTCTTGGCGTTGACCTCGCGGCCCTTGGCCGCGAGCGTGGCGTTGCAGCGGAACGAGGACAGCGTCTGCACCAGCTTGGCGGTCGCGCGCGCATGCAGGCCCAGTCGGTTGGATACGATGAGTTCGCGTTCAAGCATCGTCGATCACCACTCCATTGCGCGAGCCAGCGGCCGCGGTCGCGGGCAACTGGTCCAGCCCCTGTTCGGGGTAGTTCATGATCCGCAGCAGCATCGGCAGGCTCAGCGCCGAGACGCGCCGCACCGGCGTGCCGAGGCGGGCGAGTTTCGTCGCCAGGTTGCTCGGGCTGGCGCCGTACAGGTCGGTCACGACCAGCACGCCGTCGCCGTCATCGACCCGCCGCAACGCCGCCGACGCCTGCGGCAGCAGCGCATCCAGATCGGCATCGAGCGGAACTTCGAACGCTTCGGTCTTCAGCGGCAACTGCCGCAACAATCCGGTGGCCACGCTCAACAGCGACGCGCCCACACCGGGATGAGTAATCAGGAGAATGCCACAGGCCATGGGAGAACGTTAACAGGTCGGGCAGGGCGCAGGGAATGGCCGGAAGGCCGGGAGTGGGGATTCGGGATTGGGGATTCGCAAACGCCAGAGCAACGGCCGCAGCCGCTCCCGCTTTTGCCAATCCCGAATCCCCAATCCCGGCCCTTCAGTCCTGCTCGCGATGGAACGTCGCCACTTCCGGCCAGCCCTGCTCGCGCGCGTGGCGGGCCAGGCGTTCGGCCAGGTACACCGAGCGGTGCTTGCCGCCGGTGCAGCCGAAGGCGATGGTGACGTAGCTGCGGGTGTCGTTGCGCAGCCGCGGCAGCCAGGTGTCGAGCAGGTCGACGATCTGCGCGGTGTACCGCTGCACGTCCGGCTGTGCGTCCAGGTAGTCGCGCACGCCGCTGTCGCGGCCGGTCAGCGGCCGCAGTTCCGGATCCCAGTGCGGGTTGGGCAGCACCCGCGCGTCGAACACGAAGTCGGCTTCGGCCGGCACTCCGCGCCTGTAGGCGAAGGATTCGAACAGCAGCGACAGGCTGTTCTCGTTGGTCAGCGCGAACTCGGTGGTCACCCGCCGGCGCAGCTGGTGCACGTTGAGCGTGCTGGTGTCGATCACCGCGTCGGCCTCGCGGCGCAGCGGTTCGGTGAGCGCGCGCTCGCGCTCGATCGCCTCGGGCAGCGACAGGCCCAGGTGCGACAGCGGGTGCCGGCGGCGGGTGTCGGCGTAGCGCTTGATCAGCGCCTCGTCGGTGGCGTCGAAGAACAGCAGCCGCGCGTCCAGGCCGAACTGCGCCACCGCCTCGCGCCAGCGCGACAGCTGCGCCAGGTCGCTGTGGCGGCTGCGCACGTCGATGCCCACCGCCAGCTTGCCGGGGCCGACGTCGTCGCGCACCAGGCTCTTGACGAAGGCCGGCAGCAGTTCCACCGGCAGGTTGTCGACGCAGTAGTAGTCCAGGTCCTCGAAGGTCTTCAGCGCCACCGATTTGCCGGAGCCGGACAGGCCGCTGACGATCACCAGGGTGGAGGTGTTCGCCACCGCGTTCATGGCGTGCGCCGTTCGAGCAGGTTGCTGTGGCGGGCGATGAACATCGCCGCCGGGTCGATGCCCTTGGTGCGCAGGATGTGCAGGCGCGTGGCGGCCTCGGTCAGCACCGCCAGGTTGCGCCCGGGCATCACCGGCAGGGTGATCAGCGGCACGTCCAGGTCCAGCACGTGGCGGGTGCCGGAATCGCCGGTCAGGCGCTCGTAGCCATGCGGGGTCGGTTCGGTCATGGGCCGGGTCAGGTGCACGATCAGGCGAAGATACTTGTTCTTCTTTACAGCGGTGTCGCCGAACATGTCGCGCACGTTGAGCACGCCCAGGCCGCGCACTTCCAGCAGGTCCTGCAGCAGTTCCGGGCAGGTGCCGTCGAGCACGTCGGGCGCGATCTGGGTGAACTCGGGGGCGTCGTCGGCGACCAGCCGATGGCCGCGGCTGAGCAGTTCCAGCGCCAGCTCGCTCTTGCCCGAGCCTGCCTCGCCGGTGATCAGCACGCCGATCGAGTAGATCTCCATGAACACCCCGTGCAGGATCACCCGCGGCGCCAGCGTGCGCGCCAGGTGATAGGAGAGGTGGTTGAGCAGTTCGTGGCCGCGCTTGGGCGAGCCCCACAGCGGCGTATCGGATTCGTCGGCGGCCGCGCGCAGGTCTTCCGGGCACGACTGGTTCTTGGTGATCACCAGCGCCAGCGGCCGCACCTGCACGATCTTCTCGATGGTCTCCCAGCGCTGGCGCGAATCCAGCGAATCCAGCCAGGCCAGTTCCTCGGTGCCGAGGATCTGCACCTTGTTCGGGTAGATCGTATTGAGGTAGCCGGCCAGCGACGGGCGCCGCGACACCGCGTTGCCGGCTTCCAGCTCGCGGTGTTCGCCCTTCTGTCCGCCCAGCCAGCGCAGGCCGAGCCGGTCGCGTTGCTGGTCGAACAGTTCGCGGGCGGTGATGCTGGTATTCATGCTCATGCGGCGCTGGCCTGGGGGGCGCCGCCGAGCAGGTCGTGCAATGCGGCAGCGTCGGGGGCGCGGCGCAGCGCGGCGCGGAAGCCCTCGTCGGAGAACTGTTCGGCCAGTTCCGACAACAGCATCAGGTGTTGGTGGGTGTAGTGCGCCGGCACGGCCATCGCGAAGATCAGGTCGACCTGCGCGCCGTGGCCGTCGAAGTCGATCGGCTGGTCCAGCCGCAACAGCGCGCCACGCGGGGCGTCGAGATGCGGGGCGCGGCCGTGCGGGATGGCGATGCCATGGCCGATGGCGGTGCTGCCAAGCTGTTCGCGCTCGCGCAGGCTGGCGAAGAGTTCGTCGAAGCCGGCTTGCGGACAGGCCAGCAGGCCGGCGGCGGTACGCAGCAGGGTGTCGCGATCGGCGGCCGGCAGCACCTGGGTGCGGACGGCCGCCATCAGATCGGTCAAGGGCATGGCAGGAGCAACGTGTGCAGGATCACACGATATTGTCGCGCACCTCGGCGGCGTGGTGGTCCTGTTTCTTTTCCTTGTGCTTGATGATCAGCCGGTCGAGCTTGTCGGCGAGCAGGTCGATCGCCGCGTACATGGTCTGCGCGCTGGCATCGGCGTGCAGGGTGCGGCCGGGAACGTTGACCGTGGCCTCGACGTGGTGGTCGGGCTTGCGCAGCGCCAGCTGGGCGCGGACCTCGATGGTTTCCTCGTAATGCCGCTTCAGCCGCTGCAGCTTGGTCTCCACGTACTCGCGCAAGGCGGGGGTGACTTCGATCTGCTGGCCGTAGGTCTCGATACGCATCGGATACTCCTTGGTTCGGGATTCACCTTATGAACCATTGCCGCCTGCCGCCGATGCGTCAACCGATGCGGACGCGTTCGTGGGAAGCGGAAATGTTCATGGCCTCACGATACTTCGCAACCGTGCGCCGCGCTACAGGCACGCCGGCGCCTTTCAGCAGGTCGGCCAGCTTGGCGTCAGAAAGCGGCTTGCGCGGGTTCTCGGCCTCGATCAGGCGCCGGATCATCGCCTGAATGGCGGTGCTGGAGGCTTCGCCGCCGCTGTCGGTGTCGATGCCCGAGGCGAAGAAGGCGCGCAGCGGGATGGTGCCGCGCGGGGTGCGCACGTACTTGCGGGCGATGGCGCGGGAGATGGTGCTCTCGTGCAGGCCCAGTTCGCCGGCGATCTCGCGCAGGGTCAGCGGGCGCAGCGCCTGTTCGCCGAATTCGAGGAAGCCGGCCTGCTGGCGCAGCAGGCAGCGGGTCACCTTGAGCAGGGTCTCGCCGCGCGCTTCCAGGCTCTTCAGCAGCCAGCGCGCTTCCTGCAGCTGGCCGCGCAGGTAGCCGGCGTCGCTTTCGCCGCACTGGCGGATGAGCTGTTCGTAGCCGCGGTGGATGGTGACCTTGGGCCGCGCGTGCCCGGCCAGCGCCGCGTGCCAGACGCCGCGCTGGCGCCAGATCACGCAGTCGGGCACCACGTAGGTATCGGCGCTGAGTTCGCCGACCTGCTTGCCCGGGCGCGGGTCCAGCGAGCGCAGCAGCGTGACCGCGGTCTCCACCGCCGAGGCCGGGCGCTTGAGTTCGTGGGCGATGCCGGCGATGCCGCTGCGCGGCAGCTTCTCCAGCGGGCCGTTGGCGATGGCGCGCGCCAGTTCCAGTCCGGGCGTGTCCGCGGGCAGCACGTCCAACTGCAGGTTCAGGCATTCGCCCAGCGTGCGCGCGGCGATGCCGACCGGGTCGAAGCGCTGGATCTGGTGCAGCACGGTGAGGATTTCCTCCTCCTCGGCGACGATGTCCGGCTGCAAGGTTTCGGCGATCGTGGCCAGCGGTTCGCGCAGGTAGCCGTCGTCGTCGAGCGCGTCGATCAGCGCCGCGCCGATGCTGCGGTCGCGCGGCGACAGGTGCGACAGGTGCAACTGCCACAACAGGTGATCGATCAGCGTGTCGGGTTCGGCGACGCGCTCGGCGGCGCTGCCCATGTCGTCGTCGTCGTCGAAGGAGCCGCCGCCGCCGCTGCTCCAGGCCGGCTCGGCATCGGACCAGGCGTCGCCGTCGTGTTGCGGCACGTTGTCCAGCGTATCGCCGGCCGGCGGCGCGACCTCGGCCTCGCCTTCGGCGCTGCCGGTGCCGGCCACATCGAGCGTGGGTGCGGCGTCTTCGGCCCATTCCAGCAGCGGATTGCTCTCCACCGCCTCGGCGATCTCCACTTCCAGTTCGGCGCTGGACATCTGCAACAGCTTGATCGCCTGCCGCAACTGCGGCGTCATGACCAGATGCTGTCCCAGCGATGTCTGCAGCCGTGCTTTCATGCCTGTGCCGAACGGGAAAGGGCGTGGCGCAACGCCCGCGCGGTCAGAGCCTGAAGGTTTCCCCGAGGTAGACGCGGCGGACGTCGCTATTGGCCAGCAGCGCTTCCGGCGCCCCCTGCGCCAACACGCTGCCTTCGTTGAGGATATACGCCCGGTCGCAGATTCCCAAGGTTTCGCGCACGTTGTGGTCGGTGATGAGCACGCCGATGCCGCGTTGCTTGAGGTGGGTGACGATGCGCTGGATTTCGCCGACCGAGATCGGGTCGACGCCGGCGAAGGGTTCGTCGAGCAGCATCATCCGCGGCTTGGCGGCCAGCGCGCGGGCGATCTCGCAGCGGCGGCGCTCGCCGCCGGACAGGCTGGCGCCGAGCTGCTCGGCGACGTGGCCGATCTGCAGTTCGTCCAGCAGCGAGGACAGTTCGCGTTCGCGGCCGGCGTCGTCCAGGTCCTCGCGCAGTTCCAGCACCAGGCGGATGTTGTCGGCCACGCTGAGCTTGCGGAACACCGACGGCTCCTGCGGCAGGTAGCCGACGCCGAGCTTGGCGCGCTTGTACATCGGCAGCGCGGTGATGTCGTTGCCGTCGAGCACGATGCGCCCGGCATCTGCCTCGACCAGGCCGACGATCATGTAGAAGCAGGTGGTCTTGCCGGCGCCGTTGGGGCCGAGCAGGCCGACCACTTCGCCCGCCTCCAGGGTCAGGGCGAACTCGCGCACGACCTCGCGCTGCTTGTAGCGCTTGCGCAGGCCTTCAGCGAGCAGCATCACTGGCCTCCTTGCTTGGCCGGGGTGGTGGGCTTGGCCGGCGTCGCGGCGGGCTTGGCGGCCGGCTTGGCGCCAGCGGCGCCTGCCGGCGCCGCGTTCTTCGGTTGGATCACCGTGTGCACGCGGGTGCCGTCGCCGCCGCCCTGCATGTCGCCGGTCTTGGTGTTGTAGACCATGCGCTGGCCGGCATTGGTGCCCTTGGGCGAGGTCATGCGGTAGTTGCCGGTCAACACCACGGTATCGGTGCCGACCTTGTAGTCGATGTTGTCGGCGACGGCGTCCATCGGCGAGCCGTCGTCCATTTGCTGTTTCAGCGTGGCCTGCTTGCCGGTCAGCACGACGCGGTCGATGTCGCCGTCCTTGCGGAACAGGTCGGCGGTGTCGGCGTGGATTTCGAGCGTGCCCTGGATGATGACGACATTGCCCGTGTAACGGATCTTGCCGTTGTCGTCGAGCATGTTGCCGCTCTGGCTGGCGGAGGTGATATCCATCGGCTGATTGCGATCGGACGACTTGGCCATCGCCAGTGCGGGCAGCAGCAGGGCGAGCAGCGCGAGCTTAGCGGGCAGCGTTCGGTTCATAGCGGGTCTTGACCTGTGAAAGGAGCTTGTACTGCCGGGATTTCAAGTCGACCTCGAAGCCGACGCCGGACTGCATCATACCGGGCCGGGTCATGGTGACCGGTTCGGCGGTGCGCGCGGTGCTGGTCTGCGGGAAGACGTCCAGGCTCTGGGTACGGAAGGTGGTGGGCGGGATGCTGGGCACCTTGGGGCTGTCGCCGGCGACGTCGCCGCGCAGGCGCAGTTCGGTGCCGTCGGCGCTGACCCAGCCGGTCTTGCTGCGCATTTCCCAGTGCTGGCCATTGGCGTCCGGCATCAGGAACAGCGGGGTTTCGATCGCCATGGTCTGGTCGGCGCGGCTGCGTTCCATCTGCGGCGCGCGCAGGGTCATCGACTCCTTGCCCTGCTTGTCCAGCGCGACGATCTGGAAATCGTGCGCGATGTAGTCCGAGCGGGCCTCGGCGTCGCTCGTCGGCACCCGCTTGCTGCGCTGGTGCCAGGCCGACCAGCCGCTGACCAGCGCGGCGACCAGCAACAGGCCGCCGAGAACGGTGCGCCAGCTCATGCGCCATGCTCCTGCAGCAGGGAGGGGACGTGGCCTTGCGCGGCCAGCAGCACGTCGCACAGCTCGCGCGCGGCGCCTTCGCCGCCGCGGGCGCGGGTCAGCCAGTGCACGTGCTCGGCGGTCCACGGATGCGCATTGGCGGGGGCCACCGCCAGCCCGACCACGCGCAGCGGCGCCAGATCCGGCAGGTCGTCGCCCATGAAGCACACCTGCTCCAGGCTCAGCCCGCGCTCGTCGCACAGCGCCTGCACCCCGGCGCGCTTGTCCTTGACCCCGATCTGCACCAGCAGGCCCAGTTCCTGGCCGCGCTTCTCCGCGGCCAGGCTGGGCCGCGCGGTGATCAGCGCCACCTCGATGCCGTGCCGGCGCAACTGCACCAGGCCCTGGCCATCGAGCACGTTGAACGCCTTGCTCTCGTTGCCGTCGCGGTCGTAGTACAGGCGGCCGTCGGTCAGCGTGCCGTCCACGTCGAAGCACGCCAGGCGGATCCGGGCGGCGCGGTCGATCAGGTCGGCGGGAAGGTCGGCCAGCGGGGAATAGGGCATGGTTCGCTATATCGGGGCGGGAAGGCCGGCTTTCCAGCAGGCCAGGGCCAGCGGCGCAGGGCGCCGGCGGGCGGTGAACAAGTTCAGGCTGTTAAACCACTCTGGCGCGCAACAGGTCGTGAATGTTGAGCGCGCCGACCGCGCGGCCGTCGCCGTCGACCACGATCAAGCCGTTGATCTTATGGGTTTCCATCAGCCGTGCGGCCTCGGCGGCGAGCTGGTCGGCGCCGATCGTGCGCGGCTGCCGGGTCATCACGTCGGCGATGCGGGTCTGGCGCACGTCCAGCGCGCTGTCCAGGGTGCGGCGCAGGTCGCCGTCGGTGAACAGGCCGAGCAGGCGCCCGTCGCCATCGACCACCGCGGTCATGCCCAGGCGCTTGCGGCTCATCTCCACCAGCGCTTCGCTGAGGCTGGCGTCCTCGCGCACCCGCGGCAGGTCGTCGCCGCCGTGCATCACGTCGGTGATGTGCAGCAGCAGGCGCCGGCCCAGGCTGCCGGCCGGGTGCGAGCGGGCGAAATCGTCGGCGGTGAAGCCGCGCGCGTCCAGCAGCGCCACCGCCAGCGCATCGCCCAGCGCCAGCGAGGCGGTGGTGCTGGAGGTCGGCGCCAGGTCCAGCGGGCAGGCCTCGGCCGGCACGCTGACGTCCAGGTGCAGGTCGGCCTCGCGGGCCAGCGTGGACTGGGCGCGGCCGGTCATCGCGATCACCGCGTTGCCCTGGCGCTTGAGCACCGGCAGCAGCATCAGGATCTCGTCGGATTCGCCGGAGTAGGACAGCGCCAGGACCACGTCGGCATCGGTGATCATGCCCAGGTCGCCGTGCCCGGCCTCGCCCGGATGCACGTAGAACGCCGGGGTGCCGGTGGAGGCGAGGGTAGCGGCGATCTTGCGCGCCACATGCCCGGACTTGCCCATGCCGGTGGCGACCACGCGCCCGCGCGAGGCCAGGATCAGCCGGCAGGCGGCGGCGAACTCGGCGCCGATGCGCGCGCCGACCGCGCCCAGCGCAGCCTGCTCGATCTCGACCACGCGGCGGCCGCTGGCGACCAGGCTGGCGTCGTCGATCGCGGCGGGGGACAGGGGCGATACAGCCATGCGGATGCCGGTCGGAGGGTAGAATGGCCGATCATTTTATTAGGAAAGCCCGTTGGACGCCGAAACCATCCGTAAACTGATCGAGGCCGGCCTGCCCGGCGCGCGCGTGCAGGTGCAGGGCGACGACGGCGTGCACTTCGAGGCCACCGTTGTCAGCGCCGCGTTCGCCGGCAAGCTGCCGCTGGCCCGCCACCGCATGGTCTACGCGACGCTGGGCGAGCTGATGGGCGGGGCGATCCATGCGCTGGCGCTGACCACGCTGACCCCCGAGCAGGCCGGCTGAGCCGCGTTCCGTTCCGTTTCTTCTTTTCGAATCCCCCGAGACCCATGGCCAAAATCGTAGTGACCGGCGGCAACCCGCTGCACGGTGAAGTGAATATTTCCGGCGCCAAGAACGCGGTGCTGCCGATCCTGTGCGCGACCCTGCTGGCCGATGCGCCGGTGGAGATCACCAACGTGCCGCAACTGCACGACGTGATCACCACGGTGAAGCTGCTCGGCGAACTGGGCGCCGAAGTCACCATCGACGAAGGCACCCTGGCGCGCGGCAGCGCGATCACCGTCGATCCGCGCAAGGTCGACCAGCACGTCGCGCCGTACGAGCTGGTGCGCACCATGCGCGCCTCGATCCTGGTGCTGGGCCCGCTGCTGGCCAAGTTCGGCGCGGCCGAAGTGTCGCTGCCCGGCGGCTGCGCGATCGGCTCGCGGCCGGTGGACCAGCACATCAAGGGCCTGCAGGCGCTGGGCGCGGAGATCAGCGTCGAGAACGGCTACATCAAGGCGACCAGCAGCGGCCGCTTGAAGGGCGGCCGCTACGTGTTCGACATGGTCAGCGTCACCGGCACCGAGAACGTGCTGATGGCCGCGACCCTGGCCGACGGCACCACGGTGCTGGAGAACGCGGCGATGGAACCGGAAGTCACCGACCTGGCCGACTGCCTGATCGCACTCGGCGCCAGGATCGAAGGCGCCGGCACCTCGCGCATCGTGGTGCAGGGCGTGGAGCGCCTGTCCGGCGGCCGCCACGCGGTGCTGCCCGACCGCATCGAGACCGGCACTTTCCTGGTCGCCGCGGCGATGACCGGCGGCAGCGTCACCGTGCGCCGCGCGCGCGCCGACACGCTCGACGCTGTGCTCGACAAGCTGAGCGAGGCCGGCGCCACCATCGAGAGCGGCCCGGACTGGATCCGCCTGGACATGCACGGCAAGCGCCCGCGCGCGGTCAGCCTGACCACCGCGCCGTACCCGGCGTTCCCGACCGACATGCAGGCGCAATTCATGGCGCTCAACTGCGTGGCCGACGGCGTCGGCGTGATCAACGAGACGATCTTCGAGAACCGTTTCATGCACGTCAACGAACTGCTGCGCCTGGGCGCGGACATCCAGGTCGAAGGCCATACCGCGATCGTGCGCGGCAACGAGCGGCTCAGCGGCGCGCCGGTGATGGCCACCGATCTGCGCGCCTCGGCCTCGCTGATCCTGGCCGGGCTGGTCGCCGACGGCGACACCACCATCGACCGCATCTACCACCTGGACCGTGGCTACGAGAACATCGAGGAGAAGCTGGGGGCGCTGGGCGCGTCCATCCGGCGCATCGCATGATCCTCAAGGGCCGCTTCACCCGCCGGCGCAAGGTGCTGCTGGCGGTGGTGATCCTGGTGCTGGCCTGGGTCGGTTACGCCTGGTATGCGGGCATCGCCATCACCCAGGGCATCGAACAGCGCGACATGGACTGGAACGGCGACGGCCAGGTCAGCCGCAGCGAGATCGCGCAGGCGTTCTACGCGGTCGGCGTGACCCGCACCCAGGACGGCCCGCGCCAGTGCAGCACCTTCTACTGGCGCGACAGCGGCGCGCAGATCCGCGTGGACTGCCGCACCACGTTCGCGCCGGCCAACCACGCCAAGTAGTCGGCGGCCACGGCCCCGCCGTCGATCGCGGCGGCCGCGCCAAGGCCGGGCGTTGCCACGACGCAACGCCCGGCGCTTCGCATGCGGCGCGTCTTGCGCCTGGATGGCGGCATCGGGACGGCCGCGCCGGATGGCGTGGAAGCTGCGCACGCAGCTGCTCCGGCTGCCCCACATCGCGCATATGAACGTTTTATGAAGAACGGTGGGCCGATTTGCAGCCCGCCGTTCATGCGTGGCGCCGTTTGTATCGGTGACCGCAACGACTGAAATTCTGGTGGACAGACGTTTTCGGCGCAGCGCGCGGGCAAAGCGTGTCCGCAATGTCGTGGTTCTTGCCTGAACGTCGTGATCGCGTGAAGCGGCGGCGATGCCCGGTAAACGTCCGGCGCAACCCCGGTGCGTAAATGCGCGTCAAGCCTTCGTAGGAATTTCGTTAAGAGCCTGCGTAACGGCGACTCCGTCTTCCGCCCACGTGCGCGCCTCTCGCCGCGCGTGCCGCGGAAGGCCCCAACGCCTCGTCCTGCAAGAACCCGCCCTCATGAGCCAGACACGTTCACGCCACTCGTTCAAACCTACCGTAATAGCCACGATGCTCAGCCTGTGCCTGGTGCAGGGCACTGCGCTGGCGCAGAGTACCGCCGGCGACATCGCCGGCAGCGCGGCCTATGTGCAAGGCGTGCAGATCCAGATCAAGAGCCTGGATAGCGGGACAGCCCGCGTCGTCGCGTTGGGCGCGGAAGGCAAGTTCCGCATCCCCGCGCTGCCGAGCGGCAGCTACGATGTCAGTCTCATCGAAAAGGGCAATGTGGTCGCCACGCGCACCGTGATGGTCGTGGCCGGCAAGACGGTGACGGTCGATTTCGGCGAGCCGGCGACCAAGTCGTTGCGTGCCGTCACGGTCAAGGCGCCGATCGTGGTCAACGGCATCGACACCAGCAGCGTCGAATCGCGCAGCACCTTCAATGCCGCACAGTTGAACGAACTGCCGTTGCCGCGGGACGTGAGCAGCGTCGCCCGCATGACCCCAGGCACCTCGCAGGGCAGCGGCTATTTCGGCAACCTGAATTCGTTCGGTGGCGCGTCGGTGGCCGAGAACGCGTACTACGTCAACGGCATGAACATCACCGACTCCTACGACAGCCTGTCCTTCAGCGAGGTGCCGTGGCAGGCGATCGACCAGCTCGACGTGCAGACCGGCGGCTATGGCGCCGAGTACGGCTTTTCCACTGGCGGCGTCACCAGCGTCAACATCAAGCGCGGCACCAACGAGTGGCACGGCGGGGTGAGCATCGATTCGGCGCCGGACGCGTTGCGCGCGCACCTGGACGACGAGTATTTCCGCAGCGGCAGCCTGTACCGCCCGCAAAGCAACAACACCACCAACTCCAATACCTACTCGCTCTGGGAAGGCGGTCCGCTGATCCAGGACAAGCTGTTCGTGTTCGTGATCGGACAGTTTCAGCGCAACACCGGCAGCGTCTGGAACGGACGCACCGCGTCCACCAGCACCAGCAGCACCAGCTACGACTACAACACCAGCAAGCCGTACAAGCTGGTCAAGCTGGACTGGTTCCCGAACGATCGCAACCATCTGGAATTCACCGGCTTCGACGACAGCAGCCGGACCAGCTACGACTATTTCAAGACCTCGTTCAGCGGCGACGAGGTGACCCGGACCACTTACAACGGCCGGCTCGTGTCCAAGAGCGGTGGTCCCACGACGGTCTTCAAGTGGACCAGCAACCTGACCGACAATCTGACCGCGTCGCTGCAATACGGCAAGATGAAGACCGTCAGCGAGCAATACACCAGAAGCCCGGACGGCACGACCACGACCTACGACGGCGATGTGAATTCCACCAGCAGCTCCGGCTGCCCGGTCACCTTCTATGCGTCGCGCTACACCGGTGCCGAAAACAGCTGCTACGCCAGTTCGACGCTGGGCATCAGCAATGGCTACAGCCAGCGCGAGGACACCCGGCTCGATTTCCAGTGGACGCTGGGCGACCACGATCTGTCCTTCGGCTACGACTACAACGACTTCACCGCTCGCCAGGGCACTTCGTATTCCGGCGGCCACTACTACTACTATTACAACGACAACTACGTCTACGACTACGTCTACAAGACCGGCGGCACCGTCGAGGTGAAGCAGAATTCGTGGTACGTGCAGGACAAGTGGCATGTCACCAGCAATTTCCTGCTGTCCTTGGGCATCCGCAACGACGGCTTCAAGAACTACAACACCGCCGGCGACGTGTTCGTCAAGCAGGACAACATCTGGCAGCCGCGCCTGGGCTTTTCCTGGGACGTGAACGGCGACGGCGCGTCGCGTCTGTTCGGCAACCTGGGACGCTACGCCCTGCCGATCGCCGCGAACGTCGCGCTGCGCGCGGCCAGCGCCTCGGTCTACTCGGAGACGCTGTACAGCTACAGCGGCGTCAGTTCGACCGGCGTGCCGCTCAACGCCTCGCAGATCGGCGACACCTACTACTACAACGGCGAGAACGGCACCTCGCCCAATGCGACAAGCGTGACCAGCAAGAACCTCAAGCCGTATACCCAGGACGAGGCGATCCTCGGTTACCAGTACACCTTGAACACCCAGAACGACTTCCTCAACAGCTGGGTGCTGGGAATCAAGGGAACCTACCGCAAGATCCACAACGCCATCGACGATACCTGTTCGACCCAGTCGCTCTACAACGCGGCCACTTCCGCCGGCTACGACACCTCGGCATGGGACGAGTGGACTGCGCCGGAAGGCGCTTCGGGTTGCTGGCTCTACAATCCCGGAAGCTCCTCCACCGTCAGTGTCGACGTCGATGGCGACGGCAAGCTCGACACCATCACCATGTCCGCCGATTCGCTCGGTTCCAAGGCCCGGCGTACCTACAAGGCGTTGACCCTGAGCGCGGAGAAGTCCACCGACACCTGGTATGCCAACGTCAATTACACGTGGTCGCAGAGCAAGGGCAACTACGAGGGCCTGGTCAAATCCAACAACGGCCAGTCGGATACCGGAACCACGGCGGATTTCGATTTCGCGCAGATCATGCAAGGCGCGTACGGCTTCCTTCCCAACGACCACATGCACACGCTGAAGCTCTATGGGGCCTACAAGTTCTCACCGGAATGGCAGGTTGGCCTGTCCCTGCAGGTGCAGTCGGGCGCTCCGATCAGCTGCTACGGCGGTGGCTACGGCACCTTGGATACCTACTACGGCTATGGAGCGCAGTGGCACGTGTGCAACGGCGAGATCAGCACCCAGGGAACGCAGGGGCGCACGCCGTGGACCTTCAACGCCAGTCCGAATCTGGTCTACAAGCCTGCCGCGATCAAGGGCCTGACGGCGCAACTCTCGCTGTTGAACGTCTTCAACAACGTCAAGCCGCTGCAGGTGTATCAGGCCTACGAGACCGTGAGCTCGTCCGGTACCAGCTACTACGAGTACTACAAGCTCGGTCAGTACTACCAGACGCCGCGCTATGCGCGTCTGCAGCTGATGTACGAATGGTGATGCGCCGGTGCCGTGCCCGAACGCACGGTCGGCGGACCCTGGCGTCCGCCATCGGCTAAAAAAGAACCCCGGTCTCGGCCGGGGTTTCCTTTTTGCGGAAGGGCGTTGCCGGCGCGCACGGCGCGGAAGATCTGGCGGTCCGCGCCGTGGACGAGCTTCGCCGCCCTTGCGCGGATCAGTGCAGCGTCTTGATGGTCAGGTCCAGTGCGTCCTGGCCGTTCTCGCGCTGCAGGATGCGTACCGGCACCGGCATGTCCGGCACGATCCAGGCGATGATTTCCTTGGAGCCGTCGCTGCGGCTGACCTTGGTCGCCTGCTCGCTCTTGCCGTTGACGGTGATCGTTTCCTTGCCGGCCACCTTGTAGGTCATCGGCTTGGCGCGGCCCTCGTCGACCATGCGGTAGCTGGGGGTCTTGCCGGCGTTGACGTCGCGCGCGATCGCCAGGTTGATCAGCAGCGCGTCCATGTCGCCGGGCTGCAGCTTCACCGGGCCGCGGCGGTCGGGCTTGATGTCGCCGGCCCAGGTCGCCTGCGCGGTGCTCCAGTCGTAGTTGGCGGTCACCGCCTTCTTCTTGATCAGGAACAGCGAGCGGTCGTCGCTGCTGAGCGGGCGCAGCTGCCCGCCCTTTTCCTCGAACACGGTGCTCTGGCTCAGGTCGGCGACCTGGTTCTTGATCGACAGGCTGTAGCGCCAGCGGTTGTTGCCTTCGCTGGCCAGGGTCATCAAGCCGTTGGCCTGCATGCCCATGTAGCTGGCCTGGTAGTCCGCCTTGAACGGCTCCAGCGCCAGGGCGGGCAGGCTGGCCAGCGCCAGCAGGGCGGCGGCGACGGCGGACAGCGGGCGGGCGATGCGTGTCATGGTCAGACTCCTTGGTATTCGGTCAGGCGCAGGTCGATGCGGTCTTCGCCGTCTTCGCGCTGCAGGATGCGCACCGGCGTCGGCACGCCGTTGGCGATCCACAGAATGGTCTCATTCTTGCCGCCGTTGGTGCGCGACACGCGCAGCGCGTCGTAGCTGATGTCGCCGACCTGCACCGTCTCGGTCTGCTCGGCGGCGTGGTAGATGTGTTCGCGCACCCGGCCGACATCGACGAAGCGGTAGGTCATGGTCTTGCCCGGCTGCGCGTCGCGCATGATCGACAGGTTGATCAGCAGCGCGCTCTGGTCGCCAGGCTGCAGCGGGATCGGCTGCTGCCGGTCCTTCTTCAGGTCGCCGTCCCAGCGCGCCACGCCCTTGCTCCAGTCGTAGACGCCGGTGACCTTCTTGCCGAAGAACATCGCCTTCTTCACCGTGCTCTGGCTCTGCGGCACGTAGCGCCCGTCCTGGGTGCGGAACACCGTGCTCTGCTCGATGTTCAGGCCGAGGATGCTGGCGAAGCCGCTGCGGCCCTGCACGCCCAGGTCCACGCGCCATTCGTCGCCATTGCCGTGGCTGACTTCCATGCGCGCGTCGCCGGCCTGCTTGCCCTTGTACAGCGCCTGGTAGGTGGCCACGAACGGCTGCAGCGGCGGCGGCGTCCAGGCTTCGGCCGGCAGGCCCGGCGCCGCCGCGGCAGGCGCGCCGGGGGCGGCGGCCGTGGCCGGTGCGGCCTGGGCCGATGCCGGTGCAGATGGCGCAGGCGGCGGCGCCTGCGCGAGCACGCCGACGGCTGGCGCCAGCAGGCCGAGGCTGGCCACGGCGAGAACAGCGAACTGACGCGGAAGGAGCTTCATGGGATGGCTGCGAGGGAGGGGAGTTGGGCGCGAACACGACCAGTGCGCTTCGCGCTGCGACGTATTCAGGGAATCAGCATGCCCTGGCAATCTAGGCGCAGCGGACTAAACCGGCACTGACCGTCGAGCCAGACCCTGCCATCCCGTTCAGCCAGGCGCCCGGACGCGGCCAGCTGCAGCGCCGCGCACAGCAGCTGGTGCTCGCGCGGCAACAGGCGTTGCGCCAGGTCCTCCGGGCGGTCGCCGGGCTGCACCGGCACCCGCACCTGCGCGACCACCGCGCCGGCATCCAGTTCCGGCACCACGAAGTGCACGCTGGCGCCGTGTTCGGCGTCGCCGGCGGCGAGCGCCTGCGCATGCGTGTGCAGGCCGCGGTACTTGGGCAGCAGCGACGGGTGGATGTTGAGCAGGCGGCCGGCGAAGCGCTGCACGAAGCCGGCGCCGAGGATGCGCATGTAGCCGGCGCAGACGATCCAGTCCGGCTGCACGGCGGCGACCGCGTCGCCCAGCGCCTGGTCGAAGGCGGCGCGGTCGGGGAAGCTGCCAGGCGCCGCCGACCAGCGCTGTGCCGGCGCCACCTTGGCCAACGCCGGCGCCTGCGCGCGGTCGCTGAACACGCCGACCACCTGCGCGTCCAGCGCGCCGGCGGCGATCGCGTCGAGCAGCGCCTGCAGGTTGGAGCCGCGGCCGGAGACCAGCACCGCAAGACGGATCGTCATCGGCTACGCCTTCCGGAACAGGGCGATGGCGGCCGGGCGCTGCAGCACCAGCAGGGTCCACACGCCCAGTGCCGTGCCCAGCGGGAAACCCAGGCAGGTCACCACGGCGGTGGCGTTGCACAGCAGCAGGCGGCGGCGCTGGCGCAGCGCGCGCGCGGTCAGCACCTTCAGGATCAGCGAGACCAGCCCGAACGCCAGCAGCATCGACAGCAGCACGATCGCGACCACCCCGGCCTGGGCCTGGTCGGGGCTCTGGCCGACGGCGTTGAGCTCGGCCTCGCGATGCACGCCGTAGGCCAGGAGGCCGGCGACCAGCAGCAGCATCAGGCACTGCAGCCCCGCCATCACGGCATACAGCATCGCCAGGGTGCTCAGCTCGGACTCGGCACGCAGGGTCTCGGCGTGGGCGATGTCCGCAACGGGAAGGGGTGGGGGCAGTGCCATCGTCGGTCTTCTAGTGCGGGGAAGGGGGCAGACGCCCGCCGCGCTGCCACGGCCAGGCGCTCGCGCAGCCCAGCGTGGCCAGCAGCATGTCCATGTGCGCGTCCCACGGGTCACCCTGCTGGCCGTTGTAGGACTCGGCCTGCTCCGGCGACAGCAGCAGCGCGATCAGCCACTCCAGCCATTCGTAGAGCAGGCTGGCGCACATGATCGCCATCGTCGCCAGCGCGAATGCCTGGCGCGGCGACAGCGCCGGCCAGCGTTGCCGCGCGTAGTCGCGCAGCGCCGGCGCGAAGCACAGCCCGAACAGAAGGTGGATCAGCCGGTCGGTGTGGTTGCGCTGCCAGCCGAACGCGGCGTTCGGCGACCAGCCGCCGCTCAGCGTGCGCAGCCACTGGTCGTAGGGCACGTTGGAATACAGCCAGTGCGCGGCGATGTTGTGCACGCTGATGAACGCGCAGATCGCGGCGAAGTGCGCGCTGCGCAGCGGCCAGCGGCGGTCGTGCCAGACCAGCCAGGCGATGCCCAGCACCGCCAGCGAACTGTGCATCGCCTGTTCCGCCGGCCACAGCGGATGCACCCAGCTGGCGGCGAACACCGCCAGGGTCAGCGCCAGCCAGGCGCGTTTGCCCGCCGCCATGCGGCTCAGCCGATGTGCACGCGTTCGCCGGCGCCGGCCGCCACCACCGCGCCGATCTGCCAATGCGCCAGGCCCAGCGTGTCCAGGCTGCGCTCCAGCGCGGCGACCTGGTCGGGGGCAGCCACCAGCACGAAGCCGATGCCGCAGTTGAAGGTGCGCCACATCTCGCTGTCGGCGACCGCGCCTTCGCGCTGCAGCCATTCGAACACCGGCGGCAGGGTCCAGGCGCTGGCGCGGATGTCCAGGCCCAGGCCGTCGGGGATGACGCGGATGATGTTCTCGGTCAGGCCGCCGCCGGTGATGTGCGCCATCGCGTGGATGCCGTCGGCGTGCTCGCCGCGCAGCAGCGACAGGATCGGCTTGACGTACAGCGCGGTCGGCGCCATCAGCGCGTCGGCCAGGGTGGTGCCGCCGAGCTGCAGCTCGGCCGGGCGCCCGGCGCGGTCGTAGATGCGGCGGACCAGCGAATAGCCGTTGGAGTGCGGGCCGGAAGAGGCGATGCCGATCAGCACGTCGCCCTGGCGCACCTTGGCGCCGTCGAGCAGCTGCGACTTCTCCACCGCGCCGACGGTGAAGCCGGCCAGGTCGTACTCGCCCGGCGGGTACATGTCGGGCATTTCCGCGGTTTCGCCGCCGATCAGCGCGCAGCCGGCCAGTTCGCAGCCGCGGGCGATGCCGCCGACCACCGCCACGGTGGTCTCCACGTCGAGCTTGCCGGTGGCGAAGTAGTCCAGGAAGAACAGCGGCTCGGCGCCCTGCACCAGCACGTCGTTGACGCACATGCCGACCAGATCGATGCCGATGCTGTCGTGCCGGCCCAGCTGTTGCGCCAGCTTCAGCTTGGTGCCGACGCCGTCGGTGCCGGACACCAGCACCGGCTCGCGGTACTTGCCGGACAGGTCGAACAGCGCGCCGAAACCGCCCAGCCCGCCCATCACTTCGGGGCGGAAACTGCGCTTGACCAAGGGTTTGATGCGTTCGACGACGGCATTGCCGGCATCGATGTCGACGCCGGCGTCGCGGTAGGTCAACGGGGCGGCGGCGGGGGTCTTGGGAGTGGTCACGGGCGGTGGCGTCGGCGGAAAGACGGCGATTTTAACAGGCCGCATTGGCGCTACGACCGCATTCGGGCAACAATTCGCCCCGGATACGCCGAGCAATGGAACCTTCGATGCGCCGCAGCCTTGCCTTACTCCTGTCTTTCGCGCTGTGCCTGCCTGCCGCGGCCGCCCTGGCCCAGGCCGGTCTGCGCACCGAAGGCGACGTCGCCGGCGCGCAGAGCCCCTACGACGCCGAGGTGCCGGTCAACAGCCAGAGCGAGGCCGACCGCAACGGCGCGGTGGCGCGCGCGCTGGGCGTGGTGCTCGGCAAGATCTCCGGCGACCGCGCGGTGATGTCGCGCCCGGGGGTGACCCAGGCGCTGCGCAACGCCAAGAACTTCGTCGACAGCTACGACTACCGCCAGGACCAGGGCACCTCGCCGAGCGGCGCGCCGACCTTCCGTACCACCTTGATCGCGCGCTTCCGGCAGAGCGACGTCGACGGCCTGGCCGCGGCGCTGGGCCTGCCGCTGTGGCCGCAGCCGCGGCCCAAGCCGGTGCTGTGGCTGGCGATCGACGACGGCAGCGGCCCGCGCCTGGTCGGCGTGCAGCAGTCCAATGCCGCGCGCAGCGTGCTGGACCGGGCGATCGAGCGCGGCTACCGGCTCGGCCTGCCCACCGGCAGCGCCGCCGAGCAGGCGTTGGTCGGCGCGATCTGGCGCCAGGACACCGCCGCGGTGGCCAGCGCCTCGTCGCGCTACAGCCCGCCGATGCAGCTGATCGGCAAGCTGTATCGCAGCAAGTCCGGCGGCTGGACCGCCGACTGGGTGTTCGTCGACAGCGGCAAGACGCTGTCCAACTGGTCGGTCAGCGACGCCGACGCGCGCCGGGCCATGGCCGCCGGCGCCGACGGTGCCGCCGACGCGCTGGTCAAGCGCTACGCCAAGGCGGCCAGCACCGGCCCGGCCGGCGTGTACCGGGTGGTGATCAGCGGCATCCGTAGCGCCGACGACTACCTGCGCGTGTCCGCGGCGCTGCAGAACACCTCGGTGGTGCGGCGCATCGTGCCGATCCAGGCCAGCGGCGACCGCCTGGAACTGGATCTGGACCTGCTCAGCGGCGTGTCCGGGCTGAACCGCATGCTCGGCGCCGACAGTCCGCTGCAGCCGGTGACGGTGCCGGTCGAGGGCGGTCCGATCATCCTCAATACCGAGCGCACGGAGTACCGGCTCAAATGACGCTGTCCCCCGAAGCGGAAATCGCCCAGTTCCTGCGCCGCCTGAAATGGGCCGCGGTGATCCTGGGCGTGTTGTGGGTGATCGCGTTGCTGGCGCCGATTCTGACCCCGTTCGTGCTGGCGCTGCTGCTGGGCTGGCTCGGCGATCCGCTGGTCGATCGCCTGGAGCGCGCCGGCCGTTCGCGCAACATGGCGGTGACCCTGGTGTTCGTGCTGATGCTGCTGTTGCTGGTGCTGGCGCTGCTGATCCTGGTGCCGATGCTGGAGCGGCAGATCGTCACCTTCATCGATGTGCTGCCGCAGGCGCGCGACTGGTTCACCGGCACCGCGATCCCGTGGGCCGAGCAGAAGACCGGGCTGCAGTTGATGGCCTGGCTGGATCCGGAGCGGCTGATCGAATGGATCCGCGGCCACTGGCAGCAGGCCGGCGGCGTCGCCGCGACCTTCTTCGGCTATCTGTCGCGCTCGGGCTTCGCCATGGTCACCTGGGTGGTGAACCTGGTGTTGCTGCCGATCCTGACCTTCTACTTCCTGCGCGACTGGGACATCCTGGTCGAGCGCGTGGCCGCGACCATCCCGCGCAACCACGTCGCCACGGTCGGCCGCCTGGCGCGGCAGTCCAACGACGTGCTGGGCGCGTTCATCCGCGGCCAGTTCCTGGTGATGCTGGCGCTGGGGGTGATCTACGCCGGCGGGCTGAGCCTGATCGGGCTCAATCTGGGCCTGCTGATCGGCATCGTCGCCGGCCTGATCAGCTTCATCCCGTACCTGGGCGCGACCACCGGCATCCTGCTGGCGATCCTGGCGGCGCTGGTCCAGTCCAAGGGCTTCGACCTGCAACTGATGATCCTGGTCGGCGTGGTGTTCACCGTCGGCCAGTTGCTGGAAAGCTACGTGCTGACCCCGCGCATCGTCGGCGACAAGATCGGCCTGCACCCGGTGGCGGTGATCTTCGCGGTGATGGCCGGCGGCCAGTTGTTCGGCTTCCTCGGCATGCTGCTGGCGCTGCCGGTGGCGGCGGTGGCCAACGTGCTGCTGCACTACCTGCACGAGCAGTACCGGCAGAGCGAGCTGTATGCCGGCGACAAGTCGGCGATCCTGCTCGATGGCAGCGCCGAGCGCGGGCCGCTGATCGAACTGCCGCCGCGTAGCCCCGACCAGCCGTGAGTGTGCCGCAGCTGCCGTTGGCGTTGCGCTATCCGCCGGAGCAGCGCTTCGACCGCTATGTCGGCGCCCCGGCCGGCCTGCTGGCGCAATTGCAGGCCGTCGCCGACGGCCGCGACGTGGACTGGATCTACCTGTCCGGTCCCGCCGGCACCGGCAAGACCCATCTGGCGCTGGCGCTGTGCGCGGCGGCCGAGCAGGCCGGGCGCAGCGCCGCCTACCTGCCGCTGCAGGCCGCGTCCGGGCGCCTGCGCGACGCGCTGGAAGCGCTGGAAGGCCGCGACGTGGTCGCGCTGGACGGGCTGGAGGCGATCGCCGGGCAGCGCGAGGACGAAGTGGCGCTGTTCGATTTCCACAACCGCGCGCGCAGCGCGGGGGGCACCCTGTTGTACACCGCGCAGGCGATGCCCGACGGGCTGGCGCTGAATCTGCCCGACCTGCGCTCGCGGCTGGCGCAATGCACGCGCATCGCGCTGTCGCCGCTGGACGACGCCGGCCGCGCCGCGGTGCTGCGCGAGCGCGCGCAACGCCGCGGGCTGGTGCTGGAGGATGCGGCGATCGACTGGCTGCTGACCCATGCCGGCCGCGACCTGGCCGGCCTGGTCGCGTTGCTGGAGCGGCTGGACCGCGAATCGCTGGCGGCGCAGCGGCGGGTCACGGTGCCGTTCTTGCGCAGGCTGGGAATGGGGAGTGGGGAATCGGGAATGGGGAAGAGCTGACACTCCGCAACCGGAAGCCGTGCTGCGAACTCGGTACGCGATTTTCCCTGCTTGGGCGATGCACGGACGTCCCCGATCTCCCAAGAACTCGACGCACGCGTTCGCATTTCATCGGCCGTGCCCTGGCGTGCCGTTCTCGGAATCGACGTTCTTGGAGGGGGCTGCGCGCCAGCGTGACGCGGGCAACCCCGCGGGAACCTCAGCTTTTCCCCATTCCCGATTCCCCATTCCCCATTCCCAGCTCTCCATCCAACGCTGCCAGCCGCTGCGGCGTGCCGACGTCGGTCCAGCGGCCGCGATGGTGCAGGCCATGGATGGCGCCGTCGCGCATGTGCGCACGCAGGATCGGCGCCAAGGCGAATCGAGGCGGCGTGCCGTGGTCGGCAATCGGCGTAGCGAACGCCGCCTGCCAATCGCGCAGCAGCTCCGGCCGATAGACGCCCACGCCGGCGTAGGTCAGCAGCGGCGCGCCGTCGCTGCGCAGCGTGGCGTCGGCATGCAGCGCGAAATCGCCGTGCGCGGCATAGGCCGGCGGATCGACCAGCACCAGCTGCGCCAGCCCGGCCGGCTCGGGCGCCAGCTGCGCGAAATCGAAATCGGTCCAGATGTCGCCATTGACCAGCAGGAACGGCGCCGGCCCGAGCAGCGGCAACGCGTGCAGCATGCCGCCGCCGGTCTCCAGCGGCGTGGCGCCTTCGTAGGAATAGGCGATGCGCAGGCCGAACGCGCTGCCGTCGCCGAGCGCCTGCGGGAACTGCTCGGCCAGCCACGAGGTGTTGATCACCACGTCGCGCACGCCGAGTGCGGCGAGTTTGCGCAGGTGCCAGACGATCAACGGCGTGCCGCCCACGCTCAGCAGCGGTTTGGGCGTGCGTTCGGTCAGCGGCCGCATGCGTTCGCCGAAGCCGGCGGCGAAGACCAGCGCCTTCATGCGCCAGCCGCCGCGCGCTGCGCCAGCGCCGGCTTGATCCGCGTCTCCAGCAACTGCGCCAGCGGCTGCAGGGCGGGGTGGCGCGGCAACACCTCGTCGAGGTAGCCGATGAAGCGCGGCACGTTGTCCAGGTACCAGGCCTTGCCGTCGCGGTAGTTCAGCCGCGCGAAGATGCCCAGGTTCTTCAGGTGCCGCTGCACGCCCATCCAGTCCGCATCGCGCAGGAACTGGGCCAGCGGCGGCAGCGCGATCCCGGCCTGCAGCGCGCGCGCGTGGTAGCGCGCCAGCCAGCCATCGACCCGCGCCAGCGGCCAGCTCACCGTGGTGTCCTTGAACAGGCTGACCGGATCGTAGGCGACCGGGCCGAGCACGCAGTCCTGGAAATCCAGTACCGCCGGGCCGTCGGCCACCGGCATCAGGTTGCGCGGCATGAAGTCGCGGTGCACCAGCACCCGCGGCTGCGCCAGCGCGTTGTCCATCAAGCGGCGCTGCACCAGTTCGAGCGCGTCGATTTCGGCGCAGTCCAGGTCCAGGCCCAGGTGCCGACGCAGGAACCACTCGTCGAACAAGCCCGCGTCGCGCTGCAGCAGCGCTTCGCCGAACACGCCCAGTTCCGGCGGCGGCGCGATCGCCTGCAGCCGCAGCAGTTGCCCGAGCGCGGCATCGAAGTGGGCATCGGCCGAGGCAGCGTCCAGCGTCTGCGCCAGGGTCGGCCCGCCCAGATCTTCCAGCAGCAGGAAGCCGGCCTCCGCGTCCTGCGCCAGGATCGCCGGCACGCGCACGCCGCCTTGCTGCAGCAGCGCATGCATGCGCAACCACGGACGCACGTCCTCCAGGCCGGGCGGCGAATCCATCAGCACGCGGCTGGCGCCTGTGCCGTGGCTGCGCCAGTAGCTGCGCCAGCCGGCGTCGATCGACGCGCGCTGCAGCGTCGCCTGCGTATCGCCCAATGCGGTGCGCGCCCAGTGTTGGCGTTGTGCTGCGCGCAGGTCCGGCGCGTCGGGAAGATCGGTGCTGGAACTCATCGGTACGCTGCGGCGGACATTGGCCGCACAGCGTAAACGTGCGGCGTCGGCATGGCGAGCCGTGCCGGCGCCGCGGTGCGGCCTCAGCGCTTGCCGAGGAACAGCCGCAGCAGCGCGAGCAGGGCGATGGCGCCGAGCAGCGCACCGAGGAAGCCGGCCGGCTCGCCGCGGCTGTACCAGCCCATGTAGTGGCCGAACCAGCCGGCCACCAGCGCGCCGGCGATGCCGAGCACGACCGTGAACAGGCAGCCGGAGCGGCCGCCGCTCGGACCCAGGAAGCGCGCCAGCAGGCCGACCACGAAGCCGACCAGGATGACGTACAGCCAACTGTCGCTGCCGAACAGGTTGTGCATGGGAGCGTACCGAAACGTGGAAGTGAAGCGGATCGTGCCAGATTCGGCCGCTACGCGGCGTACATGGCGCAGCGGCGGGCGACGCCCTTTAAGCGGCCGTGCAGGCGCGGCTCGTGCAGGCGCTGCAGCGATGCACCGGGTCTGGCCGCGCCTGCAGCATGGCGGCCGTCGTCGCCGACGGCCGCCGCACGCTCAGCAGCAGCCGTGCCCGCCGTGCTGCTCGCCGCCGGCCACCGCGGCGCTGCCGGTGGTCTCGCCGCGCACGCTGGCCGCATGGTGCTCGGCGATCACCCTCGACACGCAGGCGGTGACCCGCTTGCCCATCGGGATGTGCAGGAACTCGTTGGGCCCGTGCGCGTTGGAGTGCGGGCCGAGCACGCCGGTGATCATGAACTGCGCGCCGGGGAACTTCTCGCCGAGCATGCCCATGAACGGGATCGAGCCGCCTTCGCCCATGTACATCGCCGGCTTGCCGAACGCCGCCTGCGAGGCGGCCTCGATCGCGTCGGTCAGCCACGGCGACTGCGCCGGCGCGTTCCAGCCCGAGGATGACTTCTCCAGCGCCAGCGACACCTCGGCACCGTACGGCGGGTCGCGCAGCAACACGTCCTTCAGCAACTCGCCGGCGCGCTTGCCGTCCAGCGTCGGCGGCAGGCGCAGCGACAGCTTCACCGCGGTCTGCGGGCGCAGCACGTTGCCGGCCGAGGCCAGCGGCGGCAGGCCGTCGGCACCGGTCACCGACAGGGCCGGGCGCCAGGTGCGGTTGAGCACCAGTTCGGTCAGGTCCTCGTCCATCGGGGTCATCCCCGGCAGGAACGGGAACTTGCTGTAGACCTCGTCGCCGAGCACCTCGGCGACCTTGCGCGCCTGCGCCAGGCGTTCTTCCGGAATCTCCGAATACAGGCCCTCGATCTTGATCTTGCCGGTGGCCTCGTCCTCCAGCCGCGACAGCAGGTCGCGCAGCACGCGGAAACTGGACGGCACCACGCCGGACGCATCGCCCGAATGCACGCCTTCGCTGAGCACCTTGACGCTGAAGTTGCCGCCGGCCAGGCCGCGCAGCGAGGTCGTGCACCACAGCTGCTCGTAGTTGCCGCAGCCCGAATCCAGGCACACCACCAGCGACGGCTTGCCGATGCGTTCGGCCAGGTGGTCGACGTAGGCGGGCAGGTCGTAGCTGCCCGATTCCTCGCAGGCCTCGATCAGGATCACGCAGCGCGCATGCGGGATGCTCTGGTCCTGCAGCGCCAGGATCGCGGCCAGCGAACCGAACAGCGCATAGCCGTCGTCGGCGCCGCCGCGGCCGTACAGGCGGTCGCCCTTGAGCACCGGCGTCCACGGACCCAGGTCGTCGTCCCAGCCGGTCATTTCCGGCTGCTTGTCCAGGTGCCCGTACAGCAGCACCGTGTCCGCGCCGGTCTCCGCGCCGGTGGCCGGCACTTCCAGATAGATCAGCGGCGTGCGCCCTTCCAACTGCACCACCTCCACCGCCAGGCCAGGGATGGCCTGCGCGCGCGCCCAGCGCTCCATCAGCCGCACCGCATCGTCCATGTAGCCATTGGCGACCCAATCGGCGTCGAACATCGGCGATTTGTTGGGGATGCGGATGTAATCGACCAGTTGCGGGACGATGTCGTCGTCCCACTTCTCGCTCAGGAAACGGTCGATCTTGGCACTGTCCATGGAGCACTCCAGCTTTGTTGCAAAAGAAAGTGACGCACATTCTACGCCGCGACCGCCGTGTAGGGTTTTTCCTACACGTTGACGCGCCGTTTACCTGCTGTTTGGAAAGGGCGTTGGCGATAGGCTGTACCCATGTGGCGAGGGATGCTTTCGACACCGGCAGGAGAGGCCGGTGAAGTCCCCATCCAAGTCACAAGGAGTGTTGCCATGCAGTCTTTTATCGTGGTCCTGAAGTCTCTGGTCCTGGCGTTGCTGCTGACCGGTTCCGCGCTCGCCGCGGACAAGGTCAACATCAACTCCGCTAGTGCAGCGGAAATCGACCGGGTGTTGTTGAACGTGGGTGCCTCCAAGGCACAGGCGATCGTCGACTACAGACAGGCACACGGCCCCTTCAAAAGCGTCGAGGACCTGACGCAGGTGAAGGGAATCGGACTCAAGACGGTCGAACGGAACCACGACCGGATCGAAGTGGGAGCCACGAAGGCGACCACGCCGACGGTAGCCAAGACGGCAGCCGCCAAGCCGGTGGAAAGGCGTTAAACGGATTTAAGGATTAAACGGATTTAAAGGCATTCAAGGGATTTGAAAGGACAGAGGATACGGCTGGCGCAGGACGCGCGGTCGCGACCTCGCTGAGCAGGACGCTCAGCGGGGGAGGCAGGAAGCCGACAAGGACGTACATCGTCGCCCGGTGTTGCACAATGACGTGCAGCCGGGCGACGTTTTTTATGGGCGAAGGTTTTTTGTCGGGCGCTTCGCGCCGGTCTGCTCGCCGCGATCCGGTACTCCTGCTGTCGGTGGCTGCCAGAGCGGCGCGCCGATGCGCCTGCGCTGGCGAGACCCGCCGACGTCGCCGAACGGGCGATGGCCCGTCGCGATTCTCGCAAGACCGCTGGCTGGTGCTCGCCGACGCCGTTCGTACTTGCCGACGGCTGGGGGGTAGGCGCGGGAAACCGCAGATGCCTGCCGATGTCGCTGCCTCCGGCAGCGCCGCCGGATCGTGCAGAATGCGCCGATGGACTGGTGCAACATGCCTTCGCGGGTGATCCCCGCCAACGACTACCGCCGCGAGCGCTGGCGTAACGGACTGGGTTGGACGCGGGAGATCCTGCGCCTGCCGCAAGCGGACAGCGACGACTGGCTGCTGCGCCTGTCGATCGCCGAGATCGAGCAGGACGCGGCCTTTTCCCGTTTTCCCGGCATCGATCGGGAACTGGTGCTGCTGCGCGGCGCCGGCCTGCGCCTGCGCTTCGACGACGGCGCGGTGCACCTGCTCGAGCCGCCGTATGCGCGGCTGCGCTTCGCCGGCGAGCGGCCGCTGCGCGGCGAACTGCTCGACGGCCCCACCCACGACTTCAACCTGATGTGGCGTCGCGACCGCCTGCGCACGCAACTGCTGCATCGGCCGCTGGTCGGGCCGATGCTGTTCTTCGCCGAACCTGGAATCCGTTGGGTCGTTCATCTTCTGGCAGGGCAGGCGCAGTTCGATGAGGGCTGCGGATTGCCGCCGCTGGCCGCCGGCGACAGCGCCTGGTTGGCCGCCAACACCAGGCAGCGCTTCGCTTTGAGCGGTGGCGGCGAGCTGCTGGCGATCCGCATCGAGCCGCTGGCGAGGCCCGCCGACTGAGCTTCCTGCGCCACGCGCGTGGCTCTTGCGGGGTTGCCGCCGACCGCGTCCAATGCGCGAACGCGGCTATCCCGGAGCCGTGGACCGGAACGAACAGGTGGCCTCGGATAACAGCAGGTGGTTGGCGAAAGTATTGGTAGTGGACGACGACGCGGCCTTGCGCGACCGGATTCGCGATTATCTGGCCCGTTTCAACTTGCAGACCCACGATGCCGAAAACGGCGTGCAGCTGTATGCGCAGCTGGCGGCCGATCGCTACGACGCGGTGCTGCTCAATGCCGGCCTCGGCGGCGGCGAAGGGCTGAACCTGTGTCGGCAGCTGCGCGACCGTGGCGGCATCGCGATCGTGATGATGGCCGACCAGGCGGAGCCGGTGGATCGGGTGATCGGCCTGGATCTGGGCGCGGACGACTATTTGAGCCGGCCGCTGGACCTGCGCGAACTGGTGGCGCGGCTCAACGCGGTGTTGCGGCGTACCCGTGCGGCGCCGCCGCCAGCGCCGGCGCAGGACGGCGCGTGGCAGGTCGATGCCTACCGGCACCAGGCGGTGGCGCCGGATGGGCGCGCGATCCCGTTGTCGCCCAGCGAATTGCGCTTGATGGCGGTGTTCCTCGAGCAGCCTGGCAACGTGCTCAGTCGCGAGGACCTGCGGGCGGCGATCGGCGACAGCGACGGCAGCGTTCCCCAGGGCGGTCGCGGCATCGATCTGCAGGTCTCGCGGCTGCGGCAGAAGCTGGGCGACGACCCGCTGGTGCCGCAATGGATCCGCACCGTGCGCGGCAAGGGCTATCTGTTCGAGCCGCATCGGTTGGGGATGCCTGCCGCACGCTGATCCCGTGCCGCGTTGCAGGCGGCATGGAGATCGGTTCAGTCGTGCCTGCACGCCGGGCATCGCCGATCCGCGTGTCAGCTGCCGGTACCGCTCGCGGTGCCCGGCATGGCCGCGCCCATGCGGCCGGCGCGATGAGACTGCCGGCGCGCGCGTGGCACGTGTTCGACCAGCGGATGCCGCGCGCCGCTTCGCATCGTCGGTCGCGGCTGCAATGTGATGTTTATCGCGTGTTTCAATATCGATACAAAGCCGATATCTGGCTGACAAACCCTGCATCGACACTGCCTGCGTCGGGTTGCCGCGTCGGCGCAGCCATGACCGCAGCGATGGCTGCATTCCACGACTGCACTTCATGACCACAGGGGGTCAACATGATCAGCAGCATCAGCAGTGGCAGTTCGGCCTATGCCGTCAGCCGCACCAGCACGGCCAGCAGTGCGCTAGCGCAGACGACGCAGGCCGAAAAGCAGAATCCGCTCCAGCAATTGTTCAAGAGCATCGACAGCGACGGCGACGGCAGCCTCAGCAGTTCGGAGCTGAGCACGGCGTTGAAGTCCAGCGACAGCGACACCGATTCCAGCATCGATATCGATGGCTTGCTTGGCATGCTCGACCAGGATGGCGGCGGCACCGTCAGCGAAAGCGAGTTCGCCCAGGCCTTGCAGCCGCCGCCGCCGCGTGGCGATGGCGGTGGCGACAAGGTGGACGCCGAATCGCTGCTCAACAGCCTGGACACCGATGGCGACGGCACCATCAGCAGCGAGGAGTTGAGCGCAGCGAGCCAGGGCAGCGACAGCAGCGATCTGTTCGCCACGCTCGACAGCGACCAGGATGGGGGGATCAGCCTGCAGGAGCTGAAGGAAGGCACGCGTCCGATGGGACCGCCGCCGCCGCGGGGGGCGGAGGGCAGCGATGCCGCCAGCGCCGGTACCGGCAGTTCCAGCGCCTCCAGTTCAAGCAGCGACAGCAGCGCGCAGGATGCCTATGCCTTGCTGGCCCAGCTGGCATCGAACCAATACCGCAGCTTCGGCGGCGCCGCCAGCGCATCGAGTTCGTTCTCCGTCGCCGCCTGACCGCGGCGGTCCGCCCTCGTGGCGGACCGTCCGCCCCGTCGTGCGCCGCTGGCGCACGGCACGTCCGGTGCCGACGCAGCGTAGGGATCATTCAGGCGATTCGCACGGCATCGGCGCGCGCATTGCGCATCCCACATGTCTCGGGCACGCCTGCGGACGGCGGTAAGCGCGCACTCGCCGGCATTGCCGACGTGGCTCGCATGATCGTGCTTCATGTGCATCGGCGCGCAGTGGAGCGATGGCGTACGACCGCTTCCGCGTTTCCCGCGACGGGTCACGTTCGCCCTGTGCCTCGGCCAGCGCACGGCGCCGGCGCCGTGTCCGGCAACGTGCATCGCAGGCGATCGGCCGACGACGCGCTCGCGCAGTTCAGCGCCGGTCCCGGCTCACAACGGGAACAGCTGCAAGGCGATCTGTTCCCAGGTGTCGCGCGGTCCGCTGATCGGAACCTGCTGCATGCAAAAGCCGATGTCGGAATCGGGCCTGATCAAGGCGGTGGCCATGAGCCGGCGGCGCAGGGTTGGCGCATCGTAGCCGTCGAGCAGGCCATAGGCATCGAGCAGCGCCTTCACCAGGGTCGGGTCGCCTTGCGCCATGAAGATCAGCGGCGTCAGCAACTCGAACAGATCGCAGTGGCCGACGATCGCGTCGCCGAAATCGAGCAGCCCACTGAGGGTCCATTTCCCCTGGATGGAGTGCGCCATCAAATTCCAGGGATGGATGTCCATGTGAATGAAGCGCGGCTGCGCGGGTGGCGAAAAATCGCCCGCCGCCTCGATGTAGGGCAGGACCTGCGCCGCCAGATGCGCGGGCATCGCATTGCGCCGATGCCGCGCGAGGCAATCGGAGATCAGCGTGGCGATGTAGTGGCGCCACTCCACCCGGATCGCGATGTCGGCCTCGAACGCGACGCTGCGCAGCTCGCGCAGCAACGTTCCCACCTGCAGCATGATCGAACGCTTCTGGCCGACCTCCAGCGCCGGCCAGACATCGGCCAGCGAGGAGCCCGGCAGTCGGCTGCAGATCACGAACACCCAATTGTCGACCACGCCGCCGCCAAGGAGACGCGGCGTCTGCAGCGACAATCTGCCGTCCAGCAACGGTGCGACGAGGCGCTCCTTTTCGCCTTGCTGGCGCCAGTTGGGCGGCACCAATTTGACGATCACCTCGTCGCCAAGCTGGAACAAGGCATTGGCGCCCTCGGGGATCCGCGTCCAGCGATCGCCCGGCAATCGAAACGCTTGTCGAAGCCGGTCCAGTACCGGCATCCAGTCACTCAATGGCGCGCGCGCGATGAGCTCGCAGGACTGGGCAATGCTGGGTTGTTCGGGCAAACAGGCGACGGAGATTTTCATTGCGGAAGGTGCTGGCGTTGCGCACGCGATCATACGCCGGCACGCCTTGCCGCCGCCGCCGCGCGGGCTTTCGCGCGTGTCATGCATCGGGCGGGGAAAGCAGTCTCCGAGATCCCGTTACTCCATCGTTGGCGGTGAGGCCGAAGTGTGCATGGCGAACCGCCACACTCACTGGCGCAGACGCCAACTCTCGAAGCGTAGGTGCAGGTGGCGGTGCGTTACCGAGTCGGCAAGCGCCACCATTGCCGCGGCGAAGTCCGCGATGGCACCGATGCCCGGTACCCGACCCGGAGCGCATGCGTCGGAGGCCCAGCCGACGCTGGTCGCCCGATCGACGTCGCGTCCACGTCGGCGGCCAGACGCAGCGCCATGGCCGTCCGCGCAGCGTAGGTGCTGTGGAGAGCTGCGCCAGGCTGCTGGTCGAGTTGGCCGAGGTCGGCGTACACACGGAAAAGGCGCACCGGCAGGTTGCGCGAACCGCTATCGCACATGGCCACGCCTGGATCGCATTGCCCCGACGCCGGCGCAAGCGCTGGCCTCAGTACACGTCGCGCCGATAGCGCCCTTCCAGCAGCAGGGTTTCCTTGCCCAGCCGCCCCAGCACCTCCTCCAGCACCGCGTCCACGCCCGGGGCCATGCCGCGCAGGCTGCCGCAGACGTAGATCGCCGCGCCTTGCGCGACCCAGTCGCGCAGGTCCGCTGCGGCCGCGCGCAGCGCATCCTGCACGTAGCGGTGCGCGCCGGCGTCGCGCGAGAACACCGCATCCAGCCGCTGCAGCGCGCCGTGCGCCAGCCAGGTGCGCAGTTCTTCGCCGTAATGGTCGTCGTGCGCGGCATGGCGTTCGCCGTACAGCAGCCAGGTACGGGTCGCGCCGGCGTCGATGCGCGCGCGCAGGTGCGCGCGCAGCCCGGCGAGGCCGGTGCCGTTGCCGATCAGGATCAGCGGCCGCGCCGGATCGGCCGGCGGATGGAAGTGCGGATTCGGGCGCAGCCGCAGCGCGATCTCGGCACCGATCGGCGCGGTGTCGCATAGCCAGCCGCTGCCCAGGCCGGGCGTGCCGTCCGCGTGCAGCGCGCGGCGCAGCAACAGGCGCAGCGCGCCGTCGCTGGGCATCGAGGCGATCGAGTATTCGCGGTGCGGCAGCGGTTGCAGGCGCGCGGCCACGGCGGCGGGTGCGGTGCCGGCGAGCTGCTCCGGCTCCGGCAGGTGGCTGCGCGCCAGCAGCGCGGCCAGCGTCGTCGGCGCCTGGCCGGGGCGCTGCAGCGTCGCCGTGCCGTCCACGCCGCTGGCCTGCAGCCAGGCCTGCACCACGCTGTCGCCATGACACGGGCCGATCTCGACCAGGTCGCCGGCCTGCCACGCAGGCAGGGCGCCGTCGGCAGGCAGCAGCGCCAGTTCGAACACCGCGCCGCCGACGCTGCCGGGATTGCACAGGCGCCGCTGCTGCAACTGCCAGCGCTGGTAGGCCGGTGGACTCCAGTCGGGTTGCTCGCTGCCGCCGGCGAGCTGGCCGAGCAATTGCTGCCAGTGGCGCAATGCGGCGTCGTCGGCGTTGTCCACATCGATGCGGTCGAACAGCGGATGCGCGCCGTGCTGGCGCAGCCAGGCATCGAGCTGGCGGCCGAATGCGCAGAAATGGTCGTAGCGGCGATCGCCCAGCGCCAGCAGCGCGTAGCTCAGCTGCGGCAAGGCCTGCGACTGCGCCATCGTCTTGCGCAGGAACGGCAGCGCGTGGTCGGGCGGATCGCCTTCGCCGCTGGTGCTGACCACGAACAGCGCCTGCGTTGCGCCGGCCAGGTCGGCCGCGGTGACGTTCTGCAAGGGCAGCACGCGTACCGCCTGGCCCGCCGCGCGCAAGGCCGCGGCACTGTGCAGCGCCAGTTGCTGGGCGAAGCCGGTCTGGCTGGCCCAGGCCAGCAGCAGCGGCGCATCGCCCTGCTTGCCGGTGCGCCGCGCGCCGCGGCGACCGCGCCCCCACAGCCAAAGGCAGGCTGCCGCGTAGCTGCCCGTTGCCAGCGCCGCGTAGAGAATGCGCTGCTGCGATGGCGCACCGTTCCACCATGGTTGCGGGTGCAGCCGCAGCAGCGCATAGCCGATCGCGCCCAGCAACGCGAACGTCGCCACGTGCCCGACGGCATTCCAGTTGCGTTGCGGCCGCGGCCGGGTCATGCGTCGAGCAGCGCGGCGAAGGCGCTGCTGAGCCGCTCCTGCACGCGTTCGCCATCGCGCAGCAGGAAGCGTGCCGCCAGCCGTTCGCGTTCGGCGCAGGCCAGGCCGGCGTCGGCGCCGAGCACGCTCAGCGCGGTGGCCCAGGCATCGGCCTGCATCGCATCCGTGGCGACCACGCTGACCGCCGCCAGCGTCGCCGCGATCGGCCTGCCGCTGCGCGGATCCAGGGTATGGCTGTAGCGCTGGCCGTCCTGTTCGAAGCGGTGCCAGCGATCGCCCGAGGTGGCGACCGCGCGGCCGTCCAGCGCCAGCACCCGCGGCGTCGTCGGCGCCTGCGCGTCTTCGTCCGGTGCCGATTCCACCAGCACCCGCCATGGCTGACCATCCGGCTTGCGGCCGTAGCCGTAGAGTTCGCCGCCGACCTCGACCAGCGCGCTGGCCACGCCCTGCGCCTGCAGTGCGCGCACCGCGAGATCCACCCCGTAGCCCTTCGCGATCGCCGAAAGATCCAGGCGCAGGCCGCCCGGCTGGCGCAGCCTGGCACCGCTCTCGTCCAGCATGAGTTGCCGCCAGTCGCCAGCGGCACGCGCCTGGCGCAACGCATCCGCATCGGGCACGCGCTGGCGGCTGGCGTCGGCGCCGAACCCCCACAGGCCCAGTACCGCGCCGATGGTGGGATCGAACGCGCCGTCGCTGCGCCGCGCGATGTCCAATGCGCAGCGCAGCACCTCGGCGAACGCCGCGGGCAGCACGTGCACGCTGCCTGCGGGGGCGCGGTTGTAGCGGCCGATGTCCGAGTCCGCCTCCCAGGTGCTCATCTGCGCGACCACCTGGTCGAGCTGCGCCTGGATCGCCGCGTGCAGCGGATGCAGGTCGCGACGGCGGCGCAGCACCAGCTTCGCGCTCCAGGTCGTGCCCATGCTCTGGCCGCCGAGCGTGGCGATCTCGGTCTCGGCGTCGGCCTGGGGCGCGAGCGGCGTGTTCATGCCGCGCCGTGCCGCCACGCGCAGGGCAGGTGCGCTGTCGCGGTCACTGCGGCAGCACTTCCAGCGTCGCCACGTAGCTGAGCCGGCGCTGCTTGGCCTGCGGCAGCGAGGTCTTGCTGTCCTCGCTGGTGGTTTCCAGCCAGTACATGCCCGCTTCCGGCCAGGTCACGCTGAAGCTGCCCTGCGCGTCGGTGGTCAGCTTCAGTTCGTCCTGCGCGTTGCGGTAGCGGGTGCCGCCGCGCACGATCTCGACCTCCAGCCCCGGCGCCGGCTTGCCGTCGATCTGCAGCTTGAAGGTGGCCTTCTCGCCGGCGAACAGGTCGTTGGGATGGGTCACCGGCACCAGTTCCAGGCCGCGGCCGCTGGGCTTGAGCGCGGTCTGGTTGGGCGCGCCGTTGGTGACGAAGGTTTCCACCCGGCCCAGCGATTGCGACACCTGCAGGTCCTTCGCGTCCTTCGGCACTTCGCTGGCGAAGCTGGCGGCGTTGCCGCGCCAGCGCTTGCGCTGGCCGTTCTCGTTCCAGTTGGCGAACAGGCCGTCGTTGACCAGGGCCAGGCGGTAGGTGCCGGTCTGCAGCAGTTCCACGTCGAACACGCTGCGGTACTTGCCGGTGGCCGGATTCTGCGGCTGCACCGCGCTGCCGTCGGGCGCGGTGATGGCCAGGGTGTCCAGGCGCAGCGGCACGTGGTTGAAGTAGAACAGGTCGTTGGACACCGCCGCATCGACGGTGATCCACGGCCGCTCGCCGGCCAGCACGGTCTGCGAGGGTTGCAGCCAGGCCTTGTGGGCGAGGGCGGAGAACGGCAGCACTGCGGCGATGGCCAATGCCAGCACGAAAGAACGCTTCATGGACTTGCTCCTTGCGACGAAAGAGGGAATCACGGCTTGACGCTCAGGCGCACCGCGCCCAGTTCGCTGCTGCCTTGCGCGCTGCCGGTTGCGCCGGCCTTGGCCGGCCACGCGAACGGGATCTTCAGCAGCTCGCGGCCGCCGACTTCGCGGACCGCCTCGACCACCAGCGTGTACTGGCCCGGCGCCAGGCCCTTGAGCTGCTGCGCGTCGGTGAACGCCAGCGCGTGCTTGCCGGCCGGGCGGGTCGGGCCGCTGACGCCGTCCACCGGCATCTGCAGCGTGCGCCCGCTGCGCCGCCACCACTGGCGCAGGTCCGGCAGCCACTTGGTGCCGTGGCCTTCGGCGGTGTCCTTGGACTGGTACCAGACCGCCAGGTTGCGCGCGACCTGCTGGTCGGCGCCTTCCACCCAGATCGCGACATAGGGGCGGTGGTATTCGGCGACGTTGAGCTTGGGAATCTCCACGTCCAGTTCCAGCGTGGCCGCATACGCGGGCATCGACAGCAGGCCGCTCAGGGCGATGGTCAGGGTGACGCGCATGCGAGGCTCCATGGGGTGAAAGAGGTGGATCGGATCAGTGGATCAGCAGCAGTGCGATCAGCAGCGGAATCAGCAGGCCCAGCCCGACCAGCGGCCAGGTCAAGCGCCGCTGCCGCGCATGCAGCTGCAGCAGGAACAGGCCGGTGATGCAGAACACCAGGCAGGCCACCGCGAACAGGTCGATGAACCAGCCCCACGCCGGGCCGGCATTGCGGCCCTTGTGCAGGTCGTTGAAATAGGAGATCCAGCCGCGGTCGGTGCGCTCGTACTCGACCGCGCCGCTGGCGCGGTCGATGCTCAGCCAGGCATCGCGGCCGGGACCGGGCAGCGCCAGGTACACCTCGTCGGCCGACCACTCGGCCGGTTGCCGGCCCAGGCTCAGCGCCAGTTCGCGTTCCAGCCAGGCCGACACCGGCCGCGGCAGCGGCGCGTCGCCATCGGCATGGGCGCCGAGCCGTTGCAGCAACGTGGCCGGCAGCTGCGTCGTGCGATTGAGCACCTGCGGCTTGGCCTCGATGCGCGCGGCGTGGTTGAGGGTCAGCCCGGTAGCGGCGAACACCAGCATGCCGATCAGGCACAGCGCCGAGCTGATCCAGTGCCACTGGTGCAGCGTGCGCAGCCAGAAACCGCGGCGCTGCTGCGCCGTGGCCAGATCGGGAGAGGAGGAGTCGGACAACGCGGCGGTCGAATCGAAGTAGGGCGGGATGCATTCTACATAAATGAGAATTAGTCGCAATTACGGCGGTGCTGTCGCCGCAGATGCGGCCCGGCGATGGTCGAGCTACACCTCAAACGCAGCGGCGCCGTCCCGGTTGACCGCCCGGGTCAGGTCTCGGACCAGTCGCGCAGCAGGTTGTGGTAGACGTTGCTCAGCCGCAGCAGCGCCGCGGCGTCGGCCTTGGTTGCGGTCAGCGCCTGGATCGAGGTGTCCAGCTCGAACAGCAATTGCCGCCGGCTGGCGTCGCGCACCAGGCTCTGCACCCAGAAGAACGAGGCCAGGCGCGCGCCGCGGGTCACCGGCAGCACGCGGTGCAGGCTGCTGGACGGATACAGGATCAGGTCGCCCGCCGGCAGCTTCACTTCGTGCTCGCCGTAGGTGTCGCTGATGACCAGTTCGCCGCCGTCGTACTCCTCCGGTTCGCACAGGAACAGGGTGCAGGACAGATCGGTGCGCAGGGTCAGCGCCGGCTGCGTGGCGCTGGCGGCCAGGGTCATCACCGAACCATCGACGTGGAAACCGTACTCGCCGCCGCCCTCGTAACGGTTGAAGCGCGGCGGGATCGTGCGCAGCGGCAGCGCGGCGGCGAAATACAGCGGGCTGCGCGCCAGCGCGTTGAGCACAGCCTGGCCGAGTTCGTGCTTGAGCGGCGAGGCGTCGGGCAGTTGCAGGTTGCGCTTGACCTGCGCGCCCTGCGCGCCGACCGTCTCGCGGCCGTCGGTCCAGTCTGCGCCGTCGAGCGCCTGGCGGAAGCGCGCCACTTCGTCGGCGCTGAGGATATCGGGGATGTGCAGCAGCATGGGGCGCTCCGGCAGCGGCCGCCTTCGAGCGAAGGCGGCCGCTGCGCATGGATGGACGAAGCGGCGGTCAGAACTTGATTTCGGCGCTCAGCATCGCCGAGCGCGGCGCGCCGGGCGTGTAGCGGAAGCCGCTCTTGTTGATGGCCGCGACGTAGTCCTTGTCGAACACGTTGTACACGTTCAGGCGCAGGTTGAAGTGGTCGTTGATCGGGTAGGTCACGACCGCGTCCCATACCGTATACGACTTCACCAGGGTCGGCGTGCCCACCGCGCCGTCGGTGCCGCGCTTCATCTCGCCGGAGTAGCGGGCGCCGCCGCCGACGGTCAGGCCGAACGGCAGGGTGTAGGTGGTCCACGCGGTGAACGCGCTGTCCGGGGTGTAGGCCAGGTCCATGCTGCCGTCCTGCGACACCTTGGCGCCTTGCTTCACCTGCGCGTCGAGCTTGGTGTAGCCGGTGGAGATCGACCAGTTGTCGCTGAGCTTGCCGACCGCCGACAGTTCCACGCCCTGCACCTGCTTCTCGCCGGTCTGGTAGTACAGCCCGTCGCTGCCCTGCGCGATCTCGTTGCTGACGTCGGTGCGGAACAGCGCCATGGTCACGAACAGGTTGTCGTCCAGGAAGTTCCACTTGGTGCCGACTTCGGCGGTCTTGGCCTTCTGCGGGTCGAAGCTCGGATTGTTGGCGTTGTTGGCCGACGCGCTCAGTTCCAGCGAGCTGCCGCCGGGAGGCTGCTGCGAGATCGCGTAGTTGGCGTACAGGCTGATGTTGTCGGCCGCCTTGTAGACCGCGCCGAGCTTCCAGCTGAACAGCGTATCGGACACGTCCGCGTCCACGCCGACCGCGGTGGTGCAGGGCACGGCGGTGGAGGTGGCGGTGGTGCAGGTCAGGCTGTTGAAGTCGGTCTTGTAGCGGTCGGCGCGCACGCCGGCGGTGACCAGGAAGCTGTCGCCGAACTTCAGCGTGTCGAAGGCGTAGGCCGAGAACGTGGTGGTGGTGCCCTTGCTGTGCGCGCCGTTGCGCGCGGTGAACAGCGGCGTGGTGTTCCAGTCCGGGGCGTAGACGTTGGCCGGGTTGGCCGCCAGCCAGGCGGCGCGGTTGACGATGTTGTGGCCCCAGCTCTGCAGCTCCTCGCGCGCGGCTTCCACGCCGGTGCTGAGGTTGTGCTGGATCGCGCCGGTGGCGAAGTCCACGCGCAGGTTCAGCTGGTCGGTGAGGATGGTGTACTGCTGGTCCTTGAACGTGGGCAGGCTGCGCGCCACCGTCCAGGTCGAGGTGTCGGCGGGGTTCGGCGTGCGCAGGTTGGCGGTGTTGGGCATGAACGCGAACAGCAGGTAGTCCTGTTCGTTGCGGCCCCAGCGCGCGGTGTTGGTCAGCTTGACCGTGTCGGAGAAGTCGTGCTCGAAGCGGAAGGTCGCCATCTTCGCGGTCACGTCGTCGTGGTCGTAGCGGGTGCCGTAGAAGTTCTCGCTGTCCACGCGCGGGGCGTTGGTCAGCCAGGGACGCGCAGGATCGGGCGAGGTGTAGCCGGGCAGGCCGAAGGTCGGCACGCCGCCGTCGGGCACGTTGTCCTGCTTCACGTACAGCAGGTCGAAGTAATAACGGGTGTCGCTGCCGAGACCGAACACCAGCGACGAGGCCAGGCCCCAGCGCTTGTTGTTGACGTGGTCGCGGCCGATCGCATCGCTGTCCTGGCCCATGACGTTGACCCGCAGCGCGCTGCTGGCGCCCAGCGCCTGGTTCCAGTCCGCGGTGACGCGGCGCTGGTTGTCGCTGCCGCCGGACAGCGTGCCGCTGACCGCATCGGTCAGATTCGCCTGCTTGGTCACCAGGTTGATCGCGCCGGTCGGCGCGCTGCGGCCGTTGTCGGTGCCGGCCGGGCCCTTCTCGACCTCGATCTGCTCGATGTTGAACACATCGCGCGAGATCGAGCCCAGGTCGCGCACGCCGTCGACGAAGATGCTGCTGGAGCTGTCGAAGCCGCGCATGTAGATCGCATCGCCGGTGGTGGTGTTGCCGTTCTCGCCGACGTAGAAGGTGCCCACGCCCGGGCTGTTGCGCAGCGCCTCGGTCAGCGTGGTGGCGCCCTGTTCGTTGAACAGGTCCTTGCTGATCACGTTGATCGTCTGCGGGGTGTCGATCAGCGGCTGGGTGAACTTGGGCGAGTCCGGGGTTTCCACCAGGTAGCGCTTGGCGCGCTGCGCTTCCACGTCGACCTTGTCCAGGGTGGTGGGCTGGTCGGCAGCCGCGGCATCGGCGGCCAGCGCCGGAGCGGACAGCAGGCTCAGGCCGCTCAGCAGCGCGGCGGCGGTGAGGGTCTGCGCGGAGACCTGGCGGGAAACGGCGTGCTTGCGGCTCTTGATCGGGGAGGTCATGGAAGGTTCGGCTATGCAGGATGGAAGGGCGGTCCGCCGCGCACGCTGCCGCCGTGTCCGCAAGGACAGGGAAGCGCGTGCGAAAGGTCGGAGGGTGGCCGGATGGACCGGCTGCCGCTGGCCGCTTAACGCGGACATCACATCTATTTCCGCGCAAATGCGAATTATTTGCAATAGCTTTCGTTACATTGCGTTACATGGCGGCCGGTGGCGCTGCTCCCGGGGTCGCCGCGCAAGCAGCTTGTTCCGTTGTAGATATTTGAAAGATAAAGATTTTCGGGGGCGAGCGCAGCGGCGCGCTCAGTCGCGGTCGTCGCGGGTCCACAGTCCGCCGTGTTCGGACTTCACCGGGAACTTGGGCACCGGACTGTAGGCCGGTGCGCACAACGGGCGGCCGTCGCGGATGTCGAAACGGGCACCGTGCAGCAGGCATTCGATGCTGCCGGCGGCGGCATCGAAGGTGCCGGGGGACAGCTCGTAGTCCTCGTGGCTGCAGCGGTCCTCCAACGCGTAGAAGGTGCCGTCGAGGTTGAACACCACGATCGGGGTGGCGGTGACTTCGTCCCACACCGTCGCGGTCTCGCCCGGCGCCAGCGCGCCGTCGGCGCAGACGAAGGTCCAGGTCTCGCTCATGCGGCGCCGCCCAGCGGCTTTTCCAGCACTTCGAAGCGCAGGTCGTCGCGTTTGGGCGCGCCGAAGCGTGCGTCGCCGTAGGGGAAGGGTTTCTTGATCCCGGTGCGGCGGTAGCCGCGGCGCTCGTAGAAGGCGATCAGTTCGTCGCGCACGTCGATCACTGCCATCCGCATCACTGGCAGCTGCCATTCCTGCCAGGCGATGCGTTCGGCCTCGGCCAGCACGGTCTTGCCCAGGCCGCCGCCCTGCGCCTGCGGCTGCACCGAGAACATGCCGAAATAGCCGGCGCCGTCGTCGTCGGCGATGTGTGCGCAGGCGATCAGGTCGCCGTCGCGCTCGGCCAGCAGCACCAGGCTGCGCGGACGCAGGATGTCGGCGCGCAACACCTCGCGGTCGATGCGGTTGCCGTCGAGCAGGTCGGCTTCGGTGGTCCAGCCGATGCGGCTACTGTCGCCGCGATAGGCCGAGGTGACCAGGGCGGCAATGGCGTCGAGATCGGCGACGGTGGCGGTGCGGAAGGTGAGGGTGTGCATGGGCCGATTTTAGCCTGGCGGCCGGGATTCGGGAGTGGGGATTGGGGATTCGCCAAGGCAGCGCTTTTGCGAATCCCCAATCCCGAATCCCCAATCCCGGCTCCAATCACATCAACAGCTTGCGCACCTTCAGCAACGCCGCCACGAAGCGCTCGATCTCGGCATGGGTGTTGTAGAACGCCAGCGAGGCGCGGCAGGTGGCGGCGACGCCGTAGAACTGCAGCAGCGGGTGCGCGCAGTGCTGGCCGGAGCGCACCGCCACGCCTTCCAGATCCAGCAGCGTGGCCAGGTCGTGGGCGTGCGCGCCCTCGACCAGGAACGACACCACCGCGGCCTTGCCCGGCGCGGTGCCGAAGATGCGCAGGCCGTCGATCTTCTGCAGTTCCTCGGTGAAATGCGCCAGCAGTTCGGTCTCGCGCGCTTCCACGTGTTCCAGGCCCAGCCCGGTCAGGTAGTCCACCGCCGCGCCCAGGCCGACGAAGCCGGCGATGTTGGGGGTGCCGGCTTCGAACTTGTGCGGCGGATCGTTGAACACGGTGCCGTCGAAGCTGACTTCCTTGATCATCTCGCCGCCGCCGATGAACGGCGGCATCGCCTGCAGATGCTCGCGCCGCGCCCACAGCGCGCCGGTGCCGGTCGGGCCGCACATCTTGTGCCCGGTGATGGCGTAGAAGTCGCAGCCGATCGCGGCCACGTCCAGGGCGCGGTGCGGCGCGGCCTGCGAGCCGTCGATGACGCTGACGATGCCGCGCTTGCGCGCCTCGCGGCAGATCTCGCGCACCGGATTGACCGTGCCCAGCACGTTGGACACGTGGGTCAGCGCCAGCAGCTTCACGTCCGGGGTCATCGCCTTGCGCAGCGCGTCCAGGTCCAGCGCGCCGTCGGCGGTGATCTCGGCGACCTTGATGGTGGCGCCGGTACGCTGTGCGACCAGTTGCCACGGCACGATGTTGGCGTGGTGCTCCATCCGCGACACCAGGATGCTGTCGCCGGCCTTGAGCCGCGGCAGCGCCCACGAATAGGCCACCAGGTTGATCGCGAAGGTGGTGCCGCTGCACAGCACCAGCTCGTCGGCGCGCACGTTGAGGAAGCGCGCCAGCTTGTTGCGCGCGCCCTCGTAGGCGTCGGTGGCCTCGGTGCCCAGCGCGTGCACCGCGCGGCTGACGTTGGCGTTGTAGCGCCGGTAGAACTCGTCCAGCGCCGCGATCACCTGCAGCGGCTTCTGCCCGGTGTTGGCGTTGTCGAAATAGATCAGCGGCTTGCCGTGCACCTGTCGCATCAGCAGCGGGAAATCGCTGCGGACCTTGTCCCAGTCCGGCGCCTGGTCCGGCGCGGTCTTGTGCGGGGCGACGCTGCTCATGCCACGCCCGCGGCGGCCAGCGCCTGGTCCAGGCGCGCGACCAGGAATTCGCTCAGCGATGCATCCAGCACGCGCAGCGGTTCGCGGCAGAACGCGGCGGTCAGCAACTGCTGCGCACGCTCGCGCGGCAGGCCGCGCGAGCGCAGGTAGAACAGCGCATTGGCGTCGAGCTGGCCGACGGTGGCGCCGTGCGCGGCCTTGACCTCGTCGGCGTCGATCACCAGCACCGGCTGGGTATCGATCTCGGCATCGGCGGACAGCAGCAGGTTCTTGTTCGACAGGTTGGCATCGCTGCCGTCGGCGCCCTGGCGGATGTGGATGCCGCCATGGAACACCACCCGGCTGCGCGCCGCGGCCACGCCTCGCCACAGCAGTTCGCAGGCGGTGTCGCGGGCGATGTGCTCGATGCCCAGGCGCGTGTCGATCTGGCGGCGGCCGTTGCCGAGCAGCACGCCGTTGGCGACCAGCCGCGCGTTGTCGCCTTCCAGGCGCACGTTGAGCTCGTGCCGCGACAGCGCGCCGCCCAGCTCCAGGTCGATGCGCCGGTACTGCGCGTCGCGCGCCAGCACCGCATCGGTGCGCAGCAGCGCGGTGACGCCGGACGCGTCCGCCTGAACCCGCGCGTGGGTCAGCTGCGCGCCGGCGGCCAGGTGCACGTGCGCCAGGGTGTTGCTCAGGTGCGCGGCCTCTCCCAGGTGCAGGTGATGCTCGACCAGCGACAGCGCCGCGTCCTGGCGCAGTTCGATCAGGTGGCGATGGTGCCAGGCATGGTCGCCGGCGCCGGCGGTGGACACGAACACCAGGTGCAGCGGCACCGCGGCCTGCACGCCGGCATCCACGCGCAGCACGCTGCCTTCGTCGGCCAGCGCGGAATTGAGCTGGGCGAACACTTCGTCGCTGCGCTCGAAGCGGCGGCCGAGGAAGCGCATCGCATCGTCGCCGCTGCGCAGGATCGTGGACAGGCGCTGCAGTTCGACCCCGGCCGGCAGGCCGGCCAGGTCGGACAGCGCATCGCTGGCGCGGCCGTTGACGAACACCAGCCGCGGCGCAGGAATGCCGTCGACGATGGCCGCATCCACGGCGGGCGCCGCGCTCGGCGCCGGGCTGAAGCTGCGCCGCTCCAGCGCACGCAGCGAGGTGTACTTCCACGCCTCGCTGCGCGGGCCGGGCAGGCCGTCGCGCAGCGCCTGTTCCAGCGGCGCGCGGCGTGCGCCGTCGCCGTGGAAGGCGGCCGCCAGGGAGTCGAGCAGGGCGCTCATCAGGCCGTCGCCTCCGGCGCCACACGGTCCTTCAACCATGCGTAGCCATGCGCTTCCAGTTCCAGCGCCAGTTCCGGACCGCCACTTTGCACGATGCGGCCGTCGGCCAGCACGTGCACCACGTCCGGCTTGATGTAGTCGAGCAGGCGCTGGTAGTGGGTGATGACCAGGAACGCGCGGTCGGGCGAACGCAGCGCGTTGACGCCTTCGGCGACGGTCTTCAGCGCGTCGATGTCCAGGCCGCTGTCGGTCTCGTCGAGGATCGCCAGCTTCGGCTCCAGCACCGCCAGCTGGAAGATCTCGTTGCGCTTCTTCTCGCCGCCGGAGAAACCCTCGTTGACGCCGCGGTGCAGCAGCTCGTCCTTCAGGTGCAGCACGGCGAGCTTCTGCCGCACCAGCTTCAGGAACTGCATCGAATCCAGTTCGGCCTCGCCGCGCGCCTTGCGCTGCGCGTTGAGCGCGGCGCGCAGGAAGTAGGTGTTGTTGACCCCGGGGATTTCCACCGGGTACTGGAAGGCCAGGAACACGCCGGCGGCGGCGCGTTCTTCCGGTTCCAGCTCGAGCAGGTCGCGGTCTTCGAAGCGCACGCTGCCCTGGGTCACCTCGTAGCCGTCGCGGCCGGCGAGGATATTGCCCAGCGTGGATTTGCCGGCGCCGTTGGGACCCATGATGGCGTGCACCTGGCCGGGCTGCACCTGCAGCGACAGGCCCTTGAGGATGTCCTTGCCGGCGACGGAAGCGTGGAGGTTTTCGATGTTGAGCATGCAGATGATCCGTCAGAATTCTTGTGTAGCCCCTCTCCTACCGGGAGAGGGGTTGGGGTGAGGGTACGGCGCGAAGCGTCTCGTGGATTTGGGGACGCTAGGCTTCGCCCGTACCCTCATCCGGCGCTTCGCGCCACCTTCTCCCGGTGGGAGAAGGGTAAGGCGTCAGCCGACGCTGCCTTCCAGCGACACTTCCAGCAGCTTCTTGGCCTCCACCGCGAACTCCATCGGCAGTTCGCGGAACACCTGCTTGCAGAAGCCGTCGACGATCATCGACACCGCGTTTTCCTGGTCGATGCCGCGGGCGCGGCAGTAGAACAGCTGGTCGTCGCTGATCTTGGAGGTGGTGGCCTCGTGCTCGACCGTGGCGGTGGGATGCTTGACTTCGATGTACGGGAAGGTGTGCGCGCCGCACTGCTTGCCGATCAGCAGCGAATCGCACTGGGTGTAGTTGCGCGCGCCCTCGGCGCTGCGCTCCACCTTGACCAGGCCGCGGTAGGTGTTCTGGCCGCGGCCGGCGCTGATGCCCTTGCTGACGATCTTGCTCTTGGTGCGCTTGCCGATGTGGATCATCTTGGTGCCGGTATCGGCCTGCTGGCGATGATGGGTCAGCGCCACCGAGTGGAACTCGCCGACCGAGTCGTCGCCGAGCAGCACGCAGGAGGGATACTTCCAGGTGATCGCCGAACCGGTCTCGACCTGGGTCCAGGTGATCTTGCTGCGCGCGCCGCGGCATTCGCCGCGCTTGGTCACGAAGTTGTAGATGCCGCCGACGCCGTTCTCGTCGCCCGGGTACCAGTTCTGCACGGTCGAATACTTGATCTCGGCGTCTTCCAGCACCACCAGCTCGACCACCGCCGCATGCAGCTGGTTCTCGTCGCGCATCGGCGCGGTGCAGCCTTCCAGGTAGGACACGTAGGCCTTGTCCTCGCACACGATCAAGGTGCGCTCGAACTGGCCGGTGTGGCCGGCGTTGATGCGGAAGTAGGTGCTCAGTTCCATCGGGCAGCGCACGCCCTTGGGAATGAACACGAAGCTGCCGTCGGAGAACACCGCCGAATTGAGCGCGGCGAAGTAGTTGTCGCCGACCGGCACCACGCTGCCCAGGTACTGCCTGACGATCTCCGGATGTTCCTTGATCGCCTCGGACATCGAGCAGAAGATCACGCCCTTCTCGGCCAGTTCCTTGCGGAAGGTGGTGCCGACCGAGACCGAGTCGAACACCGCGTCCACCGCCACGCCGGCCAGCTTGGCGCGCTCGTGCAGCGGCACGCCGAGCTTGTCGTAGGTGTCCAGCAGTTCCTTGGGCACGTCGTCCAGCGAGGCGTACTTGGGGCCCTTGGGCGCGGAGTAGTAGCTCAGCGCCTGGAAATCGATCGGCGCGATGTTGAGCTTGGCCCAGTGCGGCATCGGCATCTTCAGCCAGTGCCGGTAGGCGGCCAGGCGCCACTCGGTCATCCACTCCGGCTCGTCTTTCTTGACGGACAGGGCGCGCACGACGTCTTCGTTCAAGCCGGGCAGGAACGAGTCGGATTCGATGTCGGTAATGAAGCCGGCGTCGTAGCGACGTCCCAGCCGTTCCAGGATTTCAGCGTTTTCGGTGGCCATGGGGGCTGCCTACAGTCAGGTGGTCGCGAAACGCACGGCGATCGGACGCCGTCTGGTTTCGCCGGAAGAGGGAAGCGGGTGCAGCATCTGCGCCAGGGTCACGCCGCGCAGCGCATCGGCGACCACGTCGTTGATCAACCGCCAGTTGGAACGCACGCCGCATTTCTGCGCGATGCTGCACTGGCTTTCCTGGTGGCTGCATTCGGTGATCGCCAGCGGGCCTTCCATCGCCTCGACGATCTGGATCAGGGTGATGGCGTCGGCCGGGCGCGCCAGCCGGTAGCCGCCGTGCACGCCGCGCAGGCCTTCGACCAGCCCGGCCTGGGCCAGCGGCTTGAGCAGCTTGCTGACGGTGGGAGGCTCCAGCCCGGACTGCTCGGCCAGTTCGGTCGCGCTCAGCACCTCGCCGGGACGCGCGGCGAGCACGGTCAGCACGACGGTGGCGTAATCGGTCAACTTGGTGACGCGGAGCATGGGGCAACGGCCGGAATTCAATGCGGACCGAAATTGTACGCTTTCGCGGCGCCGGCGTCCAAGCCGCGCGTTCATGTTTTTCCCTATCGCGGCGATCGGCGCCGCCAGCGGCCACGGCGCGGCAGCCTGGCGCGATCCGCGGGGCTTGGGATCGCCGCCGATGTGCGCCAGAATCAGCGCTTTCCCGTTCCGGACCGCCGCATGCCCCGCAAGATCGCCGCCCGCAAGTCCCGCATCCATGGCAATGGCGTGTTCGCCGTGCTGCCGCTCAAGAAAGGCGAGCGGGTCATCGAGTACAAGGGCCGCCGCCGCACCCATGCCGAAGTGGATCGCGACGAGGCCGGCGATGTCGAGACCGGGCACACCTTCCTGTTCACCCTCAGCGACGACTACGTGATCGACGCCAACTACGAAGGCAACGACGCGCGCTGGATCAACCACAGCTGCGCGCCCAACTGCGAGGCGGTGATCATCGAGGCCGAAGGCGACGACCGGCGCCAGGACAAGGTGGTGATCGAGACGTTGCGCGCGATCAAGCCGGGCGAGGAACTGACCTACAACTACGGCATCACCCTGGGCGAACGGCATACGCCGCGGCTGAAGAAGATCTGGGAGTGCCGCTGCGGATCCAAGAACTGCACCGGGACCATGCTGCAGCCCAAGCGCTGAGTGCGCACCTGCACTTGGCCTAGACGCGCGGCTCACGACGCTGCAACCGCGGCGCTCCTACGGTGACGCTCCCCCTGTAGAGGAGTTTCCCATGAGCACAGCATCTTCCCTGTCCGGCAAGCGCGTCGCGGTCCTGGCCACCGACGGCTTCGAACAGTCCGAGTTGCAGGAGCCCAAGCGGCTGCTGGAATCGTGGGGCGCGCAGGTCGATGTGATCGCGCCCGGCGATGCCTCCAGCATCCGCGGCTGGAACAAGAAGGACTGGGGCGACAGCGTGCCGGTCGACAAGCGCCTGGCCCAGGCCAATGCAGGCGACTACGACGCGCTGGTGCTGCCGGGCGGAGTGATCAATCCGGACAACCTGCGCACCGAAGCCACCGCGATCCGTTTCATCCAGTCCTTCGCCGGCGCCGGCAAGCCGGTCGCGGCGATCTGCCACGGCCCCTGGCTGCTGGCCGAAAGCGGCCTGGTGCGCGACAAGCAGGTGACCTCGTGGCCGTCGGTGAAGACCGACCTGAGCAATGCCGGCGGGCGCTGGCAGGATGCGGAAGTGGTGGTGGACGGCAACCTCATCACCAGCCGCAAGCCGGACGACATTCCCGCGTTCGCCGCGGCGGTGGCCAAGGCGCTGGGCTGAGTTCGGCACACAGTCTCCGCAACGAAAAACGGCGGCCTGCGGGCCGCCGTTTTTCTGTAGGAGGGGCTTCAGCCCCGACCGTGGAATGAAACAGTCGGATCGCTCGAGCCGAGAAAAGGGTCGCGGCTGAAGCCGCTCCTACAGGAACTGCGACAGGCCCACTGGGTGCACTGTAGGAGCGGCTTCAGCCGCGACGGACGGCATCCGACGCCTGACGCTGTCCCACTACCGCTTAGGTTCCGACAGAGCTTCCTGTCGATCGTCGCGCCCAGGACGCCGCGCGCGACTCGCACCGAAGGCAATACTAGGTTTCTTTCCCCGCGCCGATCCAAGGCGCGCAGCGTCACCGCCTCACCCGCCGCAGCGCAGCCTCACTGCCCCGACAGCGCGCCGGCCGGTACCAGCTTGCCGATGTCCTGGTTGAAGTGCACCACCAGCTTGCCGTTCTCCACCGCCGCCGATTCGATCTGCACGTTGCCCATCACCGCGCCCAGCGCCGGATCCAGCTTGTAGATCGGTTCCTTGCGCGCGTAGTCGCCCAGCCAGACGTTGAGCAACTCGCGGGTATTGGCGTCTAGCTTGCCGCCGTTGGCGGCCGGGCGGAAATCGTCGATGGTCGGCGACTGCAGGTGGAAGCCCTGGGTCTGCTGTTCGTAGCGCAGCCCGCTGGTCAGCAGCACCGTGCCCAGCGGGGTCGGCGCGCCGCCGCCGGTGGCCATGCTCAGGTCGAACTGCATCTTCAGCCGGTCGCCCGGCGGCAGCGACAGCTTGGGATCGCGGATGGTCATCTTCACCAGCCCGCCGAGCGCCTTGTGCGTCTGCGGGAAGCTGCCGTCCAGATACTGCTGCACATCGGCAGCGCCGACGCTGACCTGTTTGCCCTGGATCATCGGCTCGGCCTGCAGCTGGGTCGCGGCAACGAGGGTCAGCAGCGCGGCGGCGCGCAAGGTCAGCAGGCGGAGCTTCATGGGATGTGGTGCCTTGGCGGAATCAGGGGTTCAACATAACCGCAGCCGGTGAATGCGCGATTAGCGGAAGAGGGGGGTGAAGCGGTCAGGCCTGCGGAAACGCGTGCGCCGGCTGGTCACGCGGCGGTCGGCGCCAGCCGCGCCAGGATCGCATCCAGCGCCGGACGCAGCGGTGCCAGCAAGGCCTGCGCCTCGCTGTCGCTGCGCTCGCTGAGTCCGCGCAGCAGTTGCGTGCCCACGGTCAGCGCGGCGCGCTCGTCGCCGTGCAGGCCGGGATGACGCTGCGCGGCTTCGAGCAGGCGCATCCAGTCCTGCCGGCAGCGGGCCTCGAATTCGATGGTGCAGCGGCCTTGGCATTGCAGCCCGTCGGCCTCGATCGGCGTGACGGTGATGCGGTAGCGTTGGGAGGCGGTCATGGGCGTGCGCACGGCGGGTCGGTCGACCCAAGATAGGCGCCGTCCGCCACTATCACGAGAGGGATGGCCGCGACGCTCTGTTCCAGGGCGCGTCATCAAGCATCGGGCGCCGGTCGTGCCGCAGGCGACGGCCGTGCGGGTTGGGCCATGGCGGCCGCTGATCGGCGCTACGCGGCGTGGGTCCGACTATCGGAGACGCGTTGCCATGTCCCTCTGCACGGCCGCCAAACCCCGTGTGGGCATGGCTTGGACGCGATGGCACGCCTCTTTGCGACCGTTCAGCGCGCCGCACGCAGCAGCGGCAGCGGATCGTAGGCACCGCCCTCGGCGTAGACGCCGTAGTGCAGATGCGGTGGCGTGCCGCGCGCGTTGCCGCTGTCGCCGACCGTGCCGAGCGGATCGCCAGCCTCGACCAGGTCGCCGACCTGCAGGTCCGGCGCCCAGTCCTGCAGATGCGCGTAGTAATGGCGTTGCCGGGCCGGACCCATCACCCACACCTGGCGGCCGCCGAGGCCGCGCTCGGCGACTGCGACCACGATGCCACGCGTGGCCGACAGCACCGGCGTGCCGCGCTTGGCGAAGATGTCCACGCCGGCGTGCTGGCGATCGCGACCGCGCGGCGCGCCGAAGGTGGCGGCCACGCGGCGCGGGTCCACGCCTTGCACCGGCATGCGCAGCGCGGTGGGCGGCGGCTGCCGCGCGAGTTCCCAACCGGCCCGCGCACGCAGCGCCCACGGCTGCTGCCAGGCCCAGGCCAGCGCGAGCGCCGTGCAGGCCAGTGCGGTCGAGCGCAGCAGCCAACGGCGCAGCGTCCGCGCAGGCGAGGGCGCCGCTGCCGGCATCGCCTCAGCCAGCCTGCGTGCCGGCCTGCTTCTGCAACTGCTGCTTCAGCGCGTCGTCGATGCCGAGCTGGCGCGCCAGTTCGTCCAGGTAGCTGCGTTCCATGAAGCTCTGTTCGTCGGCGGCGAGCAGGCTGGCCAGATACATCTCCGAGGCGATTTCCGGCGTCGTCGCGGCTTTCGCCACTTCGGCCGGGTCCAGCGGCTTCTCCAGTTCCGCGTGCAGCCAGCGCTGCACGTCCTCGTCGCCGTCGAGGCGGGTGAACTCGCCTTCGATCAGTTCGCGTTCGCGGGTGTCGATATGGCCGTCGGCCTTGGCCGCGGCGACCAGTGCGCGCAGGATCGCCTGGCTGTGCTGTTCCACTTCCAGCGGCGGCAACCGGTCCAGGGTCTGCGGTTCTTCAGGCGCGGCAGCACCGAGTTGCTGGCGCTTGTAGTCGCCGTAGGCGCGGTAGGCCATCACCCCGATTGCGGCCAGGCCGCCATAGGTCGCCAGCTTGCGCGTGGTGCGGTTCTTGCCCAGCAGCAGGCCGAGCGCGCCGCCGCTCAGGGCGCCCTTGCCGAAGTCGGCGTTGAGCATGCCGCCGAGGCCGCCGCTCCTGGCGGGCGATCCCGCCGAGGCGGACGTGCCGGTCTTGGCCATGGCCTGGCCGGCGGCGCCCTGCGCCGATTGCAGCAGTTGGTCGAGAAAGCCCTGTAGCTTCATGCACGCGTTCCTTTCGAATTGAAGCACCGGTATAGCCGGCGCCGCCTTAGCGGGCTGTCAATCCCGCTGCGGGCGGCGGCGAGCGCGCAAAAAAAACGAGACGGCGCAGGCCGTCTCGTCCGGTGTGCTTGCCTGGATCAGGCGACGCTGCTCAGAGCGCGGCGTCCTTGAGCTTCTTCAGCGGGCGCACCTTCAGCTTGGTGGTGGCCGGCTTGGCGGCGAACCACTGCTCTTCCTTGGTGAACGGGTTGATGCCCTTGCGCTTCGGCTTGGCCGGCACGCTGACGGCGGTGATCTTGAGCAGGCCCGGCAGGGTGAACGAACCGGCGCCCTTCTTGCTGACCGAGCCGGCCACGGCGTGCTCGAGCGAGGCCATCACCGCGCGCACGTCCTTGGCGACGACGCCGCTGGCTTCGACGATGTGGGCGACCAGCGCGGACTTGCTCAGCGCTTCCTTGATCGGCTTGGGAGCGGCCGGCTTGGCGGCGGTCTTGGTGGCTACTTTCTTCGCTGCCTTTTTCGGGGCAGCCTTTTTCGCGGTCTTTGCCATGATGTCCTGATTCCGTAAACGATAGGTGGTTGGGTCGCGCCGACCCCGTCGGCATGGCGAAATGTAGGGCATGTGCTACGCCGCGCCAATAGGCAAACCGCAAAAAGACGCGGAAAAAGCCCCATGCCGCGTTTTTTTTCGCCGCAAGGGCGGATTTGGACCGGGAAAACGGCAGCGCGCTGCCGCTAGGCGCAGCGTTCATGCCGAGCCGCGACCGGCATCGCCGCCGCCTCGCCGCGGCCATTGGCAATGCTGGAATCCAGTGCGCAGGCGGCTGCTCGGACCGGTCCGGCGGACAGCAATCCCACTCGCCGCGTCGCCGTCTGCTTCCGATGTGTACGGCTGGGCGCGCACGCTCCGGAGGCGGCGCGGTCGCTGCCGTGCGTGGAGGCGCCGGGTTGCGCCGCGCGCTGGCCGTTGCTGCGCAGAGGGCGTGCCACCTGGCGAGTTGGTCGCGGTGTCGGCTATCGACGAGTTCGCCGAGCTGGGCGACCGGCGGCGCCTGCGGGCGAGCGATCGCCATCGCTTGCGGAGCATCGCTGCGCTCCGCCAAAAACGCCGCCAGCGGTGCCCGGATGCGCACCGCCCACGGCGGGTACTGCGCCGCACAAGGCCGTAACGCCCGCTGCTCTATCGTGCCTGCCTCATTCACCACGGGAGTACCGCATGGGCATTTCGCGTCACGCCACCGCGCATTGGGAAGGCGATCTCAAGAACGGCAAGGGCCAGCTGAGCACGCCGCAGAGCGGTCTGCTGGAGAACACCCGCTACGCCTTCAGCAGCCGCTTCGGCGACGAGAAGGGCACCAATCCGGAAGAGTTGATCGCCGCCGCGCACGCAGGCTGCTTCACCATGGCGCTGTCGGCCAAGCTCAGCGAGGCGGGCTTCCCGCCGACCTCGCTGGACACGCGCGCCGAGGTCGATCTGTCGATGGAAGGCGGTCCGCAGTTGTCGCAGATCCGGCTCAAGGTCAAGGCCGTGGTCCCGAACATCGAGGCGGCGCAGTTCCGTGCGCTGGCCGACGACGCCAAGCAGAACTGCCCGGTGTCCAAGGCGCTGAGCGCCGTGCCGATCAGCCTGGAAGCCGAACTGGGCTGAGCGTCGGGCCTGGCGCGCGCCGCCAGGCCTTTTCCCCGAAACGACGGTCAGGCCACGCCGGCTACGGCTCGCGCGGCCTGGCCGTTTGCCGTTGCATGGGAGCGGTTCCAGTCGCGATACGCGCAAGCCCCCGTTGCGGCAACAGCTGTCGCGGCGCTAAACAGTCGCCGTCGACCGGGCCCAATTCAGTCTCGTTTCACCGGCGCGGACCGAGCATGCAGGTGCGCGATCCACGCGCCTGGAATCTTCGACATGAACAAGCTCTCGACCCGTCTTCTGACCGCCGCGCTCGCCGTGGGCGTGGTCGGCTCCGCCACTGCGCAGGACTACGGCCGCTACGATGGCTATCGCGATCGCGGCTATCCGAGCAGCGGCAGCTACGAATACGCCCGTGTGGTCCGTGCCGACCCGATCATCGTGCCGGTGCGCGGCCCGCGCGAAACCACCGAGCGCTGCTACGAGCGCCCGGCCTCGGGCGAATATGTCGAAAACGGCTACCGCGGCAATGGCTACTACAGCGACGGCTACCGCGGCACCGACGGCGGGCGCAGCGCGGCCACGGTGGTCGGCGGCATCGCCGGTGCGCTGCTGGGCAGCCGCGTCGGCGGCGGCAGCGGGCGCTTCGTCGGCACCGCGGTCGGCACCATGGTCGGCGGCCTGGCCGGGCGCTCGATCTACGACAGCAATACCCGCACCACCGTGCAGACCGGCTCGGTCAGCGTGTGCGAACCGGTGGCCTATCGCAGCGAGAGCTACGACCGGGTGGACGGCTACGACGTGACCTACGAATACGGCGGCCGCTACTACCACACGCGCAGCGCGGAGCGTCCGGGCGACCGCATCCGGGTGCGCGTGGACGTGTTGCCCGACTGAACGATGCGGACGCCTCGCTGAGGCGTCCATGGGGCATCGGCGGCCAGCGCCACGGCGCTGGCCGCCGACGACGATTCGTCAGGCGGCCCTGCCGCCCACTCCTGCCGTTGCAGGCAAGCGTTATCGATCTGCCGCTCAGCGCCAGTCGATGCGCCCGTCGATCACCGTCTGTACCTGGCCGCCCGACCAGACCTCGCCGGCGCTGTCCACGCTGAGGGTCAGCAAGGCATCGTGGCCGACCTCGCGGCCCTGGCTGACCACGTAACGGCCGTCGCGGCCGGGCAGGGCGTCGCGGTGGTCCAGCCACGCGGCGAGTACGGCGTTGGCGGCGCCGGATGCGGCATCCTCGAACCGGCGGCCATTGCCGACGAACGCACGCACTGCCAGCTGATACGCCTGGTCGTCGGCCCGCGCATAGGCGAACACACCCATGCTGGCGGTGCTTTCGGCCAGCGCGGCGATCGCTTCCCAGTCCGGCGCCAGGCCGCGCAACGCGGCTTCGTCGGCGATTTCGACCAGCCACCAGCAGCGGCCGCCGTCCATGCGCACCGGCGGTTGCGCGCCCAGCGTCCAGCCGGCCAGCGCCGCCGCCAGGCGCGGATCGGCGGCGTCGGCGATCTCCGCGACCTGCGCGCGCGGGGTGCGGATGGCGATGCTGCGCACGCCACCGTCCGCATCCACGCGCAACGGCAGCAGCCCGGCGATGCCTTCCTGGACCAGCACGCCGTCCTTGGGCACGGCGATGCCCGCCTCCAGCACCGCATGCGCGGTGCCGACGCTGGGGTGGCCGGCGAACGGCACTTCCTTCTGCGGACTGAACATGCGGATGCCGTAGCTGGCGCCCGGCTGCGTGGCCGGGAACACGAAGGTGGTCTCCGGCAGCCGCGTCCAGCGCGCGATCGCCTGCATCGCCGCCGCGTCCAGGCCTTGCGCATCCAGCACCACCGCCAGCGGATTGCCGGCGCCGGGGCGCGGGGAGAACACATCCAGTTGCAGGAAACGGCGCGTGGTCATGGCAGGCACTCGAAGGCGGGGGCGCGCAGCTTAGCAACCGCGGCGCGCGCCCGATGCAGGGCCGGCGCATCGCGGGCTTGGCCGGCAAGCGCCAGGAGCGCTGCGCTTGGCATAGAATCGCAGGTTCCGCCCGGCGTTCCGGGCCTCTTTCCCTCCACCAGACCCCACAACGAAATGTCCTCTTCCCCCCACGTCGATCGTTGGATCGTCCTCAAGTTCGGCGGCACCTCGGTGTCGCGTCGTCATCGCTGGGACACGATCGGGAAGCTGGCGAAAAAACGCGCCGACGAGACCGGGGCGCGGGTGCTGGTGGTGGTGTCGGCGCTGTCGGGGGTGACCAACGAGTTGACCGCGATCGCCGACGGCAGCGCCGACAGCGCGCAGCGCGTGGCCGCGCTGGAGCAGCGCCACCGCGAGTTCCTGGGCGAACTGGAACTGGATGCGGACAGCGTGCTCGGCGCGCGCCTGGTGGCGCTGCGCGGATTGCTCGACGACCCGCGCGCGGCGAGCCGCACGCTGGACTGGCAGGCCGAGGTGCTGGGCCAGGGCGAGTTGTTGTCCTCGACACTGGGCGCGGCCTACCTGCGCGCCAGCGGCCTGGATTTCGGCTGGATGGACGCGCGCCAGTGGCTGGACGCGCTGCCGCCGCAGCCGAACCAGAGCGAGTGGTCCAAGCGGCTGTCGGTGTCGTGCCAGTGGCAGTCCGACACGGCCTGGCGCGAACGTTTCGTCGCCCAGCCGGCGCGGATGCTGATCACCCAGGGCTTCATTTCGCGGCACCAGGACGGCGGTACCGCGATCCTCGGCCGCGGCGGCTCGGACACCTCGGCGGCGTACTTCGGCGCGCTGCTCGGCGCCAGCCGGGTGGAGATCTGGACCGACGTGCCAGGCATGTTCAGCGCCAATCCGCGCGAAGTGCCCGATGCGCGCCTGCTGACCCGGTTGGACTATTACGAAGCGCAGGAAATCGCCACCACCGGCGCCAAGGTGCTGCATCCGCGCTCGATCAAGCCGTGCCGCGACGGCGGCGTGCCGATGGCGATCCTGGACACCGAGCGCCCCGAGCTGCCCGGCACCAGCATCGACGGCAACGCGCGCACCGTGCCCGGGGTCAAGGCGATCAGCCGCCGCAACGGCATCGTGCTGGTGTCGATGGAAGGCATCGGCATGTGGCAGCAGGTCGGCTTCCTGGCCGACGTGTTCGCGCGCTTCGCCAAGCATGGGCTGTCGGTGGACCTGATCGGTTCGGCCGAGACCAACGTCACCGTGTCGCTGGATCCGAGCGAGAACCTGGTCAACACCGACGTGCTGGCGGCGCTGTCGGCCGACCTGGCGGAGATCTGCCGGGTCAAGATCATCGTGCCGTGCGCGGCGATCACCCTGGTCGGACGCGGCATGCGCTCGCTGCTGCACAAGCTCTCGGACGTGTGGGCCACGTTCGGCAAGGAGCGCGTGCACATGATCTCGCAGTCGTCCAACGACCTGAACCTGACCTTCGTCATCGACGAGGCCGATGCCGACGGCCTGTTGCCGATCCTGCACGCCGAGCTGATCGACAGCGGCGCGATGCCGGTGGAGGAGACCGAGGTGTTCGGCCCGCGCTGGCGTGAGATCACCGGCAGCGTGCGCGCGCGGCCGACGCCGTGGTGGCATGCCGAGCGCGAGCACCTGCTGCGCCTGGCCGACGCCGGCACGCCGCGCTATGTCTACCATCTGCCGACGCTGCGCGAGCGCGCCCGCGCGCTCAAGGCGATCGCGCCGATCGACCAGCGCTACTACGCGATCAAGGCCAATTCGCATCCGGCGATTCTCGAGGCGCTGGTCGCCGAGGATTTCGGCCTGGAATGCGTGTCGCACGGCGAACTGCGCCGGGTGTTCGACACCTTGCCGGAGCTGTCGCCGCGGCGGGTGCTGTTCACCCCCAGCTTCGCGCCCAAGGCCGAGTACGAAGCCGCGTTCGCGCTGGGCGTGACCGTCACCGTGGACAACGTCGAGCTGCTGCAGCGCTGGCCGGAACTGTTCCGCGGCCGCAGCCTGTGGCTGCGCATCGACCTGGGCCACGGCGACGGCCACCACGAGAAGGTCAACACCGGCGGCAAGGCGTCCAAGTTCGGCCTGTCGGCGACGCGGGTGGACGAATTCGTCGAGGTCGCGCGCACGCTGGATATCCGCATTGTCGGCGTGCACGCGCACCTGGGCAGCGGCGTGGAGACGGCGCAGCACTGGCGGCGCATGTGCGACGAACTGGCCGGCTTCGCACGCCGCATCGGCAGCGTGGAGGTCATCGACATCGGCGGCGGCCTGCCGATCGCCTACAGCGCCGACGACGAACCGTTCGATCTCGATGCCTGGGCGCAGGGCCTGGCCGAGGTCAAGGCGGTGCACCCGGCATTCCGCCTGGCGGTCGAGCCGGGCCGCTATCTGGTCGCCGAATGCGGCGTGCTGCTGACCCGCGCCACCCAGGTGATCGAGAAGGACGGCATCCGCCGGGTCGGCCTGGATGCGGGCATGAACGCGCTGGTGCGCCCGGCGTTGTACGACGCCTGGCACGACGTGGCCAACCTGAGCCGGCTCGAGCGCGAGGCCGATGCGGTGTTCGACGTGGTCGGCCCGATCTGCGAATCCAGCGACGTGTTCGGCAAGCGCCGCCGCCTGCCTGCCGCCACCGCGGCCGACGACGTGATGCTGATCGCCGATGCCGGCGCCTACGGCTACGCGATGGCCAGCACCTACAACCAACGCGAGCTGCCGCGGGAGGACGTGATCGATGCGCCTGCCGTCTGAGACCCGCTTTCTTGCGCCGCCGCGCGCAGCGCGAGCGGCATGCCGCGCTTCGGCGCGAATGCCGCTCAGCCCGATTCCGGATACGCCATGACCGCTTTCGACAAACAGCAGATCACCACCTTCCGCTTCGTGCGCTGCGCGTTCGACGCCGACAGCGGCGTCGCGCGCCTGGTCTATGCCTTCGACCAGGGCCCGGAGCTGGTGGAGACGATCACCGTGCCCGGCGCGCCGTTCGTGCTGGACGCGGCGCGCGCGCAGGCCGTGCAGCACGCGCTGCGCCTGCTGCACCTGATCGCTGGGGTCAGCTACTACAAGGCCGCGGTGCCGCCGCGGATCGAAATCGACGACTACGCGATCGACGCCGAGACTGCGGCGCTGCTGGACAGCGTGTATCTGCACGGCCTGGGCGAGTTCGCCTATCGCAACGGGCTGGATCTGCGCGAGCGGATCCGCTTTCCGGCGACGGCGGCAGACGAACAGGGTGCTCCGGCACTGGGCCTGCGCGGGCATGCGCTGGTCGCGATCGGCGGCGGCAAGGATTCGCTGGTCAGCATCGAGGCGTTGCGCGCGGCCGGCGTGGAGCAGACCGTGGCCTGGATCGGCGGCTCGCAGCTGATCCGCGCCTGCGCCGAGCGCACCGCGCTGCCGACCTTGAACATCGGCCGCGCGCTGGCGCCGGAGCTGTTCGAACTGAACCGGCAGGGCGCGTGGAACGGGCATATCCCGGTGACCGCGGTGAACTCGGCGATCCTGGTGTTCGCCGCGCTGCTGCAGGACGCGGGCCAGGTGGTGTTTTCCAACGAGCACTCGGCCAGCTACGGCAGCCAGATCGCCGGCACCGGCGAGGTCAACCACCAGTGGTCCAAGGGCTGGGCGTTCGAGCAGGCGTTCGGCGCGCATGTGCAGCGCTACGTGGCCGCGGATCTGCGCTACTACTCGCTGCTGCGCCCGTTGTCGGAGCTGGCGGTGGCGCGGCAGTTCGCCAAGACCGACCATTACGACGCGCATTTTTCCAGTTGCAACCGCAATTTCCACATCCTCGGCGAGCGCCCGGCGCACCGCTGGTGCGGGGTGTGCCCGAAGTGCCATTTCGTGTTCCTGGCGTTGGCCCCGTTCATGCCGAAGACGCGGCTGGTGCGGATCTTCGGCCGCAACCTGCTCGACGATGCGGCGCAGGCGCCGGGTTTCGATGCGCTGCTGGAATTCCAGGACCACAAGCCGTTCGAATGCGTCGGCGAGGGCCGCGAATCGCGCGCGGCGATGGCCACGCTGGCTGCGCGCGCGGAATGGAAGGAGGACGCGCTGGTGGCGCGGTTCATCCGCGAGATCCAGCCGCAGCTGGACGCCGGCGACCTGCGCGTGGAGCCGCTGCTGGCGCTGGACACGCAGCATCGCATTCCGGCCGAGCTGTGGGAACGCGTGCGTGCGAATTTCGCAGCTTGACGGTCTGCGCGTCGCGCTGTGGGGCTGGGGCCGCGAGGGCCGGGCGGCGTATGCCGCGGTGCGCGGCAGGGAATGGGGAATGGGGAATGGGGAATCGGCGGCGGCGCTGCCGCTGACGGTATTCTGTTCGGTTGACGAAGCGGCTTCGCTGTCGGCGCTCGGGGATCCCGCGCTGCAGGTGGAAACCGAGATCAGTGCCGAGCGGCTGGCTGCGTTCGACGTGGTCATCAAGTCGCCCGGGATCAGCCCGTATCGGCCCGAGGCGCAGGCCGCCGCCGCGCACGGCACGCGCTTCATCGGCGGTACCGCGCTGTGGTTCGCCGAACGTGCGGACGCCGACGGCGTGGTGCCGGGCAGCGTCTGCATCACCGGCACCAAGGGCAAGAGCACCAGCACCGCATTGCTGGCGCACCTGCTGCGCGCCGGCGGCCATCGCACCGGCCTGGTCGGCAACATCGGCCTGCCGCTGCTGGAAGTGCTGGCGCCGCCGCAGCCGCCCGACTACTGGGCGATCGAACTGTCCAGCTACCAGACCGGCGACGTGGCGCGCAGCGGTGCGCGGCCGCAGTTGGCGCTGGTGCTGAACCTGTTCCCGGAACATCTGGACTGGCATGGCAGCCAGGCGCGTTACGTCGAGGACAAGCTGGCGCTGGTGACCCAGGCGCGGCCGCGCATCGCGCTGCTCAACGCCGCCGATCCGCAGCTGGCGGCGCTGGCGCTGCCCGACAGCGAGGTGCGCTGGTTCAATCGCGAAGACGGCTGGCACATGCGCGGCGATGTCGTGCATCGCGGCGAAGTGGCGGTGTTCGACAGCGCGCGGGCGCCGCTGCCGGGCCGGCACAACCGCGGCAACCTGTGCGCGGTGCTGGCGGCGATCGAGGCGCTGGGCCTGGACGCGGCGGCGCTGGCGCCGGCCGCGGCGGAGTTCCGGCCGTTGCCGAACCGGCTGCAGACCTTGGGCGAGCGCGACGGCGTCGCCTACGTCAACGATTCGATCAGCACCACGCCGCACGCCACGCTGGCGGCGCTGGAGTGCTTTCGCGGGCGCCGCATCGCGCTGTTGGTCGGCGGCCACGATCGCGGCCTGGACTGGCAGGCGTTCGCGGAGGCGATGCGCCACGGCGCGCCGCTGGAGATCGTCACCATGGGCGGCAACGGTCCGCGCATCCACGCGCTGCTGGCGCCGTTGGCCGCGACCGGCGGTTTCGGCCTGCACGCGGCCGCGGACCTGCCGGCCGCCGTGGCGTTGGCGCGCGAAGCGCTGGGCGAGGGCGGCGGCGTGGTGCTGCTGTCGCCGGGCGCCCCCAGCTTCGGCGCCTACCGCGACTACGTCGCGCGCGGCCGCCATTTCGCCGAACTGGCCGGGTTCGATCCGGAGGCGATCAGCGCGATCCCGGGGCTGGGCATCGCCTGATCTGGGGGCTTCGCGCATTGAGCTGGCGCGCACGCCGCATGACCGCCGCTGCGCTTAGACTGCCGGCTGGTTCCGATGGGAGAGACGCGATGCGCACTCGTTCGATGCGGTGGATCGGCCTGCTGGGCCTGGCCTTGGCGCTGCCGTTGCCGGCGCTGGCCGCGATGCAGGCCAAGCCGGTGGAATGGAAGGTCGGCAAGGACAGCTTCAGCGGCGTGCTGGTCTACGACGATGAAGACAACGACAAGCGCCCGGGCCTGGTGATGGTGCCGAACTGGCGCGGGGTCAACGCGTCGGCGATCGAAAAGGCCAAGCAGCTCGCCGGCGATGACTACGTGGTGCTGCTGGCCGACGTCTACGGCAAGGGCAAGCGTCCGGCCAACGATGCCGAGGCCGGACAGTTCGCCGGGGCGCTGAAGAAGGATCCGGCGACGTTGCGCGCGCGTGCATTGAAGGCGGTCGAGGTGCTGAAGGCGCAAGCCGGCAAGGCGCCGCTGGACGCTGCACGGATCGGCGCGGTCGGCTTCTGCTTCGGCGGCACCACGGTGTTGGAACTGGTCCGCGCCGGCGCGCCGCTGGCGGGCGTGGTCAGCCTGCATGGCGGCCTGAGCACGCCGTCACCGGCCGCCGCAGGCAGCGCCAAGACGCCGCTGCTGGTGCTCAACGGCGCCGACGACAAGAGCGTGAGCCGCGACGACATCGCCGCCTTCGAGCAGGAAATGAACGGCGCCGGCGCCGACTGGCAGTTCGTCAACTTCAGCGGCGCGGTGCATTGCTTCGCCGAGGCCGACGCCAACAGCCCGCCGGGCTGCCAATACAATCCGCGCGCGGCGAAGCGTGCCTATCGCATGCTGCACGATTTCTTTGATGAGCGATGGGATTAGGGATTAGGGATTCGGGATTCGCAAAAGCGGCAGGTCTGCGCTTTACGAATCCCAACCCTGTCAGGGCACGCGCGCGCGTCGGATCAGCGCTTAAGTTCGACTGCGGAGCACGCGTTTCAGAACCATGGGGATTCGCAGAAGCCGCATCGCCGCTTCTGCGAATCCCCAATCCCCAATCCCGTCCGGCGCGCGCAGCGCGCCGGATCAATGCCTGCGTTCGACCGCGTAACGCGCCAACCCGCGCAGCGCGGCCACCGCCTCGCTTTCCGGCAGGCCGTCCAGCGCGCGTTCGGCAGCGGCGGCGTATTCGGCGGCGCGGCGCCGGCTGTAGTCGAGCCCGCCGCTGGCCTGGATCGCCGCCAGCACTTCCGGCATCGCGGCGGCATCGCCTTGTTCGACGATATGGCGCAGGCGCTGGCGGGTGGCGTCGTCGGCGTGCGCCATCGCGTGGATCAGCGGCAGGGTGGCCTTGCCTTCGGCCAGGTCGTCGCCCAGGTTCTTGCCCAGGTCGGCGGCATCGGCGGTGTAGTCGAGCACGTCGTCGGCGATCTGGAACGCATAGCCCAGGTGCATGCCGTAGTCGTACAGGCGCTGCTGCACCTCTTCGGACGCGCCCGAGGCCATCGCCCCGAGCCGGGTGCCGGCGGCGAACAGCACCGCGGTCTTGCGCTCGATCACGCGCAGATAGGCGGCCTCGTCGGTATCCGGGTTGTGCACGTGCAACAGCTGCAGCACCTCGCCCTCGGCGATGCGGTTGGTGGTGTCGGCGAGCAGCCGCATCACCGCCATGCTGTCCAGTTCGACCATCAGCTGGAAGCTGCGCGAGTACAGGAAATCGCCGACCAGCACGCTGGGCGCGTTGCCCCACAGCGCATTGGCGGTGCTGCGGCCGCGGCGCAGGTCCGATTCGTCGACCACGTCGTCGTGCAGCAGGGTCGAGGTATGGATGAACTCGACGATCACCGCCAGCTGGTGGTGCATCGGCCCGCCGTCGCCGCAGGCGCGCCCGGCCAGCATCACCAGCATCGGCCGCAGGCGCTTGCCGCCGGCGGAAACGATGTGCTCGGCGATCTGGTTGATCAGCACCACGTCCGAAGCCAGACGGCGGCGGATCAGGGCATCGGCGGCGCTCATGTCGGGCGCGGCCAGCGCCTGGATCTGAGGCAGCCCCAGGGCGGGGCGGAGGTCTTCGGCGAGGCTCATGCGGTCGGACTAGGGGGAATGCAGGGATTATAGGCCCCCCGGTGCGGGCAAGTCTTACGCCTGAACCGGGGTCGGGCTGATATCCGCCGCCAGCCCGGTATAATTCACTGTCCTCGCCCGTTCCCGAACGGGCAACCCTATCCGACATGCCCGCGCCCGAGCGGGTTCACCACCCCGAACGGAAGAATTCCATGGCCCGCGGCATCAATAAAGTCATCCTCGTCGGCAACCTCGGCAACGACCCCGACACCAAGTACACCCAGGCCGGCATGGCGATCACCCGGATCAGCCTGGCCACCACCAGCGTGCGCAAGGACAAGGACGGCAACCAGCAGGAGCGCACCGAATGGCACCGCGTGGTGTTCTTCGGCAAGCTCGGCGAGATCGCCGGCGAGTACCTGCGCAAGGGCAGCTCGGTCTACGTCGAAGGCTCGATCCGCTACGACAAGTACACCGGCCAGGACGGCGTGGAGAAGTACTCCACCGACATCGTCGCCGACGAGATGCAGATGCTGGGCGGTCGCGAAGGCGGCGGCGGTGGTGGTGCCGGCATGGGCGGCGATCGCCCGCAGCGTTCGGCACCGCCGCGCCAGGAGCGCCCGAGCCAGGGCGGCGGCGGGCAGGACTACGCGCCGCGCCGCCAGCAGCCGGCACCGCAGCAGTCCGCGCCGATGGACGATTTCGCGGACGACGATATCCCGTTCTAAGACACATAGTCCTTAGAAATAGGTCCAGGAAGAGCCCCGTTTTGCGGGGCTTTTCTTTTTCTCGATGCTGCTGGCCCGCAGACGCGAAGCAGTTCTTGTCGAAGTGCGGCTCGGATTCGCATACGGCGTACACCGCTGTGGCGGGGACGGGGCGATGCCGCTGTCGGTCGAGCGATATCGGCGTGAAATGTCGATCGAAGATGACGATATCGATCTGTTCGCTGCGGCCGCCGGCACCGTCAGTCACAAAGCCCGTCTCGACCTTGTCGCGATCGGGCAAGCAAGCGCGGAAGACCTCGATCCAGTGGTCTCGTTGACACTGGCTTGCGTGCCAGGATGATTGGCCGACTGAGAGGCGCGGTGCATCTTCAGCGCTGGTTCGTCCCTTACCCCCAAACGAAGGCGTCGAAGCCAGACGGTATCGGCCGATTGGGTCGCCGTAGGCATGGTTCTTCTCACGATTTGGGGAATTGGGGCCGAAGCGTGCGCGCAAGCGGCGCGTGCCTCGCTGTTCTTGCCTTCGCGGAACCGATTGATCGCCGGCGTGGCTTCGCGAGCGGCCGCCTCGGGCAACGATCTGGCGCGGTCTTTCGTGCCGAATCCATGCTGTCGCTCACGGGCGGGCACAGCCCGGCCGGAACGGGTCAAGTGGCGTGAATGCGCGTAGCCAGTGTGGCGAACAAGCCCTGGAACGCATCGTCGAACCGGCCCCCCAGCCGCCATCCAGGCAGTCCGCTGCCACAACCTCAAGCGGGAATCCGGTTTCACCGGTTTCTCGCCGTGCCTCGCCTGCGTAGCGGGCCATGGTGCACGGGATGCCAGCCCCTTTCCGCTGCACCTCCGGTAGTCCCCTCCGTGCGCCGCCCGAAATTCCATCGCCGTCCTGCAGCGACCGGCGCGACGGGCGTTGTGCTTTGCAGCATGGGTTTTCGTGCACTGCGTCTTGCAAAAAAACGATTGCCTACTTTATGGTGCAATCGATTGCATTGCGGCGAATCCTCAATGTTTGATACCGGTTGGGAGGCCGGAAGTGGATGTCCATCCATTCGATCGGACCGGCGCCAGCCCCGGGGTTCACGAGGCGAGATGCGCTGCGCGTTGCTGTCGCCGGAAGCCTTGGCCTGGGCGCTGCGGGCATGCTGCCTGCGTTTGCCGCTGCCGCTGCCGCGCCGCTCAAGTGCAACCTGAAGCATTCCGTCGCCCGCTGGACGTTTCCGCAGCAGTCGGTCGCCCAGCTTTGCCAGACGGTGAAGAGCATCGGTTTTGCCGCCATCGATCTGGTCGGCCCGGCGGATTGGCCCACACTGAAGGCCAATGGCGTGTACAGCGCGATGTGCAACGGCGCGGAGATGGGCCTGGACAAGGGCTTCGCCGGGAGCCAGTTCCACGACCAGCTGGTCGAGCGCTATACGCGGCACATCGATCTGGTGGCCGATGCCGGCTATCGCAACCTCATCTGTTTTTCCGGCAATCGCAACGGCATGGATCCCCAGGAAGGCATGGCCCACGCCGAAGCCGGACTCAAGCGCATCCTCGGGCATGCCGAGAAGCGCGGCGTCGTGCTGGTGATGGAGCTGCTGAACTCCAGGGTCGATCATCCCGACTACCTGTGCGACCACTCCGCTTGGGGCGTCGAGCTGTGTCGGCGGATCGGCTCGGATCATTTCGGCCTGCTGTACGACATCTACCACATGCAGATCATGGAGGGCGACATCATCGCCACCATCGGCAAGCATCACGCGTGCTTCAAGCATTACCACACCGCGGGCGTGCCTGGCCGGCACGAGATCGGAGACCAGCAGGAACTCCACTATCCCGCCATCTGTCGCGCGATCCGCGACACCGGTTTCGACGGCTATCTGGCGCAGGAATTCATGCCTGCGGCGCCGGATCCTGTCGGCTCGCTGCGCGAGGCGATCCGCCTCTGCGACGTCTGAAACGCTATCCACCAAGGTGAAGTAGAACCCATGGCAGACAATCACTACGACGCCATCGTCGTCGGCTCGGGAATCAGTGGCGGTTGGGCGGCGAAGGAGCTGACCGAGAAAGGCCTCAAGGTGCTGATGCTGGAACGCGGACGCAACATCGAGCACGTCAAGGACTACGTCAACGCGATGAAGGAGGCGTGGGATTTCCCGCACCGCAACCGGCCGACCCAGGCGATGAAGGCCGACTATCCGGTGCTGATGCGCGACTACGGCCTGGTCGAGAACCTGCAGGGCATGTGGGCCAACGAAAAGGAATCGCCCTACACCGAGATCAAGCGATTCGACTGGTACCGCGGCTATCACGTGGGCGGTCGCTCGCTGCTGTGGGGACGGCAGAGCTATCGTCTGTCGGACCTGGATTTCCAGGCGAACCTCAAGGACGGCATCGCCACCGATTGGCCGATCCGTTACGCCGACATCGCGCCCTGGTACGACTATGTGGAGAAGTTCGCCGGCATCGCCGGCACGCGCGAGGGCCTGGACGTGTTGCCCGACGGCGAGTTCCTGCCGCCGATCCCGTTGAACATCGTCGAGAAGGACGTGGCCGCGCGGATCAAGAAGGCCTTTGGCGGGACCAGGCACCTGATCCACTCGCGCACCGCGAACATCACCCAGCCCAAGGTCGAGCAGGGCCGCGTCAACTGCCAGTATCGCAACAAGTGCATCCTGGGCTGTCCCTACGGCGCCTATTTCTCGACCCAGTCGGCGACGCTGCCGGCGGCCATGAAGACCGGCAACCTGACCTTGCGGCCGTTCTCGATCGTCAAGGAAGTGCTCTACGACAAGGACCGCAAGCGTGCGCGGGGCGTGGAGATCATCGATGCCGAGAGCGGACAGACCTACCAGTACACGGCCAACGTGATCTTCCTCAACGCCTCCTCCTTCAACTCGACCTGGCTGCTGATGAACTCGGCCACCGATGTCTGGGAAGGCGGGCTGGGCTCGTCGTCCGGCGAGCTTGGGCACAACGTGATGGACCATCATTTCGGCGCCGGTGCCGCCGGCCGGGTCGAGGGCTACGACGACAAGTACTACTTCGGCCGGCGTCCCTGTGGCTTCTACATTCCGCGTTTCCGCAACGTCGCCGCGGACAGGCGTGGCTACCTGCGCGGGTTCGGCTACCAGGGCGGCGCCAGCCGCACCGGGTGGTCGCGCGAGATCGCCGAGCTGAACATCGGCGCCGACCTGAAGGACGCGCTGACCCTGCCGGGCGACTGGCGCATCGGCATGACCGGATTCGGCGAAATGCTGCCGCACCACGACAATACGATCCGCCTGGACCCGCAGCGCAAGGACAAATGGGGGTTGCCGGTGCTGGCGATGGACGTGTCCCTGCGCGCGAACGAAAAGGCCATGCGCAAGGACATGGCCGCCGATGCCGCGGAGATGCTGGAGGCCGCCGGCGTCAAGGACGTGCAGATGCACGACGACGACTACGCCCCGGGCAAGGGCATCCACGAAATGGGGACCGCGCGCATGGGCCGCGACCGCAGCAACTCCGTGCTGAACCAGCACAACCAGGTCTGGGACGCGCCGAACGTCTACGTGACCGACGGCGCCTGCATGACCTCCAGCGCCTGCGTGAATCCCTCGCTGACCTACATGGCGCTGACGGCACGGGCAGCGGACCATGCCGTGCGCGAGCTGAAAGCGGGGAACCTGTGATGGAACGCCGCGAACTGCTGAAGATGATCGTCGCCGCCACGGGCGCGGCCATGATCGGCCTGCCCGCGCTCGTCCATGCACAGGCGCCGGCCGAGGGGGCGAACAACGCCTTCTCCGCGGCCGATGTCGGCACGCTGGACGAGATCGCCGAGACCATCCTGCCGCGGACCAAAACGCCGGGGGCGAAGGACGCGGGCGTGGGCCTGTTCATGGCGCAATTCGTCACCGATTGCTACACCGCCCAGCAGCAGGCGGCGTTCCGCGCCGGCCTGGTCGAGATCGACAAACGCGCCGGCGGCCGATTCGTAGCGCTCACGCCGCAGGCCCGCACCGAGCTGCTGCGCACCCTCGACGCAGAAGCCAGGAAACACGTCGTCGCCATGACCGACACCGGCACCGCCAAAGTGGCGGACGCGATGCCGCATCACTTCACGATGCTCAAGCAGCTGGCCATTTTCAGCTTCTTCACCTCGAAGGTCGCCGCGACCGACGTGCTGCGCTACGTCGCCGTGCCGGGTCGCTACGACGGCGATCTGGCCTATGCCCCCGGTACGCCCGCCTGGGCGACCAACTGATGGACCGCAACGATTCGCCCATGCACCACTTTCCAGGGGACAAGATGACCAGACCCTTCCTGACGGCGGCATGCCTGCTGGCCGCGGCGCCTGCGTTCGCGCAGGCCGGCGGCGACCTGTCGCGCGATCCGGCGAAGACCGAGGTGTGGAAGCCCGTGCCGGCGATCGTGGCCACGCCCCCGGGCCGCGCGCCCTCCGACGCGATCGTGCTGTTCGATGGCAAGGATCTCTCCGCCTGGGAGTCGGAGCAGGGCGGACGCGTGCCCTGGAGCGTCGCCGACGGCGCGCTGACCGTGGTTCCGGGCAGCAAGGGCATCCGGACCAAGCAGCGCTTCTGCGACATCCAGCTGCATGTCGAGTGGCGCACGCCCACCGCGACCCGGGGCTTCGACGGCCAGCAGCGGGGGAACAGCGGCATCTTCCTGCAGGAACTGTACGAGCTGCAGGTGCTCGACAGCTACAACAACCCGACCTATGCCAACGGCCAGGCCGGCGCGATCTACAAGCAGGCCATTCCGTTGGTGAACGCTTCGCGTGCGCCGGGCCAGTGGCAGGCCTACGACATCATCTGGAAGGCGCCCCGCTTCTCGCAGGGGGGCGGGCTCACGTCACCTGCCCGCATCACCGTCCTGCATAACGGCGTGCTGGTGCAGGACGACACCGTCCTGTCGGGCAAGACCGAATACATCGGCGCGCCGTCGTACTCGCCACACGCGTGCGCGCCGATCTCCCTGCAGGAGCACGATTCCAAGGTCAGCTACCGCAACATCTGGGTGCGCGAGCTGTAGCGCCGGCGCGGTAGCCGGCGCCGGTCTCCTATTGCGCCAGGAAGCTGGCGATGTTGTCCACGTCCTGCTGGGACAGCTGCGGAAACGGCGGCATCAACCCGCCGCCCTTGCTGATCTTCTCCTTGATCTGCGCCGAGTCCAGCCGCTTGCCCACGTCGGTGAGCGCGGGGAACGCGCCCGGGACGCCCGCGCGATCGGCGCCGTGGCAGGCCGTGCAGTTGGTTGCGTAGAGCTGCGCGCCGGCCGCAGGGTCATCCTTGGACCACGCCGTGCTCGCAAGCGTCGCTCCGAGTAGAGCCGCGGCCACTGTCAGGATCGTTTTCAAGCGAGGCTCCTTTGCGTGCTAGCGATGCGTGCTGGCGGGCAGGTGTTCGCGCAGATAGTCGGCACCGGTCTGGATGACCGTGGCCGGATCGCGCGGATGGTCGTGCTCGATGATGTACCAGCGCACGCCGGCACCCGCCGCGGCAGGCAGGATCGCGTTCCAGTCCAGCACGCCCCGGCCCACGGCGGCGAAGCCGCCCTCGTCCTCGGCCTGGCCTTTCGGCGCGTTGTCCTTGGCGTGTACCGCGAACATGCGGCCCTTGAACTTGCCCAGCATCGCCGCCGGGTCGTAGCCCGCGCGCGCGACCCAGGCCAGGTCCAGCTCGGTCTGCAGATCGGGGCCGGCCGCGGCGAACAGCAGTTCCAGGCCCATCTTGCCATCGAAGTCGACCAGCTCGAAGTCGTGGTTGTGGTAGGCCAGGCGCATGCCCTTGGCCCGCGCCCGCTTCGCGATCTGGCCCAGTTCCCGGCCCAATGCGGTCCAGCCCGCGGCATCGGTTGGCCGATCCTTCTCGGCCAGGTAAGGCACCACCAGCGTCGTGTTGCCGATCGACCGGTTGAAGGCCACCACGCCGTCCAGGTCCTTGCGCAGATCGGCCAGTTGCACGTGGGACGAGATCGCCTTGATCGCATACCTGTCCAGCAGCTGCTTGAGTTCCACCGCGCTGACGTTCTGCGTGCCGACCGTTTCCACCGCGCCCACGCCCGCGTCGTGGACGATCTTCAACTGTTGGTCGAGCGAGCCGGCGTCGCGCAGCGTGTACATCTGCACCGCGATAGGTGCTTGCGGGCCGGCGGCGTCGCGTGCGAAGGCGGGCAGGGCGACGAGGAGCAGCAGTGCGAGGGTCGCGGTCCTGCGTATAGGTGTGTTCATCAAGAAGTCCTCCCGGGATTCAACCGATGGATGTCCAGGCGCGCGTCCTGGCCGATGTGATGACGCGATCGACGATCAGCGCCGAGCGCACGCCGTCTTCGAACGTGGGCAGGCCTTCCGGCCGTTCGCCTTCGATGGCGCGATAGGTGTCGGCGACGAACGCCTCGAAGCAATCGCCGTAGCCCTGCGCGTGCCCGGCCGGCAACGTCGACAGCCGGCGCTGTTCGGCGCTGCCGGCGCCCGGTCCGCGCACGAAGATTTCCTCGCGCTGGTCGGGCCGGCCGATCCACAGCCGTTCGGCGTCCTCCTGGTCGAACGCCACGCTGGCCCTGGCGCCATCGATCTCGAACCAGAGGCGATTGCGGCGTCCCGCCGAGACCTGGCTGACCGTCAACGACGCCAGCGTGCCCGCGTCGGTCCTGAACATCGCCGCGGCCACGTCCTCGCTCGAGACCGCCTGCATCGCGCCGCCCGCCGCCGGCGTGGTGAAGCTCTGCCCGGTGAGGGCGCCGCGCTCGGCGATCACGGTGGCGAACGCCGCGCTGACCTCGACGAAACGCTCGCCGCCGACCCATTCCACCAGGTCGCACCAGTGCGAGCCGATGTCGGCGAACACGCGCGACGCGCCGCCCAGTGCCGGGTCCACGCGCCAGTTGTTGCTGGCGGGGTCCAGCAGCCAGTCCTGCAGGTAGCTGCCGTGGATCAGGCGCAGCGGCCCCAGTTCGCCCTGCGCGATGCGTGCGCGCGCCTCGCGGACCACCGGGTGGTAGCGGTAGACGAAGGGCACCGTGGCGACCAGCCCGGTCGCGGCGGCCAATGCCGCCAAGGCCTGGGCGTCCTGCAACGTCGTGGCCAGCGGCTTCTCGCAGATCACGTGCTTGCCGGCGTCCAGCGCCGCCTGCGCCATGGCGCGATGCAGGTGGTTGGGCGTGCACACGTGTACGACCTGCACCTGCGGATCGGCGACCACGTCCGCGATGTCGCGGTAGGCGCGCGGCACATCCCATGACTGGGCCACGTCGCGTGCGCGTTGCGGGGAAGAGGCGGCGATGCCGCGGACCTGGGCACCGGCCAGCAGCGCCGCGCGACGATGCACGGCGCCGATCATGCCCGTGCCGACAATGGCGATTCCAAGCTTGCTCATCGGATGGGGTCTCAGCGCGTGGAGGGCGCAGCGGCGGCGACCGGCCGGTCGCGGAACAGCAACAGGAAGGCGACCAGCACGACCAGCGCCACGCCTGCCGGGAACAGCCAGATCCGCTGCCAGTCCGGACCCGCCGCCGTGGTGTAGTGCTCCACCACCGCGCCGGACAGGAACGTGCCGATCAACATGCCCACGCCGTACGTGGCCAGGGTGATGAATCCCTGCGCACTGCTGCGCGCGGCGGGACCGGCGTGCGCATCGGTGTAGATCTGGCCGGTGACGAAGAAGAAGTCGTAGCAGATGCCGTGCAGCACGATGCCGATCACCAGCAGGGAGAAGCCGCCGCCCGCATCGCCGAAGGCGAACAGGGCGTAGCGCACCACCCAGGCCGCCATGCCCACCGCCAGCATGGTTTTGACGCCAAGCCGCACGAACAGGAACGGCATCGCCAGCATCAGCAGGACTTCGGACACCTGGCCCAGCGATTGCAGGCCGGCCGCGCCGCGCACGCCCAGATCGTTGAGATACGGGTTGGTGAAGTTGTAGTAGAACGCCAGCGGGATGCAGATGGCGATGGACGCCAGGAAGAACACCAGGTAGGAGCGCGACTTCAGCAGCCGCAGCGAGTCCAGTCCGAGGATTTGCCCCAGCCCGGCGTCGCGCTGTTGCGCCAGCGGCGGCGTGTGCGGCAGGGTGAAGGCGTACAGGCCCAGGGCCAGCGACGCCATCGCCGCCATCCGGAACGTCAGCTCGAGCCGGTGCGCCTGTTCCCAGCCCAGCCAGCCGATCAGCACGCCCGCCACGATCCAGCCGACGCTGCCGGCCACCCGCACCAGCGGAAACTGCTTTTCGGGCGATTGCATGTGCCGCATCGCCACGCTGTTGGCCAGCGCCAGCGTCGGCATGAACAGCAGCATGTAGCCCATGACGCAGACGGAGAACATGCCGAAGCTCGTCGCCGTGGACGCCAGCCACATGAGCACCGCGCCGGCGAGGTGCAGCACCGCGAGGATGCGCTGCGCCGCGAAGTAGCGATCGGCGATCAGGCCGACCAGGAACGGCGCCACGATGGCGCCGATGGACTGGCTGAGGAAGGCCGTCGCCACCTGGCTCGCGCTGGCCTGCAGGGGGCCCTGCACCAGGTACGTGCCCAGGGTCACGAACCATGCCCCCCAGATGAAGAACTGCAGAAACATCATCGCGCCCAAGCGCGACATGGTGTGCGTCATGGCTTCCCCTCCCAGGGCGGTAATGGCTCAGGTCCCCAGCATGCGGCGCAGCGATTCCGGATCGGCGCCGCTGTCGGCAAAGTCGTCGAAGGCGCGTTCGGTCACGCGGATGATGTGGTCGCGGATGAACGCGGCACCCTCCCGTGCGCCGTCTTCCGGATGCTTCAGGCAGCACTCCCACTCCAGCACCGCCCAGCCCGGGAAATCGTATTGCGCGAACTTCGAGAAGATCGCCTTGAAGTCGATCTGGCCGTCGCCGAGCGAACGGAACCGTCCCGGACGATCGATCCAGTCCTGGTAGCCGCCATAGACGCCGCTGCGCGCACTGGCGCGATACTCCGCGTCCTTGACGTGGAAGATGCCGATGCGCGCGTGATACCGGTCGATGAAGCCCAGGTAGTCCATCTGCTGCAGCAGCAGGTGGCTGGGGTCGTACAGGATCCGGGCGCGGGGGTGGTGGTCGACCACCTCGAGGAAGCGCTCGAAGGTCGCGCCGTCGTGCAGGTCCTCGCCCGGGTGGATCTCGAAGCACAGGTCCACGCCGCAGGCGTCGAAGGCATCCAGGATGGGACGCCAGCGGCGGCCGAGTTCGGCGAAGGCCTCTTCCACCAGGCCGGGCGGGCGTTGCGGCCAGGGATAGAAGTAAGGCCAGGCCAGTGCACCGGAGAACGTGGCATGCGCCGCCAGCCCCAGGCGCTGGCTGGCCTTGGCGGCCAACAGCAACTGCTCCACCGCCCAGGCCTGGCGGGCGGCGGGATCGCCGCGCTTGTCCGGCGGTGCGAATCCGTCGAACAGGTGGTCGTAGGCAGGGTGGACGGCGACCAGTTGCCCCTGCAGGTGGGTGGACAGCTCGGTGATCTGCAGGCCGTGTCCGGCCAGCATGCCGGCGACGTCGTCGCAGTACGCCTGGCTCTGCGCGGCCTGGGCCAGATCGAACAGGTGGGGCGCGCTGGTCGGTACTTGTACGCCAGAATACCCCAGGCCCGCGGCCCACCCGGCCAGCGTGTCCAGGCGATCGAAGGGAGGAGTGTCGCCGATGAACTGCGCCAGGAACAGCGCCGGACCCTTGAGCGTTTTCACCGTGATTCGCCCTGATGCAATCGATTGCATTTATCCTAGCATGGGCCTTCCGCAAGACCCGTTGTGCACTGCACAGAAGAAAGAAGAACTGACGTCATGGCAACCATTTACGACATCGCAAGGCAGGTCGGCGTCTCCGCCGGCACGGTGTCGCGAGCGCTTTCCCGGCCGGAAAAAGTCCTGCCGGCCACGCGCACGCGCATCGAGCAGGCCGCCGCCGCGCTGGGCTATGTCCCCAACACGGTCGCCAGGACGCTCAAGACCCAGCGCAGCGGCAAGCTCCTGGTCACCGTTCCGGACATCGCCAATCCCTTCTTCGCCCAGATCCTGCAGGGCGCGGAGGACGCGGCGCAGGCCGTCGGCTACGCCGTCCTGCTGGGCGATACCCAGCACCAGCCCGATCGCGAGGAGCGCTACGCGCAGATGCTCCGGCGCAACGAGGCGGACGGCCTGATCGTGCTGGGGCACCGCCTCCCGCCGACGGCGCGCGCGATCGTCAAGCAGCTGGGTGCCGCCGCGCCGGTGGTCAACGGATGCGAGTTCGACCCGGCGCTGGGCATTCCCAGCGTCCACATCGACAACGCGGCCGCCGCGCGCACCGTGATGGAACACCTGTATGGACTGGGGCACGAGCGGATCGCCGTGGTGGGCGGCCCGCCCGACAATCCCCTGCACCAGCAACGGCTGGAAGGGGTCCGGGCCTGCGGCAAGGCGCGCGGCCGCCTGCGCAACCTGACCGTCGTGCCGGGCGACTTCTCCGTGGAATCCGGCCATGCGGCCGCGATGGCGCTATTGGCTCGCGCGCCCATGCCGACCGCGATCTTCTGCTTCAGCGACCAGATGGCGCTGGGCGCCCTGGCGGCCTGCCGCGACCTGGGCATCGGCGTGCCGGACGACCTGTCCATCGTCGGCTTCGACGACCTGGCGTCGTCCAGTTATCTCACGCCGCCATTGACGACCATCCGGCAACCCATGCGCGAGATCGGTGTCCGCGCGGTCAACCTGCTGCTTGCCATCATCGAAAACGTGGACGTGCCGCTTCAGCAGACCCTGGATTTCAGCTTGATGTTGCGTGGGTCGACTGGTGCGCCGCGGGGGTAGGTGACGGCAGGGGGCGACCGGGCTGGTGGCGCAGTTCCCGAGAGAGGGGCATCGCGAAACGCAGCTCGGCGCGAGTATTGCGATGGCGCACGATCGCTCTCAGGCGCGCCCGCGCTTGCGCGCCGCCGCCTTGCCGGCTGCGCGTGCGCCCGTGCCGGTCGCCTGTCGCGGCGCGGCGCCGAGCAGGAACTGCTCGACGGCGCGTTGCGTCATCTTGCGCACCAGCGCTGGCGCCAGCGGCGGCGGATCGCGCTGGTAGATGCGCGCGTCCACTTCCGCGGTGAGCAGCGCCAGGAAGTGCAGGGCGGCGATGGTCGGGTCGCTGTTGCGCAGCTCGCCGCGCGCCATCGCCGCTTCCAGCACCGCGGCCACCGCCACCACCGATTCGCTGGGGCCGGCCTGGTAGAACAGCTGCCCGACCTCGGAGCGGCCGGCCTCGGCCACCACCATGCGGTAGACCGCGATGGCGAGCGCATCGTTGGTTACCACCTGCAGCATGCATTCGCCGAAGTGCAGCAGCATCGACTGCAGGTCGGTCTCGCCGGCCAGGGGCGCCTGCAGGCGCCGGATCGCGTCGGACAGATGCGCGGTCGCCGCGGCGCGCACCACCGCGCTGAACAGTTCCTCCTTGGACGCGAAATAGCCGTACAGGGTGGCCTTGGAGCCGCCCAGCCGCTTGGCCAGTTCGTTCATCGAGGCGCGCTCGTAGCCCAGTTCCTGGAACAGTTTCGTCGCCGCCTCGACGATGGCCTCGCGTCGGGCCTCGGTTCGAACCTTCATTGCGCCTCCTAAAGTGAACCCAACTGTACATTTTTCTTGACAGTGGGGAAATTCGCTTCTAATAATAAACCGTACAGTACGGTTTCATTTCGAGGCGACGATGTCTCGGCCAGCGATCGGCGGCGTCGGTCGCTGTGATGCCGCACTGCGATGTTCCGTGCACCACCGCGCGAAGCGGCTGTCCCGTCGAATCCACGAAAAGGGCTTTCCCATGAAACGTTCTTCCTTGCTCTGCCCGCTGGCGCTGACGATCTGCCTGGGTGCAGTCGGTTGCGCCAGCACGCGCCCGGTCGTCTACAGCGGGCTTGCTTCGGCGCAGCAGTTGCGGCCGAACCTCGGCGACCGCTCCGGCCGGGTTCCGTACGACTACGCGGCCGGCGCCGACTGGCGCGACTACGACAGCGCGGTGATCGAGCCGGTGGCGATCTATCGCGGGCCGGACAGCCAGTTCGACGAAAAGGTGACCGAGCAGGACAAGGCGGAGCTGGCGAATTTCATGCGCGCCACGTTCGGCGAAGCGCTGCAGGCGCGCTTTGCGCTGCTGGACCGGCCGCGGCCGGGTTCGCTGCGCGTGGCGGTGACCCTGACCGGCGCCAAGAAGACGCCGCAGGTGGCCGGCACGGTGACCAAGTTCGATCTGGCCGGCGGCCCGTACAACGTGGTGCAGTCGATCCGCGGCAAGGAAGGTGCCTTGTCCGGTTCGGTCAGCTACGCGGTGGAGATCTACGACGCCGGCAACAACCGCCTGCTCGGCGCCTACGTGTCCAAGCAGTATCCGAACGCGATGAACGTCAAGGCCAGCATCGGTGGCCTGGGCGCGGCGAAGGCGGGGATCCGCAAGGGCGCCGAGGATCTGGTCGCACGGTTGAACTAGCGCCGTCGCGGCAGGCGACAGGCCACGCCGCCGTGTCGCCAACGCCATCGCGCCCATGCAGCGCCGCCACCGCGCACACGCCCGGATGTTGTTGCGGTTGCGGCTGCGTCCACCGCGTCGCCGCACGTTGCACCGCCTCGCGCACAGCTGCTTTCCGTTCCGCTTCTCTCCGATCAGGACACCCCCATGCGCCCGCGTCGACCCACTCCGCCACGCCTTCCGCATAGCCTGCGTCCGGGATTGCAGGCGCTGTACGATCTTCCCGATATCCCGCCGCGTCCGCGTATGCCGGCGGCGTCGCTGTTCTGGCGCGGCGCGGTGGTGGCGGTCGTCCTGGCCGCGCTGCTGGTGCTGCCGATCCGTGCAGCCTGGGCAGCGACGGCCGACGACGACAGCGCGCCGGCACGCGGCTCGCGCTGGGGCCTGGGCATGGCCGCACTGACGGTGCACAAGCCGTACCGCGGGGTCGAGCCGGACCTGATCGCGCTGCCCTTGCTGGTCTACGAGAGCAAGTGGTGGAGCGTGTACGGGCCTTCGCTCAGCCTGAATCTGCCGTCGCTGGGGCCGGTGGCGTTGTCGTTGACCACGCGGCTGTCCCACGACGGCTACGACGCATCCGATTCGCCGTCCCTGGACGGCATGCAGCAGCGCAAGGATCGGCTATGGCTCGGCGGTTCTGGCACGTGGCGCACCGGCATCGCCAACACGACGCTGGAGTGGATGCACGACGTGTCCGGCTACAGCCGCGGGCAGCGCGTCGGCCTTTCGGTCGAGCATGTCTTCGATCGCGGCCTGTTCGAACTGATTCCGCGGCTGGGTGCGGCATGGCTGGATCGCCGCTACGTGGACTATTACTACGGCGTGCGGCCGCAGGAAGCGCGTGCGCAGCGGCTGCCGTATCGCCCCGGCGCCAGCATCAATGTCGAGGCCGGTCTGCGCGCGGCCTGCCGCGTCGCGCACCGCGATTCGTTGTTTCTCGATGTGGGCGTGGATCGCTTCGGTGCGCAGATCCGCGACAGCCCGCTGGTCGACAGCGCGCTGCAGTCGCGCATCGTGCTGGGCTACGTGCATGTGTTCTGAGCGCGCGCCGCGCTCGGTGCATGCGCTGGATCGTCGGCGACGGCGCGGTGGCAGCTGTTGGCTGTGGCTGGCCGCGGCCTTGGCCGTGCCGGACCTGGCTGCGGCGCAGGCATGCGCGACGCCTGCGGCGCAACGCGGCCCGGCGCTGTTCGATCTGCGCCTGGACAACGATTTTCTCGGCCTGGCGCAGCAGGACCAGGGCTATACCAACGGTGCGGTGGCCAGCGTGGTACTGCCGGATCTGGTCGGCGCGGCGGCCGATCCCTGCCGCGCCCGCGTCGCGCGCTGGCTCAACGCGCGCACCGAGCAGTGGTTCCCCGGCCGCTTCACCCGCCAGCAGCTGACGGTCAGCCTCGGCCAGGGCCTGTTCACGCCGACCGACGGCAAGCGCGCCGATCCGATCCTCGACGATCGTCCGTATGCGGCGGTGGCGATGCTCGGTCTTGGCTACAACCTCGGCGATGCCCGCAGTCTGCGCAGCACGCAGTTGCGCGTCGGCATGGTCGGTCCGTCGGCGCGCGGGCGCGAGGTGCAGGACGCGGTGCACGGCGTGTTCGGGCTGCAGCGCTTCCAGGGCTGGGACCGGCAGTTGCGCGATCGGCCGGTGCTGCAGCTGGTGCACGAACGCCTGCAGCGCTGGCCGGGATCGGCGCCTGGCGACGGGTGGGGTTGGGACGGCGTCGGCCATGTCGGCGCCAGCGTCGGCAATTTCGCCCGTTATGCCAACGCCGGATTCGAATGGCGCTGGGGCCGCCGCTTGCCGGACGATTTCGGCAGCGATCCATTGCGCCCGGCCGGCGGGCACAGTGCGATGGCCGAAACCGGATGGGCCGCGCGGCCGTGGGCCTGGCATCTGTTCGTCGGCATCGACGCGCGCTGGATGGCCCACGACCTGACGCTGCAGGGGCAGTCCGGGCAGCGCATCGATCCGCGCCCGTGGGTGGGCGATCTCGCCGCCGGCGCGGTGCTGCGGCGCGGCCGTTGGCAGGCGACGCTGGCGCAGTACCGGCGCACGCGCGAGTTCGACCAGCAGCGCGAGCCGGCGGTATTCGGCAGCCTCAGTATCAGCCGCGCGTTCTAGCCATGGCCACGCTCTGCGACGACGCGACCAGGATGCGCGGGCGGCACCAGGAGTGCGTGCTGGTGACCGACGGTTTCGGCTACCTGGGACGCTGGATCGTCGTCGCGCTGTTGCGCGACGGCTACCGGGTGCGTGCGGCGGTGGCCGATCCGCGCTGGGAAGCGGAGATCCGCGGCGCGATCGCGCTACACGCGAACGCCGCCGGCCGCTTCGACATCGTCGCCGCCGATGTCCAGTGCGACGCCGGCTGGGAGCGCGCGATTGCCGGATGCGCGTTCGTGCTGCATAACGCCGCGCCGCTCGTGGCCGGCACGCCGCGGCGCACGGAACTGGCGCAGCGCGCGCAGCAGGCGACGTGGCGTGTGCTGCACGCGGCCGACCGCGCCGGCGTGCAACGCGTGGTGATGACCGCGCCGGCGCTGGCGGCGCTGCCGCCGTGCGGAGCGATGCGCCGTGCCGACGAGAGTTGCTGGACCCGGATGGAAACGGTGCGGCTCGACGCGCGAACGCAGATGCGGATCCTCGCCGAGCGCGATGCGTGGGCGTTCGTCGAACGCCACCGCAGCCGCATGCAGCTGACCACGCTGCTGGCCGGTTCGGTGCATGGGCCGCTGCTGGGCGCCGACACCCCGGCCTCGGCGCAGCTGCTCGCGTGCCTGCTCAACGGCCGCGTGCGGCGGCTGCCGCGGCTGGGGTTCGACGTGGCCGATGCGCGCGATCTGGCCGCGCTGCACCTGCGCGCGATGCGGCATCCGGACGCCGCCGATCAGCGCTTCCTGGCTGTCGGCGAGCATATGCAGGTCGATGAGATCGTGACCTTGCTGCGCGCGCGTTTCCCGCAATACGCCGCACGCATGCCCACGCGCGTGGCGTCAGGCCTGAGCGCGTGCCTGGACCGGCTGTTCGACACCGGCGTGCAGCGCCTCGCGCCGGAGTTGTGCCGTTGCCGCGACTACGACACGTCCAAGGCGACGCGGGTGCTCGGCTGGTCGCCGCGTCCTGCGCGCGACAGCCTGATCGACGCGGCCAGGAGCCTGATCCTGGCGGGGCAGGTATAGCGTTGCACTCGGCCATTTTCTTGTCATGTCCGGCGGCGACCGCTTCCGCTACGTGCGCGCCGTATTACACTTCGCCCGCAAGCCAAACCAACACATGGATACAGGGGATAGGGATGAGCGGGAGACTGGGGGCAGTCGCGTTGTGCTGTTTGCTGGGGATGGGGATCGGAATGGGGAGCGCGCAGGCGCAGGTGAATCTGGCGCCGTTCCTGATGAAGGAACAGGTCGTCGAGCTGAAGCTGTCGCCGACCGGCGAGTATTACGCGGCCACCGTGCCGCTGGCGGACCGCACCGCGCTGGCGGTGATGCGCCGCTCCGACAACAAGATCGTCGGCAGTTTCTCGATGGAGAAGAACACCCATGTCGCCGACTTCGAGTGGGTCAACGACACGCGTGTGTTGTTCAGCATGGACATCAAGATCGGGGCGATGGATGAGCCACGTCCCACTGGCGAGCTGTTCGCGATCAATGCCGACGGCAGCGCGGCCGAGCTGCTGGTGGGCCAGCGCGTTACCGGCAGCGGTCCGGGCACGCTGATCCAGACAAAGAAGGTGGAGGACGTCATCGCGCACATGGTCGGCCGATTGCCCGGCGACGACCGCAATGTGGTGATCCAGGTGCGTCCGTTCAGCGTCAACAAGGATCCGTACAGCCGCAGCGAGGTACTGGACGTGTACAGCGGCCGCCGGCGGCCGCTGGTCGGCTCGCCGAAGGTGCGTAGGGCCAAGTTCTACAGCGACGAGCAAGGCAAGGTGCGTTTTGCCTGGGGTGCCGATGCCGACAATGCCAACAAGCTGTTCTACCGCGACGCACAAGGCGGCGACTGGCGGCTGATCAACGACGAGAACCTCAGCCATCACGCCGAATGGCCGATCGGCCTTTCCGAAGACGGGCACACCGCGTATCTGCAGGTCCAGCAGGACAAGGGCAGCGACGCGATCGTGGCCTGGAACGTGGACAGCAACGAGCGCAAGCAGGTGGCACGCGATGCCCTGGCCGATCCGTTCCGGGTCCTCTATCGCCACGATACCCGTGTCCCGGTGGGGATCCAGGTACTGGGCGACAAGCCGCGCAGCCTGTTCTTCGACCCGGCCTCGCCCGAGGCCAAGACCCAGCGCTCGCTGGAGGCGGCGTTCCCGGGGCAGGCGGTCTACGTGACCTCCAGCACCCGCGATGGCCGGCTCAACCTGGTGCAGGTGCTGTCCGGACGCAATCCCGGCGAGTTTTATCTGTTCGACACCGTGGCGAAGAAGGCGGATTTCGCATTCGCCAGCCGTGCCGCGTTGCAGCCGCCGAAGCTGGCCGAGGTGCGGCCGATCGCATTGCAGGCGCGCGACGGCCTGCCGCTGCACGGCTTCGTGACCCTGCCAGCGGCGGCTGCGGCCGGCAAGGTGCCGATGGTGGTGATGCCGCATGGCGGCCCGTTCGGCGTGTTCGACGACGGCCTGTTCGATCAGGATGCGCAGATCCTGGCTAGCGCCGGTTATGCGGTGCTGCAGGTCAACTACCGCGGTTCGGGCAACTACGGACGCGCCTTCCACCAGGCCGGCGGCGGGCAATGGGGCGGTGCGATGCAGGACGACGTGACCGACGCCACGCGTTGGGCCATCGCTCAGGGCATCGCCGATCCTGCGCGCATCTGCATGTACGGTGCCAGCTATGGTGCCTATGCGTCGCTGATGGGCGTGGCCAAGGAACCGGCGCTGTACCGCTGTGCGGCCGGCTATGTCGGCGTCTACGATTTGCCGATGATGTACGTCAGGGGCGACACCTACCAGAGCGACTCCGATCAGACATTTCTGCGCGAATGGGTGGGATCGAGCGCCGAACTGGCCGCGGTGTCGCCGGTCAATCTCGCCGACAAGATCAAGGTGCCGGTGTTCCTGGCGGCGGGCGGCGAGGACGAACGTGCGCCGATCCAGCATTCGAAGAAGATGGAAGCGGCGCTGAAGAAGGCCGGCGTACCGGTGGAGACGCTGTATGTCCCGACCGAGGGCCACGGCTTCTACACCGAGGAACACCGCCGTGAGTTCTACACCCGGCTGCTGGCGTTCCTGAGCCGCTCGCTGGGCGGTGCACAGGCGGCGCCGGCGCCTGCGCGCTAGCGGCTGCCGGTATCCGCGCCGTCGACGCACTCGGCGCGCGGACACCCCAAGCGACGAAGACCAACCCGTGGCCCGACCCTCATGGTCGGGCCGCGGATGGCGCGAGCCCTCAGTAGCTCAGCGTCACCAGCTGGCACTTGGAGGTCTTGCCGCCATCGTAGTCGTAGATCACGCGCAGGTTGGCGCCCTTCGAGTTGAGGATGGGCAGCACGATCTGCCAGCGATTGGGCGTGCCTTCCGGTTCCTCGCGCACCTTCTTCAGGATTTCCGATTCCAGGTCCGACGGCGTGTTGATGCCGTCGGCAGGGCCGCGATCGCGCACGCGGCTGTAGAAATGGAAGCCGTTGTCGGTCCACTGCTGCGGCAGCATCTTGTTCCAGGCCGAATTGGTCACCTGTTTCCATTGCTGATCGATGTTGCCGCTCAGGCGGAACGGAGACGGGCAGGCGGCCTGCGCCGCCGTGGTGCCCAGGCACAGGGTCAGACAGGCCATCGCCCGTGCGGCGAAAATCTTCCACTTCGTACTCTTCATTGCAGCGCTCCCTTGCGACGGATGGGGTCCAGGCGCCCGGCTCGGTGCCCGGCGCCTGCGCAGGCGGTGCCTGCAATCTGCAGGACGTGCGCGCGGCCGCGTTTGTGAAACGCCGGCACCGTGCTGTGCCCGCGCCGGGATGCGCTCAGCGCACCCCGTGCATCATCCGCCGCAGCAGCGGCGCGGCCAGGAAGGCCAGTACCGCGCAACCCACGCCGATCCACAGCATCAGCCAGAACAGGTGCGCGTACTTGGCGGCGGCGTCGGCGATGTTCAGCGCTTCGCCTTCGGGCACGTCGATCGCGGCGAGCTTGCCGAACAGCGCGGCCAGCGCTTCGGAGAAGGCCGTGGCCAGGAACCAGGTGCCCATCATCAGGCTGACCACGCGCGGCACTGCGAGTTGGGTCACCGCCGACAGCCCGACCGGCGACAGGCACATCTCGCCGGCTTCCAGCACCAGGTAGGCCAGCACCAGCCACCACACGCTGGCCATCTGCCCGCTGGCGCCGACCTGCTGCGCGGCCAGCGCCAGCGGCACGAACGACACCCCGGCCAACAACAGGCCCATGGCCGACTTGGATGGCTTGGACGGCTCCAGGCCGCGCCGTTCCAGCCACGCCCACAGCGCGGCGAACAGCGGCGCCAGCAGCACCAGGAACAGCGCGCCCAGGTAGGTCAGCGAACCGGCGGTCTGCGGCAGCACCAGGCAGTCGCGGATCAGGAGCAGCAGCATCAGCACGCTGACCGCGACGAACAGCAGGCGTGGCGCGGCCGAGGTCGGGTTGCGGTCGGACAGCGACGCCGCGGCGACGAAGCTCAGCGGCGCCAGCAGCAACGAGGCGATCGACCACGGCAGCGGCGTGCCAGTGCGGATCACCAGCGACGGCACGATGTCCTTGGTCATCAGCCGGTCGGTGAAGGTGACCCAGGAACCGTAGGTCTGCTCGTACAGGGTGAAGTACACCAGCGCCATCGCGATCAGCACCATCAGCGCGATCATCTGCTGGCGCTGCACCGGCGTGCACTGGGTGCCGGTGAACCAGGCGAACCACAGCAGCACGCCGCCGAGCACCACCAGCATCAGCAGCAAGGCTAGCGAGATCTCGCCGCCCAGGCTGAAGGCGCCATTGGCCGCGGCCCACATCAGCCAGGCCACCGGCAGCACGCCGAGCACCGCGACCAGATAGATCGCCCATTCGCGCGGCAGCCCGGCCACGCGCTGGCGCAGCAGCGCCGGTTGCGCCGGCTCGGCATGGCCGTGCAGGTATTTCTGGCCCCACAGGAACATGCCCAGGCCGAGCAGCATGCCGATCCCGGCGGCGCCGAAACCGTAGCGCCAGCCGTAGGCTTCGCCGAGGAAGCCGCACACCAGCGAGGCGAACAGCGCGCCGAGGTTGATGCCGGCATAGAACAGCGAGAAGCCGGAGTCGCGGCGCGGATCGTCCTGGGCGTACAGCTTGCCGACGATGGTGGAGATGTTGGGCTTGAGGAAGCCCACGCCCATGATGATCAGCGCCAGCGACAGGTAGGTCACGCCCAGCGACGCGGTATCGCGGACCACTTCGCCACCGACCCGCGTGGCGGCGTGGCCTTCGAAGGCCATGCCGACGTGGCCGAGCACCAGCAGGATGCCGCCGAACACCACCGCCTTGCGCATGCCGAGCCAGCGGTCGGCGAGCAGGCCCCCGATCACCGGCACGCAGTACACCAGCCCGCCATAGGCGCCGAGCAGGTCGAGCCCGGCCTTGTCGCCGAACAGGTGGTACTTGGTCAGGTACAGCAGCAGCAGCGCCTTCATCCCGTAGAAGGAGAAGCGCTCCCACATCTCGGTGAAGAAACAGACGTAGACGCCCTTGGGGTGGCCGAGGAAATCGTCGCGCGCGTCGCGGGCGGGGAGGGCGGTGGCGGACACGGCTGGCCTGGGGCGGGAAGGGCAGCGGCGGAGTATAGGCGTGCCGGCGGCGCTTGGCTGAGTCGCCGCAGCGTGGCGTTATTCGGGAGGCGGTTCCTTCTCCCACCGGGACCATGGCCCCCTTTCGGGGGAAGGTGCCCCGCAGGGGCGGATGGGGGTGCGGGCGCAACCTCATGGGATCGAAACAGTGCGAGGCTTCGCCGCGTACCCTCACCCCAACCCCTCTCCCGATGGGAGAGGGGCGATCGCGGTTCCTTCTCCCGCCGGGACCATGGCCCCCTTTTCGGGGGAAGGTGCCCCGTAGGGGCGGATGAGGGTGCGAGCGCAGCTTCATGGAGGCGAAGCAGTGCGAGGCTTCGCCCGGACCCTCACCCCAACCCCTCTCCCGATGGGAGAGGGGCGATCGCGGTTCCTTCTCCCACCGGGACCATGGCCCCCTTTTCGGGGAAGGTGCCCCGTAGGGGCGGATGAGGGTGCGGGCGCAGCTTCATGGGGGCGAAACAGCGCGAGGCTTGGCCCCGTACCCTCACCCCAACCCCTCTCTCGATGGGAGAGGGGCTGCCCATTGGCCGCCGGGGCGCCGCTGCATTTGCAAATCCCCAATCCCCAATCCCAAATCCCCGCCTCCCAGGCATGTGCCACAAGCTGGGCGCCGGGATGCTGGACTTGCCCAGCCCCAGACGCTAGCGTGGAAAACGTTTTTGTCGTTTCAGGGGTAACCATGAACAACGCTGCTGCGCCGCGTCAGCTCACTTTCCGCGCGGTCGTGCTGGCGATCGTGCTGGCCGTCGTGCTGTCGGCCGCCAACGCCTACCTGGGGCTGTTCGCCGGCCTGACCATCGCCACCGCGATCCCGGCGGCGGTGGTGTCGATGGGCGTGCTGCGCCTGCTCGGCGGCGGCACCATCCTGGAGAACAACATCGTGCAGACCGGCGCCTCGGCCGGTTCGTCGATCGCGGCGGGGGTGATCTTCACCATCCCGGCGCTGGTGATCATGGGCTACTGGCCGGACTTCAAGTACTGGTGGGTGCTCGGCATCGCCGGCATGGGCGGCCTGCTCGGGGTGCTGTTCTCGGTGCCGCTGCGGCGCTCGATGATCGTCGAGGATCCGCTGCCGTTCCCCGAGGGCAAGGCCGCGGCCGAAGTGCTCAAGGCCGGCGAGAATCCCGGACCGGGACTGAAGATCCTGGCGCTGTCGGCGACCATCGGCGGACTGGTCAAGCTGGCAGCGGCCAGCGGCCTGAAAGTGATTCCCGACACCTGGGCGCAGGCCACCTACCTGGGCAGCAGCAAGCTGGTCGGCTACGTCGGCACCAACCTGTCGCCGGCGCTGCTCGGGGTCGGCTACATCGTCGGGCTCAACGTCGGCATCGTCGTGCTGTCCGGCTCGATCCTGTCCTGGCACATCGCCATTCCGCTGTACCAGCAGTTCTTCATGGGCTCCGATCCGGCGCTGGCGCAGAGCCTGGCCACCGCGCCGGCGGCCGAGGCCGCGTTCGCCATCTGGGCGGCCAAGGTGCGCTACCTGGGCGTGGGCGCGATGCTGATCGGTGGCGTGTGGACGCTGTTTTCGCTGCGCAAGTCGCTGCTGTCCGGGGTCAAGAGCGGCTTCGCCGCCGCGCGCAAGAGCACCGTCGGCACGGTGGTGGCCGAGACCGACCGCGATCTGCCGATGAAGTGGATGCTGGTCGCCTTGCTGCTGTGCACGCTGCCGCTGCTGGGCCTGTATCAGGCGATCGTCGGCCAGTGGCACGTCAGCATCCCGATGACCTTGATCATGATCGTCGCCGGCTTCCTGTTCGTGTCGGTGTCCGGCTACCTGGCCGGGCTGATCGGCTCGTCGAACAATCCGGTGTCGGGCATCACCATCTCCACCATCCTGTTCGCCTCGGCGGTGCTGGTGCTGCTGCTCGGGCGCGACTCGCCGATCGGCGCGGTCGCCGCGATCATGATCGGCGCAGTAGTGTGCTGCGCTGCAGCGGTGGGCGGCGACAACTTGCAGGATCTGAAGGCCGGTTACCTGGTCGGCGCCACGCCGTGGAAGCAGCAGTTGATGCTGGCCATCGGCGCATTCTCCTGCGCGCTGATCATGGCCCCGGTGCTGAACCTGTTGGCCCAGGCCTACGGCATCGGCGCGGCGACGCCGGAGCATCCGAACTCGTTGGCCGCGCCGCAGGCGACGCTGATGGCCTCGGTGGCCAAGGGCCTGTTCGGCGGCGAGCTGCCGTGGACGATGATCGCCATCGGCGCCGGCGTCGGTGCGGCGATCATCGCCCTGGACGAATGGCTCAAGCGCACCGGCAAGCGTTTCCGCGTGCCGGTGCTGGCCGCGGCGATCGGCATCTACCTGCCGCTTGAACTGATGGTGCCGATCTTCCTCGGCGGGCTGATCACCTATCTGGTCGAGCGCTTCCACAAGATCCGCGCCGACGACGAGGAAGGCCGCGACCGCGTGCACCGTCCGGGCACGCTGTTCGCCGCCGGCCTGATCACCGGCGAGGCGCTGATGGGCATCGCCATCGCGGTGCCGATCGTGGTCTCCGGCCACGCCGACGTGCTGGCGTTGCCTGCCGGCTTCCATCTCAACCAGTGGTACGGCCTGGTCCTGCTCGCCTTCGTCGGCTGGCTGCTGTACCGCACCGGCAAGAAGGGCGAGCCGACCGCACCGCTGCCGCCGTCGGCGTAAGCATCAGCACCCTCGGCAAGACACGAAGCCCGGCCTGCGCCGGGCTTCGTGTTTGTGGCGATCGCCCACAAGCGCAACACGCAGTCCGCTCCCGCGAATCCCCAATCCCGGCCCCTCCATGACTTCATGCCTTTGCACCACGTCCACCCGCGCGCCTACCATCGACGTTTTGCCGTGTTCCGGAGACGCCCGATGACCTTGCGCTACGCCTTGCTGCCCCTGTGCCTGCTGACCGCGCTGCCTGCGCTGGCGGCGACCCGCGGTTTCGATGTCCGCGACATGGTGGCGCTGGACCGGGTGTCCTCGCCGTTGCTGACGCCCGACGGCGGCACGGTGATCTTCGCCAAGCGGCAGGTGGACAAGGCCAGCGACAAGGCCAGTACCGGGCTGTGGCTGCGCAATCTGCGCACTCGCGATGCGGCGCCGCCGAAGCGGCTGACCCCGGACGGCTGGAACGTCAATTCGCCGGAACTGTCGGCCGACGGCAAGACCGTGTACTTCCTCAGCGCCAAGTCCGGCCGCCAGCAGCTGTACGCGCTGCCGCTGGCCGGCGGCGCGCCGCGCCAGCTCACCGACTTCGCGCTGGACGTGGACAGCTACCGCGTCGCCCCGCAGGGCGACCGCGTCGCCTTCAGCGCCGGCGTGTTCCAGGACTGCGGTTCCGACCTGGGCTGCACGCAGAAGCGCCTGGACGCGAAGAAGAACGCCAAGGCCAGCGGCGTGGTGTTCGACCAGTTGTTCGTGCGCCACTGGGACACCTGGAACGATGGCCGCCGCAACAGCCTGTTCGTGGCGCCGCTGCCCGGCGACGCCAAGGCCAAGCCGGTAGTCGGCGCCTCGGCGATCAGCGTGACCCTGGCCGGCGACATTCCGTCCAAGCCGTTCGGCGGCAGCGAGGACTACACCTGGGCGCCGGACGGGCAGTCGCTGGTGGCCAGCGTGCGCGTGGCCGGGCGCGAGGAGCCGTGGTCGACCAACTTCGACCTGTACCGGCTGGATGCGGCGGGCAAGGCCGCGCCGGTCAACCTGACCGCGGCCAACCCGGCCTGGGACGCCGGCCCGGTGTTCTCCGCCGACGGCAAGACCCTGTACTACCGCGCCATGAAGCGCCCCGGTTTCGAAGCCGACCGCTTCGGCCTGATGGCGATGGACGTGGCCAGCGGCAAGACCCGCGAGATCGCGCCGCAGTGGGACCGCTCGGCCGGCGAGATCGTGCCCTCGGCCGACGGCGCCACCGTGTACACCACCGCCGACGACCTCGGCCAGCATCCGCTGTTCGCGGTGGATACCGCCAGCGGCAAGGTGCGCACCGTGGCCGATGGCGGCAGCGTCGGCGCGCCGGTGCTGGCCGGCAACACGCTCGCGTTCACCCGCAACAGCCTCAAGAGCGGCGACCAGGTATTCGTCGCCGACGCCGACGGCCAGCATCCGCGCGCGATCACCGCCAGCGCCGGCGAACAGCTGCCGGACGTGGCCTTCGGCGACTACGAGCAGTTCCAGTTCAAGGGCTGGAACGACGAGACCGTGCACGGTTACGTGGTCAAGCCGTACAACTACCAGCCCGGCAAGACCTATCCGGTCGCGTTCCTGATCCACGGCGGCCCGCAGGGCAGCTTCGGCAACGGCTGGAGCAACCGCTGGAATCCGCAGACCTACGCGGGCCAGGGCTACGCCGTGGTGATGATCGATTTCCACGGCTCCACCGGCTACGGCCAGGCGTTCACCGATGCGATCAGCCAGCACTGGGGCGACCGCCCGCTGGAAGACCTGCAGAAGGGCTGGGCCGCGGCGCAGCAGCAGTACAAGTTCCTCGATGGCGACAAGGCCTGCGCGCTCGGCGCCAGCTACGGCGGCTACATGGTGTACTGGATGGCCGGCAACTGGAACCAGCCGTGGAAGTGCCTGGTCGACCACGACGGCGTGTTCGACAACCGCACCATGGGCTACGCCACCGAGGAACTGTGGTTCAGCGAGTGGGAGAACGGCGGCACGCCGTGGCAGAACCCGGCCGGCTACGAGAAGTTCAACCCGGTGCTGCACGTGGACAAGTGGAAGGTGCCGATGCTGGTGATCCACGGTCAGCAGGATTTCCGCATCCCGGTGGAGCAGGGCCTGGCCGCGTTCAGCGCGCTGCAGCGCAAGGGCATCGCCTCCAAGTTCCTGTATTTCCCGGACGAAAATCACTGGGTGCTGAAGCCGCAAAACAGCATCCTGTGGCACGACACGGTCAATGGCTGGTTGAAGCAGCATATCGGGCAGTGATGCGCCGGGATTCGGGATTGGGGATTCGGGATGACCAGCCATTCGGCTGTGGAAAGCCGGGATTCGTAGCGGCGCACGCGTTGGCTGAGTCTGCGTCCACACGTTGCCTGGCGATCGCGGCGGGCGAGCCTGCGCGATCGACCTCTGCTTTTCCGATTCCCCGTTCCCGATTCTCCATTCCCGGCCTGCCGAGAACTTGATGCCCACAGATGCCCTGATCCACAACGACATCGTCATCTTCGGCCTGATCGCCGCCACGCTCGGGGCGGTGTTCTGGACCGCCGCGCGGCCGCATGGATTCTGGAAGCGCTTCTACAGCGTCGTGCCGGCGCTGCTGCTGTGCTACCTGATTCCCGGCATCTACAACACCGTCGGGCTGATCGACGGGCAGCACAACCGCCTGTACGACCCGGTCGCGCGCGACGTGCTGCTGCCGGCGGCGCTGGTGCTGCTGACGCTCACCGTCGACCTGAAAGGCATCCTGCGCCTGGGGCCGAAGCTGGTGGCGATGTACCTGGGCGCCTCCTTCAGCATCATGCTCGGCGCGGTGGTCGCGTTCCAGCTGATGAAGTGGCTGCATCCGGCCACGGTGGCCGGCGATACCTGGGCCGGCATGGCCGCATTGGCCGGCAGCTGGATCGGCGGCGGCGCCAACATGCTGGCGATGCGCGAAGTGTTCAACGTCGATGCCACCACCTTCGGCCAGTTCGCGGTGGTCGATGTCGGCGTCGGTTACGTGTGGATGGCCTTGCTGATCTTCCTCGCCCCGCGCGCGGCGGCGATCGATGCGCGCAGCGGTGCCGACACCAGCGGCATCGACGATCTCAAGCAGCGTATCGCGCAGTTCCAGGCGCAGCACGAACGCGTCGCCAGCCTGACCGACCTGATGCTGATCGTCGGCCTCGCGTTCGGTGCGGTCGGCCTGGCGCATGCGATCGCGGTGCCGACCGCGGCGTGGTTCGCGGCCAACGTCGCCTGGGCCAAGCAGTTCAGCCTCGGCGCGCCGTTCGTGTGGGTGGTGGTGCTGTCGACCACGATCGGCCTGCTGCTCAGCTTCACCCGCGCACGCACCCTGGAAGGCGCCGGCGCCTCGCGTATCGGCTCGCTGCTGCTGTATTTCCTGATCGCCTGCATCGGCATGCAGATGGACCTGCTGGCGCTGTTCGACCGCCCGTGGATCTTCCTGCTCGGGCTGATCTGGCTGTGCGTGCACATCCTGCTGTTGCTGGCGCTGGGCAAATTGCTGCGGGTGCCGTTTTTCTATTTCGCGATCGGCTCGCAGAGCAACGTCGGCGGCCCGGCCTCGGCACCGGTGGTGGCGGCCGCGTTTCATCCGGCGCTGGCGCCGGTCGGCGTGCTGCTGGGCACGATGGGCTATGCCACCGGCACCTACCTGGCGTATCTGGTCGGGATCACCTTGCGCGCGATGGCGGGCGCGCCGTAGCGCACCGGCATGACCCTGTAGGAGCGGCTTCAGCCGCGACGGGCTTTACCGATACGTTCTGTCGCGGCTGAAGCCGCTCGTACAGGGGATTTGCGGCGGCCTACTGCTGCAGCGCGACCCGGCGCTGCTGCTCTTCCTGCTGCGGCACGTTCGCCTGCAGATTCTGTTGCTGCAGCTGGCCGACGTTGGCCTGCGCCGGTTCGTTGGCCGCCGCCGCGGTCTGCACCTGGCTGCGCAGATGCGCCGGGTCGTCGGCGCGGCCCTGCACCGCGAACAGGCGGTCGCCGTCGCGGCTGGGCACCAGCTGGTCGATCTGTTTGAGGCCGTCCTGTCCGGCATGCGCGGCGACGCTGGCGGCGGTGTTGAGGAACTGCGCGTCGTCGCGCAGGCCGAGCCGCTCGCGCTGCCCGTCCAGTTGCACCACCGCGTCGTTGAACAGGCGGCTGCCGGTGGGCAGCGCGCGTTCCTGGGTCTGCGCGTGGCTCTGCGATTCCAGTTCCTGCGCCTTGATCACCGAATCGATGCCGTGCAGGTCCAGCCGATGCTTGAGCATCATCCCCGGCACCAGGCGCTGGCCGAACGACAGCGGATCCGGGTCCGGCAACTGGATCTGGTGGCCCGCGGCGTCGGGCATCGCCCATTTCAGCGGGATGCTGTCTTCCTGCAGGTGGGTCAGCAGTTCGTTCTTGACGTGGTAGCCGCGGATCAATCCATCGGCGGCGTAGTCCTTGGCGGCGGACGCGTCCAGACCTTCGCGCTCCAGGGTGCGGTCGTTGACCCCGGCGGCGTTGTAGGTGACCGCCGGCACGTCGTTGACCATCGCCGAGGCCGCGGCCAGGCCGCCGCCGAGCGAATGCCCGGAGATCATCAGGTCCTGGCCGAACGCCTGCTTGGCCTGGCTACCGAGCTGGATCGCCGAGGCGTACTGCGCGTCGGCGAAGCCCAGGCCCTGGCCGATATTGTGCTTCCAGTCCTTGCCTTCGTCGGTGCCGCAGAACGCCAGCACCACGTTGCCCTGTTCGTTGCGATAGAACGCGGCATCGAAGCCGCTCTTGGCATCGTGCAGCATGCCCGGATCGATGCCGGCGCGCTGCACGGCGCCATCGTCCAGGCGGGTCCAGCCGTCGGGCAGCGCCGCGAAGCTTTCCGCGCCGCCAGCGCGGCGCTGGGCTGCCGTGCTGTAGAGATCCTGCAGCAAGGTGGGAAGTTGCGTGTCCACCGCCTGCGGCTGCTGGCCGCGAACGGCTTCGGCGAACGGGGCGGACGCGTCGGTATTGGAAAGATCGTTCTGGCTCATGCGCGGCTCCTTGCGTGTGCTGCGAACAGCCGCCTCAGCGGCCCGCTTCCAGGGGGATGTCGTGGGCGCTCAACCAGTCGCGTACCGCGGCGCGGGTCTGCTGCGCGGTGCTGTTGAGCAGGCGCTCGGGCGTGGTGAAGAAATACGCCTGGAAGGTCTTCTGCTGCGCGTTGCGCAGGCCCGGATCGACCCCGGCCTGCAGCAGTTTCAGCACCCACGGGTTGCCGGCGCTGCTCTGCGCGGCCAGGTGCAGCAGCGAGTTGCCGCTGGCATCGACCCGGTGCGGATCGGCGCCGGCCTGCAGCAGCAGCTGGATCTGTTCGTCGCGCTTGCTCTGCAGCGCGCGGAACAGCGGCGTCCAGTTGCCGCGCGCGCTGACCGGATCCACCGGCGCGCCATGCTGCAGCAGGATCTTCAGGTATTGCGGGTCCTTGGCCATCGCGGCCATGTGCACCACGGTTTCCTGGTCCATGCCCGGTTCGGCCGGATTCGCGCCAGCGTCCAGCAAGGCACTGAGCGCGCGCGGCTGTTCGTTCCAGATCGCGTATTCGAGCAGGGTGACGTTCTGGTCGCCGTGCGCGGACAGGTCCACGCCCGGCGCGAGCGCGGCGATACGGGCCGCATCGCCGCGCGCGACGGCGGCGGCGATGTCGGCGAGATGGGGATCGCGGAACGCGACCGAGTGATCCTGCAGCGTGGCTGACATGGCAGAGTGCTCCTTGGCGCCGGGCGGGGCGGCGCATGAGACCGAGATGGACATCGAGGTCGCAAGCGCGATCAGGACGGGGAACTGCTTGCGCATGGAGGGCTCCTTTTCCTGTTCGCGTTCCTGTTGCCGGTGGCGACGTTCCTTGCCACCGTGACCGATGCTAGCAGCTGTCCGGCGCCGGTTCGGTAAGGTTTTGTTACAGCGCTGGCGCGCTCTGCATGGCGTGGCATGCGCGGTGGAGCGCATATCGACCCGGACGAATGTTTGCGCCGGGGGCGGAGAATGGCCCGATTGCGGCGCAGTGCACCCGCCGGCACTGCCGCACGCAGGTGGCATACATGCGCAACTTGGCATAATGCGGGTTTTCCGCCGAGGCCCTTGCGATGACCGCGACCCCCTTCGACCTGCTGATCAGCGATTGCGACGGCGTGCTCGTCGACAGCGAGGTGCTGGCCGACCGGGTCATGTTCGACGCGCTGGGCGCCTACGTGCCGCGGGCCGAGCTGGAGGCCTACCTCGCCGGCAGTTTCGGCCAGACCGCGCACGAGATCGTGGAGCGGGTGCAGCGGCATTTCGCGGTGACCCTGCCGCCGGGCCTGTTCGAGGAAATCCGGGAACGTTCGGAAGCGTTGATCGCCGCCGAGGTGCAACCGATCGACGGCGTCCGCGAGGCGCTGCTGGCGTTGCCGCTGCCGCTGGCGGTCGCCTCCAACAGCCTGCGCCACAGCGTGGTGGCGTCGGTGGCGCGTGCCGGGCTGACCGAGCGGGTGAGCGGCCACATCTTCAGCGCCGACATGGTGGCGCGGCCGAAGCCGGCGCCGGACGTCTACCTGCTGGCCGCGCACACGCTGGGCGCGGCGCCGCCGCGGTGCCTGGTGATCGAGGACAGCGTCACCGGCGCCAGCGCGGCGCTGGCCGCGGGCATGACCGTGATCGGTTTCACCGGCGCAGCGCACATCCCGCCGGGCCACGCCGACACCCTGCGTCACCTCGGCGTGGCGGCGGTGATGGAGCACATGCCGCAGTTGCCGCAGGTCTACGCCGAACTGGTGCGCGCGGCGGCGGCGTAGTGTCGATCGGGGGCCGCGCGCCGGATGGCGGCGACGCACAAACGCGGAGTCGGGGCTGTCCGCTCGCTGTGGCCTTGCCGCGGAGCGTGGCGGACGGAAAGAGCGTCTCCGGACAGCATCGCGCCATCCGTGGTGTGTGTCTTCTCCGGGCTGCCTGTCGCGGCTGAAGCCGCTCCTACATGGGGTGGCGTGTGTTCAAAGCAGGTCTGAGCGTACGCTCGCGCACCGAAGTGGCATGACATGCCCCGCAGCCGCGATGCTCTCAGGCACCGCGCTCCCGCCATTGCCAATCCCGGCTTTCCACAGCCGAATGGCTGGTCATCCCCAATCCCGAATCCCGGCTGTTCAACAACAACGAAACCCGCTCTTGCCGCCATAGCGCGCTTCCTGGCGCTCGCGGAAGAAGGTCTTGTAGTCCATCGGTTGCCGGTCGGGATGTTTCTCCAGCACGTGGCGCACGTAGTTGTCGTAGTCGGGAATGCCGCAGCACAGCCGCGCGGTCTGCACCAGGCGCCGCCACAGCCGGCGGTGCGCCTGGTATTGCCCGACCGGAACCAGGTCGTTGCTCATCACACGTCCGCCATCTGGTGCGGCTGCAGCGCCACGTACGCGGTTTCCTTGTCGCTGCGCTGCGGGTTGCGGCGCGCGGCGAGGATGGTCTTGACCGAGTAGATCAGGATCGAGAACACCACGAACAGGAACAGCGCGGTCAGCCCGGTGTTGACGTAGGCGTTGGTGACGATCTGCTGCATCTGCGGCACCGTCTTGGCCGGTGCGGTGATGGTGCCGCTGGCGATCGCGTCCTGGAACTTGTGCGCCTGCGCCAGGAAGCCCTGCGCCGGATTCGGGTCGAAGATCTTGATCAGCCCGGCGTAGGTGGTGCAGATCAGCAGCCACAGCGCCGGCACGATGGTGACCCAGGCGTAGCGGTCGCGCTTCATCTTGAACAGCACCACCGTGCCCAGCATCAGCGCGATGCCGGCGAGCATCTGGTTGGAGATGCCGAACAGCGGCCACAGCGTGCGGATGCCGCCGTACGGATCCTTGACCCCGGTGTAGAGCAGGTAGCCCCACAGCGCCACGCAGCCGCCGGTGGCGACGATGTTGGCGCCCCACGATTCGGTCCGCTTCAGCGCCGGCACGAAGTTGCCGAGCAGGTCCTGCAGCATGAAGCGCCCGGCGCGGGTGCCGGCGTCGACCGCGGTGAGGATGAACAGCGCCTCGAACAGGATCGCGAAGTGGTACCAGAACGCCATCATGTCCTCGCCCGGCAACAGCTGGTGCAGGATCTGCGCGATGCCCACCGCCAGGGTCGGCGCGCCGCCGGCGCGGGCCAGGATGGTGGTCTCGCCGATGTCGCGGGCAGTGGCTTCGAGCACTTCAGGAGTGATCGCGAAGCCCCATTCGCTGACCTTGGCCGCGACCGCGACGACGTCGCTGCCGACCATCGAGGCCGGCGCGTTCATCGCGAAATACACGCCCGGCTCGATGATCGAGGCGGCGACCAGCGCCATCACCGCGACGAACGATTCCATCAGCATGCCGCCGTAGCCGATGTAGCGCATGTGGCCTTCGTTGGCGAGCAGCTTGGGGGTGGTGCCGGAGGAGATCAGCGCATGGAAGCCGGACACCGCGCCGCAGGCGATGGTGATGAACAGGAACGGGAAGATGCCGCCGGTCCACACCGGGCCCATGCCGTTGTGCGCGTACTGGGTCAGCGCCGGCATCTTCAGGTCGGGCATGACCACCAGGATGCCGATGGCCAGGGCGATGATGGTGCCGATCTTGAGGAAGGTGGACAGGTAGTCGCGCGGCGCCAGCAGCAGCCACACCGGCAGCACCGAGGCGACGAAGCCGTAGCCGATCAGCATCCAGGTGATCTGCACGTCGGTGAAGGTGAAGGCCGGGCCCCAGGTCGGATCGGCGGCGACCTTGCCGCCGAACCAGATCGCGGCCAGCAGCAGGATCAGCCCCACCACCGAGATCTCGCCGATCTTGCCGGGGCGGATGTAGCGCATGTACACGCCCATCATGATCGCGATCGGCATCGTCGCGATCACCGTGAACATGCCCCAGGGACTCTCCGCCAGCGCCTTGACCACCACCATCGCCAGCACCGCCAGGATGATGATCATGATCAGGAACGCGCCGAACAGGGCGATGGTGCCGGGCACCTGGCCCATCTCCTCGCGCACCAGGTCGCCGAGCGAGCGGCCGTTGCGGCGGCTGGACAGGAACAGCACCACGAAGTCCTGCACCGCGCCGGCGAACACCACGCCGACCACCAGCCACAGCAGGCCGGGCAGGTAGCCCATCTGCGCGGCGAGCACCGGGCCGACCAGCGGTCCGGCGCCGGCGATGGCGGCGAAGTGGTGGCCGAACAGCACGTGCTTGTTGGTCGGCACGTAGTCCAGGCCGTCGTTGTTGAGCACGGCGGGCGTGGCCCGGGTGGGGTCCAGCTGCATCACCTTGGTGGCGATGAACAGGCTGTAGAAGCGATACGCGATCAGGTAGATCGAGACCGCGGCGACCACAATCCACAGCGCGTTGATGTGTTCGCCGCGGCGCAGGGCGATGGTGCCCAGGCAGAACGCCGCCAGCACCGCGAGCGCGGCCCAGGCCAGTTTGGAAAACCCTTTCATGCAGATCGCTCCCCCACAAGATTCCCGCAAGGGTCGCCCCGATGGCCTGGGGGGTCAATGCCGGGACAGACGATGGCCCTAGTACTTTGGTCGTAGTCGGCGCCGTATTCGACGATCGCGCGGGTCCCGGGGACGCATGCCAGGCCGTGGCGATGGGGAGGCGGTGGGTCGAGACGGACTTTGCCTGATCGCTAGGCATCGCGCGGAGCATCGGGTGCAAGAGCGCGGCTGCGGGATCGGCGGGCTTGGCTGCAGTCGGGACTGAAGTCCCTCCCACAAGAGCGGTTATGGCCGGCACGCGCACCGGCATCGGCATCCGCATCGCGCCCAAACGCGCCACGCCGACACTTCCGGTGCAGCCGGTGCAGCCGGTGCAGCCGGCGCACCCGGCGCACGGCCGGCCGGCGCCCCTGCGATGGAACGATGGGTTGCGCCGATCGCGATTGGCCGCCGGCGGCGGCGCGCCCATATACGGTGCTTCACCAGGAGATCGCCCGCCATGACCGACACCCTCACCGCCGCGCCCGCGCGCATCGCGCGCACCATCCGTGGCCGCGCCACCGCCGACGGCGACGGGGTCAGGCTGACCCGCGTCATCGGCGGCGGCGAACTGCCCGAGCTGGACCCGTTCCTGCTGCTCGACGAATTCGGCACCGACCGCGCCGAGGACTACATCGGCGGTTTCCCCAGCCATCCGCACCGCGGCTTCGAGACCGTCACCTACATGCTCGACGGGCGCATGCGGCACAAGGACAACCACGGCAACGAAGGCCTGCTGACCCCGGGCAGCGTGCAGTGGATGACCGCCGGCCGTGGCCTGGTGCATTCGGAGATGCCGGAGCAGGAGTCCGGGCGCATGCGCGGCTTCCAGCTGTGGGTGAACCTGCCGGCGCGCGACAAGATGACCGCGCCGCGCTACCAGGAGTTCGCGCCCGAGCGCATCCCGCTGGCGCAGCCGGCGCCGGGGGTGACGGTCAAGGTGATCGCCGGGCAGGTCGGCGACGTGCACGGGCCGATCGTGCAGCCAGCCACCGATCCGCTGTATCTGGACATCGCGCTGGACGCCGACGCGCGCTGGGACCACCTGTTGCCGGCCGGGCACAACGCGTTCGCCTACGCCTACGAGGGTGCCGCGCTGCTGGGCGAGGGCGAGGCCGCGCGCGAACTGCCGGCGCAGACCCTGGCCGTGCTCGGCGGCGGCGACCTGCTGCAGTTGCGGGCGGGCGCGGCGGGCGCGCGGCTGATCCTGGTCGCCGGCCGGCCGTTGCGCGAGCCGGTGGCGCGGCACGGGCCGTTCGTGATGAACACGCGCGAAGAACTGATGCAGGCCTTCGTCGATTTCCAGGAAGGGCGGTTCTAGCGGCCTGGGATGGCGATCGGCACGCCATGAAACCCTGTAGGAGCGGCTTTAGCCGCGACAGACTCTGCGGGTGGAGTCTGTCGCGGCTGAAGCCGCTCCTACAAAGGCGTCGGCAGGTTCAGCGATCCAGCGCCACACTGGTCGGACGCATATCCAGTCCCTGCACCAGCGACTGCAGCGATTGCAGCTCCTGCACGTCGCCGGCATCGATCCAGACCTGGGCGTAGTGGTCCTTGCCCAGCTCGACCACGGTGACCCGGCGCGAGGCCAGGCCCGGCGCATCGACTCCGCCCAGATCCGGCCGGTACCAATGCACGCTCTCGCCGGCGATGCTGCCTTTCTCTTCGCGCAGGTTGCGCGCCAGCGGGATGTTCGGATCGCGCGAGGTCAGCATCATGCCGAGCACCTGGCGGCCGTCGGCGGCCGTCGCGCGGCACACGATGAAGCCCTTGTCGCTGCGCTCGCTCCACTGCAGGTTGGACTGCGGCGGCAGTTGCGGACAGTTCTGCGCCTGTTGCGCCATGGCCGTGGCCGCCGCCAGCACGGCAGGCAGGACCGACAGGCCGGTGAGCCAGTTTGCAACCCTCATTCGCGATGTCCCCATGCACCGCCGCGTTGCGACGGTATCGATCTTCAGCGCACGCCGACGCAGGCGCACGGCACGTCACCCTCATTCCTTTGCGGGATCCGCGTGCAGTGCATACCCCTACGCAATGCGTGTCCCGGTGTGCGGCCGCCATTTCCCCGCCGCTGCCCGAACCATAGCCCAGCGAGCGGCACTTGACAATTGGAATGCGGGTCGAAAACCCGCGCGCCGGCACCGGCGTGGGGCGGCGCTCGCCTGAATGCAGTCAGTGGGCGGTGGCCGCTGCGGCGCCCGCGCCGCGTTGAAGCAGGGGATGCCGCCGCGCCAGCAGGCGCATTGCGGTGTCGTCCTTCCATCCCTGTAAAGGAGTACAGCCCATGCCCAGCATCGATCCGCGCAGATTCGTCATCGTCGCCAGCTACCTGTCGCCCGGCGTCGCCGTCGGTGGCGGCGGTTTCGTCATCGTCGGCGGCAAGGTGATCAAGGTGCCGCCCAAGGGCCTGCGCCAGCTGCAGGCGGTCTACACCCTGCTCGAGGCCAGCGACGGCGTAAGCAACAAGGCCCTGGCGCAACAGCTGCAGCAGCTTGCGGTGGACTTGGCCGACGACGCGGTGCCGGCAAAGGGCCGCGTCGCGGCCGCTGCGGCGCGCTAGCGCGTTTCGCGATCCGCTTTTGACGCACTGGGAAAGCGACTCCGGGTGGCCTCGCTCATCGGTCGCGACGGGCCTGACCGATGGTGCCCGCGGCGACGGGCGACACCGGGCCGCCCGGCGTCGCTCCCTCGGGTCGCGGCGTCCTGGTCGACATGCCGCGATGCGCGGCGCCGCGCCCGAATCGAGCCGGTCGCGCCGGCCGCCTTACTTGCCCGGTTCGGGCAGCGGAATGAATTCCTGGTCGTCGCCGGGGATCAGCCCGAAGCGGCCCTCGCGCCAGTCCCGCTTGGCCTGCTCGATGCGCTCGGTGGAGCTGGACACGAAGTTCCACCACAGGTGGCGCGGCCCGTCCAGCGGCTCGCCGCCCATCAGCATCGCCTTCAGCGGGGTCTTGGCGCGCAAGCGTCCGCGCGCGCCGGCTTCCGGCAGCACCAGGTACCGCGCGGGGATGTCCACGCCGTCCAGCTGCGCCTCGCCTTCCAGCACGTACAGCGAGCGCTGCACGTGGCCCGTGTCCAGGTCGATCTCCGCGTCCGCGTCCAGGTCCAGCGCCACGTTGAGCGTGTCGGCGAACACCTTGACCGGCGATTCCTCGCCGTAGGCGCGGCCGGCGATCACCCGCAGCCACACCCCGTCGCGGCGCTGCTGCGGCAGGCTGGCGGCGGCATGGTGGTAGAACGCCGGCGCGGTTTCCTCGGCCGATTTCGGCAGCGCCACCCAGGTCTGCATGCCGTGCAGCGGATGCGGCTGCGCGCGCAGCGATGTAGGCGTGCGCTCGGAATGGGCGATGCCGCGGCCGGCGGTCATCCAGTTGACGTCGCCGGCGCGGATCACCTGGTCCGAGCCGAGCGTGTCGCGGTGGCCGATCTCGCCGGACCACAGGAAGGTCACCGTGGCCAGGCCGATATGCGGATGCGGGCGCACGTCCACGCCGTGGCCGGGTTCGAAGATCGCCGGGCCCATGTGGTCGATGAACACGAACGGGCCGACGCTGCGCGCCTGCAGGCTGGGCACCGAACGGCGCACTTCGAAACCGCCGATGTCGTGGACGCGGGGAGCGATCAGGGTGGGCATGCGCGGCCTCGCGGACGTGGGAACAAGGGGCACGAGCTTCGCATGCGCGATGGCCGAAGTGGGAGCGTTGCGGCAAGACGGACTGTCCCGGGCCGCAGTGTTTACTGTGTCGCATGGGGCGAGTCCTCCCAAGGCTGGGTCGGCGTTGCGCCGCGATTGGCATGCGTGTCGGCATGCCAGACTAGCGAAATCGCATAATGCTGAAGGGCGCGCGTTTTTTGTCTGCAAATTTGTAACTTTGGGTGATGTTATCGACGGCGAACCGGAATAATCGGGCGCTGCCGGCCGGGGCCGTCCCGGCCTGCAGCGTTGCAGCGCGCTCGCTGCATTCCTTCCCCAACTCGAGAGCATCCTGATGATCCGTTCGTCGAAATCCAGCAATACCGTCACCGCCGTGCTGTCGATCGCGATGGCGCTGGCGGCGTTTGCCGCCGTGCCGGCACAGGCGCAAAGCGCCGACATCAATGTCCCCACCGTGATCATCAACAACCTGTGGAACGCCAAGGCGTTGCTGGTGGCGGGCGGGCAGGGCGGCGGATGCTATCCGGTCAACAACGGCGGCCGCGTCGCCGGCCCGACGCTGCGTACCAATATTCGTTACACCGCGATCGGCATGAGCTCGGCCAATTGCGCCGGCGGAACCGGCCTGGCCAGCGTCAACCTGCAGTTCTTCGCGCGCCCGCGCCCGGCCGGCATGTACATCCAGATCGTCAACGGCGGGATCAACATCGGCAACCGGTAGTCGCCAGCGATGCCCGCCGCCGGCCATGCGCGATCGACGCGTGGCCGGCGGCATCGCATCGCGCTGCTGCAGGCCGTGCTTGCCGCCGCCGCGCACCGCGCAGGCGGCACCCGACGCATCGATGCGTAGCGGCTGGATTCAGAACAACTGCCCGCTCTCGGCCGCCTGCATCGTGACCTCGCCGCGGCGCGAGGCCAGCCGGTCGGCCAGGCGGGTCGGCTCCGGCAGCCGGTAGCCGCGCAGGTAGCGTTGGGTCCAGTCCAGCGCGCTGTCCACCGCGACGCGGTGGCCGGGCGAGACGATCAGCGGATTGCAGCGCGGCTTGCTGCGCAGCGCCCAGCCGACGGTGTCGCCGCGGTGCACGATGGGGCTGCGGTCGCCGGCCTGCGGCCCGGGTTCGTCATAGCGTCCGGCCAGCAGTTTCTTGGCCACGCCGATGCTGGGCAGGCCGGTGACCACGCCGAAGTGCGCGGCGATGCCGAGCCGGCGCGGATGGGCGATGCCCTGGCCGTCGACGAACACCAGGTCCGGACGCTGCCGCAACAGGGCCAGCGCGGCCAGCAGCGCCGGCAGTTCGCGGAAGCTCAGCAGTCCCGGCACGTAGGGCATCGAGGTCGGCACGCGGGCGATCTCGGCCTGCTGCGGCTGCAGGGTGTCGGCGTCGATGAGCACGGCGGCGGCGCGGGTGATGCGGCCCTCGTCCTCGAAGCCGACGTCGAATCCGGCCAGCCAGCGCGGCGGGTCCGGCACTTCGTCGTGCAGCCGCACCTGCTTGGCCAGCGTGGCCTGCAGCGCCCGCGCCTGCACGATGCTGCCGTCCCAGTCGCCGAAGACCTTGTGCGAAGAAGTATCCATTTGCGAATGATCGCGCCGCATTCGTGGCCGTGGCGTGGAGGAGCTGGGAATGGGGAAACGGGAATGGGGAATGGGGAATCGTCGAAGCATGCTCCTGATCGATGTCTGGCGACGAGAGGCCACGGTCTCGACGAGAGGGTGACGGTCGTCGGCGCCGATCCGCTTGCGTTCCAGCGCAGCGTCAGCCCGGCGTGCCCTTTGTAGGAGCGGCTTCAGCCGCGACAGATCGCCAGACGGCAAAGCGCGCCGGAACGCCAAGCCGTTTCCATTCCCCATTCCCGACTCCCCATTCCCAGCCACCGGCTACAATCCAGGGCCGCACGACCCACGCATCCCCCAACGGAGACCGTCGCAGTGACCCGCAAACTCGTACTGTTGCGCCATGGCCAGAGCCAGTGGAACCTGGATAACCGCTTCACCGGCTGGGTGGACGTGGATCTCACCGAGCAAGGCCGCCAGGAAGCCGCCGCCGCCGGTCGCCTGCTGCGCGAGGAGGGGCTGCAGTTCGACGTGGCGCACACCTCGGTGCTCAAGCGCGCCATCCACACCCTGCAGGGCGCGCTGAAGGAACTGGACCAGGACTGGCTGCCGGTGCACAAGAGCTGGCGCCTCAACGAACGCCACTACGGCGGCCTGCAGGGCCTGGACAAGGCCGAGACCGCGGCCAAGCACGGCGAGGAGCAGGTCAAGATCTGGCGCCGTTCCTACGACATCCCGCCGCCGCCGATGGAGGCCGACGATCCGGGCCATCCGCTGCACGACCGCCGCTACGCCACGCTCGACCGCAACGCGTTGCCGGCCACCGAGTCGCTGGCGACCACGCTCGAGCGCGTGCTGCCGTACTGGCACGACGCGATCGCGCCGCAGCTGAAGGCCGGGCAGACCGTGCTGGTCACCGCGCACGGCAACTCGTTGCGCGCGCTGTACAAGTATTTGAACGGCGTCTCGCGCGAGGAAATCCTGGAACTCAACATCCCCACCGGCATCCCGCTGCTGTTCGAGCTGGACGACGAGTTGAAGGTGCAGTCCTACCGCTATCTCGGCGATCCGGAAGCGGCGAAGAAGGCGGCCGAAGCGGTGGCCAACCAGGGCAAGGCGAAGTAACACCCGCGCGGCACGCGCCGCATCAAGGAGGATGGGATGGGTGGATTCAGCATCTGGCACTTCGTGATTCTGTTCGTCGTGCTGGCGCTGCCGGTGCTGGTCTTTGCGGCGGTATGGCTGGCCATGCGTCGCGACCAGCGTGCGCAAGCATCCCAGCGCGCTGCTTCGCCGCCGCCGTTGCCACCGGCGGCATCGGTGGAAGCGCGGCTGCGCGCGCTCGAAGCATTGCGCGCGCAGGGCCTGATCGACCAGGCGGAGTACGAACGCCGGCGCCAGCAGATCCTCGCCGAGTTGTGAGCGCGCCGCGCGGCGGCGCGCGGGCTCAGTCGTCGCCGCTCGCGTCCACCCACACCCGCATCTCGCCTTCGCCGCGGTTGGCCCAGGCGAAGTAGGGCACGAAGGTCAGGGTCTGCGCCTGTCGCGACGGCGGCGGCGCGTCGTAGCGGTACAGCGGCGAGGTGTCGGCCTGCGCATCGTCGTGGCCGTGCAGGCGTTCGCCTTCGGCCTGCAGCAGCACCTGGCCGGCCAGCGTGCCGCTGCCGGGTTCGCTGCGGATCGCCGCGTCGGCGGGCAGGCGCAGCTGGTGCAGCTGCGTGCCGTTGTCGGCCTGCTCCAGGCAATAGACCAGCGGCCCGCGCTGCAGCGCGACCTTGCCGGCCAGATGGCGCACGCGCGGATGGCCGCTGACCCGCATCGGCGGCATCGGCAGGTGCAGGTGCAGGGTGTCGCCGCGCTGCCAGCGCCGGCGCAGCACGCAGTAGCCGTGCTGCAGATGCGCCTCGATCGCCACCGCTTCGCCGTTGAGTTGCAGTTGCGGCGCACGGCACCAGTCAGGCAGGCGCAACGCCAATGCAGCTTCGATCGGCGCCTCGCAATCCACGCTCAGTTCCACCTGTTCCTGCCACGGGTACTCGCCGCGCTGGTGCAGGGTCAAGGTCTGCCCGTCCACGTCGAACGCGGCGTCGCTGCCGACGTACAGATTCACGTAGAGCGTGTCGTCGCGGCGGGTGTAGATGTAGTGGCCGAGCGAGGTCAGCACGCGGGCGATGTTCGGCGGACAGCAGGCGCAGCCGAACCAGCGCTGGCGCACCGGCTTGACGTGGTCGAAGCCGTGGTTGCCGTGCACGGTGGGCGGATGCACTTCCAGCGGATTGACGTAGAAGAAGTGGCGCCCGTCCAGCGCCATGCCGGCCAGCACGGTGTTGTACAGCGCCCGCTCCATCACGTCGGCGTAGCGGCTGTCCGGCGCCAGCTGCAGCATGCGGTTGGCGAACATCATCAGCCCGATCGAGGCGCAGCTCTCGTTGTAGGCGGTGTCGTTGGGCAGGTCGTAGTCGACGCTGAAGGCTTCGCCGTAGCTCTGCGCGCCGATCGCGCCGGTGAGGTACAGCTGCCGCTGCGTGGTGTTCTCCCACAGCCGTTCGCAGGTCGCGCGCAGTTCGGCGTCGCCGCTGTGCCGCGCCAGGTGCGCCACGCCGGCGTACAGGTACACGAAGCGCACCGCGTGGCCGACCGCGGTGGTCTGCAGCGCGACCGGCACGTGCGCCTGGCTGTAGGCCTTGTCCTCGATCATCCACGCCGGCCCATGGCCGCCCCAGAAGAAGCTGCGCCCGCGCTTTTCGTACTCTTCGTCGTAGTAGTGCGGCGCGGTGCCGCGCTGCTCGACGAAGTAGCGGGTCAGCGCCAGGTAGCGCGGCTCGCCGGTGGCCTCGTACAGGCGCATCAGCGCCAGTTCGATCTCCGGATGCCCGGGATAGCCGTGCAGCTGCGCGGGGCCGGGGCCGAAGGTGGCGTCGATGTGGTCGGCGAGCCGGCACACGATGTCCAGCAGCGCGCGCTTGCCGGTGGCCTGGTGGTAGGCGACGCCCGCCTCGATCATGTGCCCGGCGCAGTACAGCTCGTGGCATTCGGCCAGGTTGGTCCAGCGCTGCTCCGGCGCCTTCACCGTGAAATAGGTGTTGAGGTAGCCGTCGGCCTGTTGCGCGGCGCCGATCAGTTCGATGGTGGCGTCGGCATCGCGCTCCAGCGCCGGATCGGGATGCTGCGCGAGCAGGTAGGCCACCGCTTCCAGCCACTTGGCCACGTCGCTGTCCTGGAACACCATGCCGTAGAACGCGCCGTCGCTGCGCCCGGCGGCGATGCGGAAGTTCTCGATCGCGTGGCTGGGTTCGGCATCGGCGACGTTGTCGTTGAGCGCATCCCATTGGTACGGCAGCACCACGTCCTGCACCAGGCGCTGGTAGCGCTGCCAGAACGGGTCGGCGATGCGCAGGCGGTCGAGCGGGAGTTCGGGCGGCGGGGCGAGCGAGTGCGGCATGGAGGCGGCGATCCTGTGGGGAGGAGGAGGGAAGCGGTCAGTGCACCGGGCGCGCGGCCAGATCGGCACCGATCTCGGCCAGCAGCGGCCGGCGCAGGCGGCAGCGGTAGATCACCGCGGCCAGCAGCAGGTGCAGCGCGGCGGGAATCAGCGTTTCCAGCAGGGTGATCGCCTGCAGCGAGGCGGCGGTCTGGTGCTCGGCGCCGGCGCGGTAGCCCACGCGCACGAACAGGTAGCTGATCACCACCGCGCTCGAGGCCCAGGCCAGCTTGATGCAGAACAGGTTGAAGGCGAAGTTGATGCCGGAGGAACGGATGCGGTTCTTCCACGCGCCGTAGTCGTCGGCGAAGGCCATGATCGAGAAGTGCAGCGGCAGCGCGAAGCCCAGCACCAGGCAGTTGACGAAGATCAGCCCCAGCCACAGCGTCTGCTGCGCCGGCCCGGTGGGCATGCACCACTGCAGCACGCCCAGCGCGGCCAGCGCCAGGTTGGTGTGCAGGTACAGGGCCAGCGGATCGAAGCGGCGGCACAGCGCGTTGACCACGAGCGCGCCGAGCACCGTGGCCAGCGCCACCATCGCGAAGAACAGCGAGGTGTAGCCGGCGCCGCCGCCGAGCACGTAGTTGATGAAATACAGATAGCCGCCGCCGCGGATGTTGAACACGTTGATCAGCAGGAACGACATCAGCAGCACCAGCCGCATCTGGTCGTTGCGCAGCAGCCCGCGCAGGTGTTCGCCGATGCCGGCCTCGCCCAGCAGGCTCACCGGCACGCGCTCGCGCACGGCGAAGAAGCAGCACAGGAACATCGCCACCGCCAGCCCGCTGAGCACGCCCACGCCGAGCTGGTAGCCGTGCGCGGCATCGCCATTGCCGAGCACCCGCACCAGCCACGGCAGCCCGACCGAGACCAGGAAGCCGGCGATGCCGCACAGCACGAAGCGCCACGATTGCGCCGACACCACTTCGCGGTGGTCGCCGGTCATGCTGTTGATCAGCGCGCAATACGGCACGTTGATCGCGGTGTAGCACAGCGACAGCAGGAAATAGCTGGCGAAGGCGTAGGCGACCTTGGCCGCGTAGCTCAGCTGCGGGGTGCTGAAGGTCAGCACGCAGGCGATGCCGATCGGCAAGGCGATCCACAGCTGCCAGCCGCGGAAGCGGCCCCAGCGGCTGCGGGTGCGGTCGGCGAGCAGGCCCATCACCGGATCGGACACCGCATCGGCGATGCGCAGCACGGTGAACAGCGTCCCCACCAGCGCCGGGGTCAGGCCGAACACGTCGGTGTAGAAGAACGTGAGGAAGTTGGCGATCAGGCAGGTGACGATGGTGCCGCCGGCATCGCCCAGGCCATAGCCGAACTTTTCCAGGCGCGAGAGTCGGTGCGTGGCGGCCTGTTCGGCGCCTGCGGCAACGGGGCCAACGGCGGTCGCATTCAACGGGACGGTTCCTGGCGGGCGCGGGAGGCGGCGCCACCGCAAAGTCGCATGCCGCCGGCATCGGAACAAGAGCCGGCGCGGTATAAAAACGGTACGATTCCGACCTGCATGGCCGCAGTGACGCTTGCGGCGATGCCGTGCGTTATTTGCTGCAGTGCAGCGTGCCATTCTCGCCGGGGAGACGCTTCCGACATGCTCGAACTCGCAGTCGCCTATCCGATCCGGGTCCAGAACGGCGGCCTGTTCATTTCCCGCGGGGTCGGCGCGCACCCGACCCGGGTGATCCAGTCCTACGAGCTGATCTTCGTCGAGCGCGGCACCTTGTCGATCCGCGAACAGGACGACGACTTCCACATCGGCCCCGGCGAGACCCTGATCCTGTGGCCGGGCCGCGAACACGCCGGCCTGGGCCGCTTCTCCGACGAACTGCGCTTCTACTGGGTGCATTTCGAACTGGCGCCGACCGCCGTCGCCGCGGACGAGGCGACGCTGCTGTCGATGCCGCAACGCAGCGCGATCCGCGACCCGGAGCGTTTCGTCGGCCTGTTCCGCTGGTTCCTCAGCGAGCAGGAAGAACGGCGCACGCTGCCGATGCTGGAGCCGATCGTGCTGTCGATGCTGCAATGCGTGGCCGGCGCCTGGCCCGACCCGCACGACTCCGACCGTGCCGGCGTGGCGCTGGCGTACCGCGCCAAGCAACTGATCGGCACCCAGTTCCACACCGCGCTCACCGCGTCCACGCTGGCCGCGCAGCTGCATTGCAACCCGGACTACCTGGGCCGCATCTACCGCCGCGCGTTCGGCACCACGCTGACCGAGGCGATCCATCGCCAGCGCATCGCCTTTGCCGAGAAGCTGCTGCTGGTGAACACCTGCACCATCGACGAAGTCGCGCAGCGCGCCGGCTTCAGCGACGGCGGCTATTTCCGCCGCATCTTCCGCCAACGCCTGGGCATGACCCCGACCGCGTATCGGCGGCTGTACTGCAAGGAGCACATCAACTCGGGGTGAGCGCGTTCGCGCAGCGGCCTACACAGGGCATTGCCTACACTGCGCCGATGTCATGGAGAGTCCGCAAGATGAAGAAGGCGCTGAAATGGAGCGGCATCGCCCTGGCCGCGTTCGTGCTGGCCTCGCTGGCGGCGCTGTACGGCTACGGCCGCTTCGCCGACCGCGCGCAGGGGCCGGCCAGCCATGCCCTGCCGGCGACCGCACTGCAGACCCCGATCGACCGCGTGGTGGCGCCACTGACCGCCGCGCATCCCGGGCACAGCGGCATGGTGATCCTGCCCGACAACGTCGAGGCGTTCGCGGTGCGCGCGGCGGCCGCGCGCGCGGCCGGGCGCAGCCTGGACCTGCAGTACTACATCTGGCATGCGGATTTCACCGGCAACCTGCTCTACAACGAGCTGTTGCGCGCCGCCGACCGCGGCGTGCGCGTGCGCCTGCTGCTGGACGACATGAATGTGCACGGCAGCAATTCGGTGCTGGCCGCGCTGGATCGCCATCCGCTGATCGAGGTGCGGCTGTTCAACCCGACCCGCGCCCGCGAAGGCACGCTGATGCGCGGCGTGGAGCTGGTGCTGCGGTTCTTCAGCGTCAACCGGCGCATGCACAACAAGGCCTGGATCGCCGACGGGCGCATGGCGGTGGTGGGCGGGCGCAACGTCGGCGACGAATACTTCGATGCGGCGCGCGACACCAATTTCATGGATACCGATGTCGCGGTGGTCGGGCCGGCGGTGGCGCAGGCCGCGCAGATCTTCGACGCCTACTGGAACAGCCGCACCGCGGTGCCGCTCGGTGCGCTGGTGCAGGCCGAGCCGGAGGCGCTGCCCAGGCTGCGCGCCAGCATCGATGCCGGCCTTGGCTCGGCGCGTGCGCATCCCTACGTGCAGCGCCTGCGGCAGGCGCCCAGCGTGCGCAACCTGGTCGAGGGCGAGCGCCCGCTCCACTGGAGCGCCGAAGCGTCGATCGTGTCCGACCCGCCGGAGAAGGCCGAAGGCGCGCCGCCGCGCGCGGACTGGATGACGCCGCGGCTGGTCGGCGAGATGACGCGCGCGCAACGCGAGCTGGCGTTGATCTCGCCGTACTTCGTGCCGGGCGAGGAGGGCATGCGCTGGATCGGCCAGCTGCGCCAGCGCGGCGTCGCGGTGGGCGTGCTGACCAACTCGCTGGCGGCCAACGACGTGGTCGCGGTGCATGGCGGCTATGCCGGCTACCGGGTGCCGCTGCTGCGCCAGGGCGTGGCGTTGTTCGAGCTCAAGCCGCAGGGCGATCCGGGCGGCAGCCTGTTCGGCTCCAGCGGCGCCAGCCTGCACACCAAGGCGTTCGTGGTCGATGGGCGCGAAGGCTTCATCGGCTCGTTCAATCTCGACCCGCGCTCGATGAACCTCAATACCGAGATGGGCCTGCTGTTCCGCGATCGCGCGGCGGCGGCCGAACTCGAGCGGCTGTACCGGACGAAAGTGTCGGCGCCGGTCAGTTACCGATTGGCGCTGCAGGATGGGGCCGTGCGCTGGCACGATGCCGCGGCGCGGCCGCCGCAGACCTGGGACCGCGAGCCGGAGGCGGGGCTCTGGCGGCGTGCCGCGGCGCGGGTGATCGGCTGGCTGCCGGTGGAGTCGCAGCTGTAGCGGCACCGACCGTCGCGAAATTACAGGAGCGGCTTCAGCCGCGACAGGTTCCATCAGCCGCGACAGGTCCATCGGTGATGCCCGTCGCGGCTGAAGACGCTCCTACAGGAGCTAGCGACCGCGGAGCGGCGTTAGCCGAGCTGCTGCACGATCTCGCGCGCCATCGATCCCAGCGGCAGGATCTTCTCCGCGCCGCCGCGCTTGATCGCTTCCTTGGGCATGCCGAACACCACGCTGCTCTGTTCGTCCTGGGCCACGGTGCGCGCGCCGGCCTGGCGCATCTCCAGCAGGCCGACCGCGCCGTCGTCGCCCATGCCGGTCATGATGATGCCCAGCGCATTGCCGCCGGCGGCGCGCGCGGCGGAGCGGAACAGCACGTCCACCGACGGCCGGTGCCGGTTCACCGGCGGCCCGTCCACCACCTCGACGAAATACTGCGCGCCGCTGCGGCGCAGCAGCATGTGCTTGCCGCCGGGCGCGATCAGCGCGCGGCCCGGCACCACGCGGTCGTTGTTGGCCGCTTCCTTCACCGCGATCTGGCACAGGCTGTCCAGGCGCGCGGCGAACGCGGCGGTGAACTTCTCCGGCATGTGCTGGACGATGACGATGCCGGGGCTGACCCGCGGCAGCGCGGTCAGCACTTCCTCCAGCGCCTGGGTGCCGCCGGTGGAGGTGCCGATCGCGATCACCCGCTCGGTGGTCTGCGCCAGCGGGCGCCCGCCCTGCGCCGGCAGGATCACGTCGGCGTTGTGCTTGACCTCCGCTTCCACCGACGGCGCGGCGCTGCGCGCCGCCAGGCGCTTGACGTTGGCGCGCGCGGCGGTGCGCACCGTGGCGACGAGTTCGTCGGCCGAGTCGGTGAGGAACTGCTTCAGGCCGAGCTTGGGCTTGGTCACCACCGCCACCGCGCCGGCGGCCAGCGCGTCCATGGTCACCCGCGCGCCCTTCTCGGTGAGGGTGGAGCAGATCACCACCGGGGTGGGGCGCTCGCTCATGATCTTGCGCAGGAAGGTGATGCCGTCCATCTTCGGCATTTCCACGTCCAGCACGATCACGTCCGGCCATTGCTGGCGCATCTTGTCCATCGCCAGCAGCGGATCGGCGGCCGCGGCGATCACCTCGATGCCGGGCGCCTCGTTGAGCACCGCCACCAGCACCTGGCGCACTACCGCCGAATCGTCGACCACCATGGCCTTGATCGTCGTCGTCATCGGTCGTTCCTTTGAGAAGCGGCAGCGGTGTTCATGGCTTGCGGTACACCGACGGCGCCACCTGCACGACCTCGTTGTTGACGTCGTTGAGGCTTTCCGAGTGGCCGATGCAGAAGATGCCGCCGCGCTTGAGCACGGAAAGCACCCGCGCGACCACTTCGCGCTTGGTCTGGCCGTTGAAGTAGATCATCACGTTGCGCAGGAAGATCACGTCGAACTGGCCGAGGTTGGGCAGCGATGCGTTGAGGTTGGCGTGCAGGAAGCGCACGTTGTCGCGCAGCTTGCGGTCGATCAGCAGGCTGCCTTCGTATTCGCCGCGGCCTTTCAGGCAGTAGCGCTTGAGCAGCGCCGGCGGCATGTGCTCGATGCGCTGCAGCGGATAGTGGCCGGTGCGCGCCTTGGCCAGCACGCGGGTGCTGATGTCGGTGCCGACCACTTCGTAGGGGCGTCCCTGCAGCGTGTCGTCCAGCACCATCGCCATGCTGTATGCCTCCTCGCCGGTGGAACTGGCCGCGCTCCAGATGCGGAACGGCGCGTTGCCCTTGTGCTCGCTCGCCAGCTTGCGCAGCAGTTCGAAGTGCTTGGGCTCGCGGAAGAAGTAGGTCTCGTTGGTGGTCAGCAGGTCGATCGCGGTCTGCACCTCGCCGCTGCCTTCGCGGCTTTCCAGCAGCTTCAGGTACTGGGTGTAGGTCTGCAGCGAGTGCGCCTTCAGGCGCTTGCCCAGGCGCCCGCACAGCATCGCCTTCTTGGCCGGGGAAATGGTGATGCCGGCGGCGTCGAAGATGAAGCGCTGGAACTTGCCGAATTCCTGCTCGGTGATGGTGTCGGTGCTGATCATGATGGTCCGGGAGTCAGTGATGCGGCGCTTGCGCCGCGGTGGGGCCGTGTTCCTGCAGTCGGGTCTGGTGCTCGAGCAGCCAGGTGGTCAGCGCGCCGCCGCCCATCGGGCGCGCCAGCAGATAGCCCTGGCCCAGGTCGCAGCCCAGTTCCTGCAGCAGTTGCCAGTCCTCGACGGTTTCGATGCCTTCGGCGACGGTGCTCAGGCCCAGCCGTTGCGCCATGCCCAGCGCCGATTCCAGCACGGTGCGCAGATTGCGGCTGCGGTGCGCGTCGTGCACGAAGATGCGGTCGATCTTCAGTTCGGTGAAGGGAATGCGGGTCAGCTGTTGCAGCGAGGAGAAACCGGTGCCGTAGTCGTCCAGCGACAGGCCGAAGCCCTGCAGCCGCAGCCGCGCCAGCATGCCCAGCGCGCTGGCCTCGACCAGCGAGCTTTCGGTGATCTCCAGGATCACGTCGGCCGGCACCAGCCCGTGGCGGCGCAGTTGGCTATGCAGTTCGTCGAGCAGTCCCGGGTCCTGCAGCAGGCACGGCGACAGGTTGATCGCCAGGCTCAGGCGGAAGCCGGACTGCTTCCAGGTCGCCAGCCGCGCCATCGCCTGGTCGGCGACGCTGGCGGTCAGCGCGTGGATCAGGCCTTCGCGTTCGGCCAGGGCGATGAAGCGGTCCGGCGCGATCTGCCCGTTCTGCGGATGCCGCCAGCGCGCCAGCGCTTCCACGCCGCTGACCTGGCCGCTGCGCATGTCCACCTTGGGCTGGTACGCCACTTCGATGTCGCCGCGGCGCAGCGCTTCTTGCAGCATCGCCGCGTCGGTGGGGTCGCCGGCGCCGGCGTCGTGGCGCGTGGCCGGCAGCGGCTGCGGGTGCGCCTGCAACGCCGCATCGAGCTCGGCCGCGCGCAGCGGTTTTTCCAGGCCGGCCAGCACCTGCAGGCCGTTGGCGCGGCCGACCTGCAGCACCGAGTCGATCAGCGCCGCGCCGCGTTGCGAGGCGACCACGATCGGCACGCGCACGCTGCAGCGGGCCAGCGCATCGAGCAGCTGCACGCCGTCCATGCCGGGCATTTCCAGGTCCACGATCAGCAACCCCGGTGCCGGTCCCTGGCTGACCCGCGCCAGCGCCGCATGGCCGTCCGGCACGCCCTCCACCGCCACCGCGCCCAGCCGCAGGCACAGCGCCAGCGCATGCTCGCGCTGCACATGGCTGTCGTCGACGACCAGGACCGTGCCGAATTGGCTGAGCGTGGCGATTTCGGGGACGAGCGACATGCGGATTCCGTCGATGGGCGAGGGCTGGGCGCGGCGCCAGGCGCCACGCCGCGAGGGCAACTCAGGCGGCCATGCCTTCCTCGACACCCGACTCGACGCCGGCCATGGCGACGAACTCCTGGGTGGACAGCGCCGCATCGGCATCGAGCAGGATCACGAAGCGCTCGCCGACCTTGCCCATGCCGTGGATGAAATCGCGGCGGATGCCGGCGCCGAACGCGGGGGCCGGGGCGATGTTGGCGGCGGCGATCTCCAGCACTTCGCTGACCGCGTCCACCAGCAGCCCCAGCACCTGGCGCTCGTTGCCGTTGGCGACTTCGACGATGACGATGCAGGTGCGCTTGGTGACCTCGCTGGCGGCGCGGCCGAAGCGTTGCTGCAGGTCCACCACCGGCACCACCGCGCCGCGCAGGTTGATCACCCCGCGCAACGCCGGCGGCATCATCGGCACGTCGGTCGGCGTGCGATATTCGATGATTTCCTTGATGCCGAGGATGCCGACGCCGAACATCTCCTTGCCGAGCAGGAAGGTCAGGAACTGGTCGGGAGCGAGATCGGTGCCGCCGAACGGTACGGGCGATGCGTGAGCGGTCATGGCCGGTCCTCAGAAAGTATCGAATTGGGCTTCGTCCGGCGTATCGCCGGCCAGCGCGAGCTGGCTGTCGGCGAAACGCACGAACGGCTTGCGGGCCGCGGCACGCGCGGGCGGCTGTTGCGGCTTGCGCGCGGTCGCGGGCGTGGCCGCGGCGCGGCGTGCCTGCGCCACGCCGGCGAGCTTGAAGAAACTCATCAGCTGCTGCAGTTGCTCGGCCTGGCCGCTCATTTCCTCGGCGGTGGCGGCCAGTTCTTCGGAATTGGACGCCGCCTGCTGGGTGGTCTGGTTGAGCTGGCCGATCGCGGTGTTGATCTGGTTGACGCCCGAGGCCTGTTCTTCGGAGGCGGCGGTGATTTCCTGCACCAGGTCGGAGGTGCGCTTGATCGACGGCACCATCTGGTCGAGCAGCTTGCCGGCATTCTCGGCCAGTTCGACGCTGGAGCTGGCGACGTCGCCGATCTCCTGCGCGGCGATTTGGGCGCGCTCGGCCAGCTTGCGCACTTCCGCGGCGACCACCGCGAAACCCTTGCCGTGTTCGCCGGCGCGCGCCGCTTCGATCGCGGCGTTGAGCGCGAGCAGGTTGGTCTGGTAGGCGATGTCGTCGATGATGCCGATCTTCTGCGCGATCTGCTTCATCGCCTGCACCGTGGCGCGGACCGACTCGCCGCCGTCCATGGCCTGGCTGGAGGCCTTGCTGGCCATGCCGTCGGTGACCTTGGCGTTCTCGGTGTTCTGCCCGATCGAGGCGGTCATCTGCTCGATCGCGGCGCTGGTCTCTTCCACGCCCGCGGCCTGCTCGCTGGCCGCCTGGCTCAGCGACTGCGCGGTGGCGCTGACTTCCTCCGAGGCGCTGGCCAGCGCCTCGGCATTGCCGTTGACCTCGCCGACCACCTGCGACAGGCGCGCGATGGTGTCGTTGACGTAGTTCTTCATCTCCGCATAGGCGCCATCGTAATTCTTGTCGATGCTCCTGGTCAGGTCGCCGTCGGCCATCGCGCCCATCACCCGCACCACGTCCTGGATGCTGTCGCCGGTGGTCTGCACCAGATCGTTCAGGCCCTGGCCCATCTCGCGCTGGAAGCCGGCCAGACCGTCGAGAGCGATGCGCTCGGAGAAATCGCCGCGGTTGGCGGCCTGGACCACGCGGCGCTGGCCGTCGATGACCAGCTTCAGCCGCTCGACCATGCTGCGCATCGCATACAGCGCGCTGCCGTTGTCGTTGGCGCGGACCTTGACGTCCAGCGCCAGGTCGCCCTGCGCCACCTTGTTGGCGATCTCGGCCACGTAGGCCGGCTCGCCGCCGAGCAGGCGCATCAGCCCGCGCACGATGAACACCGAGATGCCCGCGCCGAGCAGCACGCACACCGCGATCACCGCGATGATCCAGCTGCGCGCGCTGGCGTACAGCGCATCGCCCTGCGCGCTGGCGGCTTCGCCGCCCTTGACGTTGATGTCGACCAGCTTGTCCAGGATCGCCGAGGAATCGTCGAACAGCGTCTGCTGGCGGCCGTTGAGCAGGGCCATCGCCTCGCTGGTCTTGAGGTCGCGCGACAGCTGCAGCACCTGCTTGTGCAGCGCCAGGTATTCGTCGAACTTTTGCGCGAAGTCGTCGTAGTCGGCCTTTTCCTCGGGTGAGGAGATCAGTTTGATGTAATGGTCGCGGTTGCTCGCGTAGTCGGCCAGGATCTGCTCCATCACGTGATCGAGCCGGGCCATTTCTTCGGGGCGCTCGCTGATCACATGCTGCAGCTCGGCCACGCGCAGGTCGGAGGTGTTGGTGTTCATCTGCTGGATGTAGCGGATGCTGGGCATCCAGTTCTCGGCCATGTCGGTCGAGGACTGGTTGACCTGGGCCAGCTTGTCGGTGGCGAACAGGCCCATGCCGAGCATTAGCAGCAGCACTGCGGCGAAGCCGAGTCCGATTCTTGTACCGATCTTCATATTTGCGAACACGGGTGTGATCTCTGTTGATTGACTGGAGAGCGTGGCGTTGTCCGGGCAGCGGACGGCGATTGTCGGCAACTGCGGGACTGGACGTGGCGTCGGATCAGAAGCTGTCGAAGTGCACTTCGTCCGGCGACGTCACCAGCGCCAGCCCGCCCTCGCCGTAGCTGAAGGTGCGTGTCCGCGCAGGCGCCGCCTTCTTGCTGGCGCGCGGTACCGCGACCGGCCGCCGCGGCGCCGTCACCTGGTTGGTGCGGAAGAAGCTCATCAGCTGCTGCAGCTGCTCGGCCTGGCCGCTCATCTCCTCGGCGGTGGCGGCCAACTCCTCGGAATTGGACGCGGCCTGCTGGGTGGTCTGGTTGAGCTGGCCGACCGCCGCGTTGATCTGGCCGACGCCGGAGGTCTGTTCCTCCGACGCGGCGGTGATCTCCTGCACCAGGTCGGAGGTGCGCTTGATCGACGGCACCATCTGGTCGAGCAGCTTGCCGGCGTTCTCGGCCAGCTCGACGCTGGAGGTGGCGACGTCGCCGATCTCCTGCGCGGCGATCTGGCTGCGCTCGGCCAGCTTGCGCACTTCCGCGGCCACGACGGCGAAGCCCTTGCCGTGCTCGCCGGCGCGCGCGGCCTCGATCGCCGCGTTCAGCGCCAGCAGGTTGGTCTGGTAGGCGATGTCGTCGATGATGCCGATCTTCTGCGCGATCTGCTTCATCGCCGCGACCGTGGAGCGCACCGCTTCGCCGCCCTCGATGGCTTCGCGCGCGGCCTTGGCAGCCATGCCGTCGGTGATCTTGGCGTTCTCGGTGTTCTGCGCGATCGAGGCGGTCATCTGCTCCAGCGACGCGCTGGTTTCCTCCACGCCCGCGGCCTGCTCGCTGGCCGCCTGGCTCAGCGACTGCGCGGTGGCGCTGACTTCCTCCGAGGCGCTGGCCAGCGCTTCGGCGTTGATGTTGACCTCGCCGACCACCTGCGCCAGGCGCGCGACGGTGCCGTTGATGCTGTCGCACAGTTCCTTCAGCTGGCCCTGGCACGGCACGTTGGCGGTGCGGGTCAGGTCGCCGTCCTCGATCGCCTTGAGCACCAGGCGCGCTTCGTTCAGCGGGCCGATCACCGCGTCCAGGGTCTGGTTGATGCCGTCGACGATGCGGCGGAAATCGCCGTGGTGCTGGCCGGCCTCGGCGCGCACGTCCAGGCGCCCGGCGCCGGCGGCGTCGACCAGCAGGTTGGTGTCGCGGATCAGCGCGCGCAGGTTCCCGCGCACCTGTTCGATGGTGTCGTTGATGAATGCCTTCTTGCCGGGCAACTGCGCCAGCGGCGCATCGAAGTTGCCGCGGCCGAATTCGGCGACCACGCCCATCGCCAGCTTCTTGACCGCGATGTGGCCCACGACCATGCGGTTGATGCCGTCGGCCATGCTGCGGAAATCGCCTTCGAAGCGCTGGCTGTCGATGGTCACGTCGATGTCGCCGGCGTCGTGTTCGGCGGACATGTGGTTCATCTGCGCGATCAGCCCCAGCAGGTTGCGGCGCACCTGTTCGATGGTGTCGTTGATGAACGCCTTCTTGCCCGGGAAGCTCTCCAGCGGCGCCTGGAAGTTGCCGCGGCCGAATTCGGCGATGCAGGCCATGGCCTTCTTCTTGGTCGCGATGTGGTCGCCGACCATGCGGTTGATGCCCTCGGCGATGGCGCGGAAGTCGCCTTCGAAGCGCTGGCCGTCGATGACCACGTCGATGTCGCCGGCATCGTGCTCGCGCGTCATGCGCCCGATCTCGTCGCCGATCTGGCGCACGCCGGACTGCACTTCGCGCAGCGCCAGCAGGATCTCGCAGGCCTGGTCGTTGCGCACCGTCGGCATCACCACCTCGAAATTGCCGCGGGCGAAGCGGGTCAGGGTGGTGGTGGCGATCCGCAGCGAGCGGGAGATCGCATGCGCGGCGTAGGCGAGCGCCGCGCCGCCCAGGACCGCCGCGGCGACGGCCAGCGCCAGGATCTGGCCCGGCGGCAGCGCCAGCGCGAAGCCGGCCGCGCTGGCTGCCAACGGCAGCAGCACGGCGATGCAGGAGCCAGTCCATAGCTTGGAGGAGAGTGAGATGGCGTTGGACATGACGGTGTACCTATGGATGTTGGGGTGGCGCACCCGGCCTTGCGGCCGGTTCCGGTGGGCTGTTGCGGGGTCAGAAGGTTTCGAAGGCGGTTTCGTCCAGTCGCGCCGCCGCCGGGACGCTGCCGGCGAAGGCGCGCAGGCGCGGCGCCCGCGCTGCCGGTGCCGGCGCGCGCCGCGGCAACGGGGTCGGGGCGGACGCGGCGGCGCTGGGATTGGTCTTGAAGAAGTTCATGAGCATCTGCAGTTGTTCGGCCTGGCTGCTTACTTCTTCGGCCGTGGCGGCCAATTCTTCAGCGTTGGCGGCGGATTGCTGCGTGGTCTGATTGAGCTGGACCACCGCGCAGTTGATCTGGCCCACCCCGGAGGTCTGTTCCTCGGAGGCGGCGCTGATCTCCTGCACCAGGTCGGAGGTGCGGCGGATCGACGGCACCATTCCGTCGAGCAGGCGCCCGGCGCTTTCCGCCAGGTCCACGCTGGATCCGGCCACGTCGCCGATCTCGTGCGCGGCGACCTGGCTGCGTTCGGCCAGCTTGCGCACCTCCGCGGCGACCACGGCGAAGCCCTTGCCGTGCTCGCCGGCGCGTGCGGCCTCGATCGCGGCGTTGAGCGCGAGCAGGTTGGTCTGGTAGGCGATGTCGTCGATGATGCTGATCTTCCGGGCGATCTCCTTCATTGCCGCAACCGTGGCGCGCACCGCCTCGCCGCTCTCGGCGGCTTCGCGCGAGGCCTTGGCGGCCATGCCGTCGGTGACCTTGGCGTTCTCGGAATTCTGCGAGATCGAGGCGGTCATCTGTTCCAGCGACGCGCTGGTCTCCTCCACGCCGGCCGCCTGTTCGCTGGCCGCCTGGCTCAGCGACTGCGCGGTGGCCGACAACTGCTCGGAGGCGCTGGCCAGGGTCGCGGCGTTGCCGTTGACCTCGTTGACGATGCCGGTGAGCTTGTCGATGGTGGCGTTGACGTAGCGCTGCATGTCGGCGAACGCGCCCTCGTAGCGGCCCTGCACCTTGCAGCTGAGGTCGCCGTCGGCGACCGCGCCCATCACCTTGATCACGTCGGCGACGCTGCGCAGGTTGCCGCGCGCCTGCTCGATGGTGTCGTTGATGAAGGCCTTCTTGCCGGGCAACTGCGCCAGCGGCGCGTCGAAGTTGCCGCGGCCGAACTCGGCGACCACGCCCATCGCCAGTTTCTTGACCGCGATGTGCGCGGCCACCATCTGGTTGATGCCGTTGCCCATCGCGCCGAAGTCGCCTTCGAACTTGGCGGTGTCGATGACCACGTCGATGTCGCCCTTGTCGTGCTCGGCGGACATGCGGTTGATCTCGGCGATCAGGTGCTTGAAATTGCCGCGTACGTGCTCGACGGTATCGTTGATGAAGGCCTTCTTGCCGGGCAGCTGCGCCAGCGGCGCGTCGAAGTTGCCGCGGCCGAACTCGGCGACCACGCCCATCGCCAGTTTCTTGACCGCGATGTGCGCGGCCACCATCCGGTTGATGCCGTCGCCCATGGCGCGGAAATCCCCTTCGAGCTTGGCCGTGTCGATGATCACCTCGATGTCGCCCCTGTCGTGCTCGGCGGACATGCGGTTGATCTCGGCGATCAGCTGCTTGAAGTTGCCGCGCACGCGCTCGATGGTGTCGTTGATGAAGGCCTTCTTGCCGGGCAGCTGCGCCAGCGGCGCGTCGAAGTTGCCGCGGCCGAACTCGGCGACCACGCCCATCGCCAGCTTCTTGACCGCGATGTGCCCGCCGACCATGCGGTTGATGCCGTCGGCCATGCCGCGGAAATCGCCCTGGAACTGCGCGCTGTCGATGATCGCGTCGATCTCGCCGGCCTCGTGCTGGTCGGACATGCGCCGCATCTCCGCGTTCAGGCCGGTCAAGTTGCGGCGCACCTGCTCGATGGTGTCGTTGATGAAGGCCTTCTTGCCCGGGAACGCGGCCAGCGGCGCGGCGAAGTTGCCGCGGCCGAATTCGGCCACGCAGTCGATCGCCTGCTTGTTCACGCCGATGTGCCCGGCGACCATCTTGTTGATGTTGTCGGCCAGGTCGCGGTGGGTCCCGGGCCAGCGCGCCAGGTCCAGCGCCACCTCGCACTCGCCGGCGGCATGCGCGCTGGCCATGTGGACGACGTCGGCGTGGAACTGGCGCAGGTCGGCCTGCGCGGTGCGCAGCAGCTGCGTCACTTCGTTTTCGGTGGCGCCGGCTGCCGGCACGATGCGCTCCAGGTCGCCGCGCACCAGCGCGTCCAGCCCGGCGGTGGCCACATTCAGCGTGCGCGCCGCGGCGAGCGCGGCCCAGCCCAGCACGCCGGCGCAGGCCAGCGTCGCGGCCGCGACCAGGGCCAGTGCGGTGCCCTGCGCGAGCGGCAGCAGCAGCGCCGTGGCGGCGGCAGCGGCGGGCAGGGCGACGGCGATGGCCGTCGTGGTCAACAAGGTGGTCGCGATCCGTGAGCGATGAGACATGGCAGCGGTTCCTGGCTAGCGTCTATGAGTGGCGTGGGTGCGCAAGCGCACCCGCGGGGCGGCGTCAGGCCGCCAGCGAATCGGTGGAAGGTTCGACTTGCGACAGCAGCGAGGGCACGTCCAGGATCAGCGCGACACCGCCGCTGCCGAGGATGCTCGACCCGCTGATGCCCTTGACCCCGGCGAACACCTTGGCCAGCGGCTTGATCACGGTCTGCCATTCGCCCAGCAGCGTGTCCACGACCAGGCCGAAGCGTTGCGCGCCCTGGCGGATCACCACGATGCTCTCGCGCGCCGGCGGCGCGCCGGCGATGCCGAACAGCGAACGCAGGCGCACGTACGGCAGCACCCCGCCGCGCAGGTCGATGTAGTCGCTCTGGTAGTTCGGCGCGAATTCCACGCATTCCTCGACCACGTCCAGCGGCACCACGAACACCGACTTGCCCACGCCGACCTGGAAGCCGTTGATGATCGCCAGGGTCAGCGGCAGGCGCACCGAGATGGTGGTGCCCACGTCCTGCTGGCTGCTGATGTCCACGCTACCGCGCAGCGCGGCGATGTTGCGCTTGACCACGTCCATGCCGACGCCGCGGCCGGACAGGTTGGTGACCTTCTCGGCGGTGGAGAAGCCCGGCTCGAAGATCAGCGCGAACACCTCGCGGTCGGACAGGCTGCGGCCGGGCTCGATCAACCCGCGCTCCAGCGCCTTGGCCAGGATCCTGTCGCGGTTCAGGCCGCCGCCGTCGTCGCTGATCTGGATCACCACGCTGCCCGAATCGTGGAACGCGTTGAGCCGTACCGTGCCGCGCACCGGCTTGCCGCGCGCCTGGCGCAGTTCGGCCGGTTCGATGCCGTGGTCCATCGCGTTGCGCACCAGGTGGGTCAACGGATCGGCGATCTTCTCCACCACCGACTTGTCCAGCTCGGTGTCCTCGCCGTTGACCACCAGCACGATGTCCTTGCCCAGTTCGCGCGCCACGTCGTGGACCACGCGGTGGAAGCGGCTGAAGGTGCCGCCGATCTTGACCATGCGCAGCTGCAGCGCGCTCTCGCGCACTTCCTCGACCAGCCCGGCCAGGATCGAGGTGGATTCGAGCAGTTGCGCGTCGCCGGTGCGCTGCGCGTTGGCGCCGGTGCTGGCGACGGCGATGATCAGCTCGCCGACCAGGTCGATCATGCGGTCGAGCTTGTCGGCATCGACGCGGATCGAGCCGCCCTCGCTGCGTGCGGCGGCGGGTGCCGCCGCGGCCGCGGCGGCCTTGGCCGGCGGCGCCGGCGCGGGAGCAGCCGCGGGTGCGGGCGCGGCCGGCACCGCCGCCGGCTCCGGGCTGCCGAAGTTGGCGAAGTCGTCGGCGTGGCCGTGGCCGCCGGCCTCGGCGACCAGCAGCGGCAGCTCCAGATTGGCGGCATCGCCGTGCGGATCCACCGCCAGCACCTGCAGGTCGCAGTCGTCGCGGACGAATTCGAAGATGTCCTCGATCGCCGATTGCTGCGCGTCGGAGCGCAGCAGGATGTCGAAGCCCAGGTAGCAGGCTTCCGGATCCAGGTCCGGCAGCGCCGGCACGCGCTCGTGGCGGGTGCGGACCGCCTCCAGCGTGCCCAGGCTGCGCAGGCAGCGGATCAGGTGCAGCGGCGAGTTGCCGAAGCGCAGCGCATCGCTGAACAGCTGCAGCGAGATCCGCCAGTAGCCGGTCTGCGCCGCGGTGGTGGCCACGGCTGCGGCGGCGGCGGCCGGCGCGGCGGCCGGCTGCAGATAGGTCTGCAGCCGCGCCAGCAGCGGCTCGCCCTCGGCGGCGAGCACCGCTTCGTCGGCCTCGGCACCGGCCGCCGCTTCCACCAATGCGCGGATGTGGTCGCAGCAGGCCAGCATCAACTGGATCAGCTCCGAATCCAGCGCCACCGCGTTCTCGCGCACCAGGTCCAGCACGCTCTCCACGACGTGGGTGAAGCCCACCAGTTGCGCCAGGTCGAACAGTCCGCCGGAGCCCTTGATGGTGTGCGCGGCGCGGAAGATGGCGTTGACCGCGTCCGTGCCGGCTTCGCCGCGTTCGGCTTCCAGCAGGTTGCGTTCCATGTCCTCGAGCAGGTCGCGGCTCTCGGCGATGAAGGTCTGCAGCAGTTGAGCGAAATTCATGAGCTGGCGCCGATCAGTGGAAGGTGTCGCTGGCGCCGGGCGCGAGCGTGTCGCGCAGGCCGAGCAGGTCGAGCGCGTCGTTGACCGGCGCGCTGCAGCCGTCGAGCTGGAACGGCCGGCCCAGCGCGCGCAACGCGGCCTGGGTGGCGAGCAGCAGCTGGATGCCGGTGGCGTCGATTTCGGTGACCGCCTGCAACTGCAGCTGCAGGCCGCCGGGGTGTTCCAGCGCCGGCAACAGCAGCGGCTTCAGTTCGCCAGCGCGGCGGATGGTCATGTCGCCGTCCAGGCTCAGTTGCAGCGGCGGGGGCGGGGAGTCCGGGAGTTTCGAGCGCATGGCATGTCTCCGATTCGAGCAGGGGGAACGTCGCGAAATCCCGGCCGCGGCGCGGGTGCGAACAAGCCGGTCGGGCTTGCTGTAAGCAGATATCGGCGCCTTTTCGGAATATTTAGGCCGAAAGACGCATTTGTCTCGCAAATCCTTGACACGGATGAGCGGTTCAGGCTGGTGAGCGGTAACCCATTCCAGTTGTGGGCGAACGCCATCCGCTGACAGGTAACGGATGCATGCGCCGTGCCAACGTCGCGGTAGCGCTACCACAACAGAAAACGGCCGGGAAACCGGCCGTTTTCGCAACGTTCGCATTGTGCGCAGCCTGGGCGCGCGACTGCCTGGAGGGCATGCCGCCCTTGGCGCAGGCGTCCTGCGCGCAGCTCAGGGCCTGGCGGTCAGCGCGGCGACAGCGCCGCCAGCAGGCCGCGCGCGGCGTTGAAGCGGTCCGCCGCTTCCGGCAGCGGCAGCTTCACCTTCAGCTTGTCCGGGCCGTCCATCGCGTACAGCTTGGGCTGTTTCTGGATCATCTGGATGATGGTCATCGGATCGACGTCGGGCTTGGCCTCGAACACGATGCGGCCGCCGTTCTCGCCCAGTTCCAGCTTGCGGATGCCCAGCGTGTTGGCCTGCAGCTTGAGCTCGGCGATCGCGAACAGGTGCTTCACCGCATCCGGCAGCAGGCCGAAGCGGTCGATCATCTCCACCTGCAGTTCGCGCAGCTGCTCGCTGTCGCGCGCGCTGGAGATGCGCTTGTACAGGGTCAGGCGGGTGTGCACGTCGGGCAGGTAGTCGTCCGGGATCAGCGCCGGCACATGCAGTTCCACCTCGGCGCCGCGCGCTTCCTCGCCGGCGTCCAGGTCCGGCAGCTTGCCCTGGCGGATGCTGCGCACCGCGCGTTCCAGCAGCTCGGTGTACAGGCTGAAACCGACCTCGGCCATCTGCCCGCTCTGGTCCTCGCCGAGCAGTTCGCCGGCGCCGCGGATTTCCAGGTCGTGGGTGGCCAGGGTGAAGCCGGCGCCGAGTTCGTCCATCGAGGCGATCGCGTCCAGCCGCTTCTGCGCATCGCCGGTGATGCTGCGCCGGTCCGGCACCAGCAGGTAGGCGTAGGCGCGGTGGTGCGAGCGGCCGACGCGGCCGCGCAGCTGGTGCAGCTGGGCCAGGCCGAAGCGGTCGGCGCGGTTGATGACGATGGTGTTGGCGTTGGGGATGTCGATGCCCGATTCGATGATCGTGGTCGACAGCAGCACGTTGAAGCGCTGCTTCTGGAAATCCAGCATCACCCGTTCCAGCTCGCGCTCGGGCATCTGTCCGTGGGCGATGCCGATGCGCGCTTCGGGCACCAGCTCGCTGAGCTCGCGCTGCATGCGGCCGATGCTTTCCACGTCGTTGTGCAGGAAGTACAGCTGGCCGCCGCGCGCCAGCTCGCGCTGGAACGCTTCGCGCAGCAGCGCGTTGTCCCAGGCGGTGACGAAGGTCTGCACCGCCAGCCGGTTCGGCGGCGGGGTGGCGATGATCGACAGGTCGCGCAGCCCGGCCATGGCCATGTTCAGCGTGCGCGGGATCGGCGTGGCGGTGAGGGTGAGCAGGTGCACATTGGCGCGCAGCGCCTTCAGCGCTTCCTTCTGGCGCACGCCGAAGCGCTGTTCCTCGTCGACCACGACCAGGCCCAGGTCCTTGAACTTCACGTCCGGCTGCAGCAGGCGGTGGGTGCCGATGATCACGTCGATGCCGCCGTCGGCGACCTTCTCCAGCTCGGCCTTGATCTCCTTGGCGCTCTTGAAGCGCGACAGCACTTCCACGCGCAGCGGCCAGTCGGCGAAGCGGTCGCGGAAGTTGCGGTAGTGCTGTTCGGCCAGCAGCGTGGTCGGCACCAGCACCGCCACCTGCTTGCCGGCGCTGGCCGCGGCGAACGCGGCGCGCACCGCGACCTCGGTCTTGCCGAAGCCGACGTCGCCGCAAACCACGCGGTCCATCGGCTGGCTGCTGCCCAGGTCGCGCAGGGTGGCCTCGATCGCGGCCAGCTGGTCGGTGGTTTCCTCGAACGGGAAGCCGGCGGCGAACGGTTCGTACATGGCCCGGTCCACCTGCAGGGCCAGGCCGGCGCGGGCGCGGCGCCGCGCCTGGATCTCCAGCAGTTCGGCGGCCACGTCGCGCACCTTCTCGGCGGCGCGGCGCTTGGCCTTGGTCCATTGCTCGCCGCCCAGCGAATGCAGTGGCGCGGTTTCGGCCGAGGCGCCGGAGTAGCGGCTGATCAGGTGCAGCTGCGCGACCGGCACGTACAGGCGGTCGCCCTTGGCGTATTCGATCTCCAGGAACTCGCCGGGCATGCCGCCGGCATCGAGCACGATCAGCCCGCGGTAGCGGCCGACGCCGTGATCCTCGTGCACGATCGGCGCGCCTTCGGTCAGTTCGCCGAGGTCGCGGATGATCGCTTCCGGCTCGCGCCCGGCGCGACGCGTGCGCCGCGGCTGGCCGGCGCGTTCGGGGAACAGCTGGCGCTCGGTGAGCACCGCGATGCGCGGCTCGTCGAGGGCGAAGCCGTCGTCCAGCGGCGCCACGGCGATGGCGAATGCTGCCGGCGCAACATCGAGTCCACCGAAGCCGCCGAGCCCCTCTCCCCCCGGCGACCGAAGGGAGTCCCCGTGGGAGAGAGGGGTTGGGGTGAGGGTACGGCCGCTCGCGGTCTGCTTCCGCGCGGCTGTTGAGGACTCGGACGAAGCAGCAGCCTTTTTCGATGGGGATGGCGCGCGCGCCGTCCCCTCATCCGGCGCTTCGCGCCACCTTCTCCCGGTGGGAGAAGGGAGGAATGCCGCGAAATTGGGGATCACCTCGGGCTTCAGCCCCGCCGCGGCCAGCACTTCCAGCAGCGCTTCGCGGCGGCCCGGTGAATCGGCGGCGATCAGTACCCGGCCCGGGTAGCTGCCGAGGAAGCTCTTCAGCGCCTCGGCCGGGGCAGCGTCCTTGGCCGCCACCGGCAGCGGCGGCAGCGGCTGGTCGCCCAGCGCCTGCGCCTCGTCGATGCGCGCATGGTCGGCCGCCCACACCTCGATGCGCGGCAGGCCGTTGAGCTTTTCGCGCAGCGTGTCCGGTGCCTGGTACAGCTCTTCGGGCGCCAGCAGCGGGCGCTCCACGTCGTGGCGGCGCTGCTCGTAGCGGTTCTGGGTCTGCGCCCAGAACGCATCGGCGGCGGCGCCCACGCCCGGCGCGAGCAGCGGCAGCACCGACTCGCCCAGATAGTCGAACAGGGTGGCGGTGGCATCGCGCGCCGCGGCGCCGGCGCCGCGCGTTTCCTGGAAGAACAGCGGCAGGTAGTATTCGATGCCCGACGGCGCCAGCCGCGCCTTCAGGTCCTGGTACAGCGCGCTGCGCCGGGTGTCCACGTCGAAGCGTTCGCGCAGCGTGGCCAGCACCCGCTCCACGCTGGCATCGTCCATCGGCACTTCGCGGCCGGGCAGCATCTTCACCGCCTGCACGTGGTCCAGCGAGCGCTGCGATTCCGGGTCGAAGGCGCGGATCGAGTCGATGTCCTCGTCCAGCAGTTCGATCCGCAACGGCGTGTCCGAGCCCATCGGGTACACGTCGAGCAGGCCGCCGCGCACCGCGAAATCGCCCGGGTCCATCACCTGCGGCACGTTGCGGTAGCCGGCGCTTTCCAGGCGGCGCTTTTCCGCCTCCAGGTCCAGGCGCTGGCCCACGTGCAGGTCGAAACTGCCGCCGACGATGTAGCGCAACGGCGCCACCCGCTGCATCAGCGTCTGCACCGGTACCACCACGATGCCTTGTTGCAGGGTCGGCAGCCGGTGCAGCGCCGACAGGCGCTGGCTGACGATGTCCGGGTGCGGGCTGAACTGGTCGTAGGGCAGGGTTTCCCAATCCGGGAACGGCACCACCGGCAGGCTGTCGTCGCCGGCCAGCAGCGTGTGCAGGTCGGCCTCGATCTGGTGCGCGCTCTGGTTGTCGCGCGCGACCACCAGCAGCGGCCCGCGATGCGCCGCGGCGGCGCAGGCGATGTGCCAGGCCAGTGCGGTCGGGGACGCAGGGGCGCGCCAGAAGGCGCGGAGCTGGCCGGATTTGGGCAGCGGCGGAACGGGGAAGGAAAGAGGCGCCATTGACCGCTTAGTCTAGCAAGCCGGGATTGGGGAGTTGGGATTGGGGAGTGGCTGCAAGCCTGCGCGCGGTGTGACGTGTCGCATGGCCTGGCGGGGAGGGCCGGCGGGGCAGGCTGTTGATGTCCCCGCTGCGCTGCGCAAGCCGCCGGGCATTGCGCACCTGCGGCGGTTCGCGGTGCGCCGCTCGGGCTCGCGCCGCACCGCAGTCCGCGCGCGGCCGGCTTCGCTCAGTTGCCCAGTTCCAGCACCACGCGCACCAGCCCCGGGGTGTCCGGATGCGGCATCGGCTGGAAGCCCAGCGATTCGGCCAGCTGCAGCATCGGCAGATTGCTTTCGAGCACGTCGCCGTACAACCGGTCGAGGTACTTGCGCCGCGCCCACTTCACCAGCTTGCGCATCAGCTGCCGGCCCAGGCCCTGGCCGGCGACGAAGCTGCTGACCAGGATCGCGTACTCGGCCTCGCGGGTGCCGGGCGTGATCGCCGCGCGCGCCACCGCGCCGACCACCGCTTCGCCCGGCGGCAACGGTTCGGCCGCGACCAGGGTCAGTTCGGTCTTTGGATTGGGATGGGTCAGGCGCTGCGCCATGTCCTCGGTCAGTTCCTGCACCGAATGCAGGAACCGCTCGCGGATCTCGGTCGGCCCTAGCAGGCTGAAGGCGCCTTGCAGCGGCGCACTGTCTTCCGGCCGGATCGGCCGGATCAGCAGCTCGCGGCCGCTGGGCAAGGTGAAGTTTTCATGCCACGGAGGCATGCGGTTGCGGGTAGCCATGGCCGGATGATCCTCGACGAAGCCTCGATTCTCGCATTACCCGGGGCCGCTGCCGTGAACGCTGCGCTCACCGCGTTTGCCTACGCTAGGCGACGGTTTTCGATCAGGAGAGGCCATGTCCGGCAGCGGCGATTCGCGACGCGCCATTTTCTTCGCGCTGGGCGCCAACCTGGCCATCGCCCTGGCCAAGGGCGCGGCCGCGCTGGCCACCGGCTCGGGCGCGATGCTCGCCGAGACCGTGCACTCGCTGGCCGACTGCGGCAACCAGCTGCTTCTGCTGCTGGGCATGCGCCAGGCCAAGCGCCCGGCCAGCGCCGAATATCCGCTGGGCTATGGCCGTGCGATCTACTTCTGGTCGTTCCTGGTGGCGGTGATGCTGTTCTGCATCGGCGGCATGTTCTCGGTGTACGAAGGCGTGCACAAGCTGCTGCAGCCCGAGCCGCTGAGCAGCTGGGGCTGGGCGGTGGGCGTGCTGGGGTTCGCGCTGGTCGCCGAGGGCGTGTCGCTGCGCACCTGCCTGCAGGAGATCGCAAAGGTGCGCGGCGGGCGTTCGCTGTGGACCTGGTTCCGCGAAAGCCGCCAGGCCGAGCTGATCGTGATCTTCGGCGAGGATCTGGCGGCGTTGCTCGGCCTGGCGCTGGCGCTGGCCGCGGTGCTGCTGACGGTGCTGACCGGCAACCCGCTGTGGGATGCGCTGGGCACCATCGCCATCGGCGCGCTGCTGATCGTGGTCGCGGTGCTGGTGGCGATCGAGATCAAGGCGATGCTGATCGGGCAGAGCGTGGACCCGGCGCTGCAGCGGCAGTTGCATGCGTTCTTCCAGGGGCAGCCGGAGATCGAGCGGGTGATCCACCTGATCGCGGTGCAGCTCGGCGAGGATGTGATGGTGTCGGTGCAGGCGACGCTGCGCCAGAAGCACGACGCGGCGGCGTTGCTCGCCGATATCACCCGCATCGAGCGTGGCCTGAAGCAGCAATTCCCGGCGGTGCGCTGGAGCTTCTTCGAGCCGGAGGCGGGCGCCGCCGCGGTCGCTTCCGGCAACTGAGCGGCATTGCTACAGTGGCGCCCGGTCCATCGCGGGCGACAACGGAATGAAGACCTCGAACGCTGTGCTGCTGTCCACCGTGATCACCCTGGCGCTGGTCGCGGTGCTGGGCGGGCTGGTGCTGGGCGGCGGCTGGTGGCTAGAGCGCAATGCGCAGGTGTCGCTGCCGCCGGTCGCGCCATCGCCCCACGCAGCGTCCGCCGCGAAGGCGGAGGTGAAGGCCGACGCGGTACTGGGGCCGTACCGGCAACGCCTGGACGCCACGCGCAAGCCGGTGGCGCAGCTGCGCCTGCAGCCGATGGCGCAGGACGATCGTCTGGCCAGCAAGGTCGGCGGCCGCCCGTACTGGACCGCGGACAAGGCATACCCGCAAGACGCCCATGGCCAGCCGCTGGCGCTGCTGGCGCAGGTCGACCTGGCCAAGATGCCGCCGCTGCAGGGCTATCCCACGCACGGCATGCTGCAGTTCTTCATCGGCAGCGACGATTTCTATGGCGCCAACCTCGACGGCGCCACCGACCTGGCCGCATTGAGCGCGCAACGCAATTTCCGCGTCGTGTACTGGCCGCGGCCCGAGGCCTCGGCGCGGCAGGTCGAGGTGCCGTTGCCGGCCGCCGACACGCTGCCGTTCGATCCGGCGCATCCGCGGGCGATGCATTTCGCTGTCGGCGAAGAAACCATCGGCAGCAGCGACGTGCACTTCGAACAGGCGCTTGGCCGGCCATTGGACGAGGTTGCTGCCGCCTACGCCGGCCGCCATGCGCTGCCGCAGGACGACGTGGACGAGGCGCTGTACGACGCATTGAATCGCAGCGGGCACAAGCTCGGCGGCTATCCGGAGTTCACCCAGGAGGATCCGCGCAAGCCGCAGGATCGGCAGGTGCTGCTGCTGCAGCTGGACAGCGACGACGACATGATGTGGGGCGACAGCGGCATCGCCAACTTCTTCATCGATCCGGCCGACCTGCAGCGCGGCGATTTCAGCCGCGTCGCCTACAACTGGGATTGCTACTGACCCAGCGCGGTGCGCGGTTGCGAGGCGGCGGGAGCTCCGCGCGCCGGCTCACTCCTCGCGCTTGAGCCACTCCAGGCGCGTCGATGCGCCCGCTTCGCCCAGGTGCGTCTTCAGCGCCGGCAACGCGCTCGCCAAGGCCTGCTCGAACTGCCATGGCGGATTGAGCAGCAGCATGCCGCTGCCGTTGAGCCGCAGCGGCGAATCGTCGGGGCGCACCTGCAGTTCGGCCAGCAGCACCGACTTGGCCGGCATCGCCGCGGCCTTGCGGAAGAACGGCTGCAGGCTGCGGCGCTGCTTGATCGGATACCACACCGCGCACATCGCCTGCGGCCAGCGGGTCAGGGTCTCGCGCAGCGCCGCTGCGATCAGCGGGTACTCGGCGTCCTGCGATTCGTAGGGCGGATCGATCAGCACCAGGCCGCGGCCGATCTTGGCCGCGCCGGCCTTGGGCGGCACGAACGCCTTGATCGCCGCATAGCCGTCGCCGGCATGCACCTGCACGCGGCGGTCGCTGGCGAACAGCGCCTTCAGTTCGGCCGCTTCCTCCGGCTGCAGTTCGCAGGCGGCGAGCCGGTCCTGTTCGCGCATGGCCTGGGCGACCAGCAGCGGCGAGCCGGGGTAGGCGAGCAGGGCGCCCACCGGGTTGTCGGCCTGCACCGCGCGCAGGTAGCGCTCCAGCACTTCGGGCAAGGTGGGTTGGCCCATCAGCTTCAGCACCCCGGCCGCGGCCTCGCCGGTCTTGCGCGCCTCGCTGCCGGCGAACAGGTAGCGGCCGCGCCCGGCATGGGTGTCGAGCACGAAGAACGGGCTGTCCTTGCGCTTGAGCGCATCGATCAGCGCAAGCAGCACGGTGTGCTTGAGCGCGTCGGCATGGTTGCCGGCATGGTAGGCGTGGCGATAGTTCATCGGCGCAGTGTACGGGGCGCATCGGCGCGGAGCCATGCCGGCACGCGCCGGGCGCTGCGGCGGTCGAGCTGGCATGGCGGGTGTCGGTCCGCCAGGAACGCGCCGCGGCTCGCCTGCGCGGGTCCTCGCGGCAGCACCGCCGCGCATCGCGTATGGTCGCGGCCATCAGATTCCCTTAAGCCCGGTCCGCTATTTTTCCCCGATGCGCATCCTCCTGGTAGAAGACGATCTCTCGCTCGGCGACACCCTGCGCGCGTGGCTGAAGCTGGACGGCTACACCGTGGACTGGCTGACCCGCGGCGACGAGGCGCGCACCGCGCTGCAGGCGCAGCCCTACCAGTGCGTGCTGCTCGACCGCGGCCTGCCCGGGCTCGACGGCGACGCCCTGCTGCGCACGCTGCGCGCGGCGCGGGTGACCACGCCGGTGCTGATGATCACCGCGCGCGATGCGCTGGAAGACCGGGTGCAGGGCCTGGACCTGGGCGCCGATGACTATCTGGTCAAGCCGTTCGACCTGGAAGAGCTGTCGGCGCGCATCCGCGCCGCGTTGCGCCGGGGCGGCGGCGATCCCGCGGTGTTGCTGTCGCACGGCGAGGTGACGCTGGACCCCGTGGCCAAGCGCGTCACCCGCAACGGCGAGCCGGTGGCGCTGACCGCGCGCGAGTACGCGGTGCTGCATGCGCTGCTGGCGCGCAAGGGCCATATCGTCGGCCGCGACCAGCTCGAGGACGCGCTGTACGGCTGGGGCGAGGAAGTGGAGAGCAACGCGATCGAGGTGCACATCTCGCACCTGCGCAAGAAGCTGGGCAGCGCGTTGATCACCACCATCCGGCGCCAGGGCTACTGCCTGGGAGCGCCGCGATGAGGTGGCCGCGCTGGCGGCGCGCCGCGGCGGCCGCGCCGCAGCCGGCGGATGCGCGCTATTCGTTGCGCCGGCGGCTGATCGCCACCACGCTGGGGTCGAGCATCGCCTGCTGGCTGGTCAGCCTGGCGGTCATCGTCGGCGTGGCCTGGACCGAAACCAGCGACGTGTTCGACGATGCGCTGGAAGAAAGCGCGCGCCTGGTCGCGACCTTCGGCCCCGGCCTGTTGCACGGCGCGGCGCCATCGGAGGACGACGCGGTGGCGGACGCCGACGGCGGGGTGCGCCTGTACTACCAGATCGTCGATCGCCACGGCACGGTGCTGCGCCGCTCGGCGGACGTGCCGCGGCAGCCGTTCGTGCCGCCGGGCCAGGTACACGACGACGACACCACCACCAGCGTGCGCCACGCGCAGCGGCTGTGGCGCGTGCACGTGCTGCACGCCCGCGCGCAGGATGTCTACGTGCAGGTCGCGCAGCCGCTGGAAGAGCGCACCGAGCTGCTCGAGGACATGGCCGAGAACCTGGTGTGGCCGGCGCTGGCGCTGCTGGTGTTGCTGGCCGCGCTCAACTGGTGGGTGATCCGCCGCCAGCTGCGGCCGCTGGAGCGCCTGGCCGAGGATATCGGTCGGCAGTCGCCGCAGGCGCTGAACGCGGTGTCCGCGACCGGCCAGGCCGACGAGCTGCGCCCGATCGTGCAGGCGCTCAACGGCGTGCTCGCGCGGCTGGGCGAGGCGCTGCAGGCCGAGCGCCGCTTCACCGCCGATGCGGCGCACGAACTGCGCACGCCGCTGGCCGGGCTGCGCATGAAGATCCAGCTGATGCAGCGCAGCCACGCGGCGACCCTGGACCCGGCGCAGCGCCAGGACCTGGCGACGTTGCGCGCCGACGTGGACCGCGCCACGGCGCTGGTGGACAACCTGCTGATGCTGGCGCGGCTGGATCCGCAGCAACCCGGCAGCCTGGCCTGCGCGGCCGTGGCGTTGCCGGCGCTGGTCGACGCGGTACTGGCCGACATCGCGCCCGCGGCGGCGGCCAAGCGCATCGGACTGCACGTGGACATCGGCGTGGACACGGTCTGGGCGCATGGCGAATTGTTGCGCAGCGCGCTGCGCAACCTGCTCGACAACGCGGTGCGCTACGGCAGGGCGGAAGGCCAGGTCCGCATCGACGCCACCGCGGTGCGCGGCGCCACGGGGGCGCTATCGGCGGTGCGCATCGTCGTGCGCGACGACGGCCCCGGCGTGGCGCCGGGCGACCTGGCCCGGCTCACCCAGCGTTTCTTCCGCGTGCTCGGCAATGCCGGGCAGGGCAGCGGGCTGGGCCTGTCGCTGGTGGAGCGCATCGTCGCCCTGCACGGCGGGCAGTTGCGCCTGGACTCCGGCGGCCAGGGCATGGGGCTGGCGGTGCGCATCGAGTTGCCGCAGCGCGAGCCGGTGGCCGGATAGAACGTTGCTTGTCGCCATACGCAGCGCCGATCGGCGTCGCGTCGTGGGTGTGTTCGCGCTGGGCGATCGACAACGGCGGCATGTGCGATGCGCAATGCGAACCCGCCGACCCAGGCGGCGCGTCGCTTTGTGCGAGATGCCAAGCCTGGAACGCGACATGCGCCGGCGCTGCGTGCGTACGGCTCCCGAGAAGCGCCAGATGCCATGCGTGCCGTCGAAGCTGCGCCGGGAGCATGCCGATCGACGCCGCTCCCGATCCAGGCGGTGCGCCTGAATCGCAGTCCGAGGCATCAGATCCACTTCAGGTTCGCGCGTTCCAATGGCGTCCATGGCGATCGGCCATGACATCGACCCCAAGGAGCACTCCATGCGCAAGACCCTTCTTTCCGCGTTTGCCGCCGCCATCGCCGTCCTCGCCAGTGGCCAGGCCATCGCGCAATACACCGGCCCCAGCAGCGTGCCGGTGACCACGGTCAAGCAGTTGCTGGAGCAGGGCAAGGACGAACAGCAGGTGGTGCTGCGCGGGAACATCGTGTCCCACGACGGCGGCGACCGCTACACCTTCCGCGACGCGACCGGCAGCGTGAAGGTCGAGATCGATGCGCACCGGCTGCCGGCCGGGCGTGCGTTCGACGACAAGGCGCAGGTCGAGCTGCTGGGCGAGTTCGACAAGGACTTCCGTTCCGCCGAAGTCGAAGTGGACGAGGTGCGCTTCCTGCGCTGAGCCGGCGCAGCATCGCGGCGTGGCGTTGGCCGCTGCGCCGCGCTGCGGCAGGCCATGGCCGCGCGCGGGCGCCGACGGCGTGCGCCGGACCCGGGCCGCACGCGCCGCCGCGTTTCGGCCAGCCGGCCGCTGCACGCCGCGCTCCGCTACGGCTATGCTGCGCGCCATGTCCGCGTCCACCGCCCCGTGTGTCCTCGTCGTCGAGGACGAATCCGCCATCGCCGATACCGTGCTGTACGCCTTGCGCAGCGAGGGCTACCAGGTACGGCACTGCCTGCTCGGGCGCGAGGCGCTGGTGCAGGCGCGCGCTGGCGGCATCGACGTGGTGGTGCTGGATGTCGGCCTGCCCGACCTGGGCGGCTTCGAGGTATGCCGCGAACTGCGCAGCTTCAGCCAGGTGCCGGTGATCTTCCTGACCGCGCGCAACGACGAAATCGACCGCGTGCTCGGCCTGGAACTGGGCGCCGACGACTACATGGCAAAACCATTCTCGCCACGCGAACTGGTCGCGCGGGTGCGTGCGCGGCTGCGGCGCCCAGCGCCTGCGGCGAGTGCGGAAGCGGAACAGGGCTGGCAGCGGCACGGCGCGTTCGCGATCGACCGCGACGGCCGCCGTATCCACTACGGCGACGCCGCCCTGGACCTGACCCGCTACGAATACGCGCTGCTGGCCGCGCTGCTGCAGCGCCCCGGGGCCATCCTCAGCCGCGCGCAACTGATGGACCGCGGCTGGGACAGCAGCGCCGACAGCGCCGACCGCACCGTGGATACCCACATCAAGACGCTGCGCGCCAAGCTGCGCGCGGCCGGCGCCGCGCACGACCCGATCCGCACCCATCGCGGTATCGGCTACGCGCTGGAGCAGTGAGATGCGGCTGGGGCTGAGGCTGTTCCTGGGCTTCTTCCTGATCGTCGGCGTCGCCGCGTTCTTCGTGATGCGGGTGTTCGTCAACGAGGTCAAGCCCGGCGTGCGCCAGGCGATGGAATCGACCCTGGTGGACGCGGCCAACGTGCTGGCGCAGATGGCAGCCACCGACCTCAAGGCCGGGCGCATCGACAGCGGCGCCTTCGCTCGCGACCTCGGCGCGGCGCAGCGGCGCAATCCGCGCGCGATGGTGTGGCGCTTCCCCAAGCGCAGCGTCGACTACCGGGTCACCATCACCGACGCGGCCGGCGTGGTGGTGTTCGATTCGCGCGGCCAGGACCTGGGCCGCGACAACTCGCGCTGGAACGACGTCTACCGCACCCTGCGCGGCGAATACGGCGCGCGCTCCAGCGCCGAGGGCGACGGCGACCCCAACCACACGGTGATGCACGTGGCCGCGCCGATCTACGATCCGGACGACGCCCGCCGCCTGATCGGCGTGCTGACCCTGTCGCAGCCCAACCGCAGCATCGAGCCGTTCATCGTCGCCAGCCAGCGCAGCATCCTGTTGCGCGGCGCCTGGCTGATCGGCATCTCCGCGCTGATCGGGCTGCTGATGACCTGGGGCCTGTTGCGCGGCATCGGCCGCCTCAACCGCTACGCGCAGGCGGTCAGCGCCGGCGAGCCGGTGCCGCCGCCGCCGCCGCGCCGCGACGAGATCGGCGACCTCGGTCGCGCGCTGGAGACGATGCGGCGCAAGCTCGAGGGCAAGGCCTATGTCGAGCAGTACGTGCAGTCGCTGACCCACGAAATGAAGAGTCCGCTGGCGGCGATCCGCGGCGCCGCCGAACTGCTGCAGGAACCGCTGCCGGAGGCGGAGCGTCAACGCTTCGTGCGCAACATCGCCGAGCAGCAGCAGCGCCTCACCGAAACCATCGACAAGCTGCTGGCGCTGGCCGAGATCGAGCAGCACGGCTGGCTGCAGCGGCGCGAGCGCATCGCGCTGGCGCCGCTATTCGCGCAGTTGCAGGAGGCATTGGCGCCGCAGCTGCTCGCCAGCGGCGTGCAACTGCAGGTGCAGGTGCCGGACGCGGAGCTGGCGCTGGTTGGGGATCCGTATCTGCTGCGCCAGGCCCTGCACAATTTGCTCGACAACGCGATCGCGTTCTCGGCGGATGGCGGGGTCGTGGTGCTGCGTGCCGAGCGCGACGCGGACGCGCGCATCGCGCTGCTGGTGGAGGACGCAGGCCCCGGAGTTCCCGATTACGCGCTGGAGCGGGTGTTCGAACGCTTCTATTCGCTGGCGCGGCCGGCCACCGGGCAGCGCAGTTCCGGCCTGGGCCTGCCGTTCGTGCGCGAAGTGGCGCGGCTGCATGGCGGCGAAGCCAGCCTGCGCAACCGCGCGACTGGCGGCGCGGTGGCGCGGCTGTCGCTGCCGGCCGCCTGAGCGGGGCCTGGATCCAGCGCAGGATCGGCTCCGGCGTGGTCCCAAGCCATCGGTTCCGACGGTGTGCGTGACCGCTGCGGCGCAAGGCTTCGCTCGTCGCGACTGAAGTCGCTCCCACAAGGGACTCGCGGCCAACTGGATGGGGGCACTGTAGGAGGGGCTTCAGCCCCGACAGACAGCCGGCAGCATTGGGATGCCTGGCTTCGCTCGTCGCGGCTGAAGCCGCTCCTACAGGGGGGCTTGCGGCCAGCTTCCTGGGTGCACTGTAGGAGGGGCTTCAGCCCCGACAGATAGCCGGCAGCATTGGGATGCCTGGCTTCGCTCGTCGCGGCTGAAACCGCTCCTACAGGGGGCTTGCGGCCAGCTTCCTGGGTGCATTGTAGGAGGGGCTTCAGCCCCGACAGATAGCCGGCAGCATTGGGATGCCTGACTCCGCTCGTCGCGGCTGAAGCCGCTCCTACAGGGGGCTTGCGGCCAGCTTCCTGCGTGCACTGTAGGAGGGGCTTCAGCCCCGACGCTGTTCGCCGCCGATGCTGGTCCCGACATCGCTCGCAAGCGAACGCCTTGCGCGATGGCGTTTGCGGCCCGCCTCAGGCACGCACGCCACCCACTTCACACTCGCTTCAAATTCGCCTCAAACCCCGCACACGCAGGCGCGGCACCCTGGCGTCCTCCATCACCGAGGACCGCCGATGAAATCCCTCAAGCTCGTTCTGCGATTCGCCACCATCGGCGGATTGATCCTGTTGCTGCTGATCCCGTTGTTGATGATCCGCGGCACCGTGCAAGACCGCCAGCGCTACCGCGACCAGGCGGTGGAACGCGTGTCGCAAAGCAAGGCCGGCGAACAGCGCCTGCTCGGTCCGCTGCGCGTGGTGCCGTGGACGCAGGTGCGCGATGTCGCGGTGGTCGATGCCGACGGCAAGCGCAGCGTCAAGCGCGAAACCGAAAGCGGCTACGACCTGCAGACGCCGAGGCATCTGGCGATCAGCGGCGAGCTGAAGCCGTCGCAGCGCAGCATCGGCCTGTTCAAGGTGCAGGTGTACAGCTGGCATGCGCGGCTCAAGGCGCAGTTCGACGATCTCGACTATGAGGCGGTCGAAGGCCGCAGCTATGGCCAGCCGTATCTGGTGGTCGGCCTCCAGGACGTGCGCGGCCTGGTCGGCACGCCCAACCTGCGCACCGACGGCAAGGCGCTGGCGCTGCAGCCGGGTTCGCTGGCGCTCGCCGGCCAGTCCAAGGGCGTGCATGCGCTGCTGCCGGCGCTGGCGGATACGCGTCAAGGCACGCTCACCGACTTGCACAGCGTGGAAATGGAATTCGTGCTCGACGGTACCCAGGGCCTGTCGATCGTACCGGTCGGCGACGACAACCAGATCGCGCTGACCTCGCCGTGGCCGCATCCGCTGTTCGGCGGCCGCTTCCTGCCCAACGAGCGCCGCATCACCGAGCAGGGCTTCCAGGCCAGCTGGGCGCTGTCGTCGCTGGCCACCGGCGCGCAGGCGCAGCTGTTCTCCGGCGGCGACATCGATGCGCTGCGCGTGGACCTGGTCGATCCGGTCGACGTCTACACCCAGGCCGATCGCGCCAGCAAGTACGGCATCCTGTTCGTGGTGCTGACCTTCGTCGCCTTCGCCCTGTTCGAACTGATCAAGCGCCTGCCGATCCATCCGCTGCAATACCTGCTGGTCGGCCTGGCGCTGGCGATCTTCTTCCTGCTGCTGCTCAGCCTGTCCGAGCACATCCCGTTCTGGCAGGCCTACCTGGTCTCGGCGGTGGCCTGCATCGGCCTGCAGTTCTTCTACCTGTCCGGGGTGTTGCGCAGCCGCGGCCGCGCGGCCGGCTTCGCCAGCATGCTCACCGTGCTGTACGGCGCCCTGTACGGACTGCTGGCGTCGGAAGACAACGCCTTGCTGATGGGCTCGCTGCTGCTGTTCGGCATCCTCGCCGCGATCATGTGGATCACCCGCAAGATCGACTGGTACGAACTCGGCGCGGCATTGCGCTGAGCCGGCACGCGATCAGGACTCCGCCATGTCGGCACATACCCATCTGCATCGTCGCGTCCAGGCCCTGCTGCCGGACGCGCTGGACACGCGCGGCCTGCACCGCGGCAACGCCGGCGCGAGCCTGGCGCGCAGCGCGCAGGCGGCGCTGGTCACCGCCGCCGACCGCGGCGGCGCCCTGTGGTTGCGGCTGAGCGAGCGCAGCCGCGATGCGCTGGTCGCGCAGGGCCTGGCGTTCCTGGCGGCGGCGCAGCAGGCCCGCGCCGCCTTGCCCGGCGAGGCCGAACCCTGGCGCTACTGCGCCTGGCGCGCGCTGCGCCGCGATTCGGCCTGGGCGCAGGCCGCCGGGCAGGCCGCGCAGGCCAGCCATGGCCCCGGCTTCGTGACCTGGGAAGCGCAGGGACGCGCGCGGCTGCTGGTGCTGCCGGCGCAGGCGGCGCTGCTGTGCCGCTGGTGGCGGTGAAGCGATCACCGATGCGGGCCAAGCGCGGCTTCGCGTGCCGCCCTCGTTCCCGGCATCGCGAGCGTCGGTCGTGGTCGGGCTGGCGAGCGGAGGCACAGGCAAGCGCGATCGCGACGGCGTAGCGGCCACGGACGCCGCGACGGGACGCAGCAACGGACAGGAAGCACGACGCCAGGGACGGCGGCATGGATGGATCGAGCAGGACGGCGCGATCGTGCGCGGCAACCGCGGCCAAGGACGCCGCCGCAGGACGCAGCAACCGGCAGGAGGCCCGGCGCCAGGGAAGGTGTCATGGATGGCACGGGCAATCGCGATCGCGCGACGCCATCGCGGCCATGGAGGCCGCGGCAGGACGCAGGACCGGGCAGGGACGCCCAGCGCCAGGGATGGCGACAGGAGTGAATCGACCAGGGCATCGCCAAGCCGGCAGCGCCACGGAAACGCCTGCGGTAGAGTTCACGGATGGACTCTCCGCTTCCCATCCAGCGCCTGCGCGGCGCGCAGATCGCCCCGTTCCTGGACGATGTCGCGCGGCTGCGCATCGCCGTGTTCCGCGACTGGCCGTACCTGTACGCAGGCGACCTGGACTACGAGCGCGAGTATCTGTCCGCCTACGCCGCCTCGCCCGACAGCGTGTTCGTGCTGGCGCGCCACGGCGACCGCGTGATCGGCGCCTCCACCGGGCTGCCGCTCGGCGACGATGCCGAGGCGTTCGGCGCGGCCTTCGCCGGCAGCGACATCGCGGTATCGGAGGTGTTCTATTTCGGCGAATCGGTGCTGTTGCCCGCGTATCGCGGCCGCGGCGTCGGCCATGCCTTCTTCGATCATCGCGAGGCGCATGCGCGCGCGCTCGGCCGCTTCGCGCTGACCGCGTTCTGCGCGGTGGACCGCGATCCCGACGATCCGCGCCGCCCGCCCGGCTACCGCGGCAACGACGCGTTCTGGCACAAGCGCGGCTACGTGCGGCAGCCGTCGCTGCGCATGCAGCTGGCGTGGGACGAACTGGAGCGCGGCGAGATCCTGCATACCCTGAGTTTCTGGACCCGCCCGCTGGAGCCCGCCGCATGAAGATCGCCGTCGCCAAGTACCCGATCGGCGCGCCGGTCGATTTCGCCGCCTTCGCCGACAAGCAGGCGGCCCTGATCGGCCAGGCCGCGCAGGCCGGCGCGCAGCTGGCGGTGCTGCCGGAATACCTGTCGCTGGAACTGGCCGCGACCTTCGCCAGCGCCGTGTCCGAGGACCTGCCGGCCTCGCTGGCGGCGATCCAGGCGCTGCATCCGCAGTACCTGGCGCTGTTCGCGCAGCTGGCGCAGCGGCATCGCCTGCATCTGGTCGCCGGCAGCTTCCTGCTGGCCAGCGGCGAGGGCCGTTACCGCAACCGCGCCTACTGGTTCGCGCCCGACGGCAGCCACGGCTGGCAGGACAAGCTGCAGCTGACCGGCTTCGAGAAGGCCACCGGCCTGATCGACGGCGGCGACGCGCTGAAGGTGTTCGCGGCGGGCGACGGCGTGCGCGCCGGCGTGGCGGTCTGCTACGACAGCGAATTCCCGCTGCCGGTGCGCGCCCAGTACGAGGCCGGCGCGCGGCTGCTGGTGGTGCCCAGCTGCACCGATACCGAGGCCGGCGCCACCCGCGTGCGCATCGGCTGCCTGGCGCGTGCGCTGGAGAACCGCATCTTCGTCGCCCAGTCGGTCACCGCCGGCCTGGCCGAATGGAGCCCGGCGCTGGACGTGAACACCGGCGAGGCGGCGATCTACGCGCCGATGGACGCCGGCTTCCCGGCCGACGGCATCGTCGCGCAGACCCGGGGCGAGCAGGTCTGGGCGCTCGCCGAGCTGGACTTCGCCGCGTTCGAGGCCAGCCGCGCCCGCGCCCAGGTCGCCAACGACCGCGACTGGCGCGGTCAGCTGGCGCCGGCCATCGTGCGCGCGGAGCTGGGCGGCTTCGAGTAGCCGGCTGGTCGATCCACGCGCAGGCGCTGGACTCGGCTGGCCATCACCGGTGCCGCGCTAGCGCGCCATGCTTGGTGCAGCGCGGATCGGTCGCGCCACTGCCAGCGTGGTTTTGCGCCCAAGGCGTTCACTCACATGCCGAACAGTGCTGGGCCAGCAGCCGCGCGCCGAGGCCATGACCAAGGCTGCGGCGCGCGAACTGCATTCGCCAGCCGCCGCCGCATGCGTTGCGCAACATACGCCATCCGAACGCACGATGCGCTCTGCTGTCGCTTCCGCTCCGCTACCGGCCTACCGCTCCGATGCCCAAGACCCTGCTGCCGCACGCCGTACGCCTGGAATTCGCGCCCGGCGCGCTGGTCCACGCCAACCTGTCCGGCGCCGCCTTCACCGACGACTGGCTGTGGGTGGCCGGTGACGAAGCCTGCGCGGTCGATCGCCTGCGTGCGCTGGCACCGGTGGGCGGCGAGGCGCTGCGTTTCGGCGAAGGCCGCAGCTTCGCCCTCGGCGAGCTGCTCGACCTGCCCGGCGACCACGACGAGGAGGCCGACCTGGAAGGCATGGCGCTGTCGCCCGGCTATCTGTGGGTGGTCGGCTCGCATGGCATGAAGCGCAAGAACGCCAAGCCCGACCGCGACGACGCCGACAACGGCAAGCGCCTGGCCAAGCTCAAGCTCGACGCCAACCGGCGCCTGCTCGCCTGCCTGCCGATCGAGCGCGATGCCGACGGCGCGCCGCAGCTGGTGCGCGACACCGCCGATGGCCGCCGCGCGCTGCGGCTGAAGGGCGATGCCAAACACAACCAGCTCACCGAGCTGCTTGAAGACGATCCGCATTTCGGCGCCTACCTGAAGATCCCCGGCAAGGACAACGGCTTCGATATCGAAGGCATGGCGGTGGACGGCCAGCGCCTGCTGCTGGGCCTGCGCGGCCCGGTGCTGCGCGGTTGGGCCGGATTGCTGGAGATCGCGGTGGAGGCGCACCACGACCATCTGCGGCTGGTGCCGCTGGACGCGCAGGGCACCTTGCTGCGCAAGCATTTCCTGCAGCTGGGCGGGCTGGGCGTGCGCGACCTGCACTTCCACGGCGAGGACCTGTACCTGCTGGCCGGCCCGACCATGGTGCTGAACGGCGAGATCCGCCTGTTCCGCTGGCCCGGCGCGCGCGCGGCGCTGGCCGCCAACCGCGAACCGGTGCGGTTCCAGCGCGAGCTGGTCAAGTCGCTGGTGCTGCCGCACGGCGAGGACAGCGACCGCGCCGAAGCCCTGTGCAACCTGCCGCCGGCGCTGTCCGGCGGCGTGCCGAGCTGGCTGGTGCTGTACGACGCGCCGGGGCCGGCGCGCAGCGACGGCGAGTGCGTCGTGCATGGCGATCTGCTGCGTTAGCGCCTGTCCCAATCGTGGTGGCAGGCCCTGCCAGGGTCTTTTGTAGGAGCGGCTTCAGCCGCGACAGGTACTCTCCGGTAAGGTCATGTCGCGGCTGAAGCCGCTCCTACAATGGAAACGCCCAGGCACGGCGCCGCACCGCCGCTCCGGGCAATGCAGGGCACGGCGGGGTAAAATCGCCCGATTCCCGTTTGCTCCGAGCGTTCCATGGCCTGCCGCACCCGTTTCGCCCCCAGTCCCACCGGTTACCTGCACATCGGCGGCGCGCGCACCGCGCTGTACTGCTGGCTGGAGGCGCGCCACCGCGGCGGCGAGTTCGTGCTGCGCATCGAGGACACCGACCGCGAGCGCAGCACCCAGGCGGCGATCGACGCCATCCTCGAAGCGATGGACTGGCTCGGCCTGGACTACGACGAGGGCCCGGTCTACCAGACCCAGCGCATCGCCCGCTACCAGGAAGTGGCCGAACAGCTGCTCGCCGCCGGCAAGGCCTACTACGCCTACGAGACCCGCGCCGAACTCGACGCGATGCGCGAGGCGGCGATGGCCAAGCAGGAAAAGCCGCGCTACAACGGCGCCGCGCGCGAGCAGGGCCTGCCATACCGCGACGATCCGAACCGGGTGATCCGCTTCAAGAACCCGGTCGGCGGCAGCGTGGTGTTCGACGACCTGATCAAGGGCCGCATCGAGATCGCCAACAGCGAGCTCGACGACATGGTCATCTTCCGCCCCGACGGCTACCCCACCTACAACTTCGCGGTGGTGGTGGACGACTGGGACATGGGCATCACCGAGGTCATCCGCGGCGACGACCACATCAACAACACCCCGCGCCAGATCAACATCTACGAAGCGCTGGGCGCGCCGGTGCCGAAGTTCGCGCACATGCCGATGATCCTGGACGAGCAGGGCGCCAAGCTGTCCAAGCGCACCGGCGCGGCCGACGTGATGCAGTACAAGGATGCCGGCTACCTGCCGCACGCGCTGATCAACTACCTGGCGCGGCTGGGCTGGTCGCACGGCGACCAGGAACTGTTCGGCCGCCAGGAGCTGATCGACCTGTTCGACGTCAAGGACGTCAACTCCAAGGCCGCGCGGCTGGACATGGCCAAGCTCGGCTGGGTCAACCAGCACTACCTGAAGACCGACGACCCGGCCACGATCGCGCCGCAGCTGGAGGACCAACTGGCCAAGCTCGGCATCGACCCGGCCGCCGGCCCGGCCGCCGCCGACGTGGTGGTGGCGCTGCGCGAGCGCGTGCAGACGCTGAAGGAAATGGCCGAGAAGGCGGTGGTCTGGTACCGGCCGCTGGAGACCTACGACGAGGCCGCGGTGGCCAAGCACCTGAAACCGGGCGCCGAACTGGCGCTGGGCAAGGCGCGCGAGCTGCTGGCCGCGTTGGGGCAGTGGAGCGTGGACGGCGTGTCCGCCGCGCTGCACGACGCCGCCGCGGCGCTGGAGATCGGCATGGGCAAGGTGGCGCAGCCGCTGCGCGTGGCCATCACCGGCACCCAGGTCAGCCCGGATATCTCGCACACGGTGTACCTGGCCGGGCGCGAACAGGCCTTGAAACGCATCGATGCCGCGCTCATCAAGATCCCAGCGGGAAGCTGATTCCCCGGAGAAGCCCATGTCCAGCAAGAAGACCGCCTGCACCGAGCCGCACCACCACGTCCACGACGCCGACGACTTCGTCAAGGTGGTGGAGCGGGTGAGCCGCGAACGCGGGCTGCGGCTGACCCCGATCCGCGCCAACGTGCTGCGCCTGATCGCCGAGGCGGGGCGGCCGGTGAAGGCCTACGACCTGCTGGAATGGGTGCGCGAGGGCAAGAGCGTGGGCGCCGATGCGCCGCCCACCGTGTACCGCGCGCTGGATTTCCTGATGGCCAACGGCTTCGTGCACAAGCTCGAGTCGGTCAACGCCTTCGTCGCCTGCCACCATCCCAGCAGCGCGCAGCACTCGGTGCCGTTCCTGATCTGCGACCGCTGCCACAGCGCGGTCGAACTGGAGGACCGCGACGTGGTCGCGCAACTGGAACAGCGCGCCAAGGCGCTGGGCTTCCAGCCGCAGGCGCAGACCCTGGAAGTGCACGGGCTGTGCGCGCGCTGCGCGGGGTAGGGCGTTGCGCTGTCGGCGGCGCGGATGTCCATGGGTTGCAGGGCGGCGCCGGCATGATGCGATTGCCGCGCACGCGCGGCGGCGACGCTACGGCCGCCGATCGCCGTCGCTGACCCCGGCCACCGCCGTCGCATCGACAGCCGATGGCGGCGGCCGAGGCCGGCACTCCGCTAGGAAGACCGGCTAGGCGTAGCCTGCGGCGCATGCCGGTGCGGCCACCGGCATCAGCCACGCTCCAGTACATCGCCGAAGCGAAGCCGTGTCCACGCTTCGGCCGCCGCCTGTGCGAGCGCAGACGAACTGCTGCTGCCCTCGGCCAGGGTGGTATCGCCGCGCGGATCGATGACTTCCCATTCCCAGGTCCGTGTTCGCTTGGGCAGCCATACCGCGAGCAGCAACGCAGGCAGTTCCGGTTTCCCGGTGCTCACGTCGCAGCGCCAGATCAGCAGGTCCGCCAGCGTGTCGCGCCGCCAGTCGGCCTCGGCTAGCGCCGTGTCGCCCGCAGCGGCATTGCGCATTGCGGCAGGGCGGGCGCGCTCCAGCGACGCGGCGAACGCGTGCGTACCGTGCGGGGTGGGACTCGGGTCGTTGGTCTTGTGCATGCTCGCTCCTTCTGTGTCCTAGAAGGCGTGCCGGGAGACCTGCGAGACCCCATCGGACACACCTGCATCGACCGGCGCTGCCGGTGGCTGGTGTCGCGGGTGCCCGATTGGCTGAGATGTCGCCGCTGATGCGGCGACGGCCGGGCTACCATCCGGCCTGCTCTCTTTCGACCGCCGCAGCGTACCCATTCCAGGGTGCCGCGACAAGCGCTTTTTCTCATTTCAAACTATTGTTTTTGAAGGAAATGTGTGAGCAATCCGGGCCTGCTGCACCTGTCCGCCAGGGCCGTTCGCGTCCGCGTTGAGGCTGTCGGCTCGGCACGCGCCGACGCGATCGCTTGCGTGCTTGCGCCGAGGGTGCGCGCCGCACGGCCGCGCAGCCAGCACGCCCGATGGAACCGCTCTCGCTGCGCGTGCGCGCGCACGCTGGCCATCGGCCTCCCTTGGCTGCGGGCGACGCGCGCCGCCGCCGCAAGAGCCGCACCATGCCGTGCAGCGGCGCGCTGCGCCGCTGCGCACTCTCCTGGACAGCGTCGCGGGGCCGAGCCTAGTGCTTGTCCTTCGATTTGGGGGGAGCGGCATCGGCGCCGGCAGCGTTGCCACGGCCGGGAGCGTCGGCGATCTTCCTGACCTCGTAGTTGCCCTCCGGCAAGGCGAATCCCTTCTTGCTGCGTGCCGACACGATGACGGTGCAGGTGACCGAGCCGTCCGGGTTGCTGGACATGCCGCCGCCGGCATGTTTGCACCACGCGTCGCAGACCGCTTCCGAGCCAGGTTGGCAGTCGACTTGCGTGCCTTTGGCGCCGGCCGGTGCGGCGAAGGTCGAGGCGGCGAACAAGAGGGTAGAGAGTGCGGCAAAGCGTGCGTCCATGGTGTCGGCTCCGGATGTAGGCGAGGTGGCAGAGGCGTGGCGCTTCTGGTTGTCTGCCACCAGGACCAACGCGCGCAACGCAGGCGAGCGGACAGCCATGCCGCGTTTGTCTACCGAACGGCGACGGCTAGGCCGCCCACGCCATTGCGGCCTGGGCGAAGAGCGGCGAGTTGTCGGCGTGGCCCCGCCGACGTAGAGCGCGATCCGGCGCAGTGCCGGATCGCTGTAGCGCGCCTGGTGGCGGTGCTCCCTGTCGGTCTCGCCGACCGTCGCAGCTAGGCGCTTGCCTGCGGCGGCGTCCTCGCGCCCCACAGCGCATAGAACAGCACGTACAACTCGCACGCGGCGGTGAGCAGGAAGGCCTGCTGCAGCCCGACGTGATCGGCCAGCCAGCCTTGCACCACCACCAGCGCGCCGCCGGCGATGGCCATGATCAGCAGGCCGGAGCCTTCCTCGGTGAGCGGGCCCAGGCCCTTGATGCCGAGGGTGAAGATGGTCGGGAACATGATCGAGTGGAACAGGCCCACCGCGATCAGCGACCACATCGCGACGTGGCCGCTGGTGAACACGGTCAGCAGCATCACCGCGAACGCGCCGATCGAGAACAGCGCCAGCACCGTTTCCGGCGCGATGCGGCGCATCAGCGCGCTGCCGGCGAAGCGGCCCACCATCATCCCGCCCCACAGCAGGAACAGATAATGCGACGCCTGTTCGTGGGTGAGGTTGCCGATGTGCGGCTGCGACACGAAATTGATGAACAGGTTGGACACGCCGATCTCGGCGATCAGGTAGATGAAGATGGCCGGGATGCCGAGCACCAGGTTGCGATGCCGCCACAGCGAATGGCTGGCGCGCTGCGCGCCAGTGGCGCGCTGAGTGGCCTGGCCGAGCGCGGGCAGCTTGAAGCGGGCGATGACCACGGCCAGCAGCACCAGCACCACGGCGACGATGAGATAGGGCAGCTGCACCGATTGCGCGTCGGCCAGGCGTTCGGCCTGGGTCAGCACCGCATCGCCCTTGGCGGTGCCCGAGGCCGAGCGGCCCAGGATCAGGTAGCCGCCGAACAGCGGCGCCAGCGTGGTGCCGACCGAGTTGAACGCCTGCACCAGATTGAGCCGCGCCGAGGCGGTGTCCGGGCTGCCGATCACCGCGACGTAGGGATTGGCCGCGACCTGCAGCAAGGTGATGCCGCTGGCGATCACGAACAGCGAGCCGAGGGTGATGCCGTACGAGACCAGGCGCGCGGCCGCGATCATGCCCAGCGCGCCCAGCGCCATGATGCCCAGGCCGATCACCAGCGCGCGCTGGTAGCCGATCCGTTCGATCAGCTTGGCCGACGGCAGCGAGGCGAAGAAGTAGGCGATGAACCACACCGACTCGATCAGCGTGGCCTGGGTGTAGCTCAGTTCGAACACGCTGCGCAGGTGCGGCAGCAGCGTGTTGTTGATGACGGTGATGAAGCCCCACATGAAGAACAGCGAGGCCAGCAGCGACAGCGCGGCGCGGTAGGACGGCGCATGGCCGGCGAACGGTGCGGAGTGCGAGAGCGGAGCCGCCGGCCCCATCGGTCCTGCCATCGTGGGTGTGTCCTCTGGGCTGTTGCGGATTCTGTGGTTGCGCAAGCCACGGGGCGCCTGCGCGCGCCGCCGCCTTCGCGCGTGCCGCTGCGTTTCGCACAGTGCGATCGAACGCGTCGTGGTGTCGGCGCAGCGCCGAGGATAGGCGGCGCACTCGGCGCGCGACCAATGATTTAAATCGCGGCGCTTATACGCTTATTGCAATGCTGCGCTGCGGCAGTCGCTGCGCATGCGCGGGAGCGGTGCCGTGCCGACAGCGTCGCGCCTCGATGCGATCGCTACATCGCGCGGAACAGCGGCAGATAGCTGCGGCTGACCGGCAGCTTCTCCCGGCGCCCGCGCAGATGGATCTGCGCGGTTTCGTTGTCGTGGCGGACCAGGTGCTCGATCGCGTGCAGGTTGACCACCACCGAGCGGTGCACTTGCAGGAAACAGGCGGGATCCAGTTGCGCGGCCAGTTCCTTGAGCGGGGTGGCGACGATCGCCTCGCAGGCCTGCGCGGCCTCGTTGCGCCAGGCCACGCAGGTGTATTTGCTGTCCGAGCGCAGGTAATCGATCGCCTCCACCGGGATCAGGCGCAGCGTGTTGCCGGCCTGCGCATGCAGCCAGCGCAGCGGCGCGCGGGGCTGCGGCGGCAACAGCTGCGCGGCCAGGCGCCGCAACTGCTCGGCGATATCGGCCGCCGGCTGCGCGGCCTGCAGCCGTTGTTGCAGGCGCTCGACCGTATCGGCCAGGCGCGCGTCCTGCACCGGCTTGACCAGATAATCCAGCGCGCCTTCGGCGAAGGCCTGCACCGCGTAGTCGTCGTACGCGGTGACGAACACGATATGCGCGCGGCGGCCGATCTGCTGCGCAGCCTGCACCCCGGACAGCCCCGGCATCTGGATGTCGAGGAAACAGATCTGCGGCTGCCGCTCCTCGAACAGGCGTACCGCGTCCCGGCCGTTGCGCGCCTCGACGGCGATCTGCAACTCCGGCCACAGGCGCGCCAATTGCCGTTTCAGCGCTTCGCGCAGCAGCGGCTCGTCGTCGGCGATCAGTGCGCTCGGCGGGGTGGGCATCACGCGTCCACCGCCAACGGGAAACCGATGTCGGCGCGCGTGCCGTGCGGCAGATGCGCCGCCACCTGCAGTTCCGCGCCGGCGCCGAAGCTGAGCGCGAGCCGGTCGCGCAAGGTGCTCAGGCCGGTGCCCAGGCCGTGCGCGCTCGCGCCGAGTCCGGCGCCGCTGTCCTCCACCCGCAGACGGCAGCGGCCGGCGTCGCGCCAGATGCGGATGACGATGCGGCCGCCGTCCTCTGCCGGATCGATGCCGTGCTTGACTGCGTTCTCCACCAAGGTCAGCAGGGTCAGGGTCGGGCAGCGGACGGCATGCAGCGACGCGTCCGTCTCGATCGCGTACTGCAGCCGATCCGGCATGCGCATGTACATCAATTCCAGATAGGCGCGGACCAGCGCCAGTTCTTCGCCCAGCGTGGTGGTCGGTTCGTGCAGCCGCGGCACCGCGGCGCGCAGGTAGGCGATCAGGCTGCGCATCAGGTCCGCTGCCTTGGGCGAGCCGATGTCGATCAGCGCCTGCACGTTGGCCAGGGTGTTGAACAGGAAATGCGGCGCGACCTGGCGCTGCAGCAGGTGCAGGCGCGCATCCAGCGCTTCGCGTTCCAGTTCGCTGCGTTCCAGCTCGAAGGCCAGCGCCTGATGGCGGGCCAGCGCGTCCTTCTGCCTGACCAGGGCGGCCAGCGCCGTCCACGGTGCGATCAGCACGCCGGTCACGGTCAGCATGAGAAAGCCGGAAAGCCGCTCCTGGTCCTGCCAGAACGGCGGCGCACCGGCCTTGGTCAGGCCGACGTAGAGCAGCAGCGTGGTCAGCGGGATGGCGAGCGCGACGCCAAGCACCTGCAGCACCCAGCGTGCCAGCCATGCAGGCAGCCGGCGCGGCCAGCGTTCGAGCGCGGCGTAGGCGAGCAGCGCCGCGGCGCCCAAGGTGAAGCTGCGGCACAGCGCCGAGAGCGTGGAATCCCAGCTCAGGCTCAGCAGCAATCCCAGCGCGCCGGAGATGACGCACACGGGCACGACGCGCGCCCAGCTCAGCAGCGCGGGCGCGCGTTGCGCTGCGGAGAGCGGAACGGTGCGGGACATGGGCGGGAGGATAACCGAGGGCGCGGCGCGATTTGCTCGGCGAGCGGCGTCATGGGCTCAGGCAGGCCGCAGCATCGGCCACCACATGCCTGCGGCGGCGGCCACGGTGCCGATCAGCGTGGCCAGGCTCATCAGCGCCAGGGTCGAGGCGGCCAGCCAGTGCAGCGCACGCCGCCGGCTGTCGCGCGCGCGCAGGTACAGTTCCAGCACCGCCAGCGGCAGCAGCGTCTGCGCGAACGCGAGCGTGGTCAGCGCCGGGCCGACGAAACGGTCCGGATCGAACCCTGCGGGGCCCTGGTTGACCGCCAGCCAGAACATCAGGCCGACCCGGAAGAACCAGACGCCGCTGACCGCCAGGAACAGCCGCAGCGCCCAGCGCCGATGCGCCGCCAGGCGGCCGCTGCGCGCACTGCGCCAGGCCATGGCCACGAAGACGGCGATCAGCAGCGCGTTGAGGCTGGTGCCCAGATGCTGCCCGAGGTCGCCGGCGGCGCCGCCGCGCACCCAGATCATCGCCAGGCCGCCCAGGCTCAACAGCATTGCGCACAGCATGTAGGCGCGCCCGTTCCAGCGATGCACGGCCGGCGCATGCCGGCGCAGCGCCGGCAGCAGTTGCGCCGCGCCGGCCAGCACGATGGCCACGGCGAGCAACAGGTGCAGGGCCAGCACCGCGTTGAACACGTGGTCGCCGGCGACGTAGCCATGCGTCAGCACCCGGTTCCAGCGCTCCGGTGTACCGGCCAGCGCGGCGCGGCCGTAGAAGCCGGCCACGTAGGCGGCGAACAGGAGCTGTCCGGCGACGGCGATGCACAGCCACAGCGCCGCGGCGCCGCGCAGCAGCCGGTTCGCGGCCGCTACCGGTCGGCATTGGCTGGACGCAGCGCGCGTGGCGGCGGTGGGAGCGGCAACGTGTGCCTGGCGGGCGGCGGTCGGGAGCATGCGAGAGGGCGCTGGGATCGAGGCGCGCAGTGTTGCTGCGCCATGCCCGCGCCGGCATGCGCCTTCCGACCGGCGACGGCTGGGTCGGATGGACGGCGCCAGGTGCCGACGAAGCGAGGCCGACCGGTCGCGTCCGGCGCTGCGGTGGTCATCGCCGATCGCGCGGCCTTGCTGCAACAACCCCGGACGATTGATGAGCGGTGCTTACGGCGGCATGTACATGGCGCGGGCTAGTGCCGCCGGCGCAGCGCGCCTACAGTCGGTACGGACGTCCATGCAAGGAGATTCCGATGAGCCTGTTCGCCACTGCCATGTCGCTGTCGATGATGGCCGCTGCGGTTCCCGATGGGGACACCAAGCCGATCAAGGTCACTCGTGCCGGCAGCACCGCCTCGGCGGTCGGTCCGGCGGCGTATTTCACCGGCACGGTGCGCATCGATGCGCCGTTCCAGGGCGAGGCGCCGGCGCGCGTCGGCGGCGCCACGGTCAGTTTCGAACCGGGCGCGCGCACGGCCTGGCACACCCATCCCTTGGGGCAGACGCTGATCGTCACCGCCGGCGTCGGCCATGTGCAGGAGTGGGGCAAGCCGGCGCAGGAGATCCGTCCCGGCGACATCGTGTGGATTCCGCCGGGGGTCAAGCACTGGCACGGCGCCAGCGCGCAGGTGGCGATGACCCACATCGCCATCGCCGAAGCGGTGGACGGTTCGCCGGTGACCTGGCTGGAGCCGGTGTCGGAGAGCCAGTATCGCAGTGCGTGAGTGGTGCAGTAGCGGGGTGCGCGATTCCGATTGACCTGTAGGAGCGGCTTCAGCCGCGACGGGCATTACCGATAGAGCCTGTCGCGGCTGAAGCCGCTCCTACAGAGGCGCCGATCGGCGCTCTCGCTACGCCCCATAGCCCCCGAAGAACACCTGCAGCGCGCGCCGCGTCGCGTCGCGCAGGTACTCCGGCGACGGATTCTTCAGCGCGCCGAACAGGCAGGGCATCAGCGTTTCCGCTTCCAGCAGCCCGGCCAGGTGGCGGGCGGCGGTGGTCGGGTCGGCGCGGCGCAGGCGGCCCTGCTCCATCTGTTCCTGCAGGAACGTGCCGAGGCGGCTCATGCCTTCGTCGGGGCCGCTTTCGAAGAACAGCAGGCCGATGTCCGAGCGGCCGGAGACGCCGATGATGGTCTGCCAGACCTGCACCGACTGTTCCGAGCACAGGAACGCCAGGGCGTCTTCGCCCAGGCGCTGCAACGCGGTCGGCAGATCGTCCTGGGTCTGCATCAGCGCGGCCAGGATCGGGTCCATGAAGCGCTCGGCGACGCTGTGCGCCACCGCCACGAACAGTTCTTCCTTGGACGGGAAATAGCCGTACAGGGTGCGTTTGGAGCTGCCGGCGCGGGTGGCGATCTGGGTCATCGAGGCGCCCTCGAAGCCGGCCTCCAGGAACACCGCGGCCGCCGCTTCGACGATCGCTTCGCGCTTGGCTTCGGTCCTGACGCGCATCGTTCTGCCATGGGGAAGGGCGCTTAAGTATACCGGGAGGGCAGAAATGGTTGACGGCGCCGGATCGCTTGAATAGTATACCGAACCGTACCGTTTAGATTCTTTCCGCCTCCCTGCGTCCCCACCCGGAGATTCCTCGTGCGTCCTGTCCTGTCCTCTCGTCTATCGCTGGCCCTGGCCGTGGCGGCCACCTCGCTGTTGAGCGCGTGCGGTTCGCCCCCGGGCGGTCCGCCGCCGCAGGAGGGCACGCCGGAGATGGGCGTGGTCACCGTCGCCACGCGGCCGGTCGCGCTGACCACCGAGTTGCCGGGGCGCACGCTGCCGTACCTGATCGCCGACGTGCGGCCGCAGGTGAACGGCATCATCCAGGTGCGCAAGTTCCGCGAAGGCGGCGAGGTCAAGGCCGGCGAGACGCTGTACCAGATCGATCCGGCCACCTATCGCGCCACCTACGACAGCTACGTGGCCGCGCTGGGCAAGGCCCAGGCCACGCTGCGCAGCGCGCGCCTCAAGGCCGAGCGCTACAGCGAACTGGTCAAGGTGTCGGCGATCAGCAAGCAGGACAACGACGACGCCGGCGCCGCGCTGGGCCAGGCCGAGGCGGACGTCGCCGCGGCCAAGGCCAACGTGGAGAGCGCACGCATCAACCTGGCCTATGCGCGGGTGGATGCGCCGATTTCCGGGCGCATCGGCAAGTCCAGCGTGACCGCCGGCGCGCTGGTCACCGCCAGCCAGTCGACCGCGCTGGCCACCATCCAGCAGCTGGATCCGATCTACGTCGACGTCACCCAGCCCAGCGCCTCGCTGCTGCGGCTCAAGCGGGCGCTGGCCAGCGGCGAACTGGAGAAGGCCGACGCCACGGCGGCCAAGGTGAACCTGCTGCTGGAAGACGGCAGCCCGTATCCGCTGCAGGGGCGGCTGGAGTTCTCCGACGTCACCGTCGACCAGAACACCGGCTCGATCACCGTGCGCGCGGTGTTCCCCAATCCGAACGCGGATCTGTTGCCCGGCATGTACGTGCGCGCGGTGCTGCAGGAAGGCGTGAAGGACGATGCAGTGCTGGTGCCGCAGCAGGCGGTCTCGCGCAACGGCGCGGGCAAGCCGACCGCGTACGTGGTCGGCAGCGACCACAAGCTGCAGCTGCGCGTGCTGGAGACCGATCGTGCGGTCGGCGACCAATGGCTGGTGCGCAGCGGGCTCAAGCCCGGCGAGCAGCTGGTGGTCGATGGCCAGTCGCGGGCGCGCCCGGGGGTGACGGTCAAGACCGTGCCGTGGCAGCCGAAGGCCGCCACGGCCGCCTCCGGCGCGGCCCCTGCAGCCGCATCCGCCGCGGCCGCGCCGCGCGCGGCGAACTGAGGCGCTAGACCGTCATGGCACGCTTCTTCATCGACCGTCCGATCTTCGCCTGGGTGCTGGCCATCATCGTGATGCTGGCCGGCATCCTCTCCGTCGTCACCCTGCCCATCGCGCAATACCCCAGCATCGCGCCGCCCGCCGTGGCGATCACCGCCAACTATCCCGGCGCCTCGGCCAAGACCCTCGAGGACACCGTCACCCAGGTCATCGAGCAGAAGATGAAGGGCCTGGACCACCTGAGCTACATGGCCTCCACCAGCGAGTCCAGCGGCCAGGTCACCATCACCCTGACCTTCGACAACGGCACCGACCCGGACACCGCGCAGGTGCAGGTGCAGAACAAGCTGTCGCTGGCCACGCCGTTGCTGCCGCAGGAGGTGCAGCAGCAGGGCGTGACCGTGACCAAGTCGGCGACCAACTTCCTCAACGTGCTGGCCTTCACTTCCGAAGACGGCAGCATGAGCGATTCGGACCTGTCCGATTACGTGGCCGCCAACGTGCAGGAAGCGATCAGCCGCGTCGAAGGCGTCGGCGACACCACCCTGTTCGGTTCGCAGTATTCGATGCGGATCTGGCTGGACCCCAACAAGCTGAGCAACTTCAGCCTGACCCCGCTGGACGTGAAGACCGCGGTGCAGGCGCAGAACGCGCAGGTCTCGGCCGGTCAGCTCGGCGCGCTGCCGGCGGCGCCCAACCAGCAGCTCAACGCCACCATCACCGCGCAGACGCGGCTGAAGACCGCCGCCGAGTTCGAGGACATCCTGCTGCGCACCCAGTCCGACGGTTCGCAGGTGCGGTTGCGCGACGTGGCCCGGATCGAACTGGGCAGCGAGAGCTACAACAGCGTCGGTCGTTACAACGGCAAGCCGGCCGCCGGCCTGGCGATCAAGCTCGCCACCGGCGCCAACGCGCTGGACACGGTCAAGGCGATCGACGCCAGCATGGCCGAGCAGGAGAAGTTCTTCCCGCCGGGCATGAAGGTGCAAAAGCCATACGACACCACGCCGTTCGTGCGCATCTCGATCGAAGAGGTGGTGCGCACGCTGATCGAGGCGGTGGTGCTGGTGTTCCTGGTGATGTACCTGTTCCTGCAGAACTTCCGCGCCACGCTGATCCCGACCATCGCCGTGCCGGTGGTGCTGCTGGGCACCTTCGGCGTACTGGCCGTGTTCGGCTACACCATCAACACGCTGACCATGTTCGCGATGGTGCTGGCGATCGGCCTGCTGGTGGACGACGCCATCGTGGTGGTGGAGAACGTCGAGCGGGTGATGAGCGAGGAGCACTTGCCGCCGAAGGAAGCCACGCGCAAGTCGATGGGGCAGATCACCGGCGCGCTGGTCGGCGTGGCCCTGGTGCTGGCCGCGGTGTTCGTGCCGATGGCGTTCTTCGGCGGCTCCACCGGCGTGATCTACCGGCAGTTCTCGATCACCATCGTCGCGGCGATGACGCTGTCGGTGCTGGTGGCGATGGTGCTGACCCCGGCGCTGTGCGCGACCCTGCTCAAGCCGGCCAAGCAGCACGGCATGGCCACCACCGGTTTCTTCGGCTGGTTCAACCGCGTGTTCGATCGCGGCAACGGCCGCTATCAGGGCGCGGTGCGGCACATGCTGGGCAAGGGCTGGCGCTACATGATCGCCTACGCGGTGGTGCTGGCGCTGGTGGTGGTCGGCTTCATGAAGCTGCCGGTCGGGTTCCTGCCGGACGAGGACCAGGGCACGCTGTTCGTGCTGGTGCAGTTGCCGCCAGGCGCCACCGCGGCGCGCACCGACACGGTGCTGCGCCAGGTCGAGCAGCATTTCCTGGTCGATCAGAAGGACTCGGTCGCCGGCCTGTTCACGGTGTCGGGCTTCAGCTTCGCCGGTAGCGGGCAGAACCTGGGCCTGGCCTTCGTCAAGCTGCGGCCCTGGGACGAGCGCACCGGCAAGGGCCAGAGCGTGACCGAGGTGGCGGCCAAGGCCGGCAAGTACTTCGCCGGCATCCGCGACGCCAAGGTGTTCGCGTTCGCGCCGCCGGCGGTGTCGGAACTGGGCAATGCGACTGGCTTCGACCTGATGCTGCAGGACCGCGCCAACCTCGGCCACGACGCGCTGATGCAGGCGCGCAACCAGTTGCTGGCCGAGCTGTCGCAGGACAAGCGGCTGGTCGCGGTGCGCCCGAACGGGCAGGAGGACACGCCCGAGTTCAAGCTGGAGATCGATCCGCACAAGGCGGAGACGCTGGGCCTGTCGATCTCCGACATCAACGGCACGTTCTCCAGCGCCTGGGGCAGCACCTACGTCAACGACTTCATCGACAAGGGCCGGGTCAAGAAGGTGATGCTGCAGGCCGATGCGCCGTATCGCATGCTGCCGGAGGACATCGACCGCTGGTACGTGCGCAACAGCGCCGGCACCATGGTCGCGTTCAATTCCTTCGCCAAGGCCAGCTGGACCACCGGTTCGCCGCGGCTGGAACGCTACAACAGCGTGCCGTCGGTGGAGATCCTGGGCATGGCGCTGCCCGGCGCAGCGTCCAGCGGCGAAGCCCTGGCCATCGTCGAGGCGGCGGCGGCCAAGCTGCCGCCGGGCATCGGCTTCGAGTGGACCGGGCTGTCGCGTCAGGAGAAGGCGTCCAGCGGCCAGACCGGCATGCTGTATGGGCTGTCGATCCTGATCGTGTTCCTGTGTCTTGCCGCGCTGTACGAAAGCTGGGCGATTCCGTTCGCGGTGATCCTGGTGGTGCCGCTGGGTGTGTTCGGCGCGCTGCTCGGCGCGGTGCTGACCTGGAAGATGAACGATGTCTACTTCCAGGTCGGTCTGCTGACCACGATCGGCCTGGCCTGCAAGAACGCGATCCTGATCGTGGAATTCGCCCGCGAGCTGCACGAGGGCGGCAAGAGCCTGCTGGAGGCGGCGCTGGAGGCGGCGCGCATGCGCCTGCGGCCGATCCTGATGACCTCGCTGGCGTTCATCCTCGGCGTGGTGCCGCTGGTCTTGGGCAGCGGCGCCGGTGCCGGCGCGCAGCATGCGCTGGGCACCGCGGTGATCGGCGGCATGCTGTCGGGCACGGTCCTGGCGATCTTCTTCGTGCCGCTGTTCTTCGTGCTGGTGTGCGGCCTGTTCAAGCGCCGCGCCCATACCCCCGACGATCCGTCCGCCGCGCGCGTCGCGGAAGGAGCCTGACATGTCCCGTTCGATCCTGACCCCGCTGGCGCTGGCGGTATCCACGTTGCTCGCCGGCTGCAGCCTGATGCCGGCCTACGAGCGCCCGGCGGCGCCGGTGCCGGCGCAATTCGACGGCGCCGCCGCCGATGCCGGCGCGCAGACCGGCGCCGTCCCCGTCGCCGACATCGGCTGGCGCGCCGTGTTCACCGATCCCAAGCTGCAGCAGGTGATCGAGCTGGCGCTGGACAACAACCGCGACCTGCGCGTGGCCGCGCTCAATATCGACCAGGCCTGGGCGCAGTACCGCGTGCAGCGCGCCGATCTGGCGCCGGGCGTGGACCTGGGCGGCAGCGGCAACGGTTCGCGCACCCCGGGCGATCTGTCCGGCACCGGGCAACCGCTGGTGGCGCACAGCTACAGCGCCACGCTCGGCATCAGCGCCTACGAACTGGACCTGTTCGGCCGCGTGCGCAGCCTCAAGGAACAGGCGCTGCAGCAGTTCCTGTCCACCACCGAGGCGCAGCGCAGCACCCACATCAGCTTGGTCGCGCAGGTCGCCACGGCCTATCTCACCCTGGCCGCCGACCAGGATCTGCTGCGCCTGGCGCAGGACACGCTGACCAGCCAGAGCGAGAGCTACCGGCTGCAGCAGCGCAGTTTCGACCTCGGCGCGGCCTCGGCGCTGACCCTGCGCCAGGCGCAGACCACGGTGGAAAGCGCGCGGGTGGACGTGGAGCGCTACACCGCGCAGGTGGCGCAGGATCGCAATGCGCTGCGCCTGCTGGCCGGCACCGAGGTGCCGAGCGAACTGCTGCCGATCGCGCTGCCGGACAGCGCCAGCGCCGACGCCAACGTGTTGGCCGGCATCCCGGCCGGATTGCCGTCGGAACTGCTGCAGCGCCGCCCGGACATCCTGGAGGCCGAGCGCACACTGCAGGCGGCCAACGCCAACATCGGCGCGGCGCGCGCCGCGTTCTATCCGAGCATCAGCCTGACCGCCTCGGCCGGCAGCGCCAGCGCCGGCCTGTCCGGCCTGTTCAAGGGCGGCTCGGGCAGTTGGAGCTTCGCGCCCAGCATCTCGCTGCCGATCTTCGACGGCGGCCGCAACCGCGCCAATCTCGACGTCGCCAAGGTGCAGCGCGACATCGACGTGGCCAACTACGAGAAGGCGATCCAGACCGCGTTCCGCGAGGTCTCCGACGCGCTCGCCGAGCGCAACACGCTGGGCCGCCAGCTGCAGGCGCAACAGGCGCTGGTGGACGCGTCCGCCGACAGCTACCGGCTGTCGCAGGCGCGTTTCGAGCGCGGCGTGGACAGCTACCTCGGCGCGCTGGATGCGCAGCGCACGCTGTACGGCGCCGAGCAGACTCTGATCAGCACGCGGCTGTCGCGCTTCACCAACCTGGTGACCTTCTACAAGGCGCTGGGCGGCGGCTGGGTGGAGATGGCCGCGTCCGCGGACGCGACGGCCTCGACGGGACGCTAGCGGTGCCGCGCCAGGTGCCCGCGCCGGCGCGGGCGCGGCGGCGTGGCGAGCGGGGCGCGACGCGCGAAAAGCACGCCGCGATCCTGGATGCGGCGCGGCAGCTGTTCTCCCGCAACGGCTTCGACACCACCACCATGGACGCCGTCGCTGCCTGCGCGGACGTGTCCAAGGCCACCGTCTATGCGCATTTCGCCAGCAAGGACGCGCTGTTCCAGGCGGTCGTGGACGCGATGGTGGGGGAGATGCCGGATCGCTGGGATGCGCTGCTCGCCAGCGGCGGGCCGCTGCAGCTGCGGTTGACGGCGGTGGCGCACGACCTCATGGCGATGACGGCCGCGCCGATGCTGCAGGCCATCCATCGCATGCTCGCGCTGTCCACGCAGGTGTCGCTGCAGCAGGCCGATACGTACTGGGACCTGTGTTTCGCGCGCTACGACCGCGCCATGCAGCGGTTCCTGCGCGCGCAGATCCGGCAGGGCACGCTGGCGATCGCCGACGTGGCGCAGGCGTCCGCACAGTTCTTCGCGTTGATCGCCAGCGGGTCGGCGTTGCGCGGATTGCTGACCGGCGAGCCGGTCGCGCCGCCGCGGCCGGGCGCGCGTTGCGTGGAAAGCGCGGTCGCGCTGTTCGTGCGCGGCTATCGCGCGGCGGCCAAGCCTGCGCCGGCAACGCGCCGGCGCATCGCCGCCAGGCCCTAGGCGGGCCGCGCGGCCGCCAGCGGGCGCTGTTCCCGGATCGGCAGATTGACCAGCGCTGCGGCCACGGCCAGGGCCATGTCCGCGTACCACATCCACTGGTAGTTGCCGAAGCGCTCCATCGCCACGCCGCCGAGCCAGGCGCCGAAGAAGCCGCCGATCTGGTGCGACAGCAGGGTCAGGCCGAACAGCGTGCCCAGATAGCGCGGCCCGAACAGCTTGCCGATCAGCCCGGCGGTGGGCGGGACCGTCGCCAGCCAGGTGAAGCCGAGCGCGGCCGCGAACAGGTAGAAGGTCAGCGGCGTCGGCGGCGCGAGCAGGTACAGCGCGATCAGCACCGCGCGGCTGGCGTACATCGCCAGCAGCAGCCACTTCATGCGCACGCGCTCGCCGAGCTTGCCGGCGATCAGGCTGCCGGCGACGTTGCACAGGCCGATCAGCGCGATAGCGATGGCCGAGACGCTGGGCGCCAGCCCGCACAACGCGATTTCCCCGGGCAGGTGGGTCACCAGGAAGGCGATGTGCACGCCGCAGGTGAAAAAGCCCAGGTGCAGGCACCAATAGCTGCGGTCGCGCAGGGCGACGCGCAGCTGCGCGCGCAAGCCGCCGTCGGGCGCGGCCGCCGTCGCGGTTGTGGTCGCGACCTGCGCCTGGCCCTTGCGGCGCAGCGGCCAGGCCAGCGGCAGGGTCAACAGCGACAACGCGGCCATGCCGGTCATGGCCATCGCCCAGCCGGCGGCGCCGATCATCCATTGCACCAGCGGCGCAAACAGGAACTGGCCGAGCGAGCCGCCGGCGTTGATCAGGCCGGCGGCGAACGAGCGCTGTTCCGGCGCGAGGCGATGCGCGGTGGCGCCGATCAGCACCGAGAAGCTGCCGGCGCCGGCGCCCGCCGCGGCGAGCAGGCCCAGGCTGACGATCAGGCCCCACTCGGTCGGCAGCCACGGCGCCAGGGCCAGGCCCAGCGCCAGCATCATCCCGCCCAGCCACAGCACCGGCAGCGGGCCGCGCTGGTCGGCGATCGCGCCGAACACAGGCTGGACCGCGCCCCATACGAACTGGCCGACCGCCAGCGCGAAGCTGATCGCGGCGATGCCGACGCCGCTGCTGCGGTGGATCGGCTCGACGAACAGGCCGGTGGTCTGGCGCGCGCCCATGGTCAGCATCAGCGTCGCCGAGGCGATGATCAGCAGGCCCCAGTGACGGCTGGCCTGCGCGTGCGGCGCCGCGGCGCTCATGCGGCGGCGTCCTCGCGGTCCGCGCACAGCGCGCGTTCCAGCTGCCGCAGCTGGCGGTGCAGGGCGTCGATGGCGGCATTGCCGGCCAGTGCATCGATCCGCGCCTGCGCGCGTTCCCAATGCGGCAGTGCGCGCTTGAGCAGGCGCCGGCCGGCGGCGCTGACCACCACCAGCTTCTGCCGTGCATCGTCGCCGCGGCGTTGCTCGATCCAGCCGGCCGCCTGCATCGGCTTGAGATTGCGCGACAGCGTGCTGCGGTCCATGCCCAGCCGCTCGGCCAATGCGCCCAGCTGCTGCGCGGTGCCGGCGCGGCGCAGGATCGAATACTCGTTCAGGCTCAGCCCCACCGCGCTCAGTTCGCGGTCATAGACCTGCGAGGTACGCCGCGCGGCGCGGCGCAGCAGGAAACAGGTGCAGCGGCAGGGTGCGGTGTCGTCCATGTCCGGCAAAGTACGTGCATATGCATGTAATTGGCAAGCGCCGGACGGACGGGCAGGGCGGCGTGCCGCCGCCGTTCGCGGGCGGCGCGGGCGGGACCATGGCCGGTCGACGGCATGCAGGCGAATGGTGCGGCTCGCGTGCAGCTGCAGCGATGCAACGCTTCGCCCAGGCGCAGCGACGCACGCGGACGCTTGCGCACACGCTCGCGGATCGCCGGCATTGCTATGCTCTGCGGCGCCTTGCGCTTGCCGGAGTGCCGTCCCGATGCCGAACACACGCACCGTCTCTGTGCCGATCGCCGCCGCGCGGGCGCGCGCGCTGTGGCTGGATGCGCAGCGGCTGACCACCCCGGCGCCGTTCGGCGCCGGGGCCGAGGCGGTGCGGCAGGCCACCGCGCACCTGGGCTACGTGCAGATCGACACCATCCACGTGATCGAACGCAGCCACCACCATGTGCTGTACAGCCGCATTCCCGCCTATCGCAAGCAGGATCTGGAGCAGGCGCAGGCGCAGGACAAGTCGGTGTTCGAATACTGGACGCATGCGCTGGCCTATGTGCCGATCGCCGACTACCGCATGTACGTGGCGCAGATGGCGCGCTACCGTGCCCAGGCGGACGCGGCCGGCAAGATCGATCCGGCCGACTACGCCAGGCTGCTGCGGCGCATCCGCAACGACGGGCCGTTGTCGATCCGCGATATCGACGACGACGTGCTGGTCGAGAAGACCCATCCGTGGGGCAGCCGCAAGCCGTCGCGCGCGGCGTTGCGCTACGGCTTCTTCAGCGGCGACCTGGTGGTCGGCCAGCGCAGCGGCATGCTCAAGACCTACGAGCTGGCCGCGCGCCATTTCGGCTGGAGCCGGCGCCCGCGCCCGGCCAGCGACGTGCAGTACGCGCGCTATCTGCTGGAGCGCGCGCTGCGCGCGCAGGGCCTGGTCGGCGTGGATTCGATCTGCTACGGCGATGCCGGCTCCAAGCCAGCGGTACGCGCGCTGATCGCCGCGGCGGTCGCCGCCAAACGCCTGGTCCCGGTGCATCTGCAGGGCCAGGAGCAGGCCGCGCTGTGGGCTGCGCCGGCGCTGCTGGAGCATGCGCCGCCGCTGCCGGACGATTCCCTCGCGCAGCTGCTGTCGCCGTTCGATCCGTTGCTGATCCAGCGCAAGCGGCTGCAGCAGTTCTTCGGCTACGAACACCGCTTCGAGGCCTACGTGCCGGCGCCGCAGCGGGTGCTCGGCTACTTCGCGCTGCCGGTGCTGGTCGGCGACCGCATCGTCGCCGCGCTGGATCTGAAGATGGATCGCCAGGCGGGCAGGCTGCTGATCCAGAAATGGACCTGGCTGGTGCCGCAGCGGCCGGCGCTGAAGGCGGCGATCGACGCGGCGCTGCAGCGCTTCGAGCGGTTTCATCTGCAATAGCGCAGGCGCTGCGCGCCCTGCCGCGCACGTCGTGGTTCGTGGTGCAGATCATGGAACCGTGCATCGCGTTGGCATTGCCGCGCTTGCTGCGTGCGCAGCGCGCAGCGCAGCCCCATGCTGGCCGCCGTGCAACTGCCGGCGCACACGCGTTGCGTGCGCCGGCGGGCGGATCAGGCCTTGAAGAAGGCCAGCAGATCCTGGTTGATCTCGTCCGGGTGGGTCGTGCACATGCCGTGCGGGTAGCCCTTGTAGACCTTCAACGTGGCGTGCTTGACCAGCTTGGCCGACAGCAGCGCCGAGTCGGCGATCGGCACGATCTGGTCGTCGTCGCCGTGCAGGATCAACACCGGCACGTCGATCTGCTTCAGGTCCTCGGTGAAGTCGGTTTCCGAGAACGCCTTGATGCAGTCGTAGTGGGCCTTGGCGCCGCCCATCATGCCCTGCCGCCACCAGTTGTCCTTGATCCCCTGCGAGACCTTGGCGCCATCGCGGTTGTAGCCGTAGAACGGAACCGGCACCTCCTGGTAGAACTGCGCGCGGTTGGCCGCGAGCTGGGTGCGGAAGCCGTCGAACACGTCCATCGGCAGGCCGCCCGGGTTGTTCACGGTCTTGAGCATGATCGGCGGCACCGCGCCGATCAGCACCGCCTTGGCCACGCGGCCGGCGCCGTGCTTGGCGACATAGCGCGCCACTTCGCCGCCGCCGGTGGAATGGCCGACGTGGATCGCGTTCTTCAGGTCCAGATGCTTGGCCAGCGCGGCCACGTCGGCGGCGTAGGTGTCCATGTCGTTGCCGTTCGCGGTCTGCGTGGAACGGCCATGGCCGCGGCGGTCGTGGGCGATGACGCGGTAGCCCTGGGCGACGAAGAACAGCATCTGCGCGTCCCAGTCGTCGGCGCTGAGCGGCCAGCCATGATGGAACACGATGGGTTGGCCGGTGCCCCAGTCCTTGTAGAAGAGTTCGGTTCCGTCTTGCGTGGTGATGCTGGGCATGGTGGTGTCCTGATGGGCGTGCGGGCTGGCCGCAGGCGTGGGGGAAAGGCCGGTTCGGCCCGGTGCGGCGATGCCTGCCAGGGGCAGGGCGGTCAATGCGGCGGCGCCGAGCAGCAGGCGCCGCCTGACAGGATCGGCGATGCCGGTGTGCGTCGTGTGAGCATCCATTGCAGTTCCCGCGTCGAAAGCAGCGATGCAGATGATGCGCGGCGCGGGACGATGCCGATTGCATAATCCTGCTGGTTTGCCGCGCCACGCCTGGAGCATGCGCGGTCGCGCCATCGCGCTTTCGTCGCCGCCAAGTCACCTCGTCACCACAGGCCGCTGCTTAGGCTGCGGGTTCCCCCCCAGCCTGTGCCGCCGCATGTCCGCTGCCAGACACTGTTTCCACGATGCCATCGCCGCCTGCCGTGAGCGCGCGCCTGCGGTGCTGGCGGTGGTGATGGCCACCGAAGGCTCCACCTACGCGCATGCCGGTGCGGTGGCGCTGTTCGGCGCCGACGGCGCGCAGCAGGGCTGGCTCAGCGGCGGTTGCCTGGAGCCGGAGATCGCGCGTTGCGCGGCGGCCGCGGCAGCCGCGAACGAACTGGCCTGGATGGACATCGACACGCGCGACGACGAGGACCTGCTGTCCGGTTCGGCGGTGGGCTGCCGTGGCCGCCTGCATCTGGCCCTGCTGCCGTTGCGCGCCTTGCCCGGGTTCGAACGCCTGGCGCAGGCGTGGCTGCAGCGGCGCGGTGCGTTGCGCCTGGCGCTGGATGCCGACGGCGGCATCGTCGCGGCGGTGGCCGGCGAGACCTTGCAGTGGCGTTTGCGGTGCCAGGCATGGGCTGGCGCGGCGGCTTGCGGCGGCCAGGTGCAGGTGCCGCCGCCGCCGCGGGTCAGCGTGTTCGGCGCCGGCCCGGAAACCGCCGTGCTGCTGCCGCTGCTGCGGCAACTGGGCTGGATGACCACGCTGGTGGAACAGCGTCCGCGCTGGGCGGCGCAGGCGATGCTGGCCGACCAGGTCTTGGCGTGCACGCCGACCCGTGCGCTGGACGCTTGCGCCGACAGCGACGCGGCCTTGGTGATGCACCATCATTTCGAACTCGACCGCGAGGCGTTGGAGACGCTGGCGGCGAGCGCGATCCCGTTCCTGGGGCTGCTGGGGCCGGCGCGCCGGCGCGAGGACCTGTTCCGGCTGTTGCGCCCGCAGCAGCACACGCAACTGTTGCCGCGGCTGCATTCGCCGATCGGGTTGCGCCTCGGCGGCAGCGGCGCGGAGGCGATCGCGCTGAGCATCGCCGCGCAATTGCAAGGCATCCGCGACGTGCAGCAGGCTAGCGCCATCCCAGAATCGAACCGTTGCAGCGTGACCCGCTTGCACGGCGATGTCGCGTCGGCCTCGGTCGCGCCGTTGCGCGCCGACAGCGGCGCGCGCGGGGCGGCGCGATGAGCAACGCGCATGCCGCTCTGATTCTCGCCGCCGGCGCCAGCCGCCGCCTCGGCCACGCCAAGCAGGCGCTGACCCGCGACGGCGAGCCCTTGCTGCGGCGCGCGGCGCGGTTGGCGCTGGCCTCGTCGCCGGCCCGCTGCGTGGTGGTGCTGGGTGCGCAGGCCGAGGCGCTGCGCCAGGCGCTGGACGACCTGCCGGTGGAGATCGTGGTCAATCGCGATTGGTCGACCGGCATGGGCGGCAGCCTGGCTTGTCTACGCGAGGCATTGCACGGGGATGCCTCGATCACCCACAGCCTGGTGCTGGGCTGCGATCAGCCGGCGCTGGAGGCGGCGCACTTGCAGGATCTGCTGGCTGCGTCGCGGCGCGCCACCTCCGGTTGCGCGGTCAGCGCCTACGCCGGCGTGCGCGGTATGCCGGCGGTGGTGGCGCAGGCGTGCTGGCACGCATTGCCGTTGGGCGGCGACCAGGGCCTGCGCGGGTTGTTCGAGGCGATGGCGCCGGACAGCCTCGGCTGCATCGTTGCCCCGGCACTGGCGCTGGACCTGGACACGCCGCAGGACGTGCAGGCCGCGGTGGAACGCGGCTGGTTGGATCCGTAAGCCACAGGGCAACCCGCCTTTGTAGGAGCGGCTTCAGCCGCGACCCGTTGCCTGATACGTCATGGTTGCCTGATACGTCATGTCGCGGCTGAAGCCGCTCCTACAACAAGGCATGGGAGGGCAATGGCATAAGCGGACGTCGCGAGGCCAACCGCGCGGCGCCTCGATGGCCGCTCAGCCGATCAGCTTGTCCGGCGTGATCGGCAGTTCGCGGATGCGCTTGCCGGTGGCATGGAACACGGCGTTGGCGATCGCGGCGGGAATGCCGACCATGCCCAGTTCGCCCATGCCCTTGACCCCTAGCGGGTTGACGATCTTGTCGTCTTCCTCGACGAACATGGTCTCGATCAGGTGCACGTCGGCATTGACCGGCACATGGTAGTCGGCCAGCGAGGCGTTGAGCATGCGCCCGTAGCGATGGTCGACCTCGGTGCCTTCGCTGAGCGCCATGCCGATGCCCATCACCACGCCGCCGATCTCCTGGCTGTGCGAGGTCAGCGGATTCATGATCTTGCCGCAGGCGGTGGCCTCGATGACCCGGGTCACCTGCACCATGCCGGTGTCCGGATCGACCTTAACCTCGATGAACTGCGCGCCGTGCGCGGCGGTGGCGTACTTCTTGCGCTCGGCCGAGGGCTTGGATTCGTGCACCACTTCCAGTTCCTGCAAACCGTGCTGGCGCATCAGCTTGGCCACTTCCAGGCCGGCCTCGGGCTTTCCGGTCGGGCGCAGCTTGCCGTCGGCCAATTCCACCGCATCCACGTCCAGCCCGCTGAACGCGGCTTGCCCGTCCTGCCTGGCCAGTTCCAGCAGCTTGCCGCGGATCTCGCGCGCGGCGCCGTGGATCGCGCTGCCGACACTGGCGGTGGTCCACGAGCCGCCCTGCGACGGCGCCTTCGGCAGGCGCGTGTCGCCGAGTTCGAACTGCACGCGCTTGGCGTCCAGGCCCAGGTATTCGGCGGCGATCAGGGTCATCACCGTGTAGGTGCCGGGGCCGATGTCGGCGGTGGCGCTGCCGACCTGGGCGCTGCCGTCGGCCTTCAACACCACCCGCGCCAGCGCCGGCATCTGCATCGCCGCCCAGGTGCCGGTGGCCATGCCCCAGCCGACCAGCAGGCGGCCGTCGCGCATTGAGCGCGGTTCGGGCGTGCGCTTGCTCCAGCCGAAGGTCTCGGCAGCGAGCGAATAGCATTCGCGCAGCGCCTTGCTCGAGAACGGCTTGCCGCTCTCCGGGTCGGTTTCGGCGTAGTTGGCCAGGCGCAATTGCAGCGGGTCCATCTTCAGCGCGTAGGCCAGTTCGTCCATCGCGCACTCGATGCCGAACATCTGGCTGATGGTGCCGGGTGCGCGCATCGCCTGCGGCGTCGGCAGGTCGGTCTCCACCACCTCGAAGCGGTCCTCGACGTTGGGGCAGGCGTACAGCGAGCGCGCGTTGCGGAAGAAGGCCTCGTTGAATGCCTCGATACGCGAGGTGTTGAGCACGTGCCGGTAGCGGATCGCCTGCAGCTTGCCGGCGGCGTCGGCGCCCAGCCCCAGTTCCACCCGGTAGTAGGGCCGGTAGCCGTGGCCGCTGAACATCTGTCGCCGCGTGTAGACGATCTTGACCGGGCGGCCGACCGCCTTGGACACCGCGCCGAGCAAAAAGGTGTAGTAGTTCGGGCGCAGGCACGAGCCGAACGCGCCGCCGACGAACAGCGACACCACGTTGACCCGCTCGATCGGTATGCCGAAGTAACCGGCCAGCTGCTCGCGGTCCTGGTGCACGTTCTGGCTCTTGTTGACCACGGTCAGGGTGTCGCCGATCCAGTAGCCGATGCCGCCATGCGGTTCCATCGGGTTGTGGTGCTCGATCGGCATCGTGTACGCGGCTTCCACCTTGACCTTTGCGGCCGCGAACGCGGCAGCCGGGTTGCCGCGCGGCTTCGGCGACTCGTCCGGGGTCGGATCGTGCGCCTGGCCGAGCAGCGCGTCGAAATCGGTGTGCGCGGTTTCGGCGGCGTAGTCCACCTGGATCAGCCGCGATGCATGCCGCGCCTGCTCGAAGGTGCTGGCCACCACCACCGCGATCGGCTGCGCGCTGAAATGGATGCGGTCGTCGACCAGCGCGCGGAACGACAGGTCTTCGCCTTTCTTCTTGACCTCGTCGGACACCGGCTTGACCGAATTCAGATGGGTCAGCACCTTGATCACCCCGGGCGCGGCCTCGGCGGCGCGGGTGTCGATGCGCACGATGCGGCCCTTGGCGATGGTGCTGGTGAGAATGTAGCCGTGGGTCAGGTGCGGGATCTGGAATTCCGCCGCATAGCGCGCCTTGCCGGTGACCTTGGCGTAACCGTCGACGCGGCGCATTTCCTTGCCGATGTAGTTCATTGCGGGTTCTCCGGTTCGGTGCTCACGCGGCGTCGCTGCCGCTGGCGCGGTGCAGGGCGCGGATCATCGCGTGGGTGCCCATCGGCACCTTGTAGGCGTTGTGCGCCAGCGGGCGCGCGGCGGCCATCTCCGCCTGCGCGGCGGCGGCGAAGGCGGCTTCGCCGACGCGTTGCCCGACCAGCGCGCGTTCGGCGGCGTGCGCGCGCCACGGCTTGTGCGCCACCCCGCCCATCGCGATGCGCGCCTCGCGGATGCGCCCGTCCGGCTCCAGCGCCAACGCCGCGGCCACCGAGATCAGCGCGAACGCGTAGCTGGCGCGGTCGCGTACCTTCAGGTAGTGGCTGTGCGCGGCGAAGCGCTGCGCGGGCAGGGTGATCGACTCGATCAGCTCGCCGTGCGCCAGCTGGTTGTCCAGGTCGGCGCGGGCGTCGGGCAGCAGGTGGAAGTCGGCGAAGGGAATCTCGCGGCGGGTGCCGGCCGGCGTGCGCACCTGCACCGTCGCCTCCAGCGCGGCCAGGGCCACGCACATGTCCGACGGATGCACCGCCACGCAATGTTCGCTGTGGCCGAAGATCGCATGCGTGCGGTTGAGCCCCTCGCGCGCGCCGCAGCCGCTGCCGGGAGTGCGCTTGTTGCAGGGCAGGGCGGTGTCGTAGAAATATCCGCAGCGGGTGCGCTGCAGCAGGTTGCCGCCGTTGGTCGCCATGTTGCGCAACTGCATCGTCGCCCCGGCCAGGATCGCCTGGCTCAGCAGCGGATAGCGCTGTCGCACCAGCGGGTGGTTGGCGGTGTGGGTATTGTTGGCCAGCGCGCCTAGGCGCAGGCCGCCGTCGGCGGTTTCGGCGATCTCGGCCAGGCCCTTGAGCCGGGTCAGGTCGACGATCTCGTCGGCGCCGGTCACCCCTTCCTTCATCAGGTCGAGCAGGTTGGTGCCGCCGCCGAGGAAGCGCGCGTTCGGATTGGCGGCGACGCGGCGCACCGCGTCTTCGGCGGAGCTGGCGCGCCGGTAGTCAAACGGCGTCATCGGCCACCTCCTTCGCCAGCTTCAGCGCGGTCAGCTGGGACTGGTCGACGTAGCGCCAGGTCAGCGGGCGCGGCGCGCCGCCGCTGTGCACGTCCTGGATCGCGGCGACGATCTTCGGATAGGCGCCGCAGCGGCAGAGGTTGCCGCTCATGCGTTCGCGCACCTCGGCGTCGCTGAGTTCGGTGACCGGCTGGCTGACGTCGGCGCTGACATGGCTGGCGTCGCCGCGCTTGATCTCGTTGAGCAGCGCCACCGCCGAGCAGATCTGCCCGGGCGTGCAGTAGCCGCACTGGAAACCGTCGTGCTGCACGAACGCGGCCTGCATCGGATGCAGCCGTTCGCCGTCGGCCAGGCCTTCGATGGTGGTGATCTGCGCGTCCTCGGCCTGCGCGGCCAGGGTCAGGCAGGACAGGCGCCGCTCGCCGTCGACGATCACCGTGCAGGCGCCGCACTGGCCGTGGTCGCAGCCTTTCTTGGTGCCGGTCAGCGCCAGGTGTTCGCGCAGCGCGTCCAGCAGCGTGGTGCGCGGGTCCAGCTGCAAGGCGTGGCGCTGGCCGTTGACCTGCAGCACCACCGGCATCGCGTTCTGCGGCGTGGCCGCACTGGGGGCCGGCGCGGCGAAGGCGGCGTCGCTGAAGACGATCTGCCCGCCCGCGCTGCTGAGGCCGGCGGCCGACAGCAGGGCGAGGAATTCGCGCCGCGACAGGCCGCTGATCCCGAGCCGGCGCGCGAGCGCGGCCTCGTCGTCGCTCAGCCCGGCATCGTGCGTGGGGTCGGCGGCGCCGGGCGCGGCCTGGGAAGGGTGGGGATCGTGCTGCATCGGTCTCTCCTGCCTGGGGGACCGCCGCATCGCTGCGTTGGCGCAGCAACGGATCGGCGGTTCGACCTGGGTAGCGGTGCCGCCATCGCGGCACCGGCGCACGGGCGCGCTGAGACGCCCATGCCCGAGCATTGCAGCGGCGTCGCGAAGAGATTGCGAAGGGAGGGTGGTGGGGTGGTGATGTCGCCGGGATTCGGGATTTCGCAAGGGGGCAGCGTTTTGCGTTCCTGTAGGAGCGGCTTCAGCCGCGACAGGCGCTACGGATAGCGCCTGTCGCGGCTGAAGCCGCTCCTACGACAGCGTGCCGATCGTAAATTTCGGCGGTGGCAATGCGCAGGCGCTACCAGCGATACGCCACCGACACCTGGTACTGGCGGCCGGCGATCGGGCGGCCCATGAACACGCCGCCGGTGGCCGCACCGGGCACGCGCACATTGCCTTCGGTCAGACCCAGTTCGTCGGTCACGTTGCTGCCGCTGGCGGTGACTTCCCAGTGCTCGCCGGCATGCAGGCTGGCGCCGACATCGAGCATGTCGTAGGACGGCAGGCGCTGGCTGTTGGCCAGGTCGGCGTAGCGCTCGCCGATGTAGGAGTAGGTGGCGAACACGCGCAGGTCGCCGAACGGCAGCATCCAGTAGTAGCTCGGGGTCAGCCTAAACTGGCGCTTGGGCTGGCGCATCACCTGGTTGCCGGTGTACTCGCGGTAGTTGCGGTACTTGGCGTCCAGCCACACTCCGGTGCCGGCCAGTTCGAAGCCGCCGAACGGACGGATCGCGCCTTCCACCTCCAGGCCGTAGGCGCGCGAATCGCCGACCGTGGTGAAGTTGCTGCCATTGGCCAGGAAGGCTTGGAACGGCGAGTTCTTGAAGGTGTTGTAGAACGCGGTCAGGTAAAGGTCGTAGGCGGCCGCACCGGACTTCAATCCCAGTTCGTACTGGTCGATGTCCTGCACCTTGGTCTGCCCGTCGCGCAGGTTGTCGAAGCCGGGGAACTTGACCCCGGAATTGACCCGCGCGAACAGGCTGTTGTGGTCGTCGAGCTTGAAGTTCAGGCCGGCGGTCCACGACAGCGCATTGTCGTCCTGGTCGATGCGGCGCGCGCTCGGCAGCGAGACCGAGGTGGCGTTGTCGTACAGCGTGGCCGGGTTGCCGTCCAGGTCCACCGTGGCGGTGTCGTGCACGGTGCCGGTGACGCGCTGGCGCTCGTAGCGCACGCCCAGGTCCAGGCGCAGGCGTTCGTCCAGTTCCCATTCGTCGGCGACGAACACCGCCGTGTTCTCGCCGTCGTAGTGCGCGCGCAGGGCGAAGAAGGCGGTGCTGGTGAAGCCGTCGCGGGTCGGCTGGCGGCCGTCGTCCAGGCTGACGTCGATGCGCCGCGCGTGGTTCTGCGCGGTCAGCAGCATGGTGTTGCCCAGATACCAGGTGTCGTTGGATGAGTATTTGGCGTAGTAGCTGCCGATGGTGAGCGTATTGCCGGCGAACAGCTCGCGGCTCAGGCGCAGGTCGTTGGTGAAGGAGTTCAGGCGCTTGTCCACCGACCACCAGCCGGCTTCCAGCACCTGCTGGTCGGGATCGACCGCGCCGCCGCCGTTGGTATAGCTGGCGCTGCCGGTGCTGCCGTAGCCGGCGATGAAATCGCCCAGGCGCTGCGGCGCATCGCCGGTGAACAATGCATAGGTCGGCGCGGTGCCGCCCATCACGCTGAAACGGTCGGCGAGAGTCCAGTCGCCGAGTTGCCAGTTCAGTTCGCCGCCGAACACGTCGATGTTGACCCCGCGGCCGTCGGCCAGGTCGCGCTGCACGGTCTCGCCATTCGGGCCGACCGGCAGGCTGACATTGCGGAAGTCGTTGCTGAGCAGGGTGCCGGTCTGCGCGTTGAGCCCGGGGAAGCTGGACAGGTCGCTGCCGTTGTTGCGCGACAGCAGCGGGATCGCGGTGTAGAAGGCGTTGTTGTCGTCGGTGTGGCGCGCGTAGAAGGTCAGGTCGCCGCTGTCCCAGCGCTTGCTCAGGGTGGCGCTGAACTGGCCGCCCTTGTCGGCGGAGAACTGCGGGTCGCGCACGCCGTCGGTCTCGCGGAAGAAGCCGCCGATGCTGTAGTACCAGCCGTTGCCCATCGGCCCGCTGTTGAACAGGTCGATGCGGCGCAGATTGTCGCTGCCGCCGGTGAGGCGCACGCTGCCCGCCGGCTCGTCCTGGCCCTGCTTCTGGATGAAGTTGGCGGTGATGCCGGCCTGGCCGTTGGAGAAGATCGGGCTGGAGCCGCCGCGCAGCACTTCCAGGCGCTCGACGGTGTCGTCGGTACGGAACAGGGTGGAATTTTCCAGGAACGACAGCGTCGGCGGCGGGAACAGCGGCGAGCCGTCGAGCTGGAAGGTGACGAACGGCGCATCGCCTTCCGACGGCATGCCGCGCACGAAGATGTTGGCGCCGGTGCCGCCGCCGCTGGGCTCGGCCCACACGCCGGGCACGATCTTCAGCAGGTCGGCGCTGCTCTGCGGCACCGCCTGCTGGATTTGTTCGGGCGTGGCGGTGGTGATCGAGAAGCTGGCGTCGCGCTTGCGTAGGCCCTTGAAGCGCGCGGTGCCGCTGACCACCACGGTATCCAGGGTGGTGGCGTCGGACTGCGTTGTGGGCGCGGCGGGCGCAGTGGCGGTCTGCGCCAACGCCGTTGGTGCAAGCAGGGTGGCGGCGATGGACAGCGGCAGCAGGCGCAGGGGCATGGCAGGTTTCATGAAGAATCTCTCCTTTCTTCATTCGCAACGGTGCGCCGGTGGGCATGGCGGCCCGCGCGCGCAGCGCAGGTCAACGCAGGATCGGCCGGCACAGCGCGACGCAGGGGGCATCGCGCGGGACTCTTTGTAACGCCGTTGCGCGGCCAGGCCATTGTGCAGCGCGGTAGAGGCAGCGTTTGCGTGACAGGCTGCGCAGGCCGATCGCCGCCGCCGGGCGTCGCGTGCGAGGCGCTGCGCAGGCGCTGCCGCGCCGATCGCTTCGTCGCAGCGCTGCAGCGTCTCCCGCTGCGAATGGCCGGTGGGCCGGCGCGCGCCTTGTCGCCAATACCTGGCGCCATCGATACGCAGAGCGGGCACGACAGCGGGCCGTTCGTTCTCGGTAGTGGCCATAGCGGCGATGCGACGCTTTGCGCCTGTGCCGGTCGCATCCTCCTGGCGGGAGAGGATCGCCGCGCCCGATCACTCCTGGATGAGATCGAACGTGTTGCCTTCCGGGTCGGCCAGGGTCGTGAAGCGGATTTGCGGCAGTTCGTATTTCTGTACCACGCTCGCACCGAGCGCGGACAGGCGCTCGGTCTCCTTGTCCAGGTCCGGCGTCCTGAAATCCGGATGCACCCTGTTGCGCCCCGTTGTCGCCCGTTCGGTTTTGAAGAACTGCAAAGGGAGGAGGTGCGGTGGCGTGTCCAGGGTGACGAGCACGCCGTGATCGGTGCCGATCGCGACGCCCAGGGCTTGCGACCACCACGCTGCCAGTGCCTGCGGGTCGATCGTGTCGATGGTGAGTGCATGCGTTTTCATTGGCGTTTTCCTTGTTGAAGGGCACGCGGCGCCGCGGTGCGGCGCCGCAGCGTCTCAGCGGGCGCTGTCGATGATGAGTCCGCCGTCAGGGGTCAGGCTGGATCCCGTGATGAACTGTGAATCCGCTGTCGCGAGGAACAGCACGACAGGGGCGATATCGGGCTCAGGTTGCCCGAAGCGGCCCAACGCATTGGTCGGCGGCGGCACGCCGTGTTCCGGACCCCAGGTCTCGGCCACGGGCAGGACGTTGTTCACGGTGATCCGGTCGGCGCCCCATTCGCGCGCAGCGGTGCGGGTCAGGGCGCGGACCGCCTCCTTCGCCATGTTGTAGGGCGTATAGCCAGCCAAGCCGACCACGCCGGCCGATGAGCCGAAATTGATGACGCGGCCTTCGCCGCTGGCCTTCAGATACGGATAGGCGGCTTGCATGGTGCGCAGATAGGCGATCGGCCCCGTGTCGAAATTGCGCTGCAACTGCTCCGCCGACAGTTCGATGACGGAAGAGAACGGCGCCGACGGATCGAAGGCGTTGTTGACGAGGATGTCGAGCCCGCCGAACGCTTCCACGGCCCTGTTCACCGCCGCCTTGATCTGTTGCGCGTCGCTGATGTCGGCGGCGATACCGATCGCGGTGCCGCCGGCGGCCTTGATCTCGGCCACGACGGCGTCGACAGTGGCCGCGGTGCGCGACAGCACGGCCACCTTGGCGCCTTCGGCCGCCAACAGCCTGGCGGTGGCGCGGCCGATCCCGCGCGTGGCGCCGGTGACGAGCGCGATCTTTCCATTCAGTCGTGCCATTTCGTTGCTCCCTTCAGTGGGCTGTGTCGTGGATCGCAGCGGTCGAGCCGTAGGGCGAGGGCACGTCGCGCGCGGCGTTCTGCGTGGTGAAGGACGCGGCCAGCAGGGCCAGGCCGACGACGGCCGGCAGCGCGCCCTTCGGCTTGCGCACGCCAAGGTGCGCAGATCCGGACAGCAGCAGGTGGAAAAAGATGCCGGCATAGGCCAGGTCGCTCAGCGGCACGCTGAAACGCGACAGGATCGCGAGCGGCGCGAGCAGCTTCACCACGATCATGAGCGGCACGAGGTAGGCGGCAGGATAATGCAGCTCGGCAAGGATCCGCCGGACCCACGCTGCTTTGCTCGCGTATACAAATGCGGAGCTCAGATAGAGCAGCGACAATAGCGCCGTGCTGGTCCAATAGATAATGATCGGGGTCATGGTTGTTTCCGGTCGCCTCGCGCCTGGGCAAGGCCTTTTGTCGATTTTCGTTTCGCTCGTTCGCTCGTTTGCGCTGCGGCAAAGAGCATGTATAAGAATTTACGCGCTTGATGAATCCGCACAAGTAGGATGAATTATCGACACCAAGTATGGAAAAGCAGACCAATGAAACCGAAAGGTGATTTCACCATGCAGGATGAGATGCGCCGTGCTTTCTCGATGCTCTCGGGCAAATGGAAGCTCGAGATCATGTGGCTGCTCAATCAGCGGGTGTATCGCTTCGGCGAATTGCGCAAGTCGATCCCGGGCATCACCCAGCACATGCTGACGTCGCAGTTGCGCGAGCTGGAACTGGATGGCCTCATCTCACGCACCGTCTATGCGGAGGTTCCGCCGCGCGTGGAGTACGCGATGACCGACAAGGCGCGAGGCCTTGGTCCCACGATGCAGGCGCTCACCGCCTGGTGGAATGAGCATGGAAAGACGGTGCCGACCAAGGCGAACGCGCGGGGCCGAAAACCGAAATGACCGAGGCCGCTTCCTTGGCCCGCATCGCGTCTGGCACGCGAGCCCGTGCAGCGCGGCTTTGGCGGCCGGAATGGTTCCGGTGCGGCCTGTGCATATGCGCGGCGACAGCGGATCCGGGCGTCGGATAATCCGGGAGCGCGCGCGATCGCGCGCCGAAGCGCTGGCTGTGCGCCGCTTTCGTTTTCCGAACGGACCTGCTGCGCGCGGCGCCTTTTGGGAGCGCTGCCCCATCATGGCGGGGACACAAAAAAAGAGGCCGCCCTGAGGCGGCCTCGCTTCCGGCGCGGGCGGGAGGGGAGCCGCGTCAGAAGAACAGGCGCACGCCGAACGAAGCGTTGCGGCCCGGCAGCATCACGTCGTCCTTCAGGAACGAGGTGTGCACGCGCGCGTCCTGGTCGGTCAGGTTGTTGCCGTCCAGGAACACTTCCCACGCGGTGGCGCCGGCATCGACGTGGTAGGCCAGGTGCGCATCGACCAGCGTGTAGCCGTCGGTCGGGGTCTCGTTGACCGCCACCTTGTCCTGCTTCTGGTAGCGGGTCGCACCGAGCGACGCGCGCCAGTTGCTCGCGTCCCAGCGCAGCTGCGCGCCGTAGCGTGCCGGGGCGATGCGCGGCAGGTTGCCGCCGTCCTTCAGCCGCGCGCGCACGGTGTCGCCGAACACGCGCAGGTCCCAGGCGCCGCTGTCGTTGTCGGCCAGGTGGAAGGTGGCCTCGCCCTCGAAGCCATGGAAGATCGCGTCGGCCTGGGTCCACTGGCGGATCGGCAGGAAGTCGTTGTCTTCCTCGTGGAACCATTGCGCGCCGGTATCGACGATGTAGATGAAATCGTCGTAGCGGTTGTAGTACGCCGCCAGCTTGGCATCCACCCAGGTGTTCTTGAAGTTCAGTCCCAGCTCGGCCTGGTTGGCCTTCTCCGGCTTGAGGTCGGCGTCGCCGATCTCGTAGGCGAGGGTGGCGATGTGCGGGCCGTCGGCGAACAGTTCCTCCTCGGCCGGCGCGCGCTCGGCGTGATCCAGGTTGGCGGTCAGGCGCCATTGCTCGTTGAAGCGGAAGCCGCCGCTGAGCGAGAAGCTCTTCGGAGTGAAGTCGCGGTCCACGCCGGTGTCGGTCTCGTACTTGACCTTGTCCACGCGCGCGCCGACCTCGGCGGTGACGCGGTCCCAGTTGTTGCGGGCCACGGCGAACACGCCGATGGCGCGGGTGTCGGTCTTCGGCACGAACGCCTCTTCGCCGATCGCCTGGAAGGTGGAATCGCTGCCCTGCACGCCGAACGCGGTCTGCCAGCCGCCGCCGACGGTGAAGGAGGCTTCGACGCGGCCTTCGTTGGCGCGCTTGTCGAACACCGTGCCCACTTCCTCGCCTTCGAACTCGGTGTGGGTGTAGGCGGTGTGGCCGAAGCTGTAGCGCAGCGCGCTGCCGTCGCCCCACGGATCGGTCAGCCCGCCCTTGAGCTCGTAGCGGTCCTGGTGCATGCGCAGCGACACGCCGCGCTCGCCGGCGGCCAGGTCGCCGGGTTCGCCCGGGTTGCCGTAGTTGTCGCGGAAGCGCGAGGCCGACACGCCGACGAAGCCCCAGTCGCCGGCCAGCGAGGCGCCGATCGAGCCGGTCTTGGTGTCCAGGAAGGAATTGGCCTGGTGGCCCTGCGGGGTGTCGTAGTCCTTCTGGTTGCGGTACACGCCGTCGGCATGGATCGACAGGCCGCTGCCGTTGCCGGCATCGACCCGGAACATGTCGGTGTTGCCGTCCTTGTCGCCGCCGTCGAAGCGCACTTCGGCGCGGCCGTGCACGCCGTCCACCGGCGTCTCGGCGATGCGCCCGTCGACCACGTTGACCACGCCGCCGATCGCGCCGGAGCCGTACAGCAGCGTGGACGGTCCCTTCAGCACTTCGATCTGGTCGGCCAGGAACGATTCCACGGCCGGCGAGTGGTCCTGGCTGACGGTGGACACGTCCTGGGTGGACAGGCCGTCGCTGAGCACCGCCACGCGCGGGCCGTCCAGGCCGCGGATGATCGGTCGGCCCACGCCGGGGCCGAAGTTGGAACTCTGCACGCCGGGCAGGCTGGCCACGGTCTCGCCGATGCTGGCGCCGCGGTTCTCGTCCAGGCGCTCGCCGGCCAGCACCTCCACCGGCTGGCTCAGGTCGCCGGCGGCGTCGCGCAGCGGGCTGGCGGTGACCACCACCGCGTCCATGTCCTTCACGTGGCGGTCCTGCTTGCGGCCCTCGGCATGGCGGCTGTCGCTGGCCGGCGGCGTGGCGGCGTCCGCGGCGGACGCATCGGCGGCCAGGGCCAGGGCGGGACTGAGCAGGCCGCCCAGCGCCAGGGACAGGGCGGTGCGACGGAGCGAGCGGGAGCGGGAGGAGGACATAGGCATACCGAATGGGAGGGAAAAAAGGCGCCGCCAGGCGAGCGCGGGCGCTCGCGTGCGCCGCGCGGAGGCGGCGGCAGGCATGGCATGGGGGGCGTGGCGACCCCCTGGTCGCCGGCCGGGTAATGTTATATTATTCTATAACGCAATCACCACTGTGCTGGAAGTCATGTCGCCCACCTCCGATCTGCGCGCACTGCTCGACCGCCTCGGCGCCACCGGTTCGCTGCTGTGCGCGGTGCATTGCGCGCTGCTGCCGCTGGCATTGGCCGTATTGCCCTCGCTGGGCCTTTCGGTGTGGCTGGGCGATGGCGTGGAACGCACGCTGGTGCTGTTCGTGACCTGCCTGGGCCTGTTCAGCCTGGTGCTCGGCTACCGCCGGCATCGCGCCCGGCAGGCGCTGGGCCTGCTGCTGCTGGGTCTGCTGTCGCTGTGGGCCGGCATGCTGGTGCCGGCACTGCACCATGCGGTGGCGCCGCACGCGGCGATCATGACCTTCGGCGGCACCCTGGTCGGGCTCGCGCACCTGCTCAACCTGCGGCTGAACCACGGCCACGTGCACGACGCCAGCTGCGCCCACTGAGCGCACGTGATAGGCTTGCCGCCCTTGCGCGAGGGCGCTGACCGCGTTGGCCTCGCCAAACCCGTGCACCGCGCGGGGATTTTCGCACACACATTCAGGAGTCGATGAGCATGGGTAAGGGTGACCGCAAGACCGCCAAGGGCAAGCGCTACAACGCCAGCTATGGCAATTCGCGCTCGCACAGCGTGAGCAAGGTGGCCGTGGGCGCCGCGTCGCCGGTCGCCAAGAAGTCGGTGGTCAAGGCCCCGGCGGCGAAGAAGGCCGTGGCCAAGAAGACGGTCGCCAAGGCCGGCTGAGCCTCGGCTCCAGCAGTACGGAAGAACGCGGCGCTTGCGCCGCGTTTTTTTTTGCCTCGAAAAAAAACGCGGCAGGGTGCAGCTTAAGCCCCTCTCCCCCCGGCGACCGAAGGAAGTCCCCGTGGGAGAGAGGGGTTGGGGGGAGGGTCCGGCGCGAAGCGACTCGCGGAGTCGGCGCTCAGCGCGGCGGATCGTCCTCGCCGCTGTCGCCGGCCAGGTCGGTGGTCAGCGGCGTCGGCTCGGGTTCTGGTTCGGCGACGGGAGGCACCGTCAGCAACTGTTCGGCCAGGCCGCGATAGATCGGCGTGCGGCACACCAGCGCCGAGGCGCCGCGCGCGATCAGCACCGTGGCCAGGATCGGCAGCAGCATGTCGCTGCTGTCGGTCAGTTCCAGCGAGATCACCGCCGAGGTCAATGGCGCCTGGGTGACGCCGGTCAGATAAGCGCACATGCCGAGCAGCACGAAAGTGCGCGGATCCACGTCCGGCATCAGCACCGCCAGGTTGTGGCCGACGCCGGCACCGACCGCCAGCGCCGGCGAGAACAGGCCGCCGGGAATGCCGGCCACGTACGACACCAGGTTCGCGAGCAGCTTCATCAGCCCGAACTCGTGGCCGACGCTGGCGTGGCCCTGCACCAGGCTGCGCGCCTGCTCGTAGCCGGTGCCGAACGCGCCGTTGCCGAAGATCAGGCCCAGCGCGACCAGGGCAAGGCCGCAGGCCGCGGCCAGCAGGACCGGATGGCGGGCGCGCAGCGCGCCCAGCCAGCGCGGCTTGCCGGCGACGGTGGCCAGCACCATGCGGCTGAACGCGCCGCCGAGCAGGCCGGCGACCGCCCCGCACAGCACGATCGCCAGCCACGCCCGGCCCAGCGGCAGCGCCGCGGACACTTTGCCGAAGTAGGTGTAGTTGCCGAGCAGGCCCAGCGAGATCACGCCGCCGACGATCACCGCGGTCAGCAAGGTGCCGGAGAAACGGTGTTCGAAGCGGCCGCTCAGTTCCTCGATCGCGAACACCACCCCGGCCAGCGGCGTGTTGAATGCCGCGGCGATGCCGGCGGCGCCGCCGGCGAGCAGGAAATGCGAGGCCTGGCGCGGATCGCGGAAGCCGAACCAGCGCCCGAGCACGTACATCAGGCTGGCGCCGACGTGCACGGTCGGGCCTTCGCGCCCGACCGAGGCGCCGCCCAGCAAGGCCAGTGTGGTCAGCAGCAGCTTGCCGGCGGACACGCGCAGCGACAGGTTGGTCTGCCGGAAGGCGTCGTCGGGCCGTTCCAGCGCGGCGATCACCTGCGGGATGCCGCTGCCGCGGGTGGGGCGCAACACGCCGTTGGTCAGCCAGGCGAGCAGCGCGAACACGCTCGGCGTGAGCAGCAGCGCCCACCACGGCGAGTGCGCGATGATGCGCTGGAACAGGTGGAAGGCCGCGTCGCTGGCCTTGGCGAACACGATCGCGACCAGCGCCACCGCGACCGCGCCGCCCCACAGCACCGCGCGCTGTTTCCAGCTCTCGTGCGAAAGCAAAGGGCGCAGGCGATGGCGCATGCGCGGCGGCGGCACGGGATCGGGCGACTGCATGCGCGGATTGTCGCATGCGCGCCATCGCGTGGGCCTGTCGCCTCGTCCACACATTCATGCCCGGCGCAGTGTGGCGTTGCGCGCTTGGGCACGTTATTCCGTCGAACGCGGGTGGAGGCGACGCGGTCTGTGCCGTCGGCAACGTGGCGTGGGAGTGACTCGCCAAGGGTTGCGAAGTGCTGTGGATGCAGCAGCCCCTCTCCCATCGGGAGAGGGGTTGGGGTGAGGGTCCGGCGGCACGGGCGATCCGATACGCCAGAATTTCCAGGCTTCGCCCGTACCCTCATCCGCGCCTTCGGGGCACCTTCTCCCGCAGGGAGAAGGGAGCGATCGTCCTGCACCGCGGTGCGCTCAGTTGTTTTCGGGGGACAGCCGCGCCGCGGTTCAGTCGAACAACGACGCCGGCGCGCCGTCCGCCTCGACGGCGCCACGCCGCTCCAACGCCAGCAGCGCGGCCTTGGTCGGCAGGCCGCCGCCGAAGCCGGTCAGGGTGCCGTTGGCGCCGATCACCCGGTGGCAGGGCAGCACGATCGGCAGCGGATTCCGGCCGTTGGCGGCGCCGACCGCGCGCACCGCCCGTGGCTGCTCGATATGCCGCGCCAGCTGCGCGTAGCTCCAGGTCGCGCCGAACGGAATCTGCGCCAGCGCCTGCCACACGCGGCACTGGAAGGCGGTGCCGCGCGGCGCCAGCGGCAGGTCGAAGCGGCTGCGTTCGCCGGCGAAGTACGCCAGCAACTGCTCGCGCGCTGCGCGCACCGGCGCCGCGTCGCGGATCCAGTCGGCACGGCCGCGCGCGTCGTAGCGGTTCTCCGGGAACAGGATGTGGCGCACGCCGTCGTCGCCGACGGCCACGGTCAGTTCGCCGATCGGGGTGGCGAAGGCGTCGTAGTACAGGCGTTGCTCAATCATCGGGAGTCTCCTCGGGTGGATCGCCGGCCAGATGCCACAGGTGCAGCACGGCATAGGCGCGCCATGGCCGCCAGGCCTGCGCGCGGGCGTCGGTGGCGCGTTCGCTCAGGCGCGCGCCGTCGGCGCCGAGCATGCGTTGCAGGACCAGGTCGCCGGCCGGGAACGCATCGGGCTGGCCGAGCGCACGCAGCGCGATGTAGTGCGCGGTCCAGGCGCCGATGCCGGGCAGGGCGGTGGCGCGTTCGACGAAGTCGGACAGGCGCTGGCCGGCGCGGAACGGCAGGCGTCCGTCCACCACCGCCGCGGCCAGCGCGCGGATCGTGGCGGCGCGCGAGCGCGGCAGGCCGATCGCCTCCAGCGGCGCGTCCAGCAGGTCCTGCGGCGCCGGGAATGCGCGGTCCAGGCCGGACGGCTGGCCGGGCCGCTGCGCGCCGTGGCGCTCGACCAGACGCGCGGCCAGGGTCGCCGCGCCGGCCACGCTGACCTGCTGGCCGAGCACCGCGCGCACCGCCACTTCGAAGCCGTCCCAGCCGCCGGGCACGCGCAGTCCCGGGCGCCGCGCGATCGCGCGCGCCAGCAGCGGTTCGGTGCCGAGCGTGGCGTGCACGGCGCGCAGGTCGGCATCCAGATCGAAGATGCGGCGCACCCGCCGCACGATGTCGGGAATCGCGCGCGGATCGGCCGCGGCGATCTGCAGGCGCAATTCGTGGCGCTGCGGATCGGCCTCGACGCGGATCCTGGTGGAGGCGTCGAGCGGGCCCAGCACGCGCTCGTAGCTGGCCTCGCCGATGCGCTCGATGCCGGGGATCGCGCGCTTGCGCAGGAACGCCAGCATGGCCGCGAAATCCAGCGGCGGGCGGTAGCCCAGGCGCAGCAGCAGGTCGCCGCCGGGCACCTCGGCGCGCTGTTTGCGGATCGCCGACGGCGGCATGCCGCAGCCCTCCAGGAACGCGGTGTTGAAGCGCCTCAGGCTGTTGAAACCGGCTGCCAGCGCCACCTGGGTGATCGGCAGCGCGGTCTCGGTCAGCAATTGCTTGGCCAGCAGCAGGCGCCGCGTCGCATGCACCGCGGCCGGGGTGGCGCCGAGCTGGGCGACGAACACGCGCTGCAACTGGCGCGCGCTGAGCCCGACGTCGGCGGCGAGCCGTTCGACGCTGGCGTCCTGCAGCGCGCCCTCGGCGATCAGCGCCAGCGCACGCTGCACCGATTCCTCGCCCAGGTGCTGTTGCGCTTCCGGCGACAGCTCCGGCCGGCAGCGCAGGCACGGACGGTAGCCGGCGGCGGCCGCGGCGGCGGCGCTGGGGTAGTAGCGCACGTTGCTGCGCTTGGGCGGCGGTGCCGGGCACACCGGCCGGCAGTAGATGCCGGTGCTGCGCACGGCGGTGAAGAACACCCCGTCGAAGCGCGCATCGCGGGACTGGCGGGCGCGGTCGTAGAGGTCGTGATCGTCGAGCGTGGTGTGCGGCATGCGGCCAGTCTAGTCCGCGCCGGCGCGCCGGACTCGCCGTTTTCGGACATGGATGCATCGGCCCCGGCGTGGTCCATGCGGATGTTCCCGTGGCGGGATGCCTGCGGTTTAGGCGCAGTTGGGAACCGAATGCGTATCGGCACTAGACTAGCGACGCGCACCTTCGAAAGCGCCGTCCCTTCCTTCGCGGATGTCCTGCTTGCCTCTTCCGTCAAAAACCTGGTGGCTGTCGTTGTGCTGCGTCGGCCTGTTGTCGTGCCAGCAGGGCGCGCCATCCGCCGGCAGGACCGTGGCCGACAGCCCGCCCGGCGACGGCGAGCACATGGTGTCGGTCGGCACGCCGCCGCCGGCGCCCGCGCCGCGGCCTGCGGCCACGCCCAAGCCCGATCCCGACGTCTGGGACCAGGCGGCGCTGGAGAACGGCGAGGCCTTCGTCAGTTGCGACACCGACTATGCGGCCGAGGCCGGCGACGGCGAGGCGCTGGCCGGGCTGGACCGGCCGACGATCGAGGCGGCGCTGGCGCCCTGCCGCGAGCGCGGCCTGCTGCGGGTGCGCTACGAAGGCAAGATCAACGCCGGCTTCGCCGAGATGGTGCGGCGCCTGGCCGAGGTCGCCGCGCACGCCGGCATCGGCAAGCGCGTGCTGGACCTGGATTCCAGCGGCGGCCAGGTCGAGGCCGCGATCCGCGCCGGCGATGCGATCGGCGAGTCCGGCTGGACCATCTGGGTGCGCGAAGGCTCGATCTGCCACAGCGCCTGCGTGTTCGTGCTCGCCGCCGGCGACAACCGACTGATCTCCGGCAAGGTCGGCATCCACCGCATGATGCGGATCAGTTCCACCGCGACCTCGCGCGCCGAGCTCAATCGCGAACTGCAGGAGGTCTACGGCAACGTCAAGGACTACCTGGAGCGCAACGGCGTGGCGGTGGCGGTGGCCGACCTGATGATGACCGTGCCCAATCGCAGCCTGCGCCTGCTCAGCAGCGACGAACTCAAACAGTACGGGCTGGACGGGACCAACGCGGTGCAGGACGACCTGGAGCGGATCAAGCAGCTGCGCAAGTGCGGCGACGATTTCGTGCGGCGCAAGGACGCGTTCCTGATCGCCTTCGACCACGAGTGCAAGGCCAAGGGCGTGGACCTGGAAACGCTGACCGCCTGCGGCCAGGCGCTGAAGCAGCGCTTCGGCTTCCCCGACCAGGCCTGCCCGGCGGAGAGCCCGCTGTCGGAAATCGACGTGGCCACGCTGCCGCTGGCCTCGCCCGGGGCCTGAACGCCGGTTGCGCGCTGCGCCCGGCGTTCACGCGCCAGGCACCGCGGCGGCGCTAGCGTCCGCGCCATCCACTTCGGGAGCAGGCGCATGGCGATCGGAACCAGGCTGATGGTGCGGCTCTATCTGCCGCCGGCATTGCTGGTGCTGGGTGGCTTTGTGGCCGCCGAACTGCTGCTGCACTTCGCCAGCGGCGCGCATGCGCAGATCCTGGCGCGCATCGCCTCGCTGCTGAGCCTGGCCGGCCTGCTGGGCGGCACCGCCTGGGCCCTGGGCGTCAGCTGGCATGCCTGGCACCGGCAGCGCTATGCGGTGCCGGTGACCGCGACCGCGCCGGGCGAGGAGCCATGAGCGTCGCTGCGCAGGCGCGCGTGGCCGGCGTAGACTGCGGCCCCCGCCGTCACCGCGCTGCCTGAGCGATGCCCATGCCGTTGTCACTTCGCCTGTTCCCCGCGTTGCTGGGCGCTGCCGTGTTCGCTGCGGCGGCGCAGACCGCACCCACGCAGAGCGTTCCCGCGCAGCCCGCGCCGGCCGAGCCAGCGGCGCCCAAGCCTGCCGCCGCGAAACCCGCCGCAGCCAAGCGTGCCGATCCTGCCGCGCCGGGACCGCTGTCCAAGCAGGACGCGCAGATGGCGCAGGCCGGCCTGCGCGCCGCGCAGCTGGTCGATGCCGGACGCAGCGGCGAGCTGTGGGATGGCGCATCCGCGGTGGCCAAGAAGGCCGTCGCGCGCGATGTGTTCGTACGTCAGGTCGATGCCAGCCGCGCACGGCTCGGCGCGCTGCTCGGCCGCGGCGTGGCCAGCGTGGCGCGGGTGCAGTACGCGGCCGGTTCGCAGGTGCCGCCGGGGGTCTACGTCAACATCAGTTTCCCCAGCCGGTTCGCCAACGCGCCGCAGCCGGTGCGCGAGCTGGTCTCGCTGCGCCTGGACGAGGACAAGACCTGGCGCCTGGTCGGCTACCACGTCGGTCCGCCCAACTGACGCGCACGCGCGCGTCGCTCCTTAGTTTTTCGCAACCGCCGAGGTGTCGATGAGTATCGAAATCCGCATGCTGGCCTGGGCGATCCTGCTCGGGATCGTGCAACTGCTGCTGGCCGCCGCGTTCGTCACCGCGCAGCGCGGCCTGAAGTGGAATGCCGGCGCGCGCGACGCGACGCTGCCGCCGCCCGGCGGCGTCGCCGGGCGCCTGGACCGCGCGCTGCGCAACTTCCTGGAGACCTTCCCGTTCTTCGCCGCCGCGGCGCTGGCGGTGGTGGCGATGGGCAAGGGCAGTGCGCATACCGCGCTGGCGGCGCAACTGTATTTCTGGGCACGGCTGGCCTATGTGCCGTTGTACGCGGCGGGCGTGCCCTATCTGCGCAGCCTGGTGTGGGTGGTGTCGCTGTGGTCGATCCTGCAACTGGTGTGGGCGCTGGTCTGAGGCTGCGCGCATCGCGTTCGAAGCGCGACGCTGCGACCGTTTGCCGCAGCGCTGATCCAGATCAATGCCGCGCGCCGCGGCGGGTTTATGCTGGCTGCGTCTTGGACAGGAAGCGCAGCGATGCATGTGGATATCGCCATTGTCGGTGCCGGCCCCGCGGGCCTGTGTTTCGCCCGGTCGCTGGCCGGTAGCGGCCTGTCGCTGGCGCTGATCGAGCCGCAGCCGCGCGCGGCCCTGGCCGAGGCCGCCTTCGATGGCCGCGAGATCGCGCTGACCCACGCCTCGCGCAGCTTGCTCGAGCAACTGGACCTGTGGTCGCGGATCGATCCGGACGCGATCGCGCCGCTGCGCGATGCGCGGGTGATGAACGGCTCCTCGCCATTCGCGCTGACCTTCGCCGCCAGCCAGGACCGCCGCGGCGACCTGGGCTGGCTGGTGCCCAACCACCTGATCCGCCGCGCCGCGTTCGCCGCGGTGCAGGCGCAGCCGGGCCTGACCTTGCTCGACGGCGTCTCGGTGCAGGCGCTGCGCAGCGACGACAGCCAGGCGCAGCTGCGCCTGTCCAATGGCCAGGCGCTGACCGCGCGCCTGGTGGTGGCGGCCGACAGCCGTTTCTCGACGACCCGGCGCATGCTCGGCATCGGCGCGCAGATGCGCGATTTCGGCCGCAGCATGCTGGTATGCCGGGTGCGTCACGAGCGCCCGCACCACCATACCGCGTGGGAGTGGTTCGGCTACGGCCAGACCCTGGCGCTGCTGCCGCTGCACGGCAACCAGGCCTCGGCGGTGCTGACCCTGCCGCCGGATCGCGCGCAGGCGCTGCTGGACATGGACGAAGTCGCGCTGGGCGCGGAGATCAGCGCCCGCTTCGAGCACCGGCTCGGCGCGATGACGCCGATCGTGCGGCCGCAGGTGTATCCGCTGGTCGCGGTGTACGCGCGACGTTTCGTCGGCAAGCGCTACGCGCTGATCGGCGATGCCGCGGTGGGCATGCATCCGGTGACCGCGCACGGCTTCAATTTCGGCCTGCAGAGCCAGGCGCGGCTGGCGCGCGCGCTGCATGCGGCCGCGGCGCAGGGCCGCGACATCGCCGCGCCGGCCCTGTTGGCCGGCTACGAACGCGGCCACCGCCTGGCCACGCGCCCGCTGTACGAGGCGACCAACGCGATCGCCGCGCTGTACACCGACGACCGCCTGCCGGCGCGCGCGCTGCGCAACGCGGCCTTGCGCGTGGCCGACCGGGTGGCGCCGTTCAAGCGCGCGATCGCCGCGCACCTGACCCAGCGCGCGGCGGTGGGCGCGCGCTGAGGCGCGGACGCGCGTGGGATGTTGGGCGGCATATCCGTTGCTCGGCGAGCCACAGCGACAGCCGAGCCGCCAGGACAGCGCCACCGCGCAACGCTTCTTGCGCCTGCCTACATGCACCCTGTAGGAGCGGCTTCAGCCGCGACAGGACGTCACCAGGAAAGTTCCGGTCGCGGCTGAAGCCGCTCCTACAAAAAGCGGTGGTGGCATGGCGGATTGATCGGCACGCGGATGCCGGCTGTCCTATTCGTCTGGCGAAGTAATTGTGGGAGCGACTTCAGTCGCGACGAGCTCTACCGGTAACGCCCGTCGCGACTGAAGTCGCTCCCACAAAAAATATCGTTGCCTGGGACCGATGCAGCAAAGCACCTAGCGCTGCGGGGTGCCGCCGAGACGCCGTTCGTCAGCGCTGGCGATGAGCTGGGCGAGGGCGCCTTGCACATCGCCCGAACGTTGCGCGGCCTCGATCGGCGCGATGGCCCAGGCGCAGCCGGCGCGGCGCAGGTGCAGGCGCCAGTCGCCGGCCCAGCCGTCCAGTTCGTCCAGGCCCAGGAAGATGGCGCCGCCGCCTTCGGCATGCCCGCCACGGATGGACTGCGACAGGCAGAACGGCCGCGTCGCGTCGGGGTCGATCGACAGTCCGTACACGTCGTGCAGCGGATCGTCCGCCGACGGCGCGATGTTGCGTGCGCCGATGTCGATCAGCATGTCGCGGCCGCCGTATGCGGTGGCCGCAAACGCGACGCGCAGGGCGCGCCGTCCATGCTCATGCCTTGCCGATCACCCGGATCTGCACGTCGTCCAGCGCCACCACCTGGCCCGCGCGGATCTTGCAGGCCTTGCGCACTTCCACTTCGCCGTCCACGCGCACCTGGCCTTCGCTGATCACGGTCTTGGCCGCGCCGCCGCTGTCGCACACGCCGGTCAGTTTCAGCAGGTGCTTGAGTTCGACGTAGTCGCTTTCTAATTGGAGATCGATGGTCTGCATTGGGGGACGCTGTTCGGAAATCGGCGCCCATTGTCGGTCATTCGCGGACGAAACGCTCGGACTTCGCGCCGCGCACGCCGCGCTGGACATCTGCGCGTGTACCGCGACGCAGTGGCTGCGCCCTCAGTCGTGCCGAAAACGCTCCACCTCGTCGAGCAGACCGCTGGCCTTGCGCAGGCTCGCTCCGCCCAGGCTGTCGTCGACGATGCGCCGCAGCCGCGGCCGCCCGGGATGGCGCGAACAGCGATAGAGCCATGCGCTGCCCGCAAGACCCGCCATCCCGACGCCGAGCCCGATCCACACCACGGCCTGCGCCCGCGCCAGCAGGTCGATGCCGGCGAGCGCGGCCAGCACCATCAGCACCGGCACCCACAGCAGCCACCACGACAGCCCGCAGACCACGCCGCTGCCGACGTACCAGCGCCGGGTGCGCGCGATCCGGCGCTGGATCTCCAGCACCGGTGCGCTGTAGTCGATCTGCAGCAGCCGGCCCAGGACGATGCCGGCCAGCGCCACGGTGGCCACGCCATAGGCATGCACCACCACGCCGGCGGCGATCAGGTACGCCGGCAGCGCACCGCCGCGGCTCCACAGCAGGCCGGCCAGGGCGATGCAGCACAGGCCGAACGGCAGCTGCAGGAGCTGGCCCCACAGCAGCGGGCGCAGGCTGCGCTGCACGCGCTGCAGGTTGTGCTGCAGCAGCAGCTGCGCTTGCAGGCGGTCGTGGCGTTGCAGGCGCTGATCCAGCGCGTGCCAGGCTTGTTTCAGTTCGTCGGGGTGCATGGGGCGGGTCCTGTGGAAGAGTCAGAGTTCGTCGCGGAGGCGTTGCTTGAGGCGGCCGATCTTGGTGGAGACGTTGCTTTCGCCGATGCCCAGGATCTCGGCGATCTCGCGCTGCGGGCGGTCGTCCAGGTACAGCAGCGCCAGCGCCCGCTCCAGCGCCGGCAACTGCGCGATGAAGCGGTACAGGGCCTGCACCTGGCGTTCGCGCTCCGGGTCGGCGGCATGCGGGTCGGCGATGTCCAGGTCCTGCAGCGGCAGGGTCTGCCGGTGCGCGCGGCTGCGCCCGCGCAGGTCGCCGATCGCCACGTTCAGCGCGATCCGGTACAGCCAGGTGGAGAACGGCCGCTGCCGGTCGTAGCGGGGGAAGGCCCGCCAGGCCTGCGCGGCGATCTCCTGGATCAGGTCGGCACGGTCGTCCGGATCCCGGCAATAGCTGCCGGCCACTTTCGCGGCGATGCCGCGGTGCGCCTGGAACAGCGTGGCGAAGTCGGCTGGGGGCGGGGCGGCGGGGGTGGGAGCGTCGGGCATGGGACGGGTCGCGGAAGGGTCTGCAAGGTGGTTCGCGGCAGGCCGAGGTTTCTCACGCCTGAACGGCTTCGTTCACCCGGTTTCGACATGCGGCCCGCCAAGGCGCACAATGTGCTTCTTTGCGCCTGCCGGTTCTCTGCGGCGCCTCCGGAGTCTCCCATGTCCCAAGATACCCCCGCGCCGCTGCTGTTCGCAGATCTCGGCCTCTCGCCTGCTGTGATGAAGGCCGTCGCCGATGTCGGCTACGAGTCGCCGTCGCCGATCCAGGCCGCCACCATTCCCGCGCTGCTGACCGGCCGCGACCTGCTCGGCCAGGCCCAGACCGGCACCGGCAAGACCGCCGCGTTCGCGCTGCCGATTCTGTCGCGGCTGGACTTCAACCAGCGCAAGCCGCAGGCGCTGGTGCTGGCGCCGACCCGCGAGCTGGCGATCCAGGTCGCCGAGGCGTTCCATCGCTACGCCGGCGCGATCCCCGGCTTCCAGGTGCTGCCGGTGTACGGCGGCCAGCCCTACGTGCAGCAGCTGTCGGCGCTCAAGCGCGGCGTGCACGTGGTGGTGGGCACCCCGGGACGGGTCATCGACCATCTCGAGCGCGGCACCCTGGATCTGTCGGAGCTGAAGACGCTGGTGCTGGACGAGGCCGACGAGATGCTGCGCATGGGCTTCATCGACGACGTCGAGGCGGTGCTGAAGAAGCTGCCGGCCTCGCGCCAGGTGGCGCTGTTCTCGGCGACCATGCCGACCGCGATCAAGCGCATCGCGCAGACCTATCTGAACGATCCGGCCGAAGTCATCATCGCCTCCAAGACCACCACGTCGGCGAACATCCGCCAGCGTTACTGGGCGGTCAGCGGCCTGCACAAGCTCGACGCGCTGACCCGCATCCTGGAAGTGGAACCGTTCGACGCGATGATCGTGTTCGCGCGCACCAAGGCCGCCACCGACGAACTGGCGCAGAAGCTGCAGGCGCGCGGCCTGGCCGCCGCGGCGATCAACGGCGACATCCAGCAGTCGCAGCGCGAGCGGGTGATCCAGCAGCTCAAGGACGGCAAGCTCGACATCCTGGTCGCCACCGACGTGGCCGCGCGCGGCCTGGACGTGGAGCGGATCAGCCACGTGCTGAACTACGACATCCCGTACGACACCGAAAGCTACGTGCACCGCATCGGCCGCACCGGCCGCGCAGGCCGCAGCGGCGAGGCGATCCTGTTCGTCAGCCCGCGCGAGAAGGGCATGCTGCGCGCGATCGAACGCGCCACCCGGCAGCCGATCGAAGAGATGCAGCTGCCCAGCGTCGACGCGGTCAACGACCAGCGCGTGACCCGCTTCATGGAAAAGATCAGCGAGACCATCGCAAGCGGCGGCATCGACACCTACCGCGATCTGCTGCAGCGCTTCGAGACCGAGAAGAACGTGCCGATGGTCGAAGTGGCCGCCGCGCTGGCGCGCCTGCTGCAGGGCGACACGCCGCTGCTGCTGGCGCCGGAGCGGGCGCGTCCGCCGCAGGGCGAGCGCTTCGAGCGCCCGGGCGCCGAGCGCCGCGAGCGCGCCGACCGCGGCGAGCGCAGCGAACGTCCCAAGTTCGAGCCCAAGTTCGACCGCGAGGCGCGCCCGCCGCGCCGCGACGAGGGCGAGCGCGCGCCGCGTGCGCCGCGTCCCGCGCCGGCCGGGCACGGCCCCGACTTCGACTACCAGCGCGACGTCGGCAGCTTCGAGGCGCCGCGCCGCGACAAGGCGCCCAAGGCGCCGCGCGGCGAGCCGGAAGTGGGCATGGAGACCTACCGCATCGAGGTCGGCCACCAGCACGGGGTCAAGCCGGCCAACATCGTCGGCGCGATCGCCAACGAGGCCGGCCTGGAGAGCAAGTACATCGGCCGCATCGACATCCACGACGACCATTCGGTGCTGGACCTGCCGGCGGACATGCCGCGCGAACTGCTGACCCACCTGAAGAAGGTCTGGGTCTCCGGCCAGCAACTGCAGATGCGCAAGCTCGACGGCGACGACGCCGGCGCCAGCGCGCCGTTCAAGCCGAAGTTCGCGCGCGCCGCCGGCAAGCCCGGCGGCCGCCCGAACGCGGCCGGTCCGCGCCCGGCCGGCGCCGCCACCCGCATCGCCGACCGCGCCGGCGAACGCCCGCCGCGCAAGGGGCCGCCGAAGCGCTGAGGGGCCGGGATTGGGGATTGGGGATTCGGGATTCGTATCGGCTCCCTGGTCCCCTCGATCCTTCGTGCCGCTTCCGATGGCGGTAGCCCGCTTTTGCCAATCCCGAATCCCGACTCCCGAATCCCCGCTCAATGTCCATCCGCCTCAACAAGCACATCGCCGAGACCGGCTACTGTTCGCGCCGCGAGGCCGACCGGCTGATCGCCGCGCGCCGCGTCACCGTCAACGGCCGGCCCGGCGGGGTCGGCGCGGTGGTGGGCGAGGGCGACGAGGTGCAGGTCGATGGCCAGCCATTGCGCGCGCGCGCCAAGCAGAAATCCGGCCGCCGCCATGTCTACATCGCGCTGAACAAGCCGGTCGGGGTGACCTGCACCACCGAGAGCGAGGTCAAGGGCAACATCGTCGATTTCGTCGGCCACGAGCAGCGCATCTTCCCGATCGGACGCCTGGACAAGGAGTCCGAGGGCCTGATCCTGATGACCAGCAACGGCGACATCGTCAACGAGATCCTGCGCGCCGAGAACCGCCACCAGAAGGAATACCTGGTGGCGGTGAACAAGCCGGTCAGCGACGAGTTCCTGCGCGGCATGGCGCGCGGGGTACGCGTGCACAACGAGACCACGCTGCCGTGCCGCACCGCGCGGATCGCCAAGTTCGGCTTCCGCATCGTGCTCGAGCAGGGCCTGAACCGGCAGATACGGCTGATGGCCGCCGCGTTCGACTACCGCGTCACCCAGCTGCGCCGGGTGCGCATCGACAACATCAAGCTCGGCGCGCTGAAGCCGGGCCAGTGGCGCAACCTCACCGAGCAGGAACTGCGCGGCCTGCTGCCGCAGCGCCAGGACTGGTGAGGCCGGCCGCGGCGCTGCTTTTCACTGGCAGTTGTGCCGAAATTGGCGATACTCCGCGGCGCATCCCGCTGCCCTGCCGCCCGCTCCCGTGATCAAGCCACGCAAGCCCGACAACGAAGCCGACCGCCTGCGCGCGCTGCATGCGCTGCAGATCCTGGATACCGAGCCGGAAGCGTCCTACGACGACCTGGTCGGCATCGCCGCCAGCCTGTGCGATACGCCGTCGGCGCTGATCTCGCTGGTCGATGACGAGCGGCAGTGGCTGAAGTCGCAGCGCAACGTCACCCTGCTCAGCACCTCGCGCGACGACTCGTTCTGCGGCCACACCATTCTCGCCCCGCAGGACGTGCTGGTGGTCGCCGACGCGGCCGCGGATCCGCGGTTCGCGTTCAACCCGTTGGTCACCGAGGTCGGCGTCCGCTTCTATGCGGGCGCGCCGCTGTTGAACCGCGAGGGGCTGGCGGTGGGCGCGCTGTGCGTGCTCGACCACCGCCCGCGCACGCTCGAGCCCGAGCAGGTGGTGGCGCTGCAGGCGCTGTCGCGGCAGGTGATGCAATTGATCGAGCTGCGCCGCACCAGCCACGCGCTGGCGCTGCAACTGCGCGAACGCGAACGCTATGAGCAGCAGCTGGCCCGGTACCAGGCTTCGCTGGAATCGCTCAACGCCGACCTGCTCGAGCAATCGCGCACCGATCCGTTGACCGGGCTGTTCAACCGCCGCGCCTTCGCCACCGCGTTGATGGTCAATGCGGAGACCGCGCAGTTCGGCGCCGTGCCGCTCAGCGTGGCCTTGCTCGACCTGGACTATTTCAAGCACATCAACGATCTGCACGGCCACGACAAGGGCGACGCGGTGCTGCTGGCGCTGGCCGACATGCTGCGCGCGCAGGCGCCGGCGGACAGCCTGGTGGCGCGCTACGGCGGCGAGGAATTCGCGATCCTGCTGCCGGGGCTGGACGCGCGCCAGGCCATGCACGAATGCGAGACGCTGCGCCAGGAAGTCTCTCTGCTGCAGCTCGGCGTACCGTTGACCGCCAGCTTCGGCGTGGCCACCCAGCAGCCGGGCGAAAACGCCGATCAGTTGCTCAAGCGCGCCGACCAGGCCCTGTACCGGGCCAAGCGCGCCGGCCGCGATTGCGTCTCGCTGGCGCAGTGAACCGCGCCGGCGGCGGGTTCAGTCCAGCGCGTTCTTCGCTTCGGAGGTCGCCAGCAGTTCCGGGTGCCGCAGCGGCTTGTCGCGGGTCAGCAACGGATGCAGGAACACCGCGCCCAGGATCACCGCCACGCCGAGGTAGAACAGCGCGGTGAGCTCCTTCTGCTCGTCCAGCAGCAGGATCGCGAACACGATCGCGTAGACCGGCTCCAGGTTGGTCACCAGCTGCACCGCGTAGGCGCTGAGGCGGCGCAGCGCGACCAGCGCCAGGGCGAACGGCAGCAGCGTGCACAGCAGCGCCAGGGCGAGCAGCAGCAGGGTGTCGTGCAGGCTCGGCAGCACCAGCAACGGGCCGCTCAGCGCCGGCAGCACGAACGGCAGCAGCGGCGCCAGCAGGGTCAGGGTCAGGGTGCCGGCGCCCAGTTCCAGCGCGGTCACGGTCAGCGGGTCGGCATGGTCGACCAGGCGCTTGTTGAGCGAGCCGAACGCGGCGACGAACAGCGCCGAGACCGCACCGACCACGACGCCGGCGCGCATCCCGTCGGGCACGCCGCCGACCACCAGCGCCACGCCCGGCAGCACCGCCAGGCCGAACACCAGTTCGCTGGGGCGGAACGGGCGCTTGGCCACCCACGGTTCGATCACCGCGGTGAACACCGGCGCCAGCGCGATGCAGGTCGCCGCCACCGAGGCGTTGGCCAATTTGATCGCGCCGTAGAAGGTCAGCCAGTGCAGGCCGACCAGGGCGCCGACCACGGCGTAGCCGAGCGCCAGCTTCGGGGTCAGTGCGGCCAGCCCGCGCCACACCCGCGGCAGCAGCGCCAGCGCCGCCACCACCATCAGCATCCGCCACCACACCAGCGGCAGCGCCGGCAGGGTGATCAGCTTGCCGAGGATCGCGGTGATTCCCCACAGCAGCACGCAGAAGTGGATTTGCAGTTGGGCTTTGGTGGTGGGGTGCAGGGGCATGGCGCCTATTGTCGCGTAAACCGCCGGCGCGGCGGACGGCGTTTTCGCCGGGACCCTGCAATCGCGTCGCCGGTGCCGGGTCAATCGCCGGGTGGAGCGCGCTTGGCGCGCGCACGCGCGTGCAGCGCGGTCAGCAGCGGCACCAGCAGCGAGGTCACGATCACCGAGGTCGCCACCAGCGCGGTGGCGGCCGGGGCCGCCGCACGGAACTGCGGCGCCATCGCCGCGATCAGCGCCGGCGTGGCCACCGCGGCGCCGGCGGTGCTGGAGGCGGCGATGCCGGCGCTGCCGCTGCCGCCGCCGAGCAGCCGATCGGCGAACAGCAACGGGATCCCGGTGACGACCACGACAAGCACGCCGAGCAGCACGCCAGGCACGCCGGCGCTGGCGATCACGTGCAGGTCCAGCGTATTGCCCAGCGCGAAGGCGAAGAACGGGATCAGCGCGGGCACCGCCGCGGCGAACAGCGCGCGCAGCTGCGGATCCAGGTTGCCGAGCGCGAACCCCACCAGCAGCGGCAACACCGCGCCAAGGAACAGGCGCGGCTCGAACACCGCGATGCCGGCGCTGCCGAGGATCAGCATGGTCATCAACGGGCCCGATTCCAGCGACATCAGCACCACCGCACCGGCTTCGCCGGGCTTGCCGTACTGCTGCATGAGCGAGGCGAACAGCCCGCCGTTGGTCATGTCCATCGCCGCGACCAGGGCCAGCACCGAGACGCCTTTCCAGCAGCCCTGCGCGATCCCCGCCGGCGGCAGCAGCCGTGCCGCGAGCACTGCCACCAGCCAGGCCACGCCGAGCTTGGTCAGCAGCAGCACGCCCGACTGGCGCAGGATCCGGCCGCTGGCGCGCAGCCGGATCGAGGCGCCCATGCACAGGAACCACACCGCCAGGATCGGCACCACGCCGCCGATCAGGCCCTGGCTGAACGAGCCGAGGAAGGCGCCGGCCTGCGGCCATGCGCTATGGCAGGCGGCGCCGAGCAGCAGCGGCACCAGCATCATGCCGCCTGGAACGCGTTCGAGCGTGCGCTTGATCTGCATCGGGATTGGATGTCCGCTCGGGAAAAAAGGCGCGTCCGGCGCCGGCATGCGCCGGTGTCGTTCTGCGTTCCCGCTTGTACTGCAACTGCATTGCGCGAAGGGTGTCGCGGCGCGGTGCCGTGTGTGCCGGGTTCAGCCGCACGTCGCAGCGGTACTGTGCGGTCGGTCGCCTGCGCCTGCCCGCGCTCGCTCGCGCCGCTGCAGTGTGCTCAGCGCTTGCCGAGTTCGGCCAGCAGCGCCATCGCTGCGGCCGGATTGCGTTCCTTGGCCGCGCTGATGAAATAGACGAAGACCTCGCGCGGCTTGGCCCTGGCGGTCGGCGTGCCGGCGTGCGGCAGCGCGTCCGGATCCTCGCCGCGGCGCCAGGCCTGCGCCTGCGCCGCCCAGGCGCGCAATTCCTTGGGCGCATAGCCGTGCGCCAGTTCGGCGCGGCTGCGCATCAGCCGCGCGTAGACGAAGTCGGCGCTGAGGTCGGCGAAGGAGGGGAAGTCGGGCGAATCGGTGAACACCGTGGCCACGCCGTGGCGGCGCACCAGCTCCAGCAGGCGCGGGCCGACGCAGGCCGGGTCGCGCACTTCCAGCACGTGCCGCAGGCGGCGGCCGTCGGCCTGCGGCGGCAGCAGGTCCAGGAACGCGGCCAGGTCGTCGAGGTCGAGCGTGCGGCCGTGCTCGAACTGCCAGACCAACGGGCCGAGCTTGTCGCCGAGCGTGGCGATGCCGCCGACGAAATCCTCGATCTGCGCGCCGGCGGCGGCCAGCTTGCGCATGCCGGTGATGCGCTTGGGCGCCTTGGCCGAGAACAGGAAATCGGCCGGCGCCTCGTCGCGCCAACGCGCATAGGTGTCCGGCTTCTGCGTGCCGTAGTAGGTGCCGTTGATCTCGATGCTGTTGACGTGGCGGCTGGCGTATTCCAGCTCGCGGCGTTGCACCAGTTCCTGCGGGTAGAACATGCCGCCGCGCCATGGCGCATAGGTCCAGCCGCCGATGCCGACGCGGATGCCGTCCGGCGCGGACGGGGCGGAGTCGAAGAGATCGTTCATGGCATGGATGTCGGCGCGGACAGGGAGGCGAATTGTGCCGCAGCCCGCGCCGCTGCCGTGTGCATGATGCGTGCGATAGCGGCGGCGGCACGCCTGCCTGCGACGGCCGCTGCCGCCGCTGCAGGCGGCGCGCTACCATCCAGGCTCTGCCCGCTGCCGCGACCGACCATGCCCTGGACCACGCCCGATCTGTGCGACGCCCATCCCGAGGTGCAGGTCGCCGAACCGCTGTTCCGCAGCTACGGCGGCCACGCCGCGTTCTGCGGGCGGATCGTCACCGTGCGCTGCTTCGAGGACAACTCGCGGGTGCGCGAACTGGCGGCCACGCCCGGTGCCGGCCGCGTCATCGCCGTCGACGGGCAGGGCTCGCTGCGCTGCGCGCTGCTCGGCGACCAGATCGCCGAGAACGCGGTGCGCAACGGTTGGGCCGGGCTGTTGCTTCACGGCTGCGTACGCGACGTGGAGGCGTTGGCGGCGCTGCCGCTGGGCGTGCAGGCGCTGGCCGCGTGCCCGCGCAAGACCGAAAAACGCGGCCTGGGCGAGGTCGATGTGCCGCTGCAGTTCGCCGGCGTGGCGTTCGTGCCCGGGCACTGGCTGTACGCCGATCGCAACGGCGTGCTGGTCGCTGCGCATGCGCTGCCCGCGGCGTGAGCGTGTCTTCTCGGCGGGACTGACGCGCTGCCGAGCGGCTGCGCCACGCGCGCGGCACCCGCGACGCTGCGGTGCTCCCCGGCACGCTGCGCCTGGCCGACGCGGCGCGGCTATGCAGCGGAGATCCGGCTCGCCGCCGTCGCGCCGACCCGGACGCGCTCGGCGTCCATGTCGGCCAGCGGCCGCACCTCGATGCTGCCGAAGCGCGACCACGGGAAGTGCTTGGCGATGCGCACCGCCTCGTCGTGGTCGCGCGCATTGATCAGGTTGAACCCGGCGAGCAGTTCGCGGGTCTCGGCGAAGGGGCCGTCGGTGATGCGCAGCTGGCCCTGGCGCGAACGCAGGGTGCGGGCGCTGGCCACCGGCTGCAGTTGCTGCGCCAGCACCAGGGTGCCTTCGGCCTGCAGCGCATCGGCGTGCTGCAGGCAATCGCGCATCAGGCGGTCGTATTCCTCGGCGGGCAGGGCCTGCAGCAAGGACGTGTCGATGTAGATCAGCAGCAGGAATTGCATGGGGCGAACGGCCGGCGGCAACGGGAGGCCCATGATCGCTCAGCGCGGCGCGGCCGCGTGTTGCGGCGCCGCATCCGAGCTCCTCGAAAACTTTTGCGCAGGCCTGTCGATTTCCGTCTTCCCCGCGCGTCGTACCCAATGCACGGCCCGCCAGCGGCCGCACCCAGGGAGAACGCGATGAAAGTGATGGTATTGGTCAAGGCGACCGCCGACTCGGAGGCCGGGCGCTTGCCCAGCGAGGACGCGTGGCGGGCGATGGGCGCCTACAACGATCAGTTGGCCGAGGCCGGGATCCTGCTCGCCGCCGAAGGCCTGCAGCCCAGTTCGCGCGGCCGTCGCGTGCGTTTCGAGCCGCAGCGGCGGCAGGCGGTCGACGGTCCGTTCGCCGCGACGGGCGACTTGGTGGCCGGTTTCTGGCTGTGGCAGGTGCGCTCGCTGGACGAGGCCACCGAGTGGCTCAAGCGCGCCCCGTTCGAGGCCGGCACCGAGGTCGAAGTGCGCCCGTTGATGGACCTGCAGGAACTGGGCGACGCCCTCCCTCCCGATCTGCTGCAGGCCCGGCAGCGCCGCCTGCGCGCGTGCACCCCCGGCTGAGCGACACCACCGCTGCCACCACCGCAAGGAGAGACCCCGATGAAACTGATTCCGTTCCTGAGTTTCGACGGCTGCACCCACGAGGCGATGGCGTTCTACGCGCAGGCCCTGGGCGGCAGCGTCGTGTCGGAAATGACCTATCGCGACGTGCCGCCCAGCGACAACATGGACGGCTGCGGCGAGATGCCCCCGGACACGCTGGACCAGGTCGCGCACAGCCAGCTCGAAGCCGGCGGCGCGGTGCTGATGGCGGCCGACAGCCACGCCGCGCAGGGCGTCGGCATCACCACCATCAACGTCGAGGTGGATTCGGTGGAGGAGGCCGAACGGGTGTTCGCCGCGCTGGGCGCCGGCGGCCAGGTCGGCATGCCGCTCGCCGAGACGTTCTGGGCGCAGCGCTGGGGCATGCTGGTCGATCGCTACGGCAAGCCGTGGATGGTCAACTGCATGAAACAGCCGTGATTCCCACGCATTCCTGCATGCCCTCGATCGAGAAACGCCGCCATGTCCGATGCGCCGCAGATGATCTTCGTCAACCTCCCGGTCCGCGATCTGGAGGCCTCCAAGGCCTTCTTCGCGGCGTTGGGCTACGCCTTCAATCCGACCTTCACCGACCAGAATGCGGCCTGCATGATCGTCAGCGACAGCATCTTCGTGATGCTGCTGACCGAGCCGTTCTTCGCCGGCTTCACCAGCAAGCCGATCAGCGATGCGCGTGTGCGCACCGAGGTCATCACCGCGTTGTCGGCACCCAGCCGCGCCGCGGTCGATGCGTTGCTGGGAAAAGCGCTGGCCGCGGGCGCGCGCGAGCCGCAGCCGCCGCGCGACTACGGTTTCATGTACCAGCGCGGCTTCGAGGATCCCGATGGCCACCTGTGGGAGATCGCGCACATGAGCGGCGCGCCGGGCTGAGCGCGACGGCCGCCGCGGCTTGTGCCGCGGCGCATCCGGTGCTCTGATTCCGCGCATGGAGACCGCGTTCGCGCAACGCCTGGAGACGGTCTGGCGCATGGAGGCGCCGGGCCTGATCGCGCGCCTGTCCCGGCTGCTCGGCGGCGACGTCGGCCGCGCCGAGGAACTGGTCCAGGACACCTGGCTGGCCGCGCTGGAGCGCTGGCCCGCGCAGGGCATTCCCGACAACCCCGGAGCGTGGCTGATGACCACCGCGCGCAATCGCGCCATCGACGTGCTGCGCCAGCACCAGCGCATCGCCGGCCAGCACGCGCAATGGGGCGAGGCGCTGCAGCCGCAGGCGCTGCCCGCGCCGGACGACAGCGACGCGCTGCAGGACGACATCGGCGACGACCTGCTGCGGCTGATGTTCGTGGCCTGCCATCCGCTGCTGCCGGCCGACGCGCGGGTGGCGCTGACCCTGCGCCTGCTCGGCGGTCTGACCACCGAGGAGATCGCGCGCGCGTTCCTGCTGCCGGAGCCGACCATCGCCCAGCGCATCGTCCGCGCCAAGCGCACCCTGGCGCAAAAGCGGGTGCCGTTCGAGGTGCCGCGGCAGGCGGCGCTGCGGCAGCGCCTGGCATCGGTGCTGGAAGTGGTCTACCTGGTGTTCAACGAAGGCTATGCGGCCAGCGCCGGCGACGACTGGATGCGTCCGGCGCTGTGCGAGGAGGCGCTGCGGCTGGGCCGGGTGCTGGCGCATCGGTTGCCGGCGTGGCCGCAGGTGCATGGGCTGCTGGCGCTGATGGAACTGCAGGCCTCGCGCAGCGCGGCGCGGGTGCGCGCCGACGGCAGCCCGGTGCTGTTGCCGGAGCAGGACCGGGCGCGCTGGGACTGGCTGCAGATCGCGCGCGGCCAGGACGCGCTGCGGCGCGCGCAGGCGCTGGGCGGCGTCGACGACGCCTACGTGCTGCAGGCGGCCATCGCCGAATGCCATGCCTGCGCGCGCCGCGCCGAGGACACCGACTGGACGCGGCTGGCGGCGCTGTACGCGCGGCTGGCGCAACGGCATCCCTCGCCGGTGGTGGAACTCAACCGCGCGGTGGCGGTGGCGCGCGCCGAGGGCGCGGCTGCGGCCTGGGCCTTGCTGCAGCCCTTGCGCGAGGATCCGCGGCTGCGCGACTACGCGCCGCTGGCAGCGGCCTGCGGCGATGTGCTGCAGCGCCTGGGCCGCACCGACGAGGCGCGTGTGGCCTTCGCGCAGGCCGCCGCGCTCACCGCCAACACGCGCGAGCGGCAGGCGCTGCTGGCGCGAGCGGCGGCGCTGTAGCGCGGCACTGCCGCGCATGCCGCCGGCTGTCCTACACTCCGTGCTGCGCTGGCGCGGGGTGGGGCGGCGCATACGGCATCGCTGCGCTGCGGACGATGTCGGGCATGGGTGCCGCCTCGCCTCACTGCCGGATCGCCCTGCGGTTTGACGGCTGGCATGGTGGTTGGCGATGCGGCCTGCGCCGCGCCGCGGACGTAAGCCGCGGTGCTGCGCCGGCTTGGTTCTTTTTCGGTTTTTTCTGCGAGGAGCGACGGATTTGAAGACGATGTCGATGGGCTGCGGCCTGTTGTTGGCGATGACCGCCAGCGCGCAGGCGCAGGCGCCCGCTCAGGTGGACGCCGCATTGCCGCCTGCGCTGCAGGACCTGGATACGCGGGTCGAGCGCGTGCGCAAGCAGTTCGACGTGCCCGGCATCGCCATCGCCATCGTCAAGGACGGGCAAGTGGTGCTGGAGCGCGGCTACGGCGTGCGCGAACTCGGCAAGCCCGAGCCGGTGGACGCGCAGACCCTGTTCGCGATCGCCTCCAACACCAAGGCGTTCACCGCCGCGTCGCTGTCGATCCTGGCCGACGAGGGCAAGCTCGCGCTCGACGACCGGGTGATCGAGCACCTGCCGTGGTTCCAGATGGCCGATCCCTACGTGACCCGCGAGATGCGCGTGCGCGACCTGCTCAGCCACCGCAGCGGACTGAGCCTGGGCGCCGGCGACCTGCTGTTCTGGCCGGCGACCAGCTACAGCAACGAGGAGGTGGTGCGGCGCCTGGCGCAGGTGCCGCTGAAGGGCGGCTTCCGCGACCGCTATGCCTACGACAACATCCTCTACGCAGTGGCGCAGAAGGTGATCGAGCAGGTTTCCGGGCAGTCCTATGCCGAGTTCGTGCGCCAGCGCATCTTCGTGCCGGTGGGCATGAGTGGCGCGCGCATCAACAGCGACTACCTGCAGCCCGGCGACCGCGCGGCGGTCGGCCATGCCAAGTTCGATTTCCGCGACCTGCGCCCGGTGCCGCCGCTGACCTGGTCGAACAATTCCGGCGCCGGCGGCATCTACGCCAGCGTGCACGACATGGCCAAGTGGATGCAGGTGCAGCTCGACGGCGGGCGCCTGCCGTCGGCCGATGGCCAGGAGCGGCGCCTGTTCAGCGCGCAGCGCCAGCAGGAGATGTGGCAGGTGATCACCCCGATCGCCATCGCCGAACCGAGCGTGCCGCAACTGCTGCCGGCCAAACCCAACTTCGCCGGCTACGGCGAGGGCTGGAGCCTGAGCGACTACCGCGGGCACAAGCTGGTCTGGCACACCGGCGGCTGGCCGGGCATGGTGTCGCGGCTGACGCTGCTGCCGGAGCAGAAGCTGGGCGTGATCGTGCTGACCAACCAGGAGGTCGGCGCAGCGTTCAACGCGCTGACCCTGCAGGTGCTCGACGCCTACCTGGGCGCGCCGGCGACCGACTGGACCGCCGCCTATGCCGCCGCGGTGGCCAAGGCCGACGCAAAAGCCGACGAGGACTGGCACAAGCACCAGGCCGCGCGCGATGCCACCTCCAGGCCGTCGCTGCCGCTGGCCGGCTATGCAGGGACCTATCGCGATCCGTGGTACGGCGAGGTGGCGATCGTGCAGCGCGGCAAGCAGCTGGAACTGCGTTTCAGCAAGACCGCGCAACTGGTCGGCACGCTGGAGCACTGGCAGCACGACACCTTCATCGTGCGCTGGCGCGACCGTTCGCTCAATGCCGATGCCTTCGTCAATTTCGCGCTGACCCCCGACGGCAAGGTGCGCGAGGTACGCATGGAAGCGATCTCGCCGCTTACCGATTTCAGCTTCGATTTCCAGGACCTGTTGTTGACCCCGGTGGCCGCCGCGTCGTGAACGAGGCCGTGGCGATGCTCTCGCACGCGCATCTCGGGGTGAACGACTTCCCGGCCGCGTTCGCGTTCTATGCGCCGTTGTTGCAGGCACTGGGGCTGCAGCTGAAATTCCGCGACGACGCGCGCGGCTGGGCCGGCTGGACCGCAGCGGACGCGCCGCGGCCGCTGCTGCTGATCGGCCGTGCCTTCGACGGCCAGCCGGCGACCCCCGGCAACGGGCAGATGCTCGCATTGCAGGCGGCGAACCGGGCGCTGGTGGATCGTTGCCATGCGCTGGCGTTGTCACAGGGCGGACGCTGCGAAGGCGCACCCGCGCTGCGCCCGCACTACCACCCGCACTATTACGGCGCGTACTTCCGCGACCTGGACGGCAACAAGCTGTGCGTGTGCTGCCATGGCGCGGAATGAGCACGGTGGCTGCGGCGATGCCGCGGGCCGCCCTCCCGGTGCAGGTGCGCGGCGCAGGAAACAAGTGCCGATCGCCAGGCCAGCTGTAGGAGCGGCTTCAGCCGCGACCTGGAAACCGGAAGGCCTGAGGCTCCGTCAGTAGTCGGGACTGAAGTCCCTCCCACAAGAAGCAGGTCGGCGTGCGGATAGCCTTCGCTACGCACCGCTTTTTTGTAGGAGCGGCTTCAGCCGCGACTTCGAAGCCGGAAGGCCTGCGGCCCCGGCAGCAGCCGGGACTGAAGCCTCTCCCACAAGAAGCAGGTCGGCGTGCGGATAGCCTTCGCCACGCACCGCTTTTTTGTAGGAGCGGCTTCAGCCGCGACCTCGAAGCCGGAAGGCCTGCGGCCCCGGCAGCAGGCGGGACTGAAGCCTCCCCCACAAGAAGCAGGTCGGCGTGCGGATAGCCTTCGCCACGCACCGCTTTTTTGTAGGAGCGGCTTCAGCCGCGACCTCGAAACCGGAAGGCCTGCGGCCCCGGCAGCAGTCGGGACGGAAGTCCCTCCCACAAGAAGCCTGGCCGGACGTGCGGATAGCCTCCGACACGCACGGCTTTTCGTAGGAGCGGCTTCAGCCGCGACATCGAAGCCAGAGGGCCTGCGGCTCCGGCAGCAGTCGGGACGGAAGTCCTTCCCGCAAGAAACCATATAGCGGCAGCACCGTTCCCACAGTTACTCGTGCAGCGCCAGGTGACCGCGATCGATCATGCCGCGTCGGTACCGGTATCGCCGCGCACCAGCGCGAAACCCTCGTCCAGCCAGCCGGTGACGCCGCCGATCATCAGCTTCACCGGGCGTTGCAGCGCGGCCAGGCGCACGGCCGCCTTGTCGGCACCGTTGCAGTGCGGGCCGGCGCAATACACCACGAACAGGGTGTCGGCCGGATAGGCGGACAGCTTGCCCTGCACGATCTTGGCGTGCGGCAGGTTGCGCGCCCCCGGCAGGTGGCCCTGTGCGTACAGCGCGGGGGAACGGACGTCGAGCAGGACGAAGCCGGCGTCGGCGCCGGACATCGCGGCGTGGACGTCCCAGCAATCGGTCTCCAGCGAGCGCTTGGCGGCGAAATGGCGCAGCGCGTCGGCGCTGGAGGCGGCAGGTGTCTGCAGCACGGGGTTCGGCATGGGCGTGTCCTCGCGGTGGGAGCGGCCAGTGTGCCGCCGGCGCCACCGCGGCTACACTGGCAGGATTGACGAACATCGGTCATTTTCTGCCATGACGAAAACGCCGCCCTACGTGGTCGCGCTGGCCTATCCGAACCTGTGCCTGTTCGAGTTCGGCATCGCCGCCGAGCTGTTCGGCCTGCAGCGGCCGGAACTGGACCTGCCCTGGTACCGCTTCGGCGTGGCGATGACCGCGCGCAAGGTGCACAGCGGCATCGGCGGGCTGCGGGTCGCCGCCGACGGCGGTCTGGAACTGTTGCGCAAGGCGCATACGATCGTGGTGCCGGGCTGGAGCGGGCCGGCGGTGTTGCCCGGCGCCGCCTTGAAGGCGGCGCTGTGCGCGGCGCATGCCCGCGGCGCGCGGTTGCTGTCGATCTGCTCGGGCGCGTTCCTGCTCGGCCATTGCGGGTTGCTCGACGGGCGCAGGGCGACCACGCATTGGCGTTACGCGCAGCAGTTCCAGGACCGCTTTCCGGCCAGCACGCTGGTCTGCGATGCGCTGTACGTGGAAGACGGCCGCATCGTGACCTCGGCCGGCAGCGCCGCAGGCATCGATGCCGGCCTGCATCTGATCCGCAGCGACTTCGGCACCGCCGTGGCCAACCGCGTAGCGCAGCGCCTGGTGATGCTGCCGCACCGCGAGGGCGGGCAACGCCAGTTCGTCGCCAGCCCGGTCGCCGCGCCGCGCAGCCATCCGTTCGACGGCGTGTTCGACTGGGCGCGGCAGCAGTTGCACGCCGGCATCGGCGCCGCGGACCTGGCCCGGGCGGCGGCGATGAGCGAACGCAACTTCTACCGCCGCTTCAAGGCCGCGATCGGCACCACCCCCGCGCATTGGCTGCAGCAGGAGCGGGTGCGCGCGGCGAAAGCCTTGCTGGAGGACGGACGGCTGGATCTGGAGCGGGTGGCCGCGGCCTGCGGCTTCGAGACGCTGGAGGCGTTCCGGGCCGCGTTCCGGCGCCATGTGGGCGTGGCGCCTTCGGTGTACCGCAGCGGCTTCGGGCAGTTCGCCTGAGGCCTGAACGCGTGCGCAGGCCGCGCTACCCGGCGCAAGCGCACATGGCGAGGACACCGGCATCGGCTACGCTGCGCGTCTTGCAAAAGGATGGTCCGCAATGTTCCGCTGGTTCGAGTCGCTGATTCCCGTATTCCCCGAGATCGATCCGCGCACGCCGCCGCGCGGAGTGTGGCGCTTCTACGCGTTCTACCTGCGCCCGGTATGGCCGGTGTTCGCCGCCACGTTGGTGGCCGGGCTGTTGCTGGCGCTGGTCGAAGTGGCGATGTTCGATTTCCTCGCCCGCATCGTCGATCTGGTCGCCGAGGCGCCGGGGCCGGACTTCTTCGCGCGCCACCGCGACGAACTGCTGTGGATGGCCGCCATCACCCTGGTCGCGCGGCCGCTGCTGACCGGGCTGCACAACCTGCTGGTCAACCAGGCGATCATGCCCGGGCTGAGCAACCGCACGCGCTGGCTGATGCACAACTACGTGGTGCGGCAGAGCCTGAATTTCTTCCAGAACGATTTCGCCGGGCGCATCGCCAACCGGGTCATGCAGACCGGCACCTCGCTGCGCGAATCGGCGGTGCAGATGGTCGATGCGCTGTGGTACATCCTGGTCTACACCGGCACCGCGCTGTACCTGTTCGCGCAGGCCGACGCGCGGCTGATGCTGCCGCTGATCGGCTGGCTGGTCGCCTACGTGGCGTTGATGGCGTACTTCGTGCCGCGCATGCAGCAGCGCGCGTGGATCGCCTCGGAAGCGCGTTCCAAGGCGATGGGCCGCATCGTCGACGGCTACACCAACATCGCCACGCTGAAGCTGTTCGCGCATGCCAGGCGCGAGGAGGCCTACGTGCGCGAGTCGATCCAGGAACTGGCGGTCAAGCACCGCGGGCAGACCCGGATGACCACTGCCATGGATTTCTCGATCGCGGCGTTGAACGGCTTCCTGATCGTCGGCACCTGCGCGCTGGCGATGTGGCTGTGGAGCCAGGGCCGGATCAGCGTCGGCGCGATCACCCTGGCCACCGGGCTGGTGATCCGCATCCACAACATGTCCGGCTGGATCATGTGGGTGGTCAACGGCATCTTCGAAGACATCGGCACCGTGCAGGACGGCATGGAAAGCGTGGCCCAGCCGATCCAGGTGCAGGATCGCGCCGATGCGCAGGCGCTGCAGGTCAGCCGCGGCGAGGTGCGCTTCGAGCACATCCATTTCCACTACGGCAAACGCGGCGGGGTCATCGCCGGGCTCGACCTGCAGGTGCGCCCGGGCGAGAAGATCGGCCTGGTGGGGCCGTCCGGCGCCGGCAAATCGACCCTGGTCAACGTGCTGCTGCGGCTGTACGACCTGGAGAGCGGACGCATCCTGATCGACGGCCAGGACATCGCCACGGTGACCCAGGAAAGCCTGCGCGGGCAGATCGGCCTGGTCACCCAGGACACCTCGCTGCTGCACCGCTCGATCCGCGACAACCTGCTGTACGGCCGCCCCGACGCCAGCGAGGTGCAACTGCTGGCAGCCGTGCGCAAGGCGCGCGCCGACGGCTTCATCGACGCGCTGCGCGACGGCGAAGGCCGCAGCGGCTACGACGCGCACGTGGGCGAACGCGGGGTCAAGCTGTCCGGCGGCCAGCGCCAGCGCATCGCCATCGCCCGGGTACTGCTGAAGGACGCGCCGATCCTGGTGCTGGACGAAGCCACCTCGGCGCTGGATTCGGAAGTGGAGGCGGCGATCCAGGACAGCCTGGACGAGCTGATGGCAGGCAAGACGGTGATCGCGATCGCGCACCGGCTCTCGACCATCGCGCGCATGGACCGGCTGGTGGTCATGGACCAGGGCGCGATCGTCGAAACCGGCACCCATGCCGAACTGGTCGCGCGCGGCGGCCTGTACGCACGGCTGTGGGCGCGGCAGACCGGCGGATTCGTCGGAGCGCGCTAGCGCGCGGCGTCAGCGCATTCGCGCTGCCGCCCCCACAGTTTGCTGCTGAGCCGCGTTATCGCATTCGCGCTAACGCCCCCACAGTTTGCGGCGCAAACCGTGGGCCCCAGCTCATCACCTTCCAGATCCCCCGCGCCTGAGCGGCGTCAGCGCATTCGCGCCGCCGCCCCCACAGTTTGCTGCGCAAACCGCGGGCCCCAGCTCATCACCATCCAGATCCCCCGCGCCTATCGGCGCGCCCCCCTTGACTCAAGGGGGGCTGTTCTCCAGTTGGATCGCGTGAGGTCATCGGGCGCGAGGAACCGCTTTTACGAATCCCCACTCCCTAATCCCGAATCCCGGCTTCTCACTGGATCGGCTCGTCCAGCATCAGCTCGCGCACGAAGCGCACCGGCGGCGCGCCGTAGGACAGCACCTGGTCGTGGTAGGCCTTCAGGTCGAACTTGTCGCCGAGCTTGGCCTGCATCGCCTTGCGCAGGTCCAGGTGTTCCTGCACGCCGACGAAGTAGGTTGGCAGCTGCGCGGAGGTGAGCTGCGCGCGCACCCACTTGCCTTCGGCTTCGCTCTGCTGCTGGAAGGTGTCGTGCACCATCAGCCGCATGGCCTGTTCCTTGCTCCAGTTGTCCACGTGCACGCCCTGGTCGAGCAGCGCGTTGGCGAGGGTGCGCAGGTAGAACTTCAGCTGCACCAGATGGAACAGCGGATCGTTGTCCAGGTAGCCCTGCTCCTGCATCATCCGTTCGGTGTACACGGCCCAGCCCTCGGCGAACGTGCCGGAGCGCAGCACGCCGCGCAGGGTCGAGGGGAACTTGGCCGAGTGCCAGCCTTCGACGTAATGGCCGGGCACGCCTTCGTGGATGCTCAGCAGGTGGATCATGCGGCCGTTGTATTCGCGCAGGAACGACTCTGCCTGTTGCGCGCTCCAGTCGTCGGGAATCGGCGACACCGCGTAGAAGGTCTTCAGGTTCTTGTCCAGCGGGCCGGGCGAGTCGCAGTACGCCACCGCCACGCCACGCTGGAACTCGGGCATCAGGATGATGTCCACCGGCGCGTCGGGCAGGGTCAGCAGGTTCTTGCTGCGGACGAATTCGGTGGAGGAAGCCAGCGACGCCTTGGCGTCCTCGACCACCTTGTCGCGCGCCGGGTGCTGCGCGTAGGCCAGCTCCAGCGCCGCCTCGATCGCGGCCTGCTGCTGCGCGTCGCTCGGCGCATCGACCAGCGCCGGCGCGTTCGGGCGGTCCTTGAGCACGGTGCGGGCGATGCCGTACATCTCCTCGCGCACGCGCTTGAGCTCGGCCTCGGCGCGCTGCTTGATCTCGGCGCGCGACAGCGAGGAGTTGAGCGCGAATTTCAGCTTCTGGTCGTATTTCTCCGCGCCGATGCGGAAATCGCCCTTGGCGTTGGGCACCAGGGTCTTGTCCAGCCAGGTCTGCTGTTCGGCCACCGCTTTCTTCAGCCCGTCGATCGCCGCCTGCAGGCGCTGCGCGTCGTCGTCCGGCAGTTCCTTCACGTGCGGAGCGATGAACGTATCGACGATGCTGAGGATGCCCTGGTTCTGCTTGGCCACGGTCTGCGCGTTGATCTGCGGCACCCGCGCCGGGTCCAGGTTCGCGCGCGCCTGCGCGAACAGCGCCGGGATCTTCTCCATGCGCGCGGTGGCGGACTTCAGCCGCTCCGGTAGCGGCGCGAATTCGCGCGCCATCAAACCGTAGATCGCGCCGCCGGCCAGGCCGTTGTAGACCTGCGGATCCCAGGCCCAGCTCTGCGACACTTCGCTGCTCCAGATGTCCGACTGCAACTGGTTGCGCAGGATCGCCGCATCCACCTGGTTCTCGCGCGAGAGCTTGGTCACCTGCAGCTTGTCCAGGTCCGCCAGCAGTTGCTTGCTCGCCCCCAGGCTCTTCTGCCGGCCGGCGGCGCTGAGATCGTCCAGCTCGCTGTCGTAGCGGTGATCGCCGGTCTGGGTGGCGCCGACCGGGGACAGCTGCATCCAGGTGTCCACGGCACGCTTGGACAGCGCGGCGAAGGCGGCGTCGGCGGCCGGGTCGGCCGCATCGGCGGCCGCGCCGGGCGTGGCGGCGGACGCCGCGGTCGGCGCGTCGGCGGGTTTCTGGCAGCCGGCGAGGGCGGCGAGCAGGGCGGCAGCGAGCAGGTGCTTGCGCATCGGGTTTCCTGTGGTGGGTCGATTCCCAAGCATAGGCGGCCGCGGCGGCGCGCGCACCTGTCGTGGACTATTCTGGCGCCTCTTCTTGGACGGGAGCGCAGGGATGAACTACACGGGCAGTTGCCATTGCGGCCGCATCGCATTCGAACTGGAAACCGAGGCGCCGATCGCCGAGGTCTACGACTGCAACTGCTCCATGTGCCGCCGCCGCGGCGGGCTGCTGTGGTTCGGCGCACGCGCGGCGCTGTCGCTGCGCAGCGCGCCGCAGGCCTTGGGCACGTATCGGTTCCATCGCCAGCACATCGACCATCACCATTGCCCGGACTGCGGCATCGCCCCGTTCAGCGAAGGCACCCATCCCAAGACCGGCGAGGCGACGGTGGCGGTCAACGTGCGCTGCCTGCCCGAACTGGACCTGCGCGCGCTGCAGGTGCACGCGGTGGACGGAGCGAGCCTGTGACGGCGCGCTCGCGGTACTGGTGGCTACCTGCCATGGTGGGGGAGCGAGTTCAGTCGCGACGGGCTGCACCGGGAAGGCCTATTGCCACTGATGGCCTGAGGCCACCCGGAGTCGTTCCTGCAAGAAGCACCATCCGCATCGTCTGTGCGCCCTTGGTGCTGATGCTGGCGCTCGCCGCCTGCTCCAAGCACAGCGCCGAAAGCGCGGCCGAGGCGCCCGCTGCCGGGCCGGCCGCGGCACCGACCGCGGACGGACGCGCGGCGATGCTGGCCTACGAGCACGAGGTGAACGTGCAACTGCCGGCGGCGCAGATCGAGACGCGGCTCAAGCAGGCCCAGGACAGCTGCCTGAGCGGGCGCTTCGGCGCCTGCAACGTGCTGTCGCTGCAGCAAAGCGGCGGTGATTATCCGCGGGCCGCACTGAGCGTGCGCATCGTGCCCGCCGGGGTGGAGCCGCTGATCGCGCAGGCCGGCAATGGCGGCGAGATCGGCAGCCGCAGCACCCATGCCGAGGACCTGGCGCAGGCGGTGCAGGACAACGCCGCGTTGCAGCAGCGCCTGCAGGCCGAACAGCGCCGCCTGCAGGAATTCCAGCAGCGCCGCGACCTCAGCGTCGCCGACATGATCAGCCTGTCGGCGAAGCTGGCCGAACTCGATACGCAATTGCTGGCCGCCAGCCAGGAGGCGGCGCAGCAGCGCCGGCGTATCGAGACGCAGCGGTTGACCCTGCAGTTCGCCGCGCTCGACGGCGAACGCAGCCGCAGCGAGATCGGCGAAGCCTTCGCCGACACGGGCGCGATCTTCGCCTCCGCCACCGCCTGGGCGATCCGTACGATCGCGGCGCTGACCCCGTTCGTGCTGCTCGGGGTGGTGCTGTGGTGGCTGGTCGCCTGGCTGCGTCGGCGACGCAGGCGCGTTTAGAAAGCTGGCGCTCGCCAGGTACCACTTGTGTAGGAGCGGCTTCAGCCGCGACGGGCGTTACCGGTAGAGCCTGTCGCGGCTGAAGCCGCTCCTACAGTGCTTCGTCAGTCGAGGAGAAAGAAGGCGGCTAGCCTTCGTCCTGCTCGAACTCCACGATCACTTCCAGGTCGAAGGCCAGCGCCTCCACCGCTTCGCGCACCTTCTGCGCGGTGGCGAGGTTGCCGGCCTCGATCTCGACCTCGTGGGTGCCTGGACCCTGGTCGTCGGGCAGTCCGGCCGAGCTGGAATCGTCGTCGTCCATATGGCTCATCAGATCGTCGATTTCCTCGACGTGCTCGATGCCTTCCAGGCTGCCGAGCAGGTTGATGATGGCGCGGGCGTCGTCTTCGCTGCCGGTGATGCGGATACGGAGCAGGGGCATGCGTGTTCCTCTGGGTAGGGGAAGGCAAGGCTAGGCAGGCGCCGGCTAAGACGAAGTGATGACGGCTCAGCGCGGTTGCGACGCGGCGCTGCCGAGCGCGGCCTGGTCCACCGTGGTCTCGTCGAACACCGGCGCCAGCAGCGCCTCGGCCGCGGCGCGCAGCATCGCCGGGGCGATGTAGTGGCGATGGCCGCGCGCGATCAAGGCCATGTACAGGCGGCCGAACCAGTTGCGGCAGGCCACCCGCGTGTCCAGGCTCAGTTCCACGCTGCCGTCCTCGGCGACGTCCACGCCCACGCAGCTGCGGAACACCAGGTGCCGGTCGTCCGCGCCGAGCAGCACCTGCGCGCGCCGGTCGTGCGCGGGGTGCGCCTGGCCCAGCACCGGGAAGCGGCCGGCGAACAGGCGTTCGCGCTGCGGCGACAGCAGCGAGGACACCGGGCACCCGAGCGGCGAGGTGCGCAGCCGCAGCGGCGCGACCAGCGCATTGCGGATCCGCATCAGCCAGGTCACGCCGAGCGGCCGACGCTGCATGAAGCCTTCCAGCAGCGCCACCATCAGCGCGTGCGCACCGCGCTGGCGCAGCTGATGCGGCTGCAGGCGCAGGCGCACGCTGTCCTGATGGTCGTGCGCCTGCAGCTCGTCCCACAGCAGCGAGCCGGGCACCGGCTGCGGCAGCGAGCGCACGGCCGCCAGGCGCGGCGCCAGCGCGACGAAGCCGGGCGGATGCCGCCACCTGCCCAGCGCCTGGCGCAGGCGCCCGCTGCGCGCGCGCAGGTCCGCGCACCAGGCCAGCCGCCGGCTGCCGGGCGAGGCGGACAGCGACAGGCGCACGGTCGGCACCTGCACCGCCTGCGCCTGTGGCGACGCCAGCAGTGCGCGCACCGCCTCCGGCAGCAATTCGGTCAGCGTGGCGATGTCGGCGGTGCCGGCCATGACCCGTTCGCGCACCTGCGGGCTCAGATCGCCGCCGGCCTCGTCGCTGTGGCAGGACAGCGCGAAGAACGCCGGATGCGCCGCGTTCGCGCGCAGCGGCGCGAACTGGTGCCAGGTGCCGCCGCCGAAGCGCACGGTGAACAGGCAGTCGGCCGGCAGGTCGACGTGGCGCAACGCGGCCAGGAAATGCTGCGGGTCCTGTTCGAGCTGCGCCATCGATGCGGTGCAGAAGCGCAGCTGCGCGCCGCCGCTGCCGGTGATCGCGGTGAACATGCGGTGCCCTGCGTGGCGATGGAAGGGATGCCCGTTCGCGCCGACCGCGAAGGAGAACAGCGCGGTCGATTCGCCATTGGCGAAATCGGTGTCGGCCAGCCGTGCCGACGGTTCGTCTAGCGCATCGTGGAAGCTCGGGTGCGCGCGCTGGCGCACGCAGGCCTGGGCGATCAACGGATCGCCGGCGCCGGCGCCGAGCTGCGCGATCAGGGTCACTTCCACCGGCAGCCCGCCGCTGTACGAGGCCAGGCGCACGGAGGGAAAACCTGCCTGGGCGGCAGCGGTTTCGCGGAGCGGGGCGGTGGACATCGGCGGGTTCCTTTTGGCCGGGGCGGGACGGATCAGGCGTTCTTCTTCGCCAGCTTGCGCGCTTCGCGCTTGAGCGGGCCGGCGCTGGGGCAGACCTCGAAGGCGAAGCCGCTGAGCGTATTGACCAGGTTGTCGGGGGTCAGCCGGTACACCACGAACTGGCCGCGGCGCTCGCTCGACACCAGCCCGGCCGCTTCCAGCACCGACAGGTGCCGCGAGATCGCCGGCGCGCTCATCGCGAAACGCTGCCCGATCTGCCCGGCAGTGAGTTCCTGCGCCGACAGGTAGGCCAGGATCTCGCGGCGCGGGCGGGAGGCGAGGGCTTCGAAGACGCGGTCGATGGACATCAGGGATTAGATAATTAACGAATTAGCTAATTAATGACGCATCGATGGCCGTGTGTCAAGCGTCCTGCGGCGTATCTCTGATTCAGGCGATCGGATCTTGTAGGAGCGGCTTCAGCCGCGACACGCGTTACCGGCAATGTCTGTCGCGGCTGAAGCCGCTCCTACAAAAGCGCGCAACCAGGCGAACGCCTAGCCCGCCCTCGGCGGCAGCCCCAGCAGTTCCGCCGGCAGCGCCGGCATCGGCGTGCGTTCGTCCAGCGCCTCGCGCTTGAGCCAGTCGATGAACTGGCTGGCCGCCGGGCTGGGCAGGCGGTGGCCAGGGTGCACGATGTAGTAGGAATAGCGCGCCTTCAGCGCCGGACCGGGCAGGCGCACCAGTTCGTAGCGTTGCAGGTACGGCTGGGCGATGTGCTTGCGCGCCAGCACCGCGCCGACGCCGTACACCGCCGCGCGCATCGCGTCGGTGCTGTCGTTGAAGGTGTGCATCGGCGGCAGTTCCACGCCGCGCACCGCGGCGGCGCGGAACCAGTCGCGCCAGCCCTGCGGCGACATGTCGCTGAGCAGCGGCAGCTGCGCGATCTGCTCGGGATGGCGCAGCGTGGCCAGCTGCGGCAGTGCCGGCGAGGCGACCGGGAACAGTTCGTCGTCCATCAGGTGGTGCGAGGTCAGCCCCGGCCACGCGCCCTGGCCGTAGCGGATGCCCAGCTCGGGGCCGCCGTCCTCGAAGCGCGAGAACGCCGCGTCGGTCTGGATGTCCAGGCGCACGTGCGGATGCGCCTGGCAGAAGCGCGGCAGCCGCGGCAGCAGCCAGCAGTAGGACAGCGAGCGCAGCGTGGTGATGCGCAGCGGCGCGGTATCGGCCTGCGGGTGCAGGTTGCCGGCCACCGCGGCGATGTCGGCCAGCGCCGCGCTGGCCGCATCGGCCAGCTGCCGGCCCTCGGCGGTCAGCTTGACCCCGCGCGCATGGCGTTGGAACAGCGTCGCGCCGAGCAGCGCTTCCAGCTTGCGCACGTGGTGGCTGACCGCGCTGGCGGTGAGGTGCAGTTCCTCCGCGGCATGGGCGAAGTTCTGGTGGCGCGCCGCGGCGGCGAACACGCCGAGCGCGGGCAGCAGGGCAGGGCGCAGTTGCATGGCTAGACACGCGGCAGATTTGTGGCTCGCGACGATACTACGCGCTTGTGGGCGTTGCGACGGCGCGCGATCCTGACAGCCATGCGCAAGATGCGGGGCCGGTACGGGCCGCGTTGGCGCGCGGCCCCGCTTCCGCCGCTGTTCGCGCGCGTTGCCTGTTGCCCGGTGGCAGGTGGCAGCCGCGTCCGCGGCGACGGCACGATCGACGGCAGCGGACACAAGATGAATCCAGGAGACAACACGGTGAATGCAGCCCATCCCGCGTCCGGCGATCCAGCCGACGTCCTTCCGGCGCCCGCGGTGCGCGACTGGCGCACGCCCCTGGAGCTGCTGTTCCTGGGCATCGTCTGGGGCTGCTCGTTCCTGTTCATGCGCGTGGCGGCGCCGCAGTTCGGCGCCTATGCGCTGGTGGAACTGCGCCTGGCGCTGGGGGCGACGGTGCTGCTGCCGTTCCTGTGGATGGCGCGCGCGCGCTTTCCGCTGCGGCGCTGGCCGACGCTGGCGGCGATCGGGCTGCTCAACTCCGCGTTGCCGTTCCTGCTGTTCGCCTGGGGCGCGCAGCATGCGCCGGCGGCGATCGGCGCGATCTGCAACGCGATGACCGTGCTGTTCACCGCGCTGATCGCGTTCCTGTTCTTCGGCGAGAAGATCGGCGTGCGCCGCGCGGTGGCGCTGCTGATCGGCTTCGTCGGCATCGTGGTCCTGGCCACCGGCAAGTCGGCCGGGCTGAGCGTGGGGCCGGCGGCGTTCGCCGGCGCCACCGCCTCGCTGCTGTACGGCATCGGCTACAGCCTGGTGAAGCGCTACATGAGCGACCTGCCGCCGGCGGCGTCGGCCGCCTCGACCCTGGGCTGCAGCGCAGTGCTGCTGGCGCCGCTGGCATGGACGCATTGGCCGGCCGCGCCGGTGCCGGCGGTGGCCTGGGCCTGCGCCGGCGCGCTGGGCGTGGTCTGCACCGGCCTCGCCTTCCTGATGTACTACCGGCTGATCCAGCGCATCGGCCCGGCGCGCGCGTCGACGGTGACCTACCTGGTCCCGGTGTTCGGCGCGCTGCTGTCCTGGTCGATCCTCGGCGAGCCGTTGACCTGGAGCATGCTGCTGGCCGGCGCGCTGATCCTGGGCAGCGTCGCCTTCAGCCAGCGCGCGCGTTGAAGGACCTGCCGATGACCGCTTCCCTGCTCGCATCGCAATTCGCCTACAAGGCCTGGGCCAACGCCGAGTTGCTGCAGGCGCTGGCGCAGATCGACGCGGCCGCGTATCCGGCGCCACGGCAGCGCGCGATCCGGCTGTTGAACCACACCTACGTCGTGGACCGGATCTTCGCCGCGCACCTGGACGGCGGCACGCATGCGTTCACGGCCAGCAACACGCCGGAGACGCCGGCGCTGGAGGCATTGCACGCGGCCGTCGCCGAATCCGACCGGTGGTATGCCGGCTACGTCGGCCAGCTCGATGCGGCCGCATTGCAAAAGTCGCTCGCATTCCGCTTCACCGACGGCGATGCCGGCCGCATGACCCGCGAGGAGATGCTGTTCCATGTCCTCGCGCATGGCGCCTATCACCGCGGCAACATCGCCATGTTGCTCAGCGACTGCGGGCTGGAGCAGCCGCGCGAGTTGTTCACCCGCTTCCTGCACGCACGCGAACCCGAGCGCCGCGGCGCGGCGCCAGCGGCCTGAGCGCCGGCGCAGGCCAATGCAGTGCAGTCCGCTGGCGAGCGCGGACTACTGCGGCGGCGTGCGCACCGGCAGCGGCACGTTGCACAGGTCGATGTGCCCGGCCGGTCGCTTGTAGAAATCGTCCCGGCGGTTGCGCCGCGCTTCGGCCACGTCGCGGAAGGTCTGGGTGTCGGTGCGCAGCAACTGCAGCGGGGTGCGTTCGGCCTCGGGCAGGTCGCTGGCGAGCTTGATCGCGCGGATCGGGGTGCGCTGTTCGGGCTTGGCGTAAAACCCCATCGGGTCCGGTCCGCGCGGGATCACGCTGAGCAGTTCCATGCCCTTGACCACGCGCCCGACCACGGTGATGTTGCGGTCCAGCTGCCGCGGCGATTGCCCGGTGACCACGTACAGCTCGGCGCCGATGCTGCTGTCCTCGTCGTTGTTGCGGCCGGCGCCGAGGGTGCCGTAGCAGTGCGCCAGCCACGCCTTGCCGTCCTTCGGGTCGCGCGCGGCCGGAAAGCCGTCGACGAAGCCCACTTGCGGCGCCCAGCCGTCGCGGTCCGGCAGCGCCTGGAACGCCAGGCCCGCGGCCGGGCGCTGGAACTCGGCAGGCAGGTGCCGCTTGGCCGACCCCAGCGACTTGGCCTTGTCCGCCTCCTCGCCATCGGGATCGCCGAACTGCACCACGAAGTTGTCCTGCGAGCGGTAGATGCTCAGGCCGTCCCAGAAGTGCTCGTGGGCCAGGGTGCGGATATTGCCGACGTGCTGCGGCGCGAACACCGACGCCAGCTCGATGACCACGCGGCCGGCGTCCAGGTCCAGATACAGCGTGTTGGCCGGGTCCAGCGTGCGCCAGTCGCCGGGCTTCGACGCGTCCAGGATCTGCTGCGGACTGCGGTACGGTGCGGCAGGCGCGGCGGCCAGTGCGCAGGCGGCGGACGACAGCAAGGCGAGGGCGAGCAGGGTGGGACGCAAGGGCATGGCGGCAGCCTGGAGGACGGTAGCCGATTCTTACCCAGCCACCGTCGCTGCGCCAATGCCGCCGTTGCGTTGCCGGCCGGTGTGCTCAGCGCGCCGGTGCGCGTTGCGGGGCGTCCTGCGTCTCCTGCGGGGCGGCCACCGCGGGCTGCGCAGTCGCATTCAATGCATCGAGCTGGCGCAGGCTGTCCTGCAGCGGCGTGGCCGCGGCGACCTGCGCGTCCACGTAGGCGGTGCGCTTGTCGCCCCCCATCGGGTCGCCCTGCACGGCGAACACGCGGCCGGCGTCGTTGCGCAGCACATGATCGACCTGGGTCAGGCCTTCGCGCTTGGCCGCCAGCAGCAGGTGCGTGGCCAGTTGCGGATCGGCCGGCGTCAACCGGGCGTCGATCATGCGCTGCATCGCGTGGTCCGGATGCGCCGGATCGCGAGGATCGGCCGGCGTGCTCGCGGGCGTCGCCCGCGCTGCGGCCGCGACCTTCGGATCGACATTGTCGACGCCGGCGTCGATGCGGGTCAGCGCGCCGCTCAGCGCGCCGTCGGCATCGGCGGCGACGCGGAACAGGCGTTCGCTCAGGCCGTACGGGGAATTGCCGAGATTGCGCGCCAGCCCGATCGCGAATTCCTCGTTGCTCATGCGGGCGTAGGCGCCGGCCTGCTCGCGATCGAACGGGCGCGCCTGCGCGGCCTGCGCGTACTGCTGGCGCAGCGCGCCCATCTGCGCCTCCGAGAAGTTCAGGGTCACGTCCTGGCCGGCGGCGATGGCGTCGTCCGCGGTGTCCTTCCTGGCCAGCGCGGCATTGAGCAGCTGCGCCTGGTTGCCGTCGACCTTGCCGAAGCCGAGCTGGTAGCGGCGCGCCTCGACGTGTTCGCTGCCGGCGGCATCGCACTGGCGGGTCAGGGTGAGCGGCACGTTGTCGGCGTACTGCAGCTTGCTGGTGACGGTGCTGCTGCCGTCGGCGAGGGTGGCGCGTACGTTCTCGCCGCTGTTGCGCTGCCCGGCCAGGTCCAGGCTCAGCGGCCCCACCCCGAGTTTGGCGCGGGTCTGCGAGCTCGCGCTCAGGGTGTCGATCCGCTGCACGTCGCTGACCCCGGGTGCCGCCTGCGCCGGCAACTGGCCGCTGCCGAGGAAATCGCGGTAGGCGGCCTGCGCCTGCGGGTCGCGCAGGTCGAAGGTCGCGGTGTGCATGCTGGCCTGGCCCAGCGCGTCCTGGCGGCCGAGCATGGCCTGCGCGACGGGCGTCTTCAGCCCGATCATGTCCAGGCGTTCGATCGCCGCGGTCGGTCCTGTCGCCACGCGCACGTGGTCCGGGTCCAGGCGCTGCGCGGTGTAGCTCACGCCTGCCGCGTCGGTGTGTTCGCTGCTGCTGGCGAAACTGCGGAACGAGGTCTCCAGCGAGGTGCGAACGAAGGCCTGGCCGTCGAGCCTGACGCTGCCGCCGACCGGGATGCTCAGTGGATCGAATGGATTGACGCTGCGCGCGGCCTCGGCGGTGGCGTCGCCGGGCAGGGTGACGTTGTAGCGCGCGCGCTCGCCGAGCTGGGTCGTGCTGCTGAGGCTCGCGGCGTTGCGGCCGGTGATGGCGGCGTCGAGCTGGTGGCCCTGGCGGAATTCCATCTCCAGGCCGAATTCGGTCTTGCCGTCGGCGGTGCGCCGGCTGGCGCCCACGCTCTGGGTGGAGACGAACTGGTGCGCGAGCGGCCCGCTGCGGCCCAGCGCATGGGACTGCGTGTGCTCCACGCTGGCGCTGCCGTCGGCCGGATTCCATTTCAACGGACCGGCGCTGCGGCTGCTGCCAGCGCTGGCGAAGGTGGGGTCGTTGGCCTGGGCGTCGTCGGCGGGCGTCGTCGAACTCATGCATTCCTCCTGGATGGCGCCTGCCGGCGCGAGCGGCGCGCAGGATAGCCAGGCCGATGTTGCCGGTGCGTCAGGCGTTCGTTATGCCTGCTATGACTACCGGCACATTCGCTATACCCAACTCAACACTAGTATGCATTCCAACCTAGTGGGGGCGGTCATGGTCGAACCGGATGCACAGCTGAAGAAGTTCCAGAAGGAGCTGAGCGCGGGCACCGTGTCGCTCGCGCTGCTGGCGGTGCTGGCCGAGGCCCAGGAACCCCTGTACGGCTACCTGATCGCCAAGCGCCTGGAAAAAGTGGGCGAGGGCGTGCTCAGCGGCAAGCAGAGCGCGCTGTATCCGGTGCTGCGCAACCTGGAAGCGGGCGGGCTGCTGTCCAGCCATGTCGAGCCGTCGGTGGCCGGGCCGCCGCGGCGCTACTACCGCATTACCCAAACCGGCCGCGCCACCTTGCAGCAATGGGCCGCAGCATGGCGCGCCACCCGCGATTCCGTCGATTCCGTCCTGAAGGGGATTTCAGAATGAGCAGCGAACAACTCCAGGCGCGGCCGTTGCCGGCCACCATTCCCGACTACCTGGCGCAACTGCGCGCGGCGCTGGCCGGCGCCGATCCGGCGCTGGTCCAGGACGCGTTGTACGACGCGGAGGAATACCTGCGCGCCGAGCTGGCCGAGCAGGCCGGCAAGAGCGAGGCCGAGGTCATCGCCGAAGTCGCCGGCAGCTACGGCGCGCCGGAGGAGGTGGCCGCGATCTACCGCGACACCGAGGTCACGGTGAACCGCGCGCTGAAGCCGCCGGCGCCGCCCAGGCGCAAGTCGCTGCTCGGCCGCTTCTTCGGCGTGGCCGCCGATCCGCGTGCCTATGGCGCGTTCTTCTACATGCTGCTGTCGCTGGTCACCGGCATCTTCTACTTCACCTGGGTGGTCACCGGGGTCAGCGTCTCGCTGGGCATGCTGGTGCTGATCATCGGCGTGCCGTTGCTGGTGCTGTTCTTCGGTTCGGTGCGGCTGCTGTCGCTGGTGGAAGGGCGCATCGTCGAGGTGCTGCTCGGCGAGCGCATGCCGCGGCGGCCGCTGTACAGCGCGCGCGAACAGCCATGGCTGCGGCGCATCGGGCAGATGTTCACCGACGCGCGGACCTGGACCACGATGCTGTACTTCGTGCTGATGCTGCCGCTGGGGATCTTCTATTTCAGCGTGTTCGTTACTCTGCTGAGTACGGGATTGGCGCTCGCGGCGGCACCGCTGGGATTTTTCTTCCCGCAGCAGTTCAACGTCATGTTCGTCGACTGGAACGTCACCGAAAGCGCGCCGTGGCTGCTGCCGCTGTGGAGTGCGCTGGGCATCGTGCTGCTGTTCGCCACGCTGCACCTGGCGCGTGGCATCGGCAAGCTGCACGGCATGCTGGCCAAGCACCTGTTGGTGCACAGCTCGGCGCAATGACAATGACATCGACGCGGCGGCCGGCAGGCGCCGGCCGCGCGCGGTACGCCGCTCAGCCGGCCTTGCGGCTGCCGCGGCGCTTGAGCGGGGTGACGTTGCCGCTCGGCGCCTGCGCCGTGGCCGACGCGTTGGCGGCGATGAACGCACGCACCTGCGGATAGACGATGTCGCGCCAGCGGCGGCCGCTGAAGATGCCGTAATGGCCGGCGCCTTCCACTTCCAGATGCTGGCGGCGGTGCGCGGCGATGCCGGTGCACAGGTCCTGCGCGGCGGCGGTCTGGCCCAGGCCGGAGATGTCGTCCAGTTCGCCTTCGATGCTGAGGAGCGCGGTGTCGCGGATCGCCGCCGGATCCACGCGCTCGCCGCCGATCACCCATTCCCCGCGCGGCAGCAGGAATTCCTGGAACACCACCCGGATCGTGTCCAGGTAATAGGTCGCCGGCATGTCCAGCACCGCGTTGTACTCGTCGTAGAAACGGCGGTGCGCCTCGGCGTCCTGCAGGTCGCCCTTGACCAGGTTGGCGTAGAAATCCCAGTGCGACATGAAGTGCCGGCTGGGGTTCATCGCCAGGAATCCGGTGTGCTGCAGGAAGCCGGGATACACCGCGCGGCCATGTCCCGGATACGTCTGCGGCACGGTGTGGATGACGTTGTGCTCGAACCACGACAGCGGATTGCGCGTGGCCAGGTTGTTGACCTGGGTCGGGCTGCGGCGCGCGTCGATCGGCCCGCCCATCATCACCAGCGAGCGCGGCGTGGCTTCGCCGCGTCCGGCCATCAGCGACACCGCGGCCAGCACCGGCACCGTCGGCTGGCACACGCTGATCACGTGCAGCTTGTCGGCGCCGATGTGGCGGATGAAGTCCTGCACGTAGTTGACGTAGTCGTCCAGGCCGAAGTCGCCGTCGCTCTGCGGCACCATGCGCGCGTCGATCCAGTCGGTGACGTAGACCTTGTGGTCGCGCAGCAGGGTGCGCACGGTGTCGCGCAGCAGCGTGGCGTGGTGCCCGGACAGCGGCGCCACCACCAGCACCGCCGGCTGCTGCTTGAGTCCGGCCACGACCTTGGCGTCGTCGCTGAAACGCTTGAAGCGCAGCAGGCGGCAGAACGGCTTGCGCAGCACTTCCTGCTCGACGATCGGCAGCGGGTGGCCGTCGACCTCGACGTGGTCCAGCGCCCAGGCCGGCTTCTCGTAGTCCTTGCCGAGCCGGTGCAGCAGTTCGTTGGTCGCGGCCAGACGCTCGGCGCCCGGGAGCGTGGCCCACAGGCTATTGGCGTCGGAGAAGATCTTGGCGTTGGCCGCTGCCTGGTGGACCCAGGGGGCGAGCAGGTTGCGGGTCAGTTCGTGCCACTGGTAGAGCATGCCGGTGTTTCCATCCTGAGCGTATGCTGCCGTGCAGCATATCCTATCCGGGGTGGTTGCACCTTAATGGGGCACCAGACCAATCGTTTCCAGGGCCGCCGCATCCCCCGCCAGCGCTGGCGATAGCCAGCAATGACTGCCGACCGGGCGCAGTCCGAGTGCACCAAACTGGCGCCGGTACCAGCGCGCCGGACGAGGCTGGAAGCCGGCATGGTCGCCGTCGAAGGCGTCCTCCATGGCGAAGGTCTCAAGGAACGCGACCCCGCCGCACAGGTCGGCCAGGCCCGGCAGGCCCTGGCGCAATTCGCGGTTGGGCACGTAGTGCAGCACGTCCGAACACACCAGCAGGTCCACCGGCGCGCACGGCCGCAGCCAGGCGAAATCGCCGAACCGCGCCGGGCGCAGATTGCGGTGGCGGCCGTAGCGCGCCACCGCGTACTCACTGCTGTCGAAGCCCAGGTAACTCAGTTTCGGCCGCAGCTTCAGCAGCGGCGCGCGCCAGGCGCCTTCGCCGCAGCCGATGTCGAGCACGCTGCGGATCGGCCGTTCCAGGTAGTACTCGGCCTGGGCGACGGCGAGCGCGACCTTGCGCGCCAGGCGCGCGTTGCCGCCGATATCGTCGCGGCGATACCAGCGCTGGAAGTAGTCGGCGTCGTACTGTTTGTCCATGCGGGGTCGTGGTCCGTGCGGGCGCGATGCGAATCGGCGAAAATGGCGTGACATCCTACGCCAGCGACCCGGAGCCAGCGCATGCAACTCTACCTGTGGATCAAGTCCCTGCACCTGCTGTTCGTGGTCGCATGGATGGCGGCGGTGTTCTACCTGCCGCGGATCCTGGTCAACATCGCCGAGAGCGCGGGGCAGCCGGACGTGCAGGCGCGGCTGGTGCTGATGGGGCGGCGCCTGTACCGCTTCGGCCACATGATGTTCGGCCTGGCCTTGCTGCTGGGGCTGACCCTGTGGCTGGGCTACAAGGTGTTGCCCGACTTCCCGACCATGGTCGCGCCCGGCCACAGCGGCTGGCTGCACGCCAAGCTGGGCCTGGTGGCGCTGATGCTCGGCTACTACATCTTCAGCGGGCGCTGGCTCAAGGGCGTGGGCCAGGCGCGCGCGCTGCCGTCTTCGCGCGCGCTCCGGCTGTTCAACGAACTGCCGGTGCTGGCGCTGCTGGTGGTGATCTGGTTGGTGTTGGCGAAGCCGTTTTGAGCCGGGATTGGGGATTTGGGATTGGGGATTCGAACGTCCCCGTTTCCGACCCTTTCCGGGTTTGCGTCAGCAGCTAAGTGCTGCCGTTGTCGAGTTGCTTCAGTTCACTGCGGGCCAGGTCGATCCACTGGCGTTGGTCGCGCTGGTAGTAGCGCGGGGCCAGGCTGGAGCGCTTCAGCACTTCGTTGAACACTTCGCCGGCGCGCTGCGGCTGGCCCGCGCGCTGCAGCAGTTGCGCGTAGCGCACGCGCGCTTCTTCGCCGGGGTAGTCGTCGGCGAGCGCGGCGTATTCTTCCAGTGCCGCGTCGGTCTGGCCTAGCGCCTCGGTGGCGCGTGCGTAGAGCAGGTGGCCGTCGTGCGAGCGGAACTGCGGGTTGGCGGCGATCAGCCTGTCCAGCGTGGCTTTCACCGCGGCCGGCTGGTCCAGGCCGAACTGCGCCTTGGCCAGTCCGAGCAGCAGTCCGGGGTCGTCGCGGTGGATGCCGCGCAAGCCGCTCTCGAACACCTCGGCCGCCTGCGCGTACTCGCCGTTGCCCAGGTGCACCTCGGCCAGTTGCCGGCGGTTGTCCACGGTGTCGGCCAGTTCCAGGCGATTGCCGGCGGTGCGCTTGTCGCGGTTCGGATCGAGCGTGGCGCCGACCTTGCGCAGGTGGCGGCGCGCGCGCGGATCGTTGCGCCATTCCGGCAGCAGTTCGGCGATCACGTAGATCAGGATCCCGAGATACGAAAAGATCAGCAGGATGAAGATCCAGTACAGCGGGCGGCCGCTGCGCACCACGTGCACGCAGCAGGCCAGCTGCAAGGCCAGCGACAGCAGGACGATGGGATTCATGGACAACGCTTCCTTGTGTCGCGATCAGGCCGCTTCGTACGCCCCGTAGCCGCGCAGGCGTTCGTAGCGCTTCTGCAGCAACTGCTCGACCGGCAGTTTTTCCAGCGCGTCCAGTTCGTTGAGCAACACCGCCTTCAGGCGCTTGGCCATCTGCGTGGGGTTGCGGTGCGCGCCGCCGATCGGCTCGCGCACGACCTTGTCGACCAGGCCCAGCGCGGACAGGCGCTTGGCGGTCAGGCCCAGTTGCTCGGCGGCGTCCTTGGCCTTGGCCGCGTCCTTCCACAGGATCGAGGCGCAGCCTTCCGGCGAGATCACCGAATAGGTGCCGTACTCCAGCATCAGCGTGCGGTCGCCGACGCCGATCGCCAGCGCGCCGCCGGAGCCGCCTTCGCCGATCACGGTGCAGATCACCGGCACTTTGAGCTCGGCCATCTCCAGCAGGTTGCGCGCGATCGCCTCGCTCTGGCCGCGTTCTTCCGCGCCGATGCCGGGATAGGCGCCAGGGGTGTCGATGAAGGTCAGCAGCGGCAGCTTGAAGCGCTCGGCCAGCTTCATCAGCCGCAGCGCCTTGCGGTAGCCCTCCGGACGCGGCATGCCGAAGTTGCGCGCGACCTTGGTCTTGGTGTCGCGGCCCTTCTGGTGGCCGATGATGACCACCGGGCGCCCGTCGATGCGGCCCAGGCCGCCGACGATCGCCTTGTCGTCGGCGAACGCGCGGTCGCCGGCCAGTTCCTGGAACTCGTCGCAGAACACGTTGATGTAGTCCAGCGTGTACGGACGCTGCGGATGCCGCGCCAGCTGCGAGATCTGCCACGACGACAGGTCGCGGAAGATCTGCGCGGTGCGCACCCGCAGCTTGTCCTGCAGCGCGCGCACCTCGGTCTCGACGTTGACCGCCGGGCCGGTGCTGGCGTTGCGCAGTTCCTGGATCTTGGCTTCCAGATCGGCGATGGGTTGCTCGAAGTCGAGGTAGTTCGGATTCATTGGAGGCCGTCGTGAACGTAAGGGACGCAGTTTAGCCGAACCGATGTCGGTCACCCGTACGGGGCCGTGCGGTTTGGGGGCCGGGATTCGGGATTGGGAATTCGGGATTCGAAAAAGCCGGCGCTCCTGCCGCTGCGGACAGCGCGGATCCCGCTCCTACGAATCCCCAATCCCCAATCCCGAATCCCGGCTTCTCACGCCCACGGCGGGCTGTACTTCACCTTCACCGCGCGCACGCCCGGGTCGGCGCGCAGGGTGTCCAGCAGTTGCGGGTCCACGCGCACCGCGTGGCTGCCGTTGAGGTCGAGCATGCCGGCCACCGCGCCTTGTTCGGACTGCAGCAGCAGGTCCAGGCGCAGCGGCGTCTTGCCGGGGCGGTGGCGCGCCAGCAAGGCGTCGATGCGCGGCCAGGTGCTGCGCTGGCGCAGGTCCAGGCGCAGCGACAGGCGCTGCGCGTGGTGGGTGCAGATCTGTTCGTAGTCCCAGCACTGGCGGATGCGCATCGCATAGCCGCCGTTGAATTCGTCCTCGCGCACGCCGCCCTTGACGATCAGGATGCGGTCGCGGGTGAGCAGGTGGCCGAACTCGGCGATGGCGTCGGTGAACGCGCTGCACTCGACCCGGCCGCGGCCGTCCTCGAGTTGCACGAACACCTGGCTGTCGCCCTTGCGCCGCACCCCGACCACCTGGCCGGCGAGGATCGCGCTGGTTTCCGGGCGCCAGGCGCGTTTTTCGCCGTCGCCGCCACCGCCGCGTCCGCCGCCGGATTGCGCGCAGATCTTTTCCAGCGCGCTCAGGTCGCAACCGACCAGCTCGCGCACTTCCTCGCGGTAGGGATCGAACGGGTGGCCGCTGAGGTAGAAGCCCAGCGTCTCGCGCTCGCCGGTCAGCAGCTGGCCCAGCGGCCATTCCTTGCTTTCCGGCAGGTCCAGGCGCAGCGCCGGGGCGCTGGTGTCGGCGCCGCCGAACAGCGAGTTCTGCCCGGAGGCGCGCTCGCGCGCCATCTGCTCGGTGGCCTTCATCACCTCCGGCAGCTGCAGCATCAGGGTGGCGCGGTTGCTGCCCAGCCCGTCCATCGCGCCGGCGTTGATCAGCGCTTCCAGGGTGCGCTTGTTGAGCTTGGCCGATTCCACGCGGGTGCAGAAATCCAGCAGCGAGGCGTATTCGCCGCCGCGCTCGCGCTCGGCCACGATCGCCTCGCAGGCGCCACGGCCCACGCCCTTGATCGCGCCCAGGCCGTACTGGATGGTGTCCGGCGTGGCCGCTTCGAACATGTACGCCGAGGCGTTGAGCCGCGGCGGCAGCACGGTCAGGCCGAGGTTGCGCACCTCGTCGAGGAAGCCGACCACCTTGTCGGTGTTGTCCATGTCCGAGGACAGCGTCGCGGCCATGAACTCGGCCGGGTAGTGCCGTTTCAGCCATGCGGTCTGGTAGCTGACCAGCGCGTAGGCGGCGGCGTGCGACTTGTTGAAGCCGTAGCCGGCGAACTTCTCCATCAGGTCGAAGATTTCGTCGGCCTTGGCCTCGCCGACGCCGCCCTTGGCCGCGCCCTCGCGGAAGATCTCGCGGTGCTTGGCCATCTCGGCCGGCACCTTCTTGCCCATCGCGCGGCGCAACAGGTCGGCGCCGCCCAGCGAGTAGGCGCCGACGATCTGCGCCATCTGCATCACCTGCTCCTGGTACACCATGATGCCGTAGGTGTCCTTCAGGATCGCTTCGGTGCGCGGATCGGGGTAGATGATCTCCTGCTGGCCGTGCTTGCGCGCGTTGAAGTCCGGGATCAGGTCCATCGGGCCGGGGCGGTACAGCGACACCAGCGCGATCAGGTCCTCGAAGCGGTCGGGCTTGGCGTCCTTCAGCAGCCGGCGCATGCCCGAGGATTCGAACTGGAACACCGCGCCGGTGTTGCCCGAAGCGAAGATGCCCTTGTAGGTGGGCGCATCGTCGAGCGGGATCGCAGTGATGTCCACCGGCGGGATGCCGGCGCGCGCATGGCGCACGTTGATCGCCTTCACCGCCCAGTCGATGATGGTCAGCGTGCGCAGGCCGAGGAAGTCGAACTTGACCAGGCCGACCTGCTCGACGTCGTCCTTGTCGAACTGGGTGACCGGGTTCTTGCCCAGGTTGTCGACGTCGTGTTCGGCGAACAGCGGGCAGAAGTCGGACAGCGGCGTCGGCGCGATGACCACGCCGCCGGCGTGCTTGCCGGCGTTGCGGGTCAGGTCCTCCAGCTGCCGCGCCAGGTCCATCAGGTCGCGGACGTCGTCCTCGCTCTGGTAGCGCTGGATCAGCTCCGGCGAGGCCATCTCGCTGTCCTTGCCTTCGCCCATCGCGTCCTTCAGCGTGATGCCGAGGATGTTGGGGATCAGCTTGGCCACGCCGTCGACCAGGCCGTACGGGAAGCCGAGCACGCGGCCGCAGTCGCGCACCACCGCCTTGGCCGCCATGGTGCCGTAGGTGATGATCTGGCTGACCCGGTCGCGCCCGTACTTGCGCGCGACGTAGTCGATGACCTCGTCGCGGCGGTCCATGCAGAAGTCGATGTCGAAGTCGGGCATCGACACGCGTTCGGGATTGAGGAAGCGCTCGAACAGCAGGTTGTAGGGCAGCGGATCCAGGTCGGTGATCTGCAGCGCCCACGCCACCAGCGAGCCGGCGCCGGAGCCGCGGCCCGGGCCGATCGGGATGCCCTGGTTCTTGCCCCACTGGATGAAGTCGGCCACGATCAGGAAGTAGCCGGGGAAGCCCATCTTGATGATCGTGTCCAGCTCGAACTCGAGCCGGTCGACGTAGTCCTGGCGGGTCTTGCCCGGCGCCAGCGGATTCTTCTCCAGGCGCGCGGCCAGGCCGTCGCGCGACTGGCTGCGGATCCAGCTGTCCAGCGTCTCGTTGTCGGGCACCGGATACGCGGGCAGGAAGTAGGTGCCCAACTGCATCTCGATGTTGCAGCGCTGCGCCAGAGCCAGCGTGTTGTCCAGCGCGTCGGGAATGTCGGCGAACAGCGCGGCCATTTCCTCCGACGATTTCAGGTATTGCTGGTCGCTGTAGTCGCGCGGGCGCTTGGGGTCGTCGAGCACGCGGCCGGAGGAAATGCACACGCGCGCCTCGTGCGCGGCGAAATCGCTGGCGTACAGGAAGCGCACGTCGTTGCTGGCCACCACCGGCAAGCCGCGGGTGCCGGCGGCATGCAGCGCGAACTGGTTGAACGCTTCCTCGCCGTCGCGGCCGGTGCGGGTCAGTTCCAGGTGCAGGCCGTCGCCGAAGATGCGTTGCCAGTCGGCCAGTTGCTGCTCGGCCAGATCGTGGCGGCCTTCGCTGGCCAGGCGTCCGGCCAGGCTGTCGCGCCCGGCCAGCGCGAACAGGTTGTCGCTGCCGGTCTGCAGCCACTCCGGGCGGATCGCCACGCCGCCTTCGTTGCGGTGGCCTTCCAGCCAGGCCCGGGTCAGCAGGCGCGACAGGCTCAGGTAGCCGTCGCGGTTGCGGCACAGCACGGTGAGCCGCCACGGCGTCTCGCCGGCGCTGTCGGCGATCAGCAGGTCGGCACCGGCGATCGGCTTGATGCCCACGCCTTCGGCCGCCTTGTAGAACTTGACCAGCGCGAACAGGTTGTTGAGGTCGGTGACCGCGAGCGCGGGCAACTCCAGTTCGACCGCACGGCTGAGCAGGTTGGCCTGCTTGGCTTTCTTCGGGTCGGCCTGATCCGGTTTCTCGGGCACACGGATGGTCGAATCCGCCAGCGAGAACTCGGTGTGGACGTGCAGATGAGCGAAGCGGGAAGTGGACATGCGGAACCAGAACGATGCCCGGGCAGGTTAGCGGCGGGGGCGGGGGCGGGCAAGGCTTGACAGGGCCGTTGCCGGGTCCGGAGTCCGATGCGACGGGCCTGGCGAGGCGATTGGGCGGGGCGCCCGTTCAGCTCCGGGCGCAGGCCGCGGCTGAACGGCGTGGGTCTGCGCGGGCGCAGGGCAAGGGGGGCGGATGTGCCGTCCTCCGCCAGCGGTCGTTACCGGAGCGCGCGGCCGCCGCGTGTCTCGCCACCGGCCGATGCGCCAAAGCTGCGCAAAACCGGAGCGCGGGCCGTTAGGGCGGGTTGGATTTCTGAATGCAAGTTGACTGCGTCGGCCTAAACGGTACATGTTGGTACAGTTATCAGTACCTCTGCGTAGGGTGCGCGGATGCGTTCTGCTTTCAATGCGTTACGTGGGTCGGGGGCGAAATGGGGACGCGCTGGGAAAATGAATCCATTCTGAAAAATTATTATCTTCGGCGGTCGACTCGCTCGACCTGGCCACGCATTCGAATATCAGGTGATAGCGTCTCGCTCGCCGTGAACCCCCACGGCGTGATCAGGAGAAACTCCATGAAGAAGTTGATTCCGGTGATGGGCGCGCTGATGCTGTTCGGCGCCGTGTCCAGCGCATCCGCGCAGAGCCTGAGCGAGGTGAGCGACCGCTTCGCGCCGTGCCAGCAGCTGAGCGGCGGCGATTCCGTGCGGTGCTACCTGGACACCTGGTCCGACGTCATCTCCGACTACTTCAACTGAGCGAGCCGCGGCGACCCGTTTCGGGTCGCCGCTTTGCCCGCGCGACCGGAATGCGCGACCGCGGCTGAAATATGTTCGATTCTGCATTTTTATATTATCCCGGAAAGTTCCGGGTCGCATTGCGCGATATTCATTCGATTATCTTCGCGAGTGCCGGCGGCGCGGTTGCCCTGTGCGAGGCCGGCTCCTGCGCGATCGTTTCCGGCCATGGATCCTGCGCCGGCAGTGGGCCGCACTTGGCGACGGGGCGGCCCGCGGCGCGGCCATCGCCGCGGCGGCGCTCAGGCCGGCTGTGGATCCGCCGCCAGCAGGTCCGCGTCCGCAGTACAGGGCACGTCCCAGGCGCTCGGGGCCTCGGCCAGGCCCAGCGCGCGCCGTACCGGCGCGAAGCTGCGCCGGTGCTGCGGGCACGGGCCATGCGCGGCCAGCGCGGCCAGGTGCGCCGGGGTGGCGTAGCCCTTGTGCAGGTCGAAGCCGTAGTGCGGATGCTGTTCGTGCAGGCGCTGCATGAAGCGGTCGCGGGTGACCTTGGCCACGATCGAGGCGGCCATGATCGCGCGGTCCAGGCCGTCGCCGCCGACCAGCGCCTCGGCGGCGCAGGGCAGGCCCTTGGGCACGCGGTTGCCGTCGATGCGCGCGAAACCGGCCACGTGCGCCACGCCCTCGACTGCGCGGCGCATGCCCAGCATGGTGGCCTGGTAGATGTTCAGCCGGTCGATCTCCTCGGCCTCGATCAGCACCACCTGCCAGGCCAGCGCGCGTTCGACGATGCGCGCGTACAGCGTCTCGCGGCGCGCGGCGGTCAGCTGCTTGGAGTCGTCCAGGCCGTTGATGCGGGGGCGCGCCGGATCGAACACCACCGCGGCCACCGCGACCGGCCCGGCCAGCGGCCCGCGCCCGGCTTCGTCGACGCCGGCGTAGAGCCGCCGGGATTCGGCATTCGGGATTGGGGATTCGCAGAGCAGTTCCCGCTGCGGCGATGGGGGATCGGAGCGCTTCATGCCGTTGCTTTTCCCGAATCCCGAATCCCCACTCCCGAATCCCGGCCTTCCAGCAACTCGAGCACCGCATCGGCCGCACGCGCCGAGGCGTCCTGGCGCAGCAACTGGTGCAGGCGCGCGTACTCGGGCTGCAGCGCGGCCACCGCCTGCGGGTCACGCAGCCAGTGCAGCAGCGCGGCGGCGAGCGCGTCCGGGGTGCAGGCGTCCTGCATCAGTTCCGGTGCCAGGTCGCGCCCGGCGAGGATGTTGGGCAGCGCGTAACGGTCGACCTTCAGCAGGCCCAGCGCCTTGACAATGCGGTAGGTCAGCGGCGCGACCTTGTAGCCGACCACCATCGGCCGCTTCACCAGCATCGCTTCCAGCGTCGCCGTCCCGGACGCGAGCAGCACCACGTCGGCGGCGAGCAGGGCGGTGCGGGCCTGGCCGTCGAGCAGGTGCGAATACACCACCGGCAACGCCGAGCGCGACAGCTGCTCGGCCAGCAAGGCCTTGCATGCGGGATTGGCGGCCGGCACCACCACGTGCGCGCCGGGCGTCTGCTGCAGCACCTGCCAGGCGGCGGCGAAGAAGGTATCGCCGAGCCGGCCGATCTCGCCCAGGCGGCTGCCCGGCAGCACCGCCAGCACGGTCGCGCCGGCCGGCAGGCCGAGTTCGGCGCGCGCCGCATCGCGGTCTTCGTGCAGCGCGATCGCGTCGGCCATCGGGTGGCCGACGAAGCGCGCATCCACGCCGTGCCTGGCGTAGATCGGCGGTTCCATCGGGAACAGGCACAGCACCCGGTCGGCGCTGGCGCCGATCTTGGCCGCGCGCCGCTCGCGCCAGGCCCACACCGACGGGCTCACGTAGTGCACGGTGCGTATGCCGCGCTGCTTGAGCCAGCGCTCCACGCCGAGGTTGAAGTCGGGCGCATCGATGCCGACGAACACGTCCGGGCGCCAGTCCAGCAGGCGCTGGCGCAGCTCGCGACGCAGTTTCAGCAGCCGCGGCAGGTGCCGCAGCACCTCCATCAGGCCCATCACCGCCAGTTCGCTGGCATCGAACCAGGTCTGGCAGCCGGCGTTGCGCATCGCGTCGCCACCGATGCCGGCGAATTCGGCATCCGGATGGCGCGCGCGCAGCGCCTCGATCAACCCGGCGCCAAGCTGGTCGCCGGAGGCTTCGCCGGCGACGAGGGCGATGCGCAGCGTTGCTGCGCCGGGATTGGGGATTGGGGATTGGGGATTCGTCGAGGCAGGAGCGAGGTCGCCGGCGGCCGTGGTGCCGCCGTTGCCAATCCCCAATCCCGATTCCCGACTCCCGGCTTTCATCGCAACAACGGCCGCTCGCTGGCTTCGATGAATTCCAGCATCGCGCGCACGTCCTCGCTGCTTTCGGCCAGCACCGCCAGCTGCTGCTTGGCCTCGGCCAGCGGCAGGCCGGCCACGTACAGCGCACGGTAGGCGCGCTTGATCGCGGCCAGGCGCTCGGTATCGAAACCGCGGCGCTTGAGGCCTTCGCTGTTGATGCCGCGCGGGCGGCCCAGCGAATTGCCGCCGACCATGGTGAACGGCGGCACGTCGCCATTGATCAGCGCGCCCATGCCGAGGAAGGCGTGGTCGCCGATGCGGCAGAACTGGTGCGCGCCGGCGAAGCCGCTGATGATCACGTGGTCGCCGACTTCGACATGCCCGGCCAGGGTGGTGTTGTTGGAAAACACGCAATGGTCGCCGACCACGCAGTCGTGGGCGACGTGGGTGTAGGCCAGGAACCAGTTGTCGCTGCCGACCCGGGTGATGCCGCCGCCGTTGCCGGTGCCGCGGCTGACGGTCACGAACTCGCGGATCACGTTGCGGTCGCCGACCACCAGTTCGGTGCGTTCGCCGGCGAACTTCTTGTCCTGCGGATCGCCGCCGAGCGCGACGTGGCCGACCAGGTGGTTGCCGCGGCCGATGCGGGTCGGGCCGACGATGCTGCAATGCGGGCCGATCACGCTGCCTTCGCCGATCTCGACTTCGGCGCCGATCAGGGTGAAGGCGCCGACGCGCACGTCCGCCGCCAGCGTCGCCGACGGATCGATCACTGCGGTGGGATGGATGAGAGGGGCGTTGTCGCTCATTGCAGGTCTCCTGCCTGGCTCATTCGCGGGTGCCGGCGCACAGCACCTCGGCGCAGGCGACGACCTTGCCGTCCACCTTGGCTTCGCCGTAATACACGGCCATGTTGCGGATCACCCGCTTGATTTCCACATGCAGCTCCAGCACGTCGCCGGGCACGACCTGGCTGCTGAAGCGGGCCTTGTCGACCTTGACCATGTAGAACAGCTTGGACTGCGCATCGCGGCCCAGCGCGAGCTGGGTCAGCACGCCGCCGGCCTGGGCCAGCGCCTCGATGATCAGCACGCCGGGCATGATCGGCTGGCCGGGGAAATGGCCCTGGAAGAACGGCTCGTTCACGCTGACGTTCTTGTGCGCGACGATCTTGCGATTCTCGAAGTCGAGCGACACCACCTTGTCCACCAGCAGGAACGGGTAGCGGTGCGGGATCAACTTCTGGATCTGCTGGATGTCCGGCAGGGTCTGGTCGTGGCTCATTGCTTCTCCTTGCTTACAGACAGGATGCGACGGGCCAGGGCATCGAGCTGCTTGAAGCGCGCGGCGTTCTTGCGCCACGTGCGGTTGTCGGTCAACGGGGTACCGGAGGAATACTCGCCCGGCTCATGGATGGAGTTGCGCACCACCGACTTGCCGGTGATCACCACCTTGTCGCAGATTTCCAGGTGGCCGACCACGCCGACCGCGCCGCCGAGCATGCAGTAGCGGCCGATCTTGGCGCTGCCGGCGATGCCGGTGCAGCCGGCGATCGCGCTGTGCGCGCCGATGTGCACGTTGTGCGCGACCTGCACCAGGTTGTCCAGGCGCACGTCTTCCTCGAGCGTGGTGTCTTCCAGCGCGCCGCGGTCGACGCAGGCGTTGGCGCCGATCTCGCAATCGTCGCCGATCGTCACACCGCCGAGCTGCGGCACCTTGATCCAGTGGCCGGCGTCCATCGCCAGGCCGAAGCCATCGGCGCCGAGCACCGCGCCGGGATGGATGCGCACGCGCTTGCCCAGGCGCACGCGGGTGACCAGGGTGACGCGGGCGATCAGTTCGCAGCCGTCGCCGACCTGGCAATCGTCGCCGATCACGCTGCCCGGGCCGATCACGCAGCCGTCGCCGACCACGCTGCGCGCGCCGATGCTGACGAAGGCGCCGATGTGCGCACCGGCGGCGATCTGCGCGCTGGGGTCGATGCTGGCGCTGGGATGGATGCCGGGCGGACGCGCCGGCGCCACGTCGAACAGCGCGGCGATCTTGGCGAAGGCGACGTACGGATCGCGCGCGATCAGCGCGGTGCCGGGCGCCGCCTCGGCGTCGTCGGCGCGCAGCACCACCACCGCTGCGGCGCTGTCGGCGAGCTGCGCGCGATAGCGCGGATTGGCCAGGAAACTGAGCTGCCCGGGGCCGGCATGCGCCAGCGTGGCGACGCCATGCACGGCGACGGCGCCGTCGCCATGCAGCTGCAGGCCGAAGCGCTCGGCGATCTCGTGTGCGGTATGGGAAGGAGTATTCACGCCGGGATTCTACCGTGTGCCATCGGCACGGTCATGCTGCCCCTGCGCGCAGGCCGCACAGGCCAGGATCGGCCAATGCTCAAGGCCGCCATCAACCAACGCCAGAAAAGCCCCCGCTTGAGGGCCATGCCACGATCAACCAAGCAGAAAACCTTCTGCTTCGGTCAGATCGCGGTCATCCAATTCTGACAAAAGCCCCCTTTAGTAAAGGGGGCGCGCCGACAGGCGCGGGGATTTGGGAGAAGACGAGCCGGGGCCCGCGGTTCGCGCAGCGAATCGTGGGGCGTCAGCGCGAACGCGATGACGCGCTCACGCCTTTAGTAAAGGGGGCGCGCCGAAGGCGCGGGGATTTGGTTGCCAAGCCCGGAGCGGGCAGTTCGTCAGAACTGCCCACCAAAGGTGAACTGCAGACGCTCGATCTCGTCGTTGTCTTCCTTCTTCAGCGGGAGCGCGTAGCTGATCGAGATCGGACCGACCGGTGCGCGCCACAGCAAGGCCACGCCGGTGGAGGCGCGCAGTTCGTTGGTCTTGTAGTTGTCCACGCCGTTGAACACGTTGCCGACGTCGACGAACGCGGAGACGCGCGCCGAGGGGCTGTCGAACAGCTTCGGGAAGTACAGTTCCGCCGAGCCCACGGTCTTGAACGAGCCACCCAGCGGCTGCCCGCGGCTGTAGGAAGCGGTGGCTTCCGAACGCGGACCGAGGGTGTTGTCCTCGAAGCCGCGCACCGAGTTGGTGCCGCCGGCGTAGAAGTTCTCGTAGAACGGCAGGCCCGAGGCGGTGACCGTGCGGGTGGTGCCGTCGGCGTTGGTGATGGTGCGGCTGACGTCGCTGCCGTAGCTGTCGCCGTAGCCGAATTCGGCGCGGGTGTTGAGCACGATCGAGGGGATGATCGGCCAGTACTTGGAGATCTGGTAGTTCAGCTTCCAGTACTCGACCGTGGAGCCGGGCAGGGTGGCTTCCAGGCCGACGCGCTGGTACATGCCGCGGGTCGGCATGAAGTAGTCGTTGCGGGTGTCGCGCGCCCAGCCCAGTTCGCTGCGCCAGGCGTGGAAGGTGCGCTGGCCGATCGCATCGATGTAGTTGATGATCGCCTGCGGGGTGTAGCCGGCGTAGGTGGTGATCTGGTTGCTGTCGATGCCGAACATCAGCGAGACGGTGTCGTTCTCGGTGATCGGCACGCCGAAGATCATCTGCGCCGCGCCGTTCTTGCTGTTGTACTGGGCGGTACCGAAGTCGGAGTAGTCCAGCTTGCGGTAGGAGATGTTGTAGCCCAGCGACACGCCGTCGTCGGTGAAGAACGGGTTGGTGTAGGAGAACGCGTAGCGCTCCTGGTAGCTGCTGCGCGAGGCGTCCACCGAGACGCGGTTGCCGCCGCCCAGGAAGTTGTTCTGCGACAGCTGGATCGAGGTGGTCACGCCGTAGGTCTGCGAATAGCCCAGGCCGAAGGTGAAGCTGCCCGAGGTGGTTTCCTTGACGCTGTAGACCACGTCGACCTTGTCGTTGCTTCCCGGGACCGGCGGCGTTTCCACGTCCACCGACTCGAAGTAGCCCAGGCGCTGCAGGCGGACCTTGGAACGGTCGATCGCGGCCTGCGAGTACCAGCTGTTCTCGAACTGGCGCATCTCGCGGCGCAGCACTTCGTCGGAGGTGCGGGTGTTGCCCTTGAACACGATGCGGCGGACCGACACGCGCGGGCCCGGCACCACCTGCAGATTGATCGCGACGGTGCGCTTCTCGCGGTCGGTGGTGGGGATCGGGTTGACCTTGGCGAAGGCGTAGCCGATGTTGCTGAGGGTGTTGGTGATCGCGTCGGAGCTGAATTCCAGCAGCGCGCGCGAGAAGGTGTCGCCCGGCTTCGGGATCACCAGCTTCTCGACCTCTTCCTGCGGCAGCACGGTGTCGCCGGTGACCTTGATGTCGGAGATCTTGTACTGCTCGCCCTCGGTGATGCCGGCGGTCAGGTACATGTCGCGCTTGTCGGGGCTGATCGCCACCTGGGTGGAATCGACGCTGAAATCGACGTAGCCGCGGTCCAGGTACCAGGAGTTGAGCTTCTCCAGGTCGCCGGACAGCTTTTCCTTGGAGTACTGGTCGTCGCGGCGGTACCACGACAGCCAGTTGTGCTCGCGCGACTCCCAGTTCTCCAGGATGTCCTCGGTGGCGAACTTCTCGGTGCCGATCAGGTTGACGTGCTGGATCTTGGCGGCCTTGCCTTCCTTGATCGCGATCGCCACGTCGACCCGGTTGCGGTCCAGCGGGCTCACCGTCGGAGTGATCTCGACGTTGTACTTGCCGCGGTTGTTGTACTGGCGGGTCAGTTCCTGGGTCACCCGGTCCAGGCTCAGCCGGTCGAAGGTGCCGCCCTCGGTCAGGCCGATGTCGGACAGGCCCTTGAGCAACTCTTCGCTCTTGATGTCCTTGTTGCCGGTGACGGTCAGCTTGTTGATCGCCGGACGTTCCTTGACCGTGACCACCAGGATGTTGCCCTGGCGATCGACCTGCACGTCCTCGAAGAAGCCGGTGCGGTACAGCGCGCGGATCGCTTCGCCGACCTTGGCATCGTCGACCGTGTCGCCGCGTTCCACCGGAAGATAGGTGAACACGGTGCCGGAGGAGATGCGTTGCAGCCCGTCGACGCGGATGTCGCTGGCGGTGAAGGGCTCCGTCGCCTGGGCCAGAACCGGCAAGCTGAGGCTGGCGGCGAGGGCGAGGGCTAGCAGGCGGCGAGTGGGAAATCGCGTCATGTCACGTCCGGTAGAGGTCGATATCGTTGTTGCATGGGCGCCGGCGTAAGACGACGACAGCGGGGTCGAGTGGATCAGCATCGGGTTCATCGCAGGACCTGGCCGAAGATGTCGTTGTAGAACGCCAACCCCATCAGCCCGGCCAGCATCGTCAGACCGACGAACTGCCCCGCAGCCATGGCACGCTCGCTCAGCGGGCTGCCCTTGACCAACTCAATAAGGTAATACAGCAAGTGCCCGCCGTCCAAGATTGGAATCGGCAGCAGGTTCATGATCGCCAGGCTCAGCGACAGCAGCGCCAGGAAATACAGGAACCAGTCCGGCCCCTGCTGGGCCGAGACGTTGGCCACCTTGGCGATGGTGATCGGCCCGGACACGTTCTTGATCGAGGCCTGGCCGGTCAGCATGCGCCGGATCAGCCCCAGGGTATCCCCGGCCAGCTTGCCGGTTTCGCGGAACGCGACCGGGATCGCCGCCAGCGGGCCGTACTGCAGCTTGGCGTCGAACGCCGGCGGCGGGCGGTCTTCCTGGCCGAGGCCCACGCCCAGCGACAGGCCCTTCAGGCGCGGGTCCTTGCTGGGGGTGAGACGCACTTCCAGCGCCAGCCGTTCGCCGTTGCGCTCGACCTCGACCAGGCCGCTGCCGCCGTTCCTGGCCAGGGCCTGGACCTGCGGCGCGACCTGGTCGGCGCCGGCGACCGAGGCGCCATCCACCGCCAGGATCAGGTCGCCGGGGCGCAGCACGCCGTCGGCGGCCGAACCCGGAGTGACCTTGGAGACGATCGCCGGCTGCAGGCTGAAGCGCCAGGTGAGGCCAGCCAAACGCGGCACCTGCTGTTCGTCGAAGCCGGCAGGCAGCTGCGACAGGCGCAGCGTATGCACGCGGCTGGCGCCGTCGCGCGTGTCCTCGGTCTGGATGCGCACGTCCGCGGCATCCATCGCCGCCACGGTCAGCTGCATGCTGGCATCGCTCCAGCTGGAGACCTCGCGCTCGCCGATGCGCACGATGCGCTCGCCCGGCTGCAGCCCGGCCTGCAGCGCCAGGCCCTCGGCGCGGCCGACCACCGCCGCGTAATCCTGCTTGCCGATCACGAACATCGCCCACAGCAACGCCACGCACAGCACCAGGTTGGCGATCGGGCCGGCGGCGACGATGGCGATGCGCTGCCACACGCTCTTGGTGTTGAAGGCCTGGTCGCGCTCGGCCGGGGCGACCTCGCCCTCGCGTTCGTCGAGCATCTTCACGTAACCGCCCAGCGGAATCGCGGCGATCGCGAACTCCGTGCCGTGGCGGTCGTAGTACGACCACAGCGGCTTGCCGAAGCCCACCGAGAAGCGCAGCACCTTGACCCCGCAGCGGCGGGCCACCCAGAAGTGGCCGAACTCGTGGAAGGTCACCAGCACGCCCAGGCTGACGATCATCCACCAGACGGACCCGATGAAGTCACCCATGCGCGTGGCTCATAGGGGCGTGCGTGTCAGACATGGGCAGGCTGGCGGGCAATGGCGAGTTCGGTGATCTTGCGCGATTGCGCGTCCGCCGCCAGCAGCGCGTCCAGGGAGTCGGCCGCGCCCGCGGGCAGCACGGTCAGGGCGTTCTCGACCAGCGCAGGAATCGATAGGAAACCGATACGGCCCTGAAGAAAAGCTGAAACAGCCACTTCGTTGGCCGCGTTCAGGATCGCCGGCGCGCTGCCGCCGACCTGCATCGCGCGCCAGGCCAGGCCCAGGCAGGGGAAGGCGTCCAGGTCCGCGGGTTCGAAGTCCAGGCGGCCATGGGCCAGCAGGTCCAGTCCGGCGACTCCGGATTCGATCCGCTCCGGCCAGCCCAGACCCACCGCCAGGGTGGTGCGCATGTCCGGCAAACCCATCTGCGCCAAGGTGGAACCGTCGATGAACTCCACCAGCGAGTGCACCAGGCTCTGCGGGTGCACCAGCACCTCGATGCGCGACGGCGGCAGCGCGAACAGGTGGTGCGCCTCGATCACTTCCAGGCCCTTGTTCATCAGGGTGGCCGAGTCGACCGAGATCTTCGGGCCCATCGACCACTTCGGATGCGCCACCGCCTGCGCCGGGGTCACGCCCTGCAGCCGGCTGCGGTCCCAGCCGCGAAACGGGCCGCCGGACGCGGTCAGCAGCACCCGCCGCACCTCGGCGCCGGTCTGGCGCGAGCGCAGGCACTGGAAGATCGCGCTGTGTTCGCTGTCGATCGGGATGATCTCGGCGCCCGCCGCGGCGGCCGTGGCGGTGACCAGCTCGCCAGCCAGCACCAGCGATTCCTTGTTGGCCAGCAGCAGGCGCTTGCCGGCGCGGGCCGCGGCCAGGGTCGAGGCCAGGCCGGCGGCGCCGACGATCGCGGCGACCACGCTGTCGCAGGCGTCGCTGGCCACCAGCTGCTCCAGCGCGGCGGCGCCGGCATGCGCCTGGGTGCGCAGTCCGGCATCGCGCAGCCCGTCGCGCAGCGCCGGGTACAGGGCCGGGTCGGCGATCACCGCGTGCGCCGGCCGGTGCACGGCGCACAGCGCCAGCAGCCCGGCGACGTTGCCGCCGGCGGCCAGCACGCTGGCGCGCAGCCGCTGCGGGTGACGCGCGATCACGTCCAGCGCGGAGGCGCCGATCGAGCCGGTGGCGCCGAGCACGGCGATGGAGCGGACGGCATCGGCCATGTTCAGAATCCGAAGATCTCTTTGCCCAGCGCGAAGATCGGCAGCGCCGCCAGCACGCCGTCGACGCGGTCCAGCACGCCGCCATGGCCGGGGATCACGTTGCCCGAGTCCTTGGCGCCGACGTGGCGCTTGAGCAGGCTCTCGAACAGGTCGCCGACCACCGAGGCCAGCACGCTGACCGCGGCCACGATCAGCAGGCCGGGCAACTGCGGCAGGGTGACCCCGGCCAGCCAGCCGAAGCCGGCGGCGCAGATCAGGCCGGCCAGCAGCCCGCCGAGCAGGCCTTCGACGGTCTTGTTGGGGCTGATCCGCGGCGCCAGCTTGTGCTTGCCGAACTGGCGCCCGGCGAAATAGGCGCCGGAATCGGCGGCCCACACCGTGACCAGCGCGGTCAGCAGCCAGCGGTGCCCGTTCGGCTCGCTGGCATGGATCAGGCCCAGCGCGGCCCAGGCCGGAACGATCGCCAGGGTGCCGGCGGCGAGCTTGAACACCCGCGCGTAGGTGGCGTGGTCGGAGCCGAACTGGAAGAAGCGCAGCCACAGCAGCGCCACGCACCACCAGCCGACGCCGACCAGGGTGGTCAGCTGGAACAGCACCAGCGAGCCGGCCGAGGCCCACACCAGCAGCACCATCAGCAGCAGGTTCAGCACCAGCAGGATGGTGCGCGGCAAGGTGTCGTCGACCTCCGCCAGCTTCAGCCATTCCCACAGGCCGATCAGGAAGATCAGCGCGGCCAGGGCCGCCAGCCATTGCGTCGGCAGCAGCAGGATGGCGCAAATGGCCAGTGGGGCCATGATCAGCGCGGCGATGACACGGGTACGGGTCATGCGGGTGTGTTCTCCGTCGCCGGGGCGACTTGCGCGCTGGTCAGGCCGAAACGCCGCTCGCGGCTGGCGTAATCGTCCAAGGCTTGTTGCAGCACCTCGGGGCCGAACTCGGGCCACAGGGTCTCGGTGAACCACAGTTCGGTGTAGGCCAGCTGCCACAGCAGGAAATTGCTGATGCGCACGTCGCCGCCGGTGCGGATGAACAGGTCCGGCGGCGGCAGGTCGGCCAGGGCCATGTGCGCCGACAGCAGGGTCTCGTCGATCTGCTCGGGGCGCAGGCGTCCGGCCGCGACCTCTTCGGCCAGCGCCCGCGCGGCCTGGGCGATGTCCTGGCGGCCGCCGTAGCTGGCCGCGATTGACAGGTGCAGGGCCTGGTTGTGCTGGGTGCCGGCTTCGGCCTGGGCCATGCGCTCGCGCAGCGACGGCGCGAAGCGCGAGCGGTCGCCGATGAAGCGCACGCGCACGCCGCGCCGCTGCAGTTCCTCGACCTCGCGGTCCAGCGCATGCAGGAACAGCTTCATCAGCGCGTCCACTTCTTCCTGCGGCCGGCCCCAGTTCTCGCTGGAGAAGGCGAACAGAGTCAGCGCGGGGATGCCGCGTTCCAGGCAGAAGTCGATGGTGCGGTTGACCGCGCGCGCGCCGGCGCGGTGGCCGATCACGCGCGGCCGGCGGCGGCGCTGCGCCCAGCGGCCGTTGCCATCCATGATGATGGCGATGTGGCGGGGCAGGGACATGGGGCGGGGGTCGGAAGGCATGGCCGCGAGGCGCAGGCTCAGACCGCCATCAGTTCCTGTTCCTTGCCCTTGACCACGTCGTCGACGTCCTTGATCGCCTTGTCGGTCAGCTTCTGGATGTCGTCCTCGGCGGCGCGGGCCTCGTCCTCGGTGACCTGCTTGTCCTTCAGCAGATCCTTGATCTGCTGGTTGGCGTCGCGGCGGATGTTGCGGATCGCGACCTTGCTGTCCTCGCCTTCGCTATGCACGACCTTGGACAGCTCGCGGCGGCGCTCTTCGGTCAGCGCCGGCAGGTTGAGGCGGATGGTGGTGCCGGAGGTGTTCGGGGTCAGGCCCAGGTCCGAGGCCAGGATCGCCTTCTCGACCGCGCTGACCATCTGCTTTTCCCACGGGCTGATGGTCAGCGAGCGGGCATCGGCCACGGCCACGCTGGCGACCTGGCTCAGCGGCATTTCCGAGCCGTAGTAATTGACTTTCAGGTGTTCGACCAGGGCGGTCGAGGCGCGGCCGGTACGCACCTTGATGAGCGTATGGCGCAGCGCATCGATGCTCTTGGCCATGCGGGTCTGTGCGTCTTGTTTGATTTCGTTGAGCATCGCCGGTGTCCGTGCTGAATCTGAATCGGACGATTATAGCCTGCTGGGAATGGGGAATCGGGAATGGGGAATGGCAAAGGCAGATCCCGGCACGATTGACGCAACGGCGCGCCGCGGGGAGGTGGCCTCGCGTCGATGTTGCAGCGCGCAACGCGCTTGCGATTCCCCAATCCCCAATCCCCGATCCCGGCTTCTCAGCTACGGCCTTTGACCAGCGTGCCGATCTCCGCGCCGTGCAGGATCTTCAGCAGCTCGCCGGGCTGGCCCATGTTGAAGATGCGCAGCGGCAGGTCGCTGTCGCGGGCCAGCGCGAAGGCGGCGGTGTCCATCACTTCCAGGTTGCGCGCGATCACTTCGTCGTAGGTCAGGCTGTCGAAGCGCACCGCGTCGGCGTGCTTCTTCGGGTCCTTGTCGTACACGCCATCGACCTTGGTCGCCTTCAGCAGCAGGTCGGCGCCGATCTCGATCGCGCGCAGCGCCGCGCCGGAGTCGGTGGTGAAGAACGGGTTGCCGGTACCGGCGGCGAAGATCGCGATGCGCCCCTTCTCCAGGTGGCGGATCGCGCGGCGGCGGATGAAGTCCTCGCACACGTCGTTGATCTTGATCGCGCTCATCACCCGCACCTTGGCGCCGAGCTTCTCCAGCGCGTCCTGCATCGCCAGCGCGTTGATGACGGTGGCCAGCATGCCCATGTGGTCGCCGGTGACCCGGTCCATGCCGCCGGCGGCCAGGCCGGCGCCGCGGAAGATGTTGCCGCCGCCGATCACCAGCGCCACTTCCGCGCCGGCCTGCTGCGCCTCGATCACTTCATGGGCGAGGCGGTTGATGACCTTGGGGTCGATGCCGTAATCCCCATCCCCCATCAGCGCTTCGCCGGAAAGTTTCAACAGGATACGGCGATAGGCGAGCTGGGACATGGTGACCTCGTGGGGGGACGGGCAAACCACGCGATTCTAGCCGAAGCGCGGCGCGGAATCTGCCGCGCGCACGCGTGCATGCAGTGGCCCGGTTCAGGCCAGGGTGTCGCGGAACGAGCGCGCGGTGACGCGGTTGCGGCCGCCGTGCTTGGAGCTGTAGAGCATGTCGTCGGCGGCCTGCAGCAGCTCCTGCGCGGTGCCGAAGCGCTCGCGCCCGCCCTGGGTGGCGACGCCGGCGGAGAAGCTGATGTGCAGCGGCCCGCTCTGCAATTCGACCATCGGCCGCTGCGCGATGTCGAGGAGGATGCGCTGGATCACGCTCAGCGCGGCCTCCTCGGTAGTGTTGGGCAGCAGCACCAGGAACTCCTCGCCGCCGAAGCGCGCCACGGTGTCGCTGCTGCGCAACAGCGGCTGCAGCGCCTGCGCGAACGCGCGCAGCACCTGGTCGCCGATCAGGTGGCCATGGGCGTCGTTGATCTTCTTGAAGTCGTCCAGGTCGATGAAGGCGACCGACAGCGGCCAGTCGTGGCGGCTGGCCAGGTCGAACTGCTGGTTGAGCAGGACGTCCAGCTGGTGCCGGTTGTACACGCCGGTCAGCGCGTCGCGGCTGGCCTGCTCGGCCAGGCGCCGCGCGCGGTGCTCCGATTCGTCGGCCTGGTGCCGGGCCAGGGTGGCTTCCTGGATCTGGCGCAGGTTGCGCAGCACCATCAGTTCGCGGGCATGGCTGATGATCGCGTCGATCCGCTCCGGCTGCGCGATGCGCACGTCGAAGATCGGGCCGATGACCGGCAGGGATTCGGCCATGCCGGCGATCACTTCGTCGAAGCGGCGGCTGTCCAGCTGCAGTTCGCGATAGGCGCGCTCCATCGCCAGGCCGCGCGCGGTGTCGACGTCGCTGCTCAGCCAGATGTCGGCGACGCTGCCGGACAGCAGCACGCACTTGCCGAACGTGTCCGGCGCCAGTTCGGTCCCGGCGCTGTGGCCGATGCTGCGCTGCAGGTAGCCGGGCAGCTTCCACTTCTGCGCCAGCCAGGCGCCGACCTCGGCGTGGTCGCAGCCGAGCCGCTCGCGCTCCATGGCGACCAGCGTCTCGCTGCCGCTGCCGCCGGCTTCGCGCAACAGCGGCGCGTAGTCGTCGTGGCAGATATGCAGAAGGGCCAGCGCGCCCATGTCCTGCAGCAGGCCGGCCAGCATCAGTTCCTCCTGCTTGCGCAGGCCCATGGCCTGGCCGAGCAGGCGGCTGGCCAGCGCCGACAGCACGCTGCGCCGCCAGATCCGTTCCTGCAGGTCGCCGGCCCCGGCGCCGTCGCGCAGGCTCTGCACCATCGAGAAGCCCAGCGCCAGGCTCAGCGCGGCGTTGAGCCCGAGCATGGTCAGCGCCTGGCCGAGGTTGTCGATGCGGCGCCGGCTGGCGTACAGCGGCGAATTGGCGATGCGCAGCATGCGCGCGCTCAGCGCCATGTCCATCGCGATGGTGTCGGCGGTGGTGGCCAGATCGACGTCCGGATCCTGGGCCAGGTCGATGATGCGCAGCGCAATCCCGGGCGGCGAGGGCAGGTTTCGGGAGTGAGCCAGGATGGCTTCGAGTTCAGGGCGCATGCGGTTCCGCGAGAAGTGTGATCGGGACAGCGATGTGTCCCTGCCCGCAGAGCGTACCACCGGCAAAAAAAAAGCCGCGACAAGCGCGGCTTTTTTCTGCGGACGGGCCGGACTCAGGCCAGGCCGGCCTGCTTCATCACTTCGGCGGCGTAGTCTTCCACCACCTTCTCGATGCCTTCGCCCACGGCCAGGCGCTGGAAACCGACCACGTCGGCGCCGGCGGCCTTGACCGCCTGCTCCACGCTCTGGTCGGTGTTCAGCACGTAGGGCTGGCCGTACAGGGTGACTTCGTTGACGATCTTGGCGATCTTGCCGCTGATGATCTTCTCCAGGATGTCGGCCGGCTTGGCCTTGTCCTTTTCCGACATCTTGGCCAGCTCGATTTCCTTTTCCTTGGCGACGAAGTCGGCCGGGACGTCGGACGCCTTCACGTGCGGCGGGTTCATCGCCGCGATGTGCATGGCGATGCCGCGGGCCAGCTCGATGTCGCCGCCCTTGACCTCGACCAGCACGCCGATGCGGCCGCCGTGCACGTAGGCGGCGACGTTGTTGGCGCTGTCGATGCGCGCCAGGCGGCGCACCTGCACGTTCTCGCCGACCTTGGCGATGACCGCGGCGCGGGCTTCCTCGACGGTCTCGCCGCCGGGCAGCTTGGCGCTCTTCAGCGCCTCGGCGTCGGCGGCGCCGGAGCTCAGCGCGGCCTGGGCCACGGCTTCGGTGAAGGCCAGGAAGTTGTTGTCCTTGGCGACGAAGTCGGTCTCGGAGTTGATCTCGACCAGCACGGCCTTGCCGCCGTCCTGGGCCATCGCGATGCGGCCTTCGGCGGCGACGCGGTCGGCCTTCTTGTCGGCCTTGGCCAGGCCCGACTTGCGCAGCCACTCGGCGGCGTTGTCGATATGGCCGGCGTTCTCGGTGAGCGCCTTCTTGCATTCCATCATGCCGGCGCCGGTGCGCTCGCGCAGTTCCTTGACCAGGGAAGCGGTGATTTCCACGGGGTGACCTCACAAAAGGTGGGAAAGGGCCGGTTTGCGGCCGGCCGGGAATTCTGGGAAACGGGCGCTTGCGGCGCCCGCGGACCCGGGCGCGCAGCGCGCGCCGGGTGGCGACTGCGCATGCTCGCGCAATCGCATGGCGCGCCGGTTACTCGGCGGCGGGAGCGGCTTCTTCGGCCTTCTTGCCGTTCTTGCGCGGGCCGCGGCCCTTGTCGTCGCCGGCTTCGCTGAACTCTTCCTCGCGCACGCTGGCGGCGTTCGGCGCGGCGGCCTTGCCTTCCAGCACGGCGTCGGCGGCGGCGCGGGCGTACAGCTGCACGGCGCGGATGGCGTCGTCGTTGCCCGGGATGGCGTAGTCCACCAGTTCCGGGTTGTAGTTGGTGTCGACCACCGCGATCACCGGGATGCCGAGCTTCTTGGCTTCCTTGATGGCGATGTCTTCATGGCCGATGTCGATGACGAACAGCGCGTCGGGCAGGCGGTTCATTTCCTTGATGCCGCCCAGCGAGGCCAGCAGCTTCTCGCGCTCGCGGCGCAGGGTCAGCACTTCGTGCTTGACCAGCTTGTCGAAGGTGCCGTCGGTTTCGGCCGATTCCAGTTCCTTCAGGCGCGCCACCGACTGCTTGACGGTGCGGAAGTTGGTCAGCGTGCCGCCCAGCCAGCGCTGGGTCATGAACGGCTGGCCGCAACGCTCGGCTTCTTCCTTCACCGAGTCGCGGGCGCTGCGCTTGGTGCCCAGGAACAGGATGGTGCCGCGCTTCTGCGCGACGCTGGAGATGAAGTTCATCGCGTCGTTGAACAGCGGAACCGTCTTCTCGAGGTTGATGATGTGGATCTTGCCGCGCGCGCCGAAGATGTACGGCGCCATCTTGGGGTTCCAGTAGCGGGTCTGGTGGCCGAAGTGGACGCCGGCTTCCAGCATCTGACGCATGGTGACTTGGGGCATTGCAGTGACTCCTGATGGGGAACCGGCCGTGCGCGGGCAGGATAGGGTGAAGCCGCGCATGGACGTGCAGGCCTGCGACGGCGTGCACGACGATTCCGGGGTTGGGCCTCCCTGCAGCCTCCGTGACCGAACTCCTCGCGGAGCACCCCGGCACGGGCGATGGCGGCAGGTGTGTATTCGCCGGTGCGTCCGGCGTGGACGGTTCGCTGGCCCGGGCGGGCGCAACGAAGCCGCGGAACTATAGCGGGCCGCGGCCTTGCGCGCAAATGCGCGCCGGCCGGGTCATTCGGCCAGCAGGGGCTGCAGCTCGCCCTGGCTGTCGAGCCGGGCGGCGAAATGGCCGCCGCGCGCGCTGCCGACCTCGGCCGGCACCGGCCAGCGCTTCTGTTCTCCGGCCAGCACGTAGCCGGCCAGGTTGTGGAACAGGGTCAGCTGGCGCCCGTCGGCGCCGACGAAGCTCAGGTCGCTCAGCCGGGCGTGCGCCTTGCCGCGGTTGCGTACCTGCAGTTCGTGGCCGTAGGCGCCGGCGACCAGGCTGGCGCTGAGCGCGGCGGTCGGCGCGGCACCGGGCGGGGACAGGAACACCGGGGTGGAATAGCGCAGCAGCAGGCGTGGGTCGGCGGGGGCGTCATCCGCGTCCGGGCGTTCTTCCAGTACCAGGCGGTAGGCGATCTCGCCGTCGGTCGCGGCCGGGCCGGTGCGCACCACCCGCAGCAGCTGCCGCCCCTGCGCGGGGATGTCGATCAGGCGCGGGCTGACCTGCACGTCGTCGGTCGCCTGCAATTGCTCCATGCCCTCGGTCTGGTGCCAACGGTACAGCCTGGCCTGCGCCAGCCAGGGCCGGTCCTGGGTATTGCTCAGCCAGATCTCGGCGGTCTGGGCGCCGGGCGGGATCTGCACGATGGTCGGGCTGATGCGTACGCCGGCGGCCGCGGCCAGGCCCGGCAGCAGCGCCAGCAGCAGGCCGGCGATCCGACCGCGGGAGCGGCCGACCACTTAGAACGCGACCGTGGCGTAGCGCGCATCCTGGCGCTGCAGGCCGTCGGCCAGACTCAGGCTCAGTGCCAGCGCACCGGCGTTGGGGGCGGCGGCGCCGTCGATGCTGACCTGGTAGGGCAACGGGCGGCTGCAGGCCACCTGCGCGGCGGCCGCGCCCGGCTGGCGGCGGCCGGCGGTATCGATCTCGCAACTGCCCAGCAGGCGGATGCCGACCCGGAACGCCGTGCTTTCGTTCGCGCCTGGGTTCTGCGCCGCCACGCTCGCGCAGACGGCGCACAGGCCGGCGAGCAGCAGCGATTGCATGAACGGGTTGGCGGTCATGGCGGTATTCCCAGGAGGATGCGACAGATAACGGCGTGCCGTGCGGCAACTTTACCGCCTCCGCGCCGGCGTTTAGCCCTCAGTAGGTCACAGTTACCTTGACCACGTCGCTGTAGCTGCCCGGGGGCGGGGTCTGCGCGGCCGGCACCTGGCCGTACAGGGTCAGCGACTGGGTGCTGCCGGTCCCGGTGCCGGTCTGGGTATCGCTGTTCAGGGTGCTGCCCCAGCGCTGGCTGCGCGCCGCGTCGCGGTACAGCTCGTAGCGCAGGTACTGGCCTGCGGCATTGCGCATGCGCCGGATGCTGCCGCTGGCGTACTGGCCGTTGTCCAGGCTGACCTGCCAGGCGGTGCGCCGGCGGCAGTTCATGCTCAGCGCGGTGGTGTAGTTCAGCGCGGTATCGACCAGGCCGGAGTGGCTGCCGAAGTCCAGGTCGGCGATGCTGGCGATGGTGCACAGCGGGGCCGCGTTGGCCGAACTCACGAACGGGAACTGCGCCGCGGTGGCGCCGCCGGTGCCGCCGTTGGTGCAGGAGGCCGGCATGCTGGCCGGGGTGCCGATCAGCGGCTCGTCGTAGCGGTACTGCAGGTTGGTGAACGCCCCGCTGAAGCTGTTCTGGTACAGCCCGGTGGCGATGCCGCTCTGCAGCGGGACGCGCCCATAGATGGTGTAGCTGGCGCTGCCGCTGCCGCCGGTCAGCAGCGACGAATAGGTCAGGTCCACCTGCAGCGGCGTGGACGCGTTCAGCGCGCTGCCCCAGATCAGGCTGCGGGCGCTGTCGCGGTACAGCTGGAAGCCGAGGCTGTCGTTGAGCGGGTTGAGCATGCGCCGCGGGGCGATGCCCAGGCCGCCGCCCTGCGCGCCCTCGCCGATGTTCAGGCACATGCGCACGTAGATCGTGCCGAGGATGCTGAGCGCGCCGGTCTGGCAGGTGACCGTGATCTGCGCGCTGCTGTCGGTCGCGGCGCTGGCGGAGACGTTGCCGAAATCCAGTGCGGTGGTCACCGCCGTACAGGTGGTGGCGGCGGTGGCCGGCGCTGGCGCCAGCGCCACGGCCAGCGCCAGCAAGGCGCCGCACTGCCATGCGCCGCGGGTCACGGCGCCGGCCCTGCGCCGCAGCGCAGCGGTCCCAGGCGGGCCGGGCGCCGTTGCGGCGTGTGTTCGATCGTGACCCTGCAGCTGCCCGCGGCCATGTCCACCTCCAGTTCGTTGCGGCCGGGCTTCAGCCCTTCCAGGTAGGCCTCGCCGTCGTAGCCGACCACCGCGGCGATGCCCGGGCCGCGCACCCGGCTGCCGACCGGCAGCGGCGCGTCGCGCGCATCGTGCAACTGCACCAGGACGCCGTCGCTGTTGCGGATCGGGAAGTCCACCACCACGCCGGTGCGGTCGCGCGGCACCACGATCTGGTCGACCCGCTCCGGACGCATCTGCGGCGGCAGTCGCATCGGATCGATCGACACCTGGTTGTGCTGCCAGCCCATCAGCGGCGTGATCAGCAGGAAGCCGCGCGCGTCGGTGACCCCGATCGGGCGGTTTTCCAGCAGCACCGGCACGTCGGCGATGCCGCCGGTGGAGACCAGGGCGAAGGCCTGGTCCAGATCGCGGCTGGGGAACCAGCCGCCGCCGATCCAGGCCAGGCCGCCGGAGGCTTCGGCATAGCCGTAGGCCTGGCCGCCGTAGCTGGCCAGGCCCGCGGCATAGCGTGCGGTGTCGCGCCGCCAGGTGGCCTCGGCCAGGCCGCCGGCGCTGTCCTGGCCGCTGCGCGCCTGCAGCCGCCAGCCGCTGCCGCCGTCGGCGGCGGCCGAGCGGCTGAGATCGGCCGCCACGCTCATGCGCTCGCCGACCCGCTGCAGCGCGACGCTGGCCTGGCGCGCGCCGCTGAGCGCGATCGACCAGCCCAGGTACACGCTGCGATCGCTGGCCTGGTCCAGATTCTGGTTGACGCTCAGGTTCAGCGAGGACTGCCACGGCAGCGTGCGGGTCCAGAACAGGCTGGCATAGCGCACGTCGCCGCTGTCCGGGTAGGCCAAGCGCACATAGCTCATCGACACGTTGCCCACCTGCTCCCAATTGACGCCGGCCAGCGCGCGTTCGCTGATCCGCGGCGGCGGCGCGCCGTACTGCGAGGCCACGTCGCGATAGCCGCGCTGCGCGCGCTGGGTATCCACCGAGACGTTGAAGCGGCCGTTGTTCCAGCGGTAGCTGAGCGCGTACTGGCGGCCGCTCAGGCCATTGCCCTGGCTGTGCGCCAGCGATGCACCGACCACCCCGGCCCGCGGCAGCAGCCAGATGCCGCCGGCGCCGGCGTTGCGGATGCCGGCACCGGCCTCGGCATGGGCCTCGGCGGTGAAGCCGGCGCTGAGGCCGCGGCGCCAGCTGGCGCTGCCGACCGTGTCGCCGGCATAGGCGAAGGCGTCGCTGCCATAGCCTTCGCGGACCCGGCCCAGCGCCAGCGACCAGTCGTCCAGGCCATCGGCCAGCAGGTCCTGAGTGGCATAGAACGGGAATTCGACCGACCGGCTGCGGCCGTAGGCGTCGGTGATCACCAACTGCGCGTTGCCGGCGCCGTCCACGCCGGGCGCCGCCGACAGCTGGAACGGCCCGGCCGGCAACTCCGAGCCGTACTGGCGGATGCCGTTGACGTACAGGTCCACGCTCGAGGGCACGGTCACCTCGCCGAGGAATTCCGGCAGCGGGGTGGTCACGCGGTACGGCTGCAGGCCGAAATCGCGGCCCACGCGCACGCCGCCCAGGCGCAGCGTGCGGCTCCAACTGGTGCTGCTGCTGAGCGTGTCGCCGAGCACCACGCTGGTCATGCGATCGGGCAGCGACCACTGCCACTGCGTGTCCAGGCGGATCGCCTGGCTGCGCCAGTCGCGCTGCGGCTCGCGGTAGAGGCGGGCGACGAAGGATTGCCGGAACATGGCTTGGCCGAACAGGCCGCCGCCCAGGCCGAAGGCGCGCAATTCGCCGCTGGTGGTGAGGTTGCTGGCGCTGCCCTGGCGGCTGGCATACACGTCGTAGTCGAGCAGGGCGCCGGGCGAACTGGTCGCCGGCAGCGCCGGGCCGCTGTCCTGCGCGTCGATGCGGGTCAGCGGCACGTCGAGCAGCGCCACCGGTGCATCGATCGCCAGTTGCTGCAGGCCGGCGTCGTAGCGGTAGCGCACCCCGTCCAGGTCTTCCAGGGCGATCGCCGCGGTGTCGGCGTCGGCGTCGATGCGCAGGCCCAGCTGACGCAGCGTGGCCGCATCGGCGAGCATGCGCGCGCCGTCGCGCTGGAAGCGGAACAGCCCGGGCTTGCGGGTTTCGTTCAGGGTGACCTCCAGATACAGCGTTTCCCGGTCCGGGGGCGGGCCGCCAGGCTGGGCGGTGGCGAGCTGCGCGGCGCTTGCCCACAGCGCCAGCAGCAGCTCAAGGAGCCTGTGCGTCCAGCGCGAGCGACTGAGCAATGGGCTCACCGTTGATCGTGGCCTTGAACGTGCCGTCGGCACGTACCAGCGCAGGAGGGAGCGGCCAGCGCTTGTGTTGGCCCGGCAGCACGTAGCCGGCCAGGCCGTCGGCGATCGCGGCACGGGTGCCGTCGCTGGCGACGAAATGCAGGTCCACCAGCTGCGCGTGCTGGCTGCCCCGGTTGACGACTTCCAGCGCCGGTGCGGCGGCGTCGCGGATCAGCCGTGCCTGCAGCGCGGGGGCCGCGGCGTCCGCGGGCTTGACGAAGATGGGCACCGAGTAGCGCAGCACGAACTGCAGGCCGGACGTGCTGGCCGTGGCGTCCGCCGACGGCAGTTCGTCGACCAGGACCCGATAGGTCTCCTCGGTGGTCCTGGGCGCATCGTCCAGGCGGATGATGCGCACCAGTTGCCGCGAGTGCGGCGCCAGTTCCAGCATCGGCGGGCTGATCGCGATCCTGTCGCTGGGATCGAGCAGGTCCTCGCCGTCCTGCTGGCGCCAGCGGAACACCCGCACCTGCGCCTGCAGCGGCGTGTCGCCGCTGTTGCTCAGCCACAGGCCCTGCGCCGACTGTTCCGCGGTCAGCTGCACCGAGGTCGGTGCGACCTGCAGGCTGGCGGCATCGGCCGCCAGGATCGCCGCCAGCCACAGCGCGGCGGCGATCGGCAGGCGCAACGAAAGGATTCGGTGCAGGGACATGGAGCGCTCCGGTTACCAGGTGACGGTGGCGGTGACGACGTCGCTGTACGAGCCGGCGGGGTAGTTGGTGCTGGCGACCTGGCCATAGACGACGAGCGGTTGCACCGCGCCATTGCCGGTGCCGGCCTGGGTGTCGCTGCCGATGGTCGAACCCCAGTTCTGGGTACGCGCCGAGTTGCGGTACAGGGCGTACGGCACGCGTGCGGTATTGCCCGCATCGGCGCTGCCCATGGTGCGCGAGGTCACCGTCGCGCCGGAGCCGCTGCCGGCGTTGAGCGCAATGTTGTACGGGGTGCCCGAGGTGCAGCGCACGTTCAAGGTGCCGGTGCTGTTGATCGAGGTCTGGGTGGAGTTGACGCTGCCGAAATCGACGTCGGTCGGGGCGGTCTGGATGTCGCAGACGCTGGTGATCTGGATCTTGACGTTGAAGGTGCGCGAGTCGGTCTGGGCGTAAGCCACGCCGGTCCCGGCGGCCAGCAAGGCGGTGATGGCGAGTGCGCGGTGGAATGCTTGCATGAGGTGAGGCTCTTCGGAATGACGGAGTCCGTCGGTGCCCGAGCCAATGCAAAGTGTGGGCCAGTGCACATATTTCTGGATGTGCATCTAGTTTTCGGTTTTGATGACAACCCCGATTTCGCGGGTTGAAGTTTGTGAAGACGGTGGGGCGGCAGCCCGGTGCCGAAAAACCGGCAGTACGCACGGGCGCGTTCAGGAAAGCCCCGAATGAGCGATAATGGCGGGTATGACCGTCAATCTGAAAACTCCCCAGGACATCGAGAAGATGCGCATCGCCGGCCGTCTGGCCGCCGAAGTGCTCGACATTATCGGGCCGCATGTGAAGCCCGGTGTCACCACGGCCGAGCTGGACCGCATCTGCCACGACCACATCGTCAACGTGCAGCAGGCGGTGCCGGCCAACGTCGGCTACCGCGGCTACCCGAAGACGGTATGCAGCTCGGTGAACAACGTGATCTGCCACGGCATTCCCAGCGACAGCAAGGTCCTGAAGGACGGCGACATCGTCAATATCGACGTCACCGTGATCAAGGACGGCTGGCATGGCGACACCAGCCGCATGTACTACGTCGGCACTCCGTCGGTGATGGCGCGGCGGCTGGTCGAGGCCACCTACGAGGCGATGTGGCGCGGCATCCGCGCGGTGCGCCCGGGCGCCACGCTCGGCGACGTCGGCCACGCGATCCAGCAGTACGCCGAAGGCGAGCGTTTCAGCGTGGTGCGCGAGTACTGCGGCCACGGCATCGGCAAGGTCTACCACGACGAGCCGCAGGTGCTGCATTACGGCCGCCCCGGCGAAGGCCTGGTGCTGAAGCAGGGCATGACCTTCACCATCGAGCCGATGATCAACGAAGGCGCGCGCCATACCCGCGTGCTGCCGGACGGCTGGACCGTGGTGACCAAGGACCGCAAGCTGTCGGCGCAGTGGGAGCACATGATCGCGGTCACCGAGGACGGCGTGGAAGTGCTGACCCTGTCGCCCGGCGGCCTCGGCGAGCCGTGAGCCTGTTGCCGGCCGGTACCGATGCCGGCATGCCCGACGCGGCCGCCGACGATGCCGAGTGGGCCGCGGCGGCCCGGCAGCTGCTGGTCCAGGCCGACGCGCGGCTGTGCAAGCGCTTCGACCAGGGCGACGACATCGACCGCCTGCTGGCGCTGCGCGCGCGCGCGCTGGACCAACTGATCAAGCATGCCTGGAACCGCTGCCTGCCGCGCGATGCCGGGCTGGCGCTGTACGCGGTCGGCGGCTACGGCCGCGGCGAGCTGTTTCCGCGCTCGGACATCGACCTGCTGGTGTTCGGCGAACCCGAGCGCCAGCGCGCCCACGAGCAGGCGCTGGCGCGGCTGTTCGCGCTGCTCTGGGATGCCGGCGTGCCGGTCAGCCATGCAGTGCGTTCGGCCGCGCAATGCACCACCGCCTGCGCCGACCAGACCGTGCTGACCGCGCTGATCGAGGCGCGCCCGCTGCTCGCCGATGCCGCCGCGCGGGCGGCGCTGGCCGCGGCGATCGCGCCGCAACAGGTGTGGACGCCGCGCGCGTTCTTCCTGGCCAAGCGCGAGGAACTGCAGACCCGCCACCAGCGTTTCGGCGACACCGCCGACAACCTGGAGCCGGACATCAAGGACGGCCCGGGCGGCCTGCGCGACCTGCACACGCTGGGCTGGATGGCGCTGCGCGCGTTCGGCGTGCGCGACCTGGAGGCGCTGGTCGGACTCGGTCACGTCGGCAGCGACGAAGCCGCGGCGCTGCGCCGCGAGCGCCGCGAGCTGGCGCGCTTGCGCTACGGGCTGCACCTGGTCGCCAACCGCCCGGAGGAGCGCCTGCGCTTCGACTACCAGAAGACCCTGGCGCAGCGGCTGGGCTTCTCCGACGACGCCGAGAGCCTGGGCGTGGAGAAGATGATGCAGCGCTTCTACCGCAGCGCGGCGATCGTGCGCCGGCTCAGCGATCGCCTGCTGCAGCGCTTCGAGGAACAGTTCGACGGCGAGGCGCAGCCGCAGCCGCTGGGCGCCGGCTTCTCGCTGCGCCGCGGCTACCTGGCCGCCGATGCCGAGACCTGGCCGCAGGCCGATCCGGTGCAGGTATTCGCGCTGTTCGCGATCTGGGCCGCGCATGGCGAGGTGCGCGGCCTGCATTCGCTGACCGCGCGCGCGCTGGCCGAAGCGCTGCCGCAGTTGCCCGCGTACGGCAGCGCCAGCGCGCTGGCGCGCGAGCGGTTCCTGGCGCTGCTGCGCGGCCCGCGCGCGGTGCAGACGCTGACCCGGATGGCGCGGCTGGGCGTGCTCGGGCAATGGATCCCGGCGTTCGCGCAGGTCTCCGGGCGCATGCAGTTCGACCTGTTCCATGTGTACACGGTGGACCAGCACACGCTGATGGTGCTGAAGAACATCGCGGTGTTCGCCAGCGCCCGCGCCGACGACCGTTTCTCGATCGCGCACGAGGTGTGGCCGCGGCTGCGCAAGCCGGAGCTGCTGCTGCTGGCCGGGCTGTTCCACGACATCGCCAAGGGCCGCGGCGGCGACCATTCCGAACTCGGCGCGGTGGATGCGCGCACGTTCTGCGCCGGCCACGGACTCAGTGCGGCCGATACCGACCTGGTGGTGTGGCTGGTCGAGCAGCACCTGCGCATGTCGGTGACCGCGCAGAAGCAGGACATCTCCGATGCGGACGTGATCCACCGCTTCGCCACCCTGGTCGGCGACCGCGAGCGCCTGGACTATCTGTACCTGCTGACCTGCGCCGACATCGCCGGCACCAGCCCCAAGCTGTGGAATGCGTGGAAGGACCGGCTGCTGGCCGACCTGTATTTCGCCGCGCGGCGCGCGCTGCGCGATGGTCTGGAGCATCCGCGCCCGTTCGCCGAGCGGGTGCAGGAGGCGCGCGAGGCGACCCGCGCGCTGATGCACATCCAGGGCCATGACGACGCGGTCATCGACCGCCAGTTCGCCGGCATGCCGGACGAGAGCTTTCTGCGCTTCCGCCCCGAACAGCTGGCCTGGCAGGCGAGCTCGCTGATGGAAGTGGAACTGGGCGGCACCCTGGTCAAGGTGCGCCCGGTCACCCCGGACGACGACGCGCTGGAAGTGTTCGTCTATTCGCCCGACCGCGACGGCCTGTTCGCCGCGATCGTGATGACCCTGGACCGGCTCGGCTACGGCATCCACCGCGCACGCGTGCTCGACGCGCCGCACGAGGCGATCTTCGATACCTTCGAGGTGATGCCGGCCGATGCCTTCGCCAGCGGCGACACCGCGCAACTGGAAGCGGCGCTGCGCGAGGCGCTGTCCGGCGACCTGACCCGGCTGCGCCCGGCGCGGCGCGTGGTGCCGCGCCAGCTGCGGCATTTCCGCTTCGCCCCGCGCATCGAATTCCGCGAGAGCGTGGACGGCCGCCGCACCCGCCTGAGCCTGGTCGCGCCGGACCGGCCCGGGCTGCTGTCGAACGTGGCGCAGGTGCTGCGCCGCCAGCAGCTGCGCGTGCACGACGCGCGCATCGCCACCTTCGGCGAGCGCGCCGAGGACGTGTTCCAGATCACCGACGAGCACAACCTGCCGTTGCCCGATTCCTCCCGCCAGGCGCTGCACGCCGCACTGCAGGCCTGTCTGGACCCCGATACCCCGCCTGGAGAATCCCGCTAATGGCCACCAAGAAGCCTGCCGCCGCCAACAAGCCTGCTGCCAAGACCGCCGCCGCCAGCAAGACCGCCGCGAAGAAGGCCGCGGCCAGGAAGCCCGCCACCCCCGGCGCCGCCGCCAAGCCGGTGGCCGCGCCGAAATCGCCGGCCAGGCCGGTGCGTTCCAAGCCGGCCGCCGGCCCCAGCGCCGACGAACTGAAGTTCACCATCGACAGCGCCTTCGAGCGCCGTGCCGCCCTGACCCTGGACGAGATCGAAGGCTCGACCCGGCCGGTGGTCAACCGCGTCATCGATGGCCTGGAAAGCGGCGAGTTCCGCGTCGCCGAGCCCGACGGGCACGGCGGCTGGAAGGTCAACGAGTGGCTGAAGAAGGCGGTGCTGCTGTATTTCCGGGTCAACGAGATGGCCGTGGTCGAGGCGCAGCCGGCGCCGTTCTGGGACAAGGTGGAGTCGCGCTTTGCCGGTTACCACGAGGCCGAGTTCCGCAAGGCCGGCGTGCGCGTGGTGCCGGGCGCGATCGCGCGCCGCGGCAGCTACTTCGGCAAGGACGTGGTGCTGATGCCGAGCTTCACCAACATCGGCGCGCACGTGGGCGAGGGCACCATGGTCGATACCTGGGCCACGGTGGGATCGTGCGCGCAGATCGGCAAGCATTGCCACCTGTCCGGCGGCGCCGGCATCGGCGGCGTGCTCGAGCCGCTGCAGGCCAGCCCGACCATCATCGAGGACCACTGCTTCATCGGCGCGCGTTCGGAAGTGGTGGAAGGCGTGGTGGTCGGCCACCACAGCGTGATCGGCATGGGCGTGTTCATCGGCCAGAGCACGCGCATCTACAACCGTGCCACCGGCGAGGTCTCCTACGGCTACGTGCCGCCGTACAGCGTGGTGGTGTCCGGCCAGCTGCCGTCCAAGGACGGCTCGCACTCGCTGTACTGCGCGGTGATCGTCAAGCAGGTCGATGCCAAGACCCGCAGCAAGACCAGCGTCAACGACTTGCTGCGCGGCCTGGCCGATTGAGCACGCAACCGGGCGCGCGCGACGGCATCCTCTCCCGGGCCGCGTCGCGCTGGGTGAGGTGGGGCATCCCGGCATTCTGGCTGGGCTGGGTCGTGCTCTACACGGTCGGCGTGCTGACCCGCGACCCTACGGTTCCGACCGGCGGGCCGTGGCATTGGATCGTGCCGGCGCTGGTGGTTGCGATGGCCCTGCGTTGGCTGCGGCAACCGGCGCGCTGGGCCCAGGTCTACGACGCCGGCGATGCCTTGCTGGTCGAGCGCCAGGGGCAGCGGCAGCGCATCGACCTGCGCGAGCTGCGCGCGGTCGAGCCGGCCTGGCTGATTCCGCCGGTGCGCCTGGCGCTGCGGGTGCAGGCGGCCAACGCCCCGGTGATTTTCTTGCCTGCCCGCGGGCAGGCGCCCGAACTGCTTGCCGCAGGCCTGATGGCGCGCGCCGATGCGCGCCGCGCAACCACAGGAACTCCATGACATGACCACGCTGTACGGACTGAAGAACTGCGACACCTGCAAGAAGGCGACCAAGTGGCTGGACCGCTTCGGCGTGGCCTATGCGTTCGTCGATTACCGCGAACACAAGCCGAGCCCGGAGACCCTGGTCGAGTGGGCCGGCAAGGCCGGCGGCTTCGATGCGCTGATCAACAAGTCCTCGACCACCTGGCGGCAACTGCCGGACAACAAGAAAACGCCGGGGTCCGACGCCGAATGGAAACTGCTGCTGCGCGAATACCCGCAACTGATCCGGCGGCCGCTGGTGGTCACCGACGACGGCCAGCTCAGCCAGGGATTCTCGGACAACGGCTTCAAGCAGCGCTTCGGCGTGGGCTGAGCGTCGGTCGCGCGCCGTTGCGCTCCCTGCAGGAGCGGCTTCCGCCGCGACCATGACGTCAGAACCCCATCGGACCTGGATCGTTCGCAATGGATGGCGTGCGTGACACTCTTGCATCTTGTCGCGGCTGAAGCCGCTCCTACAGTGATTCCCCGCCATGACCGACGTCGTTGACCTCACCTGCGACCTGATCGCCCGCCCGTCGGTCACGCCCGACGACGCCGGCTGCCAGGACCTGATCGCGCAGCGGCTGGCGCGTGCCGGCTTCGCCATCGAACGGCTGCGTTTCGGCCAGGTCGACAATCTGTGGGCCACGCACGGCAGCGGCGCGCCGGTGCTGGCGCTGCTCGGCCATACCGACGTGGTGCCGCCGGGGCCGCGCGAGGCCTGGGCCAGCGACCCGTTCGTGCCGCAGATCCGCGACGGCGTGCTGTACGGACGCGGCGCCGCCGACATGAAGAGCGGGGTGGCCGCGTTCGTGGTCGCCGCCGAACGGTTCGTCGCCGCGCATCCGCAGCACCCCGGCACGCTGGCGTTGCTGCTGACCTCCGACGAGGAAGGCGACGCGCTGGATGGCGTGCGCAAGGTCGCCGAGACGTTCCGTGCGCGCGGCGAGCGCATCGACTGGTGCATCACCGGCGAACCGTCCTCCACCGAACGGCTCGGCGACCTGCTGCGCGTCGGCCGCCGCGGCAGCCTGTCCGCCACGCTTGCGGTACAGGGCGTGCAGGGCCACGTGGCCTATCCACACAAGGCGCGCAATCCGATCCACCTCGCCGCACCGGCGCTGGCCGAGCTGGTCGCGCGGCATTGGGACGACGGCTACGAGAGCTTCCCGCCGACCAGCCTGCAGATCTCCAACGTGCATGCCGGCACCGGCGCCAACAACGTGATCCCCGGCGACCTGCAGGTGGCCTTCAACCTGCGCTACAACCCGCACTGGGACGCGCCGCGGCTGGAAGCGGAGATCGCCGCGCTGCTCGACCGCCACGGCCTGGACTACACGCTGCGCTGGCACCGCAGCGGCGAGCCGTTCTACACCCCGGAAGGGCGCCTGCGCAGCGTCGCGCGCGAAGTGCTGGGCGACTTCGCCGGCGCGGCGCCAGAGGAGAGTACCGGCGGCGGCACCTCCGATGCGCGCTTCATCGCGCCGCTGGGCGCGCAATGCATCGAGGTCGGTCCGGTCAACGCCAGCATCCACCAGGTGGACGAGCATGTGCGCGTCGCCGACCTGGAGGCGCTGCCGGCGCTGTACCTGCGCCTGATCGAACGGTTGCTGTCGTAACAGTTGCGCCGTTGCGCTAGCCGGGTTACGTTCGCCGCATGACCTCGCTGTCCGCCCTCCGCCCGATCCACGCCAACGGCCGCAATAATGCGCTGGCGAATAATCGTGCGCGGCCGATGCGGGTCTGCGACTAGGCGCTACCGAAACACCACGCCCAGTATCCAGAAAACCCGCATCGGCCGATGCGGGTTTTTTTATGTGTGAGATTTTTCGCCGCAGCGCGGTGCCGGCCGGCAACCGCTGCAGACCATCGCCGCAACGACCTGTTACCCCCACACACCATCCAGGAGCTTTTCCATGTGTTCGATCTTCGGCATCTTCGGCCTGCAACCGGGCGACGACCTGCAGGCGCTGCGCCGGCAGGCGCTGGACTGCTCGCAGCGGCAGCGCCATCGCGGTCCGGACTGGAGCGGCGTGTATGTCGACGACGGCGCGATCCTGGTGCATGAGCGCCTGGCCATCGTCGATCCGGCCGGCGGCTCGCAGCCGTTGCTCTCCGAAGACGGGCAGCTGGCGCTGGCGGTGAACGGCGAGATCTACAACCACCGCGAACTGAAGAAGCAGCTGACCCAGCCGTACGCGTTCCAGACCGGCTCGGATTGCGAGGTGATCAATGCGCTGTACCGCGAGGACGCGCCGGCGGCGCTGCTCAACCGGCTCAACGGCATCTTCGCCTTCGCGCTGTGGGACAAGGCCGCAGGCCGCGTGCTGATCGCGCGCGATCCGATGGGCGTGTGCCCGCTGTACTGGGGCCACGATACCCAGGGCCGGCTGCGCGTGGCCTCGGAAATGAAGTCGCTGGCCGACAGTTGCGCCGACGTCGCCCAGTTCCCGCCCGGCCATTACTACGACAGCGCCAGCGGCGAACTGCACCAGTACTACCGCAAGCCGTGGCGCGACTACGACGCCGTGCAGGGCGTACAGGTCGGCAAGCAGGAACTGCGCGAGGCGTTCGAGCGCGCCGTGCACCGCCAGCTGATGAGCGACGTGCCGTACGGCGTGCTGCTGTCCGGCGGCCTGGATTCGTCGCTGGTCGCGGCGGTGGCGGCGCGGTTCGCGCGCAAGCGCATCGAGGACAACGACGAGGCCGAGGCTTGGTGGCCGCGCCTGCATTCGTTCGCGATCGGCCTGAAGGGCTCGCCCGACCTGGCCGCCGCGGCGATCGCCGGCGAGTCGCTGGGCACCGTGCACCACGGCTTCGAATACACCTTCGAGGAAGGCCTGGACGCGCTGCCGGAAGTGATCCGGCACATCGAGACCTACGACGTCACCACCATCCGCGCGTCCACGCCGATGTTCCTGCTGGCGCGGCGGATCAAGGCGATGGGGGTGAAGATGGTGCTGTCCGGCGAGGGCAGCGACGAGATCTTCGGCGGCTATCTGTACTTCCACAAGGCGCCGAACGCGCGCGAATTCCACGAGGAGCTGATCCGCAAGCTCGACGCGCTGTACAACTACGACTGCCTGCGCGCCAACAAGTCGATGATGGCCTGGGGCGTGGAGCCGCGCGTGCCGTTCCTGGACGTGGAGTTCCTGGACGTGGCGATGCGCATGGACGCGCAGTACAAGATGATCGACAAGACCAGCAGCGGCGCGATCCGCATGGAAAAAGGCGTGCTGCGCGAGGCCTTCGAAGGCTATCTGCCCGATTCGATCCTGTGGCGGCAGAAGGAGCAGTTCAGCGACGGCGTCGGCTACGGCTGGATCGACGGGCTCAAGGCGCACGCCGAGGCGCAGGTCAGCGACCGCGAACTGGCCGCGGCCGACAAGCGCTTCCCGGTCAACCCGCCGCAGACCAAGGAAGCCTATTACTACCGCACGCTGTTCGAGCGCGCGTTCCCCACGCCGGCCGCGGCCGAGACCGTGCCTGGCGGCAAGTCGATCGCCTGTTCCTCGCCGGCGGCGATCGCCTGGGATGCGAGCTTCGCGACGATGGCCGATCCGTCCGGCCGCGCGGTGGCCGGAGTGCACGAGCAGGCGCTGGGGGCGTGAACCTGCGCGTAGCGCCGGCGACGTGCCGGCGCTACGCGGCAGCGGCGATGCTTGGCAGTACGGCGATTGCCGCGATCGTGCGGCCGCCTGCGCAGCGGCCGCGGCTCACTCCGATGGCTGCGGCAGCGGGCCGCCGTGTTCGCTGGCGCGGTCCGCGGGCGTCGCGCCGGCGCCGGTTTCGATGCGGATGCGGCCCTTGCCCTCGCGCTTGGCCGCGTACAGCGCGCGGTCCGCGCGCTTGAGCAGGTCCGACACCGTGCCGCCGGGGTGCAGCCGCGCGACCCCGGCGCTGAACGCGAACGCCACGTCGTTCACCCGCAGCGTGCAGACACGGTCCAACAACCGATGCAGCAACTCGCCGACCTGCGCATCGCTCATGCGTTCGAACAGGATGCCGAACTCCTCGCCGCCGAGCCGGCCGACCCGGCAGCCGTCACCCAGTCGCGCCAGTTCCGCGGCCAGCGCCAGCAGCACCGCATCGCCGACATCGTGACCATAGGTGTCGTTGACCTGCTTGAAGTCGTCGATGTCCAGCATCGCGAAATGCAACGCGCGCTCGCCGCGTAAGGCGGCCAGGGTCTGTAGCTGCTCGGTCAGCGCGCGCCGGTTGGCCAGCCCGGTCAGCGCATCGGTTTCGGAGATGCGCCGGTAGTCTTCCTGCAGCGCGAAGGTGGTGCGCATGCTGCGCACGAACATGCGGTTGAGCGCGAAGCCGATCAGCGACACCGCCGCGACCAGCAGCGCGAGCAGCGGCAGGTCGGACCTGGCCGGGATCGGCGCTGGATGCGCCACCAGCATGATCGACCAGGTGCAGGCCAGCACCAGCAGGTAGTCGCGCGAGAACAGGAACAGCAGGTTGACGCCCAGGCACAGCGTGACCGACACCGGCAGCAGCCAGAAGTCGCCGTGCCGCCCCATGCCGTGCAGTTCGAGCCGGTAGGCCGCGGCCAGCGCCAGTACGTACAGCGCACCGCTCAAGCGCCACTGCCAGAACCGCCTGGCCAGCGCCGAACTCGCCGCCGTGCCGAGCAGGGCGGCGAAGGCCAGCGCATAGGCGTGGTCCAGCGGCCGCTGCAGGTGCGGATTGAGCAGCAGGGTCGCCAGCCACACCACGATGGTCAGCCACTGCACCGCCATGATGGAAGGCGCCAGCACCTGGCGGATGTGGGTCTGGTACGTCATCTATGCCCTTCAAGACCTGCGGCTGTCGGGTCTTGGCGTAGGCGATGCCCACGGTGCGGTGCCTCGATTGCCCAGGATCGATCCCCGGTTATCGGCCTGGCCGGGATGTGCTTGAGGGGAACGGGACCCGGGGCTCGGGACTCGGAAAAGCGCGCTGCCGCGATCCGAGGCTCTACCGACTTCCGTTCTTCCGGTCCCGAGTCCCGAGTCCCGGGTCCCGGCCTCACTCGAAGCGCATGCAGCGCCCGTAGCGCTCCGGCTGGATGTCCACGCCGGAGGCGTCGGCCTGGTTGTTCTTGCGCCACAGGTTCTGGCGGAAGTCCGGGCCGCTGCAGTTGGCGGCGCGGTCCACTCCGATCGTGTAGGTGTAGGGATTGTCCTTGAAGATATTGTTCTCGAAGGTGTTGTCCTGGCTCATGCTGTTGTCCCAGCACAGGATCTCCGGGGTGCGCTGGCGGATCGAGCAGGCCAGGTAGATGCCGGCGCCCTTGTTGCCGGTGAACTGGTTGCCGACGAACAGGTTGCGCCGCGCATCGGCCAGGTACACGCCCTGGCTGCCGTTGCGTTCCAGGCGGTTGTTGCGGATCTCGCTGTCTTCCAGGTGCTCGGTGGTGATGCCGGCGGCGACGTTGTCGTGGATGTAGTTGTCGATCAGCTTGACCTTGGCGGTGCGGTTGAACGACACGCCGTCCCAGATCGCGCCGGACACGTCGTTGCGCTCGATCAGCAGGTCGCGGCTGTCGTACTCGCTGAGCAGGCAGGCGCTGCGGCACTTGCTCACGCGCAGCCCGGACAGGCGGATGTTCTGGCCGGCGCGCACCACCACCAGGCTGTTGCTCAGGTACGGGCGCTCGGGCATGAATTCCTTCTCGGCGCTGCCGCCCACGATCTGCAACTGCTCGACCACGACGTCGCGAATCGGCCGCTGCGGGCGTTCGTTCTGGTAGTCGCCGACCACGATCACGGGCTGCTGTACGCCGTCCTGCATGCGCAGCACGGTGGCGTCGCCCTGGCCGCGCAGGCGCAGGCCGTCGCGCTGGATCGACAGCAGCTTGGTCACGTGGAAATCGCCGGCGGTCAGGCATACCGTGGCCGGCTTGCCGTCGTTGGGCACGCGGTCCACCGCAGCCTGCAGGTCGTCGCCCGGCTCGGCGCGCACGCTGCAGTCGGTGGCGGCAGAGGCGGGGGCGGCGGCCGTGGCGCAGCCGCTCGACAGGCAGGCGGCGAGCGGCAACAACAGGGCGAGCAGGGGACGGACATTCATCGGATACAGGCTCCGCTTGGGGGAGGGAGGGGAGGACCGCGGGCACCGCGCGCGGGCCGCGGCGGCAGGTCGGATCGCGTGGTGCGCATCAGCGCGACAAGGGCCTCATTGTCGCGCAGGTGGCCGTAATGTCAGCGTGTAGCGGGCCGGGCCGGGCAGGAACGGCGATGCGCGGCCCTGCACCCAGTCGTCGTGGCCGGCGCCCCAGAACGGCGACAGCGGATGCTCGCTCTGGCCGCCGGGCATGTGCGCGATGCCGTCGGCTTCGTGGCCGGGCGCGACCACCATGCGCTCGGAGGCGCCGAAGTCCGGACGCTGCACCCGCGGCATGTCGTTGTCGCCGGGCAAGCCCTCGGTCGGCATGCACAGCCACCGCCGCAGCACTCCCGGCAGCGAGCGCGCCAGCGGATGGCAGATCGCGGCGGTGTTCTGTTCGCCCCAACGGCGCTGCGGCAACGGCGCGTCCTGGTCGGGTTGGTCGCGGACCTCGGCGGCGGCATCCTCCAGCAAGGCCTGCCAGCTGGCGTAGCGGCGCGGCAGCAGGTGCGCCGGTTGCTGCTGCAGCATCGGCCAGGCCACCGCTTCCAGCTGCGGCAGCGGCGGCATGGCGTAGTCGGCGCCGAGTTCGGCACGCGCCGGGGCGATCAGGCCGTCGCGGATCCGGGTCAGCAGCGCCAGGCGCCAGGCGCGCACCAGCCGGTAACTCACCGAATCGGTGCTGGCGCGGCCCTCCCAATGCTTGCCGGCCTGCGCCAGCGCATGCAGCGCAGGCGTGGCGGCGCCGCCGTCGCGTTGCTGCAGCAAGGTCCACCAGCGTTGCAGCAGCAGCGCGCGATCGTCGAGCTGGATCGACAGCAGTTGACGTTCGTCCAGCTGCGGATGCAGGCGCAGGTCGTCGCGGATCTGCTGCGCGCGCGCGCCCAGCGCGTAGCCGCCATCGCCGAGGATGGCCAATTCGTCGCCGCCGACGACGCGCGCATTGGCGGTCCACAGTTGCCCGTCGGCAGGATCGATCCGCTGCGGCGAATGCGCAGTGGAGACCGGCCAGGGCGCGCAGCGCTGCGCTGCCGGTACCGCCGCGCTGACGTCATGGACCAGTGCGTCGCTGCGGCAATTGGGTCCGCGCAGCGGCAGCGCGCCGAGCACGCGCCAGCCGATATGCCCGGCGCTGTCGGCCAGCGCCAGGTTCTGCGCCGGCGTGGCGATGTGCTGCGCGCTGGCGAAAGCGCTGGCGAGCGAATCGGCGCGGGCCAGGTCGGCCAGGCCCAGGTTCAGCGCGCCGGGCAACTGCGCCACCCAGCGTTGCGCCAGCGCGGTGCCGTCCGGCTCGTGCTGCAGGATCGGGCCGTACGCGGTGTCTTCCACGTCCAGCGTGACGTCCAGGCCGCCGGCCACCTTGATCCTTTCGCGGTGATGAACGACCGCGGTGCAGCCGGGCTGCGGCGTGGCCGCGCACGGCGTCAACCGGTACCAGTCGCTGGTGTCGGCGTAGCTGTTGGTGAAGCCCCAGGCGATGTGACCGTTGCTGCCGACGATCACCGCCGGCAGGCCGGGCAGCGAAAAGCCGGTGACGTCCACGCGGCCGCCCGGCGCCTGCGCGTCGGCATAGCGCAGGCGCACGCGGAACCACAGGCTGGGCGCGCCCAACTGCAGATGCATGTCGTTGGCGACGATGGCGCGGCCGTCGGCGCTGCGGCTGCCGGCGATGGCCCAGTTGTTGCTGCCCGGTGCGGCATGGTCCGCGGTGCTGCCATCGCGCGGGGCATCGGGCAGGGTGCGCAGGTCGACCAGGCTGGCGTCGGGCAGCGTGGCGTCGCCGCGCGCCGGGGCGTCCAGTGCCGCGTCCCAACTGCTGCCGTCGTGGCGCAGCAGTGCGAACAGCGGTGCCGGCAAGTGCTGTTGCAGGCGATACAGCGACAGTTCGCGCTCGAGCTGGCGGCCTTGCAGATCGAAATACATCGCGTCGCCGGCCAGCACCGAGTCCACCGGCTGCCAATCGCGCGGCGCCTTGACCAGCAGCAGGTAGGGCCACGGCCGTACCCGCAGCGCGTGCAGGCCGCGATTGACGCCGGCGCTGTAGGCCTGCAGCGCCGCGGCATGGCTGCCGCCGAAGCTGGCCAGCTGCGCGGCGGCGTGCGCGCGCAGGCGATGCATGCGGCGCTGCTTGTCCACCCCGAGCGTGGCGTTGCCGACCAGGTCGGACAGTTCGCCGGCCGCGGCGCGGCGCATCAGGTCCATCTGGAAGTAGCGTTCCTGCGCATGCACATAGCCGAGCGCACGCATCGCATCGGCCTCGTTGCCGGCGTCGATGGTGACCGTGCCCTGCGCGTCGCGCTGGATCCGCACCGGCGCCGCCAGCCCATCCAGATCGACCTGGCCGTCTAGCGTGGCCAGGCTGCCGCGCAGCAGCAGCCATGTCGCCAACACCAGTCCGATCGCCAGCGCCGCCAGCCACAGCAGTCCCCGTTTCCACTTGCTCCGCATCCAGGCATCTCCGCCGGCCAATCCTGGATTCTAGACGCGACTGCGTGTCGTTCTTGCGTACATCCGGCGGGCGTTCGCGAGCGGTTGGGCCGGGGTCAGCTTCGCTCGCGCCGCTGCACGCGTCCGTGCCGATGGAAAATCGGGATGCTAATGATTCCGATTGGAACGCGGTGCGCGCGGCTCGGGCACTATGGCCGCCTTAGACGTTACGGAGCCTGCCCCATGAAGGGACATCCTGAAGTTGTGCAATGCCTCAAGGACCTGCTGCGCGGCGAACTCGCCGCACGCGATCAATATTTCATCCACTCGCGGCGCTACGAGGACCAGGGCCTGCAGGCGCTGTACGCGCGCATCAACCACGAGATGGAAGAGGAGACCGAGCACGCCGATGCGCTGCTGCGGCGCATCCTGTTCCTGGAAGGCGACCCGGACATGCGTCCGCATGCGTTCGAGCCGGGGCGCACGGTCGAAGAGATGCTGGAAAAAGACCTGAAGGTCGAATACGAAGTGCGCGCGAACCTGGCCGCCGGCATGAAGCTGTGCGAGGAGCGCGGCGACTACGTCAGCCGCGACATCCTGCTCAAGCAGCTGCAGGACACCGAAGAAGACCACGCCTGGTGGCTGGAACAGCAACTGGGCCTGATCAAGCGCCTGGGCATGGCCCTGTACCAGACCTCGAAGATCGGCGACGGCGGCGTGTCCGGCAAGGACGCCTGAGCCCCTGGCACCGCCTCCCGCCCGCGCTGCAGAGTGGTTACTCCGCGCTCAAACGCTGGAACTGGCGTTCCGTCTCCTCGGTCAGCCACCGAGCCGCTGGCCCCGGCGGGTTGACCGCGCTGCGAATCGCGTAGATCGGTGACTTGCCCTGATCGAAGGCCGGAAACGGGAGCCGCACCAAGCGTCCATCGGCCAAATCCTCGCGGACCAGCGACTCGGGCAGCCCGCCCCAGCCCAACTCGCTGCGGATGAACAGCAGCTTGGTCGCGTTGTCGCTCACGCGCCAGGTCTTGAGCGAGAACACGTTGAAGTCCCGTCCCTTGGTCAGCCCCGAGGCGTCATAGACGACGATTTGCGTGTCGTCCCGCACGTCAGCCGGCTGCAGTTCGCGTCCCAGCCGGCCCAGCGGATGACCCGGCGCGGCGACAGGCACCGTCATGGCCCAGCCGATGCGCTCGGTCACGACGGCGCTGCCTGCGTTGTCCATCGCACCCCCAAAGCCGAGGACAGCCTTGCCCGAGAGGACGGCTTCCATCACGGTGCCGAGCGTGCCGACAGTGACGTTCAAGGACACCGTCGGATAGCGCTCGCGAAACGCACGCAGGACCTCGACCACGATGTCGGAGGGCACCGCGTTGCTTATGGCCACGCCCAACTGGCCTTCCAGCCCGTCGTTGAGTGCCTTCAGGCGCGAACGTAGCAGGTCCAGGTCTCCCATCAGCCTGCGTGCGTCCTCCAGGACCGAGCGCCCAGCCTCCGTGAGGCGAGGGCGCTTGGTGCCCGAGCGTTGGAACAACGTCAAACCGAGCTGCGCTTCCAGGTTCGCCACCGTGTAGCTGACGACCGATTGCGTGCGGTGAAGCGCTCGGGAGGCGGCCGAAAATCCGCCGTGCTCCACCACCGCCACGAAGACTTCCAGTTGATCGATGGTGGGGTGAGGCTTCAAGGTCCATCCACAAAATGGATAAGTTGGATCGATATTTTACCCGTTTACACGATTGGTGGCCGTGCCTACAGTGGGGTCGTTGCTGGCGGCATCCACTTCGAAGGCCAAACCGCGGCGCTGGACCATGCCAGGCCCTATCTGCGCCTGGTGCTCGGCTTCATGGGCATCACCCATGTGCAGACGATCGGAATCGAAGGCGTCAGCCACGGACCGGACGGCGCTTCATGGGCGTTGGCGGCCGCCCGGGCGCATATCGCACAACCTGCCGTAAATCCCATCCCCAATCGACTGGAATTCTCCAATGCAAATCTTCGTCACTTCCCAGCCTGCTGCGGGCAAGGCCTTGCGCATCAGCCTGTGGATCGTGCAAACGCTGATGTTCCTGGCGTTCCTGCTTTTCGGTTTCCAGAAATTGTTCATGGCTCCCGAAGCCCTGGCAGCGATGTGGCATTCCTCGTGGCCGGTCGAGCATCCGTTGTTGCTGCACGTGACCGGCGCCATCGACGTGGCTGGCGGCCTTGGCCTCCTCTTGCCCGCGCTGACGCGTATCCGGCCCAACTTGACCGTTCTGGCAGCGCTGGGTTGCGTATTGCTTCAACTCGCCGCCATTGCGTTCCACTCGATGCGTGGCGAGTTCGCTGCTTTGCCCTTGAACGCAGTCCTGCTGCCGCTGGCGGCCTTCATCCTATGGGGACGCCGACAGGTGCCCATTTCGCCGCGTACGTCGCAGTCAGTCGCCTGACACCGCTGCGGGAAGGCGATCAAATCAGCGCTGGCCGCCGTGCGAGGAACGATCCAGCGCTGGGCGCGTCCAAACGCGGTAGCGTGGCGCTGCAGACCCGGGCGCATGGCCGCGAACAGATCATCCAGCCAACTCCGCCCTGAGATTGGCGCGCAGAGCGCGCGTATCCATAGCTCTGCACGCGCGGTCGCATGATTCTGGCCGAAGGGAGTGGATTCTATGGCCATCGACAAGCCCTCAAGCCGCTTCTGGTTGGTATGCGCGCTGGCTTTTTAGAGCAAAAAAATCGGCCCGAAAGGGCCGATTTGCTGTTTGCTGCTCGCTGTTGCGAATCCCCAATCCCGAATCCCCAATCCCGGCTCTTCAATCACTCCACCGCCAGGCCATCCACCTTCTGCCAGCCGCGCGGCAACAGCCCGCCGCGGCTCGCGCGCACGCCCAGGTAGGCGTCCAGGTCCTTGAACGACAGCGACATGGTGCGCTGGCCGCTCTTCACCAGCAGCGTATTGCCCGGTGCGACCGCGGCGATCGCCACCACCCGCTCGGTGCCGAGCTTGGCCTTGGGGATGTCGATGATCTTGTTGCCCTTGCCCTTGTCCAGCTCGGGCAGGTCGGCGATCGGGAACGCCAGCAGGTGGCCGGCGCTGGTCACCGCGACGATGCGGTCGGTGTCCAGGTTGCTTACCGATGCCGGCGGCAGCACCTTGGCGTTCGGGGTCAGGTTGAGCATCGCCTTGCCGGCCTTGTTGCGGCTGGTCAGGTTCTCGAAGCGGGTGACGAAACCGTAGCCGTGCGAGGACGCCAGCACCAGCCGGCTGTCGTTCTCGCCGCTGGCCATGGCCTGGAACGACGCGCCTGACGCCGGCGCGAAACGCCCGGTCAGCGGCTCGCCGTTGCCGCGCGCCGAGGGCAGCGAATGCGCCAGCGTGGAGTAGGCGCGGCCTTCCGAATCCAGGAACGCCACCTGCTGCGTGCTGCGCCCGCGCACCGCGGCCAGCAGGCTGTCGCCGTCGCGGTAGGACAGGCCGGCCGGGTCCACGTCGTGGCCCTTGGCCGCGCGGATCCAGCCCTTCTCCGACATCACGATGGTCATCGGCTCGCTCGGCACCAGTTCGGTCTCGTCGATCGCCTGCGCCGCGCCGCGCTGCACCAGCGGCGAGCGCCGCGCGTCGCCGAACTTCTTGGCGTCGGCGACCAGTTCGTCCTTGATCATCTTCTTCAGCTTGGTCTTGCTGGCCAGCACCGCCTGCAGCTGTTCGCGCTCCTTGGCCAGCGCGTCCTGCTCGCCGCGGATCTTCATCTCCTCCAGCCGCGCCAGCTGGCGCAGGCGGGTTTCCAGGATGTAGTCGGCCTGTTCCTCGCTGAGCGCGAAGCGCGCGATCAGCGCCGGCTTCGGCTCGTCCTCGCTGCGGATGATGCGGATCACTTCGTCCAGGTTGAGGAACGCGACCAGCAGGCCTTCCAACAGGTGCAGGCGGCGCTCGACCTTCTCCAGGCGATGGTTGAGCCGGCGCACCACGGTGTCGCTGCGGAAGCGCAGCCACTCCTCCAGCAGGGTCTTGAGGTTCTTGACCTGCGGGCGGCCGTCCAGGCCGATCACGTTGAGATTGACCCGGTAGCTGCGCTCCAGGTCGGTGGTGGCGAACAGGTGGCCCATCAGCTGCTCGGCGTCGACCCGGTTGGAGCGCGGCACCAGCACCACCCGCACCGGGTTGGCGTGGTCGGACTCGTCGCGGATGTCTTCCAGCCACGGCAGCTTCTTGGCGCGCATCTGCTGCGCGATCTGCTCGATCACCTTCGACGGCGACACCTGGTAGGGCAGCGCGGTGACCACGATGTTGGCGTGTTCCTTCTGGAACGTGGCGCGCGCACGCACGCTGCCGTGCCCGGTCTCGTAGATCGCGCGCAGGTCGGCGGCCGGGGTGATGATCTCGGCGGTGGTCGGGTAGTCCGGCCCACGCACGTGTTCGCACAGGTCGGCGACGCTGGCGTCGGGATCGTCGAGCAGGCGGATCAGCGCGCTGACGATCTCGTTGAGGTTGTGCGGCGGCACGTCGGTGGCCATGCCCACGGCGATGCCGGTGGTGCCGTTGAGCAGCAGGTGCGGCAGCCGCGCCGGCATCCAGGTCGGCTCGTCCATGGTGCCGTCGAAGTTCGGCGACCAGTCCACCGTGCCCTGGCCCAGCTCGCCGAGCAGCACTTCGGCGATCGGGGTCAGCTTGGATTCGGTGTAGCGCATCGCCGCGAACGACTTCGGGTCGTCGGTGGAGCCGAAGTTGCCCTGGCCTTCGATCAGCGGGTAGCGGTAGGAGAACGGCTGCGCCATCAGCACCAGCGCCTCGTAGCAGGCGCTGTCGCCATGCGGGTGGTATTTGCCGATCACGTCGCCGACGGTGCGCGCGGACTTCTTCGGCTTGGCCGTGGCGTTCAGGCCCAGCTCGCTCATCGCGTAGATGATGCGCCGCTGCACCGGTTTCAGGCCGTCGCCGAGGAACGGCAGGGCGCGGTCCAGCACCACGTACATGGAGTAGTCGAGATAGGCGCGTTCGGCGTATTCGCGCAGCGGCAGCTGTTCGAAACCATGGAAGGCGGGGCGGGCGAGATCGGTCATGCGCAGGAAATACCTATAGGGGAACGCGGCGGCGGGCGCCGCAGGTCAGCCGGTCGATTATCCGGATGCGGCCGGCGATGCCAAGCCGCGCGTCGCGCCGGCGCGGCCGGCGCGGCCGGCAGCGGCAAGATAGCGTGCCGGCGGACTGCCGAAATGGCTGCGGAAGGCGGTGACGAAGGCGCTGGGACTACTGTAGCCGAGCCGATGCGCGGCGTCGGCGACGCTGGCGCCGTCGCTGAGCTGGCGCAGCGCCTCGGCCAGTCGCGCCTGCTGCCGCCAGCCGGCGAAGCTGAGCCCGGTTTCCTCGCGGAAATGCCGGCTCAAGCTGCGCGGCGACAGTCCGGCCCACTGCGCCCACTGCGCCAGCGAGCGGTGATCGGCAGGGGTGGCCAGCAATTGCGCGGCGATGCGCAGCAGGCGGCGGTCGCTGGGCATGGGCAGGTGCAGGCGCTCGATCGGCGCCTGGCGCAGTTCGTCCAGCAGCACCGCGCAGATCCGCTGCTGGTCCGCATCCAGGGCCTGCGGCATGCCCCACGCGGCCACCCGCAGCAGCAGCTCGCGCAGCAGGCCGTTCATGCCGATCACGCACGGACGATCGGCCAGCTCCGCGCAGGCTGCCGGGTGGACCAGCAGCACATAGATGCGCAGCGGTCCGGCGATTTGCACCGTGTGCAGCTCCTGCGGCGGCATCCAGCCGGCGCAACCGGGCGGCAGCGTCCAGTGGCCGTGCTCGGTGCGGGTGCCGAGCAAGCCCTCTTCCACGCAGATCATCTGCCCGCGGACATGCCGGTGCCAGTCCACCTCGTGTTCCAGCGCGACCGGGGTCTGCGCCAGGAACGCCAGCAGCGGCGGACCGTCGGCCTGATCGAACCATTCGGCGATGCGCGGATCGTGCAGGTCGGCCGATGCGCCGCGCTGTGGCGAGGGGAGGGAGGCGAATGGCTGGTTTTCGATATCCATTGTCTCGATTGTAATACTGGGCCAGGCCGCTGCGGCGATAGAGTAGCCGCTCGCCAGCGTTCCGCTATTGCAATGCAGCATTTAATTATTTTTGAGATATTTTCTTGACATATATTTCCAGATGAAAATAATTGGCGTCCATGAACTGCGCTCCCTCCCTCCCTGGTCCGCCCTCGTTCGGCCTGCTGCTGCGGCAGGTGCGCGACGGGCTGATGCGCCGCCTGGACGCCTCGATGACCGAACTCCAGCTGGGCCTGGGCTTCAGCCACTACATCGGCATGAAGGCGCTGGCGTACATGTCGCCCTGCACCGCCAACGAGTTGGCCCAGGCCATCGACCAGAACCCCAGCGCGGTCACCCGCCTGCTGGACAAGTTCCAGGACCTGGGCTGGGTGCGCCGTGAAGCGCATGCGCAGGACCGCCGCGCCCTACAGATCGTGCTGACCGACGAGGGCCGCGCGCTGTGGCAGCAGCTCAAGCAGCGCGGCGACGAGGCCATCGCCAGCGCGCTGCGCGACCTCTCGGCCGACGAGCGCGAACACCTCACATCGTTGTTGACCCGCGTCCGCGACTCCCTCAATTCGCCATGACTCCGCTTATGAACCTCTCCGCTTCGTCCCATCGCCTGCGCCCGTTCGCGGCCGCGGCACTCACCCTGGCGCTGGCCGCCTGCGCCAGCAGCCGTGGCCTGGAACCGCAGGGCCGCCGGCTCGATGCCGACCGGCAATTGCAGGCCGGCAAGACCCTGGCCGCCGACCAGCTGGCGCCGGCCGCCTGGCCGCAGCAGGACTGGTGGAAGGCGCTGGGCGACCCGCAGCTCGACGCGCTGATCGCCGAGGCGCTGCAGGGCACGCCGAACCTGGAAGCGGCCGACGCGCGGCTGCGCCTGGCGCAGGCGCAGGCCGGCGCGGCCAATGCCGACCGCGGCGCCAAGCTGTCGCTGTCGGCCGGCTATACCGGCCTGCAACTGCCCAAGGGACTGGCCGGCGACGAGATCGGCGGCAAGTACATCCACAACGAGCAGGCGCTGCTGGACTTCAGCTACGGCTTCGACCTGTGGGGCGGCAAGCGCGCGGCCTGGGAAGCGGCGGTGGACCAGGCGCATGCGGCGCAGGTCGATGCGCAGGCCGCGCGTCTGGACCTGTCGGCCGGCGTGGCCCGCGCCTATGCGCAGCTCGGCTACGCCTGGCGCCTGTACGACCTGGCCGGCGAAGAGCTGGCGCGCTCGGACAACAGCCTGAAGCTGGTGCGGCAGCGGGTCGGCGCCGGCATCGACAGCAACCTGCAGCTGCGCCAGGCCGAGGCGCGGGTGCCGGCCGCGCGCCAGCAGCAGCAGGCGGCGCAGCAGCAGATCGACGAGGCGCGTACCGCGCTGGCGGCGCTGCTCGGCCGCGGCCCGGATCGCGGGCTTGAGATCGAGCGCCCGCGGCCGCTCGACCCGGTGGCGGTGCAATTGCCGTCGGTGCTGCCCAGCGATCTGCTCGGGCGCCGCCCGGACGTGGTCGCCGCGCGCTGGCGGGTCGAGGCGGCGTCGCAGAGCATCGGCGCGGCCAAGGCGCAGTTCTATCCGACCATCAACCTGCTCGCGCTCGGCGGCGTCGCCGCGACCAATCCCGCCGACCTGTTCAAGGGCGACGCCCTGCTCGGCGTGTTCGCGCCCAGCGTGAGCTTGCCGCTGTTCGACAGCGGTCGCCTGCGCAGCCAGCTGGCCGAGCGCGATGCGCAATACGACCTGGCGGTGGCCACCTACAACCAGGCGCTGGTGGCGGCGCTGCGCGAGGTCGCCGATCAGGTCAGCGCGGCGCGTTCGCTGGCCCAGCAGGCGCAACAGCAGGGGCAGGCGGTGGGCACCGCGCAGGCCGCCTTCGACCTGGCGCAGCAGCGCTACCGCGCCGGCATCGGCAACTACCTGGACGTGCTGAGCGTGCAGCAGCAGTTGCTCGAGGCGCAGCAGCGCCTGGCCTCGCTGCAGTCCAACCAGATCCTGGTGTCGGTGCGCCTGAACCAGGCGCTGGGCGGCGGCTACGAAGCCACCTCCGCCGCCGACGCGCCGTCGACCTCCTCCGCTTCCACGCATTCCTGAGACCGCTGCAATGAATCAGACAACGACTCCCGATTCCTCCGCTCCCGCCCCGAGCCGGCGCGGCATGCTGCTGCGCGGCCTGGCCGTGCTGGTGGTGCTGGTGCTGATCGCGCTGGCGATCTGGTACTTCGTCTCCGGCCGCTGGCACGAAGACACCGACGACGCCTACGTGCAGGGCAACCTGGTGCAGATCACGCCGATGGTGGCCGGCACCGTGGTCAGCATCGGCGCCGACGACGGCATGCGCGTGGAGCGCGGCCAGTTGCTGGTCAAGCTCGATCCGGCCGACACCCAGGTCGCGCTGCAGCAGGCCGAAGCCAATCTGGCGCGCACCGTGCGCCAGGTGCGCGGCCTGTTCCGCAGCGTGCAAGGCGCGCAGGCCGAACTGTCGTCGCAGCAGGTGACCCTGCAGCGCGCCCGCGCCGACGTCGCCCGCCGCAGCAGCCTGGTCGCCACCGGCGCGATCTCCGCCGAGGAACTGGCGCATGCGCGCGACCAGCTGGCCGCCGCCGAGGCCGCGGTCAGCGGTTCGCGCGAGACGGTGGAGCGCAACCGCGCGCTGATCGACGACAACGGCGTGGCCCACCAGCCCGACGTGCAGGCCGCCGCCGCGCAGGTGCGCCAGGCGTTCCTCAACAATGCCCGCAGCGCGATCGTCGCGCCGGTGTCCGGCTACGTCGCGCGGCGTTCGGTGCAGGTCGGCCAGCGCGTGCAGCCCGGCACCGCGCTGATGGCGGTGGTGCCGCTGGAGCAGGTGTGGGTGGAAGCCAACTTCAAGGAAACCCAGCTCAAGCACATGCGCCTGGGCCAGCCGGTGGAACTGGAGTCGGACCTGTACGGCGGCGCGGTGCGCTACCAGGGCACGGTGCAGAGCCTGGGCCTGGGCACCGGTAGCGCGTTCTCGCTGCTGCCGGCGCAGAACGCCAGCGGCAACTGGATCAAGATCGTGCAGCGCGTGCCGGTGCGCATCGCCATCGATCCCAAGCAGCTGGCGCAGAACCCGCTGCGCATCGGCCTGTCGATGAAGGTGGACGTGAACCTGCACCAGCAGAACGGCGGCGTGCTGCCGACCAAGTTCGCCACCGGCACGCTGCTGGATACCGACGTCTATGCGCAGCAGCTGGGCCAGGCCGACGAGGCCATCGCGCAGATCATCCACGCCAACCTGCCCGACGCCGCCAAGGCGAACTGAGTCCGGCCATGTCCAACCAAGCTGCCACTCCTGCCGCGCCCGGCGCTCCGGGCGCACCGGCCGCCGCGTTCCGCCCGCCCAGCGTGGCGTTGTGCACGGTGGGCCTGGCGATGGCCTCGTTCATGCAGGTGCTCGATACCACCATCGCCAACGTCTCGTTGCCGACCATCGCCGGCAACCTCGGCGCCAGTTCGCAGCAGGCGACCTGGGTCATCACCTCGTTCGCGGTCAGCAATGCGATCGCGCTGCCGCTGACCGGTTTTTTGAGCCGGCGCTTCGGCGAGACCAAGCTGTTCGTGTGGGCCACGCTGTCCTTCACCATCGCCTCGCTGCTGTGCGGCCTGGCGCAGAGCATGGGCATGCTGGTGGTGTCGCGCGCGATCCAGGGCTTCGTGTGCGGGCCGATGTATCCGATCACGCAGAGCCTGCTGGTGTCGATCTACCCGCGCGAGAAACGCGGTCAGGCGCTGGCGCTGCTGGCGATGATCACCGTGGTCGCGCCGATCGCCGGCCCGATCCTGGGCGGCTGGATCACCGACAACTACAGCTGGGAATGGATCTTCCTGATCAACGTGCCGCTGGGCATCATCGCCGCGCTCGTGGTCGGCTCGCAGCTGCGCGGCCGTCCGGAACCGACCGAGCGCCCGCGCATGGACTACGTCGGCCTGATCACCCTGATCATCGGCGTCGGCTGCCTGCAGCTGGTGCTGGACCTGGGCAACGACGAGGACTGGTTCAGTTCGGACAAAATCGTGGTGCTGGCCGCGATCTCGGCGGTGGCGCTGGCGGTGTTCCTGATCTGGGAGCTGACCGACAAGGATCCGATCGTCAACCTGCGCCTGTTCCGCCACCGCAACTTCCGCGCCGGCACCATGGCGCTGATCGTGGCCTACGCCGCGTTCTTCAGCGTGTCGCTGCTGATCCCGCAGTGGCTGCAGCGCGACATGGGCTACACCGCGATCTGGGCCGGCCTGGCCACCGCGCCGATCGGCATCCTGCCGGTGCTGATGACCCCGTTCGTCGGCAAGTACGCCTCGCGCTTCGACCTGCGCATGCTCGCCAGCATCGCCTTCATCTTCATGGCGGCGACCAGCTTCATGCGTTCGGACTTCAACCTGCAGGTCGATTTCGCCCACGTGGCCGGGGTGCAGTTGCTGATGGGCGTGGGCGTGGCGCTGTTCTTCATGCCGGTGCTGCAGATCCTGCTGTCGGACCTGGACGGGCGCGAGATCGCCGCCGGTTCCGGCCTGGCCACGTTCCTGCGCACGCTGGGCGGCAGCTTCGCCGCCTCGCTGACCACCTACCTGTGGGCCAAGCGCACCCAGCTGCACCACGCGCACCTGACCGAGCACATCTCCACGTACACGCCGGGGATGCAGGAGCAGGTGCAGGCGATGGGGCAGGGCGACCTGCAGACCGGTGCCGCCTTCCTCAACAACACCATCAACCACCAGGCCTCGCAGATGGGCTTCAACGACATCTTCTACCTGCTGGGCTGGACGTTCCTGGGCATCATCTTCTTCCTGTGGCTGGCCAAGCCGCCGTTCGCGGGCGGCGGCGGCGCGGCCGCGGCGGGCGGTCACTGAGTCCGCCGTGCCGGCAACGACGAAACCCCGCCGCGTGCGGGGTTTCGTTTGTGCGGCGGCGGCAGGCGCGCTTGCCGCCGCGGCGCGCGGCGGACCAGAATGCCGCTCTCTCGCAAGCATCGGCAGGTTCGGACATGCAGCGTTTTCTGCGCGCCTTGTGGTCTCGCTCGGATTCCTCGCGGCCGCGTGGCGGCGGTGCACGCGCCCGGCAGTGTGCAGCGCTGCTGCTGTGCCTCGGCGCCCTCGGCGTCGGCAGCGCGCAGGCCGAGCCGAATGTGGCGGCGATCACCCCGACCGACCGCCTGCATGAAGCCTGGTGGGCGCAGCGCCACCAGCAGGTGCTGGCGCAGGTGCGCGCGCATCCGGACACGCCGCTGCTGCTGATCGGCGACTCGATCACCCACAACTACGACAAGGCCAATGCGCCGGACGAGGATTTCCAGCCGACCTGGCAGACCTTCTACGGCAGCCGCGGCGCGCTGAACCTGGGTTTCAGCGGCGATGCCACCGAGCACGTGCTGTGGCGGCTGCAGCACGGCGAAGTGGATGGCCTGCAGCCCAAGGTCGCGATGCTGCTGATCGGCACCAACAACACCGGCCACGAGCGGCACAGCGCCGCCGACACCGTGCTCGGCATCGACGCGGTGGTGGCGACCCTGGAACAGCGCCTGCCGAAGACGCGGATCCTGCTGCTCGGCCTGCTGCCCAGCGCCGGATCGGCGCAGAAGAGCGCACGCGACGCCGAGGTCAACCGCGCGCTGGCGGTGCGCTACGGCGACAATCCGCGCGTCGCCTATCTCGACATCGGCGCGGTGTTCCGCAAGGACGGCGCGCTCGACCAGAGCCTGTTCTACGATCCGCGGCTGCATCCGCCGGGCGACGCCCTGCACCCGGATACGCGCGGCCAGCGGCGCATGGCCGAGGCGATCGAGCCGACCCTGGCGCGCCTGCTCGGCGAGCCGCCGCGGGTGCCGCTGGCGGCGATGACCGAGGTCAATCCCGCGCTCGTGCCGGTGCCGTGGCTGGAGCAGGATTCCTACGACTGGTACGCGCGCCACCATGCGGCGCTGGAGGCGGCGCGCGGGTTGCGGCCCGACGTGGTGATGCTCGGCGACTCGATCACCCACTTCTGGGGCGGGCCGCCGCAGGCCACCCGGGTCGGCGGCGCGCAGGCCTGGCAGCGCACCTTCGGCGCGGCCAGGGTGCTGAACCTGGGCTTCGGCTGGGATCGCACCCAGAACGTGCTGTGGCGGCTGCGGCAGGGCGAAGTGGACGGGTTGGCGCCGCGCTGGGTGGTGATCAACATCGGCACCAACAACCTCACCGGCACCGACAATGCGCGGGCCAGCACGCCGCAGGAGGCGGCCGACGGCGTGGCCGCGGTGGTCGCCGAGGTGCGCCGGCGGCTGCCGCGCAGCAAGATCGTGCTGATGGGCATCCTGCCGCGCGGTTTCGCCGCCGACGCGCCGCTGCGCGCCCCGATCGCGCAGACCAACCGCCTGCTGGCCGCGCGTTTCGGCCACGATCCGGCGGTGCGCTGGCTGGACATCGGCGCGCGCTTCCTGCAGCCCGACGGGCGCCTGCCGCAGGCGCTGATGCCCGACAGCACCCATCCCAGCGAGGACGGTTACCGGATCTGGGGCGAGGCGCTGCGCGAGATCGGCGTCGGCGGTTGAAACGCGCTGCCGTGAAGCCATGTAGGAGCGGCTTCAGCCGCGACAGGAGTTTGCCGAAGGTGCCTGTCGCGGCTGAAGCCGCTCCTACAGGGGAGGCTAGCTGGCGGATGCGGCGGCGCGCTCAGCCCTTGTCCGGCTTGAGCAGTTCCAGCACCGCTTCGCGGCGCCGCGCCGGCAGGTTGCGGTAGCGGGTCAGCAGCGCCTGTTCGTGCGTGTCGTGCGCCTGCAGCGCGTAATCGGCCGGCAGGTCGTGCAGGCGCGCGCCGCCCTGGCCGCAGATCAGTTCGTCCAGCGAGCGCTTGAGCACGCCGCGCAGGTTCGGCAACAGGCGGAAGCTCGGCGTCTCGCGATTGTTCTCCCACGCCGACACCGACGACTTGGTCACGCCCAGCGCGAAACCCAATTGCTCCTGGGTGAGCCCGGCGGCTTTCCTGGCTTCGCGCAAACGGTCGCCGAAGCTTTTCATCGCGGTGGGCCTTGCAGTTACGGGGCCTACCAAGATATGGAGCATCCGTAACCTTGTCGTACAGCCATGCTTGACTCTAGATGTTCGGAGATTCAATACTTTGGCGGTGCGGGCCGCGCTGACGCGTGAGGGCGCGCACAGCGGACACGGACGACCGAGGAGTGCATGGTATTTCGCCTAGTTTCCATTGCCGTTGCAGCGACGGCGCAGCGGCGCCCCGCGGCGTTCTTTCCCCGGGCAGGCCAGGCCGCGGCGAGCGAGCGGCGTGCGGCCGCCGTCGCGGCGGAGGGTGGGGCATGGCCACCTACGAAGTGAAGCTGCGGCGCGTGGCGCACCTGGAGCCGGCACTGTACGTCCTGGTCCACGCCGCCAACGCGTATCTGGCCGCGCGCGCGGCCGAGCGCCACAACCCGGGCTATCGGGCGTACATGGTCGCGGTGTGGGTGGACGGCGTGCGCGTGGACATCGGCGCGTTCCGCCCGCCGCATCGCTGAGCGCGCGGCGGCTGCGCCGTTGCGTGCGGGGCGGCGCCTTGCGGCGGCCGGGACGTGGCGACGTACGTTGCCGCGCCACGGGCGCGGAATCCTGCCTGGTTCGTTCGCTGCTGCCGATTGCGGCGGGCATCGCCTGCGCCGCAGGCAACAAAAAACCCGCCGAAGCGGGTTTTTCTTTACAACGCTTGCCGTATCGATGGTGCCCAGGAGAGGACTCGAACCTCCACGAAGTTGCCCCCGCTAGCACCTGAAGCTAGTGCGTCTACCAATTCCGCCACCTGGGCGATACAGGCGCGGAATTCTGCTGGCAGCGCCGGGGACTGTCAAGCAGGTTTTCGCGGGTCCCACGCCGCGGCCACACGACAGCGGCTGTAGTGCGCCGCATCGCCGCTGCAACTGGTCCGCGCATGCCGGTCGATCGGCGGCATGACGCTCCGGTCGCGACACCGCGACTTGGGTAGGAATGCCGGCCGCATCGGCAACCGCCGAGGCGCCGTGCGGCATCGACGCGTCAGCGGCTGACCTCGTGGAAGGGGCGTCAGCGCAGACACGCCATTTCCAGTGAAGCCTCGGGGCGGAGGTGTCCCTCCAGCAGAAAACATCCATGCAGGCCTGCACGGAGTCGTGTGCCGGCCGCGGCGCTGCGCGAACCATCGCGGCACGGCAGCAAACGGCAGGCAAAAAAAATCCCGCCGGAGCGGGTTTTTCTTTGCTGCTGTATCGAATGGTGCCCAGGAGAGGACTCGAACCTCCACGAAGTTGCCCCCGCTAGCACCTGAAGCTAGTGCGTCTACCAATTCCGCCACCTGGGCGATACAGGCCGAGAATTTTGTCGGTTGCGCGTGTCGCTGTCAAGCGGCGTTTTGCACGCGCGCTTCGGCGGTACGTGCGCCGTGCCTGCGGTGCACATACCGCCTGCCGGCGCATCAGCTGGCGGTGAAGCGCAGGCCCTGGTTGATCGCGCAGCGGTAGCCGAGCGTGGCGCCGTTCTGCTGGTAGCCGGGCAGGGCGAACACGGCCATGCTGAAGTCGATGCGGCTGTCCGGGTGCACCTGGTAGCGCAGGAACTGCTGGATCGGCTTGCCGTCGCGGCCCACGGTGAGGTGCTCGTCGGCGAAGGACAGGGTGCCGTCTTCGATCACCCGGTATGCGCCGATGCGCAGGCCGCCGCGGGTCTGGGTCGGGGTGGCGCCGCCGGCACTGGGCGTGCACTGGCTCAGGTCGATCGCGACCGCGACCGAGGCGCCGCTCTCCAGCGAGCGTTCGATCTCGGCGAGCGAATCGAGCCGCGTGGCGGCACCGGCGGGGTGGGCGAAGGCGAGCAGCGAGGCGGCGAGCAGCGACAGGGGCAGGGACTTCATGCGGAGCTCCGGAGCGTGGGGGAGGGGCGGTTCGCCGCACGCACGCTAGCCCTTTGCGCTGCGCGGTCAACCGACAAAATCGCGTTCTCCCGGCTGCGTCACAGCGCTTGTTCGAAGCAGGTCCGCTCGCCCCGGCACGGGTTTCGTGTCGTGTCCGGATCCGCACGAAAGATGCGGTTTTCTGCCGAATGCGCCGTGCTCGCGCATGCCGATGCCGCCCGGACGTCGCCGCTTGCGATCCGGCGCCGCGCTGCGTTGTGGGCGGCGCCGTCGCATGCCGCAGGCGGATGCGCGGCGCCTGGCGCGTCGGGCGATCGAGCCGGGGGGATTCCGGAATGCGCATTGGGTCTGGCGGTGGCGCGCGTCGCCGGACCGCGCGTCGCGCGCCGGCATTGACAAGGGCGCGCGACGCCCGCAGAATTCGCGGCCTCCATCGCCCAGATGGCGGAATTGGTAGACGCACTAGCTTCAGGTGCTAGCGGGGGCAACTTCGTGGAGGTTCGAGTCCTCTTCTGGGCACCACATGCAACACGCGGGAGCGCTGAACTCCCGCAACGACCGGCCCGCTGACGCGGGCCTCGTCGTTTCTGGGCCGCTCTGCCGCCGGGTCTGGTCGCCGGTTTGCCTGCGTTGACGACCCAGCGAGTACCATGGGTGGATGACCAATAGAAAAACCAAGTCCGGCAAGCCCGGCAAATCCGCATCCCACGACACGCCCGCCAGCAAGGCCGGCGCCCCGGCGGCTCCGCCGCCGCCGAAGAAATCCAAGATGCCGTCGTGGATGCCCAGCCTCCCCAGTTTCCTGCGGCGTAGCCCCAAGCCGCCGTTGCAGCCGCTGCATCCGCCCGAGCCCGTGCCCGCACCGTCCTCGCGCAAGAAGCCGGCCGCCGCGGTGGCCGATCCGTTCGCCGCCCGCGAGGCCGAGCGCTATGCCGAGCCGATCGCCAGCCGCGAGGCGATCCTGCAGTTGCTGGACCGCTGCGACGGCCCGCAGACGCTCGAGGAACTGGCCGGGCAGCTCGGCCTGACCGAACCGTCGCGCATGGAGGCTTTGAGCAAGCGCCTGGGCGCGATGCTGCGCGAGGCGCAGCTGGTGCAGAACCGCCGCGGCGGCTACGCGCCGGTGCAGCAGACCAACCTGATCCCCGGCGTGGTGATCGCCAATCCCGACGGCTTCGGTTTCCTGCGCCCGGACGAAGGCGGTGACGACCTGTTCCTGCCGCCCTACGAGATGCGCAAGGTGCTGCATGGCGACCGCGCGCTGGCCAACGTCACCGGCATCGACCGCCGCGGCCGCCGCGAAGGCAGCATCGCGCGCGTGCTCGAGCGCGGCCTGAGCCGGCTGATCGGCCGTTTCAGCATGGAGGGCGGCATCGCCTACGTGGTGCCGGACGACAAGCGCATCCAGCGCAACATCCAGATCCCGACCGATGCGATGGGCGAGGCCCGCGACGGCCAGCTGGTGGTGTGCGAACTCACCTCCACCCCGGACGGGCGGCGCCCGCCGATCGGCAAGATCATCGCGGTGCTCGGCGACAAGTTGACCCCGTCGCTGGTGGTGGAAACCGCCATCCACGGCCGCGAGCTGCCGTACGAATTCCCGCAGGCGGTGCTCGACGAAGCCGCGGCGGTGCCGATGACGGTGGAGCCGGCCGCGATCAAGGGCCGCGTGGACCTGCGGCAGACCCCGCTGGTGACCATCGACGGCGCCGACGCCAAGGACTTCGACGACGCGGTGTTCTGCGAGCCGAACGCCGAAGGCTTCCGCCTGGTGGTGGCCATCGCCGACGTGTCGCACTACGTGCGTCCGGGCACGCCGCTGGACGTGGAAGCGATCCGCCGCGCGACCTCGGTGTATTTCCCGGGCTTCGTGGTGCCGATGCTGCCGGAGACGCTGTCCAACGGCATCTGCTCGCTCAATCCCAAGGTCGACCGCATGTGCTTCGTCTGCGACATGCAGATCGATCGCCAGGGCGAGGTGGCCGGCGCGCGCTTCTACGAGGCGGTGATGAATTCGCATGCGCGGCTCACCTACGACCAGGTGTGGCAGGCGGTGGGCGAGAAAGACGAGCAGGTACGCAAGGACGTGGCCGCGGTGCTGCCGCAGATCGAGCGGCTGTACCAGCTGTTCCACGTGCTGGCCAAGGCGCGTGCGCGCCGCGGCGCGATCGAGTTCGAGACCTCGGAAGTGCGCTTCGTGCTCGACAACACCGGCGAGGTGACCCAGGCCGGGATGCTGGTGCGCAACGACGCGCACAAGCTGATCGAGGAATGCATGATCGCCGCCAACGTGGCCGCGGCGCGGCACCTGCTGGAGGCGCGCATCCCGGCGCCGTACCGCGTGCACGAGCGGCCGCCGGAGTCCAAGTACGCCGACCTGCTCGAGTTCCTCAAGGAATTCAAGCTGAGCCTGCCGCCATGGAGCAAGGTGGTGCCGGGCGATTACACCAAGCTGCTGAAGAAGGTGCGCGAGCGCCCCGACGCGGCCTTGCTGGAGTCGGTGCTGCTGCGCAGCCAGAGCATGGCGGTCTACTCGCCGGACAACGCCGGCCACTTCGGCCTGGCGCTGGAGGCGTACGCGCACTTCACCTCGCCGATCCGCCGTTATCCCGACCTGCTGGTGCACCGCGCGATCAAGTACGCGCTGACCCGCGGCGCGCCGGACAAGTACCTGTATTCGCCGCGCGAGATGGCGGCGCTGGCGCTGCAGTGCTCCGAGCGCGAGCGCCGTGCCGACGAGGCCGAGCGCGAGGTCGACGAGCGCTACCGTGCGGCGTGGATGGAGAAGCACGTCGGCGGCCAGTTCGACGGCGTGGTCAGCGGCGTCACCAGCTTCGGCCTGTTCGTGGAACTGGACCAGTCCAAGGTCAACGGCCTGATCCACGTGACCCAGTTGCCGCAGGACTATTACCAGTTCGACGCGGTGCGCAAGACCCTGTCCGGCGAGCGCCGCGGCATGCAGTTCCGCCTCGGCGACCGGGTCCGCATCCTGGTGCTCAAGGCCAGCATGGAAGAGCGCAAGATCGATTTCCGCCTGGTCGTGGAAGGCGAGCCGATGACCGACATGCCGCCGCCGCCGGAACGTGGGCAGCAGCAGCCGGCCAAGCGCAAGAAAAAGAAGTACTGACGGCGCGGCGTCGCGGCGGGCCGCCTGGCGCCCGCCGCGATCGCGCAAGTGGCGCGCGGCGGGCACACCGTTCGCGCGATGTGGTTCATGGTTGCGAACAGCAATGCATCTGAATCTACTCGTCCTGCAGGAAAGCGACGCGGCCGTTCTCCCGGAGGGCATGGGTATTCGTCGGTTGAGCCATCACATCACGCAGATGTTCATGGCGCTGCTGCCGACGGTGGAGATCGACGGCTCCAGCAAGATCGTGGTGTCACTGGGCCCGCGCGGCCAAGAAGATGCGTTCGATAACGTGTTGGGCGTGACCCATGTGTTTGTCGAAGACTTTGATTTCGAAAATTTTTTGTCGCTGGGCCGGCCGGGCCAGGACATCAGGCTATTGGAAGCACTGCGTGGCGCGCTGCTTGCAATTGCCACAAGCCGTGGCGGCAACGACGCGCTCGTCAGGTTCGTGGACTCCACCGCTGACGCGATCTTGAATGCTGGTTTGCAACTGCTGGTTCCGATCGGAAGGCTTGCAAAACGCAGTAAGGACGGCAAGCGGAACGTCACTGTGGTCAAGCTGTTGAACTCCGACGTTGGCGAAGCCTGGTATTGCGAAGTCGCGCGCCAAGGAAGCGCAAAGGTCGAACGGATCTGGATGCACGAAGTGCCGGGATTCATCGACAGGCGCGATCTGTTTAAATCTGCGGAACTCGGCGAAGGGACGTATCGGGTCAAGAGCCGCTTGGGCAAGGTGGCATTCGAAACGCAGCTCCACGATCGCGGCGGCGCAGAATAGGTCGCCCCTGCGGCGAGGAGACTTGTCCTGGGCAAGGTGCGCGCAGACCACTGCCCGTATCGCGGTGTTCTGGTAAAACACGCTGGGCCGAACGGCTGCCAGGACCGCAACCAGGGAGCATGCATGAATCACGACCAGTACAGTGGCGGTTGCCAGTGCGGTGCGGTGCGCTTCCGGGTGCGCGGCCGGCTCGACGACGCCTCGATCTGCCATTGCCGGATGTGCCAGAAGGCATTCGGTGCCTATTACGCGCCGTTGGTCTCCACGCGCGGTGCGGACCTGGTGTGGACGCGTGGCGCGCTGAAGCATTTCCACTCTTCCAACCTGGTGCGGCGCGGTTTCTGCGCCGACTGCGGCACGCCGCTGACCTACGAAGCGCCGGACGGCATCGCGGTGGCCGCCGGTGCGTTCGACGACCCGGCGGCGCTGCCGCCGCGGATCCAGTACGGGCTGGAAGGCAAGCTGCCGTTCGTGGACGGCCTGCACCGGTTGCCGTCGATCCGCACCGAGGCCGATCTGGACGCGGCGCCGTTCCTGGCGCAGGTGGTGTCGCACCAGCATCCGGACCACGACACCGAGCGTTGGCCGGACTGAGCGTGCCGTCGCAGGGGCGCGGTGGACGCCGGTCCAGGGTCTGCCCGTCGCGGTTTCCGCCAAAGGCGTGGGTGGCACGGGGCAGTGCCGCCGCGTAGGCGTTCGGGCGTGCCGCGGTGTCGTCGCGGTCGCGGCAGGCGGCTTCCGGGCGTGCCGGGCAAGCGGGAGGCCCGTGCGCGCCGGCTGCCCATCGCCGCGGCGCGGCTGCTGTGCCGCCGGGTCCTGTCGCCCTGCTGCGCAGGGCGCAGATGCCCGGTCGGCGCGGTCATGCGCCGCAGGCGATGTGACGTGGGCGCCGGCAACGCCTACCATTCCCGCTTTCCTTCCTCGCAGTCCCCGCCTCATGAGCAAGCAGAACCAGTGGATCGTCGGCGTCAACGCCGTGGCCTCGTCGATCGAGAACGATGCCGACAACGTGCGCGAAGTGCTGATCGAGGCGGGCAGCAAGAATCCGCGGCTGGTGGAGATCGAGGAGAACGCGCGGCGCAAGGGCATCGAGGTGCGGCGGGTCAACACCCAGGCGCTGGACGGCGTCGGCGGCTCGGTGCGGCATCAGGGCGTGGCCGCACGCTATGCGGCGGCGCGTACCTGGGGCGAGAACGAACTGGAAGGCCTGGTCGCCGCCGCCGAGGGCCGCGCGCTGCTGCTGGTGCTCGACGGCGTGCAGGATCCGCACAACCTCGGCGCCTGCCTGCGCAGTGCGGCCGCGGCCGGTGCGACCGCCGTGGTGATCCCGAAGGACAAGTCGGCGCCGGTCAACGCCACCGTGCGCAAGACCTCGGCCGGCGCTGCCGACCGCATTCCGATCGTGGCGGTGACCAACCTGGCGCGCTGCCTGCGCGACCTGCAGAAGCAGGGCGTGTGGATCTACGGCCTGGTCGGCGAGGCCGAGACCTCGCTGTACGCGCAGGACCTGCGCGGCAACGTGGCGCTGGTGCTGGGCGGCGAATCCGACGGCCTGCGCCGCTTGACCCGCGAGCACTGCGACGGCCTGGTCAAGATCCCGATGCCGGGCGACATCGAGAGCCTCAACGTGTCGGTGGCCACCGGCGTGACCCTGTTCGAGGCGGTGCGGCAGCGCATGGGGTGAGGCGCCGTCCACGCGCGTCGCGTCGTGGAGGGTTTTGCTGCACGCAACGCATGCGCCGGCCTGGTGCATTCGTAGGAGGGGCTTCAGCCCCGACCTGACCAAAGTCGTTCGACTCCCCACTTCGCTCGTCGCGACTGAAGTCGCTCCCACAGTGGGCGCCGCGTGCTTGGCCGGATGCGCTTTGGAGGGGCTTCGGTATCCGAAGGCCGAAGGCCCGCCACGCTGCCTGTCGCGGCTGAAGCCGCTCCTACAGGAGTTTGTGCGGGGACGGCGGAGGTGCCGGCTGGGTGCACTGTAGGAGGAGCTTCAGCCCCGACTGCATGATGGCGGAAGGTCGGGGCTGCGTCCGGCGGATGACACAAGGCCACTCGAAGCCGTTCCTGGAGGGATTGCGGCGAGCCGGCTGGGTGCACTGTAGGAGGGGCTTCAGCCCCGACCGGGCCCTTGCGGGGCGACCTTCGGTCCGGCCCATGGCCCCAAGCCGCCTGGAGCCGTTCGCGGCGATGTTCCGCTTCAGCGCTGGTCGATTGCTGCGCTCGTCGCCGCCACGGCCGTTGCCGACGTTGCACCTTCATCCGATGGCGTCGCACCGCTGCCGCCCAGTGCCTGGTACAGGGTGACGTCGTTGTTGAGCTGGTCGAGCCTGGCCTGGGCCAGGGTCAGTTCCGCGCTGCGCCGGGTCTGCTGCGCGTCCAGCCAGGTGCGCAGGTCGGTGGCGCCGCTGCGGTAGCGCACTTCGTACATGCGCTCCACGTCGCGCGCGGCGTCGAAGGCGTTCTGCGCCGAGGCCACCTGCGTTTCCAGTTGCGTGCGCGCCGACAAGGCGTTGTCGACATCGCCCAGGGCGGTGTACAGCGTGGTGCGGAAGGTGCTGGCGGCGATCTCGTAGCTGGTGCCGGTGATGCGGGTATTGAGCTGGGCCTGGCGCAGGTTGAGGAACGGCAGGGTCAGCCCGGCGCCGAGCGTGGCCAGCGGATTCTTCAGCACGTTCGCCAGCGTGGCGCTGCTGCCGTCGAGCGAGCCGGTCAGGCTCAGGGTCGGGTAATAGCTGGTCGCGGTGACCTTGATGTCGGCCAGTGCGCTGCGCAACCGCAGTTCGGCCGCGCGCAGGTCCGGGCGGCGCGCCAGCAGTTGCGCCGGCAGGCCCGGCGCCAGCGGCGGGCGCGCGAACGCGTCCAGATTCTGCGGTTCCTCGGCCTGCGGCCAGGGCTGTCCGTCCAGTAGCACGGTCAGCTTGTTGCGGGCTTCCACGCGCTCTTGCAGCAGTTTGCTCTGCTCGGTGCGCTGGCTTTCCAGGTTCTGCTCGGCCTCGCGCACTTCCAGCCGCGACACGTCGCCCGCCTGGAACTGCACCTGCACCAGTTGCAGGGTCTTGGCCAGGCGCGCGAGATTCTCCTCGCCGGCGGCGATGCTCTGGTTGAGATAGCCGAGTTGCCAGTATTGGTCGCAGACCTCGCCGACCAGGGCCAGCGCGGTGTTCTCGCGGTCCTCGTCGGTGGCTTCGGCTTCCCAGCGGTCGGCATCGCGCTGCGCGCGCAGCTTGCCCCACAGGTCGATCTCCCAGCTCAGCGACACGCTGGCGGCATTGCTGCGGGCGACGTCGTCGTGATGGTCGGTGGCGCGGCTGCCGGAGGCACTGACGCTGCCGCTGGCGCTGGGCCACAGCTCGGTCTCGCTCAGGCCGGCCTGCAGCCGCGCCTTGCGCAGGCGCAGGCCGGCCGTGGCCAGGTCGGCGTTGACCGCCAACGCACGCGCCACCAGCCGGTCCAGGCGCGGATCGCCAAAGCCTTGCCACCACGCGTCGGCGGCGATGTCGTGGGCGGGGTAGGTGGCCTGCAGCGCCAGCGGCTGGCGCGCGTCGCCCGCCGTGTCGGCACCGGCGGCGTACTGCTGCGGCACGGCGATCGGCGCGGCGCGGTACTGGCCGGTGCTGACGCAGCCGGACAGCGTGGCGAGCAGGGCCAGCGGCAACAGCGCCGGGCGCATCGAGGAGAGCATGTTCATTCGCGGGCCAAGGCCTCCACGGGATCGAGTTGCGCGGCGTTGCGCGCGGGCAGGAAGCCGAACACCACGCCGATCAGGCTGGAGCAGGCGAAGGCGGCGACGATCGAGCCGGTCGAGAAGATCATGCTGAAGCTGCCGCCGGCCGCGGCGAACACCCGGCCCAGCGCCAGCGCCAGGCCGACCCCGAGCAGGCCGCCGAGCAGGCACACCAGCACCGCCTCGATCAGGAACTGCTGCATGATGTCGCTCTGCCGCGCGCCGACCGCCATGCGTACGCCGATCTCGCGGGTGCGCTCGGTCACCGACACCAGCATGATGTTCATCACCCCGATGCCGCCAACCACCAGCGCGATGGCGGCGATCGCACCGATCATCAGGGTCAGCGTCTGCGTGGTCTTCTCGATGGTCTCGCGGATCTCGGCGCTGTTGCTGAGGAAGAAATCCTCGCTGCCGTGGCGCAGTTTCAGCAGCCGCGTCAGCGCCTGCTCGGCCGCATCCATCGGGGTGGCGTCGGACACGCGCACGGTGATGCTGGACACGTAGCTCTGGCCGAGCATGCGCGACATCGCGGTGGTGTAGGGCACCCAGACGCTCAGCGTGGAACTGCTGCCGAAGCCGGTGGTCTGCTTCTGCGCCACGCCGACCACGCGCACCGGCACGTTGCCGAGCAGGATCACCTGGCCGATCGGGCTGCGCGGCGATTTGCCGAAGAACTGCGCGCGGGTGTTCTGGTCGATCACCGCCACCTGTTCGATGCCCGACACCGCCTCGGCGCCGAAGAACGCGCCCTCGGCCAGCTTCAGTCCCTTGACCCGGAAATACTGCTCGCCGACGCCGCTGACCTGGGCGGTGGCCGACTGGTTGCCGTAGCGCGCGGTGACCGAGGTGGAGACGTTGGGCGTGGCGCTGTCCACATAGCTCTGCTGCGCCAGCGCGGTGGCGTCGCGCGCCTTGAGCGTCTGCACCCGGCCCGAGCGCATGTCGCCGAAGCCGCTGCCCGGATAGACCTCGATGGTGTTGGTGCCGAGCGCGGAGATGTTGGACAGGATCTGCTGCTGCGAACCGTTGCCCAGCGCCACCACCGAGACCACCGAGGCGATGCCGATGATGATCCCGAGCATGGTCAGGAAAGTGCGCAGGCGGTGCGCGTTCATCGCCAGCAGCGCCATCCGGAACGCTTCGGTGAACCGGTCGCGCAGCGCCTGGAAGCGGCTTCCGCCGGCCGCGGGCGGCTCTAGGCGGCGCGCGGCGCGGCGCGCGTCGATCGCCGGGTTGGCGCGGTCGGCGATGATCGCGCCGTCGCGGATCTCGATGATGCGCTGCGCGTGCTGCGCCACCGACATGTCGTGGGTGACGATGATGATGGTGTGGCCTTCGGCATGCAGCTCGCCGAGGATCGCCATCACTTCCTCGCCCGAACGTGTGTCCAGCGCGCCGGTGGGTTCGTCGGCCAGGATCACCTGGCCGCCGTTCATCAGCGCGCGCGCGATCGAGACGCGCTGCTGCTGGCCGCCAGAGAGCTTGCCCGGGGTATGCCCGGCGCGGTCGCTGAGCCCGAGCCGGCGCAGCAGCTCGGCCGAGCGCGCGCTGCGCGCCGCCGCAGGCATGCCGGCATACACCGCGGGCACTTCGATGTTGCCGCTGGCGTCGAGGTCGCCGAGCAGGTGGTAGCGCTGGAAGATGAAGCCGAAGTGCTCGCGGCGCAGCTGCGCCAGCTCGTCCGGCTGCATCGCGCCGGTGGCGCGGCCGGCCACGCGGTAGCTGCCGGCGGTGGGCCGGTCCAGGCAGCCGAGGATGTTCATCAGGGTGGACTTGCCGGAACCGGACTGGCCGACGATGGCCACCATCTCGCCGGCGGCGATATCCAGGTTGACGTCGCGCAGGACCACCAGGGTCTCGTCGCCGGCGGGGAATTCGCGGCGCAGGTCGCGCAGCTGCAGCAGTGCTTCGCTCATGGCCGGCGCCTCACATGCCCATCGGCGGCGGACCGCCGCCGGGACCGCCGCGGCGCTGGCTGTTCTTCTCGCTCGCGGCCTGCTTGGTCGCGGCGGTGGCCTCGCCGACCACCACCTGCTCGCCCTCGCGCAGGCCGCTCTTCACTTCGGCCTGCGCGTTGTTGTTGAGGCCGATGCTCACGGTGCGCGGCTGCGGGCGTCCGTCGGCGCCGACCACCTGCACCGTGTAGCGGCCGTCGCCGCGCTTGTCGCCCAGCGCCGCCGAGGGAATGCTCAGCACCTTGCTGGCCTTGCCGAGCACGATGCTGACCTGCGCGGTCATGTAGGTGCGCAGTTCGCGGCTGGCATTGTCCACGTCGAACAGGCCGTAGTAGTAGATTGCCGAACTGGAGGTGGAGGTGGACGAGGAGGACGTGGTCGTGGACGTGCTGTCCTCGCTGGTCACCGATTCGGGCGCCGGGGCGATGTCGCGCAGTGTGCTGGTGTAGCGCTTGTCCGGATTGCCGAGGATGCTGAAGTACACCGGCTGGCCTTCCTTGGTCTTGACCACGTCGGCTTCGGAGATCTCCGCGTACACGGTCATGGTGTTGAGGTTGCCGAGCATGACGATGGTCGGCGTGCTCTGGTTGGCGTTGACCGTCTGCCCCTGCTTGGACACCACCGCGACCACGGTGCCGTCGATCGGCGCGGTGATCTTGGTGTAGCCCAGGGTGGTCTGCGCGCTGTCCACCGTGGTCTGCTGCTCGGCGATGGTGGCGTCGAGCGCGGCGATCTGCGCGCGGGTGCCTTCCAGCGTGGCGCGCGCGCTGTCGTAGTCGGCCTGCGAAGTGGCTTCGGCGGCCAGCATCTGCTGCTGGCGCTTGAACGCCAGTTCGTACTGGCGCAGGTTGGCGATCTGCACCTGGCGCGTGGCGCGCGCGTTCTGCAGCGCCGCCTGCGCGCTCTTGAGCGTGTTGAGCTGGGTGCGCGAATCGATCTCGGCGATCAGGTCGCCGGCCTTGACGTTGTCGCCGAGCTTGACCTTCAGCGACTCGATGCGGCCGGATGCCTGCGCGCCGACGCTGACCAGTTGCGAGGGCTTGATCGTGCCGGTGGCCTCGACGGTCTGCTCGATGTCGCCGCGCACTACCGGCGACGTGGCCAGGGTCGGTGCCGGCGGCGGCCGCAGCCACCAGGCCGCGATCGCGGCGAGCAGCAGCAGCGCAAGGATCAGCAGCACGATGCGGTTGCGTCGTGTCTTGGGAAGCGCGGATTTCACGGAGGCGGGACCTGTAGCCTGGCCGCGTGCTGCGGCGTCGACAGCAGCATGGCGGCCGCGCCCGCCCGGCCTCAACGCACGCTCTGTGTCGGCGTGTATCGGGTTCAGCGTGGCCCGTATCGAAGTGTTTCCGGCCAGGCTGGCGATACGCGGCGACACGGATCGGGCGCGCGCGCCGATCGGCTAGGATGGATCATCGCCGCATGAAGGAAGAACCGACGATGCATCGCCTGCTGGTGGTCGACGACGACGTCGACATCCGCACCCTCCTGGCCGAACAGCTGGGCCGCTCCGGCTATCAGGTCAGCACCGCCAGCGACGGCGCGCAGATGCGCCAGGTGCTGGAGCGCGAACACGTGGACCTGATCGTGCTCGACCTGAACCTGCCGCGCGAGGACGGGTTGACCCTATGCCGCGACCTGCGCGCCAAGTCGAGCACGCCGGTGATCATGCTGACCGCGCGCAGCGAGCCGATCGACCGCGTGCTCGGCCTGGAGATGGGTGCCGACGACTACCTGGCCAAACCGTTCGAACCGCGCGAACTGCTGGCGCGGATCCGCAACGTGCTGCGCCGGACCGAGGCGCTGCCGGCCAACCTGGAGCCGCTGGCGATCCGCCGCGCGCGCTTCGGCGGCTGGCTGTTCGACCTGGAGCAACGCCACCTGGTCGATCCGGGCAGCAGGGTGGTGGTGCTGTCCGGTGCCGAATTCCGCCTGCTGCGGGTGTTCGTCGGCCATGCCAACAAGGTGCTGTCGCGCGAACAGCTGGTCGCGCTGAGCAGCGGCCGCCAGTACGAGGCGCAGGACCGCGCGATCGACCTGCAGATCAGCCGCCTGCGGCAGAAACTGGGCGACAGCGGCGGCGACGGCCTGATCAAGACCGTGCGCAACGAAGGTTACGTGCTGGCCGCGGCGGTGGCGCTGGAATGAAGCGGCTGCGCCGGTTCTTCGCCTCGATGGCCGGGCGCCTGTTCCTGATCCTGCTGCTGGGCATGGCCTGCGCGGCCAGCTTCGCCACGCTGCTGGCCAATGCCAAGCGCCGCCAGGAATTCGACCGGCAGAACATGGAGCGCGCCGCCGACCGCCTGCAGAGTTTCGTCGAACTGTTGCAGAGCGCCGGCCCGGAACTGCGCGCGCGGCTGCTGTCGCTGGGTGGGCCGGGCATCCGCATCCTGCCGGCCACGACGCGTGGGCAGGCGCCGGACCCGGTCTTCGCCGCGGTGCTCGGCGCGCGCGGCGGCGCACTCGCGCCGGCGCAGGTGTCGCGCCTGGACATGCCCGCCTGCATGCCGCAGCGTCCGGATTTCCTGCCGCCGCCGCAGCGCCGCGACTTCGACCGCCAGGACGCCTCGCTGGAACCGCCGACCTGCCGGCTGATCGCCTTGCGCCTGGACGACGGCACGCCGCTGCGGCTGGGCCTGCAGACCCAGCCGATCGCGCGGCAGACCGCGCTGGCGGTGGACCCGCTGTTCCTGTCGCTGCTGGCGCTGGCCATCGCGTTGCTGGCCTACGTGGTCGCGCGCATCGCCAGCACGCCGCTGCAGCGGCTGGCCGATGCCGCCGCCGACCTCGGCCAGGACCTGCAGCGCCCGCCGCTGCAGGTGCGCGGGCCGCTGGAAGTGCGCCGCGCCGCGCAGGCCTTCAATGCGATGCAGCAGCGCCTGCAGCGGCATCTGGGCGAACGCACGCAGATGCTGGCGGCGATCACCCACGACCTGCAGACCCCGTCCACGCGGCTGCGCTTGCGGCTGGAGAACGTGCAGGACGAAGCGCTGCGCGAGCGCCTGATCGGCGACCTGGCGGCGATGCAGGCGTTGATCCGCGAAGGCCTGGAACTGGCGCGCAGCGCCGAGACCGCCGAACAGCGCGCCGCCCTGGACCTGGATTCGCTGCTGCAGAGCGTGGTCGAGGACGCGGCCGAGGCCGGCGCCGACGCGGTCTTCGAACACGGCTGCGGCGCGGTGCTGCCGCTGCGCCCGCTGGCGATGCACCGGCTGTTCTCCAATCTGGTCGACAACGCGCTGAAATACGGCGGATCGGTGCGGGTGGCCGCCGAGCGCCATGCCGACGGGACGCTCGCCGTGTACGTGCGCGACCGCGGCCCGGGCATCGCCGAGGACGAGCTGGAGACGGTGTTCGCCCCGTTCGTGCGCCTGGAAACGTCGCGCTCGCGCGAAACCGGCGGCGCCGGCCTGGGCCTGACCATCGCCCGTGCGCTGGCCGAGAAGGACGGCGCCACGCTGCGCCTGCGCAACCTGCCCGAAGGCGGCCTGGAAGCCTGCGTGCAATGGGCGGCGCCGCTGCGCCGGAACTGAGCGCGGCACGCGCGTCCACCCGCGGCGGCGGATTTTTGCCTACCATGTGCGCTGTTCCCGTGTTCCGTTCCGGCAATGAGCCAGCATCGCCCCCGTCTCGCCGATCCTGGCCGGCCGCCGTGCCCCCGGGCATGGCGTCCGCTGCCTGGCAGCACCGACCCGCAGGGCCGTGCTGGCGCCGGTCCGGCGCGGCGTCATGACGCGGCGGCGCCTGCTCGCCGACGCGCTGGTTCAGCCCGCGCCCGCGCAAGCCTCTTGCGACCCGCATCGGGAGCGATGGCACGCGCTGGCGCCCTCCGGGCCGGATCGATCCGGTGAGGGCGGCGGCGTCGGGGCATGCGGCGGCCGTCCGCCGCGCCGCGCATGCGTGGCTGCTGCTGATGCTGTGCGCACTGTCGCTCGGAATGGGGCCGGCCGCGGCTGCCGACCCGGCCGCGGCCGGGCCGCCGCCGCTGCGCGACTACGCCGTGGATGCCTGGACCTCGCGCAACGGCCTGCCGCACAACTCGCTGCGCGACCTGGCGCAGACCCCGGACGGACGCCTGTGGTTCGCCACCTGGGAAGGCCTGGTGCGGTACAACGGCCTGGACTTCGCGGTGATCGATCGCAGCACCCGGCCCGGCCTGCCCGACAACGGCGTCGGTGCGCTGTACGTCGGCCGCGACGGCGCGCTGTGGCTCAGCGATTCGCGCGGCAACCTGGGCCGCTACGACCGCGCCGGCAACTGGCGCTTCTGGCTGCAGCCGCCGGGCTGGCCGCGCGCGCTGATCCACGCCATGACCGAAGACCGCCAGGGACGGCTATGGCTGCTGTTCGAAGGCAATGGCCTGGGCTGCCTGTGGCCGGACGGCCGCTTCGACTACCAGCCGGCGCCGCCGGACCTGCCGCTGGCCAACAGCTTCCCGCGGATGGCGGTGGACGACCGCGGCCGGGTCTGGATCGGCAGCCTCGACGGCCTGCTGTACCGCGACGCGCAGGGCGTGCTGCGGCGCGCGCCGGACGCCTTCGGGTTGCCGCCCGGCCTGGCCTGGCCGTACCGCGACGCCGCCGGCACGCTGTGGCTGGTCGCCGGCGAGAACGTGTACCGGCTGCAGGACGAGCGCGCCGTGCTGGTGCACCGCCTGCCGGGCTACGGCCACTTCACCGCGATGCTGCGCGACCGCGACGGCGCGCTGTGGCTGGGCACCGAGAACCAGGGCCTGCTGCGCATCGGCCGGCACGGCATCGAGCACATGGCGCCGGGCGAAGTGCTGCCCAACGGGCGCGTGGTGAGCCTGCTCGAAGACGCCGAGGGCAGCATCTGGATCGGTGCCAATGGCGGCCTGTTCCGGCTGCGCGAAACCCTGTTCACCAGCTACACGCGCCGCGACGGACTCAGCGGCGACTACGTGCGCGCGCTGCTGGAAGCGCCCGACGGCGCGCTGTGGATCGGCAGCGCCGCCGGCCTGGACCGGATGGCGGCGGACGGCAGCATTGCGCCGGCGGGCCTGCGCAACGCCGACGGCAGCGCGCCATCGGTGCTGAGCCTGGCGCGCGGCAGCGACGGCGACCTGTGGGTCGGCACCTACGCCGACGGCGTATACCGGCTGCGCGACGGCCGCGTGCGCCGCCACTACGACAAGGGCGACGGCCTGCCCAGCGGCCACGTCCGCGCGATCAGCGTGGACCGCGCCGGCACGGTGTGGATCGGCACCCAGCGCGGCTTGGTGCGCATCGACGGCGAACAGGCGCGCGTGGCCGACGTGCCGGGCTTGCCGCAGGGCCTGATCACCGCGCTGGCGAGCATCGATGGCGCGCTGTGGATCGGCTCGGTCGAAGGCGCCTCGGTGCTGCGCGACGGCCGCGTGCAGCGGCTGCCGCTGGAGCCGCTGGGCGGCGCGCGCAGCGTGTTCGGCTTCCAGGCGCTGGGCCGCGACATGTGGATTTCCACCGACCGCGGCCTGCACCGCTATCGCGACGGCCGCCTGGCGCGGGTCGGGCTGGAGCAGGGCATGCCGGTGGACACCGTGTTCCAGTTGGTCCGCGACCGCCTCGGCAACGTCTGGATCAGCAGCAACCGTGGCGTGCTGCGGACCAGCGCAGACGCGCTGAACGCGGTCGCCGACGGCCGCGCTGGCAGACTGCAGGTGAGCCGCTACAACGAGATCGACGGCATGGCCAATGCCCAAGGCAACGGCAGCTCCGGCCCATCGGAAATCCTGCGCGGCGACGGCAGCGTGTGGCTGGTCACCGCCGGCGGCATCAGCACGGTCGATCCGCGCCGGCTGCAGCGCTTCCGCGAACGCCTGCCGCCGCCAGCGGCGATCGAGAACGTGCTGCTGGATGGGCGGCCGTTCGCCTGGCGGCGCCAGTCGCGCCTGCCCGGCGCCACGCGCATCGCGGTGTCCTACGTCGGGCTCAGCTACCTGCTGCCCGAGCGCATCCGCTACCGCACCCGTCTCGACGGCCTGGACAAGGAGTGGGTGGAGCGCGGCCAGCAGCGCAGCGTCGAATTCATCGGCCTGCCGCCGGGCGACTACACCTTGCGCGTGGCCGCGGCGCATCCGGATGGCGCCTGGAGCGCGCGCGAGGCGGTCTGGCATTTCAGCGTCGCCCCGCTGTGGTGGCAACGCGGCAGCGTGCAGGCCGCTGCCGCGCTGGCCCTGCTGTTCGCGCTGGTGGCGCTGTACCGCTACCTGATCGCCCGCTACAAGCGGCGCAATCTGCGCCTGGAGCGGCTGGTCAAGCAGCGCACCGGCGCCCTGCAACTGCAGACCGAGCGGCTGCTGCGCGCCGACGCCGACAAGAGCCAGCTGCTGGCCGAACTGCAGGACCAGGCCGACGCGTTCGAGCGCCAGGCCCACGAGGACGCATTGACCGCGCTGCCGAACCGCCGCCATTTCGACGAAGTGCTGCTGCGCGAGCTGCGCCGCGCGCAACGCAGCGGCACTCCGCTGTGCCTGCTGGTGATCGACATCGACCGCTTCAAGCAGATCAACGACGGCTACTCGCACGCCACCGGCGATGCGGTGCTGCGCGAGGTCGGGCAACTGTTGCTGAGCGCCTGCCGCGGCTCCGACCTGCCGGCGCGGCTGGGCGGCGAGGAATTCGCGGTACTGCTCGGCGACACCCCGCTGGCCGACGCCGAGCGCATGGCCGCGCGTCTGCGCGACCTGTTCCACGCGCGCCTGCAGTGGGCCGACGCGCCATCGCTGCGGGTCACCTTCAGCGCCGGGCTGGTCGCGCTGAGCGGGGAGGAGACGCCGAGTCAGCTGCTGCAGCGCGCGGATGTGGCCTTGTATCGGGCGAAGAGCGGGGGGCGGGACCGGGTGTGTGTTGGATAAGTGTCGTGGTGGGGGATAGCGTGATTCGGCGCAAGGGCCGAAGGCGCGGCACTAGCGGTTCATCGGGTCCATTGTTCCCCGACGTTTGCTCAAGGCATTCGCCAGAACGGTGTTGGCTTGTAGGAATTGTCGCGGCCGAGGCTGCGTACCACCAGGCCGAACACCAGGCCAGCGGTGAGGGTGGTGGGTAACGCCTGAAGGAAGTCGCGTAGCAGCATCCACACTGGAAACGTGCCGTAGTGCTGCCAGGGCTTGATCGAGCGGCACAATCCCTGCAGCAGGAGCACCACGGCACAGACGGATGCGGCTAGCGCTGGCGGCGGCGGGCGGCGAAGGCTCGCAATCCAAACCACCAGCAGTGGGAGGGCCGCCGCCCACAGTGCGCCGATCAGGGCGATGCCGATCAGCCCGTCAGGCTCGAAGCGATAGACGCGTGTCGGCCAGAACGCAACGTAGCTGACCAGGGACACCAACATGGCGGCGAGCCATCCGGTGGCGAATCCCAGGCTCGCTTTCGCCATTGTTCTCACGTCGTCCCCCGATACCCGAATTCGATTGAACGCGAAGCGCCGTCGCCTGTTTGAATGAGTTAGCGCTGAACCCGCAAGGACTCGGAGCGCCAAAGCCCGAAGCGCTGCAGGCCGTAGCGCTTTCGCAGTGTGGTGCTTACGAGGCTGAGGCCGTAAGAGCAGCCGGTCTGTCCGAACTCGGCATACGGCAGACACTCGTTCGCTCTGAAGCGTGCCGATTGGCCCGATTCGAGTTTCAGGTCGATGATCGTGCCGGAGCGGGACCAGGCGCCGGTAAAGATCTTCGTGGAAGGCGTTGCGGAACCATCTGCCTCCCACGTACGGAAGATCAGGCGCGCTTGGCCGGATTTCTGCAGAGTCAGATCGATCGCATACTCGGTCTCGGTGACTGCCTGATAGTCCCCGGAAACGTCTGCGCTGGCGGCAGTGGACGCGGCGATCGCAAAAATGAGAGTCCACACGTCCATCGATCCTTCTCTGGCTTGTCGGTTGCCTCAGCCGATCTGCGGCGCCGGCCACGCGTTGGCGATCTTGCAGAACAGGCGGGCGGTCTGCTCGGTGTCGTAGACCGCGCTGTGCGCGTCGGCGGCGTTCCAGTCGAAGCCGGCCGCCTGTACGGCGCGGGCCAGTACGGTCTGGCCGTAGGCGATGCCGGCCAGGGTCACGGTGTCGAACACGCTGAAGGGGTGGAACGGGTTGCGCTTGTGGCCGCAGCGGGCCACGGTGGCGTTGAGGAAGTTCAGGTCGAAGTGGGCGTTGTGGCCGACCAGGATCGCGCGCTGGCAGCCGTACTTCTTCACCGCCGCGCGTACCGGCGCGAACACGTGGTCCAGCGCCTCGCGCTCGGGCTTGGCGAAGCGGAACGGGTGGTCGAGGATGATGCCGGTGACTTCCAGCGACTTCGGGTCGATGGCGGTGCCGGGCGCCGGCACCACATGCGCGCTGGCGGTGGCGCCGGGGTACAGCTGGCCGGCGTCGTCCATCTCGATCGGAACCACGGCGATCTCCAGCAGCGCGTGCCGGTTCCAGTCGAAGCCGCCGGTCTCCACGTCCACCACCACCGGCAGATAGCCGCGGAAACGCCGCGACATCGGGGTGGCGGCAAGGGGTTGGGACGGGCTTTCGACGTGATCGTTCATGCGTGCAGGGTAGCAGAGCGCGGCTAAACCTCGGCCGCGATGGGGCGCGCGGGCCTGGCGAAGACGGATCGAGTCGGGCGCGCGCCTTCGACACAGGCGCCGCGCCACGCGGCGCGACGAAGTTCTGCGGATCGGTGACGCGACGTCCGGATCGAGGGAGCGCCGTCGGCGGAGTGGTGTGGGAGCGACTTCAGTCGCGACGGGCGTTCCGGGTAAGGCCCGTCGCGACTGAAGTCGCTCCCACAGTGGCAGGACCGGTGGACCGAAATGCCCCCGTGCTTGGTTAACGCGTTGCGCGCCTCAGGCCGGCACGCGGGTACCGAGCACGCTGCCCTGCTGGCGCAGGCGCTCGAGCAGCGCGGCGCCGTCGTGCAGCAGCGCGGCCGGGTCCTGGTCGTGCTCGGCGGCCAGGCGCAGCAGCAGCGCGCGTCCGCTGTGCTCGCCGTCGCGCAGCCACTCGACCAGGGCATGCGCCAGCGGCGCCAGTTCGGCGAAGCGGGCCTGGCCGTCGGCATCGCGCCGCGCCAGCAGGCAGGTCGCCTGCGCCGGTGCCTCGCCCGGCTGCCAGGCCGGGCCGATGCGCTGCACCGGCCAGCGATAGCGCAGCAGGCGCAGCCAGGGCGAGAGTTGCGGAACGCCGTCGAGCAGGTCGCCGTGCGGATCGTGTGGCGGCAATGGCGCATCGTCGATCTGCACCTCCAGCTCGACCGTTTCGTAGTGCGCCAGTTCCGCCAGCCATGGCCGTTGCGCGTCCTCGCCGCGTTGCTGCAGGAAGCGCACGAACTCGCCGCCGATGCGCGGGAACAGCGGCGTGCGCGCGCGGTGCCCGGCGCAGAACGCACGCAGCAGTGCCTGCCACGCGTCCTCGCCCAGGGTGGCGCGCAGCACCGGGAAATGCGAGGCGAGCAATTGCGCGAGGTTGTCGAAGAACAGCGCGCGGTACACCGCCAGCCGCCGCGGCTCGATGTCCGCCGGCGGCGCGTGCCGCTGCGGATCGCGCAGGTGCAGGGCCAGCGCGAACTGCTGCGCGTGCAGGGAATCAGCCATGCGCCGCTTGCGCCATCTGCGCTGCTTGCGCCGACGTGGCCTGCGCCTGTGCGTCGCGGATGCGCTGCACCTCGTGCAGCAGCTCGGACAGCGGCGGAAACTGGCTGTCGCGCTCCAGCAGGGTCGGGCGCACGCCATGCAGCCGATAGGCGGTGTCGAGCAGATCCCACACGTCGGCAGCCACCGCCGCGCCGTGGGTGTCGATCTTCAGCGCGCTGGCGGCGTCGTCGCGATGCCCGGCGATGTGGTACGAGGCGATGCGTGCGCTCGGCATCGCGGCAAGGAAGGCGCGGGCGTCGTAGCCGTGGTTGGCGGCGTTGACGCAGACGTTGTTGACGTCGAGCAGCAGGTCGCAGTCGGCTTCGGCCAGCACCGCGGCAACGAACTCGGCTTCGCCCAACGCCTGGCCGGGCGCGGCGTAGTAGGACACGTTCTCCACCGCGATGCGCCGGCCCAGCGCATCCTGCGCCTGGGCGATGCGTGCGCCGGCATGGCGCACCGCCTCGTCGGTGAACGGCAGCGGCAGCAGTTCGTAGAGCTGGCCGTCGTCGGCGCTGTAGCTCAGGTGTTCGCTGTACAGCGCGACGCGGTGCAGATCCAGGAACCGCCGGGTCTGCCGCAGCAGGTCCGCGTCCAGCGGCATCATGCCGCCGAGCGACAGCGACAGGCCATGGCAGCTCAGCGGATGGCGCGCGGCCAGCGCATCCAGCATCGCGCCCAGGCGACCGCCGACGCCGATCCAGTTGTCCGGCGCGCACTCGAGAAAATCGAACGCGGCCGGCGCTGCCTGCAGCAGTTCCGGCAGCAGGCCGCGGCGCAGGCCGAGTCCGGCGCTCGCCGCAGGCAGCAGGCGCGGCGCGGAATCAGCCGCCGCCACCGCACTTGCCTTCGCCGCACTTGCCTTCGGCCATCGCCTTGTCGTCATGCTGGGCGGCGGCCTTGTCCGGCTTGGCCGTAGCGGCGTCCTGCGCATGCGCACCGCATGTGCCCTCGGCGGCCTTGTCGGCGCCGGCGGCCTCCGTGGACTTGGCATTGGTTTTGGGCTGCGCCGGCACCGTGGTCGCTGCCTTGTCGGCGCTCGGCGGCGCCGCGGCCTGGGCGCCGAGCGCATAGCCCTGGGCCAGGTCGGTCATCGCCAGCGCGGAGGCGGACAGGCCCAGGCCGCCGAGCAGGACGGCGCCGGCGAGGGCGGTGGACGGACGCGAGGGAATGGACATGCGGACTCTCCTGGCAGGCGGTCGTGGTGCCGGCGTCGCCACGCTGGCCGTGTCCGCCAAGCGTACCCGCTGGCGCCGTGCGCCGCATGCGGCGCTGCGCCGTCCGCCAACGAAAAGGCCCCGCCGAAGCGGGGCCTGGTGTGCGCCGCCGCCTCAGCGGCTGTTGGCGATGACGCTGCTGATGACGCCGGTGGCGACGGCGATCAGCACGTACTGGTTGTCGACCCGGCGCCACTCGTGGCCGCGCGGCGGCGCCTTCAGGCCGCGCTTGCGGTAGTCGGGCACGCGGTCGCCGCGATGATCGGAGGCCAGGCGTTCGCCGCGCTTGTAGTGGCGCGGACCTTCATGGCGGCCGTTGTCGTGGCGGTCGTCGCGATGATCGTCGCGGCGGCCGTCGTTGCGCGCCTGTTGCGGGCCGCGATCGCCATGCTGGTCCTTGCGGCCCTTGTCGTCCTGATGGTCCTTGCGCACCTGCTGCGGATCGCGGTCGCGATCGTGGTCGTCCTGGCCGGCGGCGAATGCGCCGCCGGAGGCCAGCAAGGACAGGGCGAGGACCGAACCGATGATGCGCTTCATGGTGTCTCCTGGGTGGTCGGTGGAGAACGGCTCCACGCGTACCGACACGCTAGGCGCCAGCCGATGAATAGGCGATAAAATTTCCAGGAGATTCAATCATTTGCACGTGTCGATATGTGTCGCCACGTATCGACCGCGTCGAGGCCGCGTGAATCCGGACTCAGATGCCCGAGGTGCTGCTGGTTTCGTCGCGCTTGTCGCGCGGCGGCAGCGGCTGGTCGCCATGCACCAGGAACCACACGTTCTCGGCGATGTTGGTGGCGTGGTCGCCGATCCGCTCCAGGTTCTTGGCCATGAACAGCAGATGCGTGCACGGGGTGATGTTGCGCGGATCTTCCATCATGTAGGTCAGCAGTTCGCGGAACAGGGCGGTGTACTGCGCGTCCAGCAGCGCATCGCCCTGGCGGACCCGCAGCGCGGCGTCGGCGTCGTTGCTCTGGTAGGCGAGCAGCGCTTCGCGGACCTGCTGCGCGGCGAGCTTGCCGAGCTGGCGCAGGCCCAGCGTCTGCGGCATCGGCGGCGAGGTGTTCAGCGCGATCGAGCGCTTGGCCACGTTCGCCGCGTAGTCGCCGATGCGCTCGATGTCGGCCGGGATGCGCAGGCCGGCGAGGATCTCGCGCAGGTCGCGGGCCATCGGTCCACGCAGCGCCAGCCGCATCACGTCGCTGCTGATCGCATGCTCGAGCGCGTCGATCGCCTCGTCGTTGACGACGATGCGCAGCGCGGCGTTGTCGTCGCGGCGCTCGACCACGTCCAGCGCCGCTTCCAGCTGCGCCACCGCGGTCTCGCCCATGCGCACGATCTCCGCGGCGATGCGGTGCTGTTCTTCGTCGTAGCTCTTCACGATGTGCTCGTTCGGCTGGGTGTTCATGTCGTAGGTCCGTTGGATTCGTTAGTGTCGCCGCGGCCGTCCTGGCGTCGCGGGGCTGGCGTCGGGGCGTCTCAGCCGAAGCGGCCGGTGATGTAGTCTTCGGTCTGCTGCTTGCTGGGCTGCGAGAAGATGATCTCGGTGCGGTCGTGCTCGATCAGGTCGCCCAGGTACATGAAGGCGGTGTAGTCGGACACGCGCGCGGCCTGCTGCATGTTGTGGGTGACGATGACGATGGTGTAGTCGCTCTTCAGCTCTTCGACCAGCTGCTCGATGCGGCTGGTGGAAATCGGGTCCAGCGCCGAGGTCGGCTCGTCGAGCAGCAGCACGTCCGGGCGCAGGGCGACGGCGCGGGCGATGCACAGGCGCTGCTGCTGGCCGCCGGACAGGCCCAGCGCGCTCTGCCCGAGCTTGTCCTTGACCTCGTCCCACAGCGCGCCCTGGCGCAGCGCCTGCTCGACGCGGTCGGTCATGTCCGCCTTGGACAGCTTCTCGTGGTGGCGGATGCCGTAGGCGACGTTCTCGAAGATGGTCATGGGGAACGGCACCGGCTTCTGGAACACCATGCCGACCTTGCTGCGCAGGCGGTTCATCGGGTACTTCGGCGACAGGATGTTCTCGCCGTCCAGCAGCACCTCGCCGCGCGCCTCCAGCTTCGGATACAGCGCATAGATGCGGTTGAAGATGCGCAGCAGCGTGGACTTGCCGCAGCCGGACGGACCGATCAGCGCGGTGACGCGCTTTTCCGGCACCTCAATGTTGATGCCCTTCAGCGCATGGTACTTGTCGTAGTAGAAGTCCAGGCCCCGCGCGGCCACCTTGACCGGCGATGGCGCCAGCGCGGTGTGCCCGGTGGGCATGGCGATGCGGTGCATCGGTGCGGCGTTGTGCTGATCGTTCATGGCCGGTTCCATAGGGGTATCAATCGTTGGATGTCTTGTAGCGGCTCAGCAGGCCGCGCGCGCCGAGGCTGACCAGCAGCACGAACACGGTGAGCACCAGCGCGCCGGACCAGGCCAGTTGCTGCCAGCTCGGGTAGGGGCTGCCGGCGAAGGAGTTCATCACCACCGGCACGCTCGCCATCGGCTGCATGACATTGTTGTTCCAGTACTGGTTGCCGAATGCGGTGAACAGCAGCGGCGCGGTCTCGCCGCTGATGCGCGCCAGCGCCAGCAGCACGCCGGTGACGATGCCGGCCGAGGCGCTGCGGTACAGCACCTGCACCGTCACCTTCCACTGCGGGATGCCCAGCGACAGCGCCGCTTCGCGCATCTGCGAAGGCACCAGGCGCAGCATTTCGTCGGTGGTGCGCACCACTACCGGCAGCACGATGAAGGCCAGCGACAGCGCGCCGGCCATCGCCGAGAAGCGCCCGCCGGTCTGCATCACGTACAGCGTGTACACGAACAGGCCGAGCACGATCGACGGCGCCGACAGCAGGATGTCGTTGACGAAGCGCACCACCTGGCCGGTCTTGCGCGCATTGCCGTATTCGGCCAGCCAGGTGCCGGCGGCCACGCCCAGCGGGGTGCCGATCAGCAGCGCCAGGCCGCACATCACCGCGCTGCCGAAGAACGCATTGGCCAGGCCGCCTTCTTCGCCCGGCGGCGGGGTCATGCGGGTGAACAGGTCGACGTCGATGCCGGCGATGCCCTTGGACAGCAGGGTCCACAGGATCCAGCCCAGGAACGCCAGCCCGAACAGCGCGGTGAAGCAGGACAGCAGCAGCGCGAACACGTTGACCACGCGGCGGCGGTTGTACAGACGGTCGGCGATGTCGGCGGCCATTAGTTGCCCTCCCGGCGCGACAGTTGCTGCAGCATCAGGCGGGCGATCGCCAGCACCACGAAGGTCACGATGAACAGCACGAAGCCCAGCAACAGCAGCGCCGAGCGGTAGGTCTCGGTGGCCTCGCCGAAGTCGTTGGCGATCAGCGCGGCGATGGTGGTGCCCGGTTCCAGCAGCGACGGCGACAGCCGCACCGTGTTGCCGACCACGAACGCCACCGCCATGGTTTCGCCGAGCGCGCGGCCCAGGCCCAGGAAGATGCCGCCGATCACCGCCGAGCGGGTGTAGGGCAGCACGATGTCCCAGCTCACTTCCCACTTGGTCGAACCCAGCGCGTAGGCCGATTCCTTCAGGCGCGTCGGCACGGTCAGGAACACTTCGCGCATCACCGAGGAGATGAACGGGATCACCATGATCGCCAGCACGAAGCCGGCGGTGAGCAGGCCGATGCCCAGCGGCGGGCCCTGGAACATCGGGCCGATCACCGGCAGCGTGCCGACGTGGTCGTTGAGCCAGGGGGTGCCATATTCGGTCATCACCGGCACCAGCACGAACAGGCCCCACATGCCGTAGATGATCGACGGGATGCCGGCCAGCAGTTCGATGGCGGTGCCGATCGGGCCGCGCAGCCAGCGCGGCGACACTTCGGTCAGGAAGAATGCGATGCCGTAGCTCACCGGCACCGCGATCAGCATCGCGATCATGGCGGTGACCAGGGTGCCGTAGATCGGCGCCAGCGCGCCGTACTTGTTCTCGACCGGATTCCATTCGCTGGAGTAGAAGAAGCTCAGGCCCTGCATCTGCAAGGCATGGCGGCCGCCCCACAGCATCGACAGCGCCGCGCTGGCCAGGGCGATGAGGACGAAGACGACGGTGGCGGTGAGCGTCCAGCGGAACAGACGGTCGGCACGGGCGTCGCGCAGGTCGCGTCCGCTGGGCGCCGGTATCGCTTCGGGAATGACAGTGGCGTTCATGGGCTCGGTGTTTGCCGGAGCGCGCGGTGGCGCGGTCCGATCGTTGCCGCGGCGGCGATGGCCGCGCGCGGTGGGTGGCTGCGTCGCTCCCGCGCGAGCGGGAACCCGAAAGTCCGGACTACGTCGTACCGATGCGGCGCCCGGCGCTGCCTGCAGCAATGCCGGGCGCGGTTCACATGCGCGGCGCGTCACGCCGCCGCGCACATGCTTCCGCCGGCGTGGGCGGAAGCGGAGTGGCGCTTACTTGAACTCTTTGGCCCAGTACGCCTCGATCTGCTGCACCAGCTCCGGCGGCAGCGGCACGTAGTGCAGTTCGTTGGCCTGCGGCTGGCCCTTCTCGAACGCCCACTTGAAGAACTCCAGGGTCGCCTTGCTGCGCGCCGCATCCTTGGGCTGCTTGTGCATCAGCATGAAGTTGGTGGCGGTGATCGGCCACGCCTGCGCGCCGGCGGCGTTGGTGATGACCAGGTTGAAGTCCTTGGCGTTGGCCCAGTCGGCCGACGCGGCCGCCGCGGCGAAGCTTTCGGCGTTGGGCTGGACCCAGTTGCCGGCCGCATTCTGCAGCGAGGCGTACGGCATCTTGTTCTGCAGCGCGTAGGCCAGTTCGACGTAGCCGATCGAGCCCTTGATCTGCTGCACGTACGAGGCCACGCCTTCGTTGCCCTTGCCGCCGACGCCGCCCGGCCACTGCACCGAGGTGCCTTCGCCGACCTTGCTCTTCCAGTCCGGGCTGACCTTGGACAGGTAGTTGGTGAAGTTGAAGCTGGTGCCCGAACCGTCGGAGCGGTGCACCAGGTTGATCTTGGTGCTGGGCAGGGTGGTGCCCGGATTCAGCGCGACGATCGCCGGATCGTTCCAGGTGGTGACCTTGCCGAGGAAGATGTCCGCCAGCACGCTGCCGGTCAGCTTCAGCTTGCCCGCTTCCATGCCGTCCAGGTTGACCACCGGCACGACCCCCCCGATCGCCGAGGGGAACTGGCCGAGGCCGGCGGCGGCCAGCTCGGCGCTGTCCAGCGGCTTGTCGGAGGAACCGAAATCGACGGTGCCGGCCTTGATCTGGGCGATGCCGCCGCCGGAGCCGATCGACTGGTAGTTGATCTTGTTGCCGGTGGCGGTGTGGTAGTCGGCCGACCACTTGGACACCAGCGGATAGATGAAGGAGGCGCCGGCGCCGGAGATTTCCGCGGCGGTCTTGGCGCCGTCGGCCGGAGCGGCTGCGGGCGCACCACCTGCCGCATCGGCGGCACCCTGCGGCTTGTCGCCATTGCCCGGCTGGCAGGCAGTGACGGCGAAGGCGAGGGCCAGGGACAGGACGGCAAAGCGTGCCGGCTGCAATTTCATGGGGTCACTCCGTAGCGAAGAGGGCCGGAAGGTCCGGCGGATGTTCGCTATGAAATGATGTTTTTGTTACAGCCTCATGACGTAGCTGCCCGTGCGTGAAATTGGTCAAGGAAAACAGCAGCTTCGCTCCCTTCTGCCGTCGCGAGCGGGGCCGGGGGGAAGGGGACGGGCGAAGCCACGCGCAGATGGGCGGACTCGCTGCGCTGGTGCGCGCGTCCTCCGGTCTCTGGTCGGCTCTGGTGCGTCCTGCGAGATCAGGCACCGCTTCGCGCCTGCCTTCATCCGCCCTTCGGACACCTTCCCCGAAAAAGGGGCCATGGTCCGAGGGGAGAAGGGGGCATGGTCTCGGAGGGAAAAGGAACAAAAACGCGGGCCCCGTGAGGGGCCCGCGTCCGGGTAGCGATCGGCGGAGAGAGAGCCGATCAATACTTCAGGTTGGCGCTCCAGTACGCGTCGATCTGCTTGACCAGCGCGTCCGGCAGCGGCACGTAGTCCAGCTGCTTGGCCTGGGCGTCGCCGTTGGCGTAGACCCACTTGAAGAAGTCCTTGGTGGCCTTGGCGCTGGCCGGGTTCTTCGGCTGCTTGTGGACCAGGATGAAGTTGGTCGCGGTGATCGGCCACGACGCCTCGCCCGGGGCGTTGGTCATCACCAGGTAGAAGTCCTTGGCGCTGGCCCAGTCGGCGCTGGCGGCAGCGGCGGCGAAGCTCTCGTCGCTGGGCTGCACGAACTTGCCGGCGGCATTCTTCATCGCGGTGTAGGACATCTTGTTCTGCAGCGCGTAGGAGAGCTCGACGTAGCCGATGCCGCCCTTGATCTGCTTGACGTAGGCGGCGACGCCTTCGTTGCCCTTGCCGCCGATGCCGACCGGCCACTGCACCGCGGTGCCTTCGCCGACCTTGCTCTTCCAGTCCGGGTTGACCTTGGACAGGTAGTTGGTGAAGTTGAAGCTGGTGCCCGAACCGTCGGAGCGATGCACCACGGTGATCTTGCCGTCGGGCAGCTTCACGCCCGGATTCAGGGCGACGATCGCCGGGTCGTTCCAGGTCTTGACCTTGCCCAGGAAGATGTCGGCCAGGGTCTTGCCGTCCAGCTTCAGCGCGCCCGGGGCGACGCCCTGCACGTTGACCACCGGCACCACGCCGCCGATCACCGACGGGAACTGGGCCAGGCCGGACGCGGCCAGGTCGTCCGGCTTCAGCGGCGCATCGGAAGAACCGAAGTCGACCGTGGCGGCCTTGATCTGGGCGATACCGCCGCCGGAACCGATCGACTGGTAGTTGACCTTCTTGCCGGTCGCGGCGTTGTAGTCGGCCGACCACTTGGACATGACCGGATAGATGAACGAGGCGCCCGCGCCGGTGACATCGGCGGCATTGGCGGCGAACACGAACGACGCGGCGACGACAGCAGTCGCGACGCGGGATTTGAGCGAGAGGATCACGGAGGAAGCTCCTGAAGGGTGGTATGCGGGGCACCGCATGCGGTCATTACATAACCGTTCGATGACGGTGCCGGGGCTGCTACATGACGGAAACATGACGCTGCGACGGAGCATGGCGCCGATGCCGCGCACGGCATGCGCCGCGCGCGGCATCGGGCCGCGGCGATTACCAGTAGAACTGCGCGCGCGCTTCGAGGATGTTCGGCTTGTCGCTGACGTTGCCGCGGGTGGTGCTGCTGTACTTGCTGCTGTCCACCATCACGTAGTTCAGCGCCAGCTTGAAGTTGGAGCGCCAGTACCAGTTGGCGCCGACCGTCCAGGTGCTCATCTTGCCGCCGAGCACGCCGTCGACCAGCGGTGCGCCGACCGGACGCGCGATCAGGTCGCCGTCGTTCAGGTCGATGCTGTCGTAACGCACGCCCAGCTGCCACATGCCGCTGGCCGGTTCGTTCGGCAGCGGGGTGGTCGGCACGCCGGCCTTGTAGCCCCAGGTCTCGCCGGTGATGTTCCACACGCCGCTGAGGTACCAGCCGTCGCTGCTGTAGTTGTCGCTGGAGCCGTAGCGCTCGACCTTGGCGTTGTAGTACTCGGCCTGGGTCTTGAACGGGCCGGTGACCCACATCGCTTCGCCGCCGATCACGCCGATGCGGTCGGTGTTGGTCAGGTTGCCGCTGTCGACCAGGCGCACCGAGGCCAGGTCGGCGTCCGGACGCGCGCGCAGGCGTAGCGTGTCGGCGTCGGTGTCGTAGTTCACGTAGCTCAGGCCGAAGTGCAGGATGTTGCCCGACTCGTTGATCGGCGCGAAGGTGCCGCGCGCGCCGTAGCCGCTGCCGTGCGCCAGGTTGCGGGTCAGCTCGCGGCCGAACACGCTGCCGACCACGCTCCAGTTGTTGTCGCCGTAGCCGACCGCGCCGCCGAGGCGACGCGACACCGCGTAGGTGTTGGTGACCGAGGCCTTGGAGATGAAGTCGTTGTTCTTGGTGCTGGACAGTTCTTCCAGGCTGTTGGGCTGCTTGTATTGGCCGACCTGCAGGAAGTTGTTGGCGTTGCCGCCGAACTTGTACTTGATGTTGTTGTCCAGGAACTTGCCGGTGCTGCGCACGGTGGTGCCGTTGTTGGCCGACTCGCGCAGGGTGCTGGCGTCGTAGCCGACGACCCACTCGTAGTTGCCCGGGCCCTTGCCCTTGGCGACCAGCTCGGCGCGGCGGATGCCGAACTCGGAGTTCTTGCCGTTGTTGCCGGTGGTGCCGTTGAGGTCCTGGACGTCGTTGTCGTACCAGTTGCCGTCGGCCTGGACCAGGCCTTCGAAGGAGATTTCCGAGCCGCCGATCACGTCGATGGCGATTTCGGCGTGGGCGGCAGGCGCGAACATCGCAGCGAGCACGGCTGCCGAGAGAAGGGTGCGAGACAGTTTCATGGGTTGCCTGGGCGGTGGAAGATGCGCGCAGGCTAATATGTGAAGATTGCGTAAATGTGACACTTAACGTACACCGGGCGTGCACGCCGGTGCACGCCACTGCGTTATCTGCGCCATTGGACGCGCGCCATGTTGCGTTCCGATGGCGCGCAGATGAAATGCCGCACGCGGGTGTGGCGGACGACGGACATCACAAAGCGCGGCATCGTCTCGCCAGCGCGCCATCGATTGGCTCTTTTGTGCGCTGCACCACTTGTCGGTCGCGGACCCGCTGGGTAGCGTGGAGACATGAACTCGCATGCCCGCAAACGGATGCCGATGCTCGCCGCACTGTTGCTGATCGCGCTGCTGGCGCTGATGCCGGCGTTGCGCCCGGCGCCGACGGCGCTGGCGCCGGCGCCGACCGACAGCGGCCAGGCGGCTGCGCCGGAGGTGCAGGTGGCGGACGCGCAGGACGCATCGCGCAGCAGCGCCGATCAGCTTGCGTACGACGACACGCCGGTGCTGCCGGCCGCGCCATGGCGGCCGGCACGCATCGCGCCGATCTGGCCCGAGCCGGCGGCGCGGCACGGCGCCGGCACCCATCCGCGGCCGCGCCTGCGACCTCCCAGCGCCTGAGCCAGCGGATCCGATCTCGCTCGGCCGCTGGCCGCGTCGAGGTCGATCGCCGCTCCGACTTCCACCCGCCCGCCAGCGCCTGCTGCACTCGCGCAGTGCGTCCACGGCGCGGCCCTCGCTGTCCGTCCCCCGTTCTGCGGCATCCGCCGCGGAGACGCCTTTCCCTTGTCCCGAGGTTCCCCCATGGAAAGTCTGCTCAATGGTTTCCGCCACTTCCGCAAGGAGGTCTACCCGCGCCAGCGCGGCCTGTTCCGGCAACTGGCCGGCGGCCAGACCCCGCATACGCTGTTCATCACCTGCGCCGATTCGCGGGTGATGCCGGAACTGATGTTCGCCGCGCAGCCCGGCGAACTGTTCGTCTACCGCAATATCGGCAACGTGGTGCCGCCGTACTCGCAGCACGTCAGCGGCGTGGTCGCGGCGATCGAATACGCGGTGGCGGTGCTGCAGGTGAAACACATCGTGGTCTGCGGCCACACCGACTGCGGCGCGATGAAGGCGGTACTCAACCCCGACGCGTTGCAGGACGTGCCGAACGTGGCCGCCTGGCTCAAGCACACCGACAGCGCGCGCCAGGTCGCCGCGCAGCACGACCACGCCGGGCACCCCGAGGACGCGCTGCACTGCCTGACCGAGGAGAACGTGGTGTCGCAGCTGGACCACCTGCGCACCCAGCCGGTGGTGGCGGCGCGGCTGGCACGCGGCGCGCTGCGCATCCATGGCTGGATCTACGACATCGCCCACGGCGAGATCCGCGCCTTCGACGCCGAGCAGGGCCGCTTCGTGCCGCTGCTGCCGGAAGAGGGCAAGCGCGCGCCCGAAGCCACCCCGCGCCCGCGCCTGGTGCCGGTCCTGCGCAACGTCGCGGTCTGAAGGAGTCGACCATGCGAACCATGACAGAACCCTCCCGCGCCGGCGCCTCCGCGCTCGCCGGCTACCTGCGCAACGGCGCGTTCGGCCGCGACCTGCTGGCCTCGGTGGTGGTGTTCCTGGTCGCGCTGCCGCTGTGCATGGGCATCGCCATCGCCTCGGGCATGCCGCCGGCCGCGGGCCTGATCACCGGCATCGTCGGCGGCCTGGTGGTCGGCATGATCGCCGGCTCGCCGCTGCAGGTCAGCGGCCCGGCCGCCGGCCTGGCGGTACTGGTGTTCGAACTCGTGCGCCAGCATGGCGTGGCCGCATTGGGGCCGGTGATTCTGCTGGCCGGCGCGATCCAGTTGATCGCCGGGCTGTGCCGGGCCGGGGTGTGGTTCCGCATGACCTCGCCGGCGGTGGTCGCCGGCATGCTCTCGGGCATCGGCATCCTGATCGTCGCCTCGCAATCGCACGTGCTGATGGATGCGGCGCCGAAGGCGCGCGGGCTGGAGAACTTCGCCGCCTTGCCGGCGGTGCTGTGGCAGGCGCTGGATGCGGGCGTGGGCCGTGCCGCGCTGTTGGTCGGCCTGGGCACCATCGCGATCATGCTGGCCTGGGAGCGGCTGCGGCCGCAACCGCTGCGCTTCGTGCCCGGCGCGTTGCTGGCGGTGGTGGCGATGACCGCGCTGGTGCAGTTGCAGGGCCTGGACGTGCGCAAGGTCGACGTGCCGGCCAACCTGTTCTCGGCGATCCAGACCCCGACCCTGGCCGAGATGCTCGGCGTGTTCGATGCGACGCTGCTGCTGTCGGCCTTCACCTTCGCCTTCATCGCCAGCGCCGAGACCTTGTTGTCGGCGGCGGCGGTGGACCGCATGCACGACGGCCCGCGCACCCACTACGATCGCGAACTCGCCGCGCAGGGCGTGGGCAACATGCTGTGCGGCTTTCTCGGCGCGTTGCCGATGACCGGCGTGATCGTGCGCAGCGCGGCCAACGTGCAGGCCGGCGCCGCCACACGCATGTCCACCATCCTGCACGCCGGCTGGCTGCTGGTGTTCGCGCTGCTGCTGCCGTGGCTGCTGCGGATGACCCCGGTGGCGTGCCTGGCCGGCATCCTGGTCTATACCGGGCTGAAGATGGTCAAGCTCGGGCAGGTGCGCGACCTGGCCGCCTACGGCCGCGGCACCGCCGCGATCTACCTGGCGACCACCTTCGCCATCGTCGCCACCGACCTGCTCACCGGCGTGCTGATCGGTTTCGCCCTGTCGTTGTTGCGGCTGGCGCTGCAGCAGTCGCGGCTGAAGGTCGGCGTGCATGCGCACGAGGACGCCGACGGCAGCGCTGCGGCAGGGGCCGGAGCCGGCAAGCTGCGCCTGTCGCTGGAGGGCTCGGCGACCTTCCTGCGCGTGCCGACGATGGCGCGCACCCTGGAGCGGTTGCCGCCCAACACCGAGCTGCATCTGGACGTGGCGCGGCTGCATCACGTCGACCATGCCTGCCTGGAACTGCTGCGCGACTGGAGCCGCAATGCCGCCGCCCGCGGCTGCGCGCTGGTGGTGGACTGGAAGGAACTGGACCGACGCGTGGAGGGGCAGCGCGCGGCGTAGCGGGCCGCGCCGTTCTGATGCGCATGCACGGGAATCGTGCAGGAGTGGCTTCGGTCGCGACCAGTGCAGCTGCGGGTATTCCTGATTCGGAAGCTGTCGCGGCTGAAGCCGCTCCTACAGTGCACCCAGCCGGCTATTCGCAGGCCGTGTAGGAGCGGCTTCAGCCGCGACGAGCGAAGCGGTGGACGTTCCTAACTGGTACGCAGTCGGGACTGAAGTCCCTCCCACAAAAGGCCTCGCCGCTTGGCTGCGCTTGGGAAGCCTTTGTGGGGGCGATTTCGGTTGCGACGAACGCGGCGATAGGTCTTTCGGTTGCGCGAGCGGTCGCGGCTGAAGCCGCTCCTACAGTGCATCCGGCCGGCGATCCGCAAGCTGGTGTAGGAGCGGCTTCAGCCGCGACGAGCGAAGCGGTGGATGTTCCGAACTGTTATGCAGTCGGGACTGAAGTCCCTTCCACAAAGACCTCGTAGCTCAGCTGCGCTTGGGAAGCCTTTGTGGGGCAATTTCGGTTGCGACGAACGCGGCGATAGGTCTTTCGATTGCGCGAGCGGTCGCGGCTGAAGCCGCTCCTACAGTGCACCCGGCTGGCGATCCGCTAGCTGGTGTAGGAGCGGCTTCAGCCGCGACGAGCGAAGCGGTGGACGTTCCGAACTGGCATGCAGTCGGGACTTGAAGTCTCCCCCGCAAGAGGTCTCGCAACTCGATTGCGCCGCGGAAACCCTTGTGGGAGCGACTTCAGTCGCGACGAGGGAAGCGGTGGGAATTCCGGCTTGGGACGCTGTCGCGGCTGAAGCCGCTCCCTACAGTGAAGCTGAGCGGCGCTACGACGGCTGTCGTTGGAACAGCTTCACGCCGGCGTCTTGTCCTTGAACCGGCACAGGTCGCGAATCACGCAGCGCGGGCACTCCGGCTTGCGCGCCTTGCACACGTAGCGGCCGTGCAGGATCAGCCAGTGGTGCGCATCGTGCATGAACTGCGCCGGCACCCGCTTGAGCAGGCCGTCCTCGACCGCGCGCACGTCCTTGCCCGGTGCCAGGCTGGTGCGGTTGGCGACGCGGAAGATGTGCGTGTCCACGGCGATGGTCGGCTCGCCGAAGGCGGTGTTGAGCACCACGTTGGCGGTCTTGCGGCCGACCCCGGGCAAGGCCTCCAGCGCCGCGCGGTCGCGTGGCACGTCGCCGGCGTACTGCTCGACCAGGATGCGGCAGGTGGCGATCACGTTCTTGGCCTTCGCGTTGAACAGGCCGATGGTGGAGATGTAGCGCTTAAGGCCATCCTCGCCCAGCGCCAGGATCGCCGCCGGCGTGTTCGCCACCGGATAGAGACGACGCGTGGCCTTGTTGACCCCGACATCGGTGGCCTGCGCCGACAGGATCACCGCGATCAGCAGCTCGAACGGCGTGCTGTAGTCCAGCTCGGTGGTCGGCGTGGGATTGAGTTCGGACAGGCGCGAGAACAGTTCGTGGATCTCGGCCTTGCTCAAGGTGGGTCCACGCCGCGGCGCGGCGACCGCTGCGCTCATTGCGGACCCCGCGCGGCGGCCCTGGCCTTGGCCCGCGCCAGGATCGCGGCCGCGGCCGGCGGCAGCGACGGCGCCGCGGCGGCGACGGTCGCCGGCGGTGCGCGCCGGGCTTCGCGTGCGGCGGCGCGGCGCGCCAGGCGTGCACTGCGTGCGCGGTAGCGTTCGCGCGCGGCCCAGGCCTCGCGCAGGCGCTGTTGCGCCGCCAGCAGCTGCGTGCGCAGCTGCGGATACGCCGGATCGAGCAGGTCGTCGTCGGCGGTGCCGACGTAGTCCATGAGGCCGGCATCGATCGCCGCGTCGAGATCGTCGTCGAGCACCCAGCGCAACAGGTGCAGCGGCGATGCGGGGGAGGGCAGGTCGGGCATCGGGCGCGCGACTCAGCGATTGCGGAACAGCGGCGGGCGCCGCTCCAGGAATGCGCGCGTGCCTTCGCGCATGTCCTCGCTGGAGAACAGCAGGCCAAACTGCGCGGTCTCGTACTCGAGGCCTTGCTCGATCGCCGATTCGGCGCCGACCTGGATCGCGTCGAGGATGCCGCGCAACGCCAGCGGCGCGGCCGCGGCCAGTTGCCGTGCCAGCTGCAGCGTGGCCTCGCGCAACTCGGCCGCAGGCACCACGCGGTTGACCAGGCCCAACTGCAGCGCGCGCGCCGCATCGATCGGCGTGCCGAGCAGGCACAGTTCCAGCGCCGCGGCGCGGCCGGCCAGACGCACCAGGCGCTGGGTGCCGCCGAAGCCGGGGATCAGCCCGAGGTTGATCTCCGGCTGGCCGAGCCGGGCGCTGTCGGCGGCCACGCGCAGGTGGCAGGCCATGGCCAGTTCCAGCCCGCCGCCGAGCGCGAACCCGTTGACCATCGCCAGCACCGGCTTGGACAGGCGCTCGATCCGGCGCATCAGGCGCTGGCCCAGCTGCGAGAAGTCGCGACCCTGAACCGGTGTGAGTTCGTTCATTTCGGCGATGTCGGCGCCGGCCACGAAGGCCTTCTCGCCGGCGCCGGTCAACACCACGACGCGGATGCCGGGGTCGGACTCGGCCTCGGCGAAGGCCGCGTCCAGCGCCTGTAATGTTTGGCGATTCAACGCGTTGAGCTTGTCAGCGCGGTTCACGGTGACGATGCGGATCGCATCTTGGGTCGTGGTGACGACCGGCGTGCCGGACATGGCCATTCCTGAGATGTAAAAAAAGAGTGAAGGGAACTCCGGCGACGCTTGTTTGTCAGAGTTGCGTCGTCGGTAGCGGTTATGCGCCGCGGCGGCTATCCTAACGCGTCATCTCAGGCGGCACAGGCCGTCCTGTGCCACCACCCTGGAGAATTGTTTGATGAAGTTGCGTTCTATTGCGGTCGCCGTGGCGGCCCTTGCCCTGAGCGGCAATGCGTTCGCCCAGGACACCTCGTCCGAGAAGGGCAAGCTGAGCTATTACTTCGGTTACGACTACGGCAACAACCTTGCCGAACTGTCCGGCCGCGGCGAGCAGCTCGATATCAATGCGGTGGTGAAGGGCTTGCAGGATGCCTACGCCAAGAAGCAGCCGGCGGTCGCCGCCGACCAGCTGAAGCCGGCCGTCGAAGCGTTCCAGAAGCGCGAGCAGGCCCGTGCCCAGCAGGCCAAGGCCGACTACGAGAAGGCCGCTGCCGAGAACAAGACCAAGAGCGACCAGTTCATCGCGCAGAACAAGGCCAAGGCCGGCGTGCAGACGCTGCCCAGCGGCGTGCAGTACCGCGTGATCGAAGCCGGCAAGGGCGCCAAGCCGACCCAGGCCAGCACCGTGCAGCTGGAAGTGGCCGGTCCGTACCCGTTCGGCCAGCGCCCGGCGCAGGCGCGTCCGGCGCAGCAGATCCCGTCGATCAAGGTCAGCGAAGTCGAGATGCAGGCCATGCGCGACACGCTGCTGCAGATGCCGGCCGGTTCCAAGTGGGAAGTGACCCTGCCGCCGGACAAGGCCTATGGCGCCGACCCGCGCACGCCGTTCCCGCCGAACGTGGCGGTGCAGTTCGAGATCAAGCTGATCAGCGTCAAGTAAGCGCGCTGTCCAGTGCATGACGATTGCGCCGGCGGCAACGCCGGCGCAATTTTTTTTGCGGCGGGGAAAGTGCCGCTGCCCGCGAATCGCGCTAGTCTGAGCAGGTGTCGAATCCGATGGATCCCGTCCCCCATGCGTTGCTCACGCCCTGCATCGGTCTGTGCACGCTCGACGCGCAGGGCTACTGCGCGGGCTGCCTGCGCAGCGGCGACGAGATCGCGCGCTGGCGTGGCATGAGCGACGCCGAGCGCCAGCGCTACATGCAGGAGGTGCTGCCGGCACGCGGCTGGTCGCCGACGCCGGGCCAGCGCCTGGCCGAGCGCACGCGGCTGCTGCGTGCGCTGCATCCGCTGCAGCTGCCGCCCGACGGTCCCGGCTGGAACCACCACGAACTGCACGACCTGCTGCCCGACGGCGCACTGGCCGAAGCGGCGGTGCTGGTCGGGCTGCTGCCGCGCGCCGACGGCACCCACGTGCTGCTGACCCGGCGTACCGACAGCCTGCGCCACCATGGTGGCCAGGTCAGTTTTCCCGGCGGCCGCATCGAAGCCGACGACGCCGATGCGGTGGCCGCGGCGATCCGCGAGAGCGAGGAAGAAATCGCGCTGTCCGCGGCGCAGGTGGAACCGCTGGGCTACCTCGATCCGTTCGTGACCATCAGCGGTTTCCGGGTGATGCCGGTGGTGGCCGCGATCGATCCGGCGTTCGTGCCGCAGCCGCATCCCGACGAAGTGGCGGACGTGTTCGACGTGCCGCTGGCCTACCTGATGGCGCCCGACAATCTTCGCAGCATCGAGACCGATTACCGCGGACGGCCGCGGGTGGTGCTGGAATACGGCTGGCCGGGGCAGCGGATCTGGGGCGCGACCGCGGCGATCCTGCTCAACCTGCGCCGACGACTGGAGCAAACCGCATGAGCGAACCTTTCCCCGAGTGGAAGCACCTGGTCGATGCGCCGGCGCTGGCCGCCGCGCTCGGCTATCCCGACCTGCGCCTCGTGGATGCGCGTTTCGCCGCTGCCGCGCTCGCCGATCCGCAGGCCGCGCAGCTCGCGCGCCAGGCCTACACGCAGTCGCATCTGCCCGGTGCGGTGTACGCCGATCTCAACACGGATCTGTCCGACCTCGGCCGCCGCGGCCTGGGCCGGCATCCCTTGCCCGACGCCGATGCGTTCGCGCAGACGCTGGGGCGCTGGGGCATCGCGCCGCACACCCAGGTGGTGGTCTACGACGCCGGCGACGGCAGCATGGCCGCGGCGCGGCTGTGGTGGATGCTGGGCCTGCTCGGGCATCGCCGCGTCGCCGTGCTCGACGGCGGCCTGGCCGAATGGCGCCGGCTCGGCCTGCCGGAAACCGATGCCGCCGCAACGCCTGCGCCGCAGCCGCCGTATCCGCAACGCTTCGACGCCGGCCGTATCGCCGATGCCGAGGAAGTCGCCGCGCGCCTGCACGAGGCGCCGGGCTGGCTGCTGGATGCGCGCGCCGGCGAGCGCTTCCGCGGCGAGGTCGAACCGATCGATCCGGTCGCCGGGCACGTGCCCGGCGCGATCAACCGCCCGCTGGGCCAGAACCTGCGCGATGGGCGCTTGCGTCCGCCGCAGGAGCTGCGCGCCGAGCTGGAGCCGCTGCTGCACGGGCGCGATCCGCGCGAGGTGGTGCTGATGTGCGGGTCGGGCGTGACCGCCTGCCATCTGCTGTTGGCGCTGGAGCATGCCGGCCTGCACGGTGCGCGCGTGTATGCCGGATCGTGGAGCGGCTGGATCGCCGACCCGGCGCGGCCGCGCGCCAGCGGCTAGCTGCCACCGCAGGGGCGCCGTGGCGCGTCGGCGTGGCGTGGAGGAGACATGGGTGGCAACTACAGAGGCTGAGGCGATGCGCTGGCGTGGGATGTGGATGCTGACGGCGGCGCTGGGCCTGGCCGCCTGCGGCGAGCGGCCGCGCGCCGCAGGCGCCGATGCCTCGCCGCGCTCGCAGTCCGGCACGCACTACCGGATGGCGGTGGAACAGCGCCGCGCGCAACGCGTGGCGCGGCTGCGCGCGCCGGGCGGCTGGCTCAGCTATACCGGTTCCGGCCGGCTGCGCAGCGGCGTGCACCAGGTGGGCAGTGCCGCAGGCAACGACGTGCAGCTGCCGTCAGGCCCCGCGCACCTGGGCAGCCTGCGCATCGATGCCGATGCCGGCGTGTCGTTCGAAGCTGCCGAAGGCGCCGCGCCGACGGTGCGCGGGCAACCGTTCCGCGCCGGCCGCCTCGGCACCGATGCGGCGCACGGCAGCGAGACGCGGCTGGCGCTGGGCGAGCAGGAGTTCTACGTGGTGCGCACCGGCAACCTGTTCGGTTGGCGCTTCCGCGATCCGCATGCGGCCGCGCGCGGCAGCTTCCGCGGCATCGACTATTTCCCGATCGATCCGCGCTGGCGCGTGGTCGCCGACTGGCATCCGGCCCCGCTGCCGCGCGCGATCGTACTGCTCACCTCGATCGGCACGCCGCAGCCGCTGGCGCTGGCGGGCAGCGCCGAGTTCACCCTGGACGGCCGCCGCTACCGCTTGCAGGCGCTGCGCGACGACGACGGCAAGCGGCTGTTCTTCCCGTTCACCGACCGCACCAGCGGCCGCGAGAGCTATGGCGGCGCGCGCTATCTGTTCGTGGAGCCGCCGCAGGGCGAGCGCATCGTGCTGGACTTCAACCTGGCGCAGAACCCGCCGTGCGCGTTCACCGTCCACGTGGTGTGCCCGTTGGCGCCGGTCGGCAATCGCCTGGAGCTGGCGGTGACCGCAGGCGAGAAGAACTACGTCGGTCCGCGCTGAGCCTGCGGCGCTGGCGCCGTGGGGCGCGGTGTGGCTGCTGCCTTTGTAGGAGCGGCTTCAGCCGCGACACGCGCCATCAGGGTGCCTGTCGCGGCTGAAGCCGCTCCTACAGGGGGGCGGTGTCAGCGGTCTGAAAGCTCATTTGCCGAGGGCGCATACGGCACCAGCGCAACCGCCTCCAGCACCTGCGCCCACGGAAACAGCGGGCCGGGATCGAGCTTGCGCTGCACCTGCCGCGCCGGATCGTCGCTGGCGGTTTCGCGGCTGCGGTCCAGCGCGTCGTGGCCGGCGATGTGGCGCAGCTGCGGCAACTGCGCCTGCAACTGGTGCAGCAGCGCGATCAGCGCCTGGATCTGCGCCGGCGGATACGCTTCGTCCAGCGCCTGGTGGCGCGAATCCAGCCAATGCGGATAGCGGCCGCGGTTGACCAGTTCGATGCCCAGCGAGCGCGGGTTGTAGCCGCGCACGTGGTGCGCCACCCGCTGCAGCGGCACGTAGCGGTACACGCTGCCGTCGCGGTCGATGTAGAAGTGGCCGCTGTTGCCGGTGCCGGACGGATACAGCACGCGTTCGCCGTAGGCGCGCGCGCTGGCCAGGTCGGGCAGTTCGGTGCAATGGATCACCGCCAGATCGATCGCGTCCAGGGTGCGCGCCTGCAGCCGTTCGACGTAGGGCAGGGGCGCATCGTGGATCGGCAACGGCGGGGTCTGCGACATACACGGATGCTAGCATTCGCCGATGACTCTGAATCCCGATAGCCCGCTGGCGACGCTGCTCGCCACGTTGCCGCGCGCCGGACGCGTGGACTGGATAGGCCTGCGCCCGGCGCGCGACGTGCCGATGCTCGAAGTGGCGCAGGCGGTGGCGCACGCCGATGGCGGCCTGTTCGGCGACCGCTACGCCGGCCGCAACGGCACGCGCGGGCTGACCCTGATCCAGGCCGAGCATCTGCCGGCGATCGCCGCATTGGCCGGCCATGCGCAGGTGGCGCCGGCGACGCTGCGGCGCAACCTGGTCGTCTCCGGCATCCCGCTGATCGCACTGAAAGGGCGCCGTTTCCGCATCGGCGAGGTCGAGCTGGAAGGCATCGCGCCATGCGATCCGTGCTCGCGCATGGAGGACGCGCTGGGCCCGGGCGGCTACAACGCGATGCGCGGCCATGGCGGCCTGTGCGCGCGGATCGTGCACGGCGGCACGCTGCGGCTCGGCGATGCGGTGGTGGCGCTGTGAGCCGCGGCCACTGCATCCTCGCGCACGGCTTCGAGAGCGGCCCGGACGCGATCAAGGTCGCGGCATTGGCCGAGGTCGCGCAGCGGCTGGGCTGGAGCCACGAGCGCCCGGACTTCACCGACCTGGACGCGCGCCGCGAGGTCAGCCAGCTCGGCGACGTGCCGGCGCGGCTGCAGCGTCTGCTCGGGTTGGCGCAGGCCGCCGCGCAGCGCGGGCCGGTGGTGCTGGCCGGCTCCAGCCTGGGCGCCTACATCGCCGCGCAGGTGTCGCTGCAGGTGCCGGTGCGCGGCCTGTTCCTGATGGTGCCGCCGACGCGGATGGGCTGGATGCCGGCGCTGGACGCGGCGCCGGTGCCGATCTCGATCGTGCATGCCTGGCACGACGAACTGATTCCCGCGGCCGAGGTGATCGCCTGGGCGCAGGCGCGCGCGGCGCGGTTGCTGCTGGTCGACGACATGCACCGCCTGGGCGACCACGTCGAGACCTCGGCGCGCGCGTTCGCCGAATTGCTGGAAACGCTGTGAGCGGCGTGTCGCGCGCAGCGGGCCGCATCAACCGGAGCCACCGATGGAACTGAACATCCGCGCCGAGACCCAGGCCGACCACGCCGCGATCGAGGCGCTGACCCTGGTCGCGTTCTTCCGCGTCGCGCACAGCCGCCACGACGAGCAGCAGATCATCGAACGGCTGCGCGCGGACGGCGCGCTGACCCTGTCGCTGGTGGTCGAGCACGACGGCTACATCGTCGGCCATGTGGCGGTGTCGCCGGTGCAGCTCTCCGATGGCAGCCGCGGCTGGTACGCGCTGGGGCCGCTGTCGGTGGGGCCGGGCCACCAGCGCCAGGGGCTGGGCACGCGGCTGGTGCGCGAGGCGCTGGCGCAGCTGCAGGCGCTGGGTGCGGCTGGCTGCGTGGTGCTCGGCGAGCCTGCGTTCTACGCGCGTTTCGGCTTCGCGCCGGAACCGGGACTGGTGTTGCCCGGGGTGCCGGCCGGGTACTTCCAGGCGATCGGTTTCGGCGACCGCCTGCCGCCGGTGGCGGAAGCCGAATACCACGACGCGTTCCTGGCCGGCGGCTGAGCGCCGCCGCCGCGCCTTTGCCCGGCCGCGGACACGCGGGTTACCATCGCGCTTCAGATCCGCGAGCCGAGGATTCCGCCGATGCGCCATTGATGCCGCCGTCTTCGACGGCCTTGTCCGTTCCTGCCGACTGCGGCGGGCGTGACCGGCATCTGTGGAGTTCCCATGACGCATCCCTTGCTCGCGCTGGACAGCGCGTCGTATGTCCTGGCCGATGGCAGGCCCCTGTTTTCCGATCTCGATTTCGCACTCGATGCGCGCCGCACCGGCCTGGTCGGCCGCAACGGCGTCGGCAAGAGCGTGTTCGCGCGCCTGCTGGCCGGTCAATTGGCGCCGAGCGCTGGGCACTGCCAGCGCCACGGCCGCATCCATTACCTGCCGCAGCAGATCGTGCGCGCCGCCGACGCCACGGTGGCCTCGCTGGCCGGGGTGCGCCCGGCGCTGGACGCACTGGCGCGGATCGAGGCCGGCAGCGCCGATCCGGCCGACTTCGACGCGCTCGGCGAGCGCTGGGATATCGCCCAGCGCCTGCGCGCCGAACTGGAACTGCACGGGCTCGGCCAGCTGGCGCCGGAGCGGCCGGCGGCCATGCTCAGCGGCGGCGAGGCGATGCGCGTGGCGCTGCTCGGCGCCTGGCTGTCCGACGCCGATGTGCTGATCCTGGACGAACCGAGCAACCATCTCGACCGTGAGCAGCGCTGGCAACTGCAGCAGCAACTGCGGCGTTGGCCGCACGGGCTGCTGGTGGTCAGCCACGATCGCGCGCTGCTGCAGGACATGCAGCGCATCGTGGAACTGTCGTCGCTGGGCCTGCGCGACTATGGCGGCGGTTACGCGTTCTACACGCAGTGCAAGGCGCAGGAGCGACAGCAGGCGCTGGCCGAGCTGGAACGCTGCAAACACGAACGCCGGCGCCAGGGCGATGCGCTGCGCGAGCAGCAGGCGCGCCAGCAGCGGCGCAGCGCGCATGGCCGCCGCCAGGCGCAGGACGCCAACCAGGCGCCGATCCTGCTTGGCCGGCAGAAGCAGCGCAGCGAACACAGCGCCGGCAGGCACCGGCAGCAAGCGGCTGCCGCGCACGCACGGCTGTCCGCGCAGGTGCGCGAGGCCGCGCACGCGGTCGAGGCCGCGGCGCCGGTCGCCTTGTTCGCGCCGATGCCGGCTGCGGCGGCCGGGCGCCGGGTCGCCGAACTGCGTGGCCTGCGGCTGCCGTACGCGCCGCCGGCGCGCGCCGCGCTGGAGCTGTGCATCGGCGGCCGCCAGCGGATCGGCGTGGTCGGGCCGAACGGCAGCGGCAAATCGACCCTGCTGCGGGTGCTGGACGGCCAACTGGCGCCGCTGGCCGGACGCTGCGAGGTGCATGTGCCCAGCGCCTACCTGGACCAGGGGTTGCAGCTGCTCGATCCGGCACAGCCGCCGCTGGCGCAGCTGCAGGCGGCCAATGCGGTGGCCGACGTGGCCGACCTGCGCACGCGGCTGGCCCTGCTCGGCCTGGACGCGCAGCGCATCGGCGTGCCCAGCGGCCGGCTCAGCGGCGGCGAGCGCCTGAAGGCGGCGCTGGCCTGCGCGTTCTACCGCGATCCGCCGGCGCAGTTGTTGCTGCTCGACGAGCCGGACAACCACCTGGATCTGGACGCGCGCGAGGCGCTGCGGCAGGTGCTGTTGCAGTACCCGGGCGCGCTGCTGGTGGTGTCGCACGATGCCGCGTTCCTCGACGGCCTGCGCCTGGACGCGCGCCTGCAGGCCGATCCGGACGGCTGGCGGCTGGCGCCGTGGTGAGCGCGCGCCGCGCGTCGTGGGCGCCAAGCGCCGGGCGTGGACCGCGCCCCGGGCTGGTAATGGCGGGCGCGATGGCCGACCATTCGCGTCTTCCCGTCCGTTGCCGCCGCCCGCCCGCCGTGGGCCGCGCTGCCGCGATACGCGCGGGGCGGGCCTGGCGCCCGCCCGCGCATCCCTCCTTCTTCGTGTGGTCCGCATTCCCGTGAAATTCTTCGTCTCCTGCGCCAAGGGCCTGGAATACCTGCTCGTCGACGAGCTGCTCGCGCTCGGCGTTGCCAAAGCCACCGCCACCGTGTCCGGGGTCAATAGCGAAGGCACGCTGCGCGATGCGCAGCGCGCGGTGCTGTGGTCGCGCCTGGCCAGCCGCGTGCTGTGGCCGCTGGACGAGTTCGACTGCCCCGACGAGACCGCGCTGTATGCCGGCGTGGCGGCGTTGCCGTGGCGCGAGCACCTGACCTCGCAGCACACCCTGGCGGTGGACGCGCACGTGTCCGGCACCGCGATCACGCACGCGCGCTATGCCGCGCAGCGGGTCAAGGACGCGGTGGTGGACACGCTGCGCGGCGAAGGCCTGGAGCGGCCGTCGGTGGACGTGGAGGATCCGGACCTGCGCCTGAACCTGTCGCTGCGCAAGGGCCGCGCGACGCTGTCGGTGGACCTGGGCGGCGGCTCGCTGCACCGGCGTGGCTGGCGCCAGGTGCAGAACGCCGCGCCGCTGAAGGAGAACCTGGCCGCGGCGGTGTTGCTGCGCGGGCAATGGCCGCAGCTGTACGCGCAGGGCGGCGGTCTGCTGGATCCGATGTGCGGCAGCGGCACGCTGCTGATCGAAGGCGCGCTGATGGCCGCCGACGTGGCCCCGGGGCTGCTGCGCGGCGATCTGGCCGCCGCACGCCGCGGCGACGCCGGCCCGCTGCAATTCAGTGCCGCGCCCAGCCGCTGGCTGGGCTTCGACCAGGAGGCCTGGCGCGCCCTGCTGGCCGAGGCGCGGCAGCGCGAGGCGGCCGGCCGCGCCGCGCTGCGGCCGGTGATCCATGGCAGCGACATCGATCCGCATGCGATCCGCGCCGCGCGCGAGAACGCGCAGGCGGCCGGGTTCGCCGCGGCGATCGTGTTCGAGGTGCGCGATGTCGCCGACCTGCGCACGCCGGCGCAGGCGCTGGGCACGGTGGTGTGCAATCCGCCGTACGACGAGCGCCTGGCCGCCGACACCGCGCTGTACCGGCGCCTGGGCGAGGCGCTCAAGCGCGCGGTGCCGCAGTGGCGCGCCAGCCTGCTGTGCGGCAATGCCGACCTGGCCTATGCCACCGGCCTGCGCGCGGCGAAGAAATACCAGATGTTCAATGGCGCGCTGGAATGTCCGTTGATCGTCTGCGACCCGATCGCGGTCGCGCAGCGCGAGCCGGCCGAGGCGCCGCGCGCGCTCAGCGACGGCGCGCAGATGGTCGCCAACCGGTTGCGCAAGAACCTGCGCAAGTTCAAGAACTGGCGCGCGCGCGAACAGGTCAGCTGCTTCCGCGCCTACGACGCCGACCTGCCCGAATACGCGGCGGCGATCGACGTGTACCAGGAAGACGGCGGCCAGGCCCGCACCTACCTGCACGTGCAGGAATACGCCGCGCCGGAGGAGATTCCCGATGCCGACGTGCGCCGCCGCCGCAACGAGTTGCTGGCCGCTGCGCGCGAGGTGTTCGAGGTGCCGGCCGAGCGGGTGGCGCTGAAGTCGCGCGAGCGCGGCAAGGGCGGCAGCAAGTACGGGCGCTTCGAGCAGCGCGGCGAGTTCCTGGTGGTGCGCGAACACGACGCGCTGCTGCGGGTGAACCTGTTCGATTATCTGGACACCGGCCTGTTCCTGGACCACCGCCCGCTGCGTGGGGCGATGGCGCAGCAGGCGCGCGGCAAGCGCTTCCTCAACCTGTTCTGCTACACCGGCGTGGCCAGCGTGCAGGCCGCGGTGGCCGGCGCCGATTCCACCACCAGCGTGGACCTGTCCGGCACCTACCTGCAGTGGTGCGCGGACAATCTGGGCTTCAACGGCAAGGGCGGCGCCCAGCATCGGCTGGTGCAGGCCGACGCGCTGACCTGGCTGGAGGCGGAGAAGAACCGCTACGACGTGATCTTCTGCGATCCGCCGACCTTCTCCAACTCCGCGCGCGCCGAGGATTTCGATCTGCAGCGCGAGCACGTGCGGCTGCTGCGCGCGGCGGTGGCGCGGCTGATGCCGGAGGGCGTGCTGTATTTCTCCAACAATTTCCGCCGCTTCAAGCTGGACGAGGACGCGCTGGCCGACTTCGCGTCGTGCGAGGAGATCACCGCGCAGACCATCGCGCCGGATTTCGAGCGCAATCCGCGCATCCATCGCGCCTGGCGGTTGCAGCGGCGCTGAGATGGGTTCCTCTGTAGGAGCGGCTTCAGCCGCGACAGGCTCTACGGATAGGTTCTGTCGCGGCTGAAGCCGCTCCTACATTGGTGCGGACAGCGTGCGGACGGCTCAACCATCGCGATGCCGCGCCGAGGCCTGCGCGCTGGCGCGGTGCGGCACGTCGTCGCCCGGTTCGCGTTCGCTCCAGTAGTCCTGGATCTGCAGGATCTGCGGCAGGATCTCGGTGAACAGGCCAACCAGGCGCGGCTCGAACTGGGTGCCGGCCTGCTGCTGGAACAGGTTCATCACTTTCGCCAGCGGCCATGCGTCCTTGTACGGGCGCTGCGTGGTCAGCGCATCGAACACGTCGGCCAGGGCCACGATCCGCGCCGACTCGGGAATGCGTTCGCCGGCCAGGCCGGCCGGGTAGCCGCTGCCGTCCCAATGCTCGTGGTGGTACAGCGCGACCTCGGCGGCGAGCCGGAACAGCGGCGCGCTGCTGCGGCTGAGGATGTCGTAGCCGATCTGCGGATGCCGCTTCATCACCGCCCATTCGTCCGCATCCAGCGGCCCCGGCTTCTTCAGGATCGCGTCGGGGATGCCGATCTTGCCGGTGTCGTGCATCGGCGCGGCCTGCTCGAGCAGGTTGGCGTCCTCGCGCGACCAGCCGGCGGCGATCGCCAGTGCGCGCGCATAGGCGGCCATGCGCCAGATGTGGGTGCCGGTGTCCGAGTCGCTGTAGTGGCCGGCCATGCCCAGCATCTGGATCGCGTCGCGGTGGCTGCTGGCCAGGCTGGCGGCGGTGACCAGCGACAGGTGGGTGCGCACCCGCGCGCGCAGGATGCTCGGCGAATACGGCTTGGTGATGTAGTCCACGCCGCCGGCCTCGAAGCCGATGCTCTCGTCGGCGTCCTTGTCCTTGCCGGTGACGAAGATGATCGGGATCGCCGCGGTGCGCGGGTCCTGTTTCAGGGTGCGGGCGATGGTGTAGCCGTCCAGGTCGGGTAGGTCGACGTCGAGCAGGATCAGCGCCGGGCGGTGCTTGACCACCGCGCGCAGCGCCTCGGCGCCGTTCTTGGCGAAGGCCAGGGCGTAGTCCTCGCGCAGGATCTGGCGGATCAGCGCCAGGTTGCTGGCTTCGTCGTCTACGCACAGGATGGGGGGCTGGACCATCGTGGTTCCTTGTCGGGTTCACCCGCGGCGGCCTCCAGGGCCGGCGCGGCGAATGCTATGGGGATGCATCGGCCTGCCAGCGCCTGACTTGAGCTTCGGCCTCGCGGAAGGAAAAACTCTCCACCAGTTGCCGCAGTTCCGTCGCCAGCGCCGGGGGCAGCGAGGGCGCCAGGTCGTGCAGCACCCGCTCCACGCGGTCCGGGTCGTCGCTGTCCAGGGCCTGCAGCAGGTGCTGCAGCCGTTGCTGCAGCGGGACCGCGGCCGCGGCGCCGGCGTCCGCGGCGGGGGCGGCCGGCGGCACCGCCGCGGGCAACGCCTCGGCCTCGGCCACGAAGCGCCGGATCGCCGTGGCGGTGGCGCTCATGGCCGTGCCCAAGGCCGCGATCGCGGCCTCGGCCTGGCCCGGCGCGTCGCCGAGCCGTTCCTCCAGCGCGGCGCTGGCCGCGACCAGCGCCGGCAGCGCCAGCGAGCCGGCCGAGCCGCGCAGCTTGTGCACGTAGGAGATCGCCGCCGCCGGCGCCTGCGCATCCAGCAGGGTCTGCAGCGTCGCCGCCGGATCGGGGTTGTCCTGCAGCAGTTTCAGCAGGTAGCGCTGATACGGCACGCGCTCGTTCCACAGGCGCTGCGCCTGCGCGGCGTCGAGCAACTGCGGATCGGCGTCGGGCCAGACCTCTCCGGCGAAGGTCGGCAGCGGCTCCAGCGGCAGCGGCAGGCGCAGCGGCAGGAACTGGCGGATGATCGCGATCAGTTCCTCGACCTGGAACGGTTTGGCGATGAAGCCGTTCATGCCGCTGGACAGTGCCAGCTCCTGTTGCTGGCGGTAGGCGCCGGCGGTCAGCGCGATCACCGGCAGGCCGGCCAGGCGCGGGTCCTCGCGCAGCAGGCGAGTGGCCTCGTAGCCGTCCAGGGTCGGCATCTGCACGTCCATCAGCACCAGGTGGAAGCGGCTGGGATCGCGCTGCAGCCGCTGCAGTGCCTGCTCGCCGTCGTGGGCCAGTTCCACCAGCGCGCCTTCGCCTTCGAGGATGCGCTGCGCGACCTCGCAATTGATCTCGCTGTCGTCCACCACCAGCAGCCGCGCGCCGGCCAGGCGCGGGGTGCCGTCGCCGCTGAGCAAGGGCGAGGGGCCGTCGCCGCGGCGCCGCGCCAGCAGCGTGGCGATGGTGCGGTACAGCGCCGAGGCGGTGACCGGCTTGGTCATCACCGCGTCCACGTCGCTGGGCGCGTAGTGCTGCTCTTCCAGCAGCCGCCGTTCGTAGGCGGTGACCATGACGATGATCGGTTGCCGGTCCGGCGCCGATTGCGCGCGGATGCGCTGCGCCACGCGCAGCCCATCCAGGTCGGGCATGCGCCAGTCGAGCAGGATCACGTCGAAGCCCTCGCGTTCCGGGCCGGCCGCGGCGATCGCGTCGGTGCCGTTGGCCACCGCTTCCACCTGCCAGCCGAAGCCGCTGGCGATGCTGCTGAGGTTGCTGCGCACCAGGTCGTGGTCGTCGGCGATCAGCACCCGCCGCGCTTCGGGATGTTCGACCTCGGCGGCCGGCGCCGGCAGCACCGGGAAGCTGATCGCGAAATAGAAATCGCTGCCGCGGCCCGGCGTGCTCTGCACCTCGAGCTGGCCGCCCATCAGTTCCACCAGGCGTCGGCTGATGGTCAGGCCCAGGCCGCTGCCGCCGTAGCGGCGGCTGGTGGAGGTGTCGGCCTGCAGGAACGGCGAGAAGATCAGGCTCTGCTTGTCGCGCGCGATGCCGATGCCGGTGTCGCGGACCGAGAAGAACAGCTTGATCTTGCCCGCCTCGCCACTGGGGAAGCTGCGCACCGACAGCGCCACTTCGCCCTGTTCGGTGAACTTGATGGCATTGCCCACCAGGTTGATCAGCACCTGGTTCAGGCGCAGCGCATCGCCGCGCAGCCAGCGGCAGCCGGCCGGCAACGGTTCGACGATCATCTCCACCGGCTTGGCGCTGATCGCTGAGGTCATCAGCGCGGCGATGTTCTCCAGCAACTGGTTCAGGTCGAACGGTTCCGATTCCAGGTCGATGCGCCCGGATTCGATCTTGGAGAAGTCGAGGATGTCGTTGATGATCTCCAGCAACGCGCGCGCCGACGCGTCGCTCTTCTGGATCATGTCCTTGGCCGCCTGCGGCAGTTCGCTGTGCTGCAGCAGGTACAGCATGCCCAGGATCGCATTCATCGGCGTGCGGATCTCGTGGCTCATGTTGGCCAGGAAATCGCTCTTGGACTGATTGGCGGTTTCCGCCGCGTCGATCGCCAGGCGCAGCTCGCGCTCGTGGCGCTTCTGCTCGGTAAGATCCACCGCGATGCCGAGGTAGCCGATCACCTGGTCGTTGTCGTCGCGCAGCGTGCTCAGCGTCAGCAGCACCGGGAACGGGCGGCCGTCCTTGCTGATGTAGGTCCATTCGCGGGTGTCGCTGCGCCCCAGCGTGGACAGCGCGGCCACCGATTCGAACGCCGGCGCCACCGCCATGCCCGATTGCGCGGCCATGCTTTCGGCGCGGCTGGCCAGTTGCTCGGGATCCAGGAACAGGCCGGTGGCCTTGCGCCCGATCATCTCGTGCGCGGGATAGCCGAGCATGGTTTCGGCGGCGGGATTGAACAGGGTGATGGTGCCGTCCGGGTCGGTGGCCACGATCGCGTAGCCGGCGTTGGCCAGGATCGCGCGCTGCAGCGCCGAATAGGTGACCAGTTCGCTGGTGCGCTGCGCCACCTGCTGTTCCAGGGTGGCATTGAGTTCCAGCACCCGCGCTTCGGCGCGCACCCGTTCGGACACGTCGTGCAGCAGGTGCGAGTGGCCGACCATGTCGCCGTCGTTGTCCAGGATCGGCGAGGCGCTGGCCAGCACGCTGACGCGATGGCCGTCGCGATGGCGCAGTTCCCGCACCTGCGTGCCGTTGCCGGTCGCGTCGCGGATCTGGTTGCCGAGCAGCTCCTGCAACGGCTGGCCGATGGCCTGCGCCGCGGCGTATCCGAAGATGCGCTCGGCGGCCGGATTCCAGTGGGTGATGCGGCCATCCGGGTCCTCGGCCACGATCGCTTCGCTGGAGCCGCCGACCAGCGCGGCCAGCTGGCTCTGCTCGCGCAGGATCAGGTCGCGGCGGTGGCGGCCGGTCAGGTACAGGTACAGCAGTGCAGCGAGCAGCACGGAGATGCCGCCGACCAGGCCGCCGGCCAGCAGCGGCGAGGTCTGGTTGAGCGAGCGCACGAAGCCCGGCGTCGCCTGCGCGTTGAGCAGCCAGCGTCGGCCGTAGATCGGCATGCTGCGTTCGGCGCGCAGCCCGGTGGCCGCCGCCTGGGCGTCGCCGTCGCCGCGATAGAACGGCTGGGTGCTGTTTTCGCTGTCGGCCAGGGTCAGCAGCAGCTCGTGGGCGTGGTTGGGCGAGGCCACCAGCACTTCGGCGATGTTCAGCGGCGCATAGGCCCAGCCGGTGGTGGCCTGCCAGCGTTGCTCCGGGGTCTGCAGCGGCAGGTCTTCGCGGTAGATCGGCAGCAACAGCAGGAAACCGCTGTTGCCGACTCCCGGCGTCTGCACCAGGCGGATCGGTGCGGTGATGGTCGGGTTGCCGGAGCGTGCGGCGGCGATCGCCGCCGCGCGCCGCGCCGGCTCGGAGGCGATGTCGAATCCCAGCGCAGGATTGTTGAGCCGCCGCGGTTGGATATACAGGATCACGAAGCGTTCGCCGTCGTGCGGCGTCAGCTGGTGGATCTGCAGCGACGGCGCGCCGTCGCTGTGTGCCTGTTGCAGGAACGCGGCCTCGTCGGCCGGCGCCACCCGGCGGATATAGCCGAAGCCGCGCACGCCGGGGAATTCGCGCTTGTACTCGCGCGAAGCGCTGTAGCGGTCGAAGCGCTCGCGCGAGATATGGACGCCGCCGGCGGCGATGACTGCGCCGCGCGCGCCGCGCAGGCCGTGTTCGTAGACATTCAGGCGTTGCTGCAACTCGCCGGTGACGTGCGTGGTCAGTTGCTGGAAGCGGTCGCTGGCCTGCTGGCGATTGCGCTCGTGCAGGCCGCGGGCGAGCAGCGCCGCGGCCAGCAACCCCAGCAGCAGCACCGCCAACGCGGCGCCGAGCGCCGACCGTGCAGGGCCGGCAGCGGGTGTCCAGCGGTTCTTCGACATGCGCCCCTTTCCTTTGGCGAACGCTGGCGATGCACCGGCATCGGCGTCCCTCCGGTCCGTACGGGATGGCTTTCACGATTGAAGCGACGGTCCTGCCCCGACCGCGCATCCCACGCTAGCGCGATCGTTGCGGCCGCACCAGCCCCCGCGGCGTATTGCGGGAGCGACCGTCTACGACCTTCATGGAATCAGCGTGACGGCTGCGTGCAGCGCGACCCCGATCAGGCCGCCGACCAGGGTGCCGTTGAAGCGGATGTACTGCAGGTCGCGGCCGACGCTCAATTCCAGTTGTTCCACCAGATGGCGTTCGTCCCAGCCTTTCACGGTCTGCGCGATGTGGTCGGTGACGCCGCTGCGCAGGCGCTGGGTCAGCTTCTCCGCGCCGCCCAGCAGGTGCTGGTTGAGCGCGTCGCGCAATGCGCTGTCCTGGGACAGCGATTCGCCGAGCGCGGCCAGCGAGCGCTGCAAATGCTGCACCAGCACACCGTCGCTGCGCGACAGGTCCTCGCGCAGGCTGGCGTGGATCTGGTCCCACAGGCCTTGCACGTAGTCCTGCACGCCGGGATGCTCGATCAGCCGCTGCTTCATCGCCTGCAGCTTGTCGGCGGTGGCCGGGTCGCTGCGCAGGCGTTGCACGTAGCCGCCGAGCCAGCGTTCGTAGTCCTGGCGCAGCGGATGCTGCGGTTGCGACAGCACGTCCTGCAGTTCGTCCAGCAGCGCGTGCGCCAGGCGCTCGGCCAGGGTGTCGGCGATGCCTTCCACCGGCTTGACCCATTCCACCGTACCGACCAGCTTGGGCCATTCGCGGCGCGCGTACTTGACGATCATCGCCGACACGCGCTGCTTCACCGTCGCATCGTCCAGATGCCGGCCGAGCCGGGTCAGCGCTTCGTCGAGCAGGGCCTGGTGGCGGCCATCGGCGGTGAGCAGGCCGAGGATCTCGCCGGCGGTCGCGGCCGCGTTCCATTCGCGCAGGCGCGCCACCACGAAGCCATGGATGCGGCGCCGCACCGCGGCCTCGTCGAGCAGGTCCAGGGCCTGCAGCGCCCAGCCGCGCGCCAGCTCGGCCAGCTTGCCGGCCTGCGCCGGTTCGGCCAGCCACTGGCCCAGCCGCTTGGCCGGATCGAACGCGCTGAGCTTGGTCAGCAGCGCCGCCGGTTCCAGGAAATGATCGCGCACGAACACCGCCAGGCTGTCGGCGATGCGCGCCTTGCCGTGCGGGATGATCGCGGTGTGCGGAATCGGCAGCCCCAGCGGATGGCGGAACAGCGCCACCACCGCGAACCAGTCGGCCAGCGCGCCGACCGTGGCCGCCTCGCAGAACGCGCCGATCCAGGCCCAGGCGCCGTGCATGCCCATGACGTGGCTGAGCAGGAAGCCGGCCAGCATCGCCAGCAGCAGCAGCGCGGCCAGCAGTTTCATGCGCCGCAGCTGTGCGCGGCGCGGATCGGGCGGCATGGTCGGTTCGGGAGACGCGCTCATGTGGGCGAGTTTACGCAGCGCGCGGTTAGGACGGTTTCATCGGAGCGGCCGCCACCGGCGTGAGTGCGATCGTCCAACGCCGGCATGCCCAGCGCGCCGCTCCGACACGGCGCCGTCGCGCGGCATGGGCGGGAGCTGGACGGCATGCTAGGGTCGCCTCCGGGCCACTTGCCGGACGCGCGCCATGCTCGCCGATCACACCCCTGCCGGTTTCATCGCCGTCGACGACATCGACCGCGCGCGCGCCTTCTACGAGGGCATCCTGGGCCTGCGCTGCCAGGGCTTCGACGGCTTCGCCCTGAAATTCGCGGCCGGTCCGATCAACCTGCGCATCGTCAAGCCGCCGGCGCGCGTCGCCGCCGACTACACCGTGTTCGGTTGGGAGAGCGCCGATATCGGTGCCGATGTGGCCGCCCTTGCGGCCAAGGGCGTTGCGTTCATCCGCTACCCGTTCTTCGCCGACAGCCAGGACGCGCAAGGCATCTGGACCGCGCCGAACGGCGACAGGGTGGCCTGGTTCCGCGACCCGGACGGCAACACCCTGTCGCTGGCCCAGCACGCCTGAGGGGTGTCGGTACCGCGGCCTGCGCAACGGGCCGGATCGCGCGAGCTGCAGCGCCCGGATCAGCCCTGCAGCCGCGCGCGCAGGGCCGCCACTTCCTCGCGCAGTGCCTGGTTCTCGGCATCCAGCTCGGCCACGCGCTGGCGCAGTGCGGCCAGTTCGCTGTCGCCCTGCGCTGCGTCGCCATCGCCATCCTGTTCGGTGGCTGCTGTCTCGCGCGGTTTGCGTTTGGATTCGCGGGCGCGCTTGGCCGCCTGCTTGAGTTCGTCCTTGCCGGCGATCGCCGCGGCACGCTGTTCGTCCTCGGGCAGGCTGGCCACCGCCGCGGCGGCGTTGATCGAGATCGTGCCGGATTTCACCGCTTCCACCACCTCGGCGGTGGCCTGCTTCTGGATCTTCTCGATCTGCAGCACCTGGCTGTTGCTAAGCCGTGCGGCACGCGCCAGGTCGGCGCGGCTCAGCGGCGCCGGCATCGCCTCGACGCTGGCGCCGTCTGCGCCGGCCGGCACATCGGCCCAGGGCGCGGCATCGTCGTGCGCATCGCTCACTGCGGCAGCGGCGCCGTCGGCGGATTCGGCGGCCGGCGCGGCGGCGCGGCTGCGACGCTCGGCCAGGATCTCGCGCTTGCGCAGCGCCAGCACGCCGCGCTGGAAGTCGGACACGCTGCGCCGGCCCAGGTGCTGGTCGATCATCCACAGGTGCACGTCCTGCAGCGACTGGAAGCGGGTGTTCTGCACGGTCTGGAACGGCAGCCCGTGCTTCTGGCAGATGCCGTAGCGGTTGTGACCGTCGACCAGGATGTCGCCCCACAGCACCAGCGCATCGCGGCAGCCTTCGGCGAGCAGGCTGCGCTCCAGCGCGGCGTACTCGTCGGCGGTGAGCGGATCGATGTAGGCCTTGAGGTCTTCTTTGACGACGATGTTCATCGGGGCGCGGCACGGTGTTGCGAGGGGGCCGGCATTGTAGAGACTTGCGCGCGGTCGCGCCTGGCAGCAGGCGTCGTTGACGCTGTCCTGGAGCGGGCACAGAATCCGCACGGCCTGGCGATCGGGGGATCGCGGCCCGGCCGATGGAGGCGCGACGATGATCTTGTGGGGCTGGGGCGAGCGCAACGTCGCCTGTGGCGTGGAAGAACGCGAGTTCTGCAGGAACTGCGAACAGGAGCAGGTGTTTGCGATGCGCCTGCACTACTCGTATGGGCACTTCTACCATCTGTTCGGCTGGGTGCGCGAAAAGCAGTACCAGTTGGTGTGTCCGGTGTGCCGCCACGGCTGGCTGCTGAACCAGGCCAGCGCCGAGAGCAAGCTGCAGGCGGTGCCGATCCCGTTCCACCAGCGCTGGGGGTGGCTGGTGATGTTGGTGCTGGGCGTGCTGATCGCCGTGGCGGCGCTGCTGCGCAGCGGCGGCGCATAGCGGTCGCGCCAAGCGGCCTTCGCCAGCGCCGCGCCAGGTCTGCTGTAATGCGCGGCCCCTGGCCGCCGACGTTTCGCCATGCCCGTTTCCGCAACCGGACGCCGCCGTCTGTGGTTGAGCACCGCCTTCGTGGCGACGATCTCCGCCGGGTTGGCGTCGCGGCAGTTCCCCTGGCTGCTACCGTCGTGGCTGGGCCAGTTTCCCGGCGATGCGCTGTGGGCGCTGATGGTCTACCTCGGCCTGGCGTGGCTCGCACCCCGCGCGCGGCCGTTGCGATTGGCGGCGCTGGCACTGGCCATATGCTGGCTGGTGGAAGCGTCGCAGCTGTACCGTGCGCCCTGGCTCGACGCGCTGCGCGCCACCACGCTGGGGCACCTGGCCTTGGGTTCCACGTTCGTGTGGATGGACCTGCTCGCTTATGCGGTTGGCGTGGCCGCTGGCGCGTGGCTCGACCGCTGCGCGCGCCGATGAACGCGATGCAGGATCCGAGGAAAACCATCACCGACGCGCTGGCCGCCGGCTTCGCGGCGCATGGGTTCGCGTTGAAGCGTGGCCGCGCGTTCGAGAAAGCCGGTGCCGACGGTATGCTGTATCGCTACAACGTCGGCCTCTCGAAAAGAAAAGGCTGGCATTCGCTGCACCTGACGCTCGATGTGCTCGACCGGCCATTGATGGCCGAGGTGAACCGGATCCTGGCGCGGGTGCTACACGACGATGCCTATGCCTATCCGGACACCTGGTCGCGGGAGATCGTAGAGCAAACCAGGGCCAGCAGGCTCCGCAACCAGGTCGTGGCCAGCCTGACCGACTGGCGCGAACTGAAAGGCCTGGGCGAGAGCCTGCAGGACTTCAACGACCGGTTTTCGCTGTGGTTGTTTGCGTTCGACGAGATCGCAGAACGGCCCGACTGGCGGGAGCAGCTCTCGACCAGTATCGACCTGTCCGTAGGTTGGTTCGAACAGGCGGCGACCCGGGAATGGATCATCGAGAACACCGAACTGCCGGCCCTGTATCTGCTCAAGCGCCAGGGCCGAGACCTGGCGCTTGCGGAAAAATACGCGTATCTGCAGCAACGCGCCGCGCACCGCGAGGAACTGGCGCTCTTCTACAAGCACCTCGCCGTTTGAGCGGCGGTCGCAAGGGCGAGCCGCTGCGCCAACGCGAAGCGGCCGCTGCGCTCAGTCGACCACCACCTCGCTGATCTGCATCACAGGGGTCAGGTCGGTGTAGTTCTTGATGTCGCCGAGGATCTCGTCGGCATGCGGGCCGAAGCCGGCCTGGAACGCTTCCACCGAGTCGCTGAAGATGTGGCACATGCCGACATAGGTCGGATCGCTGCCGGGGGCGCCGCCGGACAGGCCCTTGTCCACGGTGTAGCGCTTGCAGGCCGCGCCCATGCGCGCCTGCAGCAGCGGCATGTGCGTGTCGCGGTAGTAGGCGTGGTCGAAACGGGCGCCGGGCGTATACGGGTACATCACGCTGACCTTGATCATGGAACGACTCCTGTGGCTGCGGCGGTAGGGTCGGGGGTCGCGCAAGGCTACACCGTCGCGGCGCCGCGCCCGTGCTGCGTTGCGGCGCTGCGCGGCTCAGCGCATCGTCGGCATCGCGAACTCGGCGTCGCGCGCGGCCGCCGGCCAGCGCGCGGTGACGGTCTTGAGCCGGGTGTAGAAGCGCACGCCGTCGGGGCCATGCACGTGCAGCGGGCCGAACAGCGAGCGTTTCCAGCCGCCGAAGCTGTGGAACGCCATCGGCACCGGAATCGGCACGTTGATCCCGACCATGCCGGCCTGCACGCGGCGGGCGAAGGCGCGCGCGGCGCCGCCATCGCGGGTGAACACCGCCGCGCCGTTGCCGTATTCGTGCGCGTCGATCAGGTGCAGCGCGGCCTCGGCATCGGCCACGCGCACCACGCACAGCACCGGGCCGAAGATCTCTTCGCGGTAGATGCGCATGTCGGCACGCACGTGGTCGAACAGGCTGCCGCCGAGGAAGAAGCCAGCGGCCGCCGTCGGCGTGTGCGCGGCGCGGCCGTCGACCACCAGCGTGGCGCCATCCGCCACGCCGCTGTCGATGTAGCCGCGCACGCGTTCGCGATGCGCGGCGCTGATCAGCGGGCCCATGTCCGGTTCGTCGGCGCCGGCGCCCAGGCGCAGCGCGGCCACGCGCGGCGCCAGCCTGGCGACCAGCGCATCGGCCACCGCATCGCCCACGCACACCGCCACCGAGATCGCCATGCAGCGTTCGCCGGCCGAACCGTAGCCGGCGCCGAGCAGGGCGGACACGACGTCGTCCAGGTCGGCGTCGGGCAGCACCACCAGGTGATTCTTGGCCCCGCCCAGCGCCTGCACACGCTTGCCCAGCGCGCTGCCGCGCGCATACAGGTCGGCCGCGACCGGGGTGGAGCCGACGAAGCTCAGCGCCTGCACCTGCGGGTGCGCGAGCAGCGCGTCCACCGCCGGTTTGGCGCCGTGCACCACGTTGAAGACGCCGTCCGGCAGGCCGGCCTCGTGCAGCCAGTCGGCCAGCAGCAGCGAGGCGGACGGATCGCGCTCGGACGGCTTGAGCACGAAGCTGTTGCCGCAGGCCAGCGCCACCGGCAGCATCCACAGCGGCACCATCGCCGGGAAGTTGAACGGGGTGACGCCGGCGACCACGCCCAGTGGCGCGTACTCGCTCCACGAATCCACGCCGCGGCCGACATCGACCGAGTGCTCGCCCTTGAGCAGGTGCGGGATGCCGCAGGCGAATTCCACCACCTCCATGCCGCGGGTCACCTCGCCGCGCGCATCGGACACCACCTTGCCGTGTTCGGCGCTGATGCAGCGGGCGAGGGTGTCGGCATGCCGTTCGAGCAGTTCGCGGAAGCGGAACATCACCCGCGCGCGCTGCAGCGGCGGGGTCGCCGCCCAGGCCGGGAACGCCTGCGCGGCGGCGGTCACCGCCATGTCGACCGCATGCGCGCCGCCCAGCGGCACGCGCCGCGCCACCGCGCCGCTGGCCGGGTCGAACACCTCGGCGTAGTCGCCGCCGCGGAAATCGACGCGGCGGCCGCCGATGTAGTGGGACAGGGAGTCGGTCATGGTCGGTGTTCCTCGAAGGAAAAGCTCAGCCCAGCGCATCCAGCGGCCGCACGAAATCCTCGCCCAGCGCCTGCGCCACCGCGCGGTGGGTGAGCTTGCCGGCGTGCACGTTGAGGCCGTTGCGCAGGTCCTGGTCGTCGCGCAGCGCCTGCAGGCCGTGTTCGGCCAGCTGCAGCACGAACGGCAAGGTGGCATTGGTCAGGGCGAAGGTGGAGGTGCGCGCCACGCCGCCGGGCATGTTGGCCACGCAGTAGTGGACGATGCCGTCGACCTCGTAGGTCGGTTGCTGGTGGGTGGTGGCGTGGCTGGTCTCGAAGCAGCCGCCCTGGTCGATCGCCACGTCCACCAGTACCGAGCCCGGGCGCAGCAGCGCCAGCTGCGCGCGCGACACCAGCTTGGGCGCGGCGGCGCCGGGGATCAGCACCGCGCCGATCACCAGGTCGGTGTGCGGCAGGCATTGCTCGATCGCATCGCGGGTGGAATACAGGGTGGTCAGCTGGTGGCCGTAGAGTTCGTCGAGGTACTTGAGCCGTTCCAGCGAGCGGTCCAGCACCGTCACCCGCGCATGCAGGCCCATCGCCATGCGCGCGGCGTTGATGCCGACCACGCCGCCGCCGATCACCAGCACTTCGGCCGGCTTGACCCCGGGCACGCCGCCGAGCAGCACGCCGGAGCCGCCTTGCGCCTTTTCCAGCGCATGCGCGCCGGCCTGGATCGCCATGCGCCCGGCCACCTCGCTCATCGGCGCCAGCAGCGGCAAGCCGCCGTGGCCGTCGGTGACGGTCTCGTAGGCGATCGCGGTGCAGCCGGAGCGCAGCAGCGCGCCGGCCTGGGCCGGGTCCGGCGCCAGGTGCAGATAGGTGAACAGCAATTGCCCCGGGCGCAACAGCGCGCACTCGTCCGGCTGCGGTTCCTTGACCTTGACGATCATGTCGGCCTGCGCGAACACGCTGGCCGCGTCGTCGGCCAGGCGCGCGCCGGCGCGTGCGTAGTCGGCGTCGGTCAGGCCGATGGCCTGGCCGCCGTCGCGCTGCACCAGCACCTGGTGCCCGTGCAGCACCAGTTCGCGGACCCCGGCCGGGGTCAGCCCGATCCGGTATTCGTGGTTCTTGATCTCTTTCGGGACGCCGACCAGCATGAGCGGTTCTCCAGGCATGCGGCGCGCGTGGGGAGCGCGGAGCGGGTTGGGGTGAGGGCGGGGATCAGGGCGTGCTGCGGATCATGTCGGCGAGCACCGCGAAGATGCGGTCGATGTGCTCGCGCTCCACGATCAGCGGCGGCGACAGCGCGATGGTGTCGCCGGTGACGCGGATCAGCAGGCCGGCGTCGTGGAAGCAGCGTTCGAAGATCTCGTAGGCGCGGGCGCCGGGCGCATCCTTGCGCGGCGCCAGTTCGATCGCGCCGATCAGGCCGAAATTGCGGATGTCGACGACGTGCGGCAGGCCCTTCAGCGCATGGATCGCCTGCTGCCAGTAGTCGCCCAGTTCGATCGCCTTGTCGAACAGCTTCTCTTCGGCATAGGTGTCCAGCGTCGCCAGCGCGGCGGCGCAGGCCAGCGGATGGCCTGAATAGGTGTAGCCGTGGAACAGGTCGATGGCGCCGGCCGGGCCGTGCGCGAACGCGTCGTGGATGGCGTGCGAGACGAACACCGCGCCCATCGGCACGCAGCCGTTGGTCAGGCCCTTGGCGGTCGTCATCAGGTCCGGGGTGACGCCGAAGCGCTGCGCGGCGAAGGCCTTGCCGACGCGGCCGAAGCCGGTGATCACCTCGTCGAAGATCAGCACGATGCCGTGCTTGTCGCACAGCTCGCGGATGCGCTGCAGGTAGCCGAGCGGCGGCAGCACCACGCCGGCCGAGCCGGAGATCGGCTCGATGATCACCGCGGCGATGGTCGAGGCGTCGTGCAGGGCGACCAGCCGCTCCAGGTCCTCGGCCAGCTCCACGCCGTGCGCCGGCAGCCCTTGCGAGAACGCGTTGCGCTCGATGTCCAGGGTATGCCGCAGATGGTCCACGCCCGGCAGCAGCGGGCCGAACCATTTGCGGTTGTTGGGCAGCCCGCCGACCGAGATGCCGCCGAAGCCGACGCCGTGGTAGCCCTTCTCGCGGCCGAGGAAGCGGGTGCGCTGGCCCTCGCCGCGGGCGCGGTGGTAGGCCAGCGCGATCTTCATCGCGGTGTCCACCGACTCGGAGCCGGAGTTGGTATAGAACACGTGGTCCAGGCCGGGCGGAGCCAGCGCGACCAGGCGTTCGGCGAGCACGAACGGCAGCGGCGAGCCCATCTGGAAGGTCGGTGCGAAATCCAGCGTGGCGATCTGCCTGGACACCGCCTCGACGATGCGCGGCCGTGCGTGTCCGGCGTTGCAGCACCACAGCCCGGCGGTGCCGTCGAGGATCTGGCGCCCGTCCACGCTGCGGTAGTACATGCCCTCGGCCGAGGCCAGCAGCCGCGGCCGCGCCTTGAACTGGCGGTTGGCGGTGAACGGCATCCAGAACGCGTCCATGCCGTCCGGCGCCTGGGTGGCCTGGGCGGCGTAGCGATCGGCCAGCGCCTGGGAGGAGGGGGGCGACTCGGTGCTCATCACAGGCTCCACGCGAGAGAAGTGTTGAAAAAACTTTACACCAACCGGGCGCGTGGTGGCGGGCGGGCCTCCGCCGCGGCGCCGGCGCCTCTCCGCCGTGCCGCCGCCGGCTGCACAGCGCCGGAACGCACGAAACGGCGCCACGACAGGCCCGTGCAGGCGGGCATGCCGGCCGCCTCGCGCGGCGACCGGCAAATTGACCGCGAGGGCCGGCTGTGTAAAGTATCCGGCAACACCGCCAAGGCCTTCCTGATCACGCGATGGATATCGGCGCCCGCCTGCATCGGGTTCGCACCGCCCACGGACTGAGCCAGCGCGAGCTGGCCAAGCGGGTGGGCGTGACCAACAGCACCATCTCGCTGATCGAACAGAACAAGGTCAGCCCCTCGGTGAGTTCGCTGAAGAAGGTGCTGGACGGCATTCCGATCTCGCTGGCCGATTTCTTCACCCAGGACCTGCAGATCGGGCCGGCCGACGCGCCGTTCTATGCCGCCGACGAACTGCCGGATGTCGGCAGCGACGGCATCCACTACTACCTGGTCGGACAACACCGCCCGCAGCGGCAGATGTGCATCCTGCGCGAGGTGATGCCGCCGGGCAGCGACACCGGCACCGCGATGCTGGTGCACGAGGGCGAGGAAGGCGGCGTGGTGGTGGCGGGCGAAGTGGAGATCACCGTCGGCACGCAGGTGCGCGTGCTGCGCGCCGGCGAGGGGTACTATTTCGAGAGCCGGGTGCCGCACCGGTTCCGCAACGTCGGCGGCGAGGCGGTGGTGATCGTCAGCGCCAACACCCCGGCCACGTTCTGAGCGCCAGCTGCGCCGCGGGGCTTGCTGCCGCCTCGCCGCGGCCGCACGACCCGCAGATCCGTTCCTTCCTCCCGATCCGGAGCTTCCGATGACCGCACCCCGCACACGCGATGCCTGGCAGGCGATGGCCGACGCGCTGCAGCTGCGCACCCAGGCCTTCATCGACGGACGCTACGTCGCCGCGGCCAGCGGCAAGACCTTCGACTGCATCAGCCCGATCGACGGCCGCGTGCTCGGCCGGGTCGCCGAGGGCGAGGCCGAGGACATCGAGCGCGCGGTCGCCGCGGCGCGGCGCAGTTTCGATGCCGGGCACTGGTCGCAGGCCAAGCCGGCGCAGCGCAAGAAGACCCTGCTGAAACTGGCGCAGTTGGTCGAACAGCATGCCGACGAGCTGGCACTGCTGGAATCGCTGGACATGGGCAAGCCGGTGCGCGACGCGCGCAGCGTGGACGTGGCGGCCACGGTGCGCTGCCTGGCCTGGACCGGCGAGGCGCTGGACAAGGTCTACGGCGAGGTGGCGCCGACCGGGCAGGACGAGCTGGGCCTGATCACCCGCGAGCCGCTGGGCGTGGTCGGCGCGATCGTGCCATGGAATTTCCCGCTGCTGATGGCCGCGTGGAAGATCGCCCCGGCGCTGGCGGCGGGCAATTCGGTGGTGCTCAAGCCCTCGGAGAAATCGCCGCTGAGCGCGCTGCGCCTGGCCGAGCTGGTGGCCGAGGCCGGCATCCCCGATGGCGTGTTCAACGTGGTGCCCGGCTTCGGCAAGGGCGCCGGCGAGCCGCTGGCGCTGCACATGGACGTGGACGGCCTGGTGTTCACCGGGTCCACCGCGGTCGGCAAGCGCCTGCTGCAATGCGCCGGGCTGTCGAACATGAAACGCGCCTACATGGAATGCGGCGGCAAGAGCCCGAACCTGGTGTTCGCCGACGCGCCGGACCTGGAGCAGGCGGCGCAGGCCGCGGCCGGCGCGATCTTCTACAACCAGGGCGAGGTCTGCACCGCGGCCTCGCGCTTGCTGGTGGAGCGCTCGATCAAGGACGAGTTCGTGGCCCGCGTGGTCGCCGCCGGGCGCGCGCTGCAGCCGCGGCACCCGTTCGACGACGACGCGGCGATGGGTGCGCTGGTGGACGAGGCGCAGACCCACCGCGTGCTCGACTACATCGCGCGCGGCAACGAGGAAGGCGCACGGTTGCTGCTCGGCGGCAAGCGCGTGGAGGTGGTCGCCGGCGGCTGCTACGTGGAGCCGACCATCTTCGACGAGGTCGGCCACGAGCACACCATCGCCCGCGAGGAGATCTTCGGCCCGGTGCTGTCGGTGATCGCCTTCGACGACGAGGCGCACGCGCTGCGCATGGCCAACGACAGCGACTACGGCCTGGCCGCGGGCGTGTGGACCCGCGACATCGGCCGCGCGCACCGGGTGGCGCGCAAGCTGCGCGCCGGCAGCGTCTGGGTGAACTACTGGGACGGCGGCGACATGACCGCGCCGTTCGGCGGCTACAAGCAATCGGGCAACGGCCGCGACAAGTCGCTGCATGCGTTCGACAAGTACACCGAGATGAAGGCGACCTGGATCAATCTGGCGGTTTGAGCCGGGATTGGGGATTCGGGAGTGGGGATTGGCAAGTGCGCAGCATTGCGCTGTTCTGTAGGAGGGGCTTCGGCCCCGACGCCTTGCCGGTAACGCGTCGGGGCTGAAGCCCCTCCTGCAGGACGCGGCCGGTCACATCCCGACTCCCGACTCCCGAAATCCCGGCTCGGAAACCCGCTCCACGCGGCAGGCGAAACAGCCCTGGCGCGCATTGTGCAGATGCAGATAACGCACGTGCGGATCGGCGAAGGCCTGCACGATCGCGGCTGCGATCGTTTCGCCGGCATGCACGTCGGCGGCGACCATCATGTCGGCCGCATCGTAGCCGCGCAGCGAGATCAGGCGCCTGCGGATCGCGTCGGGCACCTGGCCTGGCGCCACCGTCGCAGTCTGCACGTGGCGGCGCACGTAGATCGGCCCGGCGGCACGGTACGGCGTGTCGGCCGGCTGGTGCAGGTAGTGCAGCAGCAACAGGTCCTCGCCGGGCTGCGCGTCTTCCAGGCTGATCCGGCATGGGAAGCCCGGGGTCTGGTCGGCGCGGACGCGGCGCGCGCCGTGCGCGTGCAACTGCGCATCGTCGAGGTCGAACAGCGGTGCGAACGGTGCGGCGGGCAGGCCGACGCAGACGAAGCTGGACATATGCGCTCCAAGAGAAGATCGGGCGCATAGCGTGCGCGCCGCCGCGGCGCCGCGCTGGCCGGATTCGGACACGGCAGCGGCCGCCGCGCGTGCCTCGATCGGGCGCGGTGCCGGTCGCAGCCGCGCCGTCGCTGCGCCCCGGGCTAACAGCGAAAGAGCGCGGGCAGTGACGTGCGTGGGGTCGCGTGCGGACTCAGTCCGGCACGTACTCGGCAAAGGTGAGCGGATGTTTGGGATCGGCGGCGTCCACCTTGTCCGTGGACTTCTTCAGCGCGTCGGCGTCCGGCGACGGATCCGAATTCAGCTGCCAGCTCTGCTGGATGCGCTTGTGGAACAGCCAGGTCTTGCGCTCGGGCACGTAGCGGAAGGTGATGAAGTCGGTCCAGTGCTGGCCGCAGGAGACGCCGTTCTGCACGGTGAAGTAGCGGCCCTTGGCCGCGAACGGATCGTCGCTGTCGGTGAACGGGTCGCACTGGCCGCCATCGTCGCGCTTGAGCACCACGTGGTCGTTGCGCGCGGCCAGCCGGTAGTGGCCGTCGGCCTGCTGCACGAAGATCAGCAGCGGCCGTGCCGGCGCCGGTTCGCGCTCGGCTTCGCCGCGTTGCTGCAGCGCCACCAGGTAGTCGGCGCGGCCGTCTCCGTCCAGGTCGGTGCGCAGCTGTTCCAGCGGCAGGTAGCCGGCCGGCAGCTGGCGCAGCAGGTCGGCGGGCAGGTCGGCGGCGCGGGCGCCGTGCGTGGCGAGCAGCAGGAGGCCGACAGCTGCGGCGACGCGGAGCGACATCGGCATTGGCATGGGAGCGTTTCGGATGTTGAGGGGCGCAAAGCCTAACCGACGCGGCACGCGAACGGCCGGATGGCGCCGCCAGCGCGCCGCTGCGCGATGTCGTTTCCTGCGCTGATCTGCCGCAGCGTCCTGGTGCCGAGCAGGCGTGGCCGCCAAGAGCGTCGGGACTGAAGTCCCTCCCACAAGAAGCGCCGAACGGCCCGGGCGCAGGCGCTCCGCCGCCTGCTTCGCAATCCCGAATCCCGAATCACACCAGCCCGGCAAAGGCTTCCGCCACTCCCTGTACCCGCCCGCAATCGTGCGCGTCGTAGCCGGGCAGCAGGCCGAGTTCGTGCTGGAACGTGTCGCTGCGCAGCAGGTCCACGATCGGCGCCAGACGGCCGCTGTCCAGCGCCTCGCGGCGGCACAGCAGGAAATAGCGCTCGCTGGCGAGCGGGATGAAGTCCAGGCCGTAGCGCCGCGCCGGCGGTTCCAGGCCGAAGCCGGCATCGGCCAGGCCGCTGGCGACGTAGGCGGCGACCGCGGCATGGGTCAGTTCCTCCATGTCGGCGCCATGCAGGGCGCTCAGCGGCAGGCCTTGCTGCGCCAGCAGGCATTCCAGCAGCAGGCGCGTGCCCGAGCCGGGTTGGCGATGGATGAAACGCACGTCGGCGCGCAACAGGTCGGGCAGGGCATGGATGCGTTTGGGATTGCCGGGCGCCAGCAACAGGCCCTGGGTGCGCGTGGCCAGGTGCAGCACGCAATCGCCGTGCGGATCGAGCCGGTCGCGGTAGTGCGCGAGCAGTTCGTTCTCCAGTTCGCCGATCGGCAGGTGCAGGCTGGCCAGGTCGCAGGCGTCGTTGCGCAGCGCGGCCAGGGCATCGTCCGGGCTGCGGTATTTCAGTTCCAGCGGCGCGCCGGCCAGGACCATGCAGCGGCGCAGCGTCTCCACCCCGAAGCCATGCGAGGCGTGCAGGCGCAGCGGCGCCGCTTCCTGCCGGAACACGCGCTCCAGTTCGGTCTCCAACTCGCTGGCCAGGCTCTGCAGGGTCGGCGCCAGGCGTGCGGCGATGCGCTGCTCGGCCCACACCAGGCGCTCGCCGATCGGCGCCAGGCTGGCGCCGCGGCCGCGGGTGGCGCGCAGCAGCGGCTGCCCGAACAGGCGCCGCGCCTCGCGCAGCGTGCCCCAGGCATAGCGGTAGGACAGCCCGGTCTGGCGGCAGGCCGCGGCCAGCGAACCGGTGTCGCGGATCGCCAGCAGCAGTTCCGCCAGCCGCGGCGGCAGGCGCTGCCCATCCTCGGTGTGCAGTTCCCATTGCGGCTGGATGGTCACCTTGTACACGCGGGTTGCGGCTCGCAATAGGCTTTCTACAGCCGATTATTAGACCATCCGATGCTCGGCGCCATCGTGCTTTCGTACTACGCTCGCCGCGCGCCTTGCGCCGGCCGTGCCGCCGAAGAGGCCATGTCCGATCGCCGATATGCGCTCCATCACATAAGACGCCGCTGCACCGGAGGGGAATCGAATGAGCGACTCGAGTAGCGCGGCCAGCGCCGCGCACACGGCCCATACCGGCCTGCTGGCGAAGGAACGCATCGTCGCCGGGCCGGGCTTCAACCGCTGGCTGGTGCCGCCGGCCGCGCTGGCGATCCATCTGTGCATCGGCATGGCCTACGGCTTCAGCGTGTTCTGGTTGCCGTTGTCCAAGGCGCTGGGGATCACCGAAGCGGTGGCGTGTCCGGCGGACATGGGCTTCCTGGCGCGAATCGTGTCGGCCAGCTGCGACTGGAAGATCAGCGAGCTGCAGTGGATGTACACGCTGTTCTTCGTGCTGCTGGGCTGTTCGGCGGCGCTGTGGGGCGGGTGGCTGGAACGCGCCGGGCCGCGCAAGGCCGGCGTGGTCTCGGCGCTGTGCTGGTGCGGCGGGTTGGTGATCTCGGCGCTGGGCATCCATCTGCACCAGATCTGGCTGCTGTGGCTGGGCTCGGGCGTGATCGGCGGCATCGGCCTGGGGCTGGGTTACATCTCGCCGGTCTCGACCCTGATCAAGTGGTTCCCGGACCGCCGCGGCATGGCCACCGGCATGGCGATCATGGGCTTCGGCGGCGGTGCGATGATCGGCAGCCCGCTGGCCGATGCGCTGATGCGCCACTTCGCCGGCCTCGACTCGGTCGGGGTGAAGGAGACCTTTCTGGTCATGGCGGCGCTGTATTTCGTGTTCATGATGGCCGGTGCGTTCGGCTACCGGGTGCCGCCGAGCGGTTGGACGCCGGCCGGCTGGACCGCGCCGGCGGCCAGCGCCAACGCGATGATCACCGCCCACCACGTGCACGTGAGGAAGGTCTGGGGCATCCCGCAGTTCTGGCTGCTGTGGGGCGTGCTGTGCCTGAACGTGTCGGCCGGCATCGGCGTGATCGGCATGGCCTCGCCGATGCTGCAGGAAGTGTTCGGCGGACGCCTGATCGGCGTGGACGCCGGCTTCGGCAGCCTGGACACCGCGCAGCTGGCGGCCATCGCCGCGATCGCCGCCGGCTTCACCGGCCTGCTCAGCCTGTTCAACATCGGCGGGCGCTTCTTCTGGGCCAGCATGTCCGACAAGCTCGGCCGCAAGCACACCTACAGCGTGTTCTTCGTGCTCGGCATCGCCCTGTACGCGGCGGCGCCGTGGGCCGGCAAGGTCGGCGGCAGCGCGCTGTTCGTCGGCATCTTCTGCGTGATCCTGTCGATGTACGGCGGCGGCTTCGCCACCATTCCGGCCTACCTGGCCGACCTGTTCGGCACCCAGATGGTCGGCGCGATCCATGGCCGCCTGCTGACCGCCTGGGCCACCGCCGGCATCCTCGGCCCGGTGGTGGTGGGCTACATGCGCGAATACCAGCTGGGCCTGGGCGTGCCGCCGTCACAGGTGTACAACACCACCATGTACATCCTGGCCGGGATGCTGGTGCTGGGCCTGATCTGCAACCTGCTGGTGCGGCCGGTGGCGGCCAGGCACTTCATGACCGCGCAGGAACTGGCTGCGGAGAAGCAGCTGGCGCACGAGAAGGTCGGCAGCAACGGCGGCGCGGCGCTGGATGCGGCGCAGCTGGCGCAGGTCGGCCACGGCGGCAATCCGCTGCTGGTGGCGCTGGCCTGGCTGGCGGTCGGGGTGCCGATGCTGTGGGGCATCTGGGTCACCTTGCAGAAGGCGTTCGTGCTGTTCCACTGAATTTGCGGAAGGGAGGCGTCACCATGTACTCGCGTGCGTCTTCCCGGCCCGGCGCCGTCGCGCGCGGCGTGCGTCGCCATCGCGACGGGCGCACCGCGCTCACCCAGGACCTGGTGGCGGCCGAGGTGCCGGTGGCGTTCGCCTACAACGGCGAGCCGTTCGTGGTGATGATGGCCACTCCGGAAGACCTGCACGACTTCGCGCTGGGCTTTTCGCTCAGCGAGGGCATCGTCGAGGATCCGGCGCAGTTGCGGATCGCCAGCGTGGATACCTTCCTGGAAGGGGTTTCGCTGCAACTGCAGATCCCGCCCGCACATGCCGCGGCGCTGCAGTCGCGACGCCGCAACCTGCAGGGCCGCAGCGGCTGCGGGGTGTGCGGCAGCGAATCGATCGAGGCGGTGCTGCGCGCGCCGCGGCCGTTGCCGGCCGGCGTCGCGATCGCGCCGGCGGCGCTGGCGCGGGCCTTGCGCGAGCTGCGCCAGCAGCAACCGCTCAACGCGATCACCGGCGCCACCCACGCCGCCGGATGGGCCGACGCCGACGGATGCGTGCAGCTGGCGCGCGAGGACGTGGGCCGGCACAACGCGCTGGACAAGCTGATCGGCGCGCTGGCCAGCGCCGGCCTGGACCCGGCCAGCGGTTTCGCCGTGGTCACCAGCCGCGCCAGCTACGAGATGGCGATGAAGGCCGCCCAGGCCGGCATCCCGCTGCTGGCCGCCATTTCCGCACCCACCGCGCTGGCGATCGCGCTGGCCGACAGCGCCGGCCTGACCCTGATCGGTTTCGCCCGCGACCACGATTACGTCGTCTACAGCCATCCGCAGCGCCTGCACCAGGCCGAGCACGCCGGAGAGCCCGCATGAGCAAGAAAACCATCCAACCCTATACGCAGCCGGCCGGCGGCTGGGGCGCGTTGCGCGCCGTCGCCACCCACCTGCTGCAGCAGGACGTGGCGGTGCAGGGGGCCAAGACCCTGTTGCACGCCAACCAGCCCGACGGCTTCGACTGCCCCGGCTGCGCCTGGCCCGACCGCGACCACACCTCGACCTTCGAGTTCTGCGAGAACGGCGCCAAGGCGGTGGCCGCCGAAGCCACCGCGCGCCGCGCCACGCCGGAACTGTTCGCGCAGCACAGCGTCGCGCAGCTGGCCAAGTACAGCGACTACTGGCTGGAAGGGCAGGGCCGGCTGACCCATCCGCTGCGCTACGACAGCGCCAGCGACCACTACGTGCCGGTGGGCTGGGACGAGGCGTTCGCGCTGATCGCCGCGCACCTCAACGGCCTGGCCTCGCCGGACGAGGCGATCTTCTACACCTCCGGGCGCACCAGCAACGAGGCCGCGTTCCTGTACCAGCTGTTCGTGCGCGAGTTCGGCACCAACAACTTTCCCGACTGTTCGAACATGTGCCACGAGCCGTCGGGCACCGCGCTCAAGTCGCAGATCGGGGTCGGCAAGGGCACGGTGTCGCTGCACGACTTCGAGCTGGCCGACGCGATCTTCATCTTCGGCCAGAATCCCGGCACCAACCACCCGCGCATGCTCGGCGAGCTGCGCCAGGCGGCCAAGCGCGGTGCGGCGATCGTGTCGTTCAATCCGCTGCGCGAGCGCGGCCTGGAGAAGTTCGCCGATCCGCAGGACAAGCTGCAGATGCTGCACAACGGTTCGACGCGGATTTCGTCGGATTATTTCCAGCTGAAGATCGGTGGCGACCTGGCCGCGGTCAAGGGCATCATCAAGCACGTGCTCGAGCGCGATGCCGAGGCCGCGCGCGCGGCGCAACCGCGCCTGCTGGATCTGCAGTTCATCACCCAGCACACCGCCAACTTCGACGCCTTCGCCGCGGACGTGATCGCCGAACCGTGGGCGACCATCGTCGAGGAGTCCGGGCTGAGCGAGGCCGAGCTGCGCCGCGCCGGCGAGATCTACCTGAAATCCGAACGGCTGATCGCCTGCTGGGGCATGGGCATCACCCAGCACAAGCATTCGGTGGCCACGATCCACATGATCGCCAACCTGCTGCTGCTGCGCGGCCATCTGGGCCGCCCCGGCGCCGGCGCCTGCCCGGTGCGCGGCCACAGCAACGTGCAGGGCGATCGCACGATGATGATCTACGAGAAGCCGCCGGCCGCGTTCCTGGACCGGCTGCAGGCGGTGTTCGGGTTCGATCCGCCGCGCGCATCCGGTTTCGACACCGTCGGCGCGATCGAGGCCATGCTGGACGGCCGCGCCAGGACCTTCTTCGGCATGGGCGGCAACTTCGCCACCGCCACCCCCGATACCGACGCCACGCATCGCGCGCTGCGCCGCTGCGACCTCACCGTGCACGTGACCACCAAGCTCAACCGCAGCCACCTGGTGCACGGCCGCGACGCGCTGATCCTGCCGTGCCTGGGGCGCACCGAGATCGACATCCAGGAGGGCGGGCCGCAGAGCGTCAGCGTCGAGGATTCGATGAGCATGGTGCACCTGTCGGCCGGCATCAATCCGCCGGCGTCGCCGGAGCTGCTGTCGGAGCCGGCGATCGTCGCGCGCCTGGCCGAGGCCACGCTCGGCACGCGCAGCGCGATCCGCTGGCGCTGGCTGGTCGCCGACTACGACCGCATCCGCGACCTGATCGCGCAGGTGTTCGAGGATTTCGCCGACTTCAACACGCGGGTGCGGGTGCCCGGCGGTTTCCGCCTGTCCAACACCGCACGCGACCGCGTGTGGGAGACGCCGGAAGGGCGCGCGGTGTTCAAGGCGCACGCGGTGCCCACCGACAACCCGATCCACCGCGCGCGCCGCCAGCGCCCCGAGCAACCGGTGTTCACCCTGGCCACCACGCGCTCGCACGACCAGTACAACACCACCATCTACGGCCTGGACGACCGCTACCGCGGCGTGTTCGGCGAGCGCCGGGTGCTGTTCATCAACTCCGCCGACATCGCCGACCTGGGACTGCAGGCCGGCGCCTGGGTGGACCTGGAAAGCCTCGGCGAGGATGGCGTGCAGCGCCGGGCCAAGCGCTTCCTGCTGGTCGAGTACAACATCCCGCGCGGCTGCCTGGCCGCGTACTACCCGGAAACCAACGGCCTGGTGCCGTTGTCCAGCTTCGCCGACGAGGCGCGCACGCCGACCTCCAAGTCGATCCCGGTGGTGGTGACGCCGCACCTGGCCGAGGCCGCCGACGCGGCACCGCGCGACATCGGCGTGGCGCTTGTCCGCTGATCCGGCGCTGACCCGGGCGCTGTTCGAGGCATTGGCGCCGGAGCCGGAGGGGATCGCCCTGGCGCGGCTGTGCAAGCGCCTCGGCGTGCGCATGAGCGTGCTGCTGCGGACCCTGGCCTGGCTGGGCGAGGCCACCCTCGACGGGCGCGCGGGGCCGGGCTGGATCCGGGTGGAGACGCGCGGCGAGCGCGAGGTGGCGGTGCTGACCGCCGCCGGTCGCGCGCAACTGCCGCGCTGAGCGCGAAGCGGCATGGCGCTGCGGCGCCGCGGCCGATCTGCCAGAATCGGGCGGTTTCCCGTCGATGCCGCTTCCATGACCGCTGCCGCGCTTCCCGCTTCGCCCGTCAATTCGCCGCGCCGCGTGCTGTTGGCCAGCCTGGTCGGCACCACCATCGAGTTCTTCGATTTCTACATCTACGCCACCGCCGCGGTGCTGGTGTTCCCGAAGCTGTTCTTCCCCGAGGGCGACGCCGACGCGGCGCGGCTGCAGTCGCTGGCCACGTTCGCGGTGGCGTTCGTGGCGCGGCCGGTCGGCTCGGCGCTGTTCGGCCATTTCGGCGACCGCATCGGGCGCAAGGCGACGCTGGTCGCGGCGCTGCTGACCATGGGCCTGTCCACGGTGGTGATCGGGCTGTTGCCCAGCTACGCCAGCATCGGTATGTGGGCGCCGGCGCTGCTGGCGCTGTGCCGCTTCGGCCAGGGCCTGGGCCTGGGCGGCGAATGGGGCGGGGCGGTGTTGCTGGCCACCGAGAACGCGCCGCCGGGCAAGCGCGCCTGGTACGGCATGTTCCCCCAGCTGGGCGCGCCGCTGGGCTTCCTGCTGTCCTCCGGGATCTTCCTGCTGCTGGATGCGGTGCTGGACGATGCGCAGTTCATGGGCTGGGGCTGGCGCATCCCGTTCGTGGCCAGCGCTCTGCTGGTGGTGACCGGGCTGTGGGTGCGCCTGCGCATCCACGAAACCCCGGATTTCCAGAAGGCGCTGGAACGCAAGGAGCGGGTGGCGTTGCCGATGTGGACGGTGCTGTCGCGGCATGCCGGCGCGCTGCTGCTCGGCACCTTCGGCGTGTTCGCGACCTTCATGCTGTTCTACCTGATGACGGTGTTCGCGCTGGGCTACGGCACCGCGGTGCTCGGCTACGGCCGCGAGCAGTTCCTGCTGTTGCAGATGGTCGGCATCCTGTTCTTCGCCGCCGGCATTCCGCTGTCGGCGCACTACGGCGACCGCTACGGCACGCACCGCGCGATGATCGCGGCCGGGCTCGTCATCGTCCTGTTCGGGCTGGGCTTCGCGCCGCTGTTCAGCGCTGCGCATCCGTGGCAGCTGCTGGCGTTCCTGTCGCTGGGGTCGTTGTTCATGGGCCTGACCTACGGGCCCTGCGGCACCTTGCTGGCCGAGCTGTATCCGGTGCCGGTGCGTTACACCGGCGCCTCGATGTCGTTCAACCTGGCCGGCATCATCGGTGCGGCGCCGGCGCCGTACGTGGCCAGCTGGCTGGCCAAGCACTACGGCCTGCCGTGGGTCGGCTACTACCTCAGTGCCGGCGCGGCGCTGAGCCTGCTGGCGCTGCTGGTGATCGGCGCCAGGCGCCGCTGAGGCCGCACGCGCGCGCTCAGGCGGCGTGCTCGACCCGGTTGCGGCCGCCGGCCTTGGCCAGGTACAGGTGCTTGTCGGCCTCGGCCAAGAGCGGATGCAGCGCATCGCGGCGCGCGTCGCTGGTGCATACGCCGATGCTGATGGTGATGCGCAGGGCCTGCCCGCCCACCTGCACCTGCAGCGTATCGATGCGCTGGCGCAGGGTCTCGAAATAGGCGCCGGCCGCCGCCGCGTCCAGGCCCGGCACCAGCATGCAGAATTCCTCGCCGCCGAAGCGCGCCACCAGGTCCTGCGGGCGCGCATGCGCGGCCACCGTCGCCGCCACCGCGCGCAGCGCGTCGTCGCCGGCCTCGTGGCCCCAGCTGTCGTTGATGTGCTTGAAGTGGTCGATGTCGAGCATCGCCACGCTGACCGTGTCGCTGCGCGCCAGCCATTGCGGCAGCAGGCGCTGGCTCTGTTCCAGGAAATGCCGGCGGTTGGGCAGGCCGGTGAGGAAGTCGCGGGTGGCCAGGTCCTGCAGCGTGCCGATCAGTTCCAGCTGGTCCACGTTCTGCGACACGCGGCAGAAGAACTCTTCGCGCGAGAAGGGCTTGCGCAGGAAATCGTTGGCGCCGTTCTTGAGGAAGCGCGGCACCAGCGACGGGTCGCTGTTGCCGGACAGGCCGATCACCGCCAGCTTGTCGCGGGCGCGGATCGCGCGCAGCCGGCGGGTGAATTCCACCCCTTCCATGCCCGGCATTTCCTGGTCCACCACCGCCAGGCGGATCGCCGGATTGGCCTCCACCGCCTTCAGTCCGGCGGCGCCGTCGGCGGCTTCCACCACCTGGTAGCCATACATCGCCAGCAGGCTCGCGGCGTAGGCGCGGGCCGAGCGCGAATCGTCCACCACCAGCGCGGCGATGCTGCGGTTGCGCGCCAACCGCTGCACCAGCCAGGCCAGGTAATCGATGCTGCCGGGCGCGTTCTTCAGCACGAAGTCGATGATCTGCTGGGTCAGCACGCGCTTGCGCAGGCTCTCGTCGTAGACCCCGCTGACCACCACCGTGGGCAGGCCGCGGGCGACGAAGAAATCCACCACCGTGTCGCGGTCGCCGTCGGCCAGCACCAGGCCGGTCAGGGCCAGGAACCAGGAGCCGCCGTCGTCCAGTGCGTGCGCCGCTTCGGCCAGGGTCGAGACCACGGTGACCGGCAGTTCCACCCGCTGCTCGATCGCTTCGCGCAGCAGGCCGGTGAACGTGCGCGAATTCTCCACCAGCAGGATGCGCTGCTGGGCAGCCGCGCTTTCGCTGGCGATCGGGTAGGCCGGCAACGGTTGCAGCATGCGAGCCGCGCAAGGCGCCCTTGGGGAGTAGACCTCAGTTAGCGGCCGTGCCGCGGGCAACTTTAGGCCGTCCGGCGGCGGCGACATGCCGCCGCCGCGGCGCGCTCACCACAGCGCGTCGCGCAGCTTGTACCAGGACATCGCCGCCACCAGCAGCGGCGTGCGCAACGCACGGCCGCCGGGGAACGGCGCGTGCGGAATCCTGGCGAACAGGTCCAGGCGCTGCGACTGCCCGGCGATGGCCGCGGCGATGGCGTCGCCGGCCAGGCCGGTGGCGGCCACGCCATGGCCGGAAAAGCCCTGCGCGAAGTACACGTTCGGGGTCAGCCGGCCCCAGTGCGGGGCGCGGTTGCGGGTGATGTCGACATAGCCGCCCCACACGTAGTCCAGCGCGACCTCGCGCAGCTGCGGGAACACCCGGCGCATGCGCCGGGTCATGACCCCGCGCAGGCCCGGCGGCGGCAGCGAGGAATAGCTGGCGCGGCCGCCGAACAGCAGGCGGTGGTCGCGGCTGAGGCGGAAATAGTCCAGCGCCCAGTTCACGTCGGCCACCGCCATGTCGTTGCCGATCAGTTCGCGCGCCAGCGCCGCGCCCAGCGGCGCGCTGGCGCCGATGTAGGTGCCGACCGGCATGATCCGCGATTCCAGTTCCGGCGCGATGCCGCGCAGCCAGGCGTTGCCGGCCAGCACCGCGAAATCGGCCTGCACCTCGCCGTGCGCGCTGCGCAGGATCGGCTGCGCGCCGCGCACCAGCGCGGTCACCGGCGAGTGCTCGTAGATGCGCACGCCGGCGGCCAGCGCCGCGCGCGCCAGCCCGTGCGCGTATTCGAGCGGGTGCAGGTGGCCGCTGGCCGGGTCGTACATCGCGCCCAGGTAGCGCTCGCTGCGCAGGTGTGCGCGCAACTGGTCGCGGTCCCACCACTGCAGCGGATAGTCGTAGCGCTGCGCCATCTCGACGATGCCGGCCTGCAACGCACGCACCTGGCGCGGCTTGATCGCCACGTGCGCATGGCCGTCGCGCCAGTCGCAGGCGATGGCGTGGCGCTGGATGCGGTCGCGCAGCAGCTGCATGCCGTCGCGCGAGAAATCGAACAGCAGCCGCGCCTCGGCGCTGCCGAGCAGCGTTTCCAGCGTGTGCTGCTCGCAGCCGTAGCCGACGATGGCCTGGCCGCCGTTGCGCCCGGACGCGCCCCAGCCCACACGCTGCGCTTCCACGATCGCGACCTGATAACCGGCCTCGGCCAGCGCCAGCGCCGCGCTCAACCCGGTATAGCCGGCGCCGAGAATGCACACGTCGGCCCGCACCTGGCCGCGCAGCGGCGGCTGCGGCGGCAGTGGCGTGGCGCTGTCGGTGTACCAGTTGCGGGAGGGCTGGGGCATTGAGGGGCGGGGATTCGAGATTGGGGATTGGGGATTCAAAGCGCCTGGCTGCATGGAAGGCGGGTGGCGGGAATGTCGCTTCTACGAATCCCCAATCCCCAATGCCGAATCCCGGCCCCTCACACCGTACGCAAATACCACCGGTAATCCAGATCGCTCACCTGCGCATGGAAATCCAGCATCTCGCGGCGTTTCTGCTGGCCGTAGACGTGGCGGAAGCGGGCGCCGAACCGATCGGCGACGAAGTCGCTGGCGAGGAATCCGGCGATCGCGCCGCGCCAGTCCGGATGGCGGATCTCGGTCTGTGCGTAGGCGTTGCCCTGTACCGGCGGACCCGGGTCGAAGCCATGCTGCAGGCCGTGCTCGATGCCGGCCAGCACCGCCGCGGCGACCAGGTATGGATTGGCGTCGGCGCCGGCGATGCGGTGCTCGATGCGGGTATTGGCCGGATCGCTGTACGGCACCCGCATCGCCACGGTGCGGTTGTTGAAGCCCCAGCTGTCGTTGAGCGGCACGAACGCATTGGGCACGAAGCGGCGGTAGCTGTTGGCGTGCGGGGCGAACAGCAGCAGGCAGTCGTCGGCGCTGCGCTGCAGGCCGCCGATGGCATGGCGCAATGCGTCGGCCGGCGCCTGCGGCGTGCCGGCGAAGACGTTGTCGCCGGCGTCGTCGAGCACGCTCACGTGCAGGTGCAGGCCGCTGCCGGACTGCGCGGCGAACGGCTTGGCCATGAAGCTGGCGAGCAGGCCCTGCTGCTGCGCGATCGCCTTGATCGCGCGCTTGAGCATCAGCGCGTCGTCGCAGGCGGCCAGCGCGTCGCCGCGGTGCTTGAGGTTGATCTCGAACTGGCCGGGCGCGTACTCGGCGACCGCGGTATCGGCGGGGATGCCCTGCGCGCGGCAGGCCTGCGCGACCGCGTCGGTGAAGCCGCGCTGGTCGTCCAGCTCCTGCATGTAATAGACCTGGGTGCTGTCGTTGCGCAGCCCGGTGTGCGCCTGCAGCGGCGGTTGCGGCCGGCCGTCGGCGTCGGCGCGCGGATCGAACAGGTAGAACTCCAGTTCCACCGCGATCACCGGAGTCAGCCCGCGCGCGCGCAGCCGCGCCAGCACCCGCGCCAGCACTTCGCGCGGGGCGATGTCCAGCGGGTCGCCGGCGCCGTCGCGCATCGCCAGCAGCAACTGCGCCGAGGGCACCGGCGCCCACGGCACCGGCTGCAGCGTGCCGGGGACCGGGAAGCACAGCCGGTCCTCGTCGCCGATGTCGTAGCCCAGGCCGGTTTCCTCGACCGTATTGCCGGTGATGTCGGTGGCGATCAGCGACATCGGCAGGCATACGCCGTCGCGATAGACCTTTTCCAGCGCGTCGCGGGCGATGCGCTTGCCGCGCAGCAGGCCATTGCTGTCCGGCAGCAGCAGGTCGATCTGTTCGCAGCCGGGGATGCGTTGCAGGGCCTGGGCGGCGTCCGGGGGCAGGGGCGGAGCGTCGTGGGTGCGGGTCATGGTGGCGGCCTGCGGGAGTGCGACGAGCTTAGCAGAGCCGGGTTCGCGTCAAGAATACTCAACAGGCCGATGCGCCGGCAGCGTGGACGCGACGGGCGCCGCATCTGCGCGTCCGCCGTCCCGATCCTGTAACAAAGCGCGCTGCGCCGGATATGGGCAGTGGCCGTACGCCCGTGCTGGCCGCCAGGCGCCGCTGTGGCGTGTTGTAAAAATAAAACGCCCGGGGTAACTTGCGACGACGCCACACGAGCTCTTCGCATGGCTGTATCGCCCCTGGTCGGCCTGTCGACCGATCGCAAGCTCATCGGCCAGCATCCGTTCCTGGTCGCTGGAGAAAAGTATCTGCGTGCAGCGGTCGATGGCGCCGGCGTGACGCCGGTGCTGCTGCCGTCGCTGCAGCCGCCGGTCGCACCGCGCGACTGGCTGGCGCGGCTGGACGGCCTGTTGCTGACCGGCGCGGTCAGCAACATCGAACCGCATCACTACGGCGACGAACCCAGCTGGCTCGGCAATCCGCACGATCCGGCGCGCGACGCCAACACGCTGGACCTGATCCCGCAGGCGATCGCGCTCGGCCTGCCGATCCTGGCGATCTGCCGCGGCTTCCAGGAAGTCAACGTGGCCCTGGGCGGCAGCCTGCACCAGAAAGTACATGCGGTGCCCGGCCTGTCCGACCATCGCGAGGACACCCAGGCCGCGCTGGACCTGCAGTACGCGCCGGTGCACGAGGTCACCCTGAGCGAAGGCGGCTGGCTGGCGGACATCGCCGGCAGGGAGCGGGTGCGGGTCAACTCGCTGCACGGGCAGGGCGTGGCCCGGCTCGGCGGCGACCTGATCGTGGAGGCGCGCGCGCCGGACGGATTGATCGAGGCGTTCCGCGGTATCGGTCCCGGCTTCCTGCTGGGGGTACAGTGGCATCCGGAATGGCGCGTCCTCGACGACCCGTTCTACCTGGGCATCTTCCAATCCTTCGGCGATGCCTGTCGCCACTACGCGGCTCGCCGCACGCACTGAATCGAATTCCCCCATGGCCAGCCGACCGCGCTCCCGCAAGAATACCCCCGAACAGCAGGAAAGCTCGCTGCGCCGTTGGCTGAAGGATCGCCACATCACCGAAGTCGAGTGCCTGGTGCCGGACATCACCGGCAACGCGCGCGGCAAGATCATTCCCGCGGCCAAGTTCTCCCACGACTACGGCACGCGCCTGCCCGAGGGCATCTTCGCCACCACCGTCACCGGCGAGTATCCCGACGACTACTACGACCTGACCTCGCCGTCGGACTCGGACATGCAGCTGCGCCCGGACCCGGATACGGTGCGGATGGTGCCGTGGGCCACCGACCCGACCGCGCAGGTGATCCACGACTGTTACACCAAGGACGGCCAGCCGCACGACCTGGCGCCGCGCAACGTGCTGCGCGGCGTGTTGCAGGCGTATGCGGCGATCGGTTTCAAGCCGGTGGTGGCGCCGGAGCTGGAGTTCTTCCTGGTGCAGAAGAACACCGATCCGGACTTTCCGCTGCTGCCGCCGGCCGGCCGCTCGGGGCGGCCGGAGACGGCGCGGCAGTCGTACTCGATCGACGCGGTCAACGAGTTCGACCCGATCCTGGACCTGATGTACGACTACTGCGACGCGATGGAACTGGACGTGGACACCTTGATCCACGAATCCGGCGCGGCGCAGCTGGAGGTCAACTTCACCCATTCCGATGCGCTGTCGCGCGCCGACCAGGTATTCCTGTTCAAGCGTACGATGCGCGAGGCGGCGATGCGCCACGGCGTCTACGCCACGTTCCTGGCCAAGCCGATGGAGAACGAGCCGGGCAGTGCGATGCACATCCACCAGAGCCTGGTCGACAAGCACGGCAAGAACGTGTTCAGCGGGCGCCGCGCCGGCGAGTACAGCCGCACCTTCGCGCACTACCTGGCGGGGTTGCAGAAGTACGTGCCGATGGCGATGGCGGTGCTGGCGCCGAACGTCAATTCCTACCGCCGGCTGATGTTCGGCGAGGTGTCGCCGAGCAACGTGCTGTGGGGTTTCGACAACCGCACCTGCGGGCTGCGGGTGCCGATCGACACGATCGAGAACATGCGGGTGGAGAGCCGCTTCGCTGGCTCCGACGCCAATCCGTATCTGGCGATGGCGGCGACGCTGGCCTGCGGGTTGCTGGGCATCCGCGAGAAGCTGGAGCCGACCGCGCCGATCAGCGGCAACGGCAAGGAGATGGGCTACCAGTTGCCGCGTTCGCTGGGCGAGGCGCTGGACGAGCTGGAGCGGTGTACGCCGCTGCAGGAGATGCTGGGGCCGCGTTTCGTGCGCGCCTACATTTCGGTCAAGCGCAAGGAATACGAAACGTTCTTCCGGGTGATCAGTTCGTGGGAGCGGGAGTTCCTGTTGTTGAACGTGTGAGTCCGCCCTTATTTGCGATGGCGGATCGAGAAGGCTGCAGTCGCCAGCTGTTGCTGTTGCTGTTGCTGTTGCTTTGCGTTTGATCTGCCGGGCCCCCTCAGCGCGGCAGACCCGGCGGGCGAATACCCGAAGGGCGGCGCGCAGGATGCGCGACGTTTTTCGTTGGCACATGGATGTGCCATCGAAAAATGCCCGTCGGGGCTGC